>JAUQPE010000020.1 GCA_030550515.1 Thermotogota bacterium | reverse complement strand
AGCCTTTCCGTCACCAGCTTTTCAAAGGCTATATCACCGCTCTCGACGATCCTGACGGCTTCTTTCATCGTGAGGGGGTTCAGGTGGGCCCCCATTATCTTGAGCTCCTTCTTGTAGATAGAAAACGGAGAGATTTCGACCGCCTTTCCCTTTGGGACGACACCGAAAACGATCAGCGTCCCCCCATTCTTCAGGTGATCGAAACAAGTCTTGAACCCTTCCACCGTTCCGGAACACTCGACGGCGAGATCGTACTCTCCTTTCGGTCTTCCCACTTTCAAGTTGAACGTTTCCGAGACGAAAGAGGATCTTTTCTCGTCTTTTTCCACGAGCACGATCTCCGCCCCAACAAAGATTTTTCCAAGCAAGAGGGCGAAGATCACACCTACGCTCCCAGCTCCCACCACCAACACCCGCTCGTGGCCCTCGCCTCTGACCATGTTCACACCGTTCAACACGCAAGAGAGAGGCTCTGCGAAGACCGCTCGCTCGGACGGGACATCCCTCTCGACGGGATAGAGTTGTGCGTCGTCCACCAAGACGTACTCGGCGAATCCGCCGTCTTCTGTCACGCCTGTGGCTTTCAGATTTTCACAGAGGTTTGGTTTTCCTTTCCTGCAAAACCCACACGTCCCACACGCTCTGTTCGGATCCACGACAACCAGCGTTCCTTTCTCGAAGAGATCGGATTCTTCCACAACGCCTACTATCTCGTGCCCTGGAACCACGGGGTAGACAGCCTCCGTCTCTCCAGAGAAAATCTTGTAATCCGTACCACACAGGCCGCAGGCGAGTACCCTCACCAAGCTCTTTCCTGGGAGTTTCCTGGGAACTTCCCTTTCCTCAACGGATATATCTCCTGGTTTTCTCACAAGTAAAACCTTCATCCGATCACCCCCCTGCCCCAGTATACTATATTATTGAGATTATTGAGATGATAGGAAGGTTCAAGGAGGTCGTTGGATGAGGAAAGCGATCATCTTCGCGTTGGTCTTCGGTTTGATCTTTTGGGTGATCCTCCTGTTCTACTTTTCCACCAGACCCCCTCTAGTTTCTGACAAACAGGCGAAGTGGTTGTACCGCGCGCTGAAGACGCTCGATGAAAGGCTCGACTTTTCCAAGACAAAACTTTTCGAAAATGTGAGGGAGTTTTTCACCCAAGTTTGGTTCAAAGGGCAAGAGGCCAATTCGGTGGAGTTCTTGAGGAAGAGCGCTCACTTTGGACTCTATCTTTGTCTCGGTGCGATCGCTTTCTTTTTGTTTTTGGCTTACACGCGTAAGTTACCCGCGGCTGTGCTTACCGGAATCTCCTTGCCGGCGTTGGTCGGCGTCTTCGACGAGTACGCGCAATCCTTTGTGGGGCGCGGTTCGAGGTTGGAGGACGTCATCGTCGACGTGTCCGGCGCGGTCACGGGGGTTCTCTTCAGTCTGATCTTCTTTTTTCTCTACAAGGTGTTTGAAAGGGTGAGGAGGCGATGGTCTCGTGAAAGAGGTCCTGTGCACAGGTGAAATCTTGGTGGATTTCATCTCGGAAGAGAAGGGAAAGGATCTGGCAGGCAGCGAAACCTTCAGGAAGAAAGCCGGGGGCTCTCCACTCAACGTCGCCGTGGCGCTCAGAAGGCTTGGAAGACCCGTCGCTTTTTTGGGAAAACTTGGGAAAGACCAGTTCTCGCAGTTCTTGCTCTCCGTTCTCGAAAGAGAAGGTGTGAACACCAAACACGTGGTCATCGACCCAGGTTGTAAGACAACCCTTGCCTTTGTGGCCAGAGACGAGAGCGGAAACCCGGATTTCGTCTTCTTCAGAGAAAACCCAGCTGACGCGAATTTGAAGCTCGAAGAGGTGGACGTCGATCCTGAGGAGTTTTCTTTCCTTCACGTGGGTTCCATATCGCTTCTCTTTGAGCCCGCAAGGAGCACTTACATGGAGGTTATGGAAAAATTCTTGAGGAGCGGAAAGCCGGTATCCTACGATCCCAACGTGAGACCTTCCTTGGTGAGAGACAGAGCGTCTCTTGTACGAGACTTTCTGGAGATCTCGTCCAAAGTCTCCGTCGTGAAACTCAGTGAGAAGGATCTGGAATTCCTGTTTCCAGGAAGAGATCCTTTGGAGGTTGTGGACGAAGTGCCCACAAGAGAGGACGGCCTGTTGTTTTTGACTTTGGGAGAGAGGGGGTGCCTCGTGAAGTTTAAAGGAGAGAAGAAGTTGGTTCCTGCCTTCAAGGTGCAACCGATCGATGCGACGGGTTGCGGTGACTCGTTCACCGCCGCCGTGATACACAAGTACCTGGAGAAAAGACCTGAAAGTTTTGAGGACGCGGTCGAAATGGCGAAGTTTGCCAACGCTGTGGCGGCGGTGGTGATCACCAGGATCGGGGGTGTGGACGCGATGCCAACCATTAATGAAGTGGAGGAATTTTTGAAAAACAATCTTAAAGAAGATCCGTCAGAATAAACCTGGAGGAGGTGAAAGGATGAAGATATTCCTCGATACGGCGAATCTGGAGGAGATA
This sequence comes from Thermotogota bacterium, assembly GCA_030550515.1. GTDB lineage: Bacteria > Thermotogota > Thermotogae > Thermotogales > Thermotogaceae > JAUQPE01. Next base: position 20,174 of record JAUQPE010000020.1, on the reverse strand, counting down.
AAGAAAGGAGTGGAATGGGGCATCGTCGACGGGGTGACCACCAACCCCACGCTGGTGGCCAAGGAAGGTGCGGATTTCAAACAGAGGGTGAAAGAGATATGCGACCTGGTCAAGGGACCCGTTTCCGCGGAGGTGATCGCCCTCGATTACGAAGGGATGGTGAAGGAGGCCAGAGAGCTCGCGTCCATCAGCGAGTACGTCGTGGTGAAGATCCCCATGACGCCGGATGGAATAAAGGCCGTCAAAACCCTGTCGAGGGAGGGTATAAAGACCAACGTGACGCTCGTCTTCAGCCCCGCTCAGGCGATCCTCGCGGCGAAGGCGGGGGCGACTTACGTGAGCCCGTTCGTGGGAAGGATGGATGACATCTCGAACGACGGCATGAGGATGCTCTCTGAGATCGTCGAGATCTACAACAACTACGGTTTTGAGACGGAAATCATCGCCGCGAGCATCAGGCATCCCATGCACGTGATAGAAGCCGCTTTGATGGGTGTGGATATCGTTACGATGCCTTTCGAAGTTCTGGAGAAGATGTTCAAGCATCCCATGACGGATATCGGTATCGAGAGGTTTTTGAGCGACTGGAAGAAGTACCTAGAGAAGGTGAAGAAATGAGTGGGCCCGCCTTGGCGGGCTCACGCTATCCACATGTTGTCTATGTGGATGGCGACTTTGCTCCCCTCGTAACCTAGAACCCTCGTCAACTCTTTACTCTGAAGCCCTGCTATCTTTCTGAGTTCTTCCGAAGAGTAGTTCACCACACCCCTTCCCACGAGTTTTCCGGATTCACCCACTATCTCCACCACGTCGCCTTCCTCGAACTCCCCCTCGATTCTCACGATACCAACCGGGAGCAAACTCTTTCCAGATCTGATAGCCTGCTCCGCCCCCTCGTTCACGTAGACCTTACCGGACGGTTCGGACAGAAAGGCGATCCACGCCTTGCGAGCCTTGAGCCTTTCGATCGGCTCGAAGATCGTGCCGACCTCTTCTCCGTTCACGAAACGCGAGATGTTCGTGACGTCCCTTCCGTTACATATCGTCACCCTGATTCCGCACTTTGACGCCATCAGTGCACCCTCGATCTTCGACTTGATGCCGCCGGTACCCCAACTGCTCTTGCCCAAGTCTTTCAACTCCACGCTGGGATCGTACTTCTTCACAAGGTTTCCATCCTTGTCGATGACGCCATCGACTGTCGTGAACAGGATCAAGATATCGGCGTCCCAGGCAATTGCAAACATGGAAGCCAGCATATCGTTGTCGCCGAGTGTGATCTCTTCCGTGGCGACGGTATCGTTCTCGTTCACGATGGGTATCACCCCGAGCTCCGAAAGGCCTATCAAGGTGTTCCTGAGGTTCAGGTACCTCTTTCTGTTGGAGAAGGTGTCTCGGGTGAGCAAGATCTGCGCCACCCTCATACCGTAGAATTCGAAGGCGCTTTCGTAGACCTTCATGAGCTGAACCTGACCTACGGCGCAGAGGGCTTGTTTCATGTACAAGTCTTGTGGCCTTCCCCGCCCGACGAGGGCAAACCCCGCAGCGCGGGCGCCGGAGGTGATGATGGCCACCTCGTGGCCGTTCTTTCTCAACAGTGCGAGTTCCCTGCAGAGCTCCATGATGTACTCTTTGTTCAAACCCTCTCTACCCACCAAAAGGTTGCTCCCAACTTTCACAACTATCCTCACTTCTCATTCCCTCACATGGTAATCTCCGATCACCACAAACTTGTAAGTGGTGAGCTCTCTAAGCCCAACCGGTCCTCTTGCGTGGAGCCTCTGCGTGCTTATACCTATCTCGGCACCGAAGCCAAACTGTCCACCGTCCGTAAATCTGGTCGACGCGTTCACGTAAACAGCGGCTGCGTCTATCTCCGAGACGAACTTTTCGGCGTTGCGAAGGTTTTCGGTGAGTATCGCCTCCGAATGACCCGTTGAATACTTCTTTATGTGCTGGATCGCTTCGTCTACATCTTTCACAACCTTCACCGCTATGATGAGGTCCAAGTACTCCGTGTACCAGTCCTCTTCCGTGGCGGGTTTCACGTCCTTCACGATCTCCCTCGTCTTCTCACAACCCCTGACTTCCACCCCATATCTTCTGAGTTCTGCTATCACAACGGGTAAGAACTTCTCTGCGATCTTCTCGTGTACGAGGAGCTTTTCGGCGGCGTTGCAAGTGCCCGGCCTTTGTACCTTAGCGTTTATGATGACGGGAATCGCTTTTTCAAGGTCTGCGCTCTCGTCGACGAAAATGTGACAGTTCCCCACACCAGTTTCCAAGACGGGAACCGTGGCGTTCTCCCTCACGAAGTTGATCAAACTGTAACCACCCCTTGGAACGATCAAGGAGAGGTAATCCTTAAGCTTGATCATCTCCAGGACCAAGCTTCTGTCAGGATTTTCCACGAACTCCACGCAGCCTTCCGGCAACCCCGCTTCTCTTAGTGCCTCCTTTATAGCCGAGACGATCGCCTTGTTGGAGTTGATGGCGTCGGATCCCCCGCGCAGGAGCACCGTGTTTCCACTCTTGAGGGCGAGGATAGTGGTCTCAACCGTCACGTTGGGCCTGGATTCGTAGATCACGCCGATGGGACCTATGGGGACTCGGACCCTCGCGATCCTCAAACCGTCCTCCCTCACCCACGAGTCGATGACCTCTCCGACCGGATCCCTCAAATCCACAACCACTTCGCAGGCTTTGATCATCTCGTCGATCCTCTTGTCGTTCAGGGCGAGCCTGTCCACCAGGGATTCTTTAACACCGCGTCTTCTGGCTTCTTCGACGTCGATCTTGTTGGCCTCGAGTATGTCCCTTCTTTTCTGGTCCAATCTCTCCGCGATCTTCCTTATGGCGAGGTTTTTCTTCCTCGTTTCCGTGCTTTTCAGAACTTCCCACGCCTCTCTCACTCTTTTCGCCTTTTCGAGCAACTCCTCCACAGCACCCACCCCCTCTTTCTAGACCTCCGGGAAGGTGCCGTGTTTCTTCAGGTAGTTCACGATGCCGTCTTCTTTCAAGATCTCCAGCAGGAACTTGGGTATGGGGGTAAAGCGGTATTCTCTTCCCGTCGTCAGGTTCCTCACGACACCTCTCTCGAGATCCACTTCAAGTTCGTCGCCCTGGTTTATCTCGTCCGTCTCCTTCAGCTCCACAAGGGGAAGACCTACGTTTATCGCGTTCCTGTAGAAGATGCGGGCGAACGATTTGGCTATCACGCAGGAGATACCGGCTATCTTTATGATGCGTGCGGCGTGCTCGCGAGAGGAACCGAGTCCAAAGTTCTTACCGGCCACTATCACGTCGCCTTTGTTTATCTTCTGGGCGAACCCTTCTATCACATCCTCCAACAAATGCTCGGCGAGTTTTTCTAGGTCGTTCCTGAGGTGGAAATATCTTCCGGGTGCTATGTGGTCTGTCGAGATATCGTCTCCGAGTTTCCAAGCCCTTCCCCTGATCATTTTCCATACCTCCTCACAGCAATCTCCTAGGGTCAGTGATGTAACCCGTGACCGCAGCGGCGGCCGCCACGGCTGGGGAGCCAAGGTAGATCTCTCCTTCCGGGTTCCCCATCCTGCCCTTGAAGTTCCTGTTTTGTGTGGAGAGGACGCGCTCTCCGTCCGCCATCACCCCAAGGTGAATCCCAACGCACGGTCCGCAGCCTGGGGGTATGATCGCCGCCCCAAGCTCCACGAATTCCTTTATCAACCCTTTCTCTAGAGCTTCCGCGTAAACTCTCCTGGAAGCTGGTCCCACTATGAGTCGAACGTCCGGGTGTTTCCCATGCTTTCTCAGGATCTTCAAGGCAATCTCCAAATCTTTGAGTCTGCCATTCGTGCAGGTTCCAATGAACACTTGATCTATTTTTATCTTCTCTTTCTCCACTTCACTCACCCGTTTCACGTTGTCCACGTAGTGAGGGAGCGCCACAAGGGGTTCTAGCTTTGAAACGTCTATCACGATTTCTTGCTCGTAGATGGCGTCTGGATCTGGCTTCAATTCCCTGTAGTCTTCCTCTCTTCCCATCTTCTTTAAGTACTCGCGCGTCTTCTCGTCCGATGGCATCAAACCCGCCTTCGCGCCGACCTCCACGGCCATGTTGGAGATAGTGAGTCTGTCGTCCACATCCATCCCTTCCACACAACTTCCCTGAAATTCCAACGCTTTGTACGTAGCCCCATCGCTTCCCAGTATCCTGGCGATTTCCAGAATCACGTCCTTGGCGTACACACCCTCAGGTAACTTTCCTTCGAGGACGACCCTGATTGCTTCGGGAACCTTGAACCAGTTCTTCCCAAGGCCGAAGACGATTGCCACATCCGTCGATCCCATGCCCGTCCCAAAGGCTCCAAGACCTCCAGCGGTGCAAGTGTGAGAATCGGCCCCAACCACCAGATCACCAGGTCTCACGAACCTTTCCGCCAACACTTGATGCGATATCCCATCACCCATGTCGAAAACCACGACACCCATTTGTTTACCAAATTCCCTCATGAGTTTTTGAGAGTTCGAGAGTTCCCTCCTTGGACTCGGCGAGGCGTGATCGATGAAGAGAAACGCCTTTGGAACTTTTACCTCTTTGAAGCCGAGTTCCTGAAACTCCTTTATCATGAGGGGACCTGTGCCATCTTGCGCCATCGCGATGTCAACGGACGCCAGGACTATCTCTCCAGCCTTCACTTCCCTACCTGTGTGTTCGGAGAAGATCTTCTCAGTGAGAGTCTTTCCCATCCTCATCCCTCCGTTCTATGGGTATGTAGTCAACGCCTATAGGTCCCACGTATTCGCTCTCCGGTCTTATCAGTTTGTTGTCGCTCACGTATTCTATGACGTGAGCTGTCCAACCAACCACTCTCGCCATCGCAAAGAGCGCCGTGAACATGTTTCTTGGGAAGCCCATCGCTTCGAAGAAAATGCTGGAGTACAAGTCAACGTTAGGATAGATGTTCTTTATCCTGTTTCCAACGATGTACTCCTCCAACCTCTTCGCTATTTTGAAGAGTTTGTTGTCTGGAAACAGTCTCTGTATGGTATCCCTGAGGTAAACTGCTCTGGGATCGTATGTCTTGTATATCCTGTGACCGAATCCCATGATCTTCTTCTTCTCCGCCAAACACCTTTGAACGTACTCTTCGACTTTGTCCTCCGAGCCGATCTCTTCGAGCATGGGTGGCACCTTCTCGCAGGCACCCCCGTGGAGGGGCCCCCGCAACGCACCCAACGCCCCCACTATGCAAGAGTAAAGGTCGGAAAGGGTGGAACCGATCACCAAGGCGGTGAAAGTGGAGGCGTTCAAATCCTGCTCCATGAGCAAAATGAAGGCCGACTCCAGAGCCCTCAGATAGCCATCTCTTTCCCCGAAGACCATGTGGTAGAAGTTCTCGATGTGTGGGAGATCCTCCCTGGGTGGTATGAGCTCCAAATCGTTGGAATACCTGTAGTAGTAAGCCAAAATGGTGGGGAAAACTGACGCAATCTTTATGGCCTTCTCTTGAAGGTCTTCCTCACTGTTGTCCACGGAGCCGTGTATGGAGAGGAATATCTTCAAAACGTCAACGTAATGGAGGTTCTTTGGAAGTTTGAAGAGAATCTCGAGCGACTCGGGAGAGAGGTCTCGATTCCTCGAAAACTTGGACTTGAATTCCTCCAACTGGCTCTTTGTTGGGAGCTTGCCGTACCACAGCAGGTATGCGACTTCTTCGAAGGACGACTTGTCGGCCAGCGTCTCAACTGGGATCCCCCGGTAGAAGAGCCTCCCGTTCGAACCGTCCATGTAACAGATGGAAGTCTTGCAAACTTTGACCCCTTCCAAACCTTTGAAGATCAAAATAGCACCTCCGTTGTGTAACTTGTATAACTATACAATCGAATGAATTAATTTTCGAGAGATTATATCACAGCGATTTGAAAAATAACTTGAACCGCTTGTAAAAGTCTCACGGAGAGTGTGCCAAGCGGAAGAGACAGGGAACCAAGAAAACGATAGGAAGTTTTTCTCAAAAGGATTATATCATTGTAAAATATTTTTTGAAGACCTCAGAAGAGGAGGGGTAGCGATGGCGGAAAGGTTGGGGATTCTGGTCGGGGGTGGGCCAGCTCCGGGGATAAACAGCGTCATCAGCGCCGTGACCATAGAGGCGATAAACAACGGACTGGAGGTAATAGGGATATACGACGGCTTCAAGCACCTCGTGGATGGAAACATCGACGAGGTGAGGAGGCTCACGATTCAGGACGTCTCAAGGATCCACATGGAGGGAGGGTCCATCCTTAGGACGTCCAGGGTGAACCCGGCAAAATCGGAGGAGACTTTGACCAGGACAATGGAATCACTGAAAAAGCTCGGGATAAAGTACCTGGTGACGATCGGAGGGGATGACACCGCTTACTCGGCGAGCAAGGTTTGTGAGAAGTCCAAGGGAGAGATAAAAGTCGTGCACGTTCCAAAGACGATCGACAACGACCTACCACTTCCAGGTAACATGCCCACCTTCGGCTTCGAAACGGCCAGGCACATCGGAACAGAGTTGGTCTACAATCTGATGCAGGACTCCAGGACCACTGGGAGATGGTACTTCGTCACGATGATGGGAAGAGAAGCGGGGCACCTCGCGCTCGGTGTGGGGAAGGCCGCAAGCGCCACCATAACGATCATACCGGAGGAGTTCAGGGAAGGTGTGACTTTGGAAGAGGTGTGCGACGTTCTGGATGGGGCGATTCTGAAGAGGAGGTTGATGGGAAGAAACGATGGCGTCGCGGTCATCGGTGAGGGGATCGCCGAGAAGATGAACCCGGAAGAGCTTGCCAGCATTCCCGGTGTGATCGTCGAGAAAGACCCGCATGGGCATCTGAGACTTTCAGAAATTCCGCTGTCCACGATCCTGAAACGGGCGATAGAGAAGAGGTATGCCGATCGTGGTGAGAAGATAAACATCGTCGACGTAACCATAGGCTACGAACTGAGGAGCGCCAGACCTATCCCGTTCGACATCGTTTACACCAGGACCTTGGGGTACGGTGCCGTGAGGTTCCTGCTAGGTGACTACTCGAACCTACCAGGCGGCATGGTGTGCCTGGTGGAGGGTAGGATACAGATCCTCCCGTTCGATGCCTTCATGGACCCGAGGACGGGAAGGACCAAGGTGCGTTTGGTGGATGTTCATTCCGAAGAGTACACGGTTGCGAGAAGGTACATGATCAGACTGGAAAAGAGTGATTTGGAGAACCCCGAAATCCTCGAAAAACTCGCCAAACTTGCGAAGATGTCACCCGAGGAGTTCAAGAGGAAGTACTGGCACACGACGGAACTGCCATGAGCCCCTTTCCGGGGCTCATTCTTTTGAGAGAACAACGTCTCCGAACTGGTTCATGAAGAGCTCGTAGTAGAATCCTTTCTTTTCCATCAGTTCCTCGTGTTTTCCCATCTCCACGATTTCTCCATTCCTCATCACCAGTATGAGGTCCGCGTTCTTTATCGTGCTCAACCTGTGCGCGATGATGATACTGGTTCTTCCCTCCATCAACTTCCACATCGCCGATTGGATGTGCTTCTCCGTTCGAGTGTCGACGTTACTGGTCGCCTCGTCGAGTATCAGGATCTTCGGGTTCGCTATGAACGCCCTGGTGATCGCAAGGAGCTGTCTCTGTCCTTGACTCAGGTCCTCGCCGTTTTCCGAGAGGATCGTGTCGTAGCCTTTCGGGAGGTGTCTTATGAAGTGGTCGGCAAAGGTGAAGCGAGCGGATTCCTTAACTGCTTCCTCGGAGGCGTTGGGGTTACCGTACCTGAGGTTTTCCATCACGGTCGTGGAGAACAGGAAGGTATCCTGAAGGACCACTCCTATATTCGACCTGAGGCTACTCCTCTTCACCTTCCTTATGTCCACACCATCCACCAGGATCTCTCCTTCGTCCACGTCGTAGAAACGCATGAGCAAATTAACGAGTGTGGTTTTTCCAGAGCCCGTTGGCCCGACCAGTGCCACCTTCTGACCTGGCAAGATCTTGAAACTCACGTTCTTTATGACTGGAACTTTCTTGTCGTAGGAAAACCAAACGTTTCTGAACTCTATCTCGCCTTTCACGTCCTTCAATTCGATCGTTCCCTCATCCTCTTCTGGTTGAAGATCCAAGATCTCGAAGATTCTCTCCGCACCTGCCAAGCCAGACTGAATCATGTTTATCTGGTTCGAAAGTTCGTTCAAGGGGCGCGTGAACTGTCTGGAATAGCTGATGAAGGCGGCGACGTCACCTATCGAGACGAGTCCCTTGGAGGCGAACCACCCTCCAAATCCACCCACCATCACGAAACTGACGTTGTTGATCATGTTCATGAGTGGTCCTAGGATTCCAGAGAAGATGTGCGCCTTGATCCCGACTTTTCTCAAGGCTTCGTTGAGTTCTCTGAATTTCTCCTCCTCTTTTTCCTCCCTGGAGAAGAGCTTTATGACGTTCAAACCCGAGATGTCCTCTTCGATCAAACCGTTCAATTTCCCGAGAACCGATTGGTTTTCATAGAAGTACTTCCTGGTTCTTCTGGCCACAAGAGTGGTCGTCAAGATCGTGAGGGGAACGATGGAAAGGGTGACGAACGTGAGCAGAAGGCTCACCTTCAGCATCATGACGATCGCTCCGATCAAGGTGATGACACCGGAGAAGATCTGGATAACGCTGTTTCCGAGGACGTTGACTATGTTGTCCACGTCGTTCATGATCCTGCTCATGACGTCGCCGTGAGGCGTTTCGTCGAAGAACTTCACCGGAAGGGTGTGGAGTTTCTCGAAGACCTCTTTCCTCAAATTGGAGGCCACATCCAAGGAAACCTTCACCATGATCTTGGATTGCAGCCACATCAAGAGGGAACTGCTGAGGAAGACCACCGCCAAGAGGATCGTGTAAGACGGAAGCCTTTCAAAAGACCTCGGAACGAACACGTTGTCTATCACCTTCGCCGTTATGTAAGGGGAGATCACCCAAAGCAGGGAAGACACGAGGGTGAGCAAGAACGCCAGGACTAAAAGGGGAACGTGAGGTTTCAGATAGCGTGAAAACCTCACTAGTGTCTCTTTGGGAGACTTCAACTTCGGTTTCTCCAGCGGTACAAAGCGTGGTCCTGGTCCGTGTGGCCGTCTTCTCACATCAACCATTGTTGAACACCTCGTTTCCAAGTTGTGATTCCACTATATCCCTGTAGATGTCGCACTTTTCGAGGAGTTCCCTGTGGGTACCAAACCCGACTACCCTTCCCTCGTGGAGCACCAGTATCTTGTCAGCCAAAACGGCGGTGTTCACCTTTTGGGTGATGATGAAGACGGTGCAACCTCTCGTGTAGTTCTTCAGACCCTGCAGGATCCTCCTTTCGGTTATCGAATCCACGGAACTCGTGGCGTCATCCAAGATCAGGATTCGGGGTTTCCTCACCAACGCCCTGGCGATGGCAAGTCTCTGTTTCTGCCCGCCGGATAGGTTCTTTCCTCCTCTCTCCACGAGCGAGTCATAGCCCTCCGGTAAGGACGAGACGAAATCGTGTATTTGGGCAATCCTTGCCGCCTCAACGATCTCCTCATCCGTGGCGTCTTCTCTTCCCCACTTTATGTTCTCCTTTATCGTGCCAGAAAAGAGAATCGTCTCTTGAGGAACCACGGCGATGAACTTTCTCAGATCTTTCAACTTCACTTCCCTCACGTTGAGACCATCCACTTCCACTTTTCCTTCGTCCACATCGAACAAGCGCGGGATCAAACTCATCAGCGTTGATTTCCCAGAACCCGTTTCTCCCAGAACCGCTATCGTCTCCCCCGCCTTCACGGAGAGGGTGATATCGCGCAGGACGGGCTCAGAGAGTTTCGAATAGCTGAAACTCACGTTCTCGAAAGACACCTCTCCTTCCACGTTCTGGAGAGTTTTGGCGTTTTCTGTCTCCTTTATGACGGGTTCTTCCTCGAGCACTTCCAAAACCCTCCTGGCCGAAGCACCTGCCCTGGAGATCGAGATGACGATGCTTCCTATCATCATCAGGGAGAACATGATCTGCATCAGATAGTTGGTGAAGGCTATGATGCTCCCCACTTCGATTTCGTTCCTCCTTAGCAAAGCTCCACCGAACCACAACACGGCTATCCATCCGAGGTTGACAACTAGGATGAAAATCGGGAACGCGAAGATTATGAGCGAGAAGGCCTTCTTCATCGCTTCCAACAGGTTTTGGTTTGCCCTACTGAACCTTCCCCTCTCGTGTCCTTCCCTCCTGAACGCCCTCACTACCCTCACACCAGCCAGGTTCTCCCTCACCACCTGGTTCATCTCGTCAACCCTTTCCTGTATCTCTTGGAAAAGTCCTCCCGCTCTCCTTGCGAACAACAAAAAGAGGAGGATCAAAGGGGGTATGATGAACAAAAAGATCGAAGAGAGCTTGGCGTTTATGGACACCGCCATGACGATTCCACCTATGAAGAGGAGGGGCGCTCTGACCAATATCCTCAAAGACATCATGACGAGGTTTTGGAGTTGTACCACGTCGTTGGTGAGACGCGTGATCAGAGAGGAAGTGTGGAACTTGTTGACGTTGGCTGGGGAGAAACTCAACACTTTCTTAAAGAGATCTCTCCTCAAGTCTGTCGCAAAGTTCTGACTCGCGTAGCTTGCGAAAACGGTGCAACCAACACCTCCCACCATTCCCACCAAAGCTATAATCAACATGAGAAGGCTTGTTTTCAGGATGAAAGCCGAATCGCCTCTCATCACTCCCTGATCCACTATGCGGGCCAAAAGGGTGGGTTGAGCGAGATCGCAGATGACTTCGACGATCATGAACAACGGGGCCAAAACGACGAAGAGCCAGTAGGGTTTCAGGTAAGAGAACAGTTTCTTCATATTGATCCTCCCTGGTGTTTTCTTCAGATGATTTTAACACCGCGATTGTTAAAGAAAAGTGAAAGGGGGCTGTTGGATGAACCTTCAGAGGTTGTCGAACAAAGTTTTTTATTTTCCAAATCCGGTGAATATCGGGGTTATCCAGACGGAAGATGGATACATCTTCGTGGACAGTGGCATAGACGAGAGTGTGTCTCGCAAACTCGTCAGGTTGTTGGACCGCCCTCCGAAGTATCTTCTGAACACTCATTCACACGCGGATCACTGTGGAGGGAACGATTTCTTAAAGAGAAAGTACAACGTAGAGGTGTTCGCACCAGAGACAGAGGCGGCCTTGATAGAGAACCCCATCCTGGAACCCTTCTACCTCTTCGGAGCGCGACCACCTAGAGACCTTCTGACGAAGTTTCTGATGGCTAGTCCTTCGCATGTCGATCGTGTCGTCGTTCCTGGAAGGTACGAACTCGCCGGCTCAGAAATCGAAGTGATCGCGCTCCCCGGACATTCTTTGAACCAAGTCGGTTTCGCCGTTGATGGGATCCTGTTCTGCGCGGATGCCGTCTTTGGGAGAGAAACGATAGAAAAACACAAGATACCCGTGGTCTACGATCTGGAATCATTTTTTGAAACCCTTTCTTTCTTGGAGGGCACGGGATACGATCTCTACGTACCGTCCCATGGGACACCAACAGGCGATGTGGTGGAGCTCACCCTACTGAACAGAAGTGTTTTGGAGCACCTTCTCCACACGATGTTGGGAGCGTTGAAAGCCCCATTAACTACGGACGAGTTGATGGAAAAGGTCTTCAGGTGCTTCGAAGTTGAAGTTAAAGGTTTGGTGCAATTCTTCTTGCTTCGTACCACGATTCAAGCCTGTTTGAGTTATCTGTACGATAAGGGAGAGATCGAAGTCGATTTCTCGAAGTCGATCCCGGTTTGGAAAATCAGACCTGCTGGATGACCCACTCCGAAAAACTCTTCAACGTTCTCTCGGAGTCCAAGATGTCCAGCACGGTGAACCTGTCCCTGATCGTGTTGGAAAGGCGCACGATCTTTGCGAGCAGTTCCCTGCCCAAGTCTTCGATCAGATCCCTCACACCTATCTCTTCGAGCGCGTCTTCCAAAAGTGGAAAATACTCTTCGTACACGTTCAAGATCATCTTCCTTGCCTTGTTCAAGTCCACCTTTGGGATCTTCTTTTCCTTGTAAGTCTTCAGAAATTCCCTCACTTTCTCTTCTTCAAACATCTCCTTCAACTCTCGTTCTCTTTCGGCAAGCGAGAAGTCTTCCTTGGGCAACTCGATACCGTTCACGATCAACTCGTAAGCCTTCATCGCAACGAAGGTCCCAACGGCGACCGTGAGGCCGTGGAAAGGAGGAAATTTTCCTTTTTCCTCGTAGTACATCTCTACCATGTGTGAGACCATGTGCTCCGCACCGGAAGCTGGCCTGGAGTTCCCCACTATCGTCATGTTCAGACCTGAAACGAGTAACCCCTCCGTTAGGACCTCCACGGCCTTTTCCTCTCTCTTTAGAACGTTTGGTGTGCTTTTGAGAACTTCCTTGAGGACGTCCTTCAAATCCTCCCACACGAAATCGCACAGGTACTCGCCTGTGAAGGCGTTGGAGAGCACCCAATCCATCCTGGCGATCACTTTCGCTGCTATGTCGCCAACGCCGGCCCTCAAAAGGTCAAAGAGTGCGTTTTTCAAGATCTCCGTGTCCAGGAAGATTCTCCTTGGAGGTTTCGCTTTGAAGGTCTTCTTCACACCGTGCACGAGGATCGGGGCGACCGTCGAAGTGTACGCGTCCACGGAGGGAGCGGTTGGAACGCAGGAGAAGTCTTTTCCTATGAGGAAAGCGGCGTATCTTGCTATGTCTGTCAGCGTGCCGGACCCGATCGGCACGATCTCTTCGTAATCTCTCAGTTTTTCCATCGTCTTTTCAACGTTCTCCATTGTGGCGAGCACCCTCTCTGAACCGTCCAACAAAAGACACCGCTCCCTTGGGACTTCCACCAAGGAAGCGGTGTTTTCGTCCACCAGAAAGAGTGCGTTCGTTGATGACGAAACGACTTCCTCCGCACAAACCAGAAGGATGTCTATCCTCGGTATCTCGTGTACCTTTCCACAAGTGCACTCTATTCGCTTTCCAACAAGATCCTTTACCCTCATAGTTTCGCCATCAAGTCTTTCGTTCTCTCGTAAAGTTCCCTGTATATCTCGTAGTATCTGTCGTAGACCTTCTTGTTCTCCGAATCCGGCTCAACGGGTTCTCTGTACTTCACCCACTCCTTTATCCTCTCAGGTTTGTCGATGACGCCGGTACCCAGTCCCGCGAGGAACGCATCTCCAAAGGGTGCTTCGACGAGGCTCGCCACCTGTCTCATCTTGAATCCCGTGACGTCCGCGAAGATCTTCACCCAGACCGAGGACTTCGACACTCCTCCGACTATCCAGCACTCGTCGTTCAGTTTAAGGCCAGCCTTCAACCCTTCCTCTATGTTGTGCCTGAGGGCGTACGCTCCTCCCTCCATGAGCGCCCTGTAAAGGTGCGCCCTCTTGTGGTACAGGGTGACTCCGAAGAAGACGCCTCTTGCGGTTGGATCCCAGATCGGCGACCTTTCCCCCATGAAGTAGGGAAGGACGATGATCCCTTCACTTCCGGCTGGAATGTCGGCAACTTCCCTGTCGAAGAGCTGATACGGTGAAATCCCAGTCCTCTCTCCAACGATCGTTTCGCATTCGCCGAACTGCTCTTTGAACCACCTCGCGAGGGCACCTGTGGTCGCGGAACCGCCGAAGGTGTAGATCCTTTCCGTGTCGTACACCACGTACGGGTAGTTCACAAGTCCGAAGGGAATGATCTTTCCATCGTGCACGGTCCCCCAACAGGTGGACGTTCCAACCATGGCCACGTGCTCTCCTTCCTCCAGTGCGCCTGCGGAGAGTTGGGCAACGGGGGCGTCTATTCCACCCGCGACCACTGGAGTGCCTTCCAACAGACCACAAAGCTGGGAGGCTTCCTTTGTCACTTTCCCGACGACGTCGGAAGATTTGACTATGCGATCGGGTAGGTATTCGATAGGAATCCCGAGCACATCGCACATTTCCTTGGACCAGGTGAGTTTTCTTATGTCGAAGACCCCTCCCAGGTTCCCTGCTGAAGAGTAATCGATCACAATTTCTCCCGTTAACAAGTAAACCACGTAATCCTTCGGTGTGATGAACTTGTAGATCTTCTTCCAGATCTCGGGTTCGTTGTTTCTGATCCACATCATCTTGGTGAACCCAAAGTACGAGTCCACGTAGTTTCCAGTGATCCCGAATATCATCTCTCTCGGTACGTTCTGCTTCACCCACTCCGTTTCCTTCACGGCCCTCCTGTCCATCCAGATGAGACACGGGCGGAGGGGTTGCATGTTCTTGTCAACGGGTATGCCGGATCCTCCGTAAAGCCCGCTTATCGCAATCCCCGCGACCTCTTTTCTCGGTACACCGGTCTTCTCCAACACCTCTTTGACAGTTTCGAAAACGGCCTTCGCCCACACGTCAGGCCACTGTTCTGCCCAGTTGGGGCGAGGTTTGATGACGTCGTACTCCCTCAAGGCTTCCGCGATCACTTCACCCTTTTCGTTCACCATCACCGTCTTCGTGCCTTGAGTTCCTATATCCGTTCCGAGCAGGTACATGGCTCCTCCCCCCTCAACCCTGACCGTATTTAGTGTGGTACTGGCTGTACAAACGCTCCACCTCGTCTTCAGGGAGTGGAGTGGGACGGCCAGCAAGGGTGGCAAAATAGGCTATCCTGGCGACTTCCTCGAGGAAGATGGCTTTCTTCAAGGCGTCATCCACGCTGGTTCCAACGACCATCACACCATGCTTTCTGAGCAGCACCGTTCCAGACCTTCCCAGCACTTTCAAAACCGCCTTTCCTATCGCCTCCGATCCCACCGGTGCGTACTCCGTGATGGGGATTTCTTCACCGAAGACGTCCGCGTGCGCGGTGCAAAGGACAGGTATCGATCTTCCAAGGATCGCCCAAACCGTCGCGAATGTGGAGTGTGTGTGAATGATCGATTTTGCCCAATCCACGTGTCTGTAGAGGTACAAGTGGGTGGCGGTGTCTATGGAAGGTTTTTTGGTTCCCTCGATGATCCTTCCTTCCAAGTCGACGACCACGAAATCTTCCGGTTTCAGCGAGGAATACGGAACGCCGGAAGGTTTTATCAGGATGTGTTCACCTATTCTGACGCTCACGTTGCCACTCGTGTAGGCGACCAATCCGTACTTTTCCAGTGCCAAATGCGCCTCGTACAGTTCTTGCCTTTCTCTTTCGTACACCGGTGTCACCCCCATTCCTCACTCCGTCGAAAACTTGTAAATCGTGAGCTGATGGTACGCCTCGCCTGGCCTCAAAAGGGTGGACGGGAAGTTGGGATGGTTCGGGGAGTCGGGGAAATGCTGTGCTTCGAGACAGAGCCCAGAATACGGCTCGTAGTAACGTCCGCGCTTACCTTTTACGTTCAGAAAGTTCCCAGTGTACAACTGAAGCCCTGGCTCGGTTGTGTACATTTCCAACACTATTCCAGTCTTTGGATTCCTCAGAACGGCTGCCAACTTCAACTCTCCAGGTTTGCCGTTTAAGACGTAGTTTATGTCGAATCCCCTAACCTTCGTGTTCTTCAGAGGTTCGATCGCCTCTTTCAACTTTCTGAATCTTCTCAGATCGTACGGCGTTCCTTCCACGGGTGCGATCTCCCCAGTGGGGATGAGGTTTTCATCGACGGGTGTGTAGTGGTCGGCGTTTATGAACAATTCATGATCCAGTATCGTCCCATCACCCGAAAGGTTGAAGTAGGAGTGGTTCGTCAAGTTGACGACGGTTGGTTTATCGACCGTGGCGGAATATTCGATCTTCAATTCGTTCCTGTGCGTGAGGGTGTAAATCACCGTGAGTTCAAGATTCCCCGGGAAACCTTCCTCCCCATCGTGACTGAAATACGTCATGACCAAGGACGGACCGTCTGGCGTCTTCATCGGTACGGCTTTGAAGAGGCGTGTGTGAAAACCCTTCACACCTCCGTGCAACGAGTTGGGTCTGTCCCCGTCGTTCAGGGCGAGTTGGTAAGTTATTCCATCGATGCTGAACCTTCCCCTCGCTATCCTGTTGGCGTACCTTCCCATTATCGCCCCGAAGAAGTAGTTGGAGTTTTCCCTTTCGTAATCCACGAGGGAATCGAATCCAAGAACGACGTCAAAAAGGGTACCGGTTCGATCCGGTACCCACAGTTCCCTCACGATAGCGCCGTAATTTATGACCTTCACCATCGCACCCCTGTCGTTGATGAGTGTGTACTGGTAAACTGGCGCGCCCTCATCCGTTACCCCAAAGGGTTCTTTCTCGATGTGACACGACAGATAGTCCATGGTTTTGGAACCCTCCCATCCACGTTTTTTGCTTCAACTCAATTCTACCTCAATCACCGTGCAGGAGAACGGTCTGAACGTGTACACGAATTCCGAATCCACCGTCAAGTTTTCCACCGTGATGTCCACGACGTTCGGTCTCTCCATCGTGTTTTTCGCGTCAACGCTGGAACCTGTCAGGATGAAGGCCTTTGCCTCTTTCCTCCCAAGTCCCTCCACTTTCACCGGACACCTTATCTCCTCTTCCTTTTTGTAATTCACAACGCCAATGTAGAGTCTTTTGCCATCTTCCGAGATGGTCGCCGTGGCGTCCAGGTAAGGGACGTTGGTGATGGAGAAGGGTATCTTGGCGAAGAACATGACACCTTCTACGTCGTAAGTCTCGGTTTCCACGCGCGTCTCCACCAGCTTCTCACCGGAGTGGTTGACGATCAATTCAAACGCTTTGTAGACGGGCGTGAGGTACAACCCGTTCTTCTCGGTGTGGATCGCGCCGAGGGCGTTCACAAGTTGAGCGAGGTTTGCGATGGGAACGATATCGCTCATCCTCTGAAGGAGCAAGAGGACACCACAGGCGAAGATACCATCCTTCAGGTCGTAGGGCTCCTCCAGTTTGTTGTCCATCACCCTGTACCAAACGTTCCACTCATCGAGTACGATCTTTATTTCTCCTTTCCTCGGAGCGGAGCTCATGTCGATGAGCTTTTTCACCCCCATGAGTCTTTCCTTGAGGAGGTAGACGGTCGAGACTGTCTGGTAGTAGTCCTCGGATCCCGTGTAGAAGTGGTACGAGATGTAATCTATCACACCACCGGCGACGTTCAAGACCTTCAGGTTCCACTCCGGATCGTCACACCCCACGGCGATGGTCTTTATGGAAGGATCGAATACCTTCATCCACTTGGCGTATTCCTTGGCGGCCCTCGCGTACTCGTCAGCTGTCATGTGTCCGACTTGCCATTCACCGTACATCTCGTTTCCTATACCCCAAAATTTCACGTTGTAAGGCTCGGGATGGCCGTACTTCCGCCTGAGATTTGCGTAATAAGTGTTGCCCTTTCCGTTGCAGTATTCGAGCCAATGAAGAGCCTCATCCAACGTGCCCGTTCCGAGGTTCACACAGATGTAAGGTTCGGCCCCTATTTCCCTGCAGTACTCTATGAACTCGTCTGTTCCAAACCTGTTCGTCTCTTCTTGCTGCCAGGCGAGGTCAAACCTCACAGGTCTTTGATCTTTGGGGCCTATCCCGTCTTCCCAGTGGTAGTTGGACACGAAGTTGCCACCAGGCCACCTCAGGATGGGAACTTTTATCCTCTTGACGGCTTCCAGCACGTCCTTTCTGAAACCTCTCTCGTCGGAGAGTGGGGAACCTTCCTCGTATATTCCACCGTAGATGCATCTTCCGAGGTGCTCTGTGAAGTGACCGTAAATGTACCTGCTGACAGGTTTCAACACCTTCCTTGGGTTCACCATGATGCCGTACGCCATGCCTTCCACCTCCATTCATTCAACGAATACCGGTGCTAGCACGATTTTATCCAAATTCGGTGCGTAAACGGAAGGAAGTGCAGGTGACACCTTCTTGTTGGGGTTGGAGATCACGAGACGATGATGACCTTTTTTGAGAGGAAGGTACAGGGTTTTCGTCTTGAAAGCTTCATCTCCTCCCGTGTATCTGAAGTAAACATCGTGTCGTTGCCCATCCACTTCAACTTTCGCGTACCTGTCCACAACGTTTACGTTGTACTGGTGTGTACCCAGCGTCTCCCCGTTGCTGTAATGAAAGACAATTGCGTACATCCCGTCCTCAGGAACGTTCACTCCCAGCGCAAGGGAATTTTCCTCACCCATCCCGACTTGTGTCACCATCGCCCTACCAGAGGCAAACGTAGAAATCACTTTTTTCGCCTTTCCAAGCAACTCTCCTTCTTCCGCTTCGTACACTCTGAGGAGATGATCGTATTCGCGAGTTGACATAATTTCCAGAGAATTCACCGCAACAGTCCCACCGGAAACGTTCCTGATTCCGATGAGGTTGACCCCCCTCTGCAAAAACACGACTAACTCGTTCTTTTTCAAGGGAAACGATACCTTCCTGTTCAACTCAAGCGCAAGCCCCTCCATCCTGTTCGCGTCGATCCTCAGGCGATGGTACCCATCCCTCTCTGCCACAAAGACAAACTCTACCGAACTACCCTCTCTCAAAACCACTCCTTCTTCGTGAAACACCGCTTCCCCTTGGGCAATCGCTTCTTGGACAGTGCACGTGTGAACTCTTTTGTCTTCATCCATCCTCTCTCCGCTCAGGAATTTCAAACCCACAAGATCGATTCCCACCGCTTCTGTAGCTTGTCCCTTCGAGATCACAATAGCGTGTCTTCCCTCCTCCAGATGGATGTATTTCTCCACTTTCCCCACAAAGCTTTGCGTGGTAGTGGGAGGAAACACAAGTTCATACGATGTTCGATCGATGGTGAGGTTGTAAACTGTCGTCTTCTTGCTCCCGTTCACGTACCATATTTCGAACAAATAAGTTCCTGCCTCTGGAATCTCAAACTCCAACCTCAGGGCACTATCGCTCCTGTTCATGAGAACGACCGCTCCCCCGGAGAACGGCGGGTTGTTCCCCCCTCCTTCCCTCAGGAGTGAACAATTTTGATGGTCACAATTTTCTGCTTCTATTCTCACTTTCCAAACTGGTTCTCGCTCACCAAAAGATCTTTCCTTCAGGATCACTTGATAAGCGGACATCTCTCTCAGGTCTTTCAACTTCACCACGCAGCTTCCATCCTCCACCTCTGCGAGACCTTTTGCTACCAGATCGGGGGCCCTCATGATACCCTCATAGCCGGACCATTCGATTTCCCAAACTTCGTAATAAACCTTCTCCTTGAAGAACTTCGGTAAGTTCTTGAAGGAAACCTTCAACTCACCGAGGTTTTCTCCTCCCAGGATCATCTGCACCGTTTTGCTCTCTTCATCCAAGGTGACAAGGTAAGAAAGGGAATTGTAAGAAGGATTGGCTTCCACAAGTTCTCCTCTCATGTTTGCGTAGGTTTTGAACAACCACCAGGCACCGTTTGGGATGTTCCCTTCCACGAGTCCTGAGAAGTTTCCGGCCGTATGCCAATAGGCGAGGCACCCATCGATCTTCGATTGTTCGAATCGAGCAAGCCAACTGACAAGCCTTCCCGGCACGGACAGCTGCCTCCCGATGGCGTACTCGTTCACACACACGGGAATGGGGTCTATCCCGAGTTCTTGTTCTATCTTCCTGTAATCGAGGTAGTACATGTGTCCTGCTTCCACGTCGAGCAAGTTCAGCTCGTGCCAAGTGATCAAATGTGGTAGACAACCTTCCCTTTTGCAGAACTCCAAGAAGGTCCTCATGAACTTTGAGTTGTACGTGGTCGTGTTTGGCCCAGCGATCTTAGCGTTCGGGGCGATCTTCTTTATCTCCTCGTACACCTTCTTCCAAGCTTTGAAGAAGTCTTCCTGTCTCTTCTTGGTCCAAAACAGCCCGCTGTACCAGATCGCGTCGGGTTCGTTGAAAGGAACGTAAACCACCTTGTCTCTGTAAGGAGAAGATTCCATCTTTCGAACGCTCTCTCTGACTTTCTCCAAATAATCGTCTGGTATGGCATCCCCGTCGTTGTCAGGATTCTTCTCGTACGGCCAAGTCTGGTATATGTCCTGAAGGTAGACTTGGTAATATCCTCCTCCAGCCAGGACAAACGTCTCCAAGACCCTGAGGGCGTCGGCACCGGGGTGTTGTAGACCATCGGGGGCTTTTTGGTTCACGGTCTTCACCCTGATCGGAACGAGGGACACCAAACTTGGGACGTCCGGCTCCGAAAGGGCGTAGTGAGACCCAAC
>JAUQPE010000001.1 GCA_030550515.1 Thermotogota bacterium | reverse complement strand
TCCTATCCCAACTAGGAGCACAGAAACGGGTCTTTCCACGATCTCACCTCTTCTTGAAGATCTCGTCTTTCATGAAGGCGTTCCAAGTGGTTTCGAACCAGTTGTCCTCCTGGGGGATGGGTTTCACCGGATCCCAGAAGAATTCACACTTTCCATCCCTGTAAACGACCCTTTGAATTCTCCTGTTGAAGGACTCGTCAGAGAGGGAATACCTGAAGATCTCCGGAAGATTAGGCGCTGGAAGTTTCCCTGTGGGATCGTGCACAAGGTACGAACCCCTGCTTCTTCCACCCATTTCTATGTAATTTTCTATAGCCGAAAGATAAACGTATTGTGTGAGAAGAATATCGTAGAGTCTGTAAGCAAAAGCAAGTTGTTTGATGGACGAGAGCTCAACGGAATCCACCAGGTTGTTCAAAGAGGTAATGGCTTCTTGCTTTCCCTCCCTTGCCATCTCCAGAGACCTCAAGATTCCCCCGCACTTCGCCATCCTCTCGCTGACCTCTTTGAGTTTTTCCGCAAGGTTACTCCTTCCCACAACTCTCCTCGCCAGCCTCTCGCCGAGCTCTATCTTTTTCAAGACTTGTTCCTCAACTTCGCTCAAGAACTCCTCGATATTCTTTGGATCTTGCGAGTAATTCTTCACTACGAACTGTGCCGCTCTGATCGCTCCCACTTGTCCAGAATTGAGCGCGCTCCCGCCCGGTCTGTACACCCCATGCGTTCCGTTCACTTCACCGACAGGGAAGAAGTGTTCCAAATTACTTTCCCACCATATGTTCCCATGAAGTCCCCCGTTGTTGTGTTGCGCACAGACAGAGATCTCGAGGTATTCCCTTTCTAAATCTATGCCATGCGTCCTGTAGACATCGATGGCGGGTTGATTCATCTTCTTGAGCCGATCGATAGGGCGACCAAAAAGGGCTCCGGATTTTTTGAGGTACTCGTACGCCTCTTTGCTGAGAAGCGAAAAATCAAGTTCGCCGTCTTTGCTTCCCCACTCAGGATTTCTGGTGAAGTCAAGCCACACGCGTCTACCACGTATGACCGTTTCGTAGAAAACGAGAATGTCTACGAGCGACGAACCATAATTTTCAACCTTTCTCACATCGAAAGGCCATTGGTAACCTTTCAAGAAAACGGCGTTCAACATGGAAGAAGGGTCTGGGAAATAATCTTTCAGGAATTCTCTTTCGTCGTTTCCGTTTTGGTCGGTGGAAACGTACCTTGGGATGACTTGTTGATAGGTACCGGAGAGATTCCACCTGAACTTCTTGGAGGCGATACCAAACTGCCATTCCGTCAGGTTCTTTCCCCAAATTCCCGCCTCGAAAGCGATGCCCGTCGACCCGAACTGCGTCGTTGGGTAGACAGAGTGGTAGTAGAACATACCGGCTGGCCCACCCGTGGTGTAGATCACGTTGGTGGCGTTGAAGAGTACATACCTGTTGTCACGGTTGTCCAAATTCTTCAGGTCTAATGCGATCAATCCAACCACCTTTCTTTTCTCCCTATCCGTCAAGATTCCGATCACTTGGTAACCTTCAAGTATCTTGATACCCTTTCTCTTCACTTCCTCCAAGAGCTTTTCGCACATGTACTGTGATGTGAGTGGACCCGCGGAAGTTGCCCTCTGTTTCGGGTCGTGATCCGTTTTGTAACCGACGTATTCCCCGTAGACCGAGTGGGGAAAAGGAACTCCAAGTTCGACCAACCTGAAAAACGCCCTTGCGGACAGCGCGGCCTCAACCAACGCAATGTCACCATCCATGCTTCCGCCTTCGAAAAGGGTCCTCGCAAGGTCGTAGATCGAATCTCTCACATCACCCGCGAGGGTGAGCTTGTAGTAAGTTTGCTTGTCCGAACCTGTGTTTCTGGAGGTTCCCCACAACAAATTTTCTGTGATCAGAACAACGTCTTTTTGTCCAAAGGAATGGACTCGATCCGCCGCGCTCAACCCAGCCGCACCGGAACCAACCACGACGGTGTTGACCGAATATACCCTCAGAGAGTAGCCTTTCACATTGACCCTTTCTTCCCTCATTTGATTCGCTCCTCCATTCTCTTGTAGATTGGAAGGTAAATCTCCTGATCCCTAACAACACATCCACAATTTTCGTTGAACGCCTTGAGTTCCGCGCACTTGCTGCATGTGATACAGACTCTGTTTGCGTCCAGGAAACCTTTGTTCAAGATGTCCCTGGCAAAATCCGGGTAAGCGAAAGCCATCCTTCCGTAGCCCACCAAGTCACAGTAGCGCTCCCTCAACATGCCCGCACCCACGAAAGCTGAGAACTGTCTGAGCCAACTGAGACCTGACCCCACAACCAACACGTCGTCTCCCACCACTTCTTTCACGAGCTTCGACAGCTGTATTAGCCTCGCCGTTCCAACGATGGGATGCTCCGGAGGGTTGTGCCTCCCCATCTGGTCGTAAGGGCGATTCACGTGTGGCAACAAGTAAGGGGTCGCAGCCGTGACGTTCACCATCTTGACCCCCAACTCTTTGAGTTCCAAGAGCAACCTCCTTGGCTCTCTGAAATCGAGCGTTCCCTGCTTGTCCGTGCCCCACCCGTACGGGTACGGTATGAAGTCGGAGACGTTGAGCCTGACAACCACGTCTATATCCACTTCCTTCCTGACAAGCGAGACGATATCCTTCAACAACCCGGTTCTGTTCTCGTAGGCTCCTCCGTATTTCCCCTCCCTGGTGTGGGCCGCCAGCGATTCGGAGAGGAGATACCTGTGACATGCCTTTATGTCCACAGCGTCAAAGCCGGCCTCTTTCGAAAGTATGGCAGCTTTCAAGAAGTCGTACTTCAGGGTGTCGAGCTCCTCGTCGGTCATAACGGGATGATCTTTCCCAATCTTTGCGACTCCGTCGAGGTATTCGTCGTGAAAGATGATCTTCTTGTGTTTCCCAAATCTTCCCGAATGAGTGAGTTGAACGACGAGGTAGGGGACGTAGCCGTTCTCCTTCAGACACGTTTCCTTGACCTCCATGACAAGTTTTTTGAAAGAGTCGAGCGTGTGCGCGCTCAAAAAAAGTTGCTTCTCGTTGGCGCGTGCCGTTTCAGACACCGCCGTCGCTTCAAACCAGATGATCCCTGCTCCTCCCAAGGCGAACCTTCTGTACCTTCGCCACGTGAGGGGACCGGGCGAACCGTCGGGGTTGGCGTCGGTTCCCTCCATGGGTTGAACGACGAAACGATTCGGTATCGTCTTCCCGGATACGACCAAACTCTGAGCGAAGACGCGTGTGTTTTCAGATAAGGGAAAAGAGATTCCAAAAGTGGTCGCTTCGAACACCAGATCTTCCAAAGATTTGTATCTGAATCTCTTCTCCATCCTCTCCTCTCCCATTTTCACAGTTTGAACTTTTTAGTGGTTTGAGCGAGTTTTTCTGCGAGGGAAGCGAGCTCGGAGCTTGCCTCACTCACTTTCCTTGCCCTCTCAGACTGAT
>JAUQPE010000011.1:194914-307679 GCA_030550515.1 Thermotogota bacterium | reverse complement strand
GTTTCAATCGAACCTTAGAGGTATGGAAACAAAAAGGGGAACGCAAGTTCCCCTTTTTTTGTTTCGTGACATCATCACACGACGAGGATCAACGAGAGTGGTTTGAGGAGAGATCTTTTCTTTGGAAGATCACTATGCTGTCCTTTATCATTTCGTTAACGACGCTTTTTACGTGCTCGTACTCGCTCAGGGAGTAAACGTGCGGTTCTAACCTTCGCGACCTTGTGTTCTTTACGGTCTGCTGAGTTGGGAAACACACCCAATTGTAGTAACCACTCTCCAAATCGTGTTTGGCGTGCTCGAGATCTCCTAGCGCAACGTCCAACCAGTCTTTACTCCTTTCCAAGATCGCACCTCACCCCACGGCGGTTATTCCTCGATTTTTCTCTTCAACCTCTCGTACTCTTCCTCAGTGATCTCGCCGCGCGCGAGTCTTTCCTTCAATATTTCCAGGGCTTCTCTTTTACTTCTCGATGGTTTTCCCTCAGCCCACCTGAAGAGGGAGACAGCCAACAACACCAAGAAAACGATCAAAAGAACCACACCCACACCGAAAACAATCCAACCCGTAGGCCAAAAAGTTCCCCACCAACGATGGTACATGCACACGCTCGATCCCTCCTCCACAGTATCGATCTTAACACAACGCGATTGACCTATCTTGATTCAAGAATTTCATTCCGGATAGATCCCCCGGGTGTATAATCAGTTGCTCATTCCGGAGGTGATCGTTATGAAGAAAGCGTTGCTTTGGCTGGTTGTGTTCCTTTGCTCCGCTCCGTGTCTGACACAGGTCAAACTTCCCCTCACACACGCGGTACCAGGGGGTTTCACGGTCTCTTCCATCGAAATTTTGACGATCCCCCCGACCTTCTTTGGTCAGGACGTGATCGAAGTAGGTGTGAGGATCAACTTCATGAGGGTGATAGCTCAAGGTGCCGCGGACTCCTTCGACTTGAAGGAAGGTGAAGTGAGACTCATGAGTCTCAGGCTCATCGGTTTGAAGCTGAGCGAGACAGAAACAAACCAGCTCGTCTACCATGGTCCTTCCTCGGTCTTTCCGAGTAGCTACCAATACGGGGGTTTTCAGATCGTGGGTTTTTACGTCACGAAAGCAGATCTGGATGCCGGTTACAAGGAAATTTGGGGATGGAGACCCGCCTCTCCCCTCGCGTGCAGGAGTTTTAGGATCGTCGTCGACCTCGATTTGGATCCCGTGTACGGTCAACCGATGTCGGGCGTCCACAAGGGAACGCAAGCGGAATGGGCTTGCGAGCAGAAAACGTCGGCATCGGGGCAGAGGTGTCAATTTTTCAGAAAGGACTCGTCACCTCAGCAAGTCCAGCGGTACTACCAGACCGAAAAAGTGCTGGACGTGATGGTCGAACCTGAGCCGTTCGAGGCAGGACAAGAGTTGAAGCTGACGATCGTGGTCGACTCGCAACCCACGTCCCAGCCGTGGGAACAGTACATAGTCTATCGGGTGACGGTGAAGTACCAGAACGGACAGACGGCCACCATCCCCCACTCTTACGGCACATTCAACCCAAATCTTGCGATAGTGCTCACGTCGGTTCCCAAAACGAACGATGTGAGGAATTTCATCCTGGATCGAGTTGGACCGATCAGTTACACCGTACCCGAGCCCGTGAAAATACCCGCAGGATCGATCGCCGAGGTGGAGATAAAAGTACAGATTTGGGCTGGACTCGACGTTGATCGTTTCCGACCGTACGAGTTCGTCAAACGTTGGATTGCGAAGACCGTCTTTGTACCGGCATCGCGTTGAACGCCGGAGGGGGGGAGAACGTATGAAGACCTTTCTTGTGGTGTCTCTGATAGCTCTGGCTGTGGTCGCTCTAGCGCAACGAGAACCCGTCAATCTGCTCGACTACAAGTCGATCACTTACAAGGTCAATTTTGAGGGTAGATCGGCCCTGACCATGTTGCAGGTGGAGAAGAAAGCGGAGGGTTACGAGGTCAACTACACCGTCAAGTTCACGGTTCAAGATGAGATCGATTACGAGTACTTCTCGGCCCCTTACCTTTACATCATGCTCAGTTACGTGAACAACCCGGGTTTTCTGCCGTTCTTCCAAGCGATAGACGTGGATAGACCTGCGACCGTGAGCGTGTACGGCGCCAAGATCGTCTACGAAGGAGATGAAAGGGTGGGAAAGTACACGGGAAAGCGATTCAGCCTCTACACGGACAACCAGAAGGTCTTCAGTTGGGTGATGGGAAAGGACGCAGAGCTTGTGCTCAAGTTCGAGGTGACGGATCAAGACTACTCGGTGGAGTTGGTCGATTTCCGGAAGTGATGTTAGAATAATTCAAGCGGAAAGTTTGAAGGAGGGATGGAAGTGAAGAAATCGATAGTTTGGATCATCGTGATAGTTTTGGTGCTGATCGTGATCTTCAGCTTTGTGGGGTACTACAACAGGTTCGTTTCGCTCGAGCAGGAGGTCAGAGAGAAGTACAGCCAGATCCAAAACCAACTCCAAAGGAGAGCCGACCTCATCCCGAACCTCGTCGAGACGGTGAAAGGTTACGCCATCCACGAAAGGGAAATACTCGAAGAGATCGCCAACGCCCGCGCCAAACTCGTCGGCGCGAGGACGCCGGGAGAGGGTGCGACGGCCGATGCGGAACTGTCCTCTGCTTTGGCGAGGCTCCTTGTGATCGTGGAGAACTATCCAAACTTGAAGGCTGACGCCAACTTCAGGCAACTCATGGATGAACTCGCGGGAACGGAGAACAGGATCGCCATCGCAAGGAGAGATTACAACGAAGCTGTGAAGAGATACAACAGCTCCATAAAGAGGTTCCCCGGTGTGTTGTTCGCCAGGATGTTCGGATTCACCGAGAAGGAGTACTTCGAGGCTTCTCCCAGTGCTTCGAAGGTGCCTGAGGTGAAATTCTGATGAGGAAAACGCTGATCGTCGCTTCACTCGTTTTGTTGACGCTCGTTAGCTGTTTTTCGGCAGACTTTCCCTCCCCGACCCCAGAGAAGTATGTCAACGACTACGTGGGAATTCTGGACAGGGAAACTGTCGAGAAGATCGTCTCTCTGGGCAGAGAGCTGGAAGAAAAGACAACGGCGCAGGTTGCCGTCGTGATCGTCAAGAGCTTGGGCGGGATGAGTGTGGAAGAGTACGCGAACCAGTTGTTCAGGAAATGGGGCATCGGTCAGAAGGATAAGAATAACGGTGTTTTGCTTCTTGTGGCGATGGAGGACCGGTCCGTGAGGATAGAGGTCGGGTACGGTCTCGAGGGGGCCATACCCGACGGTAAGGCGGGGAGGATACTCGACCAGTACGTGATACCGTACTTTCAAAAAGGTGAGTTCTCGAAGGGCGTGTACTACGGGTACTTGGCGATCGTCGCCGAAGCTGCGAAGGAATACGACGTGGAGATCTCGGGCACAGAAAAGCTCCCCAAGAGCGATTCAAGTTGGGAGATTCTGGTTCCCATCATCGTCTTCGTCGCTTTCGTGATCTTCGCGTCGGTGTACGGCAAGAGAGTTCGATACGTCGGGCCAGGCGGGCCCAGAATCCCTCCGGGCGGGTTCGGTGGAGGCTACCGCGGGGGATCCGGAGGGTTCGGTGGAGGTTCCTCGGGTGGTGGGGGAGCTTCGAGGAAGTGGTGAACCCATTCTTGCGCCTTCTTCATGTCCTCCAACACCACCACCCCCACCACATCTTCACCGTCGTAAAAGGCCTTGGTCTCCCTGTCGAGCCAAACCCCTCTTCCCCTCGGCACGCCCACGATGGCTATGGGGAAGTCACCGAACTTAAAGATCGAAGACCTTCTCTCGAAGAGGTACCTGTCTGGGATGCCGTTTAGGATGTTCACCAGCACCTTCGCGTGTTCCATCGCCGCCTTCGCCGTCCCACATATGATCCCGTTGTACTCCGCACAGTCTCCTATGGCGTACACATCCTTTGCGGAAGTCTCGAAGCGTCTGTTGACGACTATTCCGCGCCTCGTTTCTATCCCGGATGCCTTCGCGAGGGAAACCTCAGGTTCGATACCTATGGCGCAAACTTTCAACCTTCCTTTCAACTCGCCCCTGTCCGTGAGGAGCGTGTCTTCCGTGACCTTCAGAACGGAAGTACCGAGCAAGACCTCCACACCCGCCTCCCTCAGGACGTTGACGATTCTCCCCGTGAGTTCTTCGTCGAGGCCCAAAACTCCCTTTTCTTTCTCCACCACCGTCACTTTGTAGCCTCTCTTTGCCAAGTTGCCAGCGAGTTCCAGACCTATGAACCCTCCCCCGACGACGATCATCTCTCCTTCCGTGTCCAAGAGTTTTTTTATTCTTTCCGCATCCTCGAAAGTTCGAAGCGTCAGAAAGCGCTCCTTCCCTTCAACCGGTGGTAACCTGGGTCTTGCGCCTGTCGCGAGGATCAAAACATCGTACGGAAGCTCTCCTCCGCCCGCGTTCAAGATCTTTTTGGAAGTGTCAACTCTTCTTGCCTCGGTTCCCAGCAGGAGATTTATCCCGTTTCTTTCGTACCACTCCGGAGAGTAAGGGAAGAGTCTTTTCTCTTCGACGAGCCCCGCTATGAAGTGGCTGAGCATGGGTTTGGAGTAATGAGACACCGTTTCTTTCTCTACCAAAACAACCTCGTGCTCGCGTGACAGGAGTCTTGCTGCCTCGACACCGGCTGGTCCATTCCCGACGATCACAACCCTCATGGTTTCATCTCCCAAGCGTCTTCAACAACTTCTCGATGGCCTCGCCGATCTTCGCCTCTTCCGTTTTACCGCCCCTCACCTCGACGAACTCCACCACCTTGAGGTGTGTCTTACCCAAAATCTCCCCCATGACCTTCTCCGCGACACCAGCCCACCCGTGCACGCTGAAAACCAAAACGGGTTTTTCGTAGCTCGCCTTTTCCGCGATTAACCTCACGGCGTGCTCGACGACTGGATGAAGGTGCGCTTCGTAAGTGGATACGCCGAAAATCAAAGCTTGACTGCTCGGCACGTGGGAGAGCACGTCAGAAACAAAAGATCTCTCCGAATCGGAGAATTTGAAGACAACAGGTTTCATGCCGAATCCATCCAGTCTTTTCAGGACTTCGTCCATCAGTTTTTCCACGAAACCGTACATCGAGTCGTAAAGCACCAAAACTTTCCCCTCTTCGACCTTCCCCTGGGCGACCTCGAGGTAGTGCCGCAGCAGAATCTCTGGCGACCTTCGCCACACCAAGCCGTGTCCCGGCAGGATGGCTTTTATGGGCAACGACTTGAGTTTTTCCAGGTTTTCCAGAATGTACTTCCTGTAATGACCTATCACGGTGACGACGTACTTCGTCACGAAAGGTAGGTACTCTCGCACCACCGAATCGCTCGAGTCGTCGAGCGCATTCGGCATGGAGTACCCACCACCCACGTCGCAACCCAGCAACACACCGTCCTCCTCCAAGTAAGTCACCATCGTGTCAGGCCAGTGTAGCCACGGCACCATCAAGAAGCGGAAGGTCTTGCCGGATAGGTTAACCCTCTCACCGTCCGAGACCACGTTCACGTTCTCGGTGATGTCGTAGAAATTTTCGAGTAGCTTTTTCGCGAAGGCTGAGCATAAGATCTTCGCCCTGTACCCGTTCGCTTCCAAGACCTTCGGAAGTGTGCCGCTGTGGTCCGGTTCGGTGTGGTGGACGATCACGTGCGTGATCTCGGCCGGGTCTACCAATTTGGAGAGGGTCTTCAAGAACTCCTCCGAATAATCCGATTTCCATCCGTCCACCAACACCGTCGCCTTTGGAAGTTTGAGAAGGTAGGCGTTGTAGGTGATGCCCTCTGGTATCTCCCAAACCGCCTCGAAGTACCTTATCTTCCCATCGTCCACCCTCAAGACGTAAATCTCTGGATCATCAAAGATCTTCTCTATCCACACTTTTCCCATTCGAGACCATCTCCTTTCATAAATTAGGTCTTCCTGAAAATATTCTAGCACAGCCTCTCTTTTAGGGATTTTGAATCCATTTGAAAATGGAGACTTTGTGAATTTCAAAAATTCACGTTTTTTTCACGGAGAGGTGGATACCATATCTTACGGAAACCAAAACCCAGGAGGAGGTGGTTCTATGAAAAAGCTTCTCGTCATCGCCTTGGTGCTCGGTGTCGCGTTGGGAGTGTTCGCGGGTGGCTTCAAAGGAGGTTTCAGACCAGGACCTGTGAACCCACCGAGGTTCGATGCAAAGGTCGTTGAACCGAAAGAGTTCACGTGGAGGGAAAGGTTCGGTTACGAGAAGGGTTTGGGTGCAACCTTGAGGGTTCAGGACAGGGAACAACTCAAAGAACAGCTGAGACTGCACTTCAGGACGAGGATCGCCGAAGCCGTGAACGAGATGGGTCTCTCCAAAGAACAGCTCGAAAAGATCTACAATGCGGCAAAGGACACAAGAGAAAACCTCAAAAGGCTCGCCAACGAGATCTCTGAAACGCAGAAGCAGTACTACGAGGCGCTGGTGAAGAGGGATACCGAAAAAGTGAAAGAACTCCGCGAAAAGCTCGTGAACTTGAGCAACAGCGTGAGAGACACCTACAAGAAGTACTACGACACCGTTTCCGACATCGTGACGGTTGGCCAGCTCAACAGGCTCAGGCTGTGGAGGGTCGACTGCAGAGGTTTCGCAACGGTGTTCCTGACCGATGAGGGCTTTGAGGTTCTGGAAGACTTCCTGAAGTGAAGCGAGTACGACTCGGCGGGCAGGGCGGGAGATTTCCCGCCCTTTTTCTTTTTTATCCCTCGGTCATCTTTTCGAAATCTTTTGTTTTATCATTCTTAATATTTGTCTGCTAAGATTTTCTCCGAAGACGCTCGAATGGTTTTTGGAGGTGATGAAAGATGAGAAACCTCAACGACAAGATGAAGGAAATCTTCGAAAAAAGCGTGGAAGAAATAAGGGAAAAGAACCAAAATTTGCTCAAACCTGAACACGTCCTCCTGCAGATCCTCTACGACGAAAACGAAGTGACGAAACTTCTGCAAGACCTGAAAGTGAACACGAACGGAATCATCGAAGAGCTAGAAGATTACGTGGAGTCCCAATACGGGATCTTCTACGGCTTTTCCGACCAGGTGTACGTCTCGAGGGAACTCTCCTACATCCTGGAACTCGCCAGAAAGGAAGCGAGGTTGTTCAAACAAAAAGACGTGGGCCCTCTCCACTTCCTGCTTGGGCTCTTGAGGGACGGCTCTTCCCACGCGGCTCAAATCCTGAGGAGACACGGTGTTGACTACGAGAAGATACTCCAAAGAGTGAAGGAGAAGAGCGAGGAATTCGTCAGCGAAGGTTCACCCTTGAGCCTTTACGCCACGGACCTCACCAAGTTGGCGAAAGAAGGGAAAGTGGGACCCATCATAGGTAGGGACAAGGAGATCGAACGCGTGATCGAGATACTCATGAGGAAGACCAAGAACAACCCGATACTCATCGGAGATCCCGGTGTCGGTAAGACCGCCATCGTGGAAGGGCTCGCCCAAAGGATCGTGGAAGGCAATGTACCAGAGCAGCTCAAAAACGTGAGGATACTGATGCTGGATCTTGGCAGGATGCTCGCTGGTACCAAGTACAGGGGTGAATTCGAGGAGAGGCTCAAGAACTTCTTGGATGAACTCTTGAAACAAAAGGAGAACACCATACTCTTCATAGACGAGATCCACACGCTGGTGGGAGCCGGCGCGGCTGAAGGTGCGATAGACGCCGCCAACATGATGAAACCCGCTCTCGCCAGAGGCGAGATAAGGGTTATAGGTGCCACGACGCTGGACGAGTACAGGAAGCACATAGAAAAGGATAAGGCCCTCGCCAGGAGGTTCCAACCCGTTCTGGTGAAAGAACCCTCGCTGGAAGAAACCGTGGAGATCTTGAAGGGGCTCAAGAAGGTCTACGAAGAACACCACAAGGTGAAGATCGAGGACGACGCCATAGAAGCTGCCGTGAAGCTCTCGGCAAGGTACATCACCGACAGGTTCCTGCCGGACAAGGCGATAGACTTGATCGACGAGGCCGCGGCGAGGGTGAAGATGGGTTTCGCAAAAGACGGAAGGGATGACGGCAAGATTCGAGAACTCGAGAAGAGGATAAAAGAGCTCGAGGAGAAGATCGACGAGTACACCGTGAAATCGATGTACAAAGAGGCCGCAGACCTGAAGAAGGAGTTGTTCAAGCTGAAGGGCGAATACGAGGCACTCACGAGCGGTAAACCGGTTGTCACGGTGGAAAGGATCGCAGAAGTGGTCGAGTCCTGGACGGGCGTCCCCGTGTCGAAGATCATGGAATCCGAGAAGGAGAAACTTTTGAGACTCGAAGAGATCATACACCAGAGGCTGGTCGATCAAGAAGAAGCCGTGAAAGTTGTGGCGGACGCCATAAGGAAGGCTAGGGCTGGAATAAAAGACCCGAACAGGCCTGTGGGGACTTTTCTGTTCCTGGGCCCAACGGGTGTTGGCAAGACGGAACTTGCCAGAACTCTCGCCGAGGTGCTTTTTGGAAGCGAAGAGGCCATGATCAGGATCGACATGAGCGAGTACATGGAGAAACACAGCGTGTCCAGGCTCATAGGGGCGCCTCCTGGCTACGTCGGATACGAGGAAGGTGGGCAACTCACGGAGGCCGTCAGGAGGAGACCCTACAGCGTGATCCTGCTCGACGAGATAGAGAAGGCGCACCCTGAGGTCTTCAACGTGCTCCTTCAGGTCTTCGACGATGGAAGACTCACGGACGGCAAAGGAAACACCGTCGACTTCAGAAACACCATCATCATAATGACGAGCAACATC
Source organism: Thermotogota bacterium (assembly GCA_030550515.1). Taxonomy (GTDB): domain Bacteria; phylum Thermotogota; class Thermotogae; order Thermotogales; family Thermotogaceae; genus JAUQPE01. Next base: position 298,882 of record JAUQPE010000011.1, on the reverse strand, counting down.
GCGAGCGACCTGATACACGAGTACGTGAGACAGGGTAGAAACATCGAGGAATTGGAAGAGAGGATCCGCGAAGAGCTGAAACGCTATTTCAGGCCAGAGTTCATCAACAGGATAGATCACGTGATTGTCTTCAAACCTCTGACGAAGGCGCACATGAAACAGATAGTCGAGATAATGGTCAAAAGACTCGAAGAAAGGCTCAAAGACAAGAGGATCAGGTTGATCTTGAGTGAGGAAGCGAAAGACTACCTGGCCGAGAAAGGGTACGACCCCACCTTCGGTGCGAGACCCTTGAGGAGGCTCATAGAGAGGGAGATAGAAACACCTCTTGCCAAGATGATCATAGCTGGAGACGTGAAAGAAGGACAGGTGGTCAGGGTGGATCGCGAAGGGGACGGTTTGAAACTCGAAGTGGCGAGGGAAATAGAAAGAGTCAAGTGAAGGGGGATCATCCCCCTTTTTTCTTCTCCAAGTTCATCTCCGCTATCGACTTTTGGAGGTACAGCGGTTCTATCTGAAAGTAATGGATCGCTTTCCCTTCGTTAAACGCCTTCTCCGTCTCTTCGACCAACACGAACGGTGATATCGTGTACTCGTCCTCGAGAATCGCCGAAGGTCTCACCTTCTCCAAGAAATCTCCGTAAGCGTGCACAGAATCGACACAAGGTGGTTTGACCACGGACGACTCTTTTCCCCTCTTCTCGTAAGCTGCAAAGTATCTGAACCCTTCTCTGGCTTTTCTGGAAACGACTATCACGCCGTCGATTGGCAGGCTCTTCGCGGCCATTTCGAAAGAGACCAGGGTCACGATGGGTGTGTCGAAAGGTGCCACGAGCCCCACGGCGGTGGCGATCCCCACCCTCAGTCCGGTGAGGCTTCCAGGCCCTATCCCAACACCGACCACGTTCAACTCGTCCGCTCTCAAATCCGCCCGCTCCAGAACGACTTCGATGAGTTTGGGAAGAACCTCAACATGCTTTCGCTTCCCCAAAAAACAGACACCGTAGACATCTTCCCCTCTTTTGATGGCGACAGAGATCCTCTCGGTGGAGGTGTCCAAAGCCAACACGTTCATCTCCTTCACCCCGGGAAGAGTTCCATCTCCACGTCTTTCACGAAGTAGTCGTATTCTTCGAGGTTTCCGAGAAGATAGGTCATGAAATCTTTCACCACGTCGTTTCTGGTTTTGTCCTTCACGTCGGAAAACCTCACGTAGACGTGGTACTGGTCACCCTGTCTTTGGACCTTCATGTAAGCGTGTTCTTCCAGAAAATCGGCTTCCTCCACAAAGCCTAAGGGAAGGTTGGCCCACTCCCCGAGGGGTACCGAGGTTGGGTCATCACCAGAATAGAGCACTCTCAAGGCGAACACCGGGAAAGGTTCATCGTCTTCGAGGACGCTCACCTTCAGCGAGATCTTCCCTGCGATCTTGGAGTTGAGGAAAGAAACGGGAACGCCGAATTTCTTTTCGATGTCTTCAAGACTCTTCAAAAGCGCTCTCAGATCCAAGCCTTTCCTGTGGTAGACGATCTCCAGATTGTCCAGGATCCTCATTTTCATGCCCCTTTCTTCAACCCGAATCCTTCTCTTTCGAGGTTTCCAATCGGTTCCACGTGTATCGTGATGTCCTCTATGTCGTCCCTCTTTTTCATCACCTCGTCCCTTATCTTGACGGTGATCTCGTGAGCCTTCCCAACGCTCATGTCTTCCCGCACTTCTATATCCATCTCCACGTAGTACTTGGTGCCAACCTTTCGCACCCTGACCCTGTGGGGGTTGTACACCTCCGGAAACCGCTTGAGCACCTCGAACAGCTCCGAGTACACGTCCAGGTTCTTTCTTTCGATTCCGTCCATCAACTCGAAGGCCGCCTCGTAGAAGATGTTGAAGGACACCCTCAAGATCATGATCGAGACGAATATGGCGAGGAGGCTGTCGAGCCACCACCAACCCCAAAACTTCATGAAGAACATACCAGCCAACACTGAAGAGGAGATGAACACGTCGTTTCTCATGTTTAGGGCATCGCTCAAGGTGGCAAGGCTGTTGAGCCTCTTGCCGAGCGAATACTTGTAGAGGAAGAGGACGAGTTTCACGAGGACGGAAACGATCATCACCAGAAAGCTGATCAGGGTGAGCTCGATCTCGTGTGCTCTGGTGATCAGCTTCTTCAGGGACTCCACGAAGAGGGAGGCACCCGCGTAGAACATGACGAAAGATATGATCTTGGAAGCGATGGTTTCGGCTCTTTCGTGCCCGTAAGGGTGAGTCTCATCTGGTGGTTTACTCGAGAGCCTGGAAGAGAGCAGGATCACGAAAGAGGTGAATATGTCGGTGGACGTGTCTATCCCGTCGGCCAGTATGGCGTAGCTCCCACTCACGAGCCCTACGATTATCTTCAGCGCAGCTAGGAGAGCGTTCCCGACGATCCCTATCCACGCGCCCCTTCTCAACTCTTCCCGCCTTTCCAAACTTCCCATCTCCTCGAAAACCCACCCCCCTTAAGGGGGTGGGGTTGCTTTTCATCTCTTTATCGAGTAGAAAGACTTCAGACCCCTGAACTCCGCCACTTTCCCGAGCTCTTCTTCGATCCTGAGGAGCTGGTTGTATTTTGCGATCCTCTCGCTTCTGGAGAGGGATCCTGTCTTTATGAAACCGGCGTTGACCGCGACGGCGAGGTCAGCGATGAAGGTGTCTTCGGTCTCGCCGGACCTGTGCGAGATGACGCACGTCATGTTGTTCTTCTGGGCCATCTCCACAACGTCGAGGGTTTCCGTGACGGTTCCTATCTGGTTGAGCTTGATGAGTATGGAGTTGGTGGCCTTGAGCTCTATACCTTTTGCGAGTCTCTTGATGTTGGTCACGTACAAGTCATCGCCCACCACCTGGACCCTGTCTCCCACCTTTTTGGTAAACTTGACGAAGGTATCCCAATCCTCTTCCGCGAACGGGTCTTCAACGGAGATGATCGGGTACTTCCTGATGAGCTCCTCGTAATAGGCCATTAACTCTTCGCTGCTCATATCTTTACCGTCGACCTTGTACACGCCTCTTTCTTCGTCGTAGAAGGACGAAGCGGCACTGTCCAAGGCTATAAAGACGTTCTCTCCAGGTTTGTAACCAGCTTTCTCTATCGCTTCAACGAGCACCTTGATGGCTTCCTCGTTCGAAGAGAGGTTGGGAGCGAAACCACCCTCGTCTCCGACGGAGGTGACGTGTCCGGCATCGTGGAGGATCTTTTTGAGGGTGTGGAATATCTCAACGCCGGCCCTCAAGGCTTCCCGGAAACTCTCAAATCCAACCGGAACTATCATGAACTCCTGAATGTCGAGGTTGTTGTCCGCATGCTTTCCACCGTTTATGACGTTCATGAAGGGTACCGGTAAGACCTTCGCGTTCACTCCCCCAAGGTACTTGTAGAGGGGAACACCCAAGAAATTCGCGGCAGCCCTTGCGACCGCCATGGAAACCGCCAGAATGGCGTTGGCGCCGAGCCTCGATTTGTTCTCCGTCCCGTCGAGCTCGATGAGTGTCTTGTCGACGAGAGGCTGATCGAAGGCGTTCATTCCTATGAGTGTCGGCGCGATCTTTTCGTTTACGTTTTCGACGGCTTTCAAGACACCTTTCCCTTGGTACCTCTTTTTATCCCCATCTCTCAACTCGAGGGCCTCGAACTTTCCCGTGGAGGCACCAGAGGGCACAATCGCCCTACCGATCGTTCCATCTTCCAACACGACTTCCACTTCAACGGTTGGGTTGCCGCGCGAATCCAAAACTTCTCTCGCCTTCACATCAACCACTTCCACGTACATTCAACCACCTCCCTTTTCCTGCGCACCAGGTTTCTATTTTACACCTTCAAATTTCCACCTGGGTTTCGGTTATCACGTCCAGGATCTCTTCGGGTGTGATGAGTTCACCGCCGACCTTGTTCAGAGTACGTATCACCTTTCCCTTTCTGTCTTCCAAAACGAAGGTGAGCTCTCGCGCGTACTGACCGAGGTTCATTTCGGCGATGATGATGACGTGAGCTTTTTCGGCCACCCTCTTGAAGGCAGAAGCGGGGACGGGCCATATGGTGATCGGTTTGAACAAACCCACCTTTATACCGTCTCTCCTCGCGATCTTCACGGCTTTCAGGGCGCTTCTTGCGACGATACCGTAGGCGACAACAAGTATCTCCGCGTCTTCCGTCTCGTACTCCTCGTACAACGCGATCTCATCGGCGTGGAGTCTTATTTTGTTGACGAGTCTTCTGATCAACTTTTCCGCTATATCAGGTGACGTGAAGGGAAAACCAGACTCGTCGTGGACGAGTCCGGAGACGTGGAAACGGGTCCTGCCCATCTCCACGAGGGGAAGAGGGGTGGGTTCGGCGTACTCGCTCTCCGAAAAGGGCAAGAACATCTCCTCTTCGCTCAGGAAAGAATCCTTCAACCTCTCCACAACGAAGATATCCTCGTCCCTTGGAAGGAAGAAACTTTCCCTCAGATGAGCCAACGTCTCGTCCATCAGGAAGATGACGGGGGTTCTGTACTCTTCCGAGAGGTTGAACGCGGTGATGATGTGCCTGTAAACTTCTTCGACGGTAGAAGGATAGATCGCGATTATCGCGTGGTCACCGTGCGTGCCCCACCTGACCTGCATGATGTCCCCCTGAGAAGGCTTCGTGGGGATACCGGTGGAAGGTCCTACCCTCATCACGTTCACGAAGACGCAAGGGGTTTCCGTCATCACGGCGTAACCTATCACCTCTTGCATGAGGCTGAAACCCGGTCCACTGGTCGCAGTCATCGCCTTCACACCGGCGAGCGAAGCTCCCACCACGGCTGACGCGCTGGCTATCTCGTCTTCCATCTGCAGGAACACACCTCCCACCTTTGGGAGCTCTCTCGCCATGACCTCCGCGATCTCTGTCGAGGGTGTTATGGGGTAAGCGGCGAAGAACCTACATCCTGCCTTTATGGCTCCGAGCGCACACGCCTCGTTCCCCTGAAGGAATACCATCTCAGGCATCGTCATCACTTCCCAAAACGACGTCTATTGCAAATTCAGGACACACTTTTTCGCAACTGAGACACCCCACACATTTCGAAGCGTCAACGATGGGTTTTCCTATCTGATCACTCGTTATGGCCTTCGTCGGACAGATCCACGAACACAAACCACACGCCTTGCACCACTCTAGGTTCACCCTGATTTCGTAACGCCCCATCCGAGCACTCCCTCTCAACTCAAAAAGGTCATGAAGACACCAGCCACCACGGCCGACCCGATCACCCCTGCAACGTTTGGGCCCATTGCGTGCATGAGGATGAAGTTCTGATGGTCTACCTCATGAGCCAACCTTTGGGCTACTCGTGCAGCGTTTGGAACGGCCGAAACGCCGGCCACCCCAATGAGCGGGTTTATCTTCTCCTTCAGGAACAGGTTCATCAATTTTGCAAACAATATACCGGAAGAGAGCGAAACAAAGAACGCAGTGGCTCCAAGGAAGAATATCTTCAGACTCTCCGTTGTGAGAAACGTGTCCGCTTGGGCCTTCACCCCAACGGACAACATCAACAGGATCGTCGCCGTGTCCAGTATGTACCTTCCCGCCGCTTCCACCAACCTCTTCACCGTTCCCACTTCCCTCAGAAAGTTACCGAGCATGAGGGGACCCACCAACACGAGTGACTTTGGAACAAAAACCGCTGAAAGAATCGTGACAACGATGGGAAACATCAACCTCTCGAATCTGGTGACGTGCCTTGGGGGACTCATCCTGATGGCCCTCTCTTCTTTGCTTGTGAGCAGCTTGGAAGCGATGGGTTGGAGTACCGGTATGAGGGCGATGTAGGAGTAAGCGGATATCGCAACTGGGGCGACGAGTTCGGGGGCAAGTGTGGCGGTGGTGAATATGGCGGTCGGGCCGTCGGCTCCCCCGATGATGGCGATGGAAGCGGCCTGCTTTAAAGAGAAACCTAAAAATTTGGCCACCAGGAACGTGAAGAATATCCCCATCTGCGCGGCCGCTCCGAGGAAGATCGTTATTGGGCTGGACATCATGAACGAGAAGTCTGTGAGGGCCCCTACACCCAGGAACACGAGGGGAGGATATATTCCAAGTTCCAATCCTTTTTTTATGTAATACAAGAAACTCCCTTCGCTCACGATTCCTGTCTTCGACACCGGGATGTTTCCAAGGATGATACCGAAGGCGATGGGAACCAACAGTATGGGTTCGACATCCCTATCCACAGCGATGTACAACAACAGTAGCGCTATTCCGATCATGACCAGATTTCCCAAGGTGAATTCAGGGAACGCCGTGGTTTCGAAGATCGTGGACAGCACTTCCAAGATCTTCAAATCCCAGTCCTCCTCTCGCCATCCTTTGCACTTATAATTCTACAATATCCTGTAGAAGATCAGTTCACCGGAATCGGTGCACAGGACGGCGAACGTGTCCTCGGAGATCTTGAAGAGCTTTAGAGGATACTTCCCAGTCTTCACAGCTGCAACGACTCGATCCTTCTCTATGAGGTAGATCTCTTTCCCTTCGTTTGAGAGCGCTACAAGCCTGTTTCCAAATTCTTCGAGGGCAAGCACGGGATGGGGCACTTTGATCTGCCTGACGTTACCGTCCCTGTCAACAACGGAGACGACGGGAGACAACAAACTCGAAACCGCAATATCGCTCCCATAGAAGGAAATCCCGTATGCGAAGTCCGGAAGGTTCACCCTCCAAGCCTCCCCGCCGTTGGTTAGTTTCACGAGGATGCCGTACCTGTAATCGAGGACGTAATCCCCCGTACTCCCTTCCAAATAAAACAGTGGCCTTGTGAGTCCAAGCTTTTTCTCTTCCATCATTCCACGCCTCAAGTAAACGAGGTCTGGTTCCCTCTCGCTCTTCCAGTAACACATGTAGGCTATGCCGCCCTTCTTGAGGGGAAAAAGGTAAGTGGAAGGGACACCGACGGGATACCTCTCCACCACCCTGAAAGAACTTCTCTCGACCCCTACCACAGTACCGTTGGAGAAGAGACAGATGTAAAAAACGTTGTTCACGTAAATGAAAGTTGTGGGACCCCCACCGAGCAGGATTTCTCTGAGCACTCTTCCCATTTTGTCGATCTCCTGAAATTTCCCGGTGAAGTAATCGGTCACGTACCACCGCCCGCCGACGTGTAACGCCCACAAAGGGTAGGAAAAGCCGGAGAACGATCCCACAATCTCCATGCTCGAAACATCGACGGCCAGTACCGTCCTCTTCAGAGAATCAACGAGGGTGATCACACCCTCGTTGATGGTTCCTCTCATGGGATTGATGCCAAGCTGGAGTCTCTTCAACTCTACTATCTGCTGTGGAAAGGCGAGAACATACGACAAGAGGAATATCACAAGTACAAATACCTTTCGAGCTCCCAATCCGTGACGTGGATGCTGAATTCTCTCCACTCCCTCTCAGCCGTTTCAACGAGCTTTTCGAAGATGTGTTCTCCCAACGCATCTATTATAACATCGTCTTTCTTGAGCTCTTCAATGGCTTCTTTGAGGGTAGCGGGGAGCGAACCTATCCTGAGCTTTGCTTTCTTTTCGGCAGACATGTGGTAGATGTTCCCCTCTACAGGTGTGGGGGGTTCTATCTTGTTCACGATCCCATCCAAACCGGCTGCCAACATCGCGGCGAGGGCGAGGTATATGTTGCAGGAAGGATCGGGCGATCTGTACTCGAGCCTTGTACCCTTTCCTCTTGCCTTCGGAATCCTTATCAGAGCGGATCTGTTTCCAACCGACCACGCCACGTTCACGGGAGCCTCGTAACCGGGCACGAGCCTCTTGTAGCTGTTCACCGTGGGATTGGTGATAGCACAGAGCGCCCTCGCATGTTTCAACAACCCTCCAACGAAATACTTCAACACGTCCGATAGGCCGAATGGGTCTGTTGGATCGTAGAAGGCGTTCTCTTCACCCTTGAAGAGACTCATGTGAACGTGCATGCCGGAACCGTTCACGCCAAAGAAGGGTTTAGGCATGAAAGTCGCGTGGAAGCCGTGATAGATGGCGGTCGTTTTTATGACCAACTTCACCGTTTGAACGTTGTCCGCCGTTTTGAGGAAGTTGTCGTATTTGAAGTCCACCTCGTGCTGCGATGGTGCCACTTCGTGGTGAGTGGCTTCGACTACGATTCCCATCTTTTCCAGGTTCAAAGCGATATCCTTTCTTATTTCCTCGACCTTACTTAAAGGTAGAAGATCGAAGTATCCACCGCGGTCCAGAAAGGCTGGGGTGGGTTTTCCGTTCTCATCCAACGGTACGATGAAGAATTCCATTTCGGGACCAGCGTAAGGGACGTAACCGAGTTCCCGAGCTTTCTCCATCATCCTTTTCAACCTGAACCTGGGATCTCCTTCGAAAGGTTTTCCATCAGGTGTGTAGACGTCGCAGATGATCCTGGCGCTCTTGGCGTTGTCGGTAGTCCAAGGAAGGATTGCAAAAGTGGAGATGTCTGGTTTCAAGTACATGTCAGACTCCTCGATCCTCACAAAACCTTCGATCGACGAGCCATCGAACATGATGCCTGTTTCGAGTTCATCCAGGAAGATCTCTGACGTGACCTCGACGTTCTTGAGTCTGCCGCTGATGTCTGTGAACTGGAGTCGTATGAACTTAATGTTTTCTTCCTTTATCACCCGCTCGAGTTGCTCAACCGTCATAACCCCACCTCCTTTCTTATATGCCTTAGAATATAAACGCCGAGCTTGAAACACAAGTTATTCGTTCGTTAAGATGCGTTTTAGCGGGACTTTCAAGAACAAGAACAAAAGGTAACCGAGCAGAACGCCCAAAAAACTCCTGGCTAGGGAAACGAGAACGGGTGTCTTCACGTGACAGAAGGTGTTGAACAACGATACAATGGCCACACTGCCTAACGCTTCCACCAGGAAATCGATTTCTTCCCTTACCTCTCTCAACCAGAAAAACGGATAGGTGAAAACCTCCTTAAAGCGGGGCCTGACGAACAAGATCTCCTCGATGAGATCTCTGAATTTTCTTTCCAAGTCGCTGACAAAACCGTAGTTCCCAGACCTCGAAATGTAGTACAAGCCGATCGGTATCGAGACCAAAAATATCGGGAGGTACCTCTTCCAGTTCCTTCGATGCCTCCACAAACCCTTGATCAGGATGATGGCAGGTAAAAGCGTGAGCGAGACCTTCACACCCCTGAACTCGAGCAAATGGTTCAAGTGGTTGAAGTCGGAAAGTACCAGTAAAACGCACAGAGAAAGAAGCAGTACACTAACCAGCTTTACGATCCTTTTCTTCGGCACAAAGTACGCCCCAAGGACGCCGAAGATCGCCGAAAGCGAGACAAACCACTCGTACGAGAATGGAAGAACGATCAAAACTCCAAGAAAAAGGGGATGGAGTGATGCGACCAAGAAGAGGGCGGGAATAAGGAGCATCCAGGTGAAATTCCCCAAGGACTCCTGGGGAGGAGCGGGAAACGAGACTTCCTTTCCTCGAAGGCTCTTCCTCAAGTCCTCCACCAGTTCGTCCTTCCAAGGGAGTTCGTCCCTCACCCACAGGACTTCCACACTTCTTTCGAGCACGGCCCTCCTGAACCGATGGAAGAGCGCCTTCTTGTCAAGCCTGAGCTTTTCCACTTCTTCTGTCCTCACAGTGTGTACACGAAAAACTTTCCCATCGCCTTTCAAGAGTGCAACCTTCCTCGCGAGATCCCAGGAAGGGTTGAATTCAACCATTCCGAGCCATTTTCCAGCGAGCCTTTTCGCCAAAGCGGTCGGATCGATACCTGGAGCTGGCTCTCCGGAAAGGATCACCACTTCAGCGGAAGAAGGGATATCTCCTCCTTCCGAGACGTCGTACAACACGATTCTTTCACCGTCTATCATTTCGTCGAAAAGAAAAGAAAATCGCATGCCCATCTCGTCCAAGATCACTCTCTTTGGGAGGTAAACTGAGATCATCACGATCGCACAGATCAAGAACATGGAGAAGAACCGTCTCCTCGTGAACTCAAGCGTAACCTCACCCCCTCACTCTGTAAAGTGAGGAAAATTTCTCGACACGAAAAATTCCCGAGGTATGACGTGCAGCCTCAGTAAGACCCGATATCCAGTACCGTCAAAGCCGAGGAGATGAAACTTTCCGGGGAACTCACACGAGAGCTTCTTCACGAAACTTCCCGTGGGAAAGAAAAACCACGTGAGCCGATCGGGCAGCAAGATTTCCTCACCACGCCAAACGGTTATGGTGTGTTCCACAAAAAGAGAAAACGTTTCCCTCGTCGAAAGTGTCGTTTCCGTTCCTTCACCAAAGATATCCACCACCCTCAGTGAAATTTCGAAAGGTTCTCTCGCGTGAAACCAAAGTTTTCCCTTCTCCCCGTTCCAGTACACCTCGTAAGGCGAGTCGTCCTCAACTTTCAGGAGAAAAACGGATCCCCACTCAACGTGATGACACTCGAGGACAGAAACCTGAGGTGGAGTGGGGGTAACTTTCAGGGTGCCTACTGAAACGACCTTTGGGAGTTCGAATCGATCAAGAAGACAACTCAGGTATTCCCTCAGATCCTTCTTCTCCATTCTTTCTTTCACGAGCACGATCTCGTTCGAAAGCACCTCCACAGGATAGTAACCGCACACGTACTCAAAATCGATCCTCTCCTTGAGCTTCTGAAAGACTTCCTTTGAAACCACGATGTCTGTTCCCACCGGTCCGATGGTCACAAGGTTTTCCAAAACCAATATTTCTCCTTCCGGCAAGTCGTGGGAGATACCTTTCACCTTAGGTGGAGTGTAAACGAATTTCCCCTTGGTCCTAAAAGGTGCGAGGTTTGTGTTCACGGTGAAAGAAAACTTTTCTTTTGTATCAGAGATCAGAAGGGTGTTGTCGTAAGAGTTGAAGACGATCTTTCCGGAGAAGATCACGCCCACATGGATCAAACAGATCACCAGAAGAACTCTTCCAACCACTTCGTACTCCCCTTCTCCAAAAGAAAGAGCACCTCCAAGAGATCGGACGAGAGCTTGGCCACGAACGATCTTTCTTCGTTGTCCCAGGGATCCCTAAAGGAAATCGAGTAGCTGTGGAGGAACATCCTCTTCAAACCATAGCGTTTTCTGAATTCCCTGTTGAACGGTCTGTCTCCGTAGTCGTTGTCTCCCACAATGGGATATCCGATCCCTGCTAGGTGCCTCCTTATCTGGTGTTTCTTGCCGGTGATGATCTTCACTTTCAAGAAACTCACCTCGTCGAAGGAACGCACGAGCCAGTACTCCGTGACCGCAGGAGATCCGTCCAAGGGTATTTCTATGGTTCCTTTCTCCGGTGGCTGTCCTTTCACGAGAGTCAGGTAGAGTTTCTCCATCTTCTTCTCCCTGAAGAGCTGGGACAGAACCCTGGCGGCTTCTTTGCTCTTCGCAACAAGAAGAAGCCCCGACGTGTCCATGTCGATCCTGTGGACAAGGTACGGAACGAACCCCTTCTTCTCCCCATAGTACAGGAGCCCCTCTATGAGGGTTGCAACGTGCACACCCTTGCCGGGGTGCATGGGTATTCCTGCGGGTTTGTTCACCACCAGGTAGTCCTCGCTTTCGTAGACTACGTCGAGTTGCATGGGTATGGGAACAAGGTTTTCCTTCTTCTCCCTCTTTGGGAGGTTCTCGACGTTGACGTAGCGGAGCTCCACCACGTCTCCCTCCTCCAAATCGAAGGAGGGGTCCCTCACCCTCTTGCCGTTCACGTACACCTTTCCCTTCCTGATCAGCTTGTAAATGGTCGAGAGGGGTATGTTTTTGAGTTGGTTGCGAAGGAACTTGTCGAGCCTTCGATAGTAGTTCTCGGTGTTCACTTCCAACCTCATTCTCTCACTTCTCCTGAACGATCTCGTTCTTTTCGTTCAAGATCACGACCTTTGGTTTCACGGGCGCGTCGCTCAGCGCGAAGGCCATTATTATGACGCGGTCTCCGATCTCCGCCAGCCTCGCAGCCGCTCCGTTCAACTTAACCTCTCTGCTACCTCTCTTGCCCCTTATCACGTAGGTGGCGAACCTTTCGCCGTTGTTCACGTTCACCACGAGGACCATTTCGTTCTCGGAAATTCCAGCTTTTTCCATTATTTCCTCGTCTAACTCCACGCTGCCTTCGTAGTACAATTCCTTCCCCGTTACCGTGGCCATGTGGATTTTCGATTTTAGGTACACGCTCAACATCTCTTCAACCTCCCGGAAAATTCTATCAGGAATAGAGTTTCTCCTCTATTTCGGCCAATTTTTTGTAAACTTCCCCTTCGTCTATCGTTGGGTACTCTCCATTGAAATAGACCCATCTTCCCTTCACCATAGTTGCGAAAACCTCCCCAGAGAAGGCGTGGACGAGGTGACGTTTGGCGTGTTTGAGGGGGAAAAACGAAGGCTTCTTGAGGTCAAGTACCACAAGGTCTGCCTCAAACCCTTCTCTTATCGCTCCACCTTCGAACCCTAAAGCCTCCGCTCCATCCACTGTGGCCATCTTCAAGCAGGTTTCGACGTCCAACGCACTTGGATCCTTCATTTTCTGGAGGAGGCTGGCAAGTCTCATTTCGTGGAAAATGTCCAAAGTGTTGTTGCTGGCGGGCCCATCCGTTCCGAAGGTGACTTTCACGCCTTCTCTCAACATTTCCCGAACGGGAGCCACACCGTTACCCAATTTCAAGTTGCTGGTTGGGTTGTGAGAAACGTAAAAGTTCAACTTTGAAAGGAGTGGAAGCTTTTCCGTTGGAACGTGTACACAATGTGCCGCTATCACTTTCACCTCTCCCAATCCAAGTCTCAACAGTTCTTCCAAATCGTACCTTTCCTGGGCTGTCTCGTACAAGTGTATGACCACAGGTATGTCGTGCTCTTTCGCCACATCGAAGATCTTTTCGAGATAGCCTCTGGAGCACGAGTAAGGAGAGTGAGGGCCAAGACCCACGAGTATCCTCCCATCGTAACCGTTCCATCTCTCGTACAGCTTTAGATTTTCCTTGAGTCTTCCCCCATCATCGCCGCCGACATCCACCAATCCTCTCGTCAGGAGGGCCCTTAATCCAAAATCGGCCACGGCCCTCGCTACGGCGTCTTCGTGAAAGTACATGTCGGCAAAACCAACCACACCGTTCCGTGCCATTTCCATCTGGGCGAGGATGGTACCGTAGTAGACCATCTCTTCCGTCAACCTTTCCTCGAGGGGAAGGATCCTCCCGAAGAGCCACTCCTCAAACGTCACGTCTTCCGCCACACCACGGAGCAGACTCATGGCCGCGTGCGTGTGGGTGTTGTAAAGCGCAGGCATCACAAGCTTACCTTCGAGTGGTTGATCGATGTCCTCGCGTCTTCCCTTCACGACCCTCTTTATCTTGCCATCCTCCACCTCCAACCAACCGAGGAAAGGTTCGGATTTAAAATCCTGCAATATCAAGCAGTTTCCCAACGTCACGCGCGATCACCTTCTTCAGTACCTCAAAACGAGGTAAGGTATCGAAAGCAGAAGGCTCAAGATCACGATGGGGAATCCCACCTTCAGGAATTGGATAAAAGAGATATTCTTGCCACGCCCTTGAAAGAGAGAGAGCCCTACCATGTTCGCTTGTCCTCCTATCAAACTCCCGTTTGCGCCAAGACAAGCACCCAGAGACAACGCCCACCAAAGGGGGTGCGGTGCCGAGGGAGATGCCGGTACCACTTCGACGAGTCTCCTTACAACGGGAATCATTGTAGCCGTAAACGGAACGCTTCCGATGAACGCCGAGAGCACTCCCGAAAACACGAGCACCGCGATCAGGGACCTGTCCAGCGAGGTACCGGAAAGCGTCTTCAAAAAGGTCGCTATCCTGTCCACGATCCCCGTCTCCTCCAAGGCTCCCACCACAAGGAAGAGGCCTATGAAGAAGAACAGGGTTCCCCACTCCACTTCCCTCAACACTTCCTCAACCTCTTCCTTTTTCAAGAAAATCAGAGAAAAGAACCCCACAAGTAGAGCGATCTCAAAACTTTCGAGATTCAACGTTTTCTGGAGGGAGAAGAGCACAACAGCGACAAGGATGAGGGAAACGGATATGTAAAAGAGCCTCTTGTCGACTATTGCCTTTTTCGGTTCAAATCCTCGCACGATCTCTTCTGGGAGCTTTCTGAAGATCTCCTTCCTGTACACGACGGCGAGCAATCCCAAAACGGCCAAAAGAGTTGGAAACACGGCAGGAGCCAAGTGGTAAACGAAATCCGTGAACGCAAGGCCGGCGGCCGAACCTATCATGATGTTCGGGGGGTCTCCTATCAGAGTTGCTGTTCCACCTATGTTCGAAGACAAAATCTCAGAGATCACGAAAAACGTCGGATCGAGGTCGGCAGCGTCGCATATGGCGAAAGAGATGGGAATGGCCACCAGAATGGTCGTTACGTTGTCAAGGAAAGAGGAAAGAATCCCAACGAACACGTTCAAGATGAAGTAGAGAACGAGGATGTTGCCCTTGGACAGTTTCAAGGCGTAGAGGCCGAGAAAGTGGAAAAAACCACTACGTTTAACGACGGCGACGAGCACCATCATTCCCACCAGAAGGAAAAGGGTGTTGAAATCAACGTATTTCACAAGCGCTTCGAGAGGATCTTTGAACACGAGGAGCGTGATCGTTGTTCCACCGATCATCGCAACGACTGCTTTGTGGTGTCTTTCAAGAACGATGAAGATGTATACTACTATAAAGATTGAAAGCACGATGGTTTCAGTCATGTCTTATCCCTCCAGAGGGGTGAGAAGGTGGCCAAGCTTCTCGCTATGCTGATTATTATACCTCTTTACTCTTTCTCCGTAGTGACTCTCAATTTAAGCATGAACTGTGACGAAATGTCTTTGCGAACTTTCAACGAAATAAGGAACACGATCTTGCGCCTTCTACCAAAGCAAGTCGTTCTTGCCGAAAGCGGACCGTGCGATTTCGAGATGGAGTTTCGCTTGAGATACGATCCCGAAAAGGAGATCTACGTTGGGGAATGGTTGGAAGGTTCGGAAGTGGTGGCTCGTTACACTTACGATCCCAAAGGCTACAAGTACTACCGGGACTTCGTGATGGAATGCGCTTCTTACCCTTTAGAGAAGGTGTCCTTCCATCTCTTCGCGAAGGGAGAGTTCGAAGACTTCATTAGGTTGACCTACCACCCAGCGTTGGAAGAGTACTGCGACTTTTCCAAGGATTACTTGGTCTTCGTTTCGGACAGGATAGGCGGGAACAGGGACATCTTCTTGTTGGATAGGAAGAGTGGGGAACTTCTCACCATAACGGTGCGTGGAAGCAGCGAATACTTCCCACGGGTCTCTCCGGACGGAAAGCAACTTCTGTTCCAGGGATCGATCCACGGCAATTGGAACGTCTACTTGATACCATTTTCTCCCGGAAGTCCTTCGAGCGTCAGGAGGATTTCGGCGGGCCCATTCGCCGCTTACAACCCGAACTGGTTCGACGCAAACAGGGTAGTTTACGTCCAAGAGAACCAGCGATCGAATCACATCGTTTTGAAAGACTTGAAGACCATGAAAGAGCAAGTGTACGATCTTCCGTTCGATTGGGTTTTCACGCCGGTGAGGTACAAGAACGGCTTGATCTTCGTGGGATTCAAAGATGCGGATTCCGGGATATACTTCCTGTCGCTCGAGGACGGAAAAATTGAAACCATCGAAAACAGCCCGTACAACGAATTCGACCCGGATGTGTTCGAGGACTACCTCGTTTTCTCTTCGAACAGGGATGGGATCTTCAGGATATACGCGAAGGATTTGAGGGATGGGAAGACCTGGTGTCTCACGAAGGACATCCCGTACGACGCGTTCTATCCAGCCTTTTCGGAAGACGGGACACTCGTAGCGTTTTCCGTCTACGAAAGGGACAGGGAACCCGATGTGTGGGTTGTGAGGTTTTTCACCCCAGAGGCTTGAGGTCTTCCCAGCTGACCACGATCACTTCCTTTATGAAACCTTTCCCTTTGAGTTTCTCCAATTCCTCCCACAAACCTCTCGAGACGGAGTTGTTGGTGAACACCCCCACGCCCTCCGCACCGTAGACGTAGGCCGCCATTATCAACTCCTTCACGATCTCTTTCCCCACGGGATGGTTCCACCGCTTCACCTGAAAGACGAAGAGCCTTCTTCCCTTCCTTCCGAGCACGTCGGCTCCAAAGTCTTTGCTCTTCCGTGTGAGCCGAACGTCTTTAAACCCCTTCTCTCTCAGATAATGGCATGCGAAAGATTCGAAATCGTACGGGTCTTTCAGGCTCTTCTTGTACAAGAGCTTGATTTTTCTCCTCTTCCTGTACTTTCTCAGCGAAAAAAAGAGCGAAAGTGCGAGAAGCACACTAAACACGAAAACTCGCCACATCACGCTCGTACCTCACCTTCGTTTTGTGAACTTTTTTGTTTTTCTCAATCATCTTGATCGCTTCCAAAGCTTCCTTGGTGATTTCAGGACAGAGGATGTTCACCTCGCTCACACCTTCGGTGTAAGAAGTGTAAAAGATCTCCTTCAAGAGATCGATGTCCACTCTCCTTCCAACCACCATCAAAATTTTCCTGAACGCTTTTTTCGCCAGCAAGAGAGAGCACGCACCCGTTTCTCTTCTCTCCACGGAAAACCCTTTCTTCCTCAGTTGACTTTCCAAGCGGGAAATGGGGTCCTCTCTTCTCGATTTCTTGCCCAGGATTTCGAGGGTGATCAGGAGAGATACCACTCCAATCGTCAAGAGTATCCCGATCAAGGTCCCCACGACGCCCACCTCTTCGCTCTCCGATCTTCAAGTATTATGCCACATCGATCAGCAATCACGGTGGTATACTTGCAGAGGGAGGTGACGGGTTTGAGAGTCGAAGAAGCGAAGTACTTAGCGAGGAAGATAATGGAAGCGGGAGAGATTCCGTTGCTCGTCGGTCACTTCGGTGTTGGGAAAACAGACATCGCCAAAGACATCGCAAGGGAGACGAACAGAAAGTTGGTGGTGTTGGTACTTTCCCAGATGGAACCAGGCGACCTGATAGGGCTTCCCGCTCGTGGAGAAGATCGGACCGTCTTTCTCAAACCCGATTGGTGGCCGGAAGATGGCAACACCATCATCTTCCTCGACGAAATAAACAGAGCTCACAGATCGGTGAGAAACGCCATCATGCAACTCCTTGTGGACAAGAGAATCCACAACCACGTGCTGCCGGAGAACGCGTGGATAATGGCGGCGATGAACCCACCGGACGAAGAGTACGATCAGGCCGAGCTGATAACCGACCCCGCCTTCATCTCGAGGTTCTTCATACTGGAAATCACCCCAGACACCAAAGAATGGCTCGATTGGGCCGAGAGGACCGGTGTGGTGGAAGAAGTGAGGCGCTTCATAAGGGATTATCCCGAGTTCCTCGCTTCGGAACGGACGCTTTCCTTGAAGCTCTCTTTGAAGCCGTCTCCGAGAAGTTGGTACAAGCTCTCGAACGTGTTGAAGACTCTCTCAGAGGAAGACAAAGAGAAGTACGGATACGTCCTCGCCGCAGGTATAGTCGGTCCTGAAGCGGCCAAGGCTTTTTACGAGAGTTTCTTGCAGAAGATGAAGATACCATCCGCCGAGGAAGTGCTCCTGAAGGGGGAGTACGAGCTCCCAAAGGATGTTCACGTCATGAATACGCTCGTGCTGAGGATCATCGCTTACCTCGAAAGGATTGACAGAAAGACGCTTCAAGAACACTCACCGACCATATCAAAGAACCTCGTGAAATTGTCTGGGGAACTTCCAAAAGAGATCTTTTACGGGATCCTGCGGTACTTGGTGGACGCTTCTCATCGAAACGACGAGAAATCCGATCTTTTCGACAAGATCCTCGAGGAGCTTTCACAAGAAGAGCGGATAAGGAATTTCGCGAGGGAGATCTGATGTGGGTGCGATAGAGAAGGCCCTTTTGTCCCTCGGTAAGAAGTCTCCGTTCTATTACTACCTGTTACTTGGGATCAAGATGGTCCCTTCGAAAAGCGTGAGGAACTTGAAACTCGCCTTTTCTAGAGAAGGAGACGTCATCCTGTACTACAACGAGGAAAACGTTGCGAAAAAACCGGAGAGGATGGTGGAGGCCCTCCTCCTCCACGAGGTGATGCATCTGGTACTTCAACACTTCCTGTTGAGACCCAAAGACGAGAGGGACAAGAAGATTTGGGATCTCGCCATGGACGCCGCGGTAAACCAGTACATTCCGGAGTTGAGTGCTTTTGGTGTTCCCATCGACGTTCTCATCAGAGAAGGGCACGGTGTGGACAACGACGTGCTGTTCGCCATACCACCCGACTGGATGTGGGGCGAAAACGCAGAAAAGTACCACGATTGGATGCTCGAAGAGATGGAAAAGATGGGACGTTTCGATGTGGAAGTGGTGGCGGCGTTCAGAGAAGGCGTCGACGACCACTCCGGCTTGTTCGAAGAAGATCTGCCGGTGGAGATGATATTGGAGTTGACCAAGGAACATGTTGGTAAGGCCTTCAACCTGTACGGGAAAGATTTGCCTGGAAATCTCAAGCGAGAAGTTTTGATCGCGCTCGAGAACCCCGAATTGGATTGGAAGACCCTCCTCAGAAGGTTCTTCGGCGTATCCGTGCTGGGCGATCGTTACAGTACCCCTCTCAGGCCGAACAGAAGGTATGACCATTTGCCCGGTTGGAGGAACGAGTACCTCGCCAGAGTTTCCGTAGTTTTGGACACGAGTGGAAGCATCGTGGAAGAGGAGATCAACCGTTTCCTGGCGGAACTCGAAAAGATCGCTCGAACCGTGAGAGAAGACATTTGGCTTGTGCAGATAGATAGAGACGTTACCGCGGTCACGCGTTACAAGGCAGGAACTTGGAAGAGGCTCGAGATCTTCGGAGGAGGGGGAACGGACCTCCAGCCCGCCCTCGATTACACGGAAAGGGTCCTCAGGTCTGAAGGAACTGTGGTCTTCACCGACGGTCACGCGGACGTTCCGTTGGCAAGAAGAAGGGTGATGTTCGTTCTCTCCAAATACCACAGCGAAGAGTTCAAGGAGCGCGCCAGAAAACTTTACGGGAGAGACGCGGTGGTGGTCCTCAGATGATGAAAGAACTCCTCAACGATGCCATAGAAGAGATCGTCTTCCCACCATCAGTCGAAATTTACGCGGAAAGACTCGACAATCCGCATCTCCATGTCTGGGTAACAAGCCTTAGAAGGATGGGCTATCCCTCGCTCTTTCTCATGGGGGACATGAGGGGAAGGAAGATGTTGAACCTTTCGGTGGAGGATCCTTTCGACAGGTGTGCGTGCGTGTTCCGAACAGATCCACCACCGGATCTCGAGGTGTTGGTGTCTCTGTACAAAAGGTTGTTCGGGCAGGTAGACGTGCTTCAAGCTGGTATCTTCCGCCTTCCTTTGAAGGTGAAAGTGTTGGTTTCCGGTGGTGACGAAGCGTGGTTGGAAAAGTTGATACTTCAGGAGAAGATAAGAGGAGAGGAATTCTTCTCCTTCCAAGAAAAGCTTTCCGAATCGAAACTCAAGAAACTGCTAGATGCGCTCAAATTCGAACATAAAGTTGTTTTGAGGAACGAAGGGGTGGACGTGTTTCTGAAAAGGCCAGCTTGGTTGGACGAAGAGTTCGTTTCTTTGATGCACGAAGCAGGTGTTTTGCTCAGAAAAAGGTATGGACTCACCGGTGCTCAGAACCCACCTAAGGACACCTTTTTGAGCGTAAGGGTGAATTACGAGACGTTTCTGAAAGATGCGTTTTCCTTGGAGGCTTTCTTGGACGGTTTTCTCGAGAAGTTGAATAGAATTTACGTCGTTCTGTCCAGGTGCTTTGAAGAGGTTTCTCCATCAACGTGATATAATATCTTTGATTTTTCCAGAGAAAAGAAAACAAGTTCTGAAAAACTCTTTAGAGGAGGGTTGTACCATGAAAGTAAAAGTTGACGTGGATGCTTGCATCGGATGTGGAGTTTGCGAAAACTTGTGTCCAGACGTCTTCCAGCTGGGGGACGATGGGAAGTCCAGGGTCCTCCAACCGGAAACGGATCTTCCTTGCGCGAAAGACGCAGCCGACAGCTGTCCAACGGCAGCCATCATAATCGAGGAGTAATTTTTCAAGGAAAAGGGGTGGGGTATCCACCCCTTTAGAATGTTTTCAGATCTGTTTCCCTTTTTCCATTGATCCCACGGGGGTTCAAGAGGGATAATTCTCTGAGACGTTCCTGCCCAACCGGGGGTCTTGCCCGTGAAAGAAAGAATTCTTCAAGAGATAAAGTCCAGGGTGAACAGGAAGAGTTGGGAACTTTGGTTCGGTACCTTTAACGTTAAATCGGTGGAGGGGAACCACGTCGTTTTCAGTGTGGGGAATCTCTTCATAAAGGAGTGGCTCGAGAAGAAGTATCAATCGGTGATCTCAAAAGCGGTGAAGTCTGTCCTCGGAAACTCCGCAACCTATGAGATCACTTACGAAAGCTTCGACACGGCAGCCGTCAACCAAGAACCCCTCGTGAAGAAAAGAGCGATCCTTCTGACTCCCTTGAACCCCAACTACACCTTCGAGAACTTCGTCGTGGGTCCTGGGAATTCTTTTGCCTACCACAGCGCCCTCGAGGTCGCGAAGAACCCTGGAAAGTACAATCCCCTGTTCATTTACGGCGGCGTGGGGCTGGGAAAGACACACCTGCTCCAGTCCATAGGGAACCACATCGTTCAGAACGAACCCGATCTTAGGGTACTCTACATCACGAGCGAAAAGTTCCTCAACGACCTCATAGACTACATGAAGGAAGGAAGGATATCGGAGTTCAGGGAGAGGTACAGGAAAAGGGTGGACGTGCTACTCTTGGACGACGTGCAATTCCTCATAGGGAAGACAGGCGTGCAAACGGAACTGTTCCACACCTTCAACGAGCTCTACGATGCCGGCAAACAGATAGTCATCTGCTCGGACAGGGAACCGCAGAAGTTGGAAGAGTTCCAAGACAGGCTCGTTTCACGCTTTCAAATGGGACTAGTCGTGAGGATCGATCCACCCGACGAGCAAACCAGGCGTAACATAGCCAAGAAGATGCTCGAGATGGAGAATGGGTACCTTCCAGAGGAAGTCTTGAACTTCGTGGCGACGAACGTGGACGACAACCTCAGGAGACTCCGTGGGGCCATCATAAAACTCTTGGTTTACAGGGAGACTACTGGAAAAGAGATCAGCGTTAAGGAAGCTGCTGAACTTTTGAAAGACTTCATAAGAGAGCCAAGTCCAGCGATCTCCCTAGACCCATTCGAGAGGTTGTTCGAAGCCCTCCAGAGGGTTTTCGGGGTGTCCAAGGAGGAACTGCTCTCAAACTCGAGAAAATCGGTTGCAGTGATGGCAAGAAAAGTTGGAATGTACGTGGCAAAAAAATACATGGATTGTTCCTTGAGGACGGTGGCGGAGAGGTTTGGAAGATCTCATCCCCTCGTGGCGTCTTCCGTGAAGGACGTGGAAGAATCAATCCTCAAGGGAAACAAATTGTTGAAGTCATACATCGACGACGTCTTGGAGAACCTCTCCAGGAAGGCCATCAGTGGTTAGATACTCCATGATCTTCCTCAAGGACCACTTCATGGCGGGTGTCCTGTAGGGGTCAGAGCCTTCGTCGATCTTCAGCACCCACTTGTCGCCGTGCTGCGACAGGTTGAGGTAGTACTGCTGTTGAAAGTTTCCATCCGTCGAGATCACCCGAAAGAGGAAATCTCCATCCCTGTAAACTTTTTTCACAACGAAAACTTTGTCTCCCTCTCTGAACACTTTTCCTTCGAGGTCTTTCAACTTTTCCCACGTCACCTTCCCAGAAAAAGAAACGTGTGCCATTTCGTTCTCCCCCTCCAACAACCTTTTCACGTGCGCACCATGTACTTTCCTCACCACGATGAGAAAGTTCGTCTTCCCTCTCTCCTTCCACTTTCTCTCGTAACGGGTTTCTATGTCCCTCTGCAGGCCTTCCACGAAATCTTCGACCACGAAGTAAGGGGATTCTTCGAACATATCCTTCACTTCCCTCGCATACCAATCCTCGTCTGTGGCGAACTCCAACGTTCCACCCCTTTCCAAAACCGCCGCCAACGTTTCCACGAAGTCACCACTCGTGATACGTCTCTCCTGGTGTCTGGCCTTCCTCCACGGACAAGGAAAGTTCACGTACACCTTCTCCACGCTCTCGTCCGGGAAGAGCTCCCTTAAACCGAACCTCCCATCCACTTTCACAAGTCTCACGTTCTTCAGATTGAGTTGCTTGAACTTCCTTTGAGCTTTGACGAAGGAAGTGATTGAAACCTCAAAACCGACGAAATTCTTCTCAGGAAAACGTCTCGCAAGTTCCGCAAGGAACTCACCATTACCGAAACCTATCTCGACGATCAATTTTGCTTTTCGCCCGAAGACCTCTTCCCAATCGATGGGAAAACGTGAAAAGCCTTGAGGTCTCAGCTCGTACTCCGTCACAACCACCTCAACCACCTCTCCACTTCTATCAACCTGAGACCTTTCTTTTCCGCATAATTCACCGCCTCCAAGTATTCTCTTCTTGTGATGCCCCTCTGAAAACCGTAAAGTGTGGCCTTATACGCCGGTCTGAACTGGGCCATCACGTTGACGAGCGGCTTGGGCTCCAAAGTGGCGATGAGGTCCATCACGCCGAAGGTGTTCTCCAAGCGGTCTGGAAGGATGAGGTGCCTGATCAAAACCCCCCTTTTCATCGTTCCTCCCTCTATCACGGGTTCCCCCACCTGCTTCACCATGACTTTCAAGGCTTCCAAAGCGACGGTTGGATAATCCTTTACCCCGGAAAGTTCACTGGCGAGCTCTCCGTCGCTGTACTTGAAATCCGGCATGTAGATGTCAACGTAGCCTTCCAGAAGTTCCAACACCTCGACGGATTCGTAACCACCGCAGTTGTACACGACTGGGACCTTCCTTTCCACCATCTCGAGCGCCTTGACGATGAAGGGAATCTGGTGAGTCGGGGTGACAAGGTTGAGGTTTTCGACACCCATGTCCTGAAGCTTTGAAAAAATGCTTGCGAGCTCTTCGACGGTGATCTCTTCGCCGATGCCGAGCTGGCTGATCTCGTAGTTTTGACAGTAGACGCACTTCAGGTTGCAGTGCGTGAAAAAAACCGTTCCGCTACCGTTCTTTCCCACGAGGATCCGCTCCTCCCCAAAGTGGGGGCCCCAAGAAGAGACAACAGGGGTGTTCGCCACACGACACACCCCTTTTTCTCCTCCCAACCTGTTCACGCCGCATCTTCTGGGGCACAAGTCACACTTTTCGAGCCTTCTGTAAAGGATCTCGCCCCTCATAACCTTGCGAGGAAGTACTTCGCGTGCTTCACGTACTCGCTCGTTGGGAATTTCTCTATAAACTCGTTGAAGAGCTCCCTTGCCCTATCTTTATCACCCTTGTAGTAGTGAGAGAGGGCCCTGTAGTAGTACGTGTCGTCTTTGAAGTAGACATCATCGTCACCAAGTTCTGCAATGGCAAGTTCAAACCTCTCGATGGCAGCGGAGTAGTTCCTCCTCAGGTAGAGGATGTAACCGGAAAGCCACAGGTTCTTCGCCTTATCGATCTTACCAGATGACGTCCCAGCACCCGCGGTTGTTCTGGCCTGAAGACTCCTCTCGAAAGAGGCCACTTTTTCCTCCAAAGCCGCAAGACGATCCTTTACCTCGTTGATCCCATCGCTCATCACTTTCACATTCTCTTTCAACTCCGTTCCCAAAGTCTCCAGAGATGCCCGCATCTTGTTCCCTTCATTCATCACGTTGGTTTCGATCCTCTCCAAACGGGGTGACAGGGTTTTCACCAACGCGTCCGCGATTTCCTCGTCGTTTGGTGTTCTGAAGAGAGACACCAGCGAGATCAAAACGGTTGTGACGAGTAGGAGGAGAACGATCAGTTCGAACGTGTGGGTCCTAGCCATCCTTTGGTTAACTAGGACGGGATGCGTCCGATCGAGCGAGCGGAGAAGTCGCTCGTACTTTTCCATCGCACGCCGATCCTTTCTCTGAAGCGCCAACTTGTAGCGCAAGGCGATCGCTTCCACCAACTCTGGATAGTCCCTCACCACGGACTCTAAGAGCAAGGCGGCACCTTGGTAGTTCCTCCTTTCGAGCTCTTTGAAGGCCTCCTCAGTTTCTTTGGTGTAGTCGAGAGAGAACTTGTTCTTGGCTTTCTCGTAGAGTCCTTTGTACCTCTCCTTCATCTCCTCTGGGAGAGATTCGTAGAGTTTCAAAACCGCTTTCCAATTACCAGCCGCGTACTCCACTTCCAACACCAGGTGAGGGTATTCACCCGGAAAGAGCGTCAACAGGTTGCGTGCCTCTGATATCCTCTTTTCATCGAGAAGTTCCCTTATCACCCTCTCGACTACGTCCATGTTCTCAGCCCCCTGATCGCTCTCGGTACCCGTTTGAGAAGTTCGCTCGGAGTGAAACCAGACTCGTCGTCCTCGTACTCTTCCGCGACAAGTCCATGTAGGAAAACGCCAACCCTTGCTGCATCAACCGGCGCGAGCCCTTGTGCCATGAAACCCGCTATCATTCCCGCAAGGACGTCCCCACTTCCCGCTTTCGAAAGGCCGGTGTTCCCAGTAACGTTGAAGTAAGTTCTTTCCCCATCCGTCACGATCGTGGTGGCTGACTTCAACACGAGTACGCATCCGCTCTCTCTTGCGAAATCTTCAGCGAGCACGTAATTGTATTTTACATCTTCAACCTTTTTTCCCACAAGCCTCGCCATTTCACCAGGATGTGGGGTCAAAACGGTGGGGTGTTTTCTTTGTCTCAAGATCGATGTGAAACCGGATAGTGCGTTCAAACCGTCGGCGTCCAACAAGAGAGGTTTTTCAATCTTTGGAACTATCTCCCTGACGAACCTCTTCGTGCGTTCGTCGTCTCCAAGACCGGGACCGAGGACGATCACGTCGAAGTTCTCTGCCACTTTCAAAACGTCCGCGACGCTTTCTTCGGTGAAGAACCCCTCGCTCGTAATCACGGGAATGGAGACCAGTTCTGGGTACTTCGTGGTTGCCACGAGATTTTGTGGATAAGGGGTGATGATCGCGCTCAGTCCGCCCCCCACTTTGAGTACTGCCATCGCTGAAAGGACAGGGGCACCAGAGTACCGCCTCGAACCTCCTATCACCAACACTTTCCCATAGGTTCCCTTGTGGGAATCCCTTGGACGTTGGGGTAGAAGGGACGCCACCGACTCTTTAGTGATGATTTCCCTGCGTATCTTGGAGGAGAGCACGAGAGGATGTCCTATGTTGGCCACCTTGAGTTTACCGGTCAGCTCCCTTCCGGGAAAGATCAAGTGTCCCACCTTGGGGAAACCGAAAGTCACGGTCATCGAAGCTTTAACAGCTGTTCCCAAAATCTTCCCCGTGCTCGCATCCACCCCTGATGGGATATCAACCGACACGATGAACTTCCCTGACCTGTTCAACGTCTCTATCACTCTCGCATGTTCCCCTTTCACCTCTCCCTTCAACCCTGTTCCAAAGATGGCATCGACCACGGCATCGAAATCCCTCAACAGCGTCTCATCGAACTCTTCAGTTACGGTCCCTCCATACTTCCTGTAAAGCTGAAAATTGTATTCACAATCCGGTGTCTTACTCTTTCCCAACGAGACAACGAGCACACCTTTCGCCACCCCGAGGAGATTCCTCGCCACGACGAGCCCGTCACCACCGTTGTTGCCACTCCCGCACACCACCAAGAAGCTCTTCTTCGACAGATCGCCCAACTCTTCTTCCATCGCGAGAACCACGGAAAGCCCCGCCCGTTCCATGAGTATCCTCGAATCGAGGCCGAAATCCCTCACCGTGAGTTCATCCAATTCTCTCATTTCCTCGGCCGTGACGACCTTCAAACTCGATCACCTCTCGTGGTAGAGGAACCTGTAAATCGAGTAGATCCTCTTAACTTTCTCAAGATACTTTTGTGCGGCCTCTAAAGATCTCCCTTCGTTCAAAGCGGTTGGTCCCACGTTGTAAGCCATAATCGCTTTGTCGAGGTCTCCATACATATCTCTCAGGTATTCCAGATAAACTATGCCGTATAGGATGTTTCCGTGCAGATCTTTATAACTCGCTTCTAGGGAGAACTTCCTCTTCAACCATTCGGCGGTGGACGGCATGAGCTGCATGATTCCAAACGCCCCCGCTGGGGAAACGACATGGTGTCTGAAGTTACTCTCGACCCATATGATACTCTGAACCAATCTCGGATCTAGAGTCTTCACGTGTTGAGCTATGAAATCGTAGAACATGTCCGGAAAGATCCTGTACAGGTTCACCAACACCACAAGCAACAGAAGGAAAACGAGAAAAATCCCCCTCAAGTTTTCAAAGCCTCCTTGTAGATCTTCGCAATCTTCTCTGCGGTGAAAGCCCCTGGTGTGTGAGCTAGATGTTTCGCCTTCATCGCCTTTTCCGCCCAACGCGCGATCTCATCTTCCGTTACGTCCACCTTGATTTTGTAGAGTCCCAACGACTCCAAGAAAACCAGGAGGTTTCCCCCGAAGATTTCGTTTACCTTATGCACCTTTTCCGGGTTCTCTTCCTTCATGACTTCTATCACGAAGGGTAAGACCATACCGGTCGCTGCACCGTGTCTCACGCTCTTCTCCGTCGTCAGCGGGTACCCGAGCGCGTGAGCGATGGTGGTACCAGTCTGTGATATCACCATTCCGGCCAGGTTGGAAGCGATGAGCATGTTTCGACGAGCTTCGTTTACACCTCTTAGAGCTTTTGGAAGGTTTTCAAAAGTAATCTTCATAGCGTGAAGCGCCAAGGCGTCGGAAGGAGGGGTTGCCCTCTTGGAAAGGAACCCCTCAACGGCATGGCAGAGCGCGTCCACACCGGTCGTGAGCGTGAGATCTTCCGAGAGGTGGTACACGTACCTTGGATCGAGAAAAGCAAGTGCTGGAAACACGGTTTGGCATCCTCTTTTGTTTCCGAGATCGTCCGTGAGTACCGAAAGTTGTGTGACTTCGCTTCCCGTTCCGGCGGTCGTTGGAACGGCCACGACGGGAACGGCTCTCCATCTTCTATTCTCGGTGTACAAATCCTCGACATCGACGTCTTCGACCAGCAGAATCGCCAAAGCTTTCGCAAAATCAAGGGGGCTTCCTCCTCCAATTCCCACCACGAAATCAAAACCGATTCCCCTGTACTCCTTTACCGCTTTTCTGACGGAGTTAAAACTCGGGTTCTCCTCGACTTCGTCGAACACGGCGTACTCTATACCGAATTTTTCGAGTGCACCGATTACGTCGTCGAGTGAACCGTTCTTCTTGGAGGAACTCCTCCCCGTCACTATCAGGGCCTTCTTCCCAAACTTCGTCAACAATTCTCCTCTCCCGAGAACGACCCCTTCACCGAAGAAAACTTCTGTGGGCATGTGAAAACGCCACATCCTCTTTCACCTCATTCGTAAACTATCTCGTACGTCAGTTCGGCAGTCTTCCTCAACATGGCGGACGCGCTACAATACTTTTCTTGGGAGAGTTTCACCGCTTTTTCAACTTGTTCTTTGGGTGGTTCTCCGTCGAAAGAGAAGAAGTACTTCAGGTGTACCTTCGTGTAAACCATGGGATGATCGGAGGCCCGCTCGTAAGACACTTCCATCCTGAAACTCCTCAAATTATCGATGACCTTCATCTTTCTGAGAAGGGAGACCACATCCATCCCGGTGCATCCCATCAATCCAACAAGGAAGAATTCAAGAGGGCGAGGGGCGGCGTCCTGCCCCCCGCTCTCTGGCTTCGCATCCATGAAAACTTCATGCCCAGAATCCGTCACAGCGTGAAACATCATCCCGCCTATCCATCTCGCCTTCACCCAGTTTCCCTCCCCGCTCACAGTTTGAACTTTTTAGTGGTTTGAGCGAGTTTTTCTGCGAGGGAAGCGAGCTCGGAGCTTGCCTCACTCACTTTCCTTGCCCTCTCAGACTGATCCTTTATCAAACCTTCCATCCTCTCAAGACTTCCCACAACACTCTCCACAAGCTTCGTCACGTTGTCCATCGCCCCAGCCATCTCCTCCGCAGCCGCCCCTTGCTCCTGCGCCGTCGCCGCCGTGTTCTCTATCATCCCGTTTATCTCCTCCACCCTCTCCAATATGCTCTTGAACCTCTCCGTTATCTCCCTGCCCCTCTCAAGTATCTCGTCCACCGCCCCAAACACCTCTTTCGCCCCTTCCTCCACCTGCCCTATCCTCTCCCTCAAACTGCTCAGCATCTTCCCTATGTCCTCCGTCGCCCTCTGACTCTCCTCCGCAAGCTTCCTGATCTCATCTGCCACCACCGCAAATCCCCTACCAGCTTCCCCTGCCCTCGCCGCCTCTATCGCAGCGTTCAAAGCCAGCAAGTTCGTCTGCTCCGCTATCGAACTGATCGTCCCCACTATCTCGCCTATCACCTTCGCAGCGTCCGCCAGCTCCTTCAAACTCCCCCTCTGCCTCTCCGTCGATTCCTTCAACTTCCCTATCACCTCGTTCACTCCCTCCACGCTCCTCACACCTTCCCTCGCCGCCTTCGTCACACCTTCCGACCTCTCCGTCAAATCCTGCGTGATCTTCGATATGTTCTGAGCGCTCGCGGCCACCTCCTCTACCCCACTCGTCACCTCCGCCAACGCGCTGCTCATGTTGTTCGCCTCCGCCAGTATCTTCCTCGCCTCCTCCAACAACTCCTCAGACGCATCGTAGCTGCCCCTCGCTAGCCTCTCCACGTCAACGGACACCCTGCCAAGCTCCCTCGACGCCTCCACCAACGAAACTATCATCTCCTTCAACGAAATCACCGATTCCCTCAAAACACCCTCCACCACCGCAAGCTCGTCTCTCCCTGTCACCTCAAACTCGACCGTCAAATCCCCCTCACCAAACCTCCTCACCTTCTCTACCTGCCCCTTGAGCCTCCTCAAAACTGGCATCATGCTCAAAAACAGCGTCAAAAACACCACGCCCCCAAGCACACCGTACGTCGTCACCGTCGACACCATCACACCCCTGCCCTGCGCCAAAAGCTCCTCCAAATACCCCGTCGAAAACACGTAGTAACCGTACCCCGGTACAACGGACCAAACCGTGTACTTTTTGCCCCCATATTCATACTCAGCATAGTTCTCTTTCCCTTCCAGAGCCTTCTTGAAGGCCTGAGCAAACGTTCCAAACTCTTCGACTCTTTTTAGGAAATTCCCTTGATCTTGATGGATCAACATCTTCCCCGTGCCATCCACCAAGATCCCGTAACCTTTTTCCCCGAGCTTTCCACCTTGGACAACCGCTTTCCAAAGCTCGCTGTCTTTCGATAGATCAACGAAAAATCCAACTCCCCCAAGTACGCCCGCGCCAAAAGCTCCAAGCGGCGCGAGAAAAAGGATAGCGGGTTTTCCTTCGAAAGTCTCCGTCAAGACAAGGAAACCGTCCTTCCCCTCCACGCTCTTCAGGAGATCGAGATATTTCTTGAAGAACTCGGCACCCCTACTCTGCACACCCGAGAGGGTTGCCACATACCCAGACTGCGTCATCTCTTCGAACGCGATTCCAGCCATGAGGGTTTGGGGGGAGTTCTTTATCAAGTTGACCATGTTCGAAGAGATCGAGTAGGTGTCGAGTAACCTTGCTTCCATGGAGGTCGTCAAGGTTTTCGTCATTTCTGAAACTTTGTTTAATTTCTCAGCAAGATAATTAGCCAACACCACCACTTGATTTTTCGCGTTTTCTCTGATGGTACGAATCAAAACGTTAGAGGTGTTTTGATAGATAACATAGAAACTGGCAACGAGCCCACCCAATACGATTGCGATGATAACGAAAACCTTCATTCGCAAGGACATACGATCAACCTCCCGTACGCTCTTTTCTACCAAAATCTTATCAAAATTTTCATCGAGATGAAAGAGAGCAATCCCGAAACAGTTGGTACCAGGAACCAACTCCCCAAGACCTTGAACAAAACTTTTCTGCTTTCAAGTTTCATCCCTCGCGCGTGCCCCACACCGAGGATCCCACCGATGACTGCCTGAGACGATGACACTGGTACCCCTACGATACTGAAAAACCACACCGTGATGGCTTGAGAGAAAATCGGTACAAGAGAAGCGAGGTGATCCAGTTCTAAGATACCTTTTCCCACTCTAATCGCCGATCTCTTTCCGCAACATAACACCCCAAGTGCGATCGATATTCCCCCAAGGACGGCTGCTCCTTTCGTGTCCAAACAGTTTCCAACGAGGATTCCCGTCACGTTTGCCACGTTGTTTGCTCCAAAAGAGTAAGAACCGTAAGCAACCCCGATTGACGCCAACACGCTCAACAACGTCTCTTGATGCTGAACACTTTTGAGCCTTTTCATATAGTGAGACAGGAGCTTGTACAAGAAATAACCAAGAAGCATCGTCGCGAAAGGAGTGGTATACCAGGAGAGGAACACCATTGAAAAACGAAAGACGTTCTCCGGTCGAAACCCAGATGATGCTGCAGCCAAACCAATGATGCTTCCAACGACGGTTTGAGAAGCGGGTGCGGGAAGACCCAGACTGTTCAAAGTCACCATCACGAAGATGCTCGAAAGGTAAAACACCGTGTGGTAGACGTCGTTGGAGAAGTCTAGGGCGCTGACGTTTTCCAGACCCTTTACTCCCCCAAAGACGGCTCCCACGAACAGGAAAAGGGAGGACAACATGCCAATCCTCTTCCAGGGCATCAACCCAGATCCAACTACGGGACCAAGAATGTAACCCATGTCGTTCGTACCGACTACCCAACCGAATACCCCACCGAGCAAAAGGGCTATTATCACAATCACCCCAGCGGTTTTTCCGTTTGTCTCCTATTGTAACACGTTCCGGGTTTAATGATACTTTAAACGCATGGTAGGGTTTTGGGAAAGAAATCAGAAAGTTCCCTTAACCTGTTACATTTAAAATGGTACGTGGAAAGAACAAAGACCCCCCTATCCCCCTTGAGATACACCCCCCACGGCTTTGGCGGGCTCGAAAGAGCCCGCATTTTTTTGTGATAAAATCCACACAAGGAGGTGGCCGATCGTGTACGGGATTGGTACTTTCATCTTTCAACTGTTCTGGATGGTCCTCATCCTCTCCTTCCTTGTGCCGTTCTTGCGTAACTTCCTCCTTCATTCCGCTCGGGAGAATCTGATAAGGGAAATCGAGAGAAAGAGGAAGAGTCGCGTGATCACGCTCATCCACAGGACGGAAACCCTGAGCTTTTTTGGTTTCACCATGAGGAGGTACATAGACATAGAAGACTCTGAAGAGGTCCTGAGGGCGATAAAGATGACACCCGATGACATGCCGATAGACATCATACTCCACACGCCTGGGGGTTTGGTGCTCGCCGCCGAGCAAATCGCTCGCGCTCTCAAAAAACACAAAGGGAAGGTGACCGTGTTCGTGCCCCACTACGCCATGTCTGGTGGGACTTTGATCGCATTGGCCGCCGATGAGATCGTGATGGACGAGAACGCCGTGCTTGGGCCGCTGGATCCGCAAGTTGCGAACGTGCCGGCTCCTTCCATACTTTCCGTTCTCAAGAAAAAAGACGTGAACGAAATAGACGATCAAACGCTCATTTTGGCTGATATAGCGGAGAAGGCTATCAAACAGGTAAAAGAGTTCGTGGTGGAACTGCTGAAAGACAAGATGGAAATGGAGAAAGCCGAAAAAATCGCGGAGATCCTGTGCGAGGGATATTGGACACACGACTATCCACTCGATCACGAAAGACTGAGAGAGCTCGGTATCAACGTGAACACGAACGTTCCTCCTGAAATTTACGCCTTGATGGATCTGTACAAGCAAACAGAACAGAGAAGACCATCCGTTCAGTACATTCCCATTCCTTACAAGAGCGAGGGCGAGGCCAGGAGGAATGGAAGATGAAGGTAGACGACTTTTTTAGAAGGGAGTACGGTACCGTCGCTGGGGTGGATGAAGCGGGGCGTGGATGCGTAGCGGGTCCCGTCGTAGCGGCTGCGGTCATCCTGTTCGAAGATCTGGAAGGCGTGAATGATTCGAAGCTTCTCTCACCAAAAGAGAGGGAAAGACTGTACGTTGAGATAAGGGAAAAAGCGATCGTGGGAGTTGGTATAGCGTCGGCCGAAGAAGTGGACATCCACAACGTCTTTAACGCCACTAAACTCGCAATGGAAAGAGCAGTGAAAAATCTTGGCTTGAAGCCGTCCTTTGTCATAATCGACGGTAAGGGAATTTCCTTGAGTGTACCGAGTTCCTGTGTGGTGAAAGGCGACAGGAAAAGCATCTCGATAGGTGCCGCTTCGATAGTCGCGAAAGTTTTGAGGGATGAGATCATGAAAGAATTTTCCAAATTTTATCCCAAATTCTCCTTCGATAGACACAAAGGTTACCCTACGAAAGAACACCTGGAAGAGGTGAGAAGGTACGGGATACTTCCCCTCCATCGACTCAGTTTTCAACCGATCCTCGGTTGGTTGACGGAAGAGACGCTCGAAAGGATGTTCGAGAAGGGCCTCATTTCAAGAGAGCGTTTTTCCCGTGTTCTGGATCTCATGAAAGGATCCCCTTCGGGAGGAAGAAAGCGTGTGGATCTCGGGCAAAAGGGAAAAAAAGGTTGTATCTCTCTTTTTGAAACACTGCGAGAAGGTTGAAGAAACGCTGCACCAGTTGAGGACGTTCATCGAGGGATACATGGAAGACCCCGACAGCGTGTCAAGCGTTTATCAAAAGGTGTGCGAGCTCGAAAGCGAGGCGGACAAGTTGAGGAGAGAAACCGAAAGGGGGATAAACGAGGGAGCCTTCCTCCCCAACTTCAGAGGAGATCTCACAGAACTGATGGAGTTGGTGGATAAGATCGCGAACAAAGCGGAGTACGTTGCCGATCTCTTCTCGCTCCAAAAACCCAAGATACCTGAGGAACTCAAGGGTTATTTGTTGAAACAGTTGGAGATTTCACTGAAAGCTTTTCGAAGCCTTAGAAAGGCTGTTGAAAGTCTTTTTGAAGACCTCGACAAAGTTGAAAGTTATGTGCTCGAGGTAGAGAGGTTCGAACACGAGGAAGATATGGTGGAAAAAGAAGCTTTGAAGAAGTTGTTCGATATGGAAATCGAAAAGTGCGAGAAGATTGAGTTGAAGGAAATAATGAGAAGTATAGGTGACATAGCTGATAGGGCGGAAGATGCTTCCGACAGGATACTCGTCATCGTTGCCAAAAGGAGGTTTTGAGATGGGAAGGATAGGAGACAGCTTCGAAAAACTCATAGCTATTATGGAAAAACTCAGGTCCCCAGAGGGATGCGAATGGGATAGAAGGCAAACCCACGAGAGCCTGAAGCCCTACCTCGTGGAGGAGTGTTACGAGCTGATAGAAGCGATCGACGAGAAGGACGACGAAGAGATGAGGGAAGAATTGGGAGATTTGATGCTTCAAGTGGTCTTTCACGCTCAAATAGCGAAAGAAAGAGAAGCGTTTGATATAGGCGATGTGTTGGATTTCCTGTGCGAGAAACTCGTCAGAAGGCATCCTCACGTGTTCGGCAACAGCCCAGGCTATTCTTACAAGCAATGGGAAGATATCAAAGCCCAGGAAAAAGGAAAAGAGAGATCTTCGAGAGTTGGCGAGGTCAATCCCCTCGTTCCCGCTCTCTCCATGGCAAGGAGAGTGCAAGAAAACGCTTCCCAGGTTGGTTTCGATTGGAGAAACGTGGAAGATGTCTTTGAAAAAGTGAACGAAGAACTGAGAGAGTTGCGAGAAGCAAAGGATCCAAGGAAGGTGGAGGAAGAATTCGGCGACCTTTTGTTCAGTATCGTCAACCTCTCACGATTCTTGGGTGTGGATCCAGAAGGAGCTTTGCGAAAGGCTACCCAGAAATTTGTGGAGAGGTTCAAAAGGATGGAAGAAATGATAGAGAAAGACGGTTTGGTCTTCGAGGAACTTTCCTTAGAAGAACTCGATAGGTATTGGGAAAAAGCGAAAGGAGGAGAGGCGAAATGAAAAAGGGTCTGACCCTCTTGCTCACCCTTCTGTCCGTCGTGTTGTCGTTGGCCCAGGTGACCGGGTCTGCGACTGAAAACGTTGTTGCGATAGTGAATGGTCAGGGTATACCTCAAGATCTCTTCGAAACAATCGCTGACGTGAGAGGACTGCTCAGGAGCATATCCCAAATAGACCTTAGGTTCTTCAACGTGTTAACAGAGACTGAGGAAGGTTTGAGACTTCTCTTGAAGTACAAGATGGAAGTACTGAAAGACATGATAGATCATCTCCTCATACAACAACTCGCAGAGAGAGAAGGTGTGGGGGTTCACGATGAGGAAGTGTTGAAGGAGATGGAGAACAAACTCAAACAGACGGTGGAAGAACTCGGCTTCACCCTCGAAGACTTCGATACGTTTTTGCAAAACACCGGTTATGGGAACCTCGAGAGTTTCAAGAAGAGACTTTTCTGGTCCATGAAAACCCAAAAAGCACTTCAAAACCTTGAGGCGAAATATTCTCAGAATGTAACTGTGACCCCAGAGGAAGTGAAGGACTATTACGACAAGAACAAAGAAAGTTTCAGAATACCCGCTGCAGTTCACTTGTACAGGATCTCCGCAAAGGAGAAAAAACAGATGGAAGAAGCCTTGATGAGGATAAGAAGAGGGGAAGACTTTTTGGAGGTTGCGAGGAGCATTTCGGGTGAGGGTGACATGGGATGGGTTGAGGAGGGAACGCTGAGAAAGGAGATAGAAAGGGTGGTTTTCGACGCGCCTGAGAGTGCGATAGTTGGACCTTTCGAAACCCAAGACGGTTTCGTCCTTTACAAGGTGATCGAGAAGAGGCCTGCGCGTTACAAGACATTTGAAGAAGTGAGGAACGACATCCAGCAAAAGTTGCTCTCGGAAAAGAGAGAAAGAGTCTGGGGTGATTGGTTCAGAAAAGCTTTCGATGAATTCAAAAGCAAGAGTATCATAGAGATAAAGCTTGGAGGTGCTTCCAAGTGATCCTCAGGACAATGACTATGGAATGGACTGGCGATGCCCTCAAACTCTTGGATCAGAGGAAATTGCCCTTCTTTGAAGAGTACGTGATGTGTCGTACCCACGTTGAGGTGGCCAGAGCGATAAAAGACATGGTTGTGAGGGGAGCCCCGGCGATAGGTGTGGCTGCCGCTTTCGGGTACGTCCTCGGTTTGAGAGAGTTCGCAAGTGGCGATTTACAGGAATGGATGAAGAAGGTGAAGGAAAACTTGGCGAACACCCGTCCCACGGCCGTAAACCTGTTCTGGGCGTTGGATAGAATGGAGAGGACTCTGTTGGGGAACCTGGGTAAGGGCAGAGAAGAAATACTCGAGATCCTCGAAGGGGAAGCTTTGAGGATGGCGCGCGAGGATATAGAAGTCAACAAGGCTATCGGAAGGAATGGTGCGGCACTCCTAAAGGACGGATGGACTATCCTCACGCACTGCAATGCGGGAGCTTTGGCCACCGTTGACTACGGAACAGCCCTCGGTGTGATCAGAGCTGCCGTGGAATCGGGAAAGCGGATAAGAGTCTTTGCGGACGAAACGAGGCCTTACCTTCAGGGTGCCAGGTTGACCGCCTGGGAACTCCTCAAAGATGGAATAGACGTCACCGTGATCACCGACAACATGGCTGGTTGGTTGATGAAGAAAGGGCTCATAAACGCGGTGATCGTGGGTGCCGATAGGATCGCCATGAATGGCGACGTGGCGAACAAGATCGGCACTTACACCGTGGCAGTCCTGGCGAAAAAGCACGGCATCCCTTTCTTCGTTGCTGCACCAACCTCCACGATTGATCCGAAGATCAGGAGCGGTTATGAGATCCCCATTGAGGAAAGATCCCAAGATGAGGTGTTGTTTTGTGGTGGGAACAGGGTGGTACCGCACGGCGTGAAAGTTGTGAACCCAGCTTTCGATGTCACCGAGAAAGACTTGGTAACCGCGATAATAACCGAAAAGGGTGTGATATGGCCCCCCTTCGAGGAGAACATAAGGAGAATCCTTGAAGGTGAACCTGTTGGAATTCGTTGAAACGAAGTTTCTGGTGTGGATGGCCTTGATTTCTCGTTTGACGGGTTTTTTCCTGGTCGCTCCTTTCTTTTCCGGAGCGATGTTTCCTGTTGAGGTCAAGGTGTCCCTTTTGGTCTTTTTGAGCTGGCTTCTTACGGTCTCTTCTGATACAACGATACCCTTGAATTCGCCCATCTTTCTTCTTGTCGTCAACTCGATCTTGAACTTCCTGGTTGGGTTCGGGATTGGGTACCTACCTCAATTGGTCCTTCAGGCGTTTGGAGGGGCAGGGTACATAGTCGGTTTCCAAATGGGGCTTGGCATCGAAGAAGTCTTCGCGCTCTCAGACGAAGAGGGAACAAATCCAATGGGCGAGATCGTGTACTTCCTCGCCCTCAGCGTTTTCGTCATATTGAAAGGTCCCCTCCTCATCTATGAAGGCCTCGTGGACTCTCTGAAAGTCTTCCCTGCGGACCTTCTCAGCTTGAAGACGAGTTTTCTCGAACACATCGTCCACAGCTCTGGGGATTTTTTCGTCATGGTTTTGAAGATAGGACTCCCAATGATGGCCTTCATGCTCGTGGTGAGCGTGGTGTTGGGGATACTCTCGAGGTTGGTTCCGCAGATGAACGTCTTCATGGTAGGGTTGCCCCTGAAAGTGCTGGTTGGCTTGATCTTCTTCATGGGGATGATACCCATATGGGCGGAGGTCGCTGGGGAGATCTCAGGGCGTGCGTTGAACGCTATCTCGAGTTTGATTGGGGAATAGACGTACTCCTGTTCGCCGAAACTGAGAGGACTGAAAGGGCAACACCGAGGAAGAGGAGGAAAGTCCGAGAAGAGGGAAGAGTAGCAGTTTCCAGGGAACTCAACATGGCGATCGTCCTCCTCTTGTTCGTCTTTACTCTTGGTATGGTTGGGGAAAGGTTGTTGTTCGATCTTTCCGAAAGGCTTTCCGTGTTCTTCAACTTAGAGGATTACGGCGACTTGTCGATGCTTCTTGCGGGTTCTTTGAAGGGGATCCTTTTGCTTTTGAGTGGGTTGTTCGTGATCGCAGCGGTGGTCGGTGTCCTAGTGGGGGCTCTCCAAACAGGTTTTTTGTTCGCCCCGAAGGCGTTGAAGCTCGACTTCGGAAGACTCAACCCTGTCGAAGGTTTCAAGAGGATGTTTTCGCTGAGGTCGATTGTTGAACTGCTGAAGGCTACTCTGAAAGTGGTGGTGGTAGGTTTCGTCGCCTACCAAGTGCTCAAGGACAGATGGAAAAACCTCGTCAGGTACTCCGACATGGAGGTCACGGAGGCCTTCTCGGACTTGTGGAAGCTGTTGTACGACATTTCGCTCAGGTGCGGGATTGCCCTCTTGGCGCTCGCCATATTCGATTACCTCTACCAGAGATGGGAATACGAGAAGAATATCAGGATGACCAGACAGGAACTCAAGGATGAATTGAAAGAAGTTGAAGGCAACCCTGAGGTGAGAAGAAGACAGCGGAGAATGATGTATGATATCCTCAGGAGGAGAATGATGGAGGAAGTTCCGAAGGCGGACGTGGTGATCACCAACCCCACTCATTTCGCCGTCGCCCTCAAGTACGATCCGGACACGATGAGCGCACCCACCGTCGTTGCCAAGGGAGTTGATCACATCGCTTTGAAGATCATCGAACTCGCCAGAGAGCATGGCGTGCCGATCTTCAGAAACCCTGAACTCGCAAGGGAACTCTATTACAAGGTGAACATCGGGGAAGAGATACCTGTCGAGTTCTACAGGATAGTGGCGGAGATCCTGGTGCGAGTGTACAGCAAGAAGGGGTGAAATTTTGAAGAACACCGATGTGGTTGTCTCCTTGGTGGTCGTGGCCATCGTTCTTCTGATGGTGTTACCGATACCGGACAGCCTGCTCGACTTCTTCCAGATACTCAACCTGTCGCTGTCCATGGTGATTTTGTTCTCGACAATGTACGTTCGAAGCGCCTTGGAACTTTCTTCTTTCCCGACGCTTCTTCTGATCGTGACACTCTTCAGATTGGGTTTGAACGTGGCGTCGACGCGTTTGATCCTGCTGGAAGGGCCAAAGTTTCAAGGGAAAGTCATAAGGACTTTCGGAGAGTTCGTCGTCAAGGGCGATTACGTCGTTGGACTCATCATCTTCGTCATTCTCGTCATCATCCAGTTCATAGTGATCACGCGCGGTGCGGAAAGGATAGCGGAAGTTGCGGCGAGGTTCACGTTGGACGCCATGCCTGGAAAACAGATGAGTGTTGACGCCGATCTGAGCAGTGGGTTGATCACGGAAGAGGAAGCTAGAAGGAGAAGGGAAGAGATCAGGCGCGAAGCGGATTTTTACGGGGCCATGGACGGTGCGAGCAAGTTCGTCAGAGGAGATGCCATAGCGAGTATCATCATCGTCTTCGTGAACATCGTAGGTGGACTGGTGATAGGTGTTCTGAAACACAGGATGACGATCGCGGAAGCCGCGCAAGAATACGTTATCCTCACAGTCGGAGATGGATTGGCGACACAGATACCGGCGTTGCTCGTCTCAACCGCTACCGGCGTGATCGTCTCCAGAGCGGCTTCCAAGGAGAACCTCGGGAAGGATATCGTCTCCGAGCTTTCGAAGGAATCAAAGGTGATCATGCTGACAGGTGCCGTGTTGGTGTTCCTTGGGCTCTTCACCCCCATGCCGTTCTTCAGCGCTCTGATAGGGGGTACCCTAATGTTCCTCGCGCTGTACGGATCGCGACTGGCGCCCAAGGAGGAATACGCCGGGGCGCGCGTGACCGAAAAGCCGAAAGGTCCCATACTCACAACTCCAGAAGAGGTCGCAGAGGTGCTCCAAAGCGACACGGTGGAGGTCGAGATAGGCTACGGTCTGATACCGCTTGCGGATCCCTCACAGGGGGGAGACCTCCTCGACCGCATCACTTCGATCAGGAAACAGATCGCTTTCGAACTCGGTGTCGTCATCTCCCCCATTAGGGTGAGAGACAGCGTCCTCTTGAAGCCCAACGAGTACAGCGTAAGGATAAGGGGTAGCGAGGTGGCGAGATACGAGCTCATGCCCAACAGACTCCTTGCGATAAATCCTGGTGGGGTCATGGAAAGGATACCCGGAATTCCCACCAGAGAACCTGCCTTCAACCTGGAAGCCTATTGGATAGAGGAGTGGAGGAAGGAAGAAGCCCAGCAGAAAGGTTACACGGTGGTGGACGCGCCAACGGTTTTTGCCACGCACCTTTCCGAGATTCTCAGAAGACACGCCCACGAACTTTTGGGGTTCAGAGAGTTTGACCTCCTCATGGAAGGTCTCAAAGAAAGGTTCCCAAAACTTGTGGAAGACCTCGTTCCCTCAGTTCTCAAACCTTCCGAAGTGAAGAAGGTATTGCAGAGGCTCCTGAGAGAAGGGGTTTCGATAAGGAACCTCCCCACGATCTTCGAGGTACTCTTGGAAGCGGCGGAAAGAAGCAAGGACATCGATTATCTGGTCGAATCGGTAAGGAAAGGGTTGAAGAGACAGATCATCTCTCCCCTGAAAGCTGAAGATGGAAAGGTTCACGCAGTCGCTTTAGAGCACGAGCTCGAGAGGAGGTTGATCGAAGCGGTGAAGGAAGTAGGAGAAGAGAGAGAGCTCATCCTCAACCCCGAGGTTTCGAAATCCTTGATGAACAACGTCTCGAAGTCTCTGGAAGGGCTCATGAGGAAAGGATACCAACCCGTTGTCGTCTGTTCGTCTTCCCTGAGACCGTATCTTTCGCGCTACATTACAAGGGTCGTGCCGGGAATCCACGTGATTTCCTACGATGAGATACCGGAAGAGTACACCCTACAAATAGAAGGTGTGGTGAGGTTATGAGGATAAAGAGGTACGTTGTGGAGAACATAAGGGAAGCCATGTCTATGATAAAGAGAGATCTTGGCGAAAACGCGGTAATACTAAGCACCAGAAAGATCAGAAAGGGAGGATTGTTTGGGATAGGAGGAAAGGTTTATTTCGAGATCACCGCCGCCGCGGAAGACGTGCGTGAGGAGAAGAGGGAAAACGTGGAGACTTACAAGTTACAGGAGGTGCTCGTAAAGAACAGGTTGTTAGGTGACGATAAAAACAGTGAGCTCGAAGAGATAAAGAGAACGGTGAACGAGATAAAGCAGTTGCTCGTCGTGGAGAAGGTGAAGACACTCCCAGAAGGGCTTTCAAGGATCTCTTACGGGTTGGAAAGGCAAGGTGTCATGGAAGGGATAAAAGTGAAGATTTTGGACTTCTTGAGGTTGAAGTACGGAGATTTCGATTCCTCCTCACAAAATTCGTTCCAGGTTCTTTCCGAATACCTGGCAAGTTTCATCAAAACGAACGTGCCGGAGATACAGGGGAAGGTTCTGTTTCTCGGGACAACGGGCGTCGGTAAGACAACTACCTTGGCCAAGATTGCGGCCAAGCTCAAGATAGAGAAAAGGAAAAAGGTGGCGATCTTGACGCTCGACACCTACAGAGTGGCTGCCACCGAGCAACTGAAAACGTACGCGGAAATCATGGACATCCCCATGAAGATCGCTTACACTCCCAGAGAAGCAGAGTACGAGGTGATAGCGCTTGAAGGTTACGATGTGATTCTCATGGATACGGCGGGGCGGAGCCACCAAAACGAGATCCAGATGAACGAGGTGAGAGCGCTGGTTGAAGCCGTAAAGCCGAATGTTTCTTTCCTCGTGATCCCGATGAACTACAGAACAGAAGATGTGGAAAAAATTGTGGAAAAGTTTTCCGTGGCCAAGCCAACGCACCTGATCCTGACAAAGATGGATGAAACGAACTGTTTTGGGATGTTTTTGAACATCACGGAAATCTCGAAGCTCCCCATAGCTTTCGTGACGAACGGTCAGAGGGTTCCAGACGATATCTTCGAGGCCAACCCTATCGAGTTGGGGCGCGTGGTGGCCAGTGAGGTGCTCAGGTATGCAAGATCAGGTTGAAAGCCTCAGGAAAAGCGAGCCGAAAGTCATCAGCGTGTTGAGCGGGAAAGGAGGGGTGGGGAAATCGATATTGGCGGTAAACCTCGCACTCGCCTTTCAAAAGAGGAACTTCAAGATCCTCTTGTTTGACGCGGACGTCGGCTTTGGAAGCGTGGAGATCCTCTTAGGCACCGTCGCGCCTAGGACCCTCAAAGATTTCTTCAAATCGGGATTGAAGATAGAGGACATCGTCTACAAGTCCCCTTACGACGTGGACGTGATCAGCAGCGGCATAGACATAGAGGACCTCCTTCTGTTCAACCTCGGCGACAGGAAGAAGTTTTTCGATAGTTTCTCTCGCATCCTCAGAAGTTACGATTACGTGATCGTAGACTTCCCGCCCGGTTACAACGAGAACTTGGACAAGTTTTATCTGAATTCCGACTACTTGATCATCGTCACAACCGACGAGCCAACTTCCATAATAAACACTTACACGCTCATAAAAGTGCTCTCTGTCAAAGGTGTGAACCCTGAGGAGATCTTCCTCGTTCTGAACATGGTGAGGAACATGAAGGAAGGCAGAAAAGTGGTGGAAAGGTTGAAGAACGTCGTTGAGAGGTTCGTGGGCGTTCCCATACGCCACTTCTTCATCGTGAGGGAAGATCCCGTGGTCCAAAAGAGCGTCGAAAGGCAGAAACCTTTCTTGCTTTGGGCGGAGAAATCCCAACCTTCGTTGGTGATGCTGGGTCTGAGGGAGAAGATCCTGAAGGAGTCCGTGGAGAGAGAGAAAGAGGGTTTCCTCGACAAGATAAGACATCTCTTGGGAATAGGGGGATGAATCGTGCAGTTCTACGTGGAAACGGTGGAGGCAAGAGATGTCCTGAAACCTGGTCAAAACGTGGTTATCGACGTCTTCTATCCAGAGGAGTTGGAAGGTGAATACAAAAGTAGCGTGCACGACGTGGATTTCGAGAGGTACATCCTCGCTCTATCGATGCCTAGCTTCAAAGGAAGGCTCGTCCCGCTTCCAAGAGGCACTCGTTGCACCGTGAAGGTCATAGACAAATCGGCCCTGTACACCTTCAGGACGGTGGTGCTGGAGAGTGGAAGAGGGGCGGACGGTTTCCCCATCACGAAGGTTCCATTTCCGGAAAACTTGCAGAGGATCCAGAGACGCCGATACAAGAGGTTAGAATTGGTGTTGGATGGCACTTTCAGGTTCTCAGTGGAAGATCCCACTCCCAAAAGGTTCGTAACCAAAGATTTCAGCGCCGGTGGTATGCTGATGGTGACGTCCGAAGCGTTGATGGTGGGGCAGGTGATCTTCGTCGACCTTTTCCTTGAAGAGGGATTGAGACTCGAGAACCATCCAACAAGGGTGGTAAGGGAAGCGGGTGTGACTCCCGAGGGCTTGAGGATGTACGGTATGGAATTCCTGAACGTTCCTCCAAACCTTGAAAAGAAGTTGGTGACGTACGTCTTCAAAAAAGAACTGGAGATGAAGAAGAAAGGAGGGATTTGAGTGGAGATTTCCGAAAAGCAAAAGGACTTGTTGAAAGAGATAGGGAACATCGGCACCGGGAACGCTGCGACGGCCATTTCCTTCATGATAAACAGAAAAGTTGAGATATCCGTGCCGGAGGTTGAAGTTGTCCCTGTAAGCCAGGTGATCTTCGTCGCCCAGGACCCAGAAGAGGTGGTTGTGGGCGTGAAGATGCCGGTGAGTGGGGATTTGGAGGGAGACGTGCTCTTGATCATGGGTTCTTCCGTTGCGAAAAAGATCGTGGAAATGCTGGTAGGAAGCGCGCCAGAAGACCTCCTTCAGATCGACGAATTTTCGCTTTCCGCCTTGAAGGAAGTTGGAAACATCATGTGTGGCACCTACGTTTCGGCTTTGGCGAACTTTCTCGATTTCAAGATAGAAACCCTCCCACCAGATCTCGTGGTCGACATGATATCGGCCATCTTCGCGGAGGTTTCCATCCAGGATGTCGAGGGTGAGGAAGAGGTGGTACTCGTCGAGACTCTCCTCAGGATAGAGGGAGAGGAGCTCACTTCCTACATGATGCTCATACCCAAGCCAGGCTATCTCAACAAAATCTTCGAAAGGATGGGCGTAAGATGAAGAAAGTGATCGGTATTGGAGAGTACGCCATAGAAAGGAATCCCGTTGTTATAGTCACGTTGGGGCTTGGATCTTGCGTGGCGGTGTGCGTGAGGGACCCCGTCGCAAAGGTGGGAGGGATGGCGCACGTGATGCTCCCAGAGGGGGAGGAAACCACTGACAAACCTGGAAAGTATGCGAATACAGCTGTGAAAGTTCTCGTGGAAGAGTTGCTCAAAATGGGGGCAAAGCTCGAAAGGCTTGAAGCGAAGATCGCGGGTGGTGCAAGCATGTTCGAGTCGAAGGGGCTCAACGTTGGTGAGAGGAACGTGCAAGCCGTGAAAGAGAAGCTGAAGGAACTTGGCGTGAAACTTCTGGCGGAAGACACGGGAGGAAACAGGGCTAGAAGCGTCGAGTACAACGTGGAAACGGGAAAGTTGCTCATCAGAAAGGTTGGTGGCGGAGAACGTTTGGAGATAAAGGAA
Source organism: Thermotogota bacterium (assembly GCA_030550515.1). GTDB lineage: Bacteria > Thermotogota > Thermotogae > Thermotogales > Thermotogaceae > JAUQPE01. The sequence continues at coordinate 255,254 of JAUQPE010000011.1, read as the reverse complement.
ATATGAGTTGGGACAAAGAAAAATTGGTGAAAGAGATGTTGCCTTTCGTGAAGAAAATCGCGGAGGATCTGATCCACACACTTCCCCCAAACGTGGAATTGGACGACTTGATCCAAGAGGGAGTGGTTGCGCTCCTTTCGGCTATAGAAAGATACGATCCGATGCGTGCCTCTTTCAAGACTTTTGTTCTGAAGAGAATCAAAGGGGCCATGTACGATTACCTGCGTAGGTTGGATTGGATGCCGAAGGACCTGAGAAGAAGCGTGAAAATGGTGGAGCGGATCGTGGCAGAAAAGGGTTCTCTGCCAACGGATGAGGAGATAGCGGAAAAAACGGGAATGGACCCCAAAGATGTGAGCAGGGCGAAGAACGAGATGATAAGGAGACAGATCCTAATGATGGATGGTTTCGAATTGGAAGTTCCGGCCGAAGAGGGGCAACCAGACGAAAACGCCTTGAGAGAGATATTGCTCGAAAGATTGAAGAAAGCGTTAGAAAAGCTCTCAGAAAAAGAAAGGATCGTGCTTTCCTTGAGGTTTGAAAAGGAACTCTCTTTGAAGGAGATAGCCCAGGTGCTTGGAGTCACAGAATCACGCGTTTCGCAAATAGTGAGCGTTGCGATCGTAAAGTTGAGAAGGGAAGTGGAAGGATGGTGAGGCCAGTCGATCTTCAGGGGTACATCGTGAGGGGCGTTGAAACCGTTCAGAACGTCTCCAACCTTTTGAACCAACAAGCGTTGGTTCAACAACTGGTGAGCCACGAAATCTTGCAGCGTATCCAGAGAGAACAGAGGTCGGTGACGAGGAAAGAAGGATTGGAGAATCCAACCGTTAGGTCGTCGCTTGAAGGGGGTAGGGGGAGTTTCGAAGCTCGCACCGCTCGAAGCGGTGCCCCAACGAAGAGGGAAATCAGCTTGAAGGAAGAAAACAAAGGGCTCCTGATGGACGTGAGACTGTGATAGGTTACTTGGCTGTAGAGAAACTGAACAACAAATTCGTGGGGGGACTTCTCGTGGTCGACGAAAGGGGTATCCCTCAGGAGTTCAAGTACACGGAACCCATTGTTCCGAACGAACTCCAAAGGATCCTTTATGGCAAATCTCTCGACTACTTTTTGAAGACAGAAATCATCGCGGCAACTTTGGTGAAGAAGATCGAAAAACCCGTGGACTTCATATTCACGAAGGATTTAGAACTTCTCGAAATCGACCAAAGGGTCTTTTACCTCTCGGAAAGAAGAGAAGAAATAAGCGAAGTGAGGAAGATATCCGAAGAGGAATACTTGGTACCCTACAGGGAAGGGGCCCTCAGGATCGTTGGAAAGGTGTTGCCCGATAAACTCAGAAAACTGAGCGAAATGCTGGAAGAAGGGTTAGACATTTTCGAACCCTTCGAAAGACTCGAAAAAGCTTTGGAGTACGTATGCTCAAGTACTTAATCGAGCTGTTGAAAGGATTCTTTCTGGAGTTCAAGGGAGCGAAAGCTCGCAACGTAGACTTGGAAGTCGAGAAGCCTCAGCTTTTGAAACGAGAAATCAATTGGAACGTGCACGTGTTGGAGAGTTCCGTGAAGGCGAGGGTCCTAGACTTGAAAGACGAGAAAGGTCAGCCAGTTGTGCGGGAGGGATGCTTCAGGCTGAAGGTCGAAACGAGCACGCTCACACCCCCACCTGTATCGCCAAACGCGAAAGACAAACCTCCCCTTCTCGAATTTCCCGAAGTGTTCCAACAAGTTGCGATTGTGGAACCGTCCCTTCGCAAAGTAACCGCGCTGGAAACGCGTATTCTCTCGAACCCCTCTCTCCTTCCCCTGTGGAGGAAGAAGGTTAAGAGAGAGGCAAGAGTGGAGAGAGAAAAAATAGAAAGAGCACTGCGCGTGCTCCAAGAAATGATAGAGAAAGAAGAGTTGAAAGGCGTGACGTTTTCAGGTTACTTCAAAAATGTTCCAAATGGAACGATCAAGATCGCCGGGAACGATTTGATCGTCGATATCGATGGAAAAAATCCTGAGTTTCGGTCTTTGATGGTTTTTAGAGCCTTCACAAAAGATGGCAAGACCAAGAACGTCCTCATTTTTCTAGATTGAGTTTCTCAGCTAACAAATCTATGTTTTCTATAACCAGTTTGAAAAACTTGAAAGCTTCAACGTCCGCGTCTGAGTCTTTATCTATGAAATAGAGCATCACTTTTTTCTTGAAGACCTCTCTTTCCTCATCCGTCATGGAGAACAGCTGGACTATGATACTCCTTATTCGTTCGTCCTCGTTGGCTGCCCTGATTATCTCGTTCAGCGCATCGGAGAGCATTTCTCATTTTTTACTGTTCTCCAAGAAAACCTTGAAGGAAATGCCCGTTCTCACGTCCTCTCCTATCTTGATTTCGATGAAACCTGGTACCACGTACAGATCTTTCCCGGATTCTTCGAGGAACCTCCTAGCCACCGCCAAGGCTTTCACCGCTTGGTTTACTGCCCCAGCTCCTATCGCCTGGATCTCCACTTTTTCGGCTTTCGAGAGAGACCCAGCGATGGCACCCGCCACCTTGTTGGGATTCGAGTTCGAACTAACTTTCAGGATTTCCATTTTACCATTCCTCCTCATACACGAGAATTTCTTTGGAATTTTACCACATTCTGGATTCCGCTATCAACTACACTGTGACTTCCCTAAGGTAGCGTGCGGCATCTTCCGGAGGAACAGGGTTTATGTAAAACCCGGTTCCCCACTCAAATCCTGCCACTTTGGTGAGTCGAGGGAATATCTCGATGTGCCAGTGGTAGTAGTCCTTTCCCTCCAAGGTCGTGGGAGCCGTGTGGATCAAGAAGTTGTAGGGAGGATTGTCCAAGACAACGTGTATTCTGTAGAGCACGTTCTTTAGCATCTTTGCGAGCGAGGTCACCTCAGCTTCGGAGATCATGTGAAAGCTGTTCATGTGGCGTTTGGGCAATATCCAAGTTTCGAAGGGAAACCTGGAGGCGAAGGGTTCTATCGCTAAGAAGTGCTCGTTCTCTTCCACAACCCTCTCCCTCTCCCTTCTCTCCTCGTCTATCACGTCACAGAAAGGACACCTTTCTTTGTAGTCGTAGTACTCTTTCGCGCCATCGAGTTCCTCCAGAACTCTCTTTGGCATGATGGGAACGGCTATGATCTGGCTGTGGGGGTGGCTGAGAGAAGCTCCCGCATCTTTTCCGTGATTTTTGAAGATCAAGATGTATTTCACCTTTTCATCCTTCATGATCTGTTCGTAACGAATCTTGTAAGCCCAGATAACCTCCTCCACGTTCTTGTAATCCATCAAAGCGAGGTGGGTGTTGTGATCCGGCGTCTCCACCACCACGTCGTGGTACCCAAACCCTGTGGCCGCATCGTATATGCCCCTTCCGTACCTTCTCAAAGACTCAGAGGGGGTGACGGCAGGAAACTTGTTTGGCACGACTCGAACCCACCAACCCGGCGTGTTCGGATCGGTGTCCGCGGGGCGAAACGCGAGGACTTCTGGAGGCGTGGTGTGCTCGTTGCCGTAGTCGAAGGGACAGAAAGCGGATACCTTTTCCTCCTCTTTAACCCGCGCAAAATCGTGTGGCCTCCTTGCGCGTTCAACGGCGATGATAACCCACCTTTTCGTTATCGGATCCTTCCTGAACTCAGGCATTTCCAACTCCCCCTCATCTCCTGACCTTTGAAATGGCTCTTCTGTAGAGGTTCATGTAGTCTTTCGCAGAGCGATCCCAAGAGAAATCCATACTCATAGCGTTCAAAACGATTCTCTTCCAATGGTCTTTCTTTTTGGTATAGAAGTAGAGAGCTCTCGCCACCGCCTTCATCAGATGGGTGGAATCGTACTTTTCGAAGCCGAACCCGGTTCCTTCCATTGTTTTCTCGTCGTATTCTTTCACGGTATCGGCGAGCCCCCCCGTGTAACGCACGATGGGAATCGTCCCGTAGCGCATGCTGATCATCTGCCCAAGACCACACGGTTCGTACTTGCTTGGCATGAGGAACATATCTGCTCCTGCGTATATGCGCTGCGCGAGGTCTATGTCGAACTTGATGTTCACGGAGACCTTGTCTGGATAGAGTTCTCCCACTTTCAAAAGCGCGTTCTCGTATTCCTTCTCCCCGGTACCGAGGAAGACCATCTGAACGTCGAAAAGCATCAAGTAGTCGATGATCTCCATGATGAGATCGAGCCCTTTCTGCGAAACGAGTCTGCTGATCAGACCTATCAGGGGGACGTCCCCTCTCTCCGGGAGTCCAAGTTCTTTCTGCAGACGAATTTTGTTCTCTTGCTTGAGCTCTACACGGTTTGCGTCGTAGTTAACGTATATCCTCTTGTCCGTTGAGGGGTTGAAGAACTCGTAATCTATCCCGTTCAAAATACCATAGAGGTCTTTCGACCTCATCCTCAGGACTCCGTCCAGCTTTTCGCCAAACTCCTCCGTTTGTATCTCTTCGGCGTAAGTGGGGCTGACAGTGTTTATCACATCGCTGAAAACGATACCTCCTTTCAGGAAGTTCAGTTGCCCGTAGAACTCCAAACCGTCTATCTGGAAGATGTAATCGGGGAGCCCCGAGAACGAGAGGTAATTTGGATCGAAAATTCCTTGATATCCGAGGTTGTGTATGGTCAGAACCGTGGAGGTCTGTTGGAAGTAAGGGTCATCTCTGTACAAGGTCTTCAGGTACGCAGGAATCAAGGCCACCTGCCAGTCGTTCACGTGTATCACATCTGGTTTCAGGTCAACGCTTTTGATCAGCTCCAAAACGGCCGCGCTGAAGAACAATGTCTGCTCGGCGAGATCCTCCCCCCCATACACATCTTCCGAGGAGAAGTAGTGGTCGTTGGCTACGAAGAAAACCTTGACATCTGTTCCTGGGAGGACCGATTCGTAAACGTCGAACGTCTCGCTCGTTTTCACGTGGGGGACTGGTATCCCTTCACGGACTTTTTTCAACGTGTAACCGAACTTCTCAGCGTTCTTCTCAACCATTCTGTGTTTCGGCATGATGATGAATACCTCTGCCCCTTGCTTTCTCAGGTACTTGGGTAGTGCTCCCGCCACATCACCAAGACCTCCGACCTTGGCGAACGGAAAGACCTCGTAAGAGACGTATACGACTCTCATTCATTTCACCTCCAAAGGTGAATCGTGTGAAAAGACTATGGTGTTCACTTCACCCATAACACTCTCGAGGAATACCTTCGAATCTCCTTTTTCGTACTCTTTGATTATATCATAGTACTTGAGCCTCGTCGGGAGAAGGTCTCCAGCGATCAGGAGGTTACCAACGTTCTCCGTGTGAACGAGGTACGACAGGTGCTCCCTGGCGTGCCACGGGGTGTGGAAGACGCGCACCTTCCCGCCGAAAAGGCTCTCCCCTCCCTTCAGAAACTCGACGTTTTTCCAGGAATCGATCACCCAGCTGTACACCTTTCCATAGAAGAGACCGAAAGACTTGTAGTCTTTCGTTTTGAAGGATTCGTGAACGTAAACGATCGCATTTTCGAAAAAGATCGAATTGAAAATGTGGTCTAGGTGGACATGTGTCAACAGAACGTCCGTCACGTCTTCTGGTTTCAAACCATGTTCTTTGAACGTCTTTTCGTACTCGTCGATCGAAGGAAGGTTACCCGGGTCCACGACTATCACGCGTCCATCGTGTTCCAGGCACACGACGGTGGAAAAATAAGCGTTCACCCTGTCTGGGATATAAACGCTCCCTCCGGCCATCAAAAAAACCAATCTCATCGTTCTCACCCCGCGAAGTAACTTACAACAGCCATGAACAGGCAGTAGTAGGAGAATTTCCAAAAGTCTCCGGATTTCACGGACCTTGCGAGCCACATCAGGGCAACCAACCCAAAGGAGAAGGAGAGAAGGAAAGGAGACGGCGCAAAGGAAACCTCCTTGAGGCTGAGCAACCCCGCCCCTAGGATCACCGGAAGCGACATGAGGAACGAGTATTGCACGGCGTCCGACCTTTTCAAACCGAGAAAAAGTAATGTGGAGACGGTGATCCCGCTCCTGGAGACGCCTGGTAAAATGGCCAACGCTTGTGCCAAGCCGACCAAGAGGGCATCTCCCCAAGTCATATCGGTCAGACATTTTTTCCCGTCCAAGTTCTTCGTCAGGGATAAAACCACGGCCGTTATGGAGAAGAAGGCGGGAAGAAATTCCAACCCGGAGAAGAAAGCGTCTATCTTTTCTTCGAACAAAAGGCCCGCGAGTGCAGCCGGTATCGTCGAAATGATTAGATTGATTAATACTTTTAAATTATGAAAAATTCTCCTCAAAACACGGAAAGAAAAGAGGAACACCGCCAGAAATGTTCCGAGATGCAGAAGAGCGATCTGATGTACACCAGCGACGTTGATGTTTAGTGCTTGCGACAAAAAAACCAGATGGCCCGAACTCGAAACTGGTAAGAACTCCGTCAATCCTTGTACCATCCCCAGGATTTTATCCATCAGAACCCCTCTTCTTCAACGAGTTTTTCGTAGCGGATACCGTAACTCTTCAACAACTCCTCGATTGTATTCTTGTCCCTCGCGTCCACTTTGATCACCACGTCTCTCTCTTTATCCCTTCGCCTGAGCGTGATCACGGATAAAATGTTCAAGCTGTTTTCGGCGAGAACGTCCACCACTCTCTTGAGTGCCCCGGGTCGATCCTCGAGAGAAAGGTGTATCCTGATCCCGGGAGAGTCCATGGCCAAAGCTTCCATCATCGCCTCCAGGAAATCGTGCAAGCTCACCACACCTTTCAACTTCATCTCGTCGTCTATCACTGGAAGGTACGGCTCTTGGTTCTCCAAGAAGAACAGCAGTGCGTGGATTATCTCCTCGTTTTCGTGGACGTAGAAGTCCGGTAGGAAGACCACACTGTCCACTGGCTCCTCCAAATCCAACGAAGATAGGTCGTTCTTGTGTACGATACCCATGAAGTGCCCTCCCTCATCCACCACCAGGCAAGAATCAACCGAAAACATCCTCATCTTGTTCAAAACTTCCCTCACGAGCGCACCTTTAGTGACCACCGGAAAATCTTTCGTGATCCACCTTCTTATTTCCATTCAAACCGCCCCCTTGAGAATCTCCCGAACTCGAAGATCAAGCTCTCCCAGGATTTCCTCCTTTGAGACTTTTCCGATTATCTCGCCTTTCACGAAAAGCACCGCTCCGTCTTTCATACCAGCCACACCTATATCCGCATCCCTTCCTTCACCGACACCGTTCACCACGCATCCCATGATGGCTATCTTCAATTTCTTGTTGAGATGGAAAAACTTCTCTTCCACTTCACGCGCTATGTTTTCAACGTCGATTTGCGCTCTGCCACACATGGGACAGGCGATCACTTCCACACCCTCTCTCAAACCGAGACTCATCAGGATTTTCTTTGCAACCACCACTTCACGAACCGGATCGCCCGCTATGGAAACCCTGATGGTGTCACCTATACCTTCAGCGAGGAGGTAGCCGAGTGCCATAGAGGACTTCACCACCGCCGTCTCGTACGTTCCCGCCTCCGTCACCCCCAGGTGTATCGGGTAATCCACCTTTTCCGCGATGTATTCGTTTGCTTTTATCGTTTCCCAGACATCCGGGCTTTTGACAGAGACTACTATGTCGTAGAACCCTTCTTTTTCCAACAACCTCACTTCTTCCAGGGCTGACTCGGCCAGATCCAACCATCTTTCGGACGTTTTCCTCTTGAGCGAACCTGTGTTGGCCCCAACTCTTATGGGCACACCTCTCTCTTTTGCAACTAAGATCACGTCTTTCACGCCTCTCTGGCTGATGTTGCCGGGATTTATCCTTATCTTGTTCGCTCCGTTCTCTATCGACAGAATGGCCAACTTGTGATCGAACTGGATGTCAGCCACGATTGGAATCGTGATACGTTCTTTTATCTCCCTTATAGCCTTTGCGTCTTCTTCATCCTGAACGGCTGCTCTCACCAGTTCGCAACCGGCTTTTTCGAGCCTCTTTATCTGTTCCACCGTCGCTTCCACATTGGCGGTTTTGGTGGTGGTCATGGATTGGATTACGACCGGATTTCCGCCACCGATCACAACGTTTCCAACTTTCACCGCTCTGCTCATCCTCACATTCCCAGCAACCTCCCGATGTCCAGGAAGGTTATGTAGACGAAGAACACCATGAGCAACACGAATCCAATGAGGTGTATGACGTTCTCAAGTTTTGGATCCACCCTTTTGCGTGTCACAATCTCCAACAGCGAAAACACGATTCTCCCGCCGTCGAGGGCAGGAAGAGGCATGAGGTTGATCACTCCAAGGCTGATCGTGATCACAGCTACCAGAGTGAGGACCGCTTCCATCCCCGTCTTTGCGGCTTGCCCTATGACGCCCGCTATACCCACCACACCGACGATTTGGCCTGTTCTGACGTTGCTGAAAAAGTTTTTCAAGGAAGAGATCGTCGTGACCAACACGTAGTTGCAAGTTTTGAGAGAAAGCGTCAAAACTTCCAAGAATCCAGCGGGCTTGTAAGGCGTCGTGAAGACTTTGAGAACGCCTGGGGTCTCCAAGATCTTCCTCAAAACCGAGGCTTCGACCACGACCAACCTTTCTTCACCGGAACTTCCCACCACTTTCACCATCGTTTCACCGGAAAGACCTCTCCACCAAGCCACTTCCTCTCCTTGGATGCGCACCATCAAGCTGTCTCGGCCTTTGACGATCCTTTGGTACAACTCCACGAGATCAGACCAGCTTCCCACGCTCTGTCCCTCCACCTCCACTATTCGGTCCCCTACTTTGAAAGGGTCGAAGTCCCTTTGGAAGATCGGCGAAAGACCCGAGAAAGAGATCCCTATCATGTACCTTGCAGGCGCCTCAACGAAAGACTTCAAGATTCCTTTCACCTCTCCACCCTCGAACGAAAGCACGACGTACTCGTTGATCCGATCCTTCAGAGAATCCAAACCCTCACCGTTCTTGACCTCCAAGAATCTTCCGCGAGGGTCTCCCTCCGCGCTTTCGAGGAAAAGCTCGCGCGTTGGCGGATAAATCCTTGGAGTCACCCAAAGCGTCACTTTGTGACCATCCCGGGCAACCACGAGCTTCAGGGTTTTTCCCTTTTCCACCTCGCGTGAAACGACGCTCGTGTCGAACGCAATCTTGTCGTTCACGGAGTAAACGACGTCACCCGGCATCAAACCAGCCTCTTCTGCTGGACTGTTTGGGAGCACTCTGTCTATTCCTGGAAGGTTTATTCCCCACCTCAGCGTGATGGGTACAAAGAGGAGGTACCCGGCCACTATGGAGAAAAGAGGGCCCGCAAGCGTTATGAGCAATCGCTGCCACGCTGGTTTTCCGTAAAAGCTTCTCTCCTCCTCTTCAACCACTTCTCCCTCTTCTCCCAGCATGCGCACGTACCCACCTATCGGGAAGACGTTGAAGCGGAAGACAGTTTCTTTTCCCTTCACGGAAAAGAGCTTGGGACCGAAACCGAAGGCAAACTCCAAGACCTTCACTTTGAAGAGTCGTGCGAAAAGGTAATGCCCTAGCTCGTGGACCGTGACGATGCCAGTTAATATCAACACGAAGTAGACGACAACCATTCTTCCACCCTTTCCGCTTCTCTTTTTGAAAGTTCGTGAAGAACCTTCACCTCTTCCAAACTTTGTGGCTCAGGGAAAGGTGTCATCCTCTCCAGCGTTTTCTCCATGATCGCGTGTATGCATCCGAAACTTATTTTACCCTTCAAAAAGGCTTCCACGGCGACCTCGTCGGCCGCGTTGTAGGCGATCCTGTCGCGGTAAGAGTGTTTTATGTGACCCACCAAGAAAAAGGCAGGGTATCTTTTTGGGTCTGGATCCTCAAAGGACAAAACCAGAGATCTTCCGGAGAGTTCGACAACGGCGTCTTTCAACCTCATCCGGTTCGGATACGAGAGGGCGTAACTTATCGGTATACGCATATCCGCCTTCGAAAGCAAGACCTTCACGTTCCCATCCGGCAACACCAACATTCCGTGCACGAGACCTTCCCTGTGGATCTTGACCTCTATCTTTTCGAACGGCAGGCCGAACAGTTCCATAGCTTCGAGGACTTCAAAGGCCTTGTTGACCATGGTTGCGGAATCCACAGTTATCCTGTTTCCCATGTTCCACACGGGATGTCTCAAGACGTCTTCGGGCTTGGCTTTAGGTAACTCGGCGAGATCCCAGTCCCTTAACGCTCCTCCGGAAGCGGTGAGGATTACCCTCTCAACGTCTTCTTCCATCAGCTGAAAGAGGGCGTTGTGCTCGCTGTCGACGGGTATCAACTCGGTGTTGTGCTTCGCAAGTTTCTCCTTAACGAGAAAACCGCCACATACGAGGGATTCTTTGTTGGCGAGACACACTCTTTTCGAGTTTTCTATCGCTATCAAAACCGCTTCCAAGGCGTCGAAACCGGAGATCGCGATCACCGTTATATCAGGTTTGAGTTCCTCCAACATCCCCCTCAATCCCTCGACACCCCTCCAAATTCTTATCCCCGGGAGGTCCACGCTCACCTCGCTGGTCACCACCACGTTCGTCACGCCGAACTTTTCCACAACTTTCTTTGCGAAATCGACATTTCTGTGAAAAGAGATCCCCACGAGTCTGAAGCCTTTCTCGTGTTCTATGACATCGAGGGTTTGTCTACCTATGGATCCGGTGACCCCGAGTATCACGACGGTTCTCTCTTCCATCGGAAGTAAACGACCCCTCCCTTCTCCACCTTTATTTTGACAGCTCTTTCAAGAGCCACGTTGCTCACGCCGAAAGGTTTGTCGATGGGCATTAGGGCATCCTTTAAAGTGTACTTGAAACCTTCGAGAGTCACACCTTCCGCGTCTCCACCTAAAGGCAGGATCGACCACTTCTCTCCAGGCTCGGCCGCCAAAACCTTTTCCCCTTCCACGTATCCCACCAACAAGTTCGAAGACCAAAGGGTGGTGTTCTTGAAGCGTTTCAACAGGTGTAACAGTGCGAGGAACATGTCGTACCTGTCACCCTGCCATCCGTAGACGATCTTTTCTTCTTCTGGGAACATCATCAACGCGAGTTCCAGATCTATTTCGTCTTTCTCTTCAGGGAAGAGCTTGATCTCCACGTTGTTCTCTTTCAACCATTCCATGGTCTGAGGCGTCACAGAATCGGCGTCTCCCACGAACAAGTGAGGCACTATCGACTTCTTTCTGAGAAAGTTGGCACCACCGTCCACCGCCACGATCTTTTCACAGATCGAAACAGGAATGTCTTCCTCGGAATACATTCCGTTTGCGAAAAAACAGATCACCATCATCTCTCCTTTCAAGCAAGACTGCTATAATTTTACCAGGAGGTGCGATCTTGATCTTCACACCACTTGGTCCCATCTCCGTCTTGGTCGAAGACGGTAAAGTGGTGAGGATAGAGCTTGGAAGAAACGTTCGAACAGGGGATGTCCCCCAGGGCATCCTCAGACAAATAGAAGAATACCTGGCCGGCCTCAGAAAGGAATTGGATTTCGAGGCGCAAATTGTGGGGACTTGTTTTCAAAAGAGGGTATGGGAAGAGGTGAGGAAGATCCCTTACGGTGAGGTGAGAACCTACGGCGAGATCGCGAAGAAACTCGGAACCTCCCCAAGGGCTGTAGGAAGGGCGCTGGCTGAGAATCCCCTCCCACTCTACATACCTTGCCACAGGGTAGTTGCCAAAAACAAGCTTGGTGGTTTCAGCGCAGGTCTTGAATGGAAGGAGTACCTTTTGAGGATCGAACGAGGTGGAGCATGAAGAAGTTCCTCCTGATCGTATCGCTCTCTCTGGTGTTGACAACAGGACTGTTGTTTCTTGCCTATCTGAGAGTCACGAACAACCTGGAAAAACCCGAGAGGAAAATGATACCCTCCACGAGGATTTTCTACGAGGACGGCACTCCCTTGCTCACGTCCAGAAACATCTGGGTTAACCTTGAGGACGTTCCAGAAAAGTTCATAGATCTGCTCCTCGTTTCTGAGGACGAGAACTTTTTCAAACACCCTGGGATCGATATAAGCGGTATTTTGAGGGCTGTCTTCATCAACTTGAGGACGTTCAGCTTTTCGCAGGGGGGAAGCACTATCACCCAGCAACTCGCGCGAACGCTGTACCTCTCTTACGAGAAGAGCATGGTGAGAAAATTCAAAGAAATCCTCATCGCTCTGTGGCTCGAGAAAGTTCTGACAAAACAAGAGATTCTCGAGATGTACGTGAACTCCGTCTACATGGGAAACGGCCTCTACGGTTTTCAAACCGCTGCCAGGTACTACTTTGGAAAGAACTTGTGGGAGCTCTCGGTTCCAGAAATGGCCATGTTGATCGCCACTATCAGGTCGCCTGGACGCTACAACCCCTTGGCGAATTTGGAACTTTCGAAACGGAAAGCGGAGAGCGTGCTGAAAAGGGCTTTCTCTGAGAAGAGGATTGACAAAGAAGAGTACGGAAGGTACACCAAAGAGCTTTCGGAGCTGAAGATCAAACCCGTGAAATTCTCTTTCGACGAAGAGCTCTTTTGGAGGGTGATCCGTGAAGCGGAAGAGATCGGTTTAAGCCTAGGAGAGTTGAGAAACGGTTACAAGATATACCTAACCTTGGACAAGCACCTCCAGGAAGCGGTCAATGCGGTGGTGAAGAATGACGAAACCCTCGCCGTTGTCGCCATCAACGTGAACACTGGGGAGATTCTCGCCTACAAAGGGATCGGCGTGCAGTACGGGACGGGTTGGAGGCAAACGGGTTCCGCCATAAAGCCTCTTTACTATTACTACGCGATACTGAAGGGGGCGAACCCGCGGGATCTCTTACCCAACGTCCCTATAGACGTTCGAGGTTGGAGACCGAAGAACTTTGACGAGAGGTTCACGGGTATCGCGACTTTGAGGGAATCCCTCGCTTATTCCTTGAACATTCCCTCCGTCTTTCTGTACGATTACCTTTCCCACAGTGAGGTCAAGACCTTCATAACGGAGACGCTGAAGGTGAGGGCACGCTATCCAGATGACCTGACGGCTTCCCTTGGGACCGTCGAAACCGCTCCGGAGGAACTCTTGAAGGCGTACGCGGCCTTGGTCAACGGTGGCACCGTGTTGAAACCTTACCTGATCAGTCGAATAGAGGACAAAAACGGTAACGTGGTTTACAAGGGAATTCCAAAGATAGAAAGCGTCGTACCCGCTTACGTTAGAACGCCTCAAGAGGCCAGCCTCATATTGAAAGGGATCCTCCTGAACGTCGTGAACTTCGGGACGGGTGTCAGGGCAAGGATAGTCGGTAAGAACGTGTTGGGAAAGACAGGAACATCAGACCTCAACGCTTGGTTCATTGGAGGGGACGAAAATGTGTTGATCGGGGTGGTCAAAGACGGGAAAAAACTGACAGGAGGAGCGGACTGCGCCCCTGTGTGGAAAGAGATCGTCTTAAGGTGGGGAAAGTTGGAGGGTAAGGTGAATTACAAAGACGTGGGTGATCGAACCAACAGAAGGTTCCTCGTGAAGAGGGAATCGTTGAACGTGATCGATTACCAGGAGTTGGTCAACCTGGTGAGATCAGGAGGGGTGAGGATCGAGAGTATGGTCGATATGTTCAGGTATCTCCCAAGCGATGCCAGAGTGGAGTTTCTCTCGAAAGTGAACTCAGTGGATCCTTTCCTGTCGCTTGAGATATGGAGTGGTTCGCTCGTGGGAGGTGGTGGCGAATGATCCTGTTCGAAAAGGAAGGGGAGATGAACACCGAAAAGACCCTGAGGATTGCCATTGAAAAGGCTTGCCAACTTCCCTCGAAGACCCTGGTGATAGCTTCCACGAGAGGCGTGAGTGCTCTAAAGGCGCTGGAGCTCTTGCCTGAAGGTTTGAAGCTGGTGGTCGTCACCCATCACGCTGGTTTCAGCGAGCCCGACACCCAAGAGTTTGACGAAAAGGTCAGAGAACTCCTGCTGAAGAGAGGGCACCACGTTCTGACAGCAACCCACGCTCTTTCCGCAGGGGAAAGGTGCCTGCGGAAGAGGTTTGGTGGGATATACCCCTTGGAGATAATAGCCAACACCTTACGGATGTTCAGCGAGGGTGTGAAAGTAGCCGTTGAGATATCCATAATGGCCGCCGACGCGGGCCTCGTGAGGACTTCGGAATGGGTCGTCGCCTGTGGTGGGAGCGGTCAGGGTCTTGACTCTGCGATAGTTGTGAGACCGGCCAACTCTTCTAACCTGTTCGATCTGAAAGTTGGGGAGATCCTTTGCATGCCTTCAGCGTACTGAGTCTTCTTTCTTGCACAATTCTTTTCAGTCTTTGAACGTCTTCTGCGCTCATACCGTGCTTCCACCAATAGGGTAGCACCGTGTTGTTCAGCAGAGCGGGATCCACGTCAGGTGGGATCTTTCCGCTCTTTGTGAGTTCGTACCAGTCTTGCGTGCCCGGAATAGGGGTGTACTCGTTGAGCGAGACGTCTATCCCTTCGCTCAAACACACCTCGACCGCCTTCAAAACGTCTTCCACGCTCTGTCCGGGCAGGTTCAACAGGATGTAAGCCGAGACCTCCTCGTGCGTGAAACCAGCTTTGGTGAGAATCTTGGCAGCCCTCACCACGTCTTCGTCGAACACCTTTCCACCTGTTTTCTTCTGCAGCTCGCCAGTCGTTTCGTAACCGAGTTTTATCGTCTTGAAACCACACTCCCTCATGAGATGGACGATTTCTTCATCGATCAACCTCGCGTGGATGCCGTTTGGAAGGTGAAAGTTCACCTTTATCCCTCTTTTCAGGATGAGCCTCAAAATCTCCTTGAAATGGTTCGTATCCGCCAAAATAGCGTCGTCGAAAAAGGCTACATCCTTCACTTTAAAAAGCTCAACGTATTTCTCGATGCAATCCACCACCCTCTCCGGGGATCTTTTTCGAAGACCCCTCCAAAGTCTATGGACAGCGCAGTAGGTGCAGTGGAAGGGACAACCCAAAGTCGTTGTGAAGACGAGGTAGCCGACTCTTTCGTAGAGTTCGTACATCGGATCGTACAACTCGAACCAATCTCTGGGAACCTCCTTCGAGGGCAATCCCAGACTCTCCAAGAGGGACGGTAGCGCCGTCAAATCGCCCTTTTCGAAAACGATGGCCCCACTCTTCTTGGCGTGTTCTGGGAAGAGCCTTGGGTATATGCCACCGAGCACGATTGGTGCGTCCAAACGTTCTTTCAAAAATCGTACCGTCTCCCACACACCCGGATACCAGTAACTCAACGTCGAAGTGACCATGATCACGTCGACTCTTCCGACGTCTCTCAACTTCCACTCGAAGTACTCGGGAGGGGCTCCGTAGCGCTTGTACTTCCTGGGGACAAACTTCAGAAGATCGGGTTTCTCGATGATTGCGCTGGGGAACTTTCCGGTGCCGTACCGTTTATCTTTGGGAACTTTCGTGAAGCGGGGAAGATCGGGATCGTGTCTGTTGAGCAGATCGACGAGGACCACCTCGTATCCCATCTCCTCCATGGCCCTCCCAACGTAGAGGAGCCCCAAAGGTTTGAGCCAGAAGTCGTAAGCGGCGAAGTCGTGGATCCAGGGGTTGACCAAAAGGGCCCTCTTCATACCTCAGCGAAGCACGAGTAGAAAATACCTTTCATGGTGAGGTCTTCGTCGAAGACGGTATGCTTCAAGAAATCCTTAACCGCTTTCGCCTGTCCCCCCGTCAGGACGACGGGAAGTTTCCCGTATTCCTCCTCTATCCTGTGAAGGATCCCTTCCAACGCGTACACCTTTCCCATCACAACTCCCAACCTGATGTTCTCCTCCGTATCTTTTCCAACCACACCGAGGAAGGGCTTTAGTTCCACGAGGGGCAGTTTAGCCGTTCCCCTGAAAAGTGCGTGCACCATCATGAGAAGTCCCGGCAGGATGGCGCCTCCTTCGTAACACCCGTTCAGCACGAGATCAACGGTGGTGGCCGTCCCCATGTCCACCACGATTCCACTGTCACCGTATTCCTTCACGAAAGCGACAACGTTCGCGACCCTGTCCGCACCGATTTCCCTGGGATTTTTCACGTTCCACCTTATTCCTTTCACCTCGCTCGAGGTAACCCAGATCGGTGTGGTGGAGAAGTATTTTTCAGCAAACTTTTCGAGGACAAAGTTCTGCGTGGGAACAACGGAAGCGATCCCTATGCCCCTTATCTTCTCGATCCCTTCCCCCAGGAGGACCCTCAAGTGTGCAAAAAGCTCGTCTTCGGTCTGATAGGTACCCGTCGAAAGTCTCCACCTCTTGAAATTCTTCCCATCCTCTGTGATCGCAAAAACCGAATGCGTGTTTCCAACGTCTATCAGAAGGTACAAGATCGACACCTCCTTCCTTTGATGAAGGCGCGGTAACTCCTGAATTAAGATCACCTAACACAGGTTGACACGGGATGTTGTGACTGGTAGATACTAACATTAGTAACGCCGTTCTCAATTCTATCATCGGGGGGTGTCGGTGTTGGATTGGAAGAAGTACGGTTTCAGCACAAGAGCATTACACGCAGGTTATGAACCACCTGACCCGGCAACCGGCGCCAGGGCGGTTCCGATATACCAAACCACCTCTTACGTCTTCAAGAGCACCGAGCACGCGATCAAGCTCTTCAACCTAGAGGAAGAAGGTTACATATACACGAGGATCAGCAATCCCACCGTTAGCGTACTGGAAAAGAGGATAGCAGCAATGGAAGGTGGCGTGGGAGCGCTCGCGGTTTCGAGCGGGCAGGCAGCCATCACCTACGCCATCTTGAACCTGGCCGGCCCTGGCGATGAAATAGTCAGCGGTAGTGCCCTTTACGGTGGTACTTACAATCTCTTCGCGAGGATATTCCCGAAAAAGTTCGGTATAAGCGTGAAATTCGTGGACGAGACCGATCCAAAAAGTGTGGAGGAGGCCATCACTCCCAAGACCAAGGCCGTGTACGTGGAGAGCATGAGCAACCCCGGACTCACGGTACCGGATTTCGAAGCGATCGCAGAAATTGCACACCGTCATGGGATCCCCCTCATAGTGGACAACACGTTGACACCTTACATCTTCAGACCGTTCGAGCACGGGGTGGACATCGTGGTCTACTCGGCAACGAAGTTCCTGGAAGGACATGGAACGTCCATCGGAGGAATCATAGTGGACGGTGGAAAGTTCAACTGGGCCAACGGGAAGTTCCCGGATTTCGTCGAGCCAGATCCGAGCTATCACGGCGTGAGTTACGTGGAGAAGTTCAAAGAGGCCGCCTACATCGTAAAGTGCAGGGCCCAACTTTTGAGAGACGTGGGAAGCTGTATGAGTCCCTTCAACGCGTTCCTCTTCATCCTTGGGTTGGAGACGCTCTCCTTGAGGATGAAAAAACACTGCGAGAACGCGTTGAAGGTGGTGGAATTTCTCGAAAACCACCCGTGCGTGAGTTGGGTGAATTATCCCATTCTCGAGCACAACAGGACGAAACAGAACGCCTTGAAGTATCTCAAGGAAGGGTACGGGGCTATCGTGACTTTCGGGGTCAAGGGTGGAAAGGAAGCCGGAAGGAAGTTCATCGATAGTCTGGAGTTGATCTCTCATCTTGCCAACGTCGGCGACGCAAGGACCCTTGCCATTCATCCGGCGACAACAACGCACAGTCAGCTCAGCGAGGAGGAGCAGTTGAAGGCCGGTGTCACGCCTGATATGATAAGATTGTCCGTCGGGTTGGAGGACGTGGAAGACATCATAGCGGACCTCGATCAAGCACTCAAAAAATCGCAAAAGGGGTGAAAAGAATTGCCCATCAACGTTCCAAGCGGTCTTCCCGCAGTGAAGATACTCGCAAAAGAAGGAATATTTGTCATGACGGAAAAGAGGGCGATCCATCAGGACATTCGCCCTCTCGAGATCCTCATCTTGAACCTCATGCCAGACAAGATAAAGACCGAGATACAACTCCTGAGATTGCTCGGGAACACACCGCTTCAAGTCAACGTGACCTTCCTCTACACGGAAACGCACACACCCAAGCACACCCCCATCGAACACATACTCAAGTTCTACACCACCTTCAAAGAGGTTAAGGACAAAAAGTTCGACGGTTTCATAATAACTGGCGCGCCCGTGGAGCTTTTGGACTTTGAGGAAGTGGACTACTGGGACGAGTTGGTGGAGATAATGGAGTGGAGCAGGCACAACGTCTATTCCACGATGTTCATATGTTGGGCGGCTCAGGCGGGACTCTATCACTTCTATGGTGTCCCGAAGTACGAACTTCCGGAGAAGCTTTCTGGGGTCTTTCGCCACACCGTGCGCAAGCCGTCGGTTCTTTTTAGGGGACACGACGATTTCTTCTGGGCACCTCACTCCAGGTATACCGAAGTGAGAAGGGAAGACGTGGAGAAAATACCGGAACTCGAGATCCTCTCAGAATCCGAAGAAGCGGGTGTTTACGTGGTGGCGAACCGCTCGGAAAGACAAATATTCGTCACGGGTCATCCAGAGTACGACAGGTATACCCTCAGAGACGAGTACTTCAGGGACATAGGAAAAGGTCTGAAGGTTCCGATCCCAGCCAACTACTTTCCCGACGACGATCCAAACAAAACCCCCGTCCTCACTTGGTGGAGTCACGCGCATCTGTTCTTCAGCAATTGGCTCAACTACTGCGTCTACCAGAAAACGCCCTACAGGTTGGAGGACATACACTGAGGGCTTGAAGGTTTGGTGTCTTTGTGTTAAAATAGGGTCTAGCAGGATGCCGAGGTGGTGGAACTGGCAGACACGCATGGTTGAGGGCCATGTGGGCTTCGGCCCGTGCGGGTTCAAGTCCCGCCCTCGGCACCAGAGCCGGAGGATCTCACCTCCGGTTTTTTTCTTTCCTCGCGAGTGCCATCACTCCCAAGAACGTCCCGAGCAGGAGGAAGACGTAGTTCGTGAAGAACTTCCACAGGAACATGGATGCCGTCACGTATCCCCCTTCTTCAAAGCTTGAATAAACGATGTAATAGACGAGCTCTGAGGTTCCGCTGGCCCCAGGAGTTGGGGAGAAGTAGACTACCATACTCGCCGCAAGTTGAAGGCTCACCATTTCGAAAACCGAGAGTGAGAGCTTTGGATCCACCGCCTTCAGGGAGAGATAAGAGACGAGGTGAATCATCACCATCATTGAGGCGGACATCAAAAAAAGTACGAAGAAATCCCATTTTCGATTTTTCAGGAATTCTCTGATCCTCTCGAGATACGCCCCCACCCTCTCCTCCAGCAAAGCTTTACTTTCTTCAAGGGAACGTCTAGAAAAGAGCGACAAGATCCTCAAGACAAACCTCGAACCGAACGTTGCCCGAAGAACCCGTCTGTTGAAGAGAAGGAAAAGTACGAACGCGTACACGGAGAAGGCGAAGACAACTCCCACCGCGAAGACCCTACCTATCAATCCCATCCTCTGGAACAGATCGAAATAGACGAGAAAGAAAACGAATCCAGATAAGACTGTGAAGGTGAAGGAGCAAAAGAAACGCAGCGCGATAGCGGAGGACGCCTCTCCAAAATCAACACCCGACATCACCAAATGGTAGATCTGGAAGGGTTGCCCGCCTGCCGCGAAGGGAGTGAGAGCGCTGGCGTAGAACCCCCAAACGCTGTTCTTCACACATACCCCAAAGGGAACTTTTTTCAAGATGAGTTTCGTTCTGAGACCATCGACGACCAGGATCGCTAACACGTCGAGCGCGAGGGCAATTAGGCACCTCGGATTGAGATCTTCCAGGTTTGCGAGGACCTTCCTACTCCCAACTGTGAAGGCTATGAACACCATGGTCCCCAAACTGAGGACCATCGAGAAAAGGATTCTCCTCTTGTTCACTTTCTCTCCCCCACCAAGGAACTTAAAAAGATTATACCCACGGTGGTAATATTTTTCCGGAGCGGGAGGTGGTCCCACGTGTTCAACCTGGAAGAGTACACGGAGAAGGCCCAGAAAGTGATGATGAGTGTTCAAGACATAATGACGAGGTACAGGCAAAACCAGCTCTCCAGTGAGCACATTCTCCTTGCGATCTTGGAAGAAGGTAATAACCTGGGAGTCGACGTTCTCAGGGAACTCTCCGTCGATGTAGCCCGTTTGAGGGAAGACGTGGAGGTGTTCATTGGAAGGTACGGGATGAGGGTCCACGGTGGAACTTCCGTGTCTCAGATCTTCATCACCCCAGACGCAAGACACGTCATAGAGAAGGCCAGGGAAGAGGCCAGAAGGATGGGAGATTCCAGGATAGGAACCGAGCACCTGATCCTCGGGATGATGTTGACGCCCGATTCTTCCGCCTTCAGGTTGCTCTCCAAGTACGGCGTCACTCCCGAGAGGGTTTACGACGCGATAAGGAAGATCAGAAGTACGGGGAGAACGGAAGAAATGGAGAACGTGGAGGCCCTCGCGAGGTTCACCATAGATTTGACACAGCTCGCAAGGGAAAAGAAACTGCTTCCCGTTGTGAACAGAGAGAAAGAGATAAGAAGGGTGATACAAATCCTATCCAGGAAGACCAAGAACAACCCGGTGCTCGTGGGAGATCCAGGTGTTGGGAAAACGGCCGTCGTGGAGGGGCTCGCTCAAAGAATCGTGGAAGGAAAAGTGCCTCTCTTTCTCAAGAACGTTCGCGTGTTGAAGTTGGACATGGGAAAGCTCGTCGCCGGGACACGCTTTCGCGGAGATTTCGAAGAGAGACTGAAGAGACTCCTCGACGAACTCAAGAGGAAGAAAGGCGAGGTGATCCTCTTCATAGACGAGGTTCACACGGTCGTCGGCGCAGGCGCCGCTGAAGGGGCTTTGGATGCAGCCAACATCATGAAGCCTGAGCTGACGACTGGAGAAATCCAGATCATCGGTGCAACCACCGTTGAGGAGTACAGAAAGTACATAGAGAAAGACAGGGCTTTGGAGAGGAGATTCCAACCCGTTTTGGTGGAAGAACCGACCGTTGAGCAAACCGTCGAGATGTTGAAGGGTTTACGGAAAGTCTTCGAGGAGCACCACAAAGTCAAGATAACGGACGAGGCTATAGAGGCTGCCGCGAAGCTTTCGGCCAGGTACATCACGAACAGATTCCTCCCGGACAAGGCCGTGGACCTCGTAGACGAAGCCGCCGCTTACGTAAAGTTGGAGGCTTCTTACCCATCGGAGGAGATCTTGAAACTCGAAGAGCGAATGAGGGATTTGGAGGAGAGGATGAACGAGGCTGTGATAAAGGGAGAATACGAGGAGGCCGCCAAGTTGAAGTTAGAATACCAAAGATTGAAGGCAGAACACGAAAAGCTGCTCAAGGAAAGGCAAAAGATCGAGCCAGTCGTCGACGAGAACACGGTGGCCAAGATCGTGGAACAGTGGACGGGTATCCCCGTCTCCAGGATCCTCGAATCCGAGAGGGAGAAACTCTTGAAGCTGGAAGAGCTCATACACAATAGGTTGGTGAACCAGGAAGAAGCCGTGAGGATCGTGGCTCGAACGATAAGGAGGGCGAGGGTTGGTATAAAGAACCCCAAAAAGCCCATCGGTGTTTTCCTCTTCTTGGGGCCAACGGGTGTTGGCAAGACGGAACTTGCCAGAACTCTCGCCGAGGTGCTTTTTGGAAGCGAAGAGGCCATGATCAGGATCGACATGAGCGAGTACATGGAGAAACACAGCGTGTCCAGGCTCATAGGGGCGCCTCCTGGCTACGTCGGATACGAGGAAGGTGGGCAACTCACGGAGGCCGTCAGGAGGAGACCCTACAGCGTGATCCTGCTCGACGAGATAGAGAAGGCGCACCCTGAGGTCTTCAACGTGCTCCTTCAGGTCTTCGACGATGGAAGACTCACGGACGGCAAAGGAAACACCGTCGACTTCAGAAACACCATCATCATAATGACGAGCAACATCGGAAGCGACAAGATCCTGGAGATGAGTGAGGAGGACGCTCGACTTGAACTCGAGAAGGAACTGAGATTGACTTTCAAACCGGAGTTCATCAACCGTATCGACGCCATCGTCTTTTTCAAACCCCTCTCCATCGAAGAGGTGAAGAAGATAGTGGACGTGATGGTACGCCAGCTCCAGGATACCCTCAGGGAGAAGAAGATCACGCTCGAGCTCACCGAGAAAGCCAGAGAATACTTGGCCGGGGCTGGTTTCGTTCCCTCCCTCGGAGCAAGGCCTCTGAGGCGCGTCATAGAACTCGAACTCGAGAGCATGCTGGCGGACAAAATATTGGAAGGTGACATAAAGGAAGGCGATCACGTGGTGGTGGACGCAGACGAATACGGTCTGGTGATCTCAAAGGGAGGGTGATGAGCCATGGAAGAGAGGGAGGAAAAGAAGCTCTCCATGAAAGACTTGATTGTGCTGTTTTTCAGTACGATAAGTGCGAGGTGTTGGGCAAGGTTGGGACTCACTGAGGACGAGTACGGTGACTATTACCAAGACCTGGAGGAAGCCCGCCTCGGTATAGACACGCTGGACGCGATATTCTCCAAGATAAAGGACTTGGTGGATGAAGAAACGCGAAGGGAGATGGAAGGAATCATAGGGACCCTGAAGCTCAACTACTTCCACCAATACCAGAAGAAGAAGGAGAAGCAGTCCACATGAACGTGGGTGTGCTCCTCGCTGCGGGCAAAGGCGAGAGGATGGGATCTCCCGTTCCCAAACAGTTTCTGGAGATAGGGGGAAAGATGCTGTTCGAGTACCCATTGAAGGCCTTCTTGGAAAGCGACGCGATAGATGCCGTGTTGGTGGTTACCCTGAAAGGGTGGTTGGGCACGGTGAAAGAGAAGGTGAGGTCACCCAAGGTGGTCGACGTTGTGGAGGGAGGGAAGACTCGGAGCGAAAGCGTCAGGAGGGCCCTCGAGTACCTCGAGAAGATGAGGCCAGAATACGTTGTACTGCACGATGCCGCAAGACCTTTTTTAAGGAAAGAAACTTTGGAGAGGGTTTTGAGCGAAGCCAAGAGAACAGGGGCGGCCACCGCCGCGTTGAAGAGCGTGGACACCATGGTTTGGAAAACCGAAAGCAGTCTGAGATACGTACCGCGCGATGGAATGTACAGGATCCAGACCCCTCAAGCCTTCTCTTTCGAGCTCTTGAAGAGAGCCCATGCCGAGGGAGGAGACTGGAACGACGACACGGAACCAGTTCAAGCCTTGGGAGTGGAGGTAACCCTCGTGGAAGGGGATCCCTTCTGTTTCAAGGTGACGTACGAAGAAGACCTGCTTTTGGTGGAGATGTTGGCGAAGGAATGGAGGTAGGGAACATGATTTACTACGGTACAATGTACGACCACAAGATCAGGTTCTCCGCGGTCAAGATGAACGAAGTCGTTGAGGAAGCCAGGAAGAGACACAGTTTATCCTATCTGGCGAGTGTCGTGCTTGGTAGGGCCCTTGTCGGCGCAGCGCTTGTCTCCCCTTGGCTCGGGGAGAGGGAAGTGTGGACGATCTTCATAGAAGGTGACGGCCCCATAAGAAAAGTGGTGGCCCAGTCCAGAAGCGATTTCTCCGTGAGGGGGTACGTGGGAAATCCCAAGGTCGAGCTTCCTCTCAACGAGAGAGGAAAGTTTGACGTCTCCGGCGCGGTTGGAAAGGGAACCCTGCGCGTGGTCAGAGATCTTGGCTTGAGGACACCGTTCGTGTCGCAGGTACCGCTGAAGTCCGGAGAGATCGCGGAGGATATCGCTTACTACTTTCTCGTTTCAGAACAAATTCCTTCCGCCTTCTTGATCGGTGTGCTGATGGGGGCGGAAGGGGTCCGGGTGGCGGGAGGAATAGCCGTTCAGATCCTTGACAGGAGTGTGGAAGAGGAAAAAGTGTTGAGGATCGAGCGAAACATAAAGACCTTGCCGCAGGTCACGGAACTGTTTCAGGAGAGCGATCCTCTCGAGATACTTGAGAGAGTCTTCGGGGAACCAGTTGGATTCGTCGAGACGGGGATAGTGAGGTTTCGTTGCGATTGTAACAGAGAAAAAGCGAAGGAAGCCATACTCGTCCTCGATCTGGGTGAGATAGAGGAGATGAAAAGGGAAGGAAAGGGTGAGGTGACGTGCGTTTGGTGTAACACAAAGTACGAAATATCCCCTGAGGAACTCAGCGAACTAATCGATCTTAAGAAGAATCATCTGGGTCTTTGATGGATTCGCGATGCGAAGGTGAGAAGAGGTGAGCTCAAAGACGAGGTTCTCCCCCGTCATCCTGGAAAGAGCCCCTCTCAGCCTTTTTGGAGAGAAGATCACCTGAAAGTCTTTTCCAGCCCTCACGAAAAATTCCGCGGAGTACAGCACGTGGGGCCCTCTGAACGTGATCTTCATGGTTTCACCATCTCTAACGAGCGTTGCTTTCGTGTTCTTTCCCAGATAAGCGGCTTTTCTGATCAACCTGCTGACGATCTCTTTTTTGGCGTGAAGAACCTCCAAAGGTTTCTCCTGGAGCAAACGGCTAAGTTGTTCTCTCTCCGTTTCCTCGAGCGAGTCCCCACAGACGTCGAGTTCCAAGAAAGGGTACCTGAGAGAAAGAAGTTCTCCTTTAGTGTACACATCGATAGTTTGAACGTTCAACCTCTCCAAAAACTTGTACACGTGACGGGCCGTCGCGTAAGGGATTTTCTTCGCGAATGCCTTGGAGAGGTTGGTGGATAAGAAAGAGATGGTGAGGATCTCCTCGTAAGCCCCATACATCGTCACCATTTCGTCTTCGAAGATGATACCTGTGAAAGCTCCTTCTTCCAAGTTGGAGCTCGCAAAGTTCAACGCATTTTCGAAATCTTTCTTGACCACCGTGCAAACGTATTCTTCGTCCTCCTCCCTCTCTTCGACGGATATCCTGGAAGTCTTGGTGGAGAGCAACTCGTTCCCAGCTTTGAGCACGACGAGGTTCTCCTGGATGGAAAGTTTCAACTCGTCCCCTTTGACGTCGCTTGTGAAGGCCTTCAACAGATCGAGGGAAATTGTGCGTGCCCCCTCGAAAGGTGGACTCTCCCCAACGAAGATCCTCAAAACGGCACAGTTGTCTGATGCCTTGAACCACAAACCGTTCTTGTAGAAAAGCTCTACCCGCCTTGTTTCTGGTTCGATAGTTCCCGTGATCTTGTCGAAAAGTGAAAGCCACCTCTTCAAATCCTGGATCTTGAGAGAAACTTCCATCGCTTTTTCACCTCAACAGATCTTCAAGGCGCTCTAGCACCTCACCCACCTTTTCCACGCTCTTCCCCCCCGCCTGCGCGAAGCTCTTACTACCTCCTCCACTCCCCCCCAGTCTCTCGGCGATCCTCTTGGCGATCTCAGCGGCGTTGAACCGTTCAAGGAGATCCTCGGACACCTTGACGACCACGTTCACTTTTTCTTTTCCTCGTCCAAAGAGCACAACCATTCCACTCTTCACTCTGGCCAACACGCTGTCAGCCAGCCCACCCAACGTTTTCGGATCGACGTCGTCGAACACCCCAGTGTAGACGTCCACACCGCCCAAGTTTCTTCTACTTTCCAACACCACCTTTTCCGAGACGACGTTCCCACTCGAAACTTTTCTTTCGAGCTCTCGTACCCTTTCCCTCAGGGCTTGTACCCTTTCCAGGATGCCTTCTTCTCCCACACCCAGCAACTTCTTCAGCTCGAGGATGGTTTCTTCTCTCTTCCTCGCCAACTCCAACGCTCCAAATCCAGTCACGGCCTCTATTCTTCGAACACCCGAAGAGGAAGCCTCTTCGGAGACGATCTTGAAGAGGCCTATCTGCCCGGTGCGGTTCACGTGCGTTCCGCCGCACAACTCTTCGCTCACACCAGGCACCCTCACCACCCTGACGATGTCACCGTATTTCTCCGCAAACAACGCCACGACACCTTTCCTGATGGCTTCTTCGTAACTCGTGTAGTACACCTCCACGGGCAAATCGCTCAAGATCCACTCGTTCACAAGGTCCTCCACCCGCCGGATCTCTTCGTCGGTCAAGGCCTTGGGATGGGTGAAGTCGAACCTCAACCTGTCTGGAGCGACCAAAGAGCCTGCCTGTCTGACGTGATCTCCCAGTACCCTCTTCAACGCAGCGTGGAGAAGGTGTGTGGCCGTGTGGTTTCTCATCGTTGCGCGTCTCTTTCTCTCGTCCACAAAAAGGTCCGCCATCTCTTCCTCGGCGATCTCTCCTTCCGTCACCCTCACCCTGTGGACTGTCACGCCTTCGACCGGCTCGAACACGTACTCCACCGTTCCCCTTCCACGCGGGGTGATCATACTACCCGTGTCCGAGGCTTGTCCCCCTTTCTCCGGATAGAAAGGCGTGCGCGTGAGGACAACTTCCCCCACCTCGCCTTCGACTAATTTCTGGACCACTTCTCCGTTCTTCACCAGCAAAACGACCTTACCAACGTCCGAGAGCTTCTCGTATCCGGTGAAAACTGTCTTGAAATCCCGTGGAAGTTCCTCAAGGTATTCGTACTTTTTGGCGAATTCCACTTCTCCCATCGCCAACCTTGATTTTCTCCTCTGCTCTTCCATGTAATCGTTGAACTTGGATGTGTCGACTTCCAACCCTCTCTCTCTGGCCATTTCCACGGTAATCTCCACCGGGAAACCGTAGGTGTCGTATAGCCTGAAAACATCCTTCGAATCGAGCCTTCCTTTCTTCTCCACTATCTCTTCGAAGATCCTGATGCCTTGCTCCAGAGTCCTCAGGAATTTCCTTTCTTCTTCCTGAAGGACTTCCCTGACCGTGTCCCTCTTCTCGACGATCTCGGGATAGACCTTCCCCATCTTCTCGACAACCACGTCCACCAACCCGTGCAAGAAAGGCTTGTTCTCTCCGAGCAGCACACCATGTCTCATGGCGCGCCTCACGATCCTTCTGAGCACGTATCCCCTCCCCTCGTTGGACGGGAACACCCCCTCACTCATCAAGAAGGTGATCGCCCTGATGTGATCCGCTATCACCCTGATGGACACGTCCTTTTTCTCGTCTGAACCATAGGAAACACCCGTGAGGTCTTGGATCGCCTCGATGATCGGCCTGAAGAGGTCCGTGTCGAAGTTGCTGTAGACCCCTTGGAGCATGGCGCACATCCTTTCAAGGCCCGCACCCGTGTCTATGTTCTTCCTGGGAAGCGGATGGAGCCTCCCTTCTTCGTCCTGATAGTACTCGGTGAACACCAAGTTCCATATCTCAACAAAACGTCCTTCGGAATTGGCCGGTGTGCATTCCACGCCTTGGGGACATCCGGCAGAGTACCCTGTGTCGTAGAAGATCTCTGAGTCAGGCCCGCACGGACCGGTGGGACCAGCCGGCCCCCAAAAGTTGTCCTCTTTCCCGAGACGCAGGATCTTCCTCTCTGGCAGGCCTATCTTTTCGTTCCATATCCTGAAGGATTCCTCGTCCTCCTCGTAGACGGAGACCCAGAGCTTTTCTTCCGGCACACCCAGTACCTCCGTCACGAACTCCCATGCCCACTCTATCGCTTCCTCTTTGAAGTAGTCCCCGAAGGAGAAGTTACCCAACATTTCGAAGAACGTGTGGTGTCTTGGGGTCTTGCCAACGTTCTCTATGTCCACGGTTCTCAGACACTTCTGGCAGGTCGCGATTCTCGTGTAGACGGGTTCCACTTTTCCCCAAAATATAGGTTTGAAAGGCACCATACCGGCGATGGTGAACATCAACTGGGGGTCGTCAGGGATCAAAGACGCGCTGGGAAGGACCTTGTGTCCCTTCTTTTCGAAGAACCTCAAAAAGCTCTCGCGCAATTCTTCTGACGACATGTATTTCATCACATCACTCCCTCCAAGAACTTGAACAGAATGTAACTCGTTGGGGTCACGAACAGCAGACCATCTATCCTATCGAGCATGCCTCCATGCCCGGGTAACGCCTTCCCGGAGTCTTTCACACCGTAGTACCTCTTCAAAGCCGACTCGAACACGTCGCCAAATGTGTCCATCACCGCAACCAAAGCGGAAAAGAGGAGGATGGTTTTGTACCCGATCACCGTCGTCCTGAAGAGGTACTGGAAGATCGCCTTGTAGATCAACGAGTAGAGTAACACCCCACACAACCCCCCGAAGAGTCCTTCCAAACTCTTTCCGGGGCTGTAATGTGGAGAGATCCTCGTCTTCCCAAATTTCATTCCCACAAAATAGGCGAAGGAATCGTAAGCCCAAACGGCCGACAGCACGAGCAATGAGTTGGCCATTCCAAAAACCCTGTAGATCGGTAGAAAGAAGCTCAAGAAATAGGAAACGTAAAAGAGGGTCAAGAGGAACACGAACACACTTCTGTGGGTCAGAACGGGATCTCTGTCGACGAGTAGGGAAAAACTGACACCTGCAATGAAGAGAAGAACCAAGGGAAGAGAAGGATCTTCCTGAAAGAAGAAACCTGCGAGGATCGGATACAAAGTGACCAGAAGGAGGTAAAAGTACTTCGTGTCCCTGTTCTTCAGCTCCATGGAGAGGAGTTCAAAACCCGCTATCAACACGATCGCCGCCACCAATCCCACCAAACTCTTGTAACTCACAAAGCACAAGACCACGAACGGAGCTACAATGAGAGCGGTTATCACCCGTGTCCTCAGATCATCCATGTTGTAAACCTCCAAACCTTCTCTCCCTCTTCGAGTAGCTCTCTAAAGCCCTAAGGAACACCTTTTTTGAAAAGTCTGGCCAGAGCGTTTTCGTGAAGAAGAGCTCGGAGTACGCACCTTGCCAGAGTAGGAAATTGCTGAGCCTGAGTTCACCCGAAGTCCTCACGATCAAATCTGGATCCGGAACGTCTGGGACGTAGAGGAAATTCCTGAAGTTCTCCTCGTTCAACACGACTTCTTCTCCATCTTTAACCTTTTCCACGATCTTCTTCACAGCATCCACAATCTCTCTTCTGCCACCGTAGTTGAACGCCACCACAAGCGTCATCCTGTTCAAGTTTTTCGTTCTCTCTTCTACCTCCCGCCACTTCTCCACGACCTTCTCGGGTAATCCTTCCTTGCTTCCCAGTATCCTCACCTTCACACCCTCACGTACCAGAAAAGGTAATTCCCGTTCGGCGGTGTCGACGAAAAGATCTATCAGAAAATCCACCTCTTCTTTGGGTCTCCTCCAGTTCTCCGTGGAAAAAGAAAAGACGGTGAGGTACTCCACTCCGAACTCCAGGCACCACTTCACCACTCTACGCAGAACCTTCACACCGCGCACGTGCCCTTCAACCCGTGGGAGCCCTCTCTTCTGCGCCCACCTTCCATTCCCATCCATAATTATTGCGATGTGTCTTGGCACGCGCATCAGAATTCCATGATCTCCTTTCTCTTGAGTTCGAACACCTCGTCGAGCTTTTCGATGAACTCGTCTGTCACCTTTTGCACCTCGTTTTCAAGCCTTTTCGCGTCGTCTTCCGAGATGCTTCCGTTCTTCTGCTCTTCCTTTATTTTCTTCAAGATGTCACGCCTTATGTTCCTGATGGCTATCTTGCCTTCTTCGACGATCTCTTTTGCTTTCTTCACCCACTTCTCCCTCTGCTCGGTCGTTGGGGAAGGGAAGACCAACCTTATCACGTTACCGTCGTTCATGGGTGTCAGACCTAGGTCCGAAGCGATTATGGCTTTCTCGATAGCGGGGAGGAGACTCTTGTCCCACGGCTTTATCACGAGCGTTCGCTCCTCGGCTACAGAAACTGTGGCGAGTTGGTTGACAGGCGTGGGGACACCGTAGTAATCCACTTTTATCTCTTCCAGTAGAGCGGGAGAGGCTTTTCCTGTCCTCATCTTCTTCAATTCCTCTTCGATCTTCTCCAAACTTTTCTTCATCTTTTCTTTCGCTTCTTTTATGAATGGGTTTACCACGGCTTCTCCCTCCCTAGTGTATAATAGTTCCAACATCTCTCTTCAGATTATAGCAAATCGGTCGATCCTTCCAACGAACAGCCCAAGAAAAGCGACACATCCTATGTCAAGTGCTGTCTTTTGAGCGCCCAACCACCTCAAATTTTTTGTAGATGGTATAATTGTTAAAAAAATAACAAAGTCACCCATTCTCGAAAGGGGGAGTTCTATGAGGAAGTTCCTCAAGAAACACTACGTCATCGCTCCTGGTCCAACTCCAGTTCCAAACGAAATTTTAACCGAAGGAGCGAAAGAAACCATCCACCACAGGACGCCCCAGTTCATGGCTTTGATGGAGGAAACTCTCGAGAACGCAAAATACGTTTTCCAAACCAAGAACACCGTCTACGCCCTTGCTTCGACCGGAACTGGCGCGATGGAAGCAGCCGTCGCCAACTTGGTGAGCCCTGGAGACAAGGTCGTGGTCGTCGTCGCCGGGAAGTTCGGGGAGAGGTGGAAGGAGCTCTGTCAAGTTTACGGGGCCAACATCGTTGAGATAGCGCTGGAATGGGGAGAAGCCGTCACACCGGAGCGGATAGAAAAGGCCTTGAGAGACCATCCGGACGCGAAGGTGGTCTTCACCACACACTGTGAGACCTCGACCGGTACCACAATCGATCTGGAAGGGATAGCAAAGGTGACGAAGGACAAAGATGTGGTCTTGGTCACCGACGCGGTGAGCGCACTCTGCGCGGAACCTTTGAAGATGGACGAATGGGGTGTCGACGTCGTGGTGACAGGTTCGCAAAAGGCTCTCATGCTTCCACCAGGTCTTGCACTGATCACCTTGAACGAGAAGGCTTGGAAGCTCGTGGAACAGTCGAAGTCACCCAGGTACTACTTCGACCTCAGGGAGTACAAAAAATCTTACCCAGACAACCCCTACACACCCGCCGTCAACATGATCTACATGCTCAACAAGTCGCTGAAGATGCTGAAGGAAGAGGGTATAGAGAACGTGTGGGAAAGGCACAGGGTGCTCGCCGATGCCACAAGGGCCGCCGTCAGGGCGCTCGGACTTGAACTCTTCTCCAAGAGGCCTTCCAACGTGGTGACGGCCGTGAAAGTGCCGGAGGGAATAGATGGCAAACAGATACCAAAGATCATGAGGGACAAGTACGGTGTCACCATAGCGGGGGGACAGTCCAAGTTGAAGGGAAAGATCTTCAGGATAGCGCACCTCGGTTACATGTCACCCTTCGACATCATAACGGCCATCACCGCTTTGGAACTGACACTCAAAGAACTTGGTTACGAGTTCGAGCTCGGGGCAGGTGTGAGGGCGGCTGAGTCCGTCTTCGCGAAGGAGTTCGTTGGGGAGTGATGTCCATGGCGAAGTACAGGGTCCACGTGAACGACCCGCTCGACGAAGAGGCCACGGAAATGTTGATGAGCAAAAAAGAATTGGAGGTCACCTCCGGGTATTTGGACAAGGAGAAACTGCTCCAAGTCATTCCGGAGATCGACGTGCTCATCGTGAGGAGCGCCACGAAGGTCACCGCCGATGTCATCGAAGCGGGCAAAAGGTTGAAGATCATCGCTAGGGCTGGTGTGGGGCTCGACAACGTAGACGTCGCGAAGGCGAGGGAGAAAGGCATAAAGGTCCTGAACACGCCGGGTGCCAGCGCACCGTCTGTGGCCGAGCTTACCCTAGCGCTCATGCTCGCGTGTGTGAAAGGAATCGTGAAGGCGTCCGTTTCCCTCAAGGAGGGAAGATGGGAGAAGAAGGGACTTACGGGTAGGGAACTGCTAGGTAAGACGCTCGGACTGGTAGGGTTTGGAAGCATAGGACAAGAGGTGGCGAAAAGGGCCCTGGCTTTCGGAATGAGGGTGATAGCTTACGACCCAGCAAAACCTAAGACAGATCTGCCTGTGGAATACGTCGATCTCGATCAACTTCTCAGAGAGAGTGACATCGTTTCTTTGCATGTCCCGCTCACGGAAGAGACGAGGTACATCATAGATAAGGAAGCCATCTCCAAGATGAAGGACGGTGTCATCATCATAAACACTGCTCGGGGTGGAGTCATCAATGAAGAAGCGCTCTACGAAGCGCTGGTGAGCGGAAAGGTGTACGCGGCGGGTTTGGACGTCTTCGAAGTGGAACCACCGAACGATGAGCTGAGGAGAAAGCTCTTGTCTTTGGACAACGTGGTGGCCACTCCTCACATAGGTGCCTCAACGCACGAGGCCCAGAAGAGGGTCGGAACGGAGATAGTCCAAAAGGTGTTCGAAGAACTTGGGATATGAAGGTCGGGCAGCTGCCCGACCCTTCTCATTGTTTTCTCTGGAGGGCTTGAGAGATCCACATGCCTTGAGCTTGAAATCTGGAGATCGCGTCCTCGAGGGCTGAGAACTTCCTCCAAAGCTCCTTTTCCCTCCTCGAGAGGCGTTCAATCCAATCGGAGATCTGCTTCGCCAAAACTCTCTTTTCGCGTCCGAGCCTTCCGCTGATGCCGACGAATTGATCTATCCTTCCGTTGAACTTCACGAGTTCCCACAGATAGCTGTCCAGTCTCGTCGCAAAGCCGTGTATTCCTCCAAAAAAGTTCCAAACTCTCTCGGGGTTCTCGTTCAAAACTCTTCTGAACTTTTCCTCGTCGAACGTGAGGAGTCCCTTCATCATGTTTTGGTATCCCATCCCCGCGCTTCCCGTGGTGATCCCAAGGTCTGACAGATACTTGATCTCACCTTCTATCCTCTGCGTGATGAACTTTCTCAAATCCCTCCGGATCTGCTCTAAAAGATCGTTCCCTTTCAGAACGCCTTTTAACTTCTCCTCTTCGCTCATCTCTTCTTCCTTTTTGTCCTTCACCTTCTCCTCGTTGAGTTTCTCGTTTATGAAGTTCATCAAGGAATTCCACTTTTCAACGAATTCCTTCACCTTGTTCAAGATGGCCTCTCTGTCCCAATCGACCTTCACCGTGACCTGCTCGGTGGTTGTCCGGTTGAGCTTGAAAAGGACTCCGTTGTAGCTGACTTCGTTGGTGTCACCGAACAAGTCCAACCAGTTCACCCCATCGAGACTGACCCTCAGGTGTGCCTTCTGGCCGAGCTGTAGGGTGTGGTTCTCCAAACCGAGCAAGGCGAACAAACCCGTCGACGAGACGTCCTCCAGGGTGATCGCGGTGGGACCTGTGTTCTTTGAGACGAGCATGATCCTACCTGTTGCCTGATCGTACAAGGCGAAAACGCCAGCCTTGCTGTTGTTTATCCTGTTCAAGACAGCTCTTAAAGTGTCGTTCTCGTTCACCACTATCTCCACTCCGTTGATTTTCACGGTTCCTCCCGTGAAGCTCGTCGAAGAATAACCGGAAAGCTGTGAGAGCGTCTTGTCAAGCGACAAAACGGTGATGGGGACTCCGCTGCTCAGGGAATAGACCCCGTTTTCGTACGAAACCGTCGCTTGGTCGAGTTGGAAAACTTTGGTGAAGTTACCGGAAACGTCGACGACGGAGAAGTTTTTGTTCGACAAGATGGAGAATCTAGCGGTGGCCGCGTCGTAACTCACCGACGCATCCATTCCAAGTTCCGAAAAGGTCGAAGAGATTTTGTCGACGATCTCAGAGATAGTATCCTCCAGAGAAATCTGCACGTCTTTGTAAGTTCCCTGCTCGTTGTTGTAAACCCTCACCACGCCTTCCCTCGGAACGTACATGTAATTCAGTTCCCGATACTTCTTCGATGGTTCTGGTGGAGCCACCAAAGCGCTTTGCCCAACCAAGGTGGTGGGTGTGGCAAGTCTCATCACACTCACTCGGTAGACTCCGGACACCGCCACGGGGGTGGCTTCCGCGGAAAGCGCTTTCTCGTCCGAAGAAACCGCGTTCTTCTTCAGGATGTTGCTTTGGAATTTGAGCGTGTACACGAAGTCCCGGAACTCTCTTAAGGATGCTTTCACCTTTTCGAAGGCCTTTTGAAGGAGATCGTATTCTTTGTACCTTTCAACGAGTTTCTGAAGGGGAGCACTTTCCACTTCCAGTATCGCCGAAACGATGGACTGAGTGTCGAGGCCGCTGCTGATACCACCCACTTGAAACTTTCCAAGTTTGGAATAGTGCCTCATGTTTACGAGACTGGAAATCTTACTCAGATCCAAGCTCATCACACCCTTTCGTCCAGAAGGATACCGAGGAATTCGCTAACGCTCTTTGCGATCTTCACCACCACTTCTGGGGGTATCTGACGGATGATCTCGCCGGTCTCTGGGTCCTTTATCTTCACTATCACCATGTCGAGTTCCTCGTCGTACTTGAACACCGCTTCCCCCCTGAAGATCCTTCTGAGCTTTTCCAGCTTCTCGGCAAACTCGTCAACGGCCTTTTTCACATCGTCCTTGGAAGCGAAGACGGGATCCAACTCCTGCTTCTTCTGAACGTGCATCTCCATGATGATTCTTTCTCCGCGGAGAGGGTCGAATCCTTTCCCGTCCGTGGGTTCCACCCGCATACGGATCCCTCCAGACCGAAGGTCCTCTCTCATGTATAAAGATCGGCTGGGATGTCGAAGACTTTAGAAACCGATCAAAAAGACCTTCTCCACGATTTTGTTTTCACTCACCCTTATCTTGGCGATGACTCTCCTGTAGATCACGCCGTCTCCCAGCACCACCTCTTCTTGGGAAAGACTCTCGATCAGTGGGTATTTCTTCGGGTTAGTGGAACCCCAGAATAGTTCGTTGATCTTCGAGCTCAAAAATGTGGTGTCCAACACGTTTCCCACCCTGAACCTTGAGAGATAATCCTGAACGAACGTCAAAAAGGAATAGAGCCTTGTGGTATCTTCCGTAAGTTTTGTGGCCGTGAAGACGAACGTGATCAGGGTGAAGAAAATGGTGATCACGATCGCGACCAAAACCAAACCGATCAAGGCTTCAACAAGGGTGCTACCGCCCCTCATCTTCAATACACCTCTCTGACGCTCAAAACCAACACGTCATCGCCGATCGCCGGCGTTCCAGGCGCAGCCAACCCTTTGAGTATCCTCCAATCGTAGATGTAGTTCTTGTAGTAACCCGTCCGAACGACGGTTTTTCCACTTCTCGGATCCCAGTAAAAGGTACCCACCGCTCCCCTCCTGTACTGCATGAGAGAACCAAAGATCAGGAGTTCTCCAACGGGACTACCTAAGTTGTAGTCTTTCACGTAGAAACTCCCATCGAAGGCGTAAAGGCTCGCAAATATCTTCATGTTTTCCCTCTTTTGGTTGACCACCACGTTCTGAGCGGCCACGATGTTCAGGAAGTCGTCCGATTCGTGTTTTTTCAGAAGTTCCGCGTACTCTTCTCCGATGGTCGTCACACTGACGATTTTCTCGAAAGATCCTTTTTTTCCCTGCTCCGCGGCAATCTTTTCCAAAACTTCCACGTAGTCCGCGTATACGATGGGATCCTCGATGAAAACGCTGCCAAGATGGGCGATGTTCTCCTTGAAGGTTTTATCTTTCGAGTCGTACAAAGTCTTGTAGCCTGCCACGATCGTCATCCTACCATCCACCAAAGCGGGTTTCCCAGCTCCACCCATGCTCTTGAGGTAAACGTCTCCTTCCGCAAAGATTACCCCGTTGAAGTTCAACTCGTATTCGTTTCTGTCGAGGCCCAAAATTTCCCGGGCCTCGTTACCACGAACCACCAGGTGGTAACTGTTCTTTTTTCTGTTAAATTTGAGCGTGAAAAGTTCTCCTCCCTTCTTCTCCCCAGGCTTCACACTGCCTGTCACATCCTCCCATCTCACGCCGTCCTCGCTCTTGTAGACCCCTTTCACCGTGTACTCCACCCTCACCATCTCGGCTTCTTCGGAATTTGAACCTAACGGTTCTTTGAGAGATACGATGTAATCCAACATCTTTCGATAAAGAACTGTCTTCCCACCTTCTTTTCTTTCTTCCTGAAAAGTCCTCGGCAGCCTCAAACCGGTGGGGACGGAGCTCTTCACCGCGTCCGACACTTTCATCACCACCCTTTCGAGTTGGGAGAAGTAACTCTCCTTTATCCTGGTGATGTTGTACTCCTCGATATCTTTAGCGGTCAAGTACCTGGGAGGTGGGTTCCCGTAGATGGGACCAGCACCCATTTCCACCCTTATCCCCGCGAACTCAACGACACCTTTGAAGTTAGGACTGCCCCTCACCCTTATGACGTCGTTCGATCTGAAAGGACCATCTATCGTGTCCTGTGTGATGAAGTATATGATTCTCCCATCCGTTTGTGTCTCTTTCTCGGTGAAGTAAGCGTACTTGTTGAGAAAGTTCGTTGACAACACGGCGTACTTGTAGACAACCGCCCTTCCAACTTGAGCTCTTGAGACGAGCAGCAAGTAGTGCGCGCTTTGAAAAGGAAAGGCCACGACCTTTACACCGTCCAACCCATTTCTTTTGAGCTCTTCTGAGAAGCCCCTTTCGAAAACCAAGTCGTAGTACCTGGTTTTGTCAACTAACTCGAAGGTGTTCTTCCAAGCTGTACCATCGGCTTGTGCGAAAACTCTCTTTTCGAAGTCCGAGAACCAGTTGACGCTTCCACTCGCCCAGCTTGGGATCCTTATTCCCACAAGGCCGGAGAAGTACTTCTTCAAGAACGCGACACCCAAGTTGAGGCCGTTGGAAGCTCTATAGGAAGCCTCGAGCAATTGCCAGTTGTATTCCGCCCTGTTTCTGTAACCTTGAAAGGCCACGAAAACACCTGTACCGATGGCAGAAACCACCAGCAGGATCACCATCACAGTCAACAGGATGGAACCCTTTCTCACTTCGACCACCTCACTTCGTGTTGAAGAGGGAAACAGTCATACTCATGGTTCTCGCCATTCGTTTTTCACGTTTTTGGATCGAGAACGATATGGTACCCAGTTCCAACATTCGAAACCGGCAATCTTCGATGTTTTCAGCCAAAACCCTCACGACGCTTGGTTTGTCTCCTTTCTGCTCCATGATCACAACTTTCTTCTCCGTTCCATCGAATTTTATGGAGTACCTCACGGTTTTGGAGTAAAAACTCCCCTCGCCACCGAACGGAATGCTGACCTCGAACCTCACTTCGTCACCTTCAACGCCTTTCACCTCGATTCCGTTTCGAAACAGCTGCACCGTGTCCATCCTCGGTCCGATCTTTAAAAGTTCCTCCCTTATCCTCATCGAAGCCTTCAAAAGCTCATCCGAGAGGTTCACCGTCGCAAGTGAATATTCCGAGACGATCATGAACCTGACCGTCAGTCCCAGCACGAGGAGTAGAGATGCAAGGAGCACCCCCATGGTGATCAAGGCTTCCAAGATGGTGAACGCGGGCCTCGAACCCATACCATCACCCTCCACTTCGAAGTTAACATCAAGATTGTGACAGAATTGTGGCAGAGGATAGTATCGGAAACGGGAGGTGAAAAGATGACCCTGATACTGGGTAGTTTCAAGCCAGAGGTGGAACCCGCTCTGGAGGAAATGGAAGTGCTGGAGAGGGGACGTGTGGTGAAGAGGTACTACCAAAGGGGTCTGATCGGAAGAAACGAGGTGGTAGTCACTTTTGGTTTCATCGGGAAAGTGGAAGCCTCGCTCGTGACACAGGCTTTTCTCGATCGCTTCAAGATCGACAGGGTCTTCCTGACAGGAGTGGCGGGGGCTTTGGTTGACTCCGTCCACGTGGGTGATGTGGTGGTCGGAGACTGTTACGTCGAACACGATTTCGAAACGATGATGGGGGATACCGGAATAACCTTGGCGGGAAGCCTTGAACTGTTGGAAAAATTGAACAGGTACTTCGACACCAAACCGTTGGTAGGAAAGATCGCAAGCGGAGACACCTTTGTGAGTGATTTCGCCAAGAGAAGGGAGCTTTCGAAAAGGATAGGGGCAATCTGCTTTGATCTCGATTCAGCAGCCGTGGCGAAGGTGTGTCAAGAGAACGACAGAGAATTTCTCTCGTTGAAGGTGATCGTAGAATCGCTCGAAGGGTGCACGGAAGAAGAGCTGAGAAAGAACTACGAGAAGCACAGCTTTTTGGCCAACCTCTTGCTGGTCAACGCGATGAAATCACTCGTCTTTTAGACGAAGAGCGAAGCCAAGGCTATGGAGTAAAACTTTGTCTCCTCCGAGTCCGCCCGCGAAGTGAGCACGACGGGAACCTTTCCACCCAATATGACAGAAGCAGATCTTGCGCCCGCCAGGAAGATCAACGCTTTGTAGAGTATGTTCGCAGCTTCTATGTTTGGCAGAACGATCACGTCGGCTTTTCCGGCCACGGGGCTCTCTATCCCTTTCCTCCTGGCGGCATCCTCGGACACCACGTTGTCCAAGGCGAAGGGGCCGTCAACCACGCATCCCTTTATCTGTCCCCTTTGGTTCATCTTCGAAAGTACCGCGGCCTCCACGGTGGTCTGTATCTTTGGATTCACGGTTTCAACGGCGCTCACGATGGCCACTTTAGGTAGTTCGATACCCAGCAGCTTTGCGACGGAGACACAGTGCTCGATGATGTCAACCTTCTGCTCCAAGGTGGGATTTATCACCATTCCCGGATCTGAGATTATCAAAAACCTGTCGAAGTTGGGTAGTTCCATGACGCTGACCATGGCTATCGTTTTTCCAGTCCTCAGACCGTACTCTTCCTTCAGGTAAACTCTCATCAACTCCCCCGTCATGACCTTACCTTTCATCAGAAAGCTGCACTCTCCCTTGGCCACGCACTCCACCGCCTTGACCGTGGCTTGGTGCTCGTCTTCGCAATCAACGATTGAAGGGTCTTTCCAATCGGCTACGTGTTCCTTCAAGAGATCCCTGATCTTTCCCTCCGGCCCGAACAGGATCGGCACGCAGATTCCTTCTTTGAAAGCCATCCAAAGGGCCTTCAGAACGTGATCGTCGTTCGCGGCCGCGACTGCCAATCTTTTCATCCGACCCCTCGCCATTTCCACCAGACGGTCCAATCCCCTCATAGGCATCCTCCTCAAATCAAAGACTTTTCCGTACCGTAAGCCAACACCACCTCTCTCAACCTCTTCACACCCTCGACGATCTTCTCGTCGGGAGGCAGGCAGAAGGAGAGGCGCATGGAAGGGCTGGGTTCGTCGTAAACTTTGAACACCCTGCCGGGGACGTAGAAGATCTTTTTCCTTTTGGCGTACTCGAACATCTCCCAAGTGTCGAAACCCTTCGGAAGACTCAACCAGATGAAGAGACCTCCCTCGGCCTTCACCCACTCCACGCCTGGAATGTCGGAGAAGTACTCCTCCAAGGCCTCCAACATGACCTTTCTCTTCCTTCGGTAAAGCTCTATCGTCGGCTTCAGTTGTTCAAGGAGGTCATACCTCTCCAGATAGCGGGCCGCCAGCCTGTGGGTGATCGCGGGACTGCACAAATCAGCGGATTGCTTTGCTTGAACCACTTTTCTGATGAGCGCCTTGTCCCCTATCACCACACCGATCCTGAGCCCGGGTGATAGGACCTTGCTGAAGGTGTTCAAGAGGACAACCCTCTCGGGACCGCCTATCTTGAATATGGGATCTATCGTCTCGCCCTCGTACCTCAACGCGCCGTATGGATCGTCCTCGACGATGAACAGGTCGTACTTCTCGGCTACCTCCACGAGTGCCTTCCTCTTCTCCAGAGAGGTCGTCACCCCCGCAGGGTTGTGGAAGTTCGAGACGACGTAGATGAACTTCACCTTCTTTATCTCGCCTCTGTCAGCCAACTCCTTCAACTTCTTTTCGAGGAAATCCAAGTCCATCCCATCCTTCTGAAGGGGAACAACGATGAAGTTCGCCAGGTACTGCTTGAAAGCGTTTATGGCCCCAAGGTATGCGGGATCGTCCAACACACAGTAACTCTCGTCGTCGAGGAAGATCTTGCCGATGAGGTCGAGTGCCTGCTGTGATCCCATGGTGAAAACGAGGTTATCCTCGTCGAGCCCGGTCAAGCCGTACATGCGCTCCAGAAGTTTTATTATTTGCCTCTTGAGCAGGGGATCTCCTTCGGTTGTGGAATACTGAAGCGTGTAATGGTATTCGTTCAAAACGATCTCCCTCGCGATCTCCGCTAACTCTTTCCTTGGAAAGGTCTCCGGATCTGGAACACCCCCTCCGAAAGATATGGCGTCCTCGTCGGCAGCGTACTTCAGTATTTCCCTTATGATGGAGGAAGACATGTTTCTGCCGTACTTTGAGATTTTCTCCTCTAGGTTCACCCACATCCCTCCCCTTGTTTTAAATCTATTATAAGCGACGTTGTGACGTCCTTTTGAAACATTAAGTTAAAGGACAGATGATATAATCACGAAAAATTCGAACGGGAAAGGAGGGAGTTCCCATGAAGAAGTTTTTGGTGATCGTCTTCACAGTTTTGGCCTTGGTAAATCTCTTTGCCGCAGTGAAGATCGGGGTTATCCTTCCAATGACGGGTGGGATTTCCGCGTTTGGTAGGATGGTCTGGGAAGGCATCCAGATAGCGCATGAAGAAAGACCAAAAGTACTCGGCGAAGAGGTGGAACTGATACTCTTGGACACGCGCAGCGAGAAGACGGAAGCCGCAAACGCTGCAACGAGAGCCGTAACGAAAGAAAAAGTGATAGCCATCATAGGAGAAGTCGCGAGTTCCCACACCCTGGCTCTCGCGCCTATCGCCGAATCCAACAAAGTTCCCGTGATCACCCCTGCCTCCACTAACCCGTTGGTCACCCAAGGTAGGAAGTACGTGTCCAGGGTGTGCTTCATCGATCCGTTCCAGGGGTCGGCCATGGCGGTCTACGCCTTCAAGAAATTGAACGCCAGAAAAGTTGCGGTGTTCACCGATCTCGAGCAAGACTACAGCGTAGGTCTCTCCAAGTTCTTCTCCGACAAGTTCAAGGCACTTGGAGGACAAGTAAAGCAGGTCTTTTACAAGAGCGGTGACCAGGACTTTTCCGCTCAACTCTCCGTTGCTCTCGCCGATAAACCGGACGCCATCTACATCACGGGGTACTACCCAGAGATCGCGCTCATCTCGAGACAGGCAAGACAACTCGGGTTCAAAGGTTACATCCTCGCCGGCGATGGGGCGGACGCGCCAGAACTGATAGAGATAGGTGGAACTGCCGTGGACGGCCTGCTCTTCACCACCCATTACCACCCCAAGGCCGTGGACAACCCGGTCGCGAGGAAGTTCCTGGACACCTACAAGAAGAAGTACGGGAAAGAACCAGCCGCCCTTTCCGCGCTCGGTTACGACGCGTACATGGTGTTGCTTGATGCGATAGAGAGAGCGAAGAGCTTCGATGGCACGAAGATTGCCGAAGAAATCAGGAAGACGAAGAACTTCATGGGCGCAACCGGCACGATCACCATCAACGAACTCGGTGACGCCGTGAAGACGGTCACGGTGAACGTGGTGAAGGGTACCACCTTCGACTTCGCCGCCACCATCGAGCCTCACGAAGTGGAGTGAGAAAACGTTGAGCGGAGCCCGAAAGGGGCTCCGCCTGTGTATCGAAGAAGGGATGGTGAAAGATGACCTTCTTTCTGCAGAACTTCTTCAACGGTATCATGCTTGGTGGACTTTACGCGCTCATCGCGGTTGGCTACAGCATGGTGTACGGTATCCTGAGACTCATAAATTTTGCTCACGGCGACGTGATGATGATGGGGGTCTACTTTGCGTACTACTCCGCCGTCGTGTTCTCGTTGAACCCCATCCTTTCGTTCACAGTCGCCGTTCTGGGAGCCGCTGCCCTCGGTTTCCTGATAGATCGGGTGGCGTACAAGCCCCTCAGGAAAGCCCCTAGGATCTCCGCCTTGATCACGGCGATAGGTGTGTCGTTCTTCCTCGAAAACCTGGCGGTTGTCATCTTCGGGGCTATTCCAAAGTCCTTCCTAGACGTCTTCAAAGATAAGAGCATACTGGAGAAGACGATCACGGTTGCGGACGCGAGGATCCCCCTGCTCACGTTCTTGGTGATAATCGTCACCTTCGCCATGTTCTCGGTACTCTTCTTCGTGGTGTACAAAACGAAAATAGGCATGGCCATGAGGGCCATCGCCGCCGACATTCCAACCACTTCTTTGATGGGCGTCAACGTCGACAACGTCATAGGTTTCACCTTTGCCCTTGGATCGGCACTCGCTGCGGCCGGTGGAATAATGTGGGCGATGCGTTTTCCAAACGTTCACCCGTACATGGGTTTTGTACCAGGGCTCAAGGCCTTCATCGCTGCGGTGTTTGGAGGGATAGGTTCCATCAGCGGGGCTGTACTCGGTGGAATCCTCCTCGGAATGATAGAGATCTTCCTCGCCGCGTACTTCCCTTCGGTGATGGGTTACAGGGACGCCTTCGCCTTCATAATACTGATCACCGTGCTCTTGGTGAAACCTTCAGGACTCTTGGGCAAGAAAGCCATAGAGAAGGTGTGATGGGAGATGGAAAGGAAACTGCCAAAGAAACTCAACTTTGTTCTCACATTACTTTTCATCCTGTTCGTCGCCTTCCTGTTGTACCTGGCGAACGAAAAGCTAGACGAATACGTGCTCCGAGTGGTACGGCTCATAGCCATATACGGCGTCATGGCGGTGAGCTTGAACCTTATAAACGGTATCACCGGTATATTCTCGCTGGGGCACGCTGGCTTCATCTT
Organism: Thermotogota bacterium; assembly: GCA_030550515.1. Lineage (GTDB taxonomy): Bacteria > Thermotogota > Thermotogae > Thermotogales > Thermotogaceae > JAUQPE01. The sequence continues at coordinate 212,821 of JAUQPE010000011.1, read as the reverse complement.
GGTGGGGGCTTATACGTCTGCCCTCCTGACGCTATCACCTGAGCAAAAAATGATGTCGTTCATAATAGAACCAATAGTTCCTTGGTTGGCAAACGTTCACACGGATTTCCTGACGGCAACCCTTGCCGGTGGCGCTCTCTCAGCCTTGTTCGCTTTCCTCATAGGTTGGCCCATTTTGAGATTGTCGGGGGATTACCTCGCGATCGCTTCGCTGGGGTTTGCGGAAGTGATCAGGATATTCGCGTTGAACGCGATCAGCATAACCAACGGACCGTTGGGCTTGAAAGGCATCCCAGAGTACTCCAACATTTGGTGGTGTTACGGTTGGCTCTTCGTGACGGTGATCTTTGTCGCGAGTCTCGTGAACAGTAGCTACGGTCGAGCCCTCAAGGCCATCCGGGAGGACAGAGTCGCGGCCGAAGTCATGGGGATAAACGTGTTCAAACACCAGCTGATCTCGTTCGTCGTTGGCGCTTTCTTTGCAGGTGTCTCAGGAGCTTTGTACGCTCACTGGCTCACAACGATAGATCCAAGGGTGACCACTCTGGGACCGATGCTCACCTTTTACGTGTTGATCATGATCGTTCTGGGTGGACTGGGCAGCATATCGGGTTCTCTGATAGGCGCGGCTTTGTTCGCCATCTTGTTCGAGTGGCTCAGGGACTTGGAGGAACCGTTCGTGTTGTTTGGAATGAGGGTCCCAGGGATAAAGGGCATGAGGACGCTCGTGATATCCGTGATCTTCATACTGGTGATGATCTTCTGGCAGAGGGGTATCATGGGAAGAGAAGAGCTCACTTGGAACAACATCTACAGGTGGTTGAAACGCAGGGGTGAGAGTGGATGACATCCCCCACGTTGGACCTCTCCAGAAAACCAATTTTGATTCTCGACCAAGTGACAATGCAGTTCGGTGGCTTGGTGGCAGTGGACGATTTCACCGCGGAGATCAGACAGGGCGAACTGGTCGGGCTCATAGGTCCAAACGGTGCCGGCAAGACGACCGTCTTCAACCTTATCACGGGCATCTACCATCCCACCAAGGGTAAGATCGTGTTCGACGGGATCGACATCACTCCCCTGAAACCTCACCAGATCACGCATCTTGGTATAGCTCGCACGTTTCAAAACATCCGATTGTTTTCCGACATGACCGTCCTAGAGAACGTGTTGGTCGCTCAGCATCACAAGTTCACCAACCCGGACGCCGACAGGATACTCAAGATCAACGGAAAAAGCGCGAAGAGGGTGGCAAACTTTTGGTTCTGGAGGTCGGTTTTGAAGGTAGGATACCTCAAGTTCGAGAAGGAAATGGTTTCGAAAGCGAAAGAACTCATAGAGAAACTCGGACTATCGAAGTTCATGCACGAGAAGGCGTCCGCCCTTCCATACGGTGACCAAAGAAAGTTGGAAATAGCACGGGCTTTGGCAACGGATCCAAAACTTCTCCTTCTCGACGAACCTGCCGCGGGAATGAACCCAAAGGAGACGGAGGACTTGATGAGGTTCGTCGAGAGGATAAGGGAAGAATTCGACCTGACCATCTTTCTCATAGAGCACGACATGAAGGTCGTGATGGGAATCTGCGAGAGGATCATCGTGATGGATTACGGGAGGATCATAGCCGAAGGTACTCCCAAGGAAATTCAGAACAACCCGAAGGTCATAGAAGCGTACTTGGGAAGGGAGTGGGAAGGTGTCTGAGATCGCCCTCGAGATAAAGGATTTGCACGTTTATTACGGCTCCATACACGCCTTGAAGGGGATTTCGCTCGTGGTCCCCAAGGGACAGATCGTGACCTTGATCGGCGCCAACGGGGCGGGGAAGACCACCACCCTCTCAGCTGTAGCCGGGTTGGTGAGGGTCCAGAAGGGGAAGGTCATCTTCGAAGGGCAAGACATCACCAACAAACCACCTCACCTCGTGAACAGGTTGGGGATAGCGCTCGTTCCCGAGGGGAGGAGGATCTTCCCAAACCTCACCGTCTACGAGAACCTCCTCATGGGGGCCTACAACAGGAAGGACAAGGACGGCATAAAAGAAGACTTGGAGTGGATATTCCAACTCTTCCCAAGGCTCAAGGAACGGCTGAAGCAACTCGGTGGGACGCTCTCCGGAGGGGAACAACAGATGCTCGCCATCAGCAGGGCCTTGATGAGCCGTCCAAGGCTTTTGATGATGGACGAGCCTTCGCTGGGACTTGCTCCTATACTCGTGTCCGAGGTCTTCGAGGTGATCCAGAAGATAAACAGGGAGGGGACGACCATCCTCTTGATCGAGCAGAACGCGTTGGGAGCGCTGAAAGTAGCGCATTACGGTTACGTGTTGGAGACGGGTACAATAGTTTTGGAGGGGCCTGCGCAGGAACTGCTGAACAACGAGTTGGTCAAGAAGGCGTACCTGGGTATCGCGTGAGGGGGGGTAAGAACATGCTGGTCAAGGACTTCATGACGAGGAACCCGATCACCATAAGCCCTGAAACGCCCTTTTCGGATGCGCTCAAAATGATGAGGGAGAAGAAGATAAAGAGGTTGATAGTCGTCGAGAAGGAGAAAATAGTGGGGATCGTGACGGAGAAGGACCTTCTCTACGCCTCTCCTTCGAAGGCGACGACTTTGGATGTTTGGGAGCTCCATTACCTTCTCTCCAAGCTCAAAATCAAGGACATCATGACCAAGAACGTGATCACCATAAACGAGAACACTCCGATAGAGGAAGCCGCAAAGGTCATGGTTGAGCACGACATAAGTGGCCTTCCCGTGGTGGACGATTTGGGAAAACTCGTGGGTATAATCACACAAACGGATATCTTCAAAATCTTCATCGAAGTCTTTGGAACCAGGAAAGAGAAGAGCATACGCTACACGTTGGAGATGCCTGACAAGCCCGGTGAGCTCCTCGAGGTGGCGAAGAGGATATACGAGTGCAATGGGAACATCATCTCGATCGCCACGCTCTTCGAGGAAGGTAAGGATTCTTACCTTGCAGTCCTCAGGGTCACCGGCATAGACCACGAGAGGTTCGTCAATTCCCTCGAAGAGACCGACGTGAAACTCCTCTACTACCACAGCTGATTTCAACTTGAGAAAACCTTCCAAAAAGGGGTTTGTTTGTGGTATAATAATTTTGACTAATTTTATCAAAAATGAGGTGATCGGATGCCCCTCCTCGTGAGAGACGTGAGCGTTTTCGTGGCCTTGGGACACGGATTGTTGGCTTTCTTCAGCCCGTGTGTTTTACCGTTGATCCCGGTGTTTCTAGGCATCGTCCTCTCGACAAAGGGTGGCTTCTTAAAGATCCTGGGGTTCTTCTTGGGACTGACGGTCTTCTTTTCCCTACTGGGCGCCGTGTTCGGTGGCATCGGTGCGGTGATTCCCAAGTTTGTGTTGAACGTCGCCGCTGGCCTGCTCGTTTTGTTGTTCGGCTTCTTCTTCGCGTTCGACGTGACTCTCTTCAAAGTGAAGAAAGGCGTGAACCTGTGGAAATTCAAGGGTTCCCAGGGATTCCTCAGCGGTTTTCTCTTGGGGGCCTCTGTGGGGCTCGTGTGGACACCGTGTTCAAGTCCCGTCCTCGCGAGCATACTCGCCATAGCCACCACAACCGGTAGCGTCTTGAAAGGGGCCGTCCTCTTGTTCTTTTACTCTCTCGGAATAGCGATCCCGCTGTTGGCCCTCGGAGGCGTTTTGGGGAAGTTTTTGGAGAGGAGGGTTTTGGGGAGCCCCGCTTGGTACAAGCTTTTGAAGGTGGTGGGCTCTTCCTTGCTGATCTTGGTCGGGATTTTGATACTTTCTGGAAGGTTCATCACCTACTGAGGAGGTGTCTCTTGTGAGAAGAATTTTGTTGATCCTTTCGATAGTCGCGATGGTTGGCGCTTTGTTCTCCTCGACGATCGACATCGCGTACAGGCTCGCCAAGATAACTCAGAGAAAGCTGATAGTCATGTTCTCGAGCCCCACGTGCTACTACTGCATACTCTTCAAGGACAAGGTCTTACCGGATCCGAAGTTCCAAGCGGTTCTTGTTCCAAACTTCGTCTTCGTGGAGATCTACCCTTCATCCGAAAAGAGCGAGCTTTTTGCGAAAGAAGTGCTTTCGATCCAATCTGCAACTTACAGAGACCTCTTCGAGAGGTTCAGGGTGATGGGAACCCCCACCTTTTTCTTTTTCAAAGATAAACAGGTTTTGGGGTACCTTCCTGGTTATCTGGACGGTGAAAATTTCACGAAAGTCTTGAAATACGTGGCGCAAGAGAAAAAGGAGAGCCTGGAGAGTTACCTGAAGAAGGAGGATCCCTTCGAGGGGACGCAGGTGCTGATCGAGGTAACGGAAGAAGAGGCCCAGTTCGTCCTCGCCCACGAGAAGAACTCGCAGTTGATCGAAAAGAACGTCAACTCACTCGACAAGAGAAAGATCTACGTCGTCAAAAGTAAGGAACTGGCGGACGAACTCTTGAAGAGGGGCGTGTACAGGGTCTTACTGGTGAAATGATCCTCCACCCTTTTGCTCCTCCAGGAAGGTGGGCTTGCGCTTGACCTGTTTTACCACGTAGAACTCGAGCTCGTCCCCTTCCTGGATGTCCTCAAAACCGGCGAATTTTATACCGCACTCCTGCGGTGCCTCCACAACCGACACGTCCTCTTTGTAGTGTTTCAAGCTCTCTATCCTACCCTCGAACACCAACTGACCGTTCCTGTATACCCTCACAAAACCGTTTCTATCAGCCTTTCCGCTCGTCATCTGAACCCCTGCGACTTTCCCAACTTTGGCAATCTTGAAGACCTTCTTGATCTCTCCGTGACCTATCACTTCCTCAACTTCCTCAGGCTCCAACATGCCCTCGAGCGCGAGCTTGAGGTCGTCCACCAGCTTGTAGATGATGGTGTAGGTCCTGACATCCACACCCTCTTGTTCCGCGAGGAGCCTCGCTTTGCTGTTGACCTTCACCCTGAAACCGAGCACCACGCCGTCGACGGCGGCGGCGAGCATCACGTCGCTGGTGCTGATCTCACCAACACCGGTGTGCACGACGTTCAACTCTATCTCTTTCGTCTGGAGCTTTGCGATTGCGTTTTGGAGCGCGGCGACGGAACCGTAGGTGTCCGCCTTCAGGATGAGGTTGAGGACCTTCTTCTCCCTCTCCTGCATCATCTTCAGGAGCTCTTCCAGGTTCAAGTGTTTCCTACCCTGCCGCTGCTTCTCCAACTTCTCCAACCGTTTCTCGACCATCGCCTTCGCTTTTTCCAGATTTTCAACGACGTAGACGTTTGAGTGCACGTCCGGTACATCCTCAAAGCCCAGTATGAGGACGGGTTGTGAAGGTTCCGCCTGTCTTATAGGTCTCATCCTGTCATCGTAGAGGTTCCTCACCTTTCCGTAGGTGTTGGAGGTCACGATGGCGTCACCGACTTTCAAGATCCCGTCCTTCACGATCACGCTCGCAACGGGTCCCATCTTGTTGTCGAGCTTGGACTCTATTATGACCGCCCTGGCGGGGCCCGTTGGGTAGCACTTGATCTCGTGCATGTCCGCCACCAACAGGATCATCTCGAGCAGTTCGTCCACTCCCTGCCCCGTCCTCGCGGATATCGGAACGACGACGGTGTCTCCGCCCCAGTCTTCCGGTATCAAACCCAACTTTTCCACGAGTTCTTTCTTCGTTTTTTCCACGTTGGCGTTGGGTTTGTCTATCTTGTTGATGGCCACGATCACCGGCACGTTGGCGGCCTTGGCGTGGTTGTAGGCCTCTATCGTCTGAGGCATCACCCCGTCGTCCGCTGCCACCACCAGGACGACGATATCCGTGGCTTGAACGCCCCTTGCCCTCATCTCGGTGAAGAGCTCGTGCCCTGGTGTGTCGATGAAGGTGATCTTCTTCCCGTTGACCTCCACCTGATACGCGCCTATGGATTGGGTGATCCCACCCTCTTCTTGCTCGGCCACTCGAGACGACCTTATGCGGTCCAAGAGGGTGGTCTTTCCGTGGTCCACGTGTCCCATTATGGTGACGACGGGAGGTCTTGGGGCAAGCTTGTCTTTTTCCTTTTGGTAGAGTTCTTGGAAACGTTTCTCGAGCAACTCGTATTCGTCGACTTCCTCTTCGACCTTCTCCTCCTCTTCGAGCGCGAGTTCAACGTTGTACTCTTTGAGGATCTCCCTCACTTCCTCCAGCTTCAAGATCTGCCCAGGCCTGAGGGCTAAACCCCTCTTCACGAAGAGGTCTTGGATGATCTTGGTCTGCGGGATACCAAGCTTTGAGGCCAACACGTCCAACTTGAGCTCGTCCGGCTTCAGGGTGATCTTCTTCCTCTTCTCCTCTACCCTCTTCCCACCCTCAATCTCCTCGATGACTTTCTCCTCTTTTTCCTCTTTCTTTGCGGGTTTTACCTGTTTTTCCTTCCTCTTCCTCCTGTCCTCCTCCAAGAGGTCTATCACTATGTTCGCCATCTCTTCGTCTATGTAACTCATGTGATTCTTCACGCTCACACCGAGTTCCTCCAGTTCCTGGAGGAGCTCTTTGGGAGACATGTTCAACTTTTTCGCGAGCTCGTAAACCCTAAGCCTTGCCATTCCTATCACCTCGCCCTGTCTATTTTATCATCTCCAGAATGGCCGTTACCAAGTTATCTTCTTCGATACCTATCACGGAAACCTCGGGTTTACCCAACAAGCGCCCCAGCTCTTCCTTCTTGAACATCACCACGTAGGGAACTTTCTTCCTCTCACACCTCAGCGTGACGTCCTTTTTCGTTCTCTCGCTGGCGTCTTCCGCGATCACTATCAACTTCTTCTCGCGGGGAGACCTTATGTAGGCCCTGATCCTTTCTTTACCGAACACCACTTTCCTCGCGCGAACGGCGAAACCTATGTAGCTGTAGATCCTCTGCCTCATCCTTTCACCTCAACCTGGAGATGATGAACAATATCAGCGAAAGTATCGCGCTCAACAAGAGCGACGTCACGATCGGGAAGTAGAAGACGAAGTTCTTCTTCCGAACGATGATGTCTCCCGGGAGTTTCCCCAGGAACGGTATCTTCTCGAAGAAGACCAAGAAGAGGCCGATGGCTACCAGGAAGATACCCATCAACAACAGCATCTTTCCTATTCCTTGGAACATCCCTTCTCACCCTCCCTGAAGTGAGAAAAGGGCACTTTGAACATCTCGCCTTCCTCTTCCGAAAAGAGCGTCACAGTCTCCAGAAACACGTTCACGTTCACCACCTTGTACTTCTTCCCCTGGTAGGTGATCGTCGACCCTTCGTCCGGTATGCCTTCGAGCGCTTCCTCGTAGAAGTCGTACTCGTAGTTGAGACAGCACAGGAGTCTCCTGCACGGCCCGGAGATCTTTGCGGGATTTATCATCATCTGCTGTCTTTTTGCGTGTTTCAACGTTACGCTCGCGAAATCCCTCAGGAAGACGGCGCAGCAGACGGGCAAACCACAAAGACCAAGACCCCCGAAGAACTTCATCTCGTCCCTCACACCGACTTGTCTCAACTCTATGCGGGTCTTGAAAATCCTCGCGAGGTCTTTGACGAGTTCTCTGAAGTCCACGCGTCCTTCAGCGCTGAAGTAGAATATCAACCTCGACCTGTCGAACGTGTAGCGCGCGTGCAAGAGCTTCATCGGAAGCTTGTGCTCTTTTATCTTCTCCTTGCATATTCGAAACGCTTCCACCGCGTCCTTCACGTTCTTCTCGTGTTGCTCCAGATCTTCTTCCGTGAGCTTTCTGATCACCGCCTTCAGTTCGTAACCGATCTCGTCTATGCTGAGCTCCCTTGGGGGTATCTGGACCACCCCCATTTCCAGCCCGAACTCTCCCATCACGAGCACGAGGTCTCCACGTTTGAAGCTGTCCCCGTTGGGGACGGAGTAGTAGACGATCTTACCCTTAGGGAGCGTTTCGACACCGACCACCAAGGCTTTCAGTTCCAACTCTTGACACCTCGCTTTCTGTCCCTGTGTAGGATGAGCACGTTCAAGAGGGTCAACTTTTCGTTCAGATTCGCGACCCTCACCCTCAGAACCGAGTCCAAGAAACTCAGGTCTTTCAAACTTTGGAAATCACTTTCTTGAAAATCCTCCAGCATCACCAGTCTCGTTAACTCCTGAACGAACACGAAGGCCTCCCTGTTCCGCAGGACTTCCACCGCATGGTCCACGAAATCGAGGAACTCCTTCTCGCCCATCTCGGACACGCGTCTCAATATCTCTTTCCTGCAGAGATAACCTTCCAGATTCCTGTCGACACCCTTCTTCAAGAGCTTGTCCAAATCCCACGTACGGAGTTCATTCATCTTCGCCCTCACCTTCTCTTCGCCCTTCTCCAGGATCTCCACCGCCACCTTGAAGTCCCTGAAGGCGAAAGAGAAGTCAGACCACCTGTCCTTGAGCCTCTCTCTCAAGAGGTCGAGGAAGGAGCGTGGCACCTCGACCCTGTACCTGAACACCCTGCTCCTTATGGTGGGGAGCAGGTAGAACCAGTGACGCGTGTCCAAGATTATCACGGCGTATTCGGGTGGCTCCTCCAGCGTCTTGAGAAAGGCGTTCGCCGCCTGCTGGGTCATCCTCTCGCAGTCGTGCACGATGACGTACTTCCTCATGTAGAGCTCCGGGCTGTAGTTCAAGAATTCTTTCGCGTCTCGAACCTCGTCTATCCCGATGTTTTCCCCCTCCGGATCTATCACCATCACGTCCGAGAGTTTCGGAGGGAACCCCTCCACGAATTCGGGCAAGAAAGACGCAAGCTCTCTCTGGTAAGAGAGGTCCTCGCCGCTCACGAGCACGGATATCCCTCGAGAGCGTTCCAGGATCGCCTTCATCTCTTCAAGATGCCCTTTCGAGTGTTCGAGAAGGTATTCCCTCACTCCCCACCACCCCGCCATCCATTCAATTATACATTCGAACTCGCGCGGGGATCAGAACCCGGTTTCATCCAAAACCATCTGATAAAATGGATCTTGAGAGGTGAAACGCATGATACTGCGTTTCTTGAACGAGGTGCTGCCAAGGGTCTCAAAACCCAGCAGGTACATAGGAAGGGAGATCAACAGCGTCGTGAAGGATCCAGCGGAGGTCCGACTCCGCGTGGCGTTGGTCTTCCCGGACGTGTACGAGGTTGGCATGTCCAACCATGGGCTCGAGATCCTGTACCACGTCTTGAACGCCCAACCCGACGTGTGGGCTGAGAGGAGCTACCTTCCGTGGATAGACATGATGGAGAAGATGAGGGAGAGAGACGTTCCGCTCTTCACCTTGGAATCCCACACGCCCGTCAAGGAGATGGACGTGATCGGGATTTCCGTCGAGTCGGAACTGTTGTATTCGAACGTGGTCGAATTCCTGAAGCTCTCCAAGATTCCCCTCTTCTACTGGGAGAGGGGAGAGAACGATCCGATCGTTTTGGGAGGGGGCCCCTGCTCTTCCAACCCGGAACCGATCCACGGTCTCTTCGACGCGATCGTCGTCGGAGACGGGGAAGAGGTGATACTGGAGATCGCGAGCCTTCTGAAGGAGATCAAGGGAGAAAAGAGGGAATCGATCTGGAGAGAGCTCTCAAAGATAGAGGGCGTCTACGTTCCCGCTCTGTACGAGCGAAGGGGAAACAGGGTTTTCCCGATCCAACCGGGCGTTCCCGAGAAGGTGAGAAGGAGGGTTGTCAGAGACCTCAACGAGCAACCCGTCCCGGTGAAAAAGATCATCCCGAACACAGAGGTCGTCCACGACAGGGCCGTGATAGAGATATCGAGGGGGTGCACGAGGGGTTGCAGGTTTTGTCATGCGAGCGTCTTCTACAGGCCCGTGAGGGAACGCACGCTGGAAAACATCGTCGAGAACTTGGAAGAGATGCTGAGGAACACCGGGTACGAGGAGGTATCGCTCCTCTCCTTGTCCGCCATGGACCACTCGAGGATAGAGGAGACGGTGAGGGAACTGGTGAGGAGGTTCGGCGATCAAAAGATTGCCGTATCCATACCGTCGACCAGGATGGACAGCTTCGGTGTCGAAATCGCCTCGATGATCTCCGCCGTGAGAAAGACGGGCCTCACCTTCGCACCAGAGGCCGCCTCCCAAAGGCTCAGAAACATTATAAACAAGACGTTGACGGACGAAGACATATTCGACTCGCTGGCGGCCGCGAAGAGCGCGGGATGGAGGAGGGTGAAGCTCTACTTCATGGTCGGCTTGCCGTTCGAGACGGACGAAGACGTGATGGAAATCGTGGAACTCCTGAAGCGGGTGAAGGGGATGGGTTTCAAGGAAGTTTCCGCTTCCGTTTCGATCTTCATACCAAAGCCCCACACACCCTTCCAGTTCGCGAGACAGATTACCCCAGAGGAAGCCCGAGATAAGTTCAAGATCTTGGAGAAAGCGAGAAGGTTCGCGGAGCTGTCCTTCCACGACCCCTACATGAGCTTTTTGGAAGGTGTGCTGTCGCGCGGGGGTAGAGAACTGCTCGAAGTCATCGTCGAGGCAAACGCGCGTGGAGCCAGGTTCGACGAGTGGTCCGAGGTGTTCGACTTCGAAAGGTGGCGGGGGGCCTTCGAAAAGCTCGGCATCGATCCGTACGCGTACCTGAGGGAAAGGGACCTCAACGAAGATCTCCCATGGGACCACATAGACATGGGCGTGGCGCGCGAGTTTCTCGTGGCGGAGTACGAGAAGGCGAAGAAAGGGCTTCAAACCCTAGATTGTAGGTGGAAAGGGTGTTTCGGATGTGGAGTGTGCCCGAGCCTGAAGGTGAAGAACCTGTTGGCGGGAGGTGACGCGAGATGATCCTCTTCGGTACCGGAGGCATCAGGGGAATCATGAGAAAGGGCGAGTTCGACGAAGAAACGGTGATCAGGGCCTCCCTGAGCGTGGCCCTCTGGATGAGAGAGAAAGGCTTGAAGGACGTCGTCGTGGCCTACGACACCAGGAAGAACTCCAGAGAGTTCGCGGAACTCACCGCGAAGGTCTTTGCGGGGCAAGGCATGAAGGCGTACGTCTTCCCCGAACCCACACCGACACCCGTCCTCTCCTACGCCGTGAGGACCATGAAGACCGGTGTCGGCGTGGTGATCACGGCCAGCCACAATCCCCCCGACTACAACGGCTACAAGGTCTACACCTGGGACGGCGTTCAGGCGATCCCGGAGTACACCGACGAGATCACCGAGATTTACAAGAGGGTGGATACGTCCTCGGTGAGGGAGGGAAAGTTCGAGCCCGTCCCTCCCGAAGTGAAGGAGAGTTACATAGAGAGGGTCGTGGGGAGCTTTTCGAAGTTTCCGATGAACATAAAGCTCGACGTCGCCTATTCTCCCCTGCACGGCACGGGGGCCAACTACGTACCGGAAGTTCTGAAGAGGCTGGGTTTCAACGTGCGCCTCGTCGAAGAGCAGATGAATCCAGACCCGAACTTCTCCACGGTTCCCACGCCGAACCCGGAGGAAGACGCCGCTCTGGTGCTCCTGAACCGGAAGAACGCCACGTTGGGACTCGCCACCGATCCGGACTGCGACAGGGTGGGTGTGGTGTACTCGGGTAAAAGGCTCACGGGGAATCAAGTTGGGGTTCTGTTGACGGATTTCCTCCTGGAGCACACGAGGGTCGAAAATCCTCTCGTCATAAAGACGATCGTGACCACCGACATGGTGAGACCCATGTGCGAGGAGAAGGGGGCGCACCTGGAGGAAACGCCAACGGGCTTCAAGTTCATAGGTCATCTGATAGAGGAACACACCAAAAAGGGCGACAGGAACTTCGTCTTTGGCTTTGAGGAGAGTTGTGGCTATCTCGCGGGGGACTTCGTGCGCGACAAGGACGGCGTGATAGCGAGCGTTTTGGCAGCCATCGCTTTCAGCAACTACGACCCCTACGGGAGACTCGAGGAGCTCTACAGAAAGTACGGGTACTACGTGGAGAAACTCTTGAACGTAAACCTGCCCTCCGTGGAGGAAGCGGAAAGGCTCTACCAATCCTTGAAGGACCGCGAAGGCATCATCGACTACTCCGAGGGCTACGACGGCGTGATACCGAACGAGACCATCCTCTTCGTCTTCGACAACACCAGGATCTTCGTGAGGCCATCCGGCACGGAACCCAAGCTCAAGGTCTACATCCACGTGAGGGAGACCACGAGGGAGAGAGCCGAAAAAGCCACCGAAGAGGCCCAAAAGAAGGTCAAGGAGATCTTGAGGCTATGAACTGGTACCCAGGCCACATCGAGAAGGCCAAGAGAGAGATAAGAAAGCTCCTCAAGCTCGTCAACACGGTGCTGGAGGTCAGAGACGCTCGAGCCCCTTTCGCGACCTCCGCACACGACGTGACTTTTTCTGGGAAGAGAAGGATCATCCTGCTCAACAAGGTGGACATCGCGGACGAAGAGACGACGAAAAAGTGGGTGGAGTTCTTCAGAAAGAACGGGGAAACCGTGGTCACCACCCACAAGGAAGAGCCCCGAAGCGCGCTGCTGAAAAAACTTTCCTTGGACAGGCTCGCCAGGGTGCTCGTGCTCGGCGTTCCGAACACTGGGAAATCCACGGTGATAAACAAGCTCAAAGGTAAGAGGGCGAGCGCCGTGGGGGCGGAACCTGGCGTGACGAAAGGAATACAGTGGTTCTCGTTGGAGAACGGCGTGAGGGTGCTCGACACGCCCGGGATCCTCTACAAGGAGATCTTCGACAAAGGATTGGCGGCGAGGCTTCTCCTGGTTGGAAGCCTTCCGGTGAACAAGATAGATGATCCAGAAATCTTCGAGATCTCTTACGAGATCTACAGGAAGAAGGCGGGGGTGGAGGAAGACTTTCAGACGTTTTTTGAAAACCTCGGGAAGAAGCGAGGCCTCCTGAGGAAGGGTGGAACGGTCGATTTCGAAAAGACCGTCCAGCTCTTCTTCTTCGAGGTCGCCGTGGGAAAACACGGGAGGATCTCCTTCGAAGATCCCGAAGAGATCGAAACGCTCTTGAAGAGGGACGGCTGACGCGTCGCGTCCCCTTCTTTTTTGTCACACTGTAATAGTATAATATTACAGTGAGGTGGTGGAGGTGTGGTTCAGGATAGACTTCCACTCTTCGAAGCCCATATACGAGCAGATAAAAGAAGGCATAAAGCTCCTCATACTCTCCGGGAGGTTGAGAGAGGGGGAGTTCTTGCCCTCGATAAGGAGCCTCGCCGAAGACCTCGGGGTGAACTTGAACACCGTGGCCAGGGCTTACAGGGAACTGGTGATGGAGGGAGTGCTCGAGGTGAGAAGGGGAGAGGGATACGTGGTCGCCGACGTGAGGAGAGAGGCGCTTCAGGGATTTCTGGAGGATGCCCTCAAGAACGTCCTCAGGGACTGCAAAACGGCGGGAATCTCCGAGGAGAGGGTGATCGAGATAGTGGGAGAGGTCTACGGAGGTGAAGGTGGATGTTGACGGTGAGGGGGCTGAAGAAGTCCTACGGTTCAAAGGTAGCGGTGGACGACGTGAACTTCGAAGTTGGAAGGTCCGAGATCTTCGCGATCCTCGGACCGAACGGCGCCGGGAAGACCACAACGCTCAAGTGTGTCCTCGGCCTCAGACGCCCAGACGGTGGGGAGGTGAGGCTCACCGGAAGCTTTTCCTACCTTCCGGAGGAGAAGAACCTGTACCCGTACCTCAGGGTGAAGGACATGGTGGACCTCTTCGAGAGGATCGGGAAAAACTTCAAAAGGGAGAAGGCGATCTCTTCGTTGGAAAAGTACGGCATCGATCCGAAACTCAAGGTCTCGGAGCTCTCGCACGGGATGAAGACGCTCACTTACCTCTCGCTCGTGCTCGCCGAAGACGTGGACCTGTACGTGTTGGACGAGCCCACCTGGGGCCTCGACCCCCTGGCGAGAAGCGACGTGCTCGACGCTTTGAGGTCTCTGACTTACGAGGGAAAGAGCGTTCTGTACACGAGCCACATACTCTCGGAGGTCGAAAAGGTGGCGGACAGGATCTTGATCATGAAGGCCGGGAGGGTGATCGTTCAGGGGTACCTCGACGACGTGAAGGCCTCTTACAAGTTGGTGGTGAGCGAGAGGGAGTTGGAAGGGCATCTTTTGAAGAGGACGAAGAACGAGTTGATCTACCTCGTGCGGGCGGACCGGATACCAGAGGGTGTCGAGGTGAGGGACGCCTCTTTCGATGAAATCTTCGAGGCCATCGTGAGGGGTGAGCGGGATGTGGCGTAAGGAGTTGAAAGATCTTAGGACCAGAACCCTGGTGTTTCTGTTCCTGTTCGTTGGGACTTTCGTCTTCCTGGTCGTCATGAAGGATTACACGCGGAGCCTTTCCGAGCTACTCGAGACGGCCCCGAAGGGACTTCTGGAGAGGTTCGGGATGACCGAGGAGTTCATCGAAAAACTCGGCGATTGGAACTTTTACATCACCACGCAGTGGTACGGGAAGAACCTGGGGCAGTTCATACCCCTGTTCGCCATCATAATGGCCTTCCCCCTCGTGGCGCGCGAGGTAGAGAACCAAACCATCGAGCTCCTTTTGGCGAGGCTTTCGAGGAAGACCGTCTTCCTCACCAAGTTCTCCGCGCCGCTGATAGCCTTTTCCATCGTGACCGTCGCGATGGTCCTTCTGCCCCTTCCCGTGACAGCGTTCCTCAAAGAGACGCTCGACGCGGGGACGGTCGGGAAGTACCTCGTCACGCATCTTGTGGGGGGGATCCTCTGGTACTGCGTCACCTTCCTGTTTTCGATCCTCTCTTCCGACCAGGTGAGGCCCCTCATAATCTCGTTGGCCTTGCTGGGCGGAACCACCACGCTCGGGATCGTGAGGAGACTTTCCTTCTTGAACACGTTCGCCTACGTCATGAAGGGGGAGCCAAACCTTTCGCAAACCCTTGGTTACTCGATCGTGTCGGCTTCGATAGCGATCCTTTCTTATAAAATCTTTCGTGAGAGAGACTTCTGAGGGGTGAGAGCATGATAGTGACGACGGCGGACCACGTGCCGGGCTACAAGGTGGAGAAGGTGCTCGGGATAGTGTGCGGAAACACCGTGATGGCCAAACACCTCGGCAAAGACTTCGCGGCGCTCCTGAAAAACCTAGTCGGCGGAGAGATAAAGAGCTACACGGAACTCTTGACGGAAGCGAGGAACGTGGCGATGGAGCGGATGATAAAGGAGGCGGAGAAACTCGGAGCGGACGCCGTGATAGGCTTCAGGTTCTCCTCTTCCACGATCACGACCGGCTCGTCGGAGATACTCGCCTACGGCACGGCGGTGAAACTGAAGAAGGAGGAGGGTTAAACCTCCTCCTCTTCGAACCCTTCCATGTCCTCGTACATCTCCTCGAAGGAGGGCATCTCTTCCGGTTCGGTCGCCACCAGTTCCTCCTTGGTGAGCGGGGCGCCCTCTCTGCCCTCCAGGTAGGCGTCGGCTATCACCGAAGTGATGAGCTTGATCGACCTGATCGCGTCGTCGTTTCCTGGGATCACGTAATCTATCGGGTCCGGATCGCAGTTGGTGTCCACTATGGCGACGATGGGTATGCCCATCTTGTTCGCCTCGGCGACGGCGATCTTCTCCTTCCTGGGATCGACTACGTAAACGATGTCCGGGAGCCTCCTCATGTCCCTGAGGCCGCCGAGGTTCTTCCTGAGCTTTTCCAAGATCCTCCTGATCCTGCTCTGCTCTTTCTTTGGAAGCTTCTCGAACTCTCCGTTCCTCTCCTTCTCCTCGAGCTCGATGAGCTTGTCGATCCTGGACCTTATGGTCTTGAAGTTGGTGAGGAGCCCTCCGAGCCACCTGTTGTTCACGTAGAAGGCCCCACACCTTTCCGCTTCACTCTTGATGACGCCCTGCGCCTGCTTCTTGGTTCCGACGAACAGGATGGTGGCACCCTCGCTGGCCTTCTCCCTGACGAAGTAGTAGGCCTCTTCCAGGAGCTGCTGGGTCTTCTGGAGGTCGATGATGTAGATGCCTTTCCTCTCCGTGTAGATGTAGGGAGCCATCTTGGGGTTCCACCTTCTGGTCCTGTGTCCGAAGTGGACCCCAGCTTCCAGGAGCTGTTTCATCGTAACGACCGGCACGCCGCACACCTCCGTTCCGTTTGGTTTTGGTCCTCCGCCCCCTTCCGACCCACGCCGGCCTTTTCACAGGCACCGAGGGTGGGATCCAGGGGCGTGCGTGATGGGACGTCCTGGTCGATTTTATCATCTCGCCCTCTTTCTTTCAACTCCCCGCGGGTCCTCGACGAAGTAAAGCAGGAACAAAGTTGAGAAGACCCCGATCAGCGCCGTGCCGAGGAACAACGACTCGTAGCCCCACCAGTCCGCGATCTTTCCACCGAGCAATGGGGCCGCGAAGGAGAACGGCGCGATGGAGAAGTACAACACGCCCATGTACATCTCCTTCTTGTTCCTTGGAACGAGGTCCAGCGTCAGGGCGGGGCTCCCGACCATGTTCGTCGTGTTGACGAAGCCAAGCAAGGCGTAGACGGAGAGCGCCATTGGGAGGCTTCTGCACAGCGCCGTGAGCACCATCGCCAGGGCGTAGAGGACCTTCCCCATCGCGAGCGTCACCTTGTGTCCCAACTTGTCCCCCAGGGGTCCCACGAGGAAGGAAGAGACGCCCTGCGAGATCATCAGGGCGGCCGTGAACTCGGCCACCGTCCTGTCGGGCAGGGACAACCTCTCCATCAAGTAGACTGTCACGAAACCGCTCGAGGCGAACATGAGGCTGTTCGTGATCCTCTCCAGGATGTAGTTCCTGAAGTTCTTGTCGCGGAAGACCGAAAGGCTCTTCCTCACGTAACTCGGATCGCCCGAGGTTGGATCGGGTTCGTCTGGGGCTTCCCTGGTGAGCGCCAAAAAGACGAAGGAGAACATGAAGAAGGCGAAGGCCGTCGAGAAGGAGTACCCGAAGTTCTTCGGGAACGGGTACCTGTCCAGAAAGTGCCTCGCCAGGACCGACCCTCCAACACCCATGAGCGCCCCAAGGCCGTTCCCGACGGCGAAGAACGTTCCTCGCCTCTTCTTGTCTATCACCTTCTCTATCATGCTCATCCAAGGTGGTCCCAGAAAACCCATCGAGAACGTCGCCACGCCGAGCATGGAGATGGAAAGGTAGAGGGCGAGCTTGGCGTTCCTCGCGGCGACGAAAAAGCACACGAGCGCCATGAACAGGTAGGGGAGCCTCTCGCCCAGCGTCACCTTCAAGACGAGATCCAGCTTCTTTCTGGCCCTCTCCGCGTACTTCGCCCCGAGGATTGCTGGTATTCCCCAACCCAGGTTCGCGACCGCTGGGATCAGGCCGATCTCCACGTTTGAAGCCCCGAGGTTCCTCGCAAGGAGGGGAAAGAGCGTGGAGATGGAACCGAGCGTCATCCCGAGGCTGAAGAAGGCGTAGTCGATGGAATTCACGAAGA
Source organism: Thermotogota bacterium (assembly GCA_030550515.1). Lineage (GTDB taxonomy): Bacteria > Thermotogota > Thermotogae > Thermotogales > Thermotogaceae > JAUQPE01. The sequence continues at coordinate 195,450 of JAUQPE010000011.1, read as the reverse complement.
AGTTCCACCTGTAGTCCCTCTCGCTCAACTTCATACGACCACTCCCGCCTCTATGCGACGATTCGGCACAGTCTATTCTACAACGACGGTTCGCCTCCCGATCCTTTCACGAAAAATTAACATTAAAGTCCTCCGGTCTTCCTCCGATTATAGAGAATGGAAAAACCCGGCGCCGGGTACAGGGAAGTGTAGATCGCACACGGAGGTGAGGTGTCCATGAGGATCAACCACAACATAAGCGCGCTGAACGCCTGGAGGAACCTGAGCGAGGTTCAGTACGGCATGAGCAAGACGCTCGAGAGGCTCTCCTCCGGTCTGAGGATCAACAGGGCGGGAGACGACGCGGCAGGGCTCGCCATCAGCGAAAAGATGAGGGGCCAGATCAGGGGTCTCAACATGGCGATCAAGAACGCGCAAGACGCCATATCCTTGATCCAGACGGCGGAAGGCGCGCTCACGGAGGTCCACTCCATCCTCCAAAGGATGAGAGAGCTCGCGGTCCAAGCCGCGTCCGACACGAACACGGACGTCGACAG
>JAUQPE010000011.1:145745-194187 GCA_030550515.1 Thermotogota bacterium | reverse complement strand
GATGTTACCCTCACCGGGAAAGGCCTCATCTTCACCTGGTCGACCACCGTCTACAGCATCGACAGCTTCGGCGGCGCGCTCCCGATGGAGCAGGTGATCGACAGCGGCGTGGTCAGGGCGGAGGAGAGGTGGTACAAGGACACCTCGTTGGTCTTCCAGATCGGCGCCAACGAGGGCCACAACATGCTCGCGGGCCTCGACGACATGAGGGCTGCCGCGCTCGGCCTGACCCCGGACTCCCTCAAAGTCACCGACCAGAACAGCGCCGAGAGGACGATCATGGTCATAGACGCTGCGATCCACCGCGTGAGCAGCGCCAGGGCCCAACTCGGCGCCATCCAGAACAGGCTCGAGCACACCATCTCCAACCTCGGCGTCGCGGCGGAGAACCTCACCGCGGCGGAGTCCAGAATCAGGGACGCCGACATGGCCAAAGAGATGATGGAGTTCACGAGGCAGCAGATCCTGCTCCAGTCCAGCATGGCGATGCTCGCCCAGTCCAACGTGATACCGCAGAACGTGCTGCAGCTTTTGAGGTGATCTCCCGCAAGGCGAGAAGGGGGACCGAACGGTCCCCCTTTCGTTTTTTTTAGGAACGCTCGCGCTTTTTGTGGAAAGATACCATTGGGGTGATCGAGGATGAAAAAGTGCCTGCTCTCCGTCGCCATGATCGTGAAGGACGAAGAGCACAACATAAGAAGGGCCCTGGAGAGCGTCAAGGAAGTGGTGGACGAGATCGTCGTGGTGGACACCGGCTCCAAAGACAGAACGCCCCAGATCGTCAAGGAGTACACCGACAAGCTCTACTTTCACGAGTGGAGGAACGACCTCTCGGAGGCCAGAAACTTCTCCCTCCAGTTTCCCACCTGCGAGTGGGTGTTGATATTGGACGCCGACGAGGAGGCCTCTCGGGAGTTCAGGGAAAAGATCAGGGATTTCCTTGAAAAACTCCCCCAAGACGTGAACACCGTCTACGTGCCCATTCTGAGCTATCTGGACTGGGACTTCAAGAGGACCGAGATCGCTTCCGTTCCGAGGATCTTCAGAAACGGCACCGTCCATTTCGAAAACATCGTGCACGAGCAACCCGTGTACAAACCCAAGGTGGTGCACGCGCCGTTCATGCTGCTCCACTACGGTTACATCTGGTCCAGAAAGCTCAGAAAGCAAAAGTACGAGCGGAACGCCTCGCTCATAAGGGAGCAGTTGAAAAACACGAAAAACCCTCTCGAGAGGATCTACTACCTCGCCCAGCTGTACAAGACGGAGGTGATCGGGGGGAAGTCGCACGAGGCCAACAGGATCGCCTGGGAGACCCTGAAAGAGATGGAGAAGGTCAAAGAGATCCCTCCCATAGGTCTCGAGTTCCTGTACCTGTTCGGCTTGAGGCTGATCGTCGAAGGTTTCTTTGAGAAAGGAAGGCAACTCATCGAGCTCGCCTTGAGGGCCTTCCCGGACAACCCGGACCCCTATTTCGGGATGGTGGCGTACCACGAGCGCAAGAAGGACTGGGAAGACGTGTTGGAGTGGGGAGAAAAGTTTTTGGAGGTCCTGGAGAGGGCGCTCTCCAAGAAGGAAGAGTACGTGTTCACCCTGATGAGCTTGAAAGAGGTCGGCACGGCGCACCTTCTCATGTGCCACGCCTGCGTCAAGCTCGGCAGAATGGAAGAGGCCCACGATCACCTGCTGAAGGCCATCGAAAACAGGGTCGATCCGGAAAAATTCTCGCTCACGCTCAAAGTTCTGGCCGAGGTGGAGGACAGGGAACTCTTCGAAAAGGCCTTCCCGATGATCGAGGAGCTCGCGAAAGTGGACGGTCTTTCCTTCGACCCCGTCGTGGAGAAGATGGCGGAGCTCGACTTGAAGGTCCCAGAAGGGCTCTTGGATAAACTTAGGGTCTCCAGCAGGATCGCGTCGCTCGCCGTCGAAAGGCTGAAGACGGGAAGAGACATGCTCTACGAGTTTCTCACGAGCGGGGACTTGGACGGTTTCTTGAAGAGAACGGGCGTTCCTGGCCTTCTCACGATCTTCGACATCTTGCGCGCGAAAGAGAGCGAGGCGAGACTGATCAGGGTCTTCTCCAAGGTTCAAGGGGACGAAAGGTTGGTCGGCGTGGCCCAAGCGATCGTCGGAGACCTCTACCTGAGACTTGGAAACTTCCAAGAGGCGATCTCGAGGTACAGGAAGGCGATCGAGACCCTGCCGGAGATAGCGAGGTTCGTCAAACCCGTGATCGAAGACCTGAAGACGCGCCTGGACCCCGAGACGGAGGGCGTCTTCGAGGAACTCCACTCGTACTTCAACGAGAGGAGGGAGTTCCTGCTGGACGTTCCTTCGATGTTCGGGGAAGAAACGGAAAAGTTGCACCTGATCTCCGACCACCCCTTGGCCCTCTACGCTTCGGCCGTCGCCATCTCGAGCAAAGACAGGGAAAAGGCGAAGAAGCTCTTGGAAAGGATTTCAAACCCGAAGAGGTTCCCGTTCTACCACTACAGGCTCGCCAAACTGTACGAGGAGGACGATCCCAAGAGGGCCTTCGAGCTACACCTGAAGGCGGTCGAGGAGAACGAGAAGTTGGCCGACATCGCGCTCGGAAGGTACCCGTACACGGGGCTCTATCCGAGCCTCACCCTCCCGTTCGTGAGGGAAGAGCACGAGATCGCCTGGGTTGGAAACGTCTCGGAGAAGTTTTCCACGCTCGGCGTCGTGCACCCCGTGAGGATGTGGAAGAAGGGCGAAGGCTTTTACTACTGCGTCCCCTTCCCGACGGACGAGGCCTTGAAGATGTACGAAGAGAGGGAAAGGGAAACCTACAAGACCCCACCGTTTCGGGTGGACGAGAAGACGGTGATGGAAGTGTTGGCCACGCTGGACGTGGACGAAGTGAAGGTTTACCCGGAAGGAACGCAACTTGAAGACCTCCTGAAAGACGACGTCAGAGTGAACGCTTCTTCCGAAAACCTCCTGATCGTTTCCGGCGTGGAGAGAGAGATAGATCTGTCGAAGGTGTTGGGTAAGAGTCGCGCGGTCTTTCTCTTCTTCTTTTCCCCAAATCCCATCAGGAGGGACGATCCCGTCTGGTATTACCCGGCCTTCCGAGTGCTGAGGACACCGCGCCAGATGAGGAAGGCCCTGGAAGAAGCGGGGTACGCGATCGAGAGGTTGGAGAGGAAAGGAGAGGGGCTCTTCTTCCTCAAGGCCGTCCGCAAGAGACCGTGACCTTTTGCGTTCCGTCCAAAACATGTACACAAAAGTGTACCATCGCGTGACGCCTCGTTTCCCTCCACCAAACCGAAAATTTATAATTTTCAGGCGTGTTTACTTTATTTTTGATTTTCTACTTCAAAGAGACTATAATGTTTTACAAGCGATGGGAATGGAGCGAAGGGGAAGATGAGGAGATACACGCACTACCACATCCCGGTCATGGTTAAAGAAGTCATCGAATTTTTGAATCCAAAAGGCGATGGGATCATCTTGGACTGCACGGTCGGGGAAGGCGGTCACGCCAAGGCCATCTTGGATTTCTGTAAGGGGTGTCGTCTGATAGGTATAGACGTCGATTCCGAGGTTTTGGAGATAGCCGACAGGAAGCTCTCAGAGTACGGGGATCGCGTGAGCTTGTTCAAGGCCTCTTACACGGACGCGGATTTTCTCCTCAAGACCCTTGGAATAGACGGTGTGGACGGCATCCTGATGGATCTGGGAGTTTCGACCTACCAGTTGAAGGGGGAGAATCGAGGTTTCACCTTCGAAAAAGAGGAACCGCTCGACATGAGGATGGACCTGGAAAGCGAGCTCACCGCTCAAAGGGTGTTGAACGAACTCCCAGAAGAAGAGCTCGCGCGGATCATATTCGAGTACGGTGAAGAAAAGCGTTACGCCAGAAGGATCGCGAGGAAGATCGTGGAAAGCAGGCCGCTCAACACGACCTTGGACCTCGTGAGGGCAGTCGCGGAAGCCTTGCCACCGGAGGAGATCCGAAGAAGGAAGAGGCACTTCGCCACCAGGACCTTTCAGGCGATCAGGATATACGTGAACAGGGAACTGGAAAATTTGAAGGTCTTTTTGGAGAAAGCGGAGGATCTCTTGAAGCCGGGTGGTAGGATAGTGGTCATCGCCTTTCACTCCCTGGAAGATCGCATCGTGAAAGAAGCCTTCAAGAAGTCGAGGAAATTGGTGGCGCTCACCGAGAAACCGGTGAGGCCAAGCGAAAGCGAAGTCAGGGAGAATCCAAGGTCCAGGAGCGCACGACTCAGAGCCGCCATGCGCGTGGAGGAAGGAGGAGATCGCTCTGCCAGCGAAGGTAAAACATAGGGAGAAGGTGTTGGTCCTTCCCGAGCAACTCCTTATCACGATCCTGTTGGTTGGGGTTGTGCTCTTTCTGGGCGTCGCCGTCTTCAAGGTGAGCGCACACACTTTCCACGTCGTCCAAGAGAACAGGCGGCTCGAGCTGGAGATCACGAGGTTGGAACTCACCTACCGCTCCCTCGTCGACGAGTCCAAACAGCTCATGACGCACTTCGAGATCCACGCTCCCTCGGAGTGAACGGATGTTGGATGAGAAGACTTAACTACCTTCTCTTGGTTTTTGGGGTATACCTGCTGATCTCTTTTGTCAACATCCTCTTCTTCCCGGAAGGGGGTGTGGGACCCACCTGGAGGGTGACGATCCCTCCAAGAAGGGGGAGCATACTGGACGGCAAGGGAAGAAAGCTCTCCTATGACGTCTACGTTCACGTGGCTTACTTGGACGTCGGTTTTTTCAGGAAGCACTCGAAAAACCTCACCGCTCTGGAGAAAACCCTGAAGAACTGCGGTGTGGACAGAAAGGCCGACGAGATTCTCAAAAATTACAGGTTTTTCAAGCTCTATGAATCGGAAAGTAGGGAAGAAGTCCTCAAAAGGATAGAAAGCGATCTCCTCCCTTACGTGAACATCTCTTACGAGACCAGAAGGAGAAAGCTCACCGATTACGGCCTCTCTCCCATCTTGGGTAGCGTCCTGGACGGGAGAGGTTCCGGAGGGTTGGAAGGGTTCTTCGACACCCAACTTTCCAACGGCAAGAAAGGGTTCGTGAGGTTGGCGTACAAGGGTTCCATGAGGCTTTCTCCCGTCTTGGTGGATTACCAAAGACCTTCCGACGGCGAGGACGTGCAACTCTCGTTGGATTTGGACCTTCAGAGAACCACCTACGAGATCCTGAAGAAGTCAGTCGAGAGCTTGTCCGCCGAGAACGGTCACGTCGTCGTGATGGAATCAAAAACGGGAAGAATCCTTTCCCTCGTGACGCTCAAGGGCTGGAACGACCTCGCCTGCGGTTACATAGAACCGGGATCCACCATGAAGCCCATCGTTTACGCCATCGCCCTCGAGACTGGAGCCGTCAGGACGAACTTTTCCCTCGTCTGTCGGGGAAGGGTAAAGCCCGTCGACAAACTCCCCAACATCATACGAGACGTCGAAGCCCACGGGGAGATCGATTTCTTGAACGGTATCGTGAAATCCTGCAACGTGATGAGCGTGGAGGTCGGTAGGAAGATCGTCGAGAAGATAGGCGTAGAAGGTTTCTACGCTTGGCTCAGAAACTTCGGATTTGGCGAGAAAACTGGCGTGGAGTTTGCGGGCGAGATTAAGGGGGTGTTGAGGAAACCGAGAGAGTGGTCGCTTTTGGACTTCGCGACCGTGTCGATCGGTCAAGGGATCGGGGTGACTCCAATTCAACTTGTGGCGGCGCTGAACGTGTTCGCAAACGATGGAGAGTACGTGAGACCAACCCTTCTCAAAGACCAGACCCCTTCGAAGAAGAGGGTGATCTCCGCCAAGACCGCCCAGATCGTAAGGGACGCGATGGTGAAGGTGGTGGAAGAGGGAACGGGCAGGATGGCGCGACTCGAGGGTTTCTCCGTCGCCGGAAAGACCGGAACCGCCCAGAAGGCGATCGGTGGAAGGTACGCGGATGTGTACCACTCGATTTTCGTGGGTTTCTTCCCGGCGGACAACCCGCGCTACACCATCCTCGTCCACGTGGACGCGCCGAAGGGATTGTACTACGGTGGAGACGTGGCGGCGCCGATTTTCGCGCAGATCGCGAAAGTGCTGCTCGAAAGGGAGAGGAAACAGGCGAGGATGATCACCGTCCCAAAGGGCCTGATGCCCGACCTGAGGGGACTCTCCCTGAGGGATGCGCTGCTCGTCCTGGAAGAGATGGGTGTCAAGGACGTGGAGACGAAAGGAAAGGGATGGCTGGTGCGGGACCAATCGCCATCCCCGTTCGAACCCATCTTGGAAGGTAGAGTGGTCCTCTACCTTCAGAAGTAGTGTTTCGCCGCGTGCTCGACCGCTATCGCGCCATCCGCGACTGCCGTCACGATCTGCCTCAAGTTCTTCCTTCTGACGTCGCCTATCGCGTACAAGCCTTTGACGCTGGTTTCCATGTTCTCGTCCGTCACGATGTAACCGTATGGGTCGATTTCCACGAGACCTTCAACGAGTTTGGAGTTGGGGTTCAAACCGATGAATATGAAGACCCCGTCGGTCTTCAGGACCTTTCGCTCACCCGTCTTGACGTTCTCCACCAACACCTCTTCGACCTTCTCTTTCCCTCTGATCTCCTTCACCGTGGAGTTGTAGATCACCTCGATCTTCGGATGGCTCAAGACCCTGTCTTGGAGCACCTTTGCCGCGGTGAGCGTCTCGAGGAGCTGGACCATCGTTATCCTGTTCACCAAGTTGACCAAAAACATCGCCTCGTCGCAGGCGCTGTCCCCTCCACCGACGATCACGATGTCCTTCCCGGAAAACAGGTAACCGTCACAGGTGGCGCAGTAAGAAACTCCCCGTCCGAAGAACTCCTTCTCGCCAGGCACGTTCAGGCGCTTCGGGTTGGCGCCGGTGGCGACGATCACGACGGGCGCTTCCACCTTCTTCCCGTTGTCGAGCTCCACGATCTTCTTGTCAGCTTTCACTTCTAGTTTGATCGCCTCAGCGTTGACGAACTCCGCCCCAAAGCTCTCCGCGTGCTCTTTGAAGCGAGAGGCGAGCTCTTCACCCTTTATCTTGGGAAAACCGGGGTAGTTCTCGACGAGGTGGGTGAAGTTCACGTAGCCACCCTCCAGCGTCTTTTCCACGACCAAGACCGAGAGCCCTGCTCTTCTGGCGTAGATCGCCGCGGTCAAGCCTGCGGGACCCCCGCCGATCACCACGATGTCGTACCTGTCCTTGATCTCGAATCTTTTCGGTACGTCCACTTCGAAGAACATCCCTTTCACCCCTCAGCGAGCCTGAGCACTTCTTCCACGAATTCCCTCTCCGGGTAGGCGCCCACGAAGAACTTGTCCGGGTCTCTGTTGACCACGATGTGCGGCACGGAAGAAACCCCGAACCTTTCACTCAATTCCCAGAACTCGTTGGCCTCGATCATCTCCGCAACGATCTTGTCGCTGGCCACGGCCATGTTGTGCGCGGTCAAGACGGCCCTGGGACAGTAGGGACACGTCGGCGTCACGAAAACGCTTATTCTCACGGGTCTTTCCAGTTTTTCCAACTTCTTCAGCGTTTCGGAGGAGAGCTGCGGCGTGCCCTTCGAGACGGTTATTATGTCCTGTATGAGCGTTCCGAACTCGTGACCCGACGGGACACCGTAGAACCTGATCCCGTAGTCTTTCCCTTCCTCAGATTCCAAAACGAGTGCTGGCACCATCTCGACAGCGTACTTTGCGACGAGATCCTTTTCCCTGTCGAAGTCGTGCACCTCGAGCGTCAACCTCGAATCGATACCGACCAGCTCGGACAACACCTGCTCGGTGATCTCACAGTACTGACAGCGGGCAGGATCTTCCGATTTGAAGAACACAAGTCTCACGCTCTTCTCCAACTCCTTCTCGAACAGATCCCTCAGGTACGCGACGTCCTTGTTGGACAACAAACCCATGACTTCCACCTCCACCTATATTTTAACCAAATTAGTCGAATTTTTCTAGATCGTTCAGTAAACCCATTGTTACACCCAAAACCAACAGGAGGGGTATCAGGACCTTCCCTTCCAAAGCGAGGAAGGAAAAGACCACGTAGAGCCCTAGGAACTTCAGGAAGGGCCTCACGAAAGATCGGCTCAACTTCTTCCTTATCTGGTACAGGCTGAACTCCTTCCCGTCGTAATCGAGCGCCAAAAAGATCAGCCTGTACCTTCGATCTATCCTCAGCAACGGATCGTACATCTCGCCGAGAAAGAACAGCACGGAGACCGCGTACGCCAAAAGGAAGAAGACGAAATTCGTGAAGATTTCGGAAAAGAGGATGAGAAGTCCCAACGTGGTGATCTCGTTGAAGATCCGAAGGGGTGAGAGGTTCGCCTTTTCCGTTCCCTTCAAGTACAAGTAAGAAAAGGCCAGCGAGGTGAAGAGACCCCCGCTGGACAAGATCAACCCCTCGAAGAGCCAACTCATTCCTTTCTACCTTCCCTTTCCTTGAAGATCTCGGCTATCGCACCCAAACTCGCGAGGATGGAGCTGGCCTCGAACGGGAGGAAAATCTTGGTGGCCTGCCCGTTGGCGATCTCTTTGAGGGCGTCGAGGTACCTGATGGTGATCAAGTCGCTCGTGGGTTTTCCTTCGTGTATCGCTTGGAATATCATCCTGATGGCCTCGGCCTGCCCCATAGCCTCCAGGATCAGCTTTTGCCTGTTCGCCTCCGCTACCCTCTTTATGGCTTCGGCCTCTCCCTCCGCCCTGAGGATGGCCGCGTTCTTTTCCCCCTCGGCCTTCAAGATCTGGGCCTCCCTGTATCCCTCCGCTTCGAGGATGGCCGCCCTCTTGGTCCTCTCCGCCTTCATCTGCTTGCTCATGGCTTCGGTGATGTCCTGAGGTGGATCGATCTTCTTTATCTCGACCCTGGTGATCCTCACGCCCCACTTGTCCGTCGCCTCGTCGAGCACCGTTCTGAGCTTCATGTTGATCTTCTCCCTGGAGGTGAGCGTTTGGTCGAGCTCGAGCTCTCCGATCACGTTTCTGAGGTTCGTCTGGGCGAGCTTTATGGTGGCCATCTCGAAGCTGCTCACGTTGTAGACGACCCTGTACGCGTCCGTCACCTCGTAGTAGATGACCGCGTCCACGGTGACCACCACGTTGTCCTTCGTGATCACTTCCTGCGGGGGAACGTCTATGACTTTCTCCCTCATGTCGACCTTGATCATCTTCTCGAAGAAAGGAATGATGAAGTGGACGCCAGAACCAACTTCCCTCTTGAACTTCCCCAACCTTTCGATCAGACCCCGCTCGAACGGTCTCACGATCTTCAGAGAGCTCGCGGCGACGATTATGAGGAAAACGGCGATGATCACGAGCGCCACAAACATGGCACACACCTCCCAGCCCTCAGAGTTTTCTCACGACCACGTGTGCCCCCTCTACCCTCAATATCTTCACGTGTTCTCCCTTCTCCACGATGACGTCGTCGTCCTCCGAGAAGGCCCTCCACACGTCCCCGTTGATCTTCACGAGACCCGTTCCCTGCTTGTTGTCGATCGTTTCGATCACCAACGCCTCCTTCCCCACGATCTCCTCAACGTGGATCTTCCTCGAAGGCTCCCAACTCAGAACGAGCCTTCTCGTCAGCAAAACAAGGACCATGGAAACCGCCCCAAAGGTCAAAACCTGAACGTAAACCCCAAAGTAAAGCGACACGAGGGCGGCGACCATCGCCCCAACACCGAACCAGAAGATGAAGAACGTTGGCGTGAAGATCTCCGCGACCATGAGTATCACTCCCAAGATCAGCCAAAACGTCCAGGCTTCCACGGTCTTCCCCCCTTTCCGTCACAGCTCGAAGGTCTTGCGGGGATCCATGTAGACTATCTCCACATCCGGGAACATCTCCTTGTAGCGCTTGATGATGCCCTTCATGTTGAAGACGTAACGTGTCGAGATGTGGTAGAGGACCACCTTCTTCACGCCCGCCTTCACCACAGAATCCATCACCTCTTCTATCGAGGCGTGGTTCTTTATCTTCCTGTCACGCGCGTCCAAAAAGGTGCATTCGTGGAGCAAAAGCTCGGTTCCTTCGATCACTTCGGGCTCGAGCGCGAGGGAATCCCCACTGACCGTCAGGATCTTCTTTTCGTACTCCTCTGTAACGAAGTCCCGCCCCCGCTCCTTGACGATCCTCGCGATCGTTCTTTCATCCATATCTTTGAACTCGTCCTTGAGCTTTCTTCTGACTTCGTACACGTGGTAGCCGAAACTCGCCTCGCCGCCGACGTGCTTCGTTTTGAAGGGCACCACGAACCTCTTGAATCCACCGGCGTCTCTCAGAAAGATCCTTTCCCCTTCTTCCACCGCGCGCGCGTTGAAGGAGAAGCGCAGGTCTGGGTTCGCTTTCTTTATGAAGTCGATGTACTCCTCGACGGCCTCGTTTCCTTTCGGGTAGAAGACGTCGAGGGGTTTTTCCCTGTCTCCCATGCTGTTGTTCCTGATGTTCACGATTCCCCAAAGCCCCGCTATGTGGTCCACGTGACCGTGCGTGAGAAACACGTATTTGAGAGCGTAAACCCTGCTTCCAAGCGTTGTGGACACACCCTCTCCCGCGTCGAAAAGTATCCTCTCCGGCACGTAGAAGATCCACGTTGAAAAGAGCGCCTTCGAGAAGGCCACGATGTTCATTCCTCTTCCCTCTCCACCCTCATCTTTATGGTTCCCTTGACCCCGCCCGGAAGGGAGAGGTTTATTTCGTACTCGCCGATCTCCTTTATGGGTTTTTCGAGTTCCACCCACTTCTTGTCGATGACCGCTCCCACGGATTTCGACAGGTGCTCGGCCACGTCGGCGGAGGTGACGGCTCCAAAGATCTTGCCCCTCTCACCAGCTTTCACCTTCATCACGTGCGTCCTCTTCTTCAACTCCTTCAGTATCTTTTCACTTTCGGCCCTCTCGCGTTCTTCCTTCATCCTTCTGATCTTTTCTTCGTTTTTCATGGCCCTCTCCAGTCCCTCGGTGTATTCTCTCGCGAGTCCCCTCGGGATCAGGTAGTTCCTGGCGAAGCCATCGGACACCTCTTTCACCTCTCCCTTTTTGCCAACCTTTGGGACATCCACTAACAGGATGACCTTCAACTCACGCACCTCCCTTTTTTTCGCTCTCATGCTCTATGATACACCCTCTGTGTGAAGAAAAGGTTATATAATCTGGTAGAGAAGGAGGTGTGATCTGTGGACAAGGCCATCATTCTGTGCGCCGGAAGGGGTACCAGGCTCCGCCCCCTGACGTTTACCACCGCCAAACACCTCATACCCGTCGCGAACAAGCCTATCCTTTTCTACAGCTTGGAGAGCATCGCGAAGACGGGGATAAGAGAGGTTGGTATCGTCGTCAGCCCCTCCAACAGAGACGAGTTCGTGGCGATAGTGGGAAACGGGGCCAGGTTTGGTCTTAGGATCTCTTACATAGTTCAAGAGGAACCGAAGGGACTCGCGCACGCCGTCTGGGTGGCGAAGGACTTCATAGGGGACGACGACTTCCTCATGTACCTCGGAGACAACCTCATCCTGGAGGATTTGAAGAAGTTCGTCGAAGACTTCGAGAGGTCGGACTGCGCCGCCTCGATCTTGCTCTCTCCCGTGAAAGATCCCAGCCGTTTCGGAGTCGCTATCATGGAAGGGGAGCGCGTCTTGAGGGTGGTTGAGAAGCCGAAAGTTCCACCGAGTAACCTCGCGATCGTGGGGCTTTACCTTTTCAGGAACAAGATATTCGAGGGCATCGTGAACATAAAACCTTCTTGGAGGGGAGAGCTGGAGATCACCGACGCCATCGAATACCTGATAGAGAAGGGCGAGAAGGTGAAAGGGTACGTGATCTACGGGTGGTGGAAGGACACGGGAAAACCCGAGGACCTGCTCGAGGCGAACAGGAAGATCCTCATGGAGTTGAAGGAAGAGGGTGTAGAGGGAACGGTGGACGAAAACTCCGTCGTGCAGGGGATCGTGAGGATAGGGAAGGGCAGCAAGGTGATCAACTCCGTGATCAGGGGTCCCGTAATCGTGGGTGAGGACTGCTTCATAAAGGATTCTTACGTGGGTCCTTACTCTTCGATAGGGAACGGCGTGATATTGGAGAGCTGCGAGATCGAAAACTCGATCGTGATGGACGAGTGTTCGGTGGTCAACTTGGATAAGAGGATAGATTCTTCGATACTGGGAAAGGGCGTTTCGGTGAGGAGTTCCAAGAAAAAACCCTCCGTCATGAACTTGATCCTTGGGGACGTGAGTTCCGTGGATCTCTGAGAAAAGAGGGGGCTTTCGCCCCCTCTCATCTTCCTCCCCACCTTGCCACTATCGGGGAGACAACGTAGAGGGACGAGTACGTCCCAACCACCACTCCCACCGTCATACCGAAGGCGAACGGCTTGACCACCGTTCCTGCGAACAGCAACAGCACGAAGACCACTATGAACGTCGTCAAAGACGAATTGATGGTCCTCGCCAGGACTTCGTTTATGCTCGCGTTCACTATACTGGCCATGCTCTTTCCCCTGTACCTTTTGGCGTTCTCCCTGATCCGGTCACACAGAACGATGGTATCGTTTATCGAGTAACCGATCAAAGTCAGCAAGGCCGCCACGGCCGCCACGTTGATCTCGTAACCGAACAGGGAGAAGAAACCGAGCGTGATCACGACGTCGTGGACGAGGGCGATTATAGCCGCCACTCCGTAGACGAGTCTGAACCTGATCGCGATGTAGAAGAGCATGGCGATGAAAGCCACGACGATGGCCGTCCAGGTGCCTTTCCTGATCTCCTCGGCAGCTGTACCGGTGATCTCGTTGAAGGAAACCAGTTTTCCTCCGGTCAAACTCTCCATTTTTTCTTGAAGGCTTTTCTTCTCATCCGAAGCGTAGGTTTTCGGCACCACGACGGAGTACTTCAAGACATCGGCGGGATCACCCATCGAGCTCACGCGAACGATCCTCGCCGTTTTGAACTCTTCCGAAATGCCGGAAAGTATGCCTCTCAGCTCGCTTTCCGTGATCCTCTTTCCCTCGAACCTCAACAGTATCTCGGAACCGCCGGTGAACTCGACACCAAAGTTGAAGCCTTTCACGAAGATGGACACCAGCGAGATCGTTATCAGTACAAGAGAAACCACAATGAAGAAGGAACTCTTACTCATGAAATCTATCTCTCTCTTCATCTCTGACTCCCTCCCTGCTGGGTCTCCGCAACCTTGGGGAGTTTTATGTGTGGTGCCAAGGCGTCGAGAAGTACCCTGCTCAACACCAGGTTGACGAACATGCTACCCATCACTCCGATGATGAGGGTGATGGCGAAGCCTTTTATCGTCCCGGTGCCGAAGTAATACAAAACGAGGCCAGCGAGTATGGTCGTAACGTTTGCATCGAAGAGGGTAAAGAAGGACCTTTCAAAGCCGAGCGCGATGGAAGTCTTCACGGGTTTACCGGTTCGGAGTTCCTCCTTTATCCTCTCGTATATGATGATGTTTCCGTCCACTGTGGTTCCGATGGTGATGATGATACCCGCTATACCGGGGAGGGTGAGGATGAAGCGTCCCAGGGCCATAACACCGAAGAGAAGCACCGTGTTGTAGAGCAACGCAAGGGCTGCCACGATCCCCATGGTCTTGTAATAGACCACTATGTACACCAAAACCAAGGCGAGCCCGATTATTCCAGCCTTCAGGGACGCATCCACCACGTCCTTCCCGAGGAGAGGGGCAACCCAACCGGCCGACGTCTTGACGAGCCTGGCGGGTAGAGCGCCGCTCCTCAATATGGCCGCGAGATCTTTGGCTTCCTGAAGCGAGAAGTTACCGGTGATCTCCGCTCTACCGTCCGTTATCACGGCCACCACCTGTCCCGCGAACTGGACCACGTCGTCCAGCACGATCGCCAGCCTCTTCCTTGGATCGTAGGTTCCTTCTGGGACGTAGAGGGCTCGGGTGATCCTCTCGAAGACACCCACGTGATCCCTGGCCAGCTCGAAGGAGACCTTGTAACCGTACCTACCCACACGCGTTTCCACCTCGGGACGCGCGTAAAGGATACGGGGGGCTTCCAACACGAGGTCTCTTCTTCCCATGATCTCCTTCCTGACCAGGTACCACTTGCCGTCCCTTCCCTTCAACCAGACGGCCTTTTCCCTGTTGGCTTCGAAGACGTACTCCGGTATCTTCGTGGGATCGTCGCCGTAGTACTCGTTCAAGACCTGCGCGAAGTAGAGCACACCCGTGGAACCTATGAGGGCTTCCGCCTGCGCCGTATCAGTCACTCCAGGTATCTCCACGACGATGTACGAGTTGTTCTCCCGAAAGGCCTTTTTCAGGGTGGCTTCCGTGTAACCCGCCGCGTCGAGCCTGTTCCTCAGGACGGTCCACACGTCGTCCACGACGGCGCTGGGATTCTCCACTTCTCTCTCTATCTCCACAAGGTACTCGATCCTAGCCCCTCCCTTTATGTCCAACCCCAACTTCAACTTGGAGGAGAATCCCTCCTTGGTTGGCCAAAGGAGAGCCACAAGTGCCACAGCCAGCACCAAAAGCACTACGATCAACTTGACCCTGTCGGCTCTCATCCGCTACCCCTCCTGCTGCTCTGTCTGCTCTCTCTCTTTTATCACCGTAGCGATCGCTCTCTTGGTGATTTCAAGTTCCGTCGTGTTGGCCGTCTTGATCTTCACGGTGTCCCTCTTTATGTCCACAACTTTTCCGACGATACCTCCTATTGTGACCACCGTGTCTCCCCTCTTGAGCTCGCCGATCATCTTTTGAAACTGCTTCTCCCTTCTCCTCTGGGGTAGCACGATGAGTAGGTAGAAGATCACCAGGAAGAACACGAGCATGAAGAGGAGGCTTCCCCAGCTGCCCCCAGTGGTCGTCTGGGTGTTACTCGTGGCACCGGGTGCCGCGGCGTAGACGATGTCAACCATGTTCCTCTCCTCCTTTCTCCATCAAAACCGACTGCAGTCTCTTGTAAACGAGCGGAACCAACACGAACTGGATCGCGATACCGGGAATACCCGTGGTGAAACTCAACAGGATGGCGCTCAAAGGTTGAAGCTTTATGTTCAAGAGTGCCCCTATCGTGTAATAGGCCAAGGAGTAAACGGCTCTGCCGGCGACGATCGCTATGGCGAGTCTCAAGAAGATGTTCCACCTCTTCAGGATGCCCAGCAGGAAACCGTAACAGAACACCTCCGGCATCATGAAGAGGAACATCGGGAAAGGTGGCATGCCGGTGGTGAGGGAAGAAAGCAAGGGCAAGAGGGCACCCGTCAACCCCCCAACTACGGCTCCAGAGGACGCACCGGCAAGCATGGCCACAAGATGCAGGGGAAGGAAGATTCTCCCCGCGTTCAGGAGGTGAAAGATGTAGGCGAGAGCTATCCCAACGGCTATCCACATCGCTGTGTACACAACTTTTCTCACACTTCAACACCTCCTCTTCCGTGGTTCGCTCATGAGGATTATATCAGAAAATCTTTTGAAATCTCTTTGGCAGTTTCAACATCGCGGGAGATCGCTTCCTTCAACTCCTCGACGCTTCCAAACTTCCTCTCCTCCCTCAGGTACCTCAACACCTCCACTTTCAACTCCTTTCCGTACAGGTCTCCCTCGAACTCGAGCACGTGCACCTCGTACTTGACGTCCCGCGTTTCGAGAACGGTCGGCCTGTACCCGACGTTCATGACGCCGAACTTTCCCTCACCGCTTGGTAGGGTGACCCTGACAAAGTAAACGCCACTCTTTAAATTCACGAGTTTTTCGCTCCCCCTATCTAAATTGGCGGTTGGAAAGCCCAAAACCCTTCCGTACTGGCGGTCCCTGTAGACTTTCCCGAACAACTCGAAGGGACGTCCCAAGTAACGCCGGGCTTCCTCCACCCTTCCCGTTTGGACGAGTCTTCTCACGAGGGAACTGCTCACCCTCATCCCGTCGACCACCACGTCATCCACCAGAACGACGTACTTTCCCTTCGCCTCCAAGAGCCTCACGTCCCCGCGACCACCCCTTCCGAACTTAAAGTCCCTCCCGACGACGACGATCTTGACGTCCTTCAAGAATCTCTCCACGAAGTCTTCCGCGGAAAGATCCCTTACGCTTGAAAAGTCGATCACGACCGGACGAGCGAAAGAGGAGATCATCTCCTCTCTCTTTTCCAAAGGCATCAAAAGGCCTGGAAAATCCGGAGAGGAGTACTCTGGGGGGTGGGAGATGACGAAAACCACGGATGGTAAACCGAGTTTCTCAGAAAGATCCTTGAGGGTGGAGAGGATCCTTTGATGGCCGACGTGCACACCGTCGAAGACGCCCAAACTCGCTATCACACGCTTCACCTCGTGACGAAGACCTTCTCCAGCGTCAGAACGCGCTCGTTCCTTCCTTGCCTTTTCAGGGTCTCGAGGAAGGGGGAATTCCTCTCCGCTCTGGCCAAGGCCAGGAATTCCCCATCCTCGTTGAAAACCCTCACCAAATCACTTTTTTTGAATTCTTCCCACCTCTTCAGCATGTTCAGAAAGATTTGGCCTCCGTTGGCGACCCACTTCACGTGTTCGTTGTAGATTTCAACCGATGGCATCCACTCGAGACAGAGCTTGAGTGGGATCAACCTTTCCTCTATCTCTCCGGGTGACGCCTCGAAGACGTTCAAGCTCTCTTCAAGTGAAAAGTTGCCCACCTTTTCCCTGACCAATTCCACCACCGTCGCACCGCACCCGAGCTTGTATCCCACGTCCATGCACAGGGACCTCACGTAAGTCCCAGGGGACACCTCCACCCTGAACGTCACGTCCCTCCCCTGGACCTCCACGTCCCATATCCCGTGCACCTTCACCCTCCTGGGAGGAAGGGAAACGATCTTTCCCTCCCTGGCGAGCTTGTAGAGCCTCTCCCCTCTGTACTTCTTCGCAGAATAGGCGGGGGGGACCTGGTCGTACTCTCCAACGAACGAGAAGAGTGCCTCGAGGATCTGTTCTTCCGTGACGTTGCACTCTCTTTCTTCCATCACTTCGCCGGTTATGTCGAACGTCTCCGTGATCAAACCGAGCCTCATCCTCACCCAATACACCTTGTTCAGGTCTTTGTAGTACTCCAAGATCCGCGTCGCCTGTCCCACACCCACCACCATCACACCACAGGCGAAGGGATCCAGGGTACCCGCGTGACCAACCTTCTCGATCCTCAGCTTCTTCCTCACCTCGTCGACGAGGTCGTGCGAGGTGGGGCCCTTCGGCTTGTAAGCGACGAGTATACCCGAGATCATCCTTCTCCTTCACCCTCTTCTTTCTCTTCCTCTTTGAAAGGATCGAACCCGAGTTGGTTCAACAACTGGTGTACCCTCACGCTGCTCTCGATTCCTTTGTCTTCGTAAAACCTTATCTCTGGGGTGACGTAAAGGCGGAGGTTCTTCGCCACGTACGTCCTGAAGAATCCCTTCGCTTTGTTGAGCAGTTCGACGGTCTTTTGCCTTTCTTCCGGTGTTCCCAGAAAACTCACGTACACGTCCGCGTACCTCCTGTCCTTCGACAGCTCCACCCTCGAAAAGGTGACGAACTCCTTCTTCAACCGAGGGTCCTTCATCTCCTGAAGCGCTTCAACCAAGAGTTTTTGTATCTCCGATTCGATCATGGCCTTCCTGTACAGCGGGTGCATCCGGTTCACCTCCTCAAATTTCCATCAACTCCTCAGCCTTCGATATCTTCACCTTCGCCCTCTCCAAGATTTTCGAAATGAGCCTGGGTTTCATCTTCAGCGTGCGCATGGCGGTCGGCGAGAGGATCGGATCCCCCCACGAAAAAGAGCGCCCCCTCGCGATCAGATTCGCAAGAACGTCTCCAAGTTGCACCATGGACACCTGACTCAGGAAGAAGTCGCTGGACAACGATTCCACAGAGTGGTGGTGCGCCGTTGAGAACACGAGCAAATCTGGGAAATTCCACGACTCGAGGAGCTTCTTCCCCACCAGTTCGTGCGACGGCATCCCCAACTCGCGTTCCACGTCCAACATGTTCATCTTCCCCTTTTCCGCTATCTTGACCATCGTCTCGAAAAGCTTTGGGAAGACGTAATCGTAGACCACCTTCCCTATATCGTGCAGGAGCCCCGCCACGAAAACTTCCTCTTTCAAAGGGTAGCCGACAACTTCCGCAACCGTTTCGGAAACGATCGCTGTGTACAAAAAGTGCGCCCAGAGCTTCTTCCTGTCGACGACGCTCTCTTGGTTTTTGAAGATCATGTCGTAGGTGAAAACGCTCAACGCGATGTTCCTCACGGTCTTGAAACCGAGTATCATCACCGCTTCCGAGAGCGTCGTTATCTTCCTGGGAATCCCATAATAAGCGGAATTTGCGAGCCTCAGCACGCGCGCGCTCAAACTGGCGTCCATCAAGAGAGCCCTGGCCACCTCTTCGGAGGAGGCGTCGGGTTTGGAACACACGGATATGATCCTCTGAACGACGAAGCTCGGCGAGGGGAGCTTCTCTATGCTTTCTATCACCTTTTCCAACACCTTAGCCGCCGTCATGTCCCTCAGGGATCCAAACGAAGAACTTGGATCCCTTGCCCTCCTCGCTCTCTACCCAGATCTTCCCCCCATGCATCTCCACGATCTCCTTCGCGATGGTGAGTCCAAGGCCCGTGCCAGGAACTTTGTACGTCAAAGAAGAATCGACCCTGAAGAACTTCTCGAATATCTTGTCCTTCATGCTTTCGGGAATCCCTATCCCGTTGTCCTCCACCGCGATCAGGTAACCGTTTCCATTCCTTTCCAAAGTGACTCTCGCGAACTTCTCGCTTTCGTCCTCCTTCGAATACTTTATCGCGTTGCTGAGAAGGTTCAACAAAACCTGCTTCAGCCTCCTTGGGTCTCCCATCACGCGGGCTTCGTCGGTTCCGGGCTCGAAGTACAGCTCCACACCCCTGGAAGCCCCGTATTCCTTCATCGCGTCCACCGCTTCCTCGATCATCGAGCACAGGTCGACCTCTTCTTTGACTACCTTCAACGACTTTCGTTCCAAGCTCGAAAAGTCCAGTAGCTCTTCCAGGATCTTCTCGAGGTGATCGCTCTGTTGGAGGATGATCCTGACGAACTCCCTCAGGGTTTCCGCGTCCAACTCTTCCAAGTTGTTCAGCAGGGTTTCGGCGTAGGCCTTTATCGCGGCGAGAGGGGTGCGCAGTTCGTGGGAGATGTTGGCGATGAACTCGGTCTTCATCCTATCGATCTGACGTAGCTTTTCCAACTCCTTCGTAGCCGTGACGTTGGCTACAGCGGTCAACGCGAAGACACGTTCGCCGTAAACGAGGGGTTGCGAGACGATGGAATAGTACTCCCTCTCGAACTCGACTTCTCCAACGCGCGCTTTGCCGAGTTCCAGGACTTCCTCGGAAAGTTGGAAGGCCTTCCTCATCACCTGGTCTGGGAAGTTGGCCTCGATGAACCTCCTGTTTCTGAAACTCACCCCGTCCTTGCCGTACACAAAGATTGCCTCTGGTAACGCGTTCATGATGTTCGAAACGTAGTTGTACGTCTCTTCGAGACTCTTGTACAACTTTATGTTCTCCAAAACGATCGCCGCAAGGAAAGAGAAGATCCTGAACGTCTCGGTCTCCTCGAGAGACGGTTGGTTGGGAAGGACGACGAGGATGAAACCGAAGAGGTTCTCACGCTTCATCACCGGTACTATCCCAACGAAATGATCCCCATCCTGCACGAAAGTTGAAACCGAGTTCTCTTTGCACCACTTCATCAGGTCCTCGTACCGTTGAACGTCGAAGTCCTCGCCCGTGACCTTCTTCATATCCTGGTCGAGCAGGGATATTCCCTTCACGTCCACGGCACGTTTCAACACGCTCGTGAGGGCTTTCAGAGCTTCGTCCTCTTCTCTCACCCCGGAGAACTCCATGACGAACAGGGACAAGAGCGTGAGTAGTTTGCCGGAAGAAGTCGCACTCCCTCCGCGATCCCTCACCACGTTTTCCACTCTTCATCACACCTCACAGTCAGTTTCCCCAAAATGATATCATACCAGGGAGCTCTGAGGGGCCAAAAAAACTCCTGGGCTTGCGCCCAGGAGTTCGCGTTTCCAAAGTTTTTTCTCACCTGCTGAAGATCAAGAGGAGTAAGGGAGCAAAAACCTCGGCAACCAGCGACATCACCGTTATCATCGTGTTCAAGGAAGGTCCCGCGGTATCCTTGAACGGATCGCCGACGGTGTCTCCCACAACGGCCGCCTTGTGGGCTTCGGAACCTTTCCCACCAAAATGCCCTTCCTCGATGTACTTCTTCGCGTTGTCCCAAGCCCCACCAGCGTTCGCCATGAAGAGGGCGAAGATGATACCGCTCAGAATGCTTCCCGCCAAAAATCCTGCTAGTGCTTCTTTTCCAAGCACTATCAACGTCAGTGCTGGTGCCACGATCGCCACGATACCGGAAGGCAGCAGCTCCCTGAGGGCGCCCGCGGTCGCTATGTCGACACACTTGGCGTAATCCGGTTTGGCGGTTCCCTCAGCCAATCCAGGGATCTCTCTGAACTGCCTCCTGATCTCCTCTATCATCCTCTCGGAGTTCCTGGAGACGGCGAGTATGAGCATGGCCGAGAGGACCGGGGGCATCATCACTCCTATGAAAAGACCGGCGATCACCTGTGGGGACATCAGTTCCAACGATTTGATGTTCACAAGGTGCGCGTAAGCCGCGAACAGGGCAAGAACGGTCAGGGCAGCTGACCCGATGGCGAACCCTTTCGTGATCGCTTTGGAGGTGTTTCCGGCTGCGTCGAGCATGTCCGTGACGGCGACCACCTCTTCTCCAAGACTCGCTTGCTCCGCTATCCCTTTGGCGTTGTCGGATATGGGACCGTAGGCGTCCGCCGATATCACCGTTCCGACTATCGAGAGCATCCCGAGTGCCGCCGAGGCGATCCCGTAGAACGGATCTATCCCGAAGGCCTTCGCCAGGTACCACGCAGCTATCGTCGTGGCAGCGATACAGAGTATCGGGGGCGTGATGCTTACCATCCCGTATGAGAACCCCATCAGTATGTTGATCGCGGTACCAGTCACCGAGGCCTCGGCGATCCTTCTAGCTGGCTTCTTCTCGATCGAGGTGAAGTAGTCCGAGGTGAGACCTATGACGACTCCCGCACCAAGTCCCGCCAGCGTCGGAAGGAAGACTCCAAGCCAACTGTTGCCTTCGAGGCCCGAAAACCTCACCGCGATCAGAAGGAGCACGACGAATATTCCACACGTCAGGAACGTTCCAAGGTTCAATGCCCTACCCGGGCTCCTTCTGATACTCCGCGCCACGAAAGCCAAAGCGATGATAGAAGCGAACAAACCCATCGCCGCTATCAGGAGTGGCAAGGTCACAAGCTTTGGATTTCCTATCTCTGCGCCTATGACCATCGTGGCGGCGACACTCGCGATGTAAGAGTCTGTGAGGTCTGCACCCATACCGGCGACGTCTCCAACGTTGTCTCCCACGTTGTCCGCGATCACCGCCGGATTCCTCGGGTCATCCTCGGGTATCCCAAGTTCCACCTTCCCGACCAAGTCAGCGCTTATGTCGGCCGTTTTGGTGTAGATACCTCCACCAGCTTTGGCAAACAGGGCAAGCGCGCTCGCACCGAAACTGAAGCTCAAGACAACGTCGGTGGCGTCCACGTCAGCCCACCCCAGAAGCTCCCTGAAGACGAAGAATAGTACGGTGATGCCGAACAGGGAGATCCCAACCACGAACAAACCCATTACGGCTCCACCGTAGTACGCTACCGGGAAGGCTTCTTTCAAACCTTTGCGGGCGGCCGAGGCCACCCTCACGTTCGTCTCCACAGCCGCCCTCATCCCGAGGTAGGCCGCCAGGGTGGTGCAGGCGGATCCCAACACGTAGGCGATTGCCATGGACAGTCCGATGGTTGCGTTCCTGAGAACTGTTGCCACCACGCCGAGTATGATGGCCATGACGAGAACGAACACGGCGAGGGTTCTGTTCTGTCTTCTCAAGTAGGCCAGGGCGCCTTCTTTGATGGCCGAGTAGATTTCGAGCATCCTTCCAGTCCCGGGGTCCTTGCGCAAGATGCGTTCAAACAGCAACAAGGCTACGACCATGGAACCAGCTCCTGCTAGGGTGCTGAACACAAGCCACGCCATGAGCACACCCCCCACGTTTTTGAGATGGTTGCCTCCGTTCCCACTCACCCGCATCCATCCTAGCACAGGAAAGTTTACTATCATCTGAACGCAAAGGAAACTTTTTGTGATCACCTCACGATCTCCGTGGCGGCCTTCCTCAACCTGTTCATCACGGCGAACAGGATCCCTTTCTCTTCGAAACCTTCCACCACTATCCACTCTTTCCCAACCATCTTTTCGGCCTCTCTCAGCGCCCTGAAGAGGTTCTGCGCTATGCTGTAGGGGTTCTCCAGAGAGCCAAGCACCAGAGGTTCCTCGTACAGGTGGGAATGCTCCTTCACGCACAGAACAACGCTGTTGGGGTGCTCCCTCAGGACCTGGGGCATCTTGTTCAAGTCTTCGACGAGCACGAGGGGTTTCGAGGGGGCGTAGTGCCTGTACTTCACGCCAGGGGAAGGGGGTACGCCCGAGAAACCTTTCTTTTCGCGGACGAAATCCGGCACGATCAGACCTTCAAAGATCTCCACCAGTTTTTCCACCTCGACGGGTCCGGGCCTCAAGAGAACGGGGGGAGATTTGGTGAGGTCCACGACCGTCGACTCGAGTCCGAAGGGGGTGGGGCCGGCGTCGATCACCAGCTTCACTTTTCCCATGAAGTCCTCCAAGACGTGCTCGACGCTCGTGGCGCTGGGGCGTCCCGACACGTTGGCGCTGGGAGCGGCGATCGGACTCCCGAGGAGCCTTATCAACTTCAGGGCAACGGGGTGTGCCGGCATCCTCACGGCCACCGTTTCGAGCCCAGCGGTGACCACGTCCGATACGACATCCTTTTTTTCCAACACCACCGTTAGGGGACCCGGCCAAAACCTCTCCAGGATGTGGAGGTAGCGGTCTTGCGCCTTTGCGATCTTGAAGAGTTGCTCGAAGGAGTCTATGTGGACTATCAGAGGGTTATCGAGTGGGCGCTTCTTCAACTCGAAGATCTTCCTGCAAGCTCTTTCGTTGAAGACGTCCGCTCCCAAACCGTAGACAGTTTCCGTGGGGAAGATCACGACCTCCCCACCTTTCAGCAGGTCCACCGCTTCCCTTAGATCTTCCTCCCTTGGATCCAAGGGATCGACTCTGACCACCCTCGTCATCCCATCACGGCCCCACACAAAAATTAAGAGGGGCGAGAGCCCCTTCCACTGGTGCCGAGGGCGGGAGTTGAACCCGCACGGGGTTATCCCCCAGCTGATTTTGAGTCAGCCGCGTCTGCCATTCCGCCACCTCGGCACTCCTGTCGTGTATCTATTTTATCACAAGGGCGGCAAGTTGACAACACCGTCGAAGAGCGAGCGCAACCGAACCGGGAAGTTTCATAAAACTTGAATCTTTCCGGTAGTTGTGATAAACTATTTTTAGCACTCGAAAAAAGGGAGTGCTAAGATATGGCTGCGAGAAAACCCGAAAGGAAGAAATCCAGAGAACTCAACGAGAGGCAGAGGAAGGTGCTCTACTGCATCGTCAGAGAGTACATCGAGAAGAAAAAACCCGTCAGCTCACAACAGGTGCTCGACGTCACGAACATCGAGTACAGCGGTGCCACGATCAGGAACGACATGAAAAAACTCGAGCACCTGGGGTACATCTACCAACCCCACACCTCCGCCGGTCGCATACCGACCGATAAGGGGCTGAGGTTCTACTTTGAAGAAATGTTGAAGCTCTTGAGGGAGACCTCGACTCCGAGCGTGGAAGTTGAAGTGCTGAGAATGATACCCTTAGCCGATCCCGAGAAGATCTTGACGATGATAGGAAGCGTGCTCGAAAGAGCAACAAAGGGCTACGTCGTTATCGAGAAGCCGAACTTGAGGAACCTGAGGATCGTTCGCGTCGTTCTCACACCGATCGCCGAAAACTACATGGTGTTCTCCCTCTTGACGGAGCTTGGCGTTCTCAAGACGACGCCAATGAGGGTGGAGGAGATACCGGATTGGCGGAGGATCGAAGAACACTTGAACCTCGTTTTAAGGGGACATTCCGTGAGCGAGATACTCGAAGGAAAGATAGAGTATTTCAAAGGAAGCCAATTTTTGAAGCTCCTGGAGAGCATAATAAGCGAGACCAGGGAAAGCTACATAGAGCTTGGCTTTGAAAACCTCCTGAGCGACGACACCCTGGACACGGAAGACATCAAGGGTCTTCTGGAGTTCTTGTCGGACAAGAGAAACTTGAAAGAGTTTCTGGAAGGCTCTCGAGGAGAGATCGTGGTGAAGATAGGGAAAGAGATAGGGAGGAAGAGGATGGAGAAGTTCGCGGTCTTCTCGGGTTGGTACTACAAGGACTCCACACCCATAGGAGCGGTCCACCTGTTCACCTCAAAGATCACCAAGTACGACACCAACTTCAGGGTGATGGAGTACGTCCTCAACAGGCTATCCGAGTACTTCACGACGATCTCCAGGAGGTGATACGCGATGTGCGAGAAGAACGACGTGGAAGTCAAGCTGAAAGAACTCGAAGAAAGGTGCAAAGAATTGGAAGAGTACGCGAAGAGGCTCAAGGCGGAGTACGAGAACTACAGGGATGAGGTCGCCAGGGAGAGAAGGGAGATCATAAAGAACGCGAACGAATACTTGATCGCAAAATTGGTCCCGATCCTCGAGGATTTCGAGAGGGCGCTCAACCAGACCGATCACTCCAACACGTCCTTCTACGAGGGTGTGAAGTTGATATACAAAAAACTCATCAACGTTCTGGAAAAGGAGGGGTTGGTCAAAATAAGCGTGAGGGCTGGCGAGAAGTTCAACCCCTTCGAGCACGAGGCGTACGAGAGGGTGGAGACGGACAGCGTGGAGGAGTACACGATCTTGGAGGTCTTGGAAGAAGGTTACAAGTTCCACGGCAAGGTCCTCAAGCCCGCCAAAGTCAAAGTGGCTGTGAAACCCGCGAAACCAGTCGTCGAGCAGGCGAGCGTTCAAGAGGAGAAGGGAGAGAATGAGCCATGACGAGGAGGAGAAAAGACTACTACGAGATACTCGGCGTTCCTCGCGATGCCTCCTTGGAAGACATAAAGAGGGCCTACAGGAAGTTGGTCAAAGAGTGGCACCCGGACAGGCACCCCGAGAACAGAGAGGAAGCGGAGAGGCGGTTCAAGGAGATACAGGAGGCCTACGAGGTCCTCAGCGATCCACAGAAGAGGGCCATGTACGATCGTTTCGGCTACGTTGGCGAACAGCCGGTCTACCAGGAGGCCCAAGAACACGGGACACCTTTCGAAGATATCTTCAGGGAGTTTGAAGACTTCTTCAACAGGGACATCTTTGAAGTCTTCTTCGGAGAGACCCCAAGGGAACGAAGGGAAAGGTTTGCCCCGAGAAGGGGAGAGGACGTTGAGTACTTCGTCGAGGTCGACTTGTCCACGCTCTTGAAGGGCGCTGAGATCACCATAGAGTACGACAGGTACGAAACGTGCCCACGCTGTAGAGGAAGCGGTGTGGAACCGGGAAGCGGGTACGTCGACTGTCCCGTCTGCGGCGGCACGGGAAGGATCAGGGAAGAACGGAGGTCGTTCTTCGGTTACTTCGTGAGCGAAAGACCCTGCACCAGGTGCGAGGGAACGGGTAGGATTCCCAAGGAGTTCTGTCGCGAGTGCGGTGGTTCCGGTAGGGTGAAGAGGAAAGTTCGAAGGACGATCAAGCTTCCCCCATACGTCGAAGACGGTGCGAGAGTGCGGTTCTCGGGAGAGGGAAACGCGGGTTTTTACGGGGGTCCCTACGGTGACCTCATCGTCGTGGTGAGGCTCAGACCAGACCCCAGGTTCAAAAAATCCGGAAGGGACTTGATCTACGACCTCACCATCGATTACCTCCAGGCCCTGCTCGGGACAACCGTGGAGGTTCCCCTACCGGAGGGAGACACCACGCTCCTGAAGATCCCCGCCGGCACGCAACCCGAAACGATCTTCAAGTTGAAGGGCAAAGGACTCCCCGACGAACACGGCAGGAGGGGAGACTTGCTCGTGAACGTGCACGTGGAGATACCTAAAGATTTGACGAGGGAAGAAAAGGCCATTTTGGAAGAGCTCGCAAGGAAGAGGGGTATAAAGATCTCCTAGCCTTTGGGAGACACCAGCGCTTTCCTCACCACCAGTTTCACGCTCTCTGGAACGGTGACCTCGACGGTGAAGGGGTCCCTTCTCACGCTCATCCAACCAAGTCCCGCCACCACCAACTCTTCTCCTTCCTTCAGAACGAATCTTTCTTTCTTCCATTTGAAGTCCTCGTAACGTGCCTTCCTACACGGTGGAACGAGCAAGTCGCCGAGCCTTTCCCTCATCAGCTCTTCCGCCTTCGTCTTGTTGGTTTCGTGAAAGACCACGCTCTCCGAGGCGAAAAGCAAAAAAATGGGCCTTTTTTCACCTTCAAAGCTGATGTCGAAACGGCACAACCCTCCCATGAAGATGACCCTGCCGTTGTCGGGCTTGAAGGTCTTCCTGGAGAGTTCTTTTTGGGGAAGGATGACCTTTTGGCACTCTGGATCCAGGAGGTCCAAGACCCTGTCGCGCGTCATTATGCCGGGTGTGTCGTAGAAGTGGACGTCCGCGTCCTTGGCCTTCCTCTTCATGATACCGAGCGTCGTTCCAGGAAACGGGCTCACGGTGTTCTCGTGCGTGCAGATTCGGTTCAAAAGGGAAGATTTCCCAACGTTGGTGACGCCGATGACCAAGATCTTGTCGGTCAACGACGCCACGTGCTTCACGAGAGAATTTATCCCAAAGCCCTTGACCGCGCTCACCACCCGTATGTCGTCTGGATCGTCGACCCTCATCCTCTCCTTCAGCCACTCTTTCAGCTCGGCCACCTTCACCGCTTTCGGGAGAAGGTCCAGCTTGTTCAC
The DNA here is from genome assembly GCA_030550515.1 of Thermotogota bacterium. Taxonomy (GTDB): domain Bacteria; phylum Thermotogota; class Thermotogae; order Thermotogales; family Thermotogaceae; genus JAUQPE01. Next base: position 167,176 of record JAUQPE010000011.1, on the reverse strand, counting down.
CGCGTAGATCACGCGCTTTCCTCTCAAAAGTTCTGCGATGTCTTCCCTGTAAGTACCCTCGAAATCGAACACGTCGATGACCCAAAGCACCACGTCGAAGCCGCCGAGGTAGGACTTCAGCTCCTTTTTGAAATCCCAGTCGAAGTCGATCCACTCCAACTTCCCGTAGTGTTTCATCCTGAAGCACCTTTGACAGAGTACCTCTTTCCCCTCTTGGATTCGCCTTTCGTAGACTTCCTGAGGGATGTAACCTGGTTTCCTGGGGTCCTCGAACTGCATCTCGGCACCGCAACCCGGGCACTTCACACCTCTTCCTCCTCACCTTACCTCGTCCTTCATCCCGATCTCGTGGAGGATGATGAAGTCCTTTTCCCTCCACTTCTCTTTCACTTTCACGTTCAGGTCCAGGAAGACCTTCCTTCCCACGAGGAACTCTATCTCCTCGCGGGCCAAGGTTCCTATCTTTTTGATCATGGAACCGTTCTTTCCGATGAGGATACCTTTTTGGGATTCCCTCTCGACGTAAATGGTCGCCCTTATGTAGAGCACGCCGTTGGGACGATCCTTTATCTCCTCCACTATCACCGCGGTTGAATGGGGGACCTCCTGGTAGGTGAGGTGGAAGATCTTCTCCCTCACGATCTCCGAGACCATGAAGGACAAAGGCCTGTCCGTCACCATGTCTTCCGGATAGTACTGGGGCCCTTCCGGGAGGATCTCCTTTATCTTCTCGAGGACCTCGGGGACGCCTTCTCCCCGAAGGGCGGAGATGTAGTGCACGGAAACGAAGTTTTCCACGTGCTTTTTCGCCGTTTCTCCGATCGCTTCCGCCCTTTCCCGCTCGACCGCGTCGATCTTGTTGACGACGATGATCGTCTTCGTGCCCGCCTCCTTGGCGATTTGGGCGACGTGTTCGTCCGTCTTGGTGAAGCCGTCCTCAGCGTCGAGCATGAACAGCACCACGTCGACTCCTTTCAAGGCCTGTATCGCCGCCTTCACCATGTACTCTCCCAGTCTGTGCAGCGGCTTGTGTATACCCGGCGTGTCCACGAAGACGATCTGGGCGTCCTTGTCCGTGTAGATGCAATTTATCCTGTTCCTGGTCGTCTGGGGTTTGTCCGAGACGATCACCACTTTCCTGCCGAACACCGTGTTTATGAAGGTGGACTTCCCAACGTTCGGTTTTCCCGCGAGGGCAACGAAACCGGACTTGATGGTACTCAACCTCCCCTCAGCTTGAAACCTTTCGGCATCAGATCTTTCAACTTCATTATCTCATATTTCCCGTCCTTGTTCGCCATGATCACGTCCATGTCTTCCGAGAACTCGAACAGGACTTGTCTACAGGCACCGCACGGTGGCGTTATCTCCTGGGAATCGGAAACCACAGCTATCGCGAGAAATTCCCTCTCCCCCTCGGATACCGCCTTGAACACGGCGACCCTCTCCGCGCACACCGTCAAACCGTAGGAGGCGTTCTCCACGTTCACGCCGGTGAAGATCTTGCCGGACTTGGTGAGGAGCGCCGCCCCCACTTTGAACTTCGAGTACTCAGCGTACGCCTTCTCCTTCGCTTTCCTCGCTTCTTCTATCAGCTTCTTCACGTCCACGCTCCCCTTCCTCCTCTATCCTGACGAGTACCCTCTCTATCCTGTTCTTTCCGACGGCGAGGACCCTGAAGTACAGGTTCCCCACCCTCAACTCGTCCCCCACGGACGGTATCCTCTTGAACTGTTCGAGAAGGTATCCGGCGATCGTTTCGTACTCCGTCTCCGGGAACTGGATCTTCAGCTCTATCTCCAGGTCGTTTATGGGAGTGCCACCATCCACCACGTACGTCCTCTCGCCGATCTTTCTGATCTCCGAGATCTCGTCGTAGTCGTACTCGTCCATGATGTCTCCCACCAACTCTTCTATGATGTCCTCCAAGGTCACCAGACCGGCCGTTCCGCCGTACTCGTCCACCACCACCGCGATGTGCACCTTCTTGCTCCTGAGGATCCTGAGGAGCTGGTCTATGTTCATCGTCTCCGGCACGTATATGGCCTCCCTCATGATGTCCTTCACCCGCATACCCATGAGCTCTTCGCAGTCCTTCATCGTCAGGAGGGCCAACACGTCCTTTGCGTAACAGACACCGACGATGTTGTCGATGGTCTCGCGGAAGACCGGGATCCTCGAGTAACCTTCCTCCTTTATGAGCTCTACCAGATCTCCGATCGTCTGATTTTCCTCGATTGCAACGATCTCTATCCTGGGCGTCATGATCTCCTTCACTTCGATCTCTTTCATCTCGAAGGCCCTCTTCACGATCCTCTCTTCCTCTTCTTCTATGACCCCCATCTCCCCCCCGACCTGAACGATGGAGATGATGTCCTCCTCCGTGATCAAGATGTCCTCGGAGACCCTCCGTCTGTACCTCAACCAGATGAGGGCGTCGCAGACCTTCAGGATGAACTTTTCCACAGGATCGAGGAGCCTGGAGAGCACCCGAACGACTTTGATCGACCTGTGGAAGACCCTGTCCGGTTGGAGCCTCGCGACGATCTTCGGCGTGATCTCCCCGAAGACGAGCAAAACCGTGGTGATGAACAGAGTGGAGATGAGCGCCACGACCTCCTCGTTGACACCCCTGAGCAAGTTGAGAAAGATGATGGTCGATATGGAAGAAGCGAGAAGGTTCACGAGGTTGTTGCTTATGAGGATGGTCGTGAGGTACTTGTTGAACAGGTGCATGTAAGATTCCCTCTGGTCCTTCTCTTCGTGCTTCTCTATGAACTCCTTGATCTTGAGCTTGCTCGTGAGCGTGAGGGCGGTTTCTGAGGAAGAGAAGAAGTTGGAGAGGTAAATGAGAAGCAAGAGAAAGATCGCTTCCAATCCCAATACGGCGAAGTTTTCACTCACGGATTCTTCCACCTTCTTTCCACCTCCCTATCAGTAGTGATAGCTCTCTCCTTGTATTATTTTAAAGGCCCTGAAGATCTGCTCTAACATCAAGAACACGCACGTGCCGTGCGTGAAGGTCATTTTGGAAAGCGACAGAACGTAATCCGCGTCGCTCAAAGCGGTTTCGTCCAGGCCGAACGGTCCCCCGATCAGAACGGTCAAATCCTTCCCCCTGTCGCGCACTTCCCTCAAGAACTCCGCGAACTCCTCGGAAGAGATCTCTTTTCCCCTCCTGTCGAGCACCAGGACCACGCTCTCGGGTAGAATCCTCTTCTTCAACTCTTCCGTTTCCCTCTTCACCGTTTCCTCTACGGTCTTGAGGGTGTGCCTCTTCACCTCGAGGAGCTCAAGCTTGCAGAACCTCCTCAGAAGTTCGCCGTAGTGCTCCACACCTGACCTCAAGAAATCGTCGACCTTCCCCGAGACCAACACCCTGATCCTCATCTCTCGTACTTCCTCACGAATATCTCCAAGAGGTTCGACTCTATCACTTTCTTGTTCTTGAGTTCGGTCTTGAGGTAGAACGACGCGACGTCCAGTATGGCCTCCAAGGGGAACAACCCCACGATTTCCGTGCCCAGAATGGGGACGCCGTACCGCTCCGCCTCGATCTTGATCAACTCGAAGATCCTGTGGATCGGGGACTTCTTGTAGTTGGTGATGTTCATCGAGACTTGGACCATCCCCTTCTCCTTGAGCTCGACCCCCATGGCCTTCACGTAGCGAAATCCCCCGCTGGAGTTCCTCACGGCTCTCGCAATTGCTTCTGCGATCCTCACGTCGCGCGTCCCGAGGTTCACGTTGAAGGCGATGAGGAACTCGCGAGCGCCGACGGCCACGACGCCGGCGGTGGGATGCACCCTGTCCGGTCCAAAATCGGGCTTCCAGTTGGGGTCCTTGATCTTCTGGAAGAACCCCTCGAACTCCCCCTTCCTTATCTCGGCCAAGTTCTGCCTCTCGGGCCTGGTGGCGGACTTCTCGTACAGGTAGACGGGAATACCCAACTCCTCTCCTATGCGCTTTCCGAGCATCCTAGAATACTCCACGCACTCCTCCATCGTGGTGTTGAAGAGCGGAACCAGAGGTATCACGTCCGTGGCGCCCATCCTGGGGTGTTCTCCCCTGTGGTTCCTGAGATCGATGAGCTCGGCGGCTTTTTTCGTCATGTCGAAGAGCGCGTTCAGAACGTTTGCCGGCTCTCCCGCCAGCGTCACGACGGACCTGTTGTGGTCGGCGTCCAATGACCAGTCGAGCACCCAAACGTTTTCGTACTTTTCCGCCTCCCTCACGATCTTCTCCACAACTTCCTTCCTTCTTCCCTCGCTGAAGTTCGGGACGGATTCTATCAGCTTCAAGCCTTGATCCCCTCCTGCCTGATTTTCTCCTTCAAACTCGATATTATTTCGTCCGCGTTTTTGCCGTCGTCCGGATAACAGACGAAGGCGTAGGTGAAATCTTCTCTTATCCTCTCCTTCGTCCTCCTCACGACGGCGGTCACGCCGTTCTTTCCGGTCAGGGTGAGCACGAAGAGAATCTCGTTGGCCGACACCGGTATGACGAAGTCCGTCTCCCTGAGGAACTCCTTGAGCTCGTCGAAGTTTTTGACAAAACTAGGAAACTTCGCGTACATCACGCAGAAATGCCCGCCAGCCCTGCTGCAACGCTTCACTTCCTTTCGCACGATGTCTTCGAACTTCAACGTGATCTCCAGCTCCTCGAGCTTTTGAGGAGAAAATTGAACAACGCGCACCTTCTCCCCCAGAATAATCCTCTTCACGCGCTCGAGAAGGTACTCCCTCTTGAAGGGTTTCAGTATGTAGTCGATCGCCCCGGCCTTCACCGCGCTCAGGATGAGCTCCTTGTCCACGTACGAACTCAAAACGGCCACGGGGACGTTGGGAAAGAGACCACGCATCTGTCTTATCAAGTCCACCCCGTTCTCTCCGGGGAGGAATACGTCGACGAAGACGAGGTCCACCTTCTCCGCCTTCAGTCTGTTGAGGGCCTCCGCACCGTCCCTCGCCCACAGGACCTCTATGCCCTCCCTCTCCAAGGTGTTCTTCACGGCGAGGTACGCGATCTTCGAATCGTCCACGACGAGCACTCTTGCCTCCATAGGCCTCGGCTCCCTCTCCTGGTTTAACACGGAAAGGGGACGCAGGGCATCCCCTTTCCTTTCGATTTTACACCATTTTTCTCGTTTTTCACTCGTCACTTGATGACTTCCATGGTGTACCTGAAACTTTTTACCTCTTCGTCCAAAACCAGGGTTCTCACGATCGTCTTGTAGCCTGGCTTCACCAAGGTGAGCTCGTAAGTGCCAGCTTCTATGTAGACCGTGAGCGGCGTGATCCCGTAATAGTAACCGTTGAGGTAGACGGTCGCACCGGAAGGAGTGGTCGAGATGGTGAGTCGGGAGTAGAAGATCTCCTTCTGGAGTTGCCTGAAGATCTCCCTCTCCTCGCCGGCACTCAGCGTGATGGTGAAAACGTCCGTTTTGTAACCGCTCTTCTCCAACCTCACCTCGTGGCTTCCGGGACTGAGTACCACGTTCAACACGCCTCCCGATGTTCTTCCCATGTATTTGCCGTCTATGTAGACGGAAACGTCGCCCGGGATCGTTCTCAACCTGAGGGTCGCCTGGGCTGGTTTGAGCGTCACGCTGATGCTCCTCGATTCGCCCGATCTCAGCGTCACCTGCCTTTCCTCTTCCCGGTACCCTTCCAGGCTGAACCTGACGGTGTAGGTGCCGGGGGAGAGCCTGAGCGTCAAGGGAGTGTTGCCCCTGTAAATCCCACCCACGAAGACTCTCGCGCCGCTTGGGCTCGAAGACAGGGAGAGCGTGGCCTGTGGGAGCGTGGCGAAGACCCTGGTCGTTTGGTTCGCCCTCACGTAAACTTCCTGCGAGTAGGCTCCTTGGTCGAAGTAGACCGTGACGTAGTGCGTGCCCTCGTCCAGCAGTATCGAGATCGGGGTTTCACCCTTGTACGAGCCATCCACGAAGACGGGCACCCTCGGTGGGTCGGAGTCGACTATCAACGTCCCAAAAGCGGGTGCCTTCCCGACGTAGAAGTACGTGATGTCGGAGGCCCAGCTTCCCCTCAGGTAAGGGCGAAGCTTTTTCTGAACGTAGTCCTCGACGTTTTCTGAAATGATTGGAAACTCTTTGGTCCTTCCGAGCTCTTTGAGCTCTTCGAAGATGGGAATCGGCGTGGTGCAGGCGATCACCTGGATGAACTCTTTACCCTGCGGAGGCGTGACCCTGAAGGAATAAGTGGGTTTTGTGGGGATCTTCTTGATCTCGTTGGCCTTCACGAAGTTGTTGTCGTCGTACTTGTTCGGGAACAACAGCCTCACTTTTCCCTCGGCGTTTATGTCGTAGACGAGTATGTAAGCGTCCCTTGTGGTTTTCACGAAGATCTCGATCTTCTCGCCGACCTGATAGACGGACCCCTCCGGCTTGTCCAACCACACGTCCACGGAGAACTCCACTTTTTCCGGCACGATGATGATGCTCTTCACCTCGAAGGCGAAAGACAAGGCCACGAGGCACAACAACAGGACGATCAGAGACTTCTTCATCTCTCACACCCCCTTTACCTTATTGAGATACTGGCCACACGACCTCGGCACCGAGGATTTTGGTTATTTCTGGTACTATTGCCACTTTTTCAACCGATCTAACCAAGACTGCAAAGCCTTTTGTTGACGTTCTCAACTGGGAGGGATCACCCAACTCGTACAGGCCGTTCTTTTCTTCAAGAAGAGTGACTTTTTGGACTTTATAGTAGTTCTTTGAGGAACTATAAGTTCTTTTCTCAAACTCCACGAGCGTAACGGTGATCGGCTCAGCTTTTCTGAACGAAATTTTCGCGTAGTACTTGTTATCCGTCACAAACACGTCCACGTCCCAACTCGGATCGTAAGATTCCCACTTCTCTTCCAAAAAGGCTTTCAAGTCACCCGAGGAAAATATCTCACCGGCGGCTGCTACAAAAGATTCGTTACCGTTATCGTAATACAGCACGATCACAGGTTTTTTCTGCAAGATGTAGTCACTGTAGCTCGGTCGGTACCAATTCATGACTTCATCCAAGCGCTCCCTTCCCGCGACCTCCACCACGAACTCGTGTCTTTCTTCTAAAATGGGCGGCACGCAACCCACCACTACCAAAACCACGAGCGTTGCCAAGACGGCCCATTTCATGTCTTCACCTCCTTTTCTTCTTTGACTTAAATTGGTTTAAATTTGTTCAGCATTCATTCTTTTCTCTCTATATGCGCGATCGCGATGCCTTTTAGGACGAGGCCCATGATGATGGAGAAGGTGAGGGTGGAGCTTCCACCGTAGCTCACGAAGGGTAAAGGTATGCCCGTGACGGGGAGCAAACCAAGACACATCGAAACGTTCTCCAGAACGTGGAACCACAGGAGAGACGAGGCGGACACCATGAGGATCTCCCAGTACTCGCTCTTCACGTGGGGAAGCCATCGGGCGATCCTGAAGAGCAGAAGAGAGTACAGCGAAACGGTGAACAGAATCCCCAAAAAGCCGAACTCCTCTCCTATCACCGACACGATGAAATCCGTGTGCGCGATGGGTACAAGCCCCATCAGGTTCGCGGTGCCGCGCATGTAACCCTTCCCGAACAAGCCTCCCGAGCCGATCGCTCTCATGGACTGTATGACGTTGTAAGAGTAGGTCTTGCCGTACTTTTCGGGTTCCAAGAAGGCGAGGATCCTCACCCTTTGGTAATCCTTCAGGCCGAAGAAGAAGAAAATTGGAAAGAACGCGACGCACAAAAGAAGCAGAATCCAGAGAGGCTTCTTCCTCACTCGCGACGCCAAAACTGCGAAGAACCACACGACGATCAAAGCGACGGACGTTCCAAGGTCCGGCTCGACGAAGACCAAAGCGGTCGGTACAGTCGCCAAGATCAAGCTGAGCCAGAATCTCCCCTCCGTCAACACTTCCGGCAACAGAACTATGAGGGCGAGTTTCGCCAAATCCGAAGGTTGAAACCCTCCGACGGGAGTCCTGATCCACCTCCTGGATCCCCCCACCTCCGTTCCCACGAAGAGCACCGCGACGAGGAACGCCAAGGCGAGGACGTACAACAGCTTCGAGAACCTCTTCACCGTGTCCTCGCGAACGAACAGCATCGAGACCATCAGAGAGAAGCCCATCACGTTCCAGAAGACCTGCCTCACGAAAAGGCCCTCCGCCTCGCCCAAAACGGCGCTCCTCAACACGAACAGTCCGTAGAACATCAAGACGGCGACGAGCGATAGGAAAAACCAGTCCACCCTCTTGTTCTCCAGCGGAATGATCCCACCTCACTCGGAAACGACGATCCCCATCTCCTTCACGATCCTGTCCCTTTCCGTCTCCACTATCACCACGAGTCTGTAACTTCCCTCCTCCTTGAAAACGATCCGATCGTAGGAGGTGGTGCGGAACAGTTCCCTGGAAGCGAAGGCGTCGACCACGACGCGCCAACCATCGGTTGTGGAGTGGGAGTAGACGGGTTCCTTGCCCGCCAACACCACCAGGAGCCTCTTGATGCGAAGGTACTTTCTGCCCCTCTCCTTGTTCACCAACTTCACGGAGAAGTCGTACGCGGTTCCCCTTCGCACAAATCTCATCCCCTCGATGACCAAGTCCAATCCCCTGAAAGTGTCGTCTCTCTCCTTCGTCACGACGAGGGGCTTTGCGAGGCTTACCCTTTGACCTTCCAGGTTCACTTCAAAACCGATCGAGTAATCGGCAGGTTCCGTGGGTATGGGAAGCTCGAGTTTCAAAAGTTCCACAGCTTCCATGGGTTTCAGCTTCTCTTCTCTGGAGAGGTCGTACGTCCATTCCTTCATCGGTTTGTTTCTGACAAAAAGCGTCACCCTGACGCTTTGAACGAAGACCTTCCTTTCTCTGGTGCTGACGTTCTCCAGGTACAAACTCACGGAGGCCTTCTCACCTGGCGTGTAGAAATCCTCGAAGTTCGCAACCCTCAGGTTCCACTCCTCCTTCACGACGACGACCTTCGACAGGGCGATGCGACGGCCGTTCAACCTGGCCGAGACCGTCACTTTGTACTCACCACCTTCGAGGTCAACCAACGAGACCTCCCTGGACAGATCGAACAAGAGCGCACCCTCGAGCGAAGAGAACTCCCTCTCGACCTTCTGGGGATAGTCGAACTGGTAGACGACGTCTTCACCTCTCGTCACGCGGAAGACAAAGTTGTCCATTTCCATCTTTTCCTTCCTCTTTTCCCTGTTGAAGACCCTCACCTTGACGTCCAAGGCTTCTCCCGGTCTGTACTCATCTTTCGCCTCCAAGATCAACTGGAAAGGCCCCACCACACCCGGGACCTCACGAGTGGGAAACAACCTGGGAATCAGCGTGAAGGACAACACCAGAAGGGCGGTGAAGATCATGAGGTACGCGATTCTCTTCCTTTTGAGTGCCAGTTGCTCTCTCCTCTTCCTCTCTTTCTCCTCGTCGATCCTCTTCCACTCCTCCGGACTTCTCGAGTAGTACCTCACAACGGAGAAACCACCCTCAGGACCTCTTCGAAGCTGGTCAGGCCTTGGGCGACTTTCTCGAGGCCGTCCACAAACATAGGTCTCATGCCCTCTCTGACCGCGACCTCGAAAATGTCCTGCTCGGTCGCCCTGCTCGACAACAGTCTCTTTATCTCGCTGCTCACTATCAGAACCTCTCCTATGGCCATCCTTCCCCTGTACTTCATCCCGCGACACTCCGGACACCCTTCGGGGGAGGGAGCGAAGATCCTTTCGGGGACGTAACCGAAGTGCCTCTCAAAGTGCTCCGCGATTTTCTTATCCTCGATTGGGGTGGGTACTTTGCACTTCTCGCAGAGCCTCCTCACCAGCCTTTGACCTATGACGCCGAGGAGCGACGTGCCCAGGAGGTGTGGGTCCACACCCATCTCCACGAGCCTGGTGACGGCTCCGGCGGCGGTGTTGGTGTGGAGTGTGCTCAACACCAAGTGCCCCGTGAGCGATGCTTCGACGGCGAGTTGGGCGGTCTCCCTGTCCCTGATCTCGCCGACCATTATGATGTCCGGGTCTTGCCTCAAGAACGCGCGCAGGTACCTGGCGAAGGTGAGACCTATCTCTGGAAACACCTGACACTGCGTCACGCCCTCTATCGTGTACTCGATCGGGTCTTCGGCGGTGATGATGTTGACCGATTCGTCTTTGAGGTAGTTTATCATGGCCACCAACGTGGTCGATTTACCGCTACCCGTCGGTCCCGTCACCAAGATGATGCCGTAGGGTTTCCTCAGGAGTTCCATGATGCGGTTGTAATTGTAATCGCTGTATCCAAGTTCCTCCAGCCTCCTGTTCGCCTCTGAGACCTTCAGGATCCTCAGAACGACCTTTTCGCCGAACGCCGATGGCATCGTGGACACGCGGAAGTCGTACTGCTCGCCGTTCTTTATGGTGTAGAATTTGCCGTCTTGTGGGAGTCTCCTCTCCGAGACGTCCAGGTTGCTCATGATCTTTATCCTCGCCACGACCGCACCGTGCTGGGCTTTCTGGTACTCCAGGATCTTCCTCAACATGCCGTCTATCCTGAACCTCACCTTGACGCTCCTCTTGAAAGGTTCTATGTGGATGTCGCTCGCGCCCATCTCTATGGCCCTGTTTATGATGTTGTTCACGAGCCTCACTATGGGAGCCTCTTCCGCCTCGACCTCCGTCTCTTCCTTCGTTTCCTGCTCCACCGGGGTTTCCTCCATCACCACGTAGGGTTCCTCGAAGAGGTCGAGGGGCACTCCGAGTACGTGCGTCTGGTAGAGGAGGGAGAAGTCCCTGGAGGTGACGAGGTACACCTCGGGCATCTTGCCGGTGAGGAACCTGATCTCCTGTCTGATACGGGGTATGTTTACACCGTTGTCGGTGACGACCACGAGGGTTCCGTCCTCTTTCTTCTCTATGGGTATGACCCTGAGGGTTTCGACCATGTTCTTCGGCAAAGATCCTATCACGTTCAGCGGGATGTTCTTCGGTAGGTTCTTCAAAATAGGGGCGCCGTACTGCTCGCTGAGGGCGTCCAAAATCTCGTCTTCCGTGACGTATCCCAATTCCAACAAAACCTCTCCCAGCGGTTTCCTGGTTTGCTTTTGGATCTCCAAGGCCCTTTCCAACTCGCTTTCAGTTATGAAACCTTTCTCCAGCAAGAGCTCTCCGAGCTTCTTGTACCTCTTCAACATTACAGGAGTCCCTCCAAGCCGTACCTGTAGATGGCCGGGATGTCACCCTCCGGGAACAGTATCTTCTCCTCGTCTGGAAAGCGAGTGGCGATCAGGATCACCTTCATCTCGTCTTCCGGCATGGCCTCGTCGAAGATGAGCCCGAACTTGACGTCCGCGTCCTCGCTGCTGTTCTGCCTGACGATCATCGCCGCTTGGTGAACTTCGTCCATCCTGATGTTCTTCGGGGCGGAGATGTTCAGGATGATGGAGTTCGCGTTTTCGATGGGATGTTCTATGAGCTTGCTCTCCATCGCCTTTCTCGCCGCCTCTTGGGCCCTGTTTGGCCCTTTACCTATACCTATGCCGAGAATGGCCGCTCCCGCGTCCTTCATGACGGACTCTATGTCGGCGAAGTCGAGGTTTATGTAGCCCCTCTTGGTGATGAGCTCGGATATGCCTTTGACGCCTTGGTGGAGTGTTTCGTCGGCTTTCAGGAAGGCGTCTATCACCTGAACGTCTTTGGGAAGCTCTTCCAACAGTTTGTTGTTCGAGATCTTTATGAGGGTGTCCACGTGGTTCCTGATCTTCTTCAAACCCTCTATGGCTATCCTGAGTCGCGCGGTCCCCTCGAAGTAGAACGGCGTGGTCACTATGGCTATGGTGAGGATACCCATCTCCTTCGCTATCTTGGCGATGACGGGAGACGCGCCTGTACCCGTTCCGCCCCCGAAACCCGCCGTTATGAACACCATGTGCGTGCCTTCCAAAACTTCCCTTATCTTTTCTTCGCTCTCGAGCGCTGCCTGCTCTCCCTTTCTGGGATCGCCCCCCGCTCCCAATCCTCTGGTGAGGTTCTCGCCGATCTGGACCTTCGCGTCCGCCTTGGAAACTTCCAAGACCTGAAGGTCGGTGTTCACGGCGACGAACTCCACACCGTGTATGCCCATCTCGACCATCCTGTTTATGGCGTTGTTTCCCGCACCACCGACGCCGATCACCTTTATTTTCAGGTTCTTCGCCTCAGGTATGTTCCTGCCTTCTCTCCTCTGTTCAACGTCGAGGTCGAACCCCATCTTCGTTACCCCCTATTCTATGAGTTCCTTGAACAACTTGAATATGCGCCACAACAAACCTTCACGCTTCACCGGGAGCTCTTCGTAGGGGTTTTCGACGAGAGAGAAAATGTTCCCAAACACGGCCGCAAAGGAGGGATCTTGCGCCACCTCGTCCGCGTTCTTCATCGTGGGTTTGTCGGAACCGGCGTAATCTCCTATCCTCACAGGCGTTTTGAAGATCTCGGTCGTCAGGTCGGTGATCCTTGGGATCTTCGCGCCCCCACCGGTGATCACCACACCACCCGGTACGCTCGTCTCACCTTCTTCGGCAACCACGACCTCTATCTCCCTGAAGATCTTCTTCGACTTGTTCATGATCTCCCTTAGCCTTGCGTGGATCACAACGGCCAACTTTCTGATGCTGGTCTTCCTGACGCTCTTACCGTCGAGTCCTTTGTACTGCACCTCCTCGCTCTCCTTCAGATCGGCGTAAACCGCGTTACCGTGCGTGACGACCAAGCGTTCAGCTTCGTCGAAGGTTGTGTCGAACACGCTGGCGACGTCCCTTATAACGTGTCTCATCCCTATCGGGACGTGGGCCACCCTTATGGGAACGCCGTTCTTGTAGGCGATGACGCCGGTGAAGTTGTACCCCATGTCCAACACGACAACCCCTCTGTCTTTCTCGGAAGAGGTGAGCACACCTTCGGCGGCCGACACGAGCGAGGACCTCAGCTGGAGCCCTCCGAAAACGATGTCCTGCAGGAAATTGTAGAACATGTCGTACACCTTGACAGGGAGCACCACCGACGTGTACTCGATGGATAGCTTCGAGGCCCTCATGTCCACAGGGTTGAAGACCACCCGTTCCCCATCCAAGACGTACCTTTTCGGGTAGAGGTGGAGCACTTTTTTTCCTTCTCCCTCGAGGTTTTCGTAGGCTTCGCGTTTCAGTTCATCCAAGACTTCCGCGGTGATCACCCTCTTTTCTCCACCAAAAGTGATCTCCCTGACGACGTCTCTCTTCTCGAAGGCCACACTCGTGAGCGATATCACGAACTCGGACCTGACAGCCTTCTGGAGTTGCTCGTTGAGCTCTTCGATGAGCAAGTTCACTGATTCTTTGAACGCGACGGCGTCTTTTATCTCACCCTCGTCTATCCCCCGGGATTTCACGCTGGCGTGGGCCAAGATCTCCCATTCGGATTCCCGCTTCCTGACCACCAATCCCTTGATGTACCTGGCACCTATATCGATCGAGGTGTAAGTCTCCGTCTTCGGCAACTCTATCACCCCTCATTTCATTTCTACCAACACGCCTTCCGACGTCAACAGATACCTTCCTCCTGGCTTCAACTCTGGGAATTTCTCCTTCAACACCCTCACATTTTCGACCGCATCCCTCCAGCTCGCCAAGTCGATGGTTATCCCTTTTAAAAGCACGAGTCGCTTGCTCTCGAAAAAAACAACGGAAACGATGGGTTCTTCCAACAAAGGTCTTATCCTCTCCAACACTTCCAAACTTTTCCGCGAAAATTTCGTGCCGTTCAAGAAGACCTCGAGAAAAATGGGATACGCTTTCAAATACTCTTTGTTTCCGATCGAAAACAGAAGGTACCCATCTTCCGAGCAAAGATAGTAGTGATCGTTATCCAAGACGACGCCAACCGGTCTCCTTGGTTCTATTATAATACTTTTGTTACGTACTTCGAATTCTCTTATCAAGTTGTGCGGGGGTCTCTTTGGAAAAACGCTGGCGTTCGGCGGAAAGAACATCCGGTAGTCTTCTGGGACAACACTGTAACTGGAAAGATCGCCGTCTCTGAAGAACGGTTTGATCACCAAAGTGAACACCATTAGAACGTTCAGGATCAGGAGCACTCTGAGCACTTTCATGATCAGATATCCAGTTCTCTCACCTTCAAGGCGTGTCTCTCGATGAACTCCCTCCTGCTCGAAACGTCGCTACCCATCAGTATCTCGAAGAGACGGTCGGCCTCTTCCGCGTCCTCTATCGTCACCCTTACGATCTTCCTGGTGCTTGGGTTCATCGTGGTCTCCCAGAGCTGTTCGGGATTCATCTCTCCAAGCCCCTTGTACCTCTGTATCTCCATCCTCTTCCCCGCGTACTTCTCCTTGAACTCCAAAAGTTCCGCTTCGCTGTAGAGGTAGTACTCCTCTTTTCCAACCCTCACCCTGTAGAGGGGAGGAAGCGCTATGTAGACTCTTCCTTCCTCTATGAGTGGTTTCATGTACCTGTAGAAGAGGGTCAAAAGGAGCGTTCGAATGTGCGCTCCGTCGACGTCCGCGTCCGTCATTATGATGATCTTACCGTACCTCAACTTCTCCCTCTGGAAGTCCTCCCCTATCCCCGTACCCACGGCAACGATGATGTCGCTTATCTGTTCGTTCTTCAACAACTTGTCCAGAGAAGACTTCTCCACGTTCAGGATCTTTCCTCTGATGGGTAAGACCGCTTGGAATTCCCTGTCCCGCGCCTGTTTCGCCGAACCACCGGCTGAGTCGCCTTCGACGATGAACAGCTCCGTCCTCTCCAGATCCTCGGAACTGCAATCGGCGAGTTTCCCGGGCAACGTGGTGTTCTCCAGGATGTTCTTCCTCCTGATCATCTCCTTGGCCCTTCTTGCGGCTTCCCTAGCCCTCATGGCGCTGATTACCTTGCCGAGGATCGCCTTCGCGACGTCCTGGTTGATGTCCAGGTATTCCTTCAACCGCTCCCTCATGACCTTGGAAACCGCGTCGTAGACTTCTTCGTTCCCCAGTTTGGATTTGGTCTGCCCCTCGAACTCGGGGTTCCTCACGTAGACACTGATCACCGCGGTGAGACCTTCCCTCACATCTTCACCTTGGAAGGCCTCTTTCTCCTTCAGAACACCCGTCTTCCTACCATATTCGTTCATCAACCTCGTCAGCATCGCCTTGAAAGCGGTGACGTGGGTTCCCCCATCCACCGTCTTCACGGTGTTGGCAAAGGAGTGTATCTCTTCAGAGTAAGAATCGGTGTACTGGAAGGCTATCTCCACGAGGACCTCTTCCCTCCGACCGTACTTGGTTTCGACGTATGCGGTGTCCCTGATGAAGATCACGTCGTGTATCGCCTTTTTACCTTGGTTCAGGTGCTTGACGTATTCTTTTATTCCCCCCTCGTACTTGAAAGACTTCTTCACGCCGTTGATCCTGTCCTCGAACTCGATCCTCAAACCGGGGATCAAGAAAGCCGTTTCCCTCAAGCGGTGTTCCAGGATGTCCGGCTCGAGCTCTGTATCGGAGAATATGAGGGGATCGGGCTTGAACCTGACGACGGTGCCTCGCTTGTTCGTCTCACCGATCACTTCGACCGGCGTGACCGGTGTTCCCCTTTCGTACCTCTGCCTGTAGACCTTACCATCCCTGTACACGCGCACTTCGAGCCACTCCGAGAGGGCGTTCACCACCGACACACCGACACCGTGAAGGCCCCCGCTGATCTTGTACGAGTCTTTCGAAAACTTTCCACCGGCGTGAAGCGTGGTCATGACAACCTCCAGCGCGCTTTTACCTACTTCGGGGTGGACCTCCACGGGGATACCCCTTCCGTTGTCTTCGACCTCCACGCTCCCGTCTTCGTGAAGGATGACCTTTATCCAATCGCAGTAACCCGCCAGGGCCTCGTCCACACTGTTGTCGACCACTTCGTAGACGAGGTGGTGCAGGCCCCTCTTTCCCGTCGAGCCAATGTACATCCCAGGTCTCATCCTCACCGGTTCGAGCCCCTTGAGTATCTTTATGCTCTCCGCCGAGTAGTTCTCCATCTTCTTCATCCCCTCCTGAACACCACGTCCCTGAAGATGTTCTCACCCGCTTTTTTGTTCAACTTTTCCACGATCTTTCTCCTCTGAAGTGAGAGCTCCGCCACCCATATGGGATCGTCGCAGAGAACGTACACCACCCCGTTCTCCACTTTTTTCACCTTGGTGTGTCTTGCGATCAAATCACCCACGATCTCCCTCCACTCCGAGACGATCAACCTGACCTTTATCTCGGAGAACAACGGCACGCTCTTTGAGAGTTCCTCGAACACGTCCCCAATCCTTTTCATAGCGCACCCACCCAGTTCTCCTTCCTGTTCAGGGCGAAAGGTTCGAAGTTTTCCATGAGAGTTTTCGTGATGGGCCCCGCTTCTTCCTCGAACAGGATTCGATTCTCAACCTTCCTGACGGGCACAACCCCCATGCTCGTGTGCGTGAGAAACACCTCGTCCGCCGTGAAGACTTCCCAGGCCTGGACTATCCTTTCCTCCACGGTTATGTCCAAGCTCTTGGCGAGCTCTATCACGTTTTCTCGAGTGATACCGTCCAGAATCCCGGATTCCAATGAAGGTGTGATCAGCACACCATCTTTCACCAGGAAGACGTTGCTGAAACTTCCCTCACAGAGTTGACCGCTCGCTCCAATTATGAGAACGTCGTAGCAGTCCTTTATATCTCTCCTGGCCAGGACGATGTCCGTTCTACCCGTGATCTTGAGAAATGGGGGAGTGGAAAGGTCGGGGATTCTGCGGTATCTCGCGAACTTCACACTCACGCCTTCCTCTACGTTCGCGCGCGGAAGGGGTTGGAACACGACCAACACCTTGTGGCTTTTCAAGGAGAAGTATACTTTCATCCTGACCTCGCCTTCCAACTTCTCGATACCTTCCGACAGGATCTTCATGTACCGCTCAAAGGTGATCGGGGCGGTGAGCCCAAAAAAAGAGAGAGACCTGTTCCACCTTTCGTAGTGCTTCCAAGCGGCGAAGGGCAACCTGTTGTAAGTCCTCAGCGTTTCGTAGACGAGCCCTTGGGATACCTCTTCCAGGAATTCCCCATCCACCGTAAGAACTCCGTCCTCCCTGAAATCCCCATCAAACCACATCAGCACGGCAGGAGATCACTCCCCCATCGCACAGGGACTTCACCCGGACGGTGTAGAACCTTCCGAGTTTTTCCCCGACGAATTCGTGCCTCACGTAGTACTCGTCGTAACCCACGAGGACACCCTTCGAAACGAATCCCTCGGCCAACACGATCCTCGTCTTACCCACGGTTTTCTCCCTGTACCTCTTGGACGATTCTTCAGCCTTCGCCTTCAATACCTCCATCCTCTCCCTCTTCTTCTCCTCACAAACTTGGTCAAGGAAGGAAGAAGCGGGAGTGCCTGGCCTTGGTGAGAAACGGAAGACATGGATCCTGCTGAAGTTGACCTCATCCACCACGCGGAGGGTCTGCTCGAAGTCTTCATCGGTCTCTCCAGGAAAGCCGACTATGATGTCCGTTGTGATGGAAAAGTCCTCATCTATCCTTCTCAGACCGTCAACTATCCTCAAGAAATCGGATGCGCTGTACCTCCTACCCATCCTCTTCAACACCTTGTCGGATCCGCTTTGAAGCGATATGTGAAGGTGATGGCAAAGTCTGGGGTTTCTCGAGAACGCTTCCAAGAAATCCTCGTCTATGTCCTCCACGTTTATGGAACTAAGCCTGATCCTGTAATCACCGTCGTACCTTTCCGTTTCTCTCAAGAGATCGGCAAGCTTCAACCCCATATCTTTCCCGTACTTTCCCAGATTCACTCCCGTGATAACGATCTCCTTGTAGCCTTCTTCCAGCATCTCCAAAAATTCTTGGAGGAACACTTCCACAGGCTTACTTCTAACCTTCCTGCCGCGAGCCAGTCTGATCACGCAGTAAGCGCAAGCGTTGTCGCAACCGTCCTCCACCTTTATGTAAGCCCTCGTCCTCTCCTCGAAGCTTCCTTTCACCCTCTCGTAGACCAAGCCGTCAGCTTCGGACACGAACACCTCTTGTTTTCCGTTCAGGTTCGAAATGTATTTGACGATGTCTCTCTTCTCTTTCACGCCGAGCACCAAATTCACTCCCAGATTCTTCGCTTCTTCCGGTTTGAGCTGAGCGTAGCAACCCGTGAGGATTATCCTCGCGTTCGGATGCTCTTTCTTCAGACCCTTCACGAACCTCTTGACTTTTTTCTCCGCTTCTTCGGTCACGGCGCAGGAGTTGACGAGGTAGTAAGAAGCTTCACCTTCGGGTATTATCACGAAACCCGCTCTCTCGAGTTGTTCAGCCATGTACTCGCTCTCGTACTGGTTCACCTTACACCCGAAGGTGATGATCCTCACCGTCCTCATATCTCTTCCTTCCCCTCCAACACCACCTTCAGCACGTCTATCCTCCTTATGATGCCGAGCAGCTGCATGTTGTCGTTCACCACCGGGAGAAACCTGAAACCGTACCTGATCAAGTAATCCGCGGCGACTATGAGCGCGTCGTCTTCCTTCACCACAACGGGCACTTTGTTCATGAAGTTACAGATGGGTTTGTCCTTGATTTTGACGAGGTTCTTCATCAACTGGTTCGTGTCAGGAATGAAAGAGGCCGATCGCAAAAGCGAGAAATAACTTGGAACGATAGCCTTTATCAGATCTTCCTCGTTGACGAAACCCACCACTCTCATCTCCCGATCCACCACGGGCAAACCAGAGAGCTCTTGTTTGGAGAGCATCCTTATGACGTTTTCAACGGTTTCGTCCTCGAAGACCGCCGAGAGGTCGTAGACCATCGCGTCCCTCACCTTCATTCACTTCACCCTCTCCAAGTCAAAAAATGAGAGCTCTCTCTCTATCTCTTCAAGGGTTGGCCAAGTCTTTTCCTTCATCCTCGTGGAAGCCAAGGCTGCCGCGAAACCGTATTTCGCCATCTCCAAGGGCTTCAAGCCGTGTTTGAGAAAGTAGTACACCATGCCGGCCACGTACGCGTCCCCAGCTCCCAAAGTGTGGGAAAGGTCTATCTCCTCCCTGGCCGTGATCATCCAAACCTCCCCGTCCAGTGCGACGATGTCGTTCTTCACTTCGTAGGAGAGGATGGCGAGTTTGGATTTGGACGCTATTTCCTCCGCGATCTCAACGTGCACCTCGAACGTTTCCAGTTTCCTGGAGAAGAAAGTTTGACCGCTCTCTCGAAGGTCCAGCTTCACCACATCCGGCGCATATCCCGCGAGAAGCATCTTTTCCACTATGGATGGGACGAGTTCCACAAAAACGGTGGCTCCGCTTTCTTTGGCCATTCTCACGAGTTCCGCACAGACTTCCTCGTTCACGCCAAGCGGGAGACTCCCGGAGATCACGACACAGTTGGCCCTCGCCAGGACAGTCCTGTACCTCCTCAGGAAGGCCTCCAGATCACTCTTCTTTATCTCGGGACCTGGGAAGTTTATCTCAGTGATCGTGTGTCTCTTCTCGTCTATTATCTCTATGTTCTCTCTTGTCTCACCATCCACGTGCACAAAATTCGTGGTGATCAAGTGTGACGTCCTCCGCAATTCCTCGAGGAGGATGCGCCCCATGTGCCCACCCACAAAACCCATAGCTATGGACGGGATACCCAACCTGGAAAGCGCGATGGAAACGTTTATTCCTTTCCCACCAGGACTCATACGCGTCTTGGTGTAGTCCCTTATCCTGTGGAGTTTGTTGACTTGGAAGTCCTCAAGGTATATCTCCCTGTCCACCGCAGGGTTCATCGTGACTGTGAGGACCATTTCCTCACCTCGACGACGTTCAAGCGTTCGATATCCTCAGAACGTAATCCCTGGGTCTTCCCGTATAACTGATTTTACCATCTTTTACGATCACAAGCAGATCGGCAAAGGGAAGGAATCTCTGGAAGATGCGCGTCGATATCACGAAAGTGGTACCCGTCTTCATCCTGGTGATCTTTGGAACGAGCCTTTCAACCGTTTCGTCGTCCAAGTGGTCCAGGATGCAGTCCATGATGGCAATCCTGGGTTTCTTCTCTTCCATTATGAAGAGCAGGAGGGAGATCCTCTCGGCGGGGGAAAAGTGTTGAAGGGACGTCTTCTTTCCGTTCTTCAGAGACTTGAGCAAACCGAACTCGTCAAGTTTCTCAGAGAATTCCTCCAGATCGATATCCTTCCTCAGGCTCAACTTCAGTAGTTCTTCGAAATTGTAAAATCCCATGGCGTCAATGAAACTCGTATCTAGGTAGAGAATCTTCTCCCTCACAGTCACGTCGTCGAGTTTCTCCAAATCTTCACCGAACAGGAAAATTTTCCCGATTTCTTCAACGTCCGAGAAAAATTCTTTGTTGAGTTTTACAACCGCCCTCAACAGTGTGGACTTACCGGATCCCCTCGGGCCGTAAATGACGTTCACGCCATCAATCAGGTCCAGATTCACATCGTCCAGTATCTTCCTCTCATCGATGAAGACGGAAAAGTTCTCAAACCTTATTGGAACCGTCCTGTCCTTTGGCATCTCTCTTCTCGTTCTCCTCTAGTAGCTTCAACCTCCTCTTCATTTCCTGATAAGCCTTCTCATCGCCCTTCTCAATCATTTTGAGGAGCTCTATCTGAGAAGCCACTCTGGGATTCTTCGAGACTTTTCTCTCCAAAGGGCATCACCCCTCCGCTCCGATTCTATCCCTCGTACTTTAATTAAGGGTGTAAGTACTATTACAATTGGTTTCAGGATAGAAGGGGGAGACGCCGTCGATTTAAAATACTCACGGAGGTGATTCAATGCGAAAACCACCCTTCATCGTCGAATACGAGATCACCACCCGGTGCAACTTCAGGTGTATCCACTGCTACTGCGAGGCTGGGGAGAAGAGCAAGAGAGAGCTCACGTTTGAGGAGATAAAGAAGGTCATCCTCGACATGAAGACACTCGGCGTGTGGGCGCTCGATCTCGTGGGAGGTGAACCCTTACTCCACCCAAACCTTTTGGACGTGCTGGCCTTCGCCAAGGAAGTCGGTCAGCGCGTAATGATCAACACCAACGGTTCGCTCGCAACGCCTGAAATGGTGAGGAAGATAAAGAGGACCAACCCGGACGTTTTGGTAGGAGTGTCCATAGAGGGACCCGATCCCGAGACGAACGATTACGTGAGAGGAAAAGGGAACTTCCAGCGCGCGATCGAGGGGATAAAGAATTTCGTGAGAGAGGGTTTCGAGGTGACCATACTGAACGTCATGAACAAAAGGAACTGGATGAAGATCGAGGAAACGATAAAACTTGCGAAGAGTCTGGGGGTTTCGGCCCTCTACATAGACAGGTTCATCCCCGTCGGCAGGGGGATGGTACATTCCTTGGAGCTCGACATGACACCTTTGGAATGGTCGAGAGCGTTGAGAC
>JAUQPE010000011.1:102631-144995 GCA_030550515.1 Thermotogota bacterium | reverse complement strand
GAGAAGATGCACGAGTACAAGACCGTTCTTCCAAAACTCCTCGTTCTGAGTCCCACCTACGCCTGCAACCTGAACTGCGTGGGTTGCTACGCGGGTCTGTACGGCAGAAAGTACGAGCTCTCCTATGAAGAAGTGAGGGACATCCTGAAACAAGCCAACGATTTGGGGATCTACTTCTTCATCATCACCGGTGGCGAACCGTTCTTCTGGCCGCACTTGATGGACATATTCGAAGAGTTCAACGACAGTTACTTCCTGGTCTACACGAACGGTACGCTCATAAAGGAAGAGACTGCGAAGAAACTCTCTGAGCTTGGAAACGTGACACTCTCGATTTCCGTAGAAGGCTTCGAACTCGACACGGATTGGAGAAGGGGAAGAGGGATCTTCAAGAGGATACTGGAGGCGTGGGACCGTCTGAGACGTCATGGGGTCATCTTTGGGGCGTCCGTGACCGCGACCAGGATGAACCACGACGCGATTATGAAAGACGAGTTCTGGGACTTCCTCGAACAGCAAGGGGTCGCCTACGTGTGGGTCTACCAGTTCATGCCCGTCGGCATGAACCCCACCATGGACCTCGTGCCAACACCCGAGCAGAGGTACAACAGGTTCCTAAAGCTCGAACAGATACGCCTCAGCGGAAAATTTGCCTTCGTCGCTGATTTTTGGAACCACGGTTTCCTCACGAACGGATGCTTGGCGGCAGGAGCAAAGTATCTCCACATCAACGCGAAGGGCTACGTCGAACCGTGCGTCTTTCAGCAGTTTGCTGTCGACAGCATCAGGGAGAAAAAGCTCATAGACATCCTCAGATCGCCGTTCTTCGAAGCCTACAAGAGGATGATTCCTTACAGCGACAACCTGTTCAGGCCGTGTCCGATCATAGACAACCCGAAGGTCTTCAGGGCCATGGTGAAGGCCTTCAACGCCAAGCCACAACACGAGGGTTCCGAAAGGATCATAAACGAGTTGGCGCCAGAGATAGACAAACTCGCAGCCGAGTGGAAAAAATACGCGGACAAGCTGTGGTACGAGAAGGGTTACTCCGAAATATACCCCGCGAACAGGGGAGTTTACAGTTACGAGGTCAGGATGAGGAAATACGCGGACAAGGAGAAGATGTTGGCTGTGGACAAGCGCTACAGGAACTGAAACGGAGGGGATCTTTTTGAGCGATACCAGGAGGAAGATCTTGGAAGCAGCCAAAAGGGCCTTTTCAAAACACGGCTACGACGGGGTGAGCATGGAGGACATCGCCCGAGAGGCCGGTGTCAAGAAGGCGCTGATATACTACTACTTCCCCAGCAAAGATCAGCTCTTCGAAGAAGTTTGGAGAGAGGCCCTCGAGGAGTTGGAAAGTTACCTGTTCAGCACGACCAACTCGGAAAATTCGTACTTTGCGAAGATAAAGAAGTTCCTGAAAGCTTACGTTGATTTCGTGCTCAGCAAATCGGTGGTGAACGAGATCATAGAGAAAGAGAAGGCGACGATCAGGTCGGAGGGCGAGAAGTGGCTGAACCTGAAGAAGAGGTACGAAAGTTTCGTGAAAAAGGTGGCCGAGCTGATAGAAGAGGGGAAGAAAAAAGATTACATCCACCAAGAGTTGGACTCGCGGGCGGCGGCCGAACTCATAATCAACTCGTTGGGGGACGTCCCAAAAGACGAAAAACTCTTGAGGAACATACAAGAGATGATCCTCAGAGGACTGTTGAAGCGGTTCGAAACGGTGGAGGGGGGGTAACCCCCTCCCTTCGTTTCAGAACCTCCTCCTCACCCCGAACGTTTTTTCCACCTCGAGCACCATCTTCTCGAACAGCTCGTTCACTTCCTCGTCCGTTAGGGTCCTGTCAACACTTCTGAACACAACGTAGAAGGTGACGCTGACGTATCCGTCTGGTACACCTTTTCCTTCGTAGACGTCGGATACCCCAACTTCTTCTACAACGCTTCCGCCAACCTTTTCGAAGAGCCTCACGATTTTCAAAGATTCGAAGTCCTTCGGAACGAGTATGGAAACGTCCCTGCGAATGGACGGGAACCTTGGCGTCGGACGGTAGGTTGGAATTTTCCTCGTACTTTCGAACAACTTTTGAAGTTTCAGCTCGAAAAAGTAAACGTCCTTCCCTTTCACGTCGATTTCTCTCAAGAGTTCGGGATCCACCATTCCCAAAAAGCCTATCTCTTCCCCACCGATGAGCACCCTGGCCGCTCTGGTCGGGAAAAGGCCCGGCCTGACGATCCTTTCGTAGGAGACCTCCACGCCCAGCCTCTCGAAGAGTTCGTCGAGGACACCTTTCACCGTGTAAAAGCTGGTCTCCCTCTTGTCGGTGTAGTCCCTTGGGTTCTCCAACCCTCCGCAGATGGCGGCCAGCGTTTCCTCCTCCACGTATTCTCCCCCTGACTTGTAGTAGACCTTGCCGATTTCGAACAGTTTTATGTCTCGGTTCTGCCTCTTGAAGTTCTCTGCAAACACCGATACCAAGCTGTAGAACTGAGATGGCCTCATCACGTTCATGTCCGAGGCGATGGGGTTCACCAAGAAAACGGTTTCCCTGTCCGTGATAGGATACCTCTTCACGAACTCTCCATCCACGAAGGAAAAAGTTATCACCTCGTCGAAACCCATACCCTTCATGTACTGTGCGAGTTCCCTTCTGAAGACTTGTTTTTTCGTCCAACCAACGTTCACCGCAGGAACGGAGATCACTCTCGGTTCTATTTTTTCGTAACCGTTTATCCTCCCTATCTCCTCTATGAGGTCGATCTCCCTCTCAAGGTCTGGTCTGAAAGTGGGAACGGTCACACGGTAAGAGTCTCCGGCCTCTTCCACTTTCAACTCCAACCCCTCGAGTAAATCTTTGGCGTTGACAACTTCCACACCGAGGATCTTCCTTATCCTTTCTTTCCTCAAGACGATCTTTCGTGGTTCCACCTTCCTTGGGTACACGTCCCAAAACCTTTCCAGCACCACGCCACCGGCTACCTTTTGGATCAGCTCGGAAAGCCTCAGGGAGACGTACTCGGCATCGTTGGGATCCACACCCCTTTCAAACCGATAGGAAGATTCCGTGCTCACCCCAAGGCTTTTCGAGGTCTTCCTGATGCGGACGGGATCGAAGTACGCCACTTCGAGCACGAGGTCTTCCGTGTCTTCTCTCACACCGGACTCCAGACCACCCATCACACCTCCGAGGGCGAGTACGTTCTCCCCGTCCGTTATGACCACTTCTCCTCCTTTGAGCTCGTACTCCTTCTCATCCAAGAGCACCACGCGTTCCCCACCCTTCGCCGCCCTGACGACGATTCTTCGATGTTTCAACCTCCTCATGTCGAAGGCGTGAACGGGATGTCCCGTCTCCAACATCACGTAGTTCGTGCAATCGACCACGTTGTTTATGGATCTCATACCGGCAGCCACAAGCCTTGCCTTCATCCACAGGGGAGAATCCCCCACCCTCACACCTTTCATGATCCTCGCCGTGTACCTCGGACATCCCTGTTCGTCTTCCACCAGTACCTCGAAATTCTCTTCCTCGCTGGTGAGAACGACATGGGGTACTGGTTTCTTCAGAGGCCTTCCGCTCAAAGCTGAAAGCTCCCTTGCCACACCGTAGATGGAGAGGCAGTCGGGCCTGTTCGGCGTGACCTCGAGCTCCAACACTCTCTCATCCAAACCGAAGGTCTTCACGACGTCGAGGCCAAGCTGGACTTCACTCGGAAACCTGTAGACGACTTCCGACTTCTCCTCTAAACCCAGCTCTTCCAAGGAACACAGCATGGCTTCAGAGACAACTCCTGCGAAATTCCTGGGTTCGACTTTGGTGCCGTTGTGAAGCGTAGTCCCCGGGAGGGCGACGACGACGAAATCCCCTACTTTCACACTCTTGTCGGCCGTGACGACGGTGTACACCCTTTCGCCGACGTCCACCGAGCAAACCAGGAGCTTCTCAGAAGACGGGTGAGGCTTCTTGTCGACGATCTTTCCGGTCAGGATCTCCCCCGAGACGTTGAAGGGGGTCAACACGTCCTCCACGCTGGTTCCAGAAAAGGTGAGTCTCTCCGCGATCGTATGGATGTCCCAATCCAGATCCACGAACTCCCTGAGCCAGGATTCCGGTACTCTCACGGAGGGCACCTCCATCAGTAGCTGCTGAGAAACCTCACGTCGTTTCTGACGAACTCGCGGATATCGGTGATCCCGTACTTTATCATCGCGATCCTCTCCACACCCATTCCGAAGGCGTACCCCGTCCACTCTTCCGGGTCGTACCCCACGTTCAAGAACACGTTGGGATCGACCATACCAGCCCCCAGTATCTCGAGCCAACCGTGGCTTGGGAGGAACACGTCGACCTCAAAACTCGGTTCCGTGAAGGGGAAGAAGCTCGGTCTGAGCCTTATCTTGGTTTTTTCTCCGAACATCCTCCGCGCGAACTCTTCAAGCGTGAACTTCAAGTGGGCCACGCTGAGGTCTCTGTCGACGTGCAGACCCTCCACCTGGTGAAACATGGGAAGGTGCGTGGCGTCGTAATCTCTCCTGTACACCCTACCGGGGGAGATGATGGCGATGGGAGGTTTCCTTTCGAGCATCGTTCTGATCTGAACGGGAGAGGTGTGGGTCCTCAGGAGCAGGTCTTTGGTTATGTAGAAAGAGTCGTGCTCGTCCCTCGCGGGGTGCCACTCGGGTGTGTTCAACGCGTCGAAGTTGTGCCAAGTCGTCTCTATCTCGGGACCCTCCACCACGTCGAAACCCATCGACACGAATATCCTTTCGATCTCCTCCAAGACCTTGGAGATCGGGTGGGTGTGTCCCACCTTCCTCCTGGCACCGGGTATGGAAACGTCCACCCTCAACCTTTCTTGAGCCTCGCGTTCAGCGAGTTTTTGAAGCTCTTCTCTCTTTGTCTCGAAAAGCCTCTCTATCTTCTCTTTCAGCTCGTTCACCCTTTTCCCGAAAACGGGTCTTTCCTCCGGCGGGATATTTTTGAGGTCTTTGAGGAGGGACGTGACCTTTCCTTTCTTTCCCAAGTACTCGATCCTGAACTGTTCCAATTCCTGCAGGGATCCCACACTTTGAAGGCGTGCAACGGCCTCTCTTTCGATCGTCTCCAAGTCCATCCTTATACCCCCTGGATTGGTGTAAAAAAATGGCGGAGGCGGTGGGACTCGAACCCACAAGGGCCCCAAGGCCCACCGGTTTTCGAGACCGGCTCCTTACCAGTTCGGACACGCCTCCGCGCCTACTATATTTTATTTCATTTCGCTGCTATTTTCAATATTTCTCTCACGTCGTCCCTACCCAAGGCCTTGAGCTTCCCGAAAGTGGCCTTCCTGGGCTTGAGATTCTCCTCCACGAGGAGCATGACGTTGTCCACGATCTTCTCGATGTCCTGCTCGGGGATACCCACATCTTTCAAGGTCACCGGGGCCCCCACCTTCCTCAACCACCCCTTGAAGGCCTCGATACCGTTCAGGATGAGTTCTTCTCCACTTCCCTCGAGATCGAACACCTTCCTTGCAAACCTTTCGAACTGTTCCGGCCTTTCGTCGTACACGTACCTCATCCACGCTGGGAAAACGATCGCAAGACCCGCTCCGTGCGGGATGTCGTAGAGCGCGCTCAGGGAGTGCTCGATGCGGTGACAAGACCAGTCCCCTCCCCTCCTACCGACGGCCATCGTCCCGTTGAGCGCGATGGTGGTGCACCAGGCAAAGTTGGCCCTCGCTTCGTAGTCGTTGGGATCGGCGAGCAACCTTTCCGTCATCTTCATGATGGTTTTGATCGTCACCTCCGCGATCTCGTTCGAGATCTCGGGAGAAGAACCATCGAAGTAGTACTCGAGTATGTGCGCTATGGCGTCCACCGCACCGTAAACCGTCTGTTCTCTGGGAAGGGTTGCCTGAACGGAAGGATCCACTATCGAAACTTTCGGATACAACGCTTTGGAACTGACGCCGTACTTCTCCAAGGTTTCCTCGTTAGTTATGACGGCGTTCCCGTTCATCTCGGTTCCCGTAGCCGAGATCGTCAAAACGGCGAAAACAGGCAGGGCCTTATCGATGTTGTACTTTCCTACGAAGGCGTCCCAGATGTCGCCCTCGTACAGCACGCCCGCCGCCACGACTTTTGCGGAGTCGATGACGCTCCCCCCTCCCACACCTAGCACCGCTTCCACTTTTTCTCTCCTCGCAACCTCTATCGCCTCGCGAACCTTTGACAACACGGGATTTGGTTTCACACCCGAGACTTCAACCCATTCTATGCCGTTCCCTCTAAGGGAATCGACCACCTGATCGTACACACCGTTTTTCTTTATGGAACCGCCTCCGTAGAGCAACAAAACTTTCTTGATACCAGCTCCTTTGATCTCTTCCCCAACCTTCGGGATGGTGCCCTTCCCGAAGATCAACTTCGTTGGGTTGTGGAAGACAAAGTTCTCCATCCCCATCACCTCCTGATTTTATTCTACCACAATGATGCTGTCCTTATTTTTGATCTCGCTTGCGTTCAATTTTGGATATGTTATAATCAATATTGAGATCGAAGGTGATCGTATGAGATCGATAAGGTTGGAAGGCATCCTCTCCATCTTGAAGAAGAAGGGGTTCGCGAGCGTGGAAGAATTAGCCGAAGCGCTGAAAGTCTCACCCGTGACGGTGAGAAGGGACTTGTCCGTCCTGGAAAAACAGGGAGCGGTGGTCAGGATCCGTGGAGGAGCTTCGCTGAAAGAGTTTCACAGGGAGATACCGTTCTTCAAAAAGTTGGACCAAAACAAAGAGAAAAAGATGGCGATCGCAAGAGAAGTGACAAGGCATCTGAGAGAAGGACAAGTGGTCTTCGCGAGCGGTGGAACCACCGTTTACTACGTGGTACAGGCGCTTGATGAGAGCGATCTGACCGATCTCACGATCGTTACAAACTCCATCACGACGGCGTGGGCGGTGGTGAACCTGAAGAAGAGGTTCCGCCTGATACACACCGGTGGGGTCGTTCGGGAGAATTCCTTCGAGTGTGTCGGCGCGCACACCCTTCGAGTGGTTGAGGATCTCAGGGTGGACGTCCTGTTGCTCGGGGCGGACGGCGTGGATTTGGAAGCTGGGATCACGCTGAACAACTACGAGGAGTGCTTGCTGGCGAAGAAGTTGATCGAAAACTCGAAGAAAACCATTATAGTTGTGGATTCTTCGAAGTTCGGTGAGGTGGCCCCTTACAAGGTCTGTCCCGTTGAAGCGGTCTCGAAGATCGTCACCGACGACGCCGTCAGCACGGAAACGGTGAACAACTTTAAAGAGAGGGGCATCGAGTTGATGGTGGTGGAGGTGAAGAAAACAACATGAACGCGTTCGTCACGGAAAGGGAGACGTTCGAGCAAAAAAGTTCGCTGCTCAGGGTGTTCGAGTTTGCGAGGGCGTGGACCCCAAAAGGGTTCGACTGTGACGCCGTGTACTTCGTTGGATGTGGTTCTTCCTACAACATGTCAATCTCCGCTTCCAAGTACTTCTCAAAGGTACTCGGAGTGGAGACGAAGGCGATACCGGCGGGCGAGGTGATCTTTGCTCGAGAAGAGAACGTGTCTCCTGGAAGGAAATTGGCTTTTCTGATCTCCAGAACAGGCAACACGACGGAGGTGCTGCTGGCCGCCAAGGAATTGAAGGAGATGGGGATACGCACGGTTGGTTTGACCATCGAAGGAGGCAGCGAGCTGGTGAAGGTGTGCGACGAACACGTTGTCTTGCCCTTGGAAGAGAGGGCGATAGTGACGACGAGGGCGTTCTCCGGTATGTTGCTCTTCCTCACCATCCTCGCCGACAAGCTCGCGGGCACTTTCGAGCCGGAGGTTTACGCATCGTTGATCGATGGGATCGATAAAACGCTTGAAGAATCTGTTTCGATCGTCGAGGAGAGAAGGCTGGATTCTCACGATTACTTCGTCTTCCTCGGGATGGGTGTCTACGAAGGGATCGCGCGGGAATCCCTCTTGAAGGTACAGGAGATGGCACTCTGCAAGGGTGAGGCGCACTCGACTCTCGAGTACAGGCACGGTCCCATCGCCTTGGCGGAACCCAGTGTGGCTGTGGTGGTCTACGAGAGCAACCAGGAAGAACGAAGGTTGGCGGGAGAACTGAAGGGGTACGGTGTAACGGTGGTGGAGAGGGAATCCTTGGACGACGGGGAGAGAGACGGTTTCGTCCAAGTGGTGTTCTCACACGTTCTCGGTTTGAAGCTCGCCAAGAGGAAGGGTATCAACCCAGACCATCCCAGGCACCTGTCCAGGACCGTCAGCATCTGAAAGGGGTGACGAGCTGTGGAGATCGAGAAACTGAGACAATGGTTCAGACCGTTCCCGCTCGAAGAGGCGAAGGTCGTGCTCTTCGTTCAGCCACACCCGGACGACGTGGATCTCGCCTTGGGTGCCACAGTTTCGAAGCTTTCTTCCGAGGGGAAGAAGGTCTACTACTTGACCGTGACCGATGGGAGGAAGGGGACGTTCGATCCCAACACGGACGAAGGGGAATTGGCGCGCACCAGAAAGAGAGAGGAAGAGAAGGCGGCGGAGATCCTCGGTGTTCACGAACTGCTGTGGCTCGATTTCGAAGATTTGGGTGATTACTCGGTCGAGGAGGCAAGAAGAGAAGTCGTGAGAGTTTTGAGGAGCGTCAACCCAGACGTCGTGATCACCGTGGATCCGTTCTTGCCCTACGAGAGCCACCCAGACCATCGAAAGACGGGTCTTGCGGCCACGGAGGCGGTCGCGTTCGCGGGACTTCCCACCTTCGACAGGGAAAGTTTCAAACCAACTGAAATCAAGAGCGTCGGTTACTTTTTCACGGCGTATCCCAACACCTTCGTGAACGTGGACGGTCACTTCGAAAAGAAGCTCCTCGCGATCGAACAGCACAAGAGCCAGTTCGGTCCAGAGTACCTGAGGCTCGTCCAAGAATACCTCACGGAGAGGGCGAGGAGCTTTGGCCGAAAGATAGGTTGCCTGTATGCGGAGGAGTTGAAGCTACTCGGTGTGAACGCGCTCCACATCGTTCCCGAAGCGGTCTTTCTCTGATGAAAAGGGGTGAGGGTTGTGCTCTTCCTGGGGTGCGACGTCGGTGGGACGAAAACGCTCGCGGTTCTTGCGGATGAAAAGGGTGAGGTGCTGTCGTACTGGAAGGGCAAAGGGGCGAACTACCAAACGGTCGGGAAAGAGAAGGCGCTCTCGAATCTGAGGGAGGTCATCAACGGCGTGCTTGATCGCGCTGAAAAAACGATTTCCGACGTCGATTTCGCCTTTTTCGGTTACGCGGGTGCCGATTTCGAGCACGAGTTTCAGATCGTTCGTTCCATACTGGATCAGCTTGGGTTCGAGAGGTACGACTTCGACAACGACGGCAGGATCGCCCTGAGGTCTGGAACGTTCGACGACGTGGGTATCATGGTGAGTTGTGGAACGGGTAGCATCTCGTACGCCTCGGACGGAAAGAAGATCAACAGGATAGGAGGGCTCTCCTTCTTCTTCGGGGAAAGGTTGGGATCGTACCACATCGCAGGGCTCGTCGCATCGGCGGTGGTGAGGGCAAAGGACGGGAGAGGTGAAAAGACCCTGTTGGTCGAGGAAGTGGAGAAGGAAGTAGGACCTTTGGAAAAGCTCATGAGGTACGAGTACGAAGGCTCTCCAGAGATGGAAGAATTGGTTCGTCTTCTCATAGAAAAGCTCTTCTCGTGCGCAAAGAAGGGCGATTTCGTCGCTCTGAAGATACTCCACGAGATCGCGGAAGAGGTTTTGCGCATAGTCCAAGCACACAGGAAGGTACTCGCCCTTCTCCCACCGGTGAAGGTCGTGTTGGAGGGTGGGTTTTTCAAGAACGCGGACGAGATCCTCAGGAAGATGATAGGGAGCGCCCTCGGGAACGAGTGCGTCTTGGTCATCCCGGAGCACGATCCAGTGGTCGGTGCCGTGTTGCTGGCCATGGAACGCGCAGGATTGCGAGTTGAAAGGGACGTCGTCGAAACGCTCGTGAAGACTTACCTCGAGAGGGTGAGAGCATGAAGATCGCCGTGATAGGAGGGGGTAGTACCTACACACCGGAACTCGTGAAAGGGATACTCGAGATATCGCGGGAGATCACGATCGACGAGATAGATCTTTACGACATAAACGAGGAGAAGCAGAACATCGTGTACGATTTTTTGCTCAGGTACGTGAAGGGGCGTTTGAACTTGAAGAAACGCGCCAGTGTGGAAGATGCGATCTCAGACGCGGACTACGTTGTCTTCCAGTTCAGACCAGGTGGTCTGAAGGGTAGGGAACTCGACGAAAAGATACCCCTGAAGTACGGTCTGGTGGGTCAGGAAACCACCGGGATGGGAGGTTTTTCGGCAGCGCTGAGGGCCTTCCCGGTGATCGAAAAATACGTGGAAGCCGTCAAGAAGTACTCCAACGCCTTCATCGTGAACTTCACGAACCCATCGGGTCACATCACGGAATTCGTCCTGAACTATCTGGGTTACGAGAGGTTCGTGGGGCTCTGCAACATCCCGGTGAACCTGAAGAGACACGTTGCCGAGGTGTTCTCTTGCGACACGGAGGACGTGGGCTTGAAGTACTACGGCTTGAACCACCTCAGCTTCGTGGAGAAGATCTTCGTGAAGGGAACAGACGTCACACGACAGTTCTTGGAAAAGATCAAGGAACAACTCTCGGCTTCTCTCGAAGGAGAGTTCCCCGCTTGGCTCTTGGACGTGCTAGGGGTTGTTCCAAACCCCTACCTGAGGTATTACCTCATGGAGGAGACGATGTTGAAGAAGCTACGCTCACAAAAGCTCAGATCTCAGGAGGTCATGGAGATCGAGCAGAAATTGCTCGAAATTTACAGGAAGGCCAGCGACATCCCAGAGGAACTCTCGAAACGTGGAGGGAGCATGTATTCCACAGCAGCAGCCCTCCTCATCAGGGATCTGGAGCTTGGGAAGGGAACCGTGCACGTCTTGAACACGAAAAACAACGGATCGATCCTCAACCTTCCCCCAGACTACGTACTGGAGATCCCGTGTTACGTGAGGGAAAAGCTGGTGGCCCCCATCTGTCAAGGGGAAGCCGACACGTTCGCACTTCCATTCGTCCACGCGGTGAAGGTCTACGAGAGACTCACGATAGAGGCCTATTTGAAGAGATCGAAGAAGATGGCCCTGAAGGCCATCCTCGCGCATCCGCTCGGACCCGGGGTGGAGAAGGCCCGCGAACTTTTGGAAGAGATCTTAAAGGCGAACGAGGAGTTCGTGAAGCTGGAGTGACACTCTTCACACCCTGTGGACGCCGTCGGCACTCCCTATGCTGTGGAAAGACGGCTCTAGCCCGAACCTTTCCCTGTACGCCTCGGCGAGTCGATCCTTCAGTCTCTCGAACGTCCCCAACCTCGAGAGGACTATCACACCTCCTCCGAACCCTCCTCCGACCATCCTCGCCCCGAGGATCCCTTCCTCACCTTTCAGGTAATCCACTATGAAGTCCGTCTCTTCGCAGGAAACTTCGTAGAGATCCCTGAGACTCTCGTGGGATTGGAAGAGTAACTTCCCAAGCTCCTCGAAATCTCCCCTCTTCAAAGCCTCCACACTCTTCTTGACCCTCTCGTTCTCTTCGAGGACGTGCTTTGCCCTCTTGAAGAGGACCCCTTTCAAAACTTTCAAATCCTCGAAAGTGACCTCCCTAAAACTCTTCTTGCCCAACGTTTTGAGGACCTCCTCACATTCTTGTCTTCTCTTGTTGTACTCGGAGGAAGAGAGCTCGTGTTTGACGTTGGAATCGACCAGGTTGAACTCGCACCCTGAAAGCTCCAACGGAACGTACTCGTACTGGAGCGTCATCGTGTCCAAAAAGATCGCGTGTCCTCTCTTCCCAAACACGGCCGTGAACTGATCCATTATCCCACACTTCACACCCACGAACTCCACTTCCGCTTCCCTGGCTATCTTCACCAGCTCGAGCTTGGGGATCTCAAAACCGAAGAACTCACAGACCGCGTACGCCGTGGCCACCTCGAGCGCGGCAGAACTCGACAATCCCGCACCCATGGGGAGGGAAGAATCCACCTCTATCCTGACCGGTTCCGTCTTGTAACCTCTCTTCTCCAGGGCGACCAGCACCCCGGTTACGTAATCCGACCACTTTCCCAACCTTTCGAACTTTTCGAGGACGACGACTTCGCCGATCGTTTTGGAGTAGAACTCGTACCTCTTGGACCTCTCGATCGAGACTTCCACGAACTTGTCCACGGCAAAAGGAAGCACGTAGCCGTCGTTGTAATCCGTGTGTTCGCCTATGATGTTGATCCTCCCGGGCGCCTTGACCTTCACAACACCACCTCCGTTTCCCTGAGCCTTTTGGCCGCCTCTTCTGGAACGACGGGGTTTATGAAAGTCCACGTTCCCGTTTCCACGCTGGCCATCCACTTGAGCTTATCTTTGTCGCGTTTTGGGGGGTTGAACTCCACGTGGAAGTGGAAGAAGTGATCCACGCTTTCCGTGTTGAACGGCGCCTGGAAGAACATCATCATGTACGGGAACTCCTGCTCGAAGAGCTTGTCGTACTTCATGGTCACGATCTTCAGGATCTCCGCGAAGTCCCTTCTCTCCTTCTTGGAAAACTCCAAGAGTGTGGAGACGTGCCTCTTCGGGTAAATGTGCACTTCGTAAGGAAACCTGGCGTAGAAGGGCACCAAGGCTAGGAAGCCCTCGTTCTCGTAGACCTTCCTTTCCTCACCTTCGCTTTCCAGGACTTCACAGACAACGCACCGCCTCTTTTCCTCGTACCACTTCCTCATCGCCTCGATCTTCACCTCTATCCTCTTCGGCAGGAAGGGGAAGGCGTAGATCTGTCCGTGTGGGTGTGGAAGGGATGCCCCCACTTCTTTGCCCCTGTTCTCGAAGATGAAGACGTACCTCACGAAATCGTATCCGGAAAGGTCGCGCGTCCTGTCCACCCACATGTCCACGAGTTTTTCGATCTGCTGGAGTGGCATGCCGGGAAGGGCAGTGTTGTGGTCCGAAGTGTAGACGACCACTTCGCACACACCGAAGGATCGCTCGCGTCTGAACGGTCCCATCTCTTTCCAATCCACTTCCGGTGGGTTCCTCTTCAACGATGGGAAGCGGTTCTCAAAGCTCACGAGGTCGTACTCTTCCGGCAGCTCCAGTCCACCTGGGCAGATGGGGCACTCCACCTTGGAGGGTTGAACGGGGCGTTTCTGCGTTTCGGCTGAGACGATCACCCATTCATCGGTCAGTGGGTTGTACCTGAGTTCCATCATCTCCTCTCACCCCTTCGTAGAAGTGAAACTTCCTCCCATCTCCCCTCTCCACCGTCTTCCTTCGGATGGAGAGACCATCATCCACCTCCAGGTTGAACGTTCTTTTTTCGAGGTCGACGTACATCTTGACGTTCCCAGAGCGTGCACCGAAGCTCACAATTTCGTACGCGAGTTTTTCGTTCAAAACGTTGAGAACACGAGGTTTTCCACCATGCAGTTTGAGTGTCTCTTCCAGAACTTTTCTTCCTTCGATGTCCACGAATTCGAGATCGTCGCTCACGATCATCAATCCGTCGAGAACCCCCGACAGGAAAGCGTAGAGCCGTCTTTCCTGGGGAGAGAGTTCGTTCTTTTCGCTTCTCAGTATCAAACAGTCTGGATCGTTCAACCAAAGCTTGTCGTGCATGAAGTACCTGGTGATCGCGTTCCTCAGCGCCCACTTCGCCGCCGGTGCACCGATGTCTGGCACGCGATCGCCCCAGAAAGGAGCGGTGTCGGGACCTATCCTCATGCCGTCGACGAAACCGACCGCGGGAAGCAGTGGTGAACCGCAGCCGAGGACGAACGCGTCTTCGACGGCATTCCTTATCGTTTCAAGCCCCATCCTCAAAGCTTGAACCGGTGTCACGTTCCTCGATCTCTCCCCCGGTATCGCCCCGGCGAACAAGAAGTCTATCTTGAAGTAGCGAAATCCGATACGTTTGAGGGTTGAGAACAATTCCCAAAGCCACCCCCTGACGTCTTCCCTCGTGAGGTCCAGAGCGTATATCCTTCTTTTCCAATTCCTGTAAGCCATCTTCGGTTCCCCATTCTCTCTCACCACCCAATCCGGGTGTTCGAGGTACAACCGCGAAGTTTCTGAGACGCTGAACGGCGCCGTCCAGATCCCGGGGGCGAAACCGTGCTCTCCTATGACCCGTGCCACCGTCTCGAGGTCGGGGAAACCTTCCTTGACGTTCAACCAGTCTCCAATGTCCGCTTCATAACCGTCGTCTATTTGGAACACCTCGAAGGGGTAGTCTTTGGCGAGTTTCAAGTTCTTGACCACCTCGTCCCACGTGAGGTCGAGGAAGTAGTGGTACCAGCTACACCACCCGACCACCGCCTTTGTCCTTCTTCGTGCGTTGTTTTCTTCCCCCACAAGTTCCGCGTAACGTTCCAACAAGAGCGATGTGTTGGGATCCTCGAGGATCACGAAGGGTTCGATGGGTACGGGCTCTTCGAAGTTCGCCTCGAAGAAATCCATGTACGCCACAAGTTCACCGTTCTCGACGAAAAAGAACGGGTGCGCGATCCTGGAGCTCAGAAAACCCAGCACCTTCCCCTCGCTCGCCACGAAGTAATCGCTCTGCAAACCTTTCGTGAGTTGCTCTGGAAAGACGGAGGCCGTGTACTGCCAATCCGGATCGATCCTGTCTGGAGGCACGTAATCTCTCACCCTCACGACACGGCACGGTCCCCATGACTGCCAGTTGTTCACCAACAGGCGTTCCGGAGCGCCCTCCCTGAAAACCTCCACCCTCCCAGGTCTTCCCCTCACCGTCCCCGTCACCTTCCAACCCAGGTGAATCCTCTCCACAGTGTACTCGAGAACGTAGGATTTCTCTTTCAACACGAAGTTTCCTTCTTGAAAAGCCCTTCCGAACACGTGCATACCGATTCCTCCTCACCTGACATGGATCGTTTTCCTGTTCCCAAAGTTGTCGGAGAGGAGACGATCGCCCTTTCTCAGCTGTTCGAGTGTGAACTTCAAAGTCTGCGCCTTAAACGGTGGGATCACGACGCGCTTGACGGTCACTTCTTTCTCGTCCAGAAAGATCACCAGTTCTTTCTCCACCCCCACCGGAGATTTGTTCATCAACTCGACGGTGACATCCAGACTCTCACCCTCAGACAACAGAATTTTTGACGGTTCCATGTGAGCCCTGACGTCCTCTTCGAAGGCGGGCAATTCGTACCACGACGGCAGTTCTCTTCCCACCCTCAACCTGAAGCAGTGATGGTAGGGCTTTGGATAGAGCGTGTACTCGCGATGTGGCAAGGCTCCCCAGCTGTCATCCCCACCGAGTCCCATCTGTTTCAAGTCGACGTTGACGGTGACCGTGTCCCTCTTCGGTATTTCGTGAACGTGCTTGGCCTTCTCCAGGTCTTCGAGCGTGAAAGGCCAGACACTGAAATCCAACTCCGGAAGACCTGAAACGAAGATCGAAAATTCTTCGTCGGAGAGCTTGAACCACCTCACATCGCACCTGTTCCCCGTCTCCTGTGGCCTGACGTAGTAGTGGACCATCTCCTCCACGAGTTTCTTGTGAAGGGCGAACAGGCCACTTTCCTTCCTGTCCCAGTACGTCTCGTGCGGGCCTCGACCGTACCACTCCACCTCCCGGAACTTCCCGGGGACGGTGAACTGCATACCTATCCTGGGGATCTCCGGGAGGTTCTCACCTGGGACGAGCACGAGGTCAACGATCAGGTCCTCGCTTCCAAAGAACGTGTAGGTCAAGTAGAGCCAGGAGTCCCCCGGGAGCTGGTGTTCCGATGAGACCGACACCCTGTTCGAATCCTTGACGAGTTCGATCCTGTGGAGCCTCCTCTGCTGGGATGCCTTCTTCCACACCGAAAGTCTTTCCGGCATCTTGTTTCCTACGTCGTTGTCGGTGGGAGCCCTCCAAAAGTTCGGAACCATCGGGCCCGAGAGCAAGCTTTTCCCTCCGTACGCGACATCTTCCAGAAGGCCTGTCTTCCTGGAGATCTTAAGCATCGTGTTACCGGCGGACAGGACCAGGTACGAATCGTCTTCGAACACGTCCACAGGCCTTTGCACCTTGTACCTGACTTGGGGAGCCTTTTTCAGCGAGAACTGCTCCCACGCCACCACGTGGCCTTTTTCGCACCAATCCGTTTTCTCTTTCGTGACGAAGGAAACCTCCAGGAAGTATTCCCCATCTTCGAGCGGTGGGAGGTCGATCTTCAGACGACCCGTCTCGCCAGGTTCGACGTCCAACTCGAACGTACCTTTCTCCACCACAGTCCCGTCCTTCCTCAACCTCCACACACCTTTGAAGGCGCTCAGGTTGGTGAACATGTACTCGTTCTTCACCGAGTATTCTGTGTCGCTGAGCTGCTCGATGGATACGTTTTGGTAGACTTTTTTCACTTCGAAGAGCTCCGGTTCTGGGGTCCTATCCGGAAGGACCACCCCATTGCAGCAGAAGTTACCGTCGTTTGGTTCGTCGCCGAAATCTCCTCCGTATCCCCAAAACGTTCGCCCCGATTCGTCGACCCTCTTTATCCCCTGGTCCACCCAGTCCCAAATGCAGCCGCCGTGTAGGTAGGGGTACTTCTTGATGATGTCCCAGTAATCCTTCAGGTTTCCAACGCTGTTACCCATCGCGTGCGCGTACTCGCAAAGGATGAAGGGTTTCCTTCGCTCTTTCGACGAATAAATCAGCAGTTCGTCGAACTTCGAGTACATGCGGGAATGAACATCGACGTAAAAACTCTCCTTCCCGTGCGTGGCACCCTCGTAATGCAGGAGCCTCGTGTTGTCCCTGGATTTCACCCAAGCCGCGGCTTTTTCGAGGTTGGCACCATCTCCCGCCTCGTTACCCAGAGACCAGAACAAAACGCACGGATGGTTCTTGTCGCGCTCGACCATCCTCTGGACCCTGTCCAGGTGTGCCCTTTCCCACTCCGGTTTGTTCGCAAGGCTCACCGTGGGATCCCATCCTATTCCGTGGGACTCGATGTTGGCCTCATCGATAACGTAAAGACCGTAGAAATCGCACAAGTCGTACCACTTCGTTTGGTTGGGATAGTGGGAGGTCCTCACGGCGTTCACGTTGTGTCGCTTCATGAGCACCACGTCCTGAACCATCCTCTCGACGGTTACGGCGTGTCCCCTTTCGGGATCGAACTCGTGCCTGTTCACACCCTTCAGGTACAGCAATTTGCCGTTCAAGAAGAGCTTTCCATCCTTCACTTCCACCTTTCTGAAACCGAAGTTGATCTTTTTCTCGTCTTCTCCGAGTTTCACCTTCAGCACGTAGAGGTTGGGAGTTTCAGCCGACCACTTCAAAGGATTGGGGAAGTCGTAGGAAAGTTTCAACAGGGCGTTTTTCGCTTCCACACGTTCTTGGAAGAGGAACTTTTCCTGACCCTGCGGGTCCAAAACGCTCACGCTCAAGACGCCCCCATCTTTTGAACCTAGGTTCCTCAGCTCCACGTCCACGAACAACTTTGCGTTGACGTAGCTTTCGTCCAAATCGGTTCTTACGAAAACGTCGCGCACGTGAAACTTCGGCAACGTGTAGATGTAGACGTCCCTGTAAATTCCCGAGAGCCACCACATGTCCTGATCCTCGAGGTAAGTCCCATCACACCACTTGAGCACTTCCACAGCGATCACATTCTCGCCAGGTTTCAAAAAGTTCGTTATCCTGAACTCCGCCGGGGTACAACTGTCCTTGCTAAAGCCCACTTTCTTTCCGTTCACCCAGAGGTAGAAGAACGACCTCACACCCTCGAAGTGAACGAAGACCTCCTTATCCAACCACTCCCTCGGTACGTTCACCCTCTTTCGGTAGACGCCCGTCGGGTTGTCGTCCTTCGGAACAAACGGAGGGTTCGCCTCAAATGGGTAAACCACGTTTGTGTAGATGGGTTTCGCGTAACCGAGGAATTCCAGGTTGCTTGGGACCTCCACTTCTTCCCATCCACCGTCGTCGAAATCCTCCAGGTAAAAATTTTCTGGGACCTCAAAAGGGTTCTTGAAGAAACGAAACTTCCACTTCCCACTCAGGGGAAGAAATCCGTCTCTTGGGTACTCCCATTCTTTCTTGAAGGGGTTGAAGTAAGGTATGAAAGAGGCGTGCGGTCTTTCTGTCCCTTCACTCACGAGACCTGGATTCTCCCACTCGTACATGTCCTCTCCCCTCCCTCAAACGCGCACGAGCCAACAGGAAACCCTATGACCTTCCCGTACTTCCACGAGAGGCGGTTCTTCCTCCGCACATCTGGAACTTGCATGTGGACATCTGGGGTGAAACGCACATCCAGGGGGGAGAGAGACCAAGGAGGGAGGATTACCCGGTATACCTCTCCTTGGACTCTTGTCGCCTATCCTAGGCAAGGACTGTATGAGGTGTCTTGTGTAGGGATGCAGGGGTGATTTGAACACCTCCCAGGTCGGTCCCTCTTCGACTATCTTTCCCGCGTACATTATGGCCATTCGCGTCGTGAGTTGGGCGTGGATTCCCATGTCGTGCGTGACCAACACGATGGTACACCCCTGTTCCCTGTGGATCCTCTTCAAGAGTTGCAAAACAGCCCTTTGAGCCACCACGTCCAAAGCTGTGGTGGGTTCGTCTGCCAAGATGACACGTGGTCTCAACACGGTAGCCAACGCGATGGTAACCCTCTGCCTCATCCCACCAGAGAGCTGGTGTGGAAAGGCCGTGAGTACCTCTGGCGGCAACCCGAGCTCCTTCAAGTGTTCCACGGCGAGCGATAACCACTTCCTCCTCTCTTCGCCTTTCAAGTGGCTCTCCAACACTTCGAGAAAGGTGTCCCTTACCCTCTTCACCGGGTTCAACACGTGCATGGAACCTTGGGGGATGTAGGAGACGAAAGACCATCGAAGCCTTCTCAATTCTCCCTCTTTGAAGGAAGAGACATCTCTCTCTTCCCCGTTCACCCGATACAGGATCTTCCCTTCCACGAGACGAAGGGGCGGTTCGATACTCGAGAGCAAGACCTTCAGCAGCGTGGACTTCCCACAACCGCTCTCCCCTGCTATTCCGAAAATCTCACCTTCCGGTACCTCAAGGCTCACACCGTTCACCGCTCGGATTGTCCTCTTCTCTCCCCAGTACTCCAACACGTAGAAGGCCTTCACGTTTTTCAAAGTCATGATGTTCATCTTCTCACGAACCTCCCGGCTCTCTCCAAATGGAGACGCCATACGGCTCCAACTCGCGCCCTCCGATCAAGAAATTCACGCCGTCGAAGGGAAGCGTTACCTTCCGATCCGTGTAGTTGAAGGCGAACGTCAAATCACCCCTTTTCCTCACCCTCACACCTTCGGGCAACCTGTTCGTCTTGAGTCCAGCTTCATCGGCGAGCTGTTCGAACAAGTCCATCAAAAACTCCTCAGTGGGCCAGAAGGCGATGTAGAAGTATTTCCTGTTCCTGAAGAGCGCCCCGCGACCGTCGGGGAACCTCGCGATGGGTTCCAGGGACGACCTGATCCACTCTTTCCAAACACCCACGTGGTATTCTTTGTCCCCCCAAAGCACCGTCTCTCGAATGGGGCCCAAACTCTCAACGTGCGTCACCTTCAGGGGTAGGATGCTTTGGAGGATACCTGGTGGAAGTTCAGGTGGTATCTGGAAGTGCTCCGTCTTGCTACCCGTCCTCGGACCGAAGACCATGAAACCTTCGTACTCTTCGAAGTTGTCCAGGTATTCCTTCCGAACGATGGGAAGGCTTGGAACCACGACGAACTTGTAACCGTGGAGTGATGCGATAGGGGGAACGACGTCGACGTCGATGCCAAGTCTTCTCAAGGCCGTGTAGAACCTGATCACGAGATCGAGGTAGTGTATCCCCTCCCCGTGCGGTTGGATCGAAAACACCCACGCTGCCTCGTAATCGAATATCAACGCCACCGGGCTCCTTCGAGTGGATGGAAGTTCTATCCTCTTCAACTCCTCAGCCACCCTCTTCACCTCGTGGTATCCCGGTGTCGGAGAAGAATCAGGCCAGAGGATACCAGAATGCATCTGCTCTTGGGCGAAAGGAACCTGTCTCCACCTGAAGTACGTGACCACCTCAGCGCCATGCGCGAAGGCTTCCCACGTCCAGAGTCTCACGACACCGTCCGCTGGGCACGGGTTGTACGGAGCCCAGTTCACGGGACCGACCTGTTGCTCCATAACCCAGAACCTTCCCTTCCCCACCCCTCTGTAGAGGTCGTGACAGAAGGCGGCGAAGTCAGGATGTCCGACCCTGGCGAACGGGTTTTCCCTCTCTCCCATCATCTTGAGGAACACGGCGGTGTGTCCCAACGGGTAGTTGTCCCATGAGGCGAAATCCAGATCCTGTGAGAGAGCGTAGTGATCGAACTCCGTGAATCCACCCATGAAGTTGTGCGTGATGAACCGCCCCGGTGAGTGTTCCCTTATGATCTCTACCTGCATCCTGTTGAAAGAACGTATCTGGTCGGAGGAGAACCTGAAGAAATCGAGCACGTGTGCGGGATTGGGATCGGCAACCGTTAGGTTGGGAAGTTCTATCTCGTCGAACGACCCGTATTCTTGACTCCAAAACACCGTTCCCCACGACTTGTTCAAGCTTTCGATGTCGTCGTACTTCACCTCCAACCACCTTTGAAAAGCTTTCTTGCACCTCTCACAATAGCACCTGGTGGTGTCGTGGCAGCCGTATTCGTTGTCCGTCTGCCATCCCACCACCGCTGGGTGTTTGCCGTAGCGCTTCGCCACGAGGGTGACGATGCGCCTTGCTTCCTCGCGGTAAACGGGACTAGAAAAGCAATAATGCCTCCTCGATCCAAACTTCTTCACGCGTCCCTCACTATCCACCGGCAAGATCTCAGGGTGCCTGTCCACGAGCCATTTGGGAGGTGTGGCCGTCGGCGTCCCCAAGATCACCTTGAGCCCCTCTTCGTACGCCCAATCCAACACCTCGTCGAGCCATTCCCAGTCGAACTTGCCCGGAGACGGTTCTATCCGACTCCAAGCGAACTCTCCCATCCTCACGTACTGGATCCCCAATTCCTTCATCTTCCGAAAGTCTTCCCTCACCATCTCCCTCTTCCAATGCTCTGGATAATAGCAGACACCAAGCACTGTGTTCACCCCCTCTTCTCGCCGTAAATGTGACATTTCACGAGGACACCGTCCACAGAGATTTCGGGAGGGACGACCGTTCTGCAAATTTCCTGTGCCTCTGGACACCTACCGGCGAACTTGCAACCGGTCCTCAAGTACTCGGCGTACTCCGTGTCGGCGATCGATATTTCCCTCTCCCATCTCTTCTCTGGGTCGGGTTCTGGGATGGATTCGCAGAGTAATCTGGTATACGGGTGTTTTGATCTCGTGAGCACCTCCTCTACCGGTCCCATCTCCACTACGTTTCCCTTGAACATGATGGCGATCTTGTCACTCACGTAGTAAGCGGTTGCCAAGTCGTGCGTTATGTATATCACGCTCAAATTCATCTTTTGCTTCAGCTCTCCGAAGAGGTTCACGATGGACATCCTCAAAGACGCGTCCACCATGGAGACCGGTTCGTCCGCGATGAGAAGGGACGGCTCACTGAGCAGTGCTCGCGCGATGGAAGCCCTCTGAAGCTGCCCACCCGACAGCTCGCTGGGGTATCGACCGCGTATTTCCTCAAAGCTCAATCCGACGATCTTCAGGATTTCGTCGATGTAACTTTCCGCTCCCTTCGTCCTGATCTTGTGGTTCCTCACCGTCTCGAAGAAGATGTCGTCCACCGTGAGCAGGGGGTTGAAGCTTTCGAAAGGGTTCTGGAAGACCGCCTGAACTCTTTTCAGGAAATCCCTACGATTCTTTTTCCACTCCCTGACACTCTTACCCTCGAAGATGATCTCTCCAGCGGTCGGTTCCTCGAAACCCAGGATCATCCTCGCAGTCGTGGTCTTACCGCAACCGCTCTCTCCCGCAAGGGTGAAGATCTCCCCCTTCCCAACTTGGAAGGACACGTTGTCCACCGCGGTTATCTTGACCCTGAACAGGAGAGTACCCACGGTGAAGACTTTGCTCAGATTCTTGACTTCCAGGAGTTTCTCCACCAACCAACACCCCCGTCACTTTCTGGAACCTATCCTCTGGAACCTGACCTTTGGGTTCAGGTAATCGCTGATGCTGACGGACAGCCAATAGAGTGAGACGAACAAGAGAACGGAAGTCACGATGGGAGTCGCCAGCCACCACCACAATCCCAGGAAGAGGGCCTGTCTGTAGATCGCCGTCTGAAGCATCGTGCCTATGGTTGGAACCGTGGGATCTATCCCAAGTCCCAAGTAGGCAAGCGTTATCTCCATCCCTATCGCCCACGCCATGTTGTTTATGAAAGTGGTGAAGATAACGGGGAGTACGTGAGGCAAGAGTTGCTTTGTCACTATCTTGAGGGTGGGCATACCCGACAGGATGGCAACGTAAGTGAAATCCCTTTCTCGAAGGCTCAGCACCTGTGAACGTATGACCCTCGCGTCCCATGCCCAAGAGAAGAACGCCAGAAGCAGTCCCAGATTGACCATGTTCCTCGTCCACGTCTTGATCAACATGGAGATTATGATGAGTATTATCAGGAAGGGTAGAACCATGGTGGTGTCCCCGACCGTCATCAGGACCCTGTCCAACGTCCCTCCCTTGTATCCGGACAATATTCCCACGAAAACCGCGATGATACGCGAAAAAATGGCGGTGATAATGGCTATGAGTAAAGAATTCCTCACGGCGAACGTGAGAGACCAGAAGACATCCTGACCGAGCCAGTTCGTTCCCAGCGGGTACTTCCAAGAGGGTGGTAACCCTCTTGGAACCTGGTAGAACCTCTGAGGATCGTACGGTGAAAAGTTCGACAAGATCGCCAAAGCTATCAGGGTCAACACTATAACGAACGCGACGAGGAACCTGTAATCCCTCATCAATTCTCGAAAAGCATTCAAAAACCTCATCTTATCACCTTTCCCCACATCATCTGTACCTCACCCTTGGATCGAAGAGAGGGTACACGAAATCCAAAACGAGTATGGAAGTTGTGGTTGCGACCAAAGATATGCACATGATCCCCATGATGAGGTTGTAATCGGCCTTCATGATCGCATCGTAAAGGATCCAGCCGATGCCGGGGTAAGCGAACACCATCTCGGTCACCAGGGCTCCTCCAAAGATAGTCCCAAACTGGAGCCCGAGCTGCGTGATCATGGGGAGCATGGCGTTCCTTACAACGTGGGAGAAGACGATTCTCCTTTCTTCAACACCCGCTGTCTTCGCGTACCAAACGTGGTCTTCGGCCTTCACACCTTGAACGATGAGTTTCATGCTCTGAAACTGCCACGAAAACCCCACTATG
Source organism: Thermotogota bacterium (assembly GCA_030550515.1). Classification (GTDB taxonomy): domain Bacteria; phylum Thermotogota; class Thermotogae; order Thermotogales; family Thermotogaceae; genus JAUQPE01. The sequence goes on along the minus strand of JAUQPE010000011.1, from coordinate 121,574 downwards.
AGGAGTGTCAAAGCCGGCAAGAATGCGTGCTTCAAGACGTTGAAAATCGTTTCGAGATCGAACTTCAGGGTCCTCCCTATCCCTAACCCTCCGCTGAGGGGAAATATGGGAAACACGTAGGCAAAGAGTATCAGGCAGATCAACGCCATGATGTAGTAGGGTATCGGTCTCACAACCATGACGAACACGTCCAGTGCCTCCATCCAGCTCTTTCGGTGGTAACCCACGATGCCCCCGACCACCACAGCGACGATCCAACTCAAGAGAGTGGTGAAAGAGAGGAGGGCAATGGTCCAAGGCAACGCTTGGGCTATCACTCGAACAACCGGGACGGGATAACGCGAAAAGGAGGGACCAAAATTTCCCGTGAAGAGCCTCTTCCAAAAGTTGACGTATTGTTCCCACAAAGTTCCCTCGAGTCCGTAGAGTTGTCTCAGTATCCTCATCATCTCGTCTTGTTGCTCGGGTGGTATGTACACCCCGAAAGTTTGGGACTGCCCCAGTTGTTGTTTTATGGGATCCACGGGCAACAGTCGTGGAAGGAAGAAGATCGCGGTCAGACCCAAAAAAGTCACGATCACGTACTGGAGCAATCTGGGAATCAGGTAGCCTTTCACAAAATTCATGCGTTCTCCTCTCCTCCTTGGTACGAAAGTCCCGGGTGGGGTGAACCACCCGGGACTTGACGTGTCACTTCCTACCCGTCGGTTTCAGATTGTGGAGTATGTACTTGAGTTCTGGCCACGTGGTGAGCACGTCGCAACGTGCGTAATCGTTCTTGGGACTTGGCCAGTTCGTCCAGTAGTATTCGTCGAAGACGATGGTGATGGGACAGTTGAACAGCGGAATGGCGATCATCTCTTCGATCTCTATCTTCAACCCCTCCAAGCCAAGCTGTATGATCTTTTCAAAATCGTTCCAATCGGTCTTCTCAAGCTCTTGAACGATCTTGTCCATCCTGGGATCGCTCCACCTTCCAGCCCAACCGAGTGTCATCTCACCTATAGGTTTCACGAAGTCACTCCTGAACGTGTTGAAGCACCTGTACAGATCTGGATGGAATCCCCAAGGTTCTCCAGCGAAACCACCGTGTGCCGTGTTCAGTACCTCAAATCTGCCCTCGGATGCGAGAGTGGGTGCCGCTGCGGAAACGTTGAACACCACGTCTATTCCAAATTTCTTCCACTGCTCTGCCACCGCGAGGATGATGATGTTGGCCATATCGGTTGGATCAGGACCCCTCAGTATGTTGATGACCCACGGCTGACCGTTCGGTAGCCTCCACTTCCCATCGGGTCCCCTGTAGAAACCGTGCTTTTTGAGTAACTGTTCCGCCACATCTGGTGCGTACTTCCACCAGCCATAACCCAACGTGAGCCGTACCTCATCCACGTTCTTGGGATCGATGTCTACCTTGTAGGTCTTCTGCGCCCATTCCAAAAGCCTCCAAGGTGCTTGAGGATCCCAAGGCTTGAACTTACGACCATCTCCAAGATCGATGGTGAACTCGTTGAGCCACGGTTCCAAACGTTTGAAATACCACTCGTAGAAGTTCTTGTTCACCACGAGAGGTAATCCCGGCGTCATGGCGATCATACCATCGTACGCGGAAATGGCCACTTCAACTATGTCTATGCAGAGGGCCAACGCCCAACGAACGTCCCTTATGTTGTAAGGGTACACCATGTGGTTGAAAGCGGGTCCCCTGGTCGATATATCCCTTGGATCGATGTAAGGCCACGTCTCACGGTAACTCCTGGTCGTCTTGCTTCTTCTCAAGAGCGTTATCAGCTGCTCGGCGGTCCCCTGAAGGACGTCGAGCTCGTGCCTCATCATCGCCATCGTGTTCTTTTCGGCTGTCCCATAATGGATGAAGAGCACGTATTCGGGGACGGGTTCTCCAAAGAGTTTCCCTGCGACTGTCCTCTGCCAATCCTTCCTCTTCTCCCAAAGCACCCAGTATCCCGCGGGATCGTAGCTTTTCAGAACGTATGGACCCAAACTGACGGGAGGGTTGAAGTCGAAGGAAACGATGTCTTTGACTTTCTCGAAGATGTGTTTGGGCATGGGGCGCAACGCGTTCCATCTCTCCAAGAAGTAGGTGTGGAACCTGCTGTTGGGCTTGCTTAGCTCGATGACGACCGTGTACTTATCCGGTGCGTAGACGTTCTTCACTTCCTGCATGGGACCGTGATAATCAAGGCCTGGTGTCTCTTTCACCTTCTGGATCGTGAAGACCAGGTCGTCTGCGGTGAACTCCACACCGTCACTCCAGTAAATGCCTTGACGGAGTTTTATGGTGAGTTTCGTGAAGTCCTCGTTGTAAATCGGTGGTTCCGCCGCCAAGCCGTTAACAATTCCTCCAACTTGTGGGTTTGGATTCAGAGTCCACAACGCCTCCGTTACGAACTGATGGAGCCCACAATTTTGCGCCCTCCAACCCGCCCAGAGGTTCCAGTTGCCTGGAGCAGGGAGGGGTGCGAAGAGGAAGGGAAGGATGAGCGTCTTCTCTCTCGGAATGCCGGGTGGAAGTTGTGCGAGGACGAAACTTCCAAGCAAAACGACGAACAACAAAACCAACACCCTCTTCATGGAGACACCCCCTTTGTCATCGGTGACCTTATGTGAATGATACCGTGAACGTTAACATCAAGCAAAGTAAAGCAAAAGTTGTGACTTGTTGTAGAAATCAATGAACAACTGACGATTGTGGTAAACGAACTTACGCTTCGATTCAATTCCTCGTTTTTCCTGGAAAATCTACGTACGAAAGAACGAGTCACGCGCTCTCCCTCACCACGAGCTCCACATCCAAGATGACCCTCTTCGTTTTCTTCCTGAGACCTTTGATCCTTTGAAGGAGCATCCTGAAGGCTTCGTACCCCATTTCGTACTTCTTGATCCGCACCGTGGTCAGCGTGGGACAAACGTAGGAAGCGTAGACTATGTCGTCGTACCCCACAACCGCCACGTCGTCCGGTATCCTGTAACCCAGATCCCTCAAAGCCTTCATGGCCCCAAACGCCATGAGGTCGTTGTAACAGAATATGCCGTCGAACTTCAGACCTCTCTTGTGCGCGTTGTAGACGGCCTCGTAGCCGTCCTCTATGTCTATGTCGGTTATGATCACGTAATCGTCACGGAGTGGTATCCCGTATTCTCTCAACGCTTTCTTGTACCCTTCAAGTCTCATGTAGGCCGCCGATTTGAACAGGTAGCCGTTTATCATCAGCACGTTTCTTCTACCCTTTTCTATCAAGTGCTTCGTTGCGAGGTAACCACCCTTCACCTCGTCGCTGTGTATCTCGTCGACGTCCACACCTTCAAAATGTCTCCCAACTATCACGACGGGAATCTTGCGATCGACTAGAGCCCTTATGTCATCGTCTTTCTCTTGAACTGGGGCTATGAGAAGCCCGTCTACCCTTCTTTGAAGGAGCGTTTCTATGGCCTTCACCTCGTTTTCGTAGATCCTTTCCGTGTTCATCAAGATGATCTGATAGCCATACTTTCTGGAAGCGGCCTCTATACCCTTCAAGACTTCCGAATAGAACGGGTTGGCGCTGTCGGCCAGAATCACCCCGACGATGCGGGTTTCCCTACTTCTCAAAGAAGAAGCCGTGAAATCTTTCACGTATCCCAATTCCCTCGCTATCTCGAGTATCCTCCTCTTCGTTTCCTCGCTGATGTCTGGTTTGTTGTTCAAAGCCCTAGAGACTGTGTTTATCGAGACACCTGCCCTTTCGGCTATGTCTTTGATGGTCACGAACTTCTTCTTCACAAGGAGAACCCCCTCACTCCCTCCTCAAGAGTTGGAAGTCGTCCACGAATCCCCAGTCACCCGCCCTCCCTTTGACTGAAACGCCAACCCTGATCTGGCCCGTCGTCACCTCAAGCGTCAACCTTGGATTCTTCCACTCGAGCCATCCTGTGGTGTCCACTTCCAACCTCTTCTCTTCACCGCCATACCCACTCACCTTGAGAATGACTTTACCACCTTTTATCCCCTGAACCCAAAAACTCAACTCGTACACTCCCTTCGGAAGGTCCTTGACTTCCTGGTAGATCTCGAATTCGAAGCTTTCGTCCAGCCAGTAGTTGACCGCGTACCTTCCATCGTGGGCGTTGCTTGGTGGATTCGCCAAGACCACCTTCACCGCCCGCTTGTTACCCGATACCTCCCAGGGCGCGAACTCTCCCGTTTCGAAACTTGGGTTCTTCAAATAATTTCTGCTGCCACCGACCTCGAGGCGGGCAACAACGGAGATGTCTAATCCTTCAACACGGCCGACGATCTCGTACGTGCCAGGCCTTTCCACGATGCTGGGATCCGACAACTCCCACTCGACAGGATGAGATCGGATGGAATCGTCTGAAAACACAACCTGTACTTTTTCCGGGAACTTTGGTATCTCGCCCAAGGTTGTCTTGAGTTCGATTGGTAAAACCTCGACGATCTGGAGGGGGACTGGCTTTCCCTCGTACACCAGCTTGAACACGTCTAGGGATGGAAGAGCGTTCCCCTTAAAATCGAACAACGCCTGGTTTTCCCAGGGGTTCCCTTCACCAGTCTTCCAACCAGCCCCCTTCACAGGGATCCAGGCACCCTCCCAGTAGAATATCCCTAAACCCCTACCGTTTGGCACTCCCTTCACGATCTCCATGAGGTCCCTGATGAAGGATGCCTGACCTTGAACCGTCGCTTTGTAACCTCCCTGGAGTTCCATGTCCTTCCCACCGAAGATGTTCGGATGTCCATCCGCGTCATCAAGGGTCCAAGCGTAGGCGGTCTCGACGATCAGGACGTCCTTTTGATACCTCTGCGAGATATCGTACAGGTTCTTCTTCAGATCTTCGAGAGTACCGTGCCAATAAGGATAGTACGAAACACCGATCACGTCGAAGTCCACGCCTCTTCTTGTTATCTCGTCGAAGAACCACCGGTAGAGGCTGTTGTTCCCTCCGTCAGCCAGATGCACGACCACCCTTATGGAAGGGTCGACCTCTCTGACCGCCTTGATCGCCGCCTTCAGGAGTTTCACGAAGTTGTCGAACCCGCCCGCGCCCGGTCCGGAGATCATACCGTCGGGCCAGAGGAACCCGTTGTTGAGCTCGTTACCGACCTGTACCATGTCGGGAAGGGCGCCGTTTCTCTTCATGTGGTTGAGGACCATCTTCGTGTAGGAGTAAACCGCCCTCTCCAAAAGGTCCCCGCGCAGGTGTTTCCATTCCTTTGGTTTGTTCTGCTTACCTGGATCCGCCCACCAGTCGCTGTAGTGGAAGTCCAAAAGGACTTTCAATCCTAGGCTTTTGGCCCTTTTTGCGATCTCCGTCATGTTGATGTGATCGCAGTTTCCACCACCCAACGGATTTCCTGCCTCATCTTTCGGGTCGTTCCACACCCTCAACCTGATCCAGTTCACCCCGTGATCCTTCAGTATCTGAAGGCAGTCCTTCTCGATTCCGCCGTCGTAGAATTTTCCTCCCAACCTCTCGATCTCGTACAGCATGGAAACATCTACGCCTCTCACGAAATCGGGCGGGAGGTCCGGTATTGGGTTCACAAAGATACCAAAGGCGCTCACCCCCAACATCAGAAACAGAAACACCCCTTTCATCTCTCTCCTCCTCAACCCTTGATGGCACCCCTCGTGAGGCCACTGACGAGATACCTTTGGAGCGACAAGAACAGGATCACCATCGGCATCATCCCCAAGAGCGCCGCCGCCGTGAACAGTCCCCATTCCGTCTCGTAAGGTCCCGTGGCGAAGACGTTCAAACCGAGCGCGTACGTGTAGTTCTCTATCCGCTGAAGTACGATTCTTGCCACCACGTACTCGTTAAACGTTCCTATGAAAACGAGCAAGAAGACCACCGTTAGGATCGGCCTTGCGAGCGGCAGAACAATCTTGTAAAAGCTCTGAAACCTCGTGGCCCCATCCACTATCGCCGCTTCTTCGAGCGAGTCGGGTATCGTGTCGTAGAACCCCTTGATCAAGTACATGTTGTAGGCGATACCCGTGAGGTAGGCGAAGATCAAACCACCGAGCGAATCCACACCCATGAAGGGGATGTACTTCCCCAAGAAGTTCAAGAGATCGTATATGGCGATCATGAAGATGACACCGGGGAACATCTGTATCAGGAGGAGTGCCATGATTCCGTAACGTCTTCCAAAGAACCTCATCCTGCTGAACGGATAAGCGGCTACAGCGCAGACGGCCGTCGTTATGAAAGCCACCACCAACGAGACGACGACAGAGTTCAAGACCCATCTCCAGAAGTAATGTTTGGTCTTTTGTTTCCATATCTGGTCTATCCTGAAGAGCTGACTGTCCACGTTTCTCAGATCCCTCCTGAGATCCGAGAAGGGCAGCACGTCCATCAACGTTCCTGCTTTTCTCGCTGCTACCGACATCTCCGCCCTTACCCTCCTCACGAAATCCATCTTCACCAAGTCGTAGGCGTTGTTCAAAATCTCAGATGTCACGAAAACGCCGGATGAGGCCACCCTCAAGAGTTGGTCGGAAACGTTTTCGAAGTCCTTTAACTGTTGTTCGAACTTTCCGAGCACGTCTCCCAGATTCCTCGAGAAATTCTCGAATTTGGAAACGAAGGTGCGATACTCTTCTATCCATCTCATCTTCCTAAGTGTTTCACGGACGACTTTCAAAACCTCGTCTTCCTCACCACGAGGTCTGTAGCTGTTCGCAAAGTTCCTGAGAAACTCGATGAAGGCAGAGTATTTGAGCAAATCAGGTGTTCTCAACCCCTTGATCGTTTCGAGGGAATCGATCCTCTCTCGAAGTTGATGAGAGAAGACCTTCAGGGATAAGGTCCTCCTAGGTTCCTCCAGGGATTTCTCCAAGGCCTCCACCTTTTTCTTCAACGCTTCCTTATCCCTGCTCAAGGCTTGAAGCTCTCTCTGAAGTTTTTCGATCTCTCCGTTCAATTCCTTGAGGAGCGAGAATTTGCTCTCAAAGACTTCCAGGTTGTTGGAAAGCTCCGTTAGGGACCTCTCAAGCCTTGGATACAAGTTCTCGTAGGCTTTCACTAAATCGGCATAAGCGGTCTTCGACCTGACAACTTCATCAATCTCTGAGAGTTCTCCCAACGAAGCCACCACACTTTTCAACCTCTCAGCTAGATTGCGATGGTCGGAGAAAACTTCCAGCTTCTCGAGAATCTCTTTCGAACGCTCGAGAAGGGAAGGAACGGTCCTCAGGAAGATTTCATCGTCTACGAAGAATATCGCTGCCATCTTGGTTTGTTCGAGGTTCCTTTTTAGAGAAACTAACCCAGTCAGCGTTTCAGAAATGCTGGTGAATTCCGGAAACAAATCTCTCTCAAAGATGAGGTTCATCCCCAAGATTTCACCCTGAACGAGCTCTTGCCTTCTCTTGACGCTTTCCAATTCTTTCTGGATGTTCTTCATCTTTTCTTCCAAAGCTGAGAGTTCCCCACGATATGTACCTCCGAGTTGCTCGTAGAAAATCCGAAGCTGTTCAACCGCTGTTTGGAAACCTTCTGGCGAACTCGTATCGATACCTGTGAACTTTTCGAGATCCGTTTTCAAGGCCAGGTGAGCATCGGAAGAGTAACCCCTTTCTCTCAAGACTTCGTAAAGGGCCGCACCGAGTTCCGGAGAAAAGGACAAGCTAGGTACGCTCACCTTCTCTTCCAGTGCCTTTGCCAAATTTACAACCTGTGTCTTGACCGTTTCCGCCCTCTCGCTCATCTTGTTGACCACGTTTTGGTAGGAAGCCTTTGCGGAATCGTACCTCCTCTTCGTTTCGGAGAGATAATCTTTCAGTCTTTTCAACTCGTCGTCTTTCGCCTTCTTCAGCCTTTCATAAGTCCAATCGCTGTAAGGTTTCACTCTCCATAACATGTTCTGGAGGTTTTGGATCAGGACTGGTATGTTCCTCTCGGGACTCACCAAGTCCCTGTAGTGCTGCACGGTGAGCCTGGAACTGAACAATTTTGTGGAGAACGCAGCCTCGTCCCTCCTGAAAGAAGTCGACACAACCCACAGGACTGGGAACACCACCACAACAACCAGGAAGATGAGGACAGGGTGTCTTATGTAATCGCGCCTTTTCTCGACCATCACCTGCTCACCTCTTCAAAGGTGCCGGAGAGTCGGAAATTCAAAAAGCTTATCCCACCCACCAGGAAGAAGATCATTATGGAAATGGCGCTCGCAAAGCCGAAATCTTGGCCCTGTCCCGCCTCGAAGGCGAGTTTGTAGACGTAAGATATGAGGATGTCCGTGTAACCCGTTGGGGTGGTTGAGCCTGGGATCGGAGGACCCCCACCCGTGATCAAGTAGATGATGGTGAAGTTGTTGAAACTGAAGGCAAAGCTGCTGACGAGTAAAGGAGCAATGATGGCCATCAGGTAAGGGAACGTGATGTACGCGAAGCGCTTGAGCTTTCCCGCTCCATCGATCACAGCCACCTCGTAGAGCTCGGGGGGAATGCTCTGAAGGGCCCCAAGGGAGATGGTCATCATGTAAGGAAACGTGAGCCAAACGTTGACCAAGAGAACCCCAACCCTTGCCCAGAAAGGATCGTTGAACCACTTCACTGGATTGAGACCCAAAGCTGGAAGGAGTATCTTGTTTATTACACCATAACTTTCGTTCAGAAGGCCGTTCCTCCAGACGAGCGCCGAGATGAAGACGGGAATGGCCCAGGGTACGATCAGAAGGGTCCTGTACAGGTTCCTACCCTTCAGTTTTGGATCGTTCAAAACCAAGGCGAAGGGAAGGCCAACCATGAGCGAGAGCACAACGCTCAAGGTAGCCCACACAACAGTCCACAAGAATATCCTCAAGAATGGGCCGGAGATCCTGGGGTCTCGCACGATCCTGAGGAAATTCCTCCAGCCAACGAAATCTATGAATCCAATCAAGAACCTGAGCTCGCCATTTTCGTCCACATCGTAGAAGGCACCATCTTTCTCCACAACGTCCTTACCGGTGAGGTTGTTCACCAACACCATCTTGCGTCGAACCTTTCCGTCCTCCATCGCCTCCCTGTAGACAAGGCGATACAACCTCTCCACTCTCACGAACTTCCAATCGCCCGTTTCGCCAACCCTGAGGGCGAACTTTCGACCCAGCGGGTCGATGTAATCGGCTCGACTCAGGTGAACTTGACCTATCCTGCTCTTAAAATGGGGAGCGTTGAGCCTCAAAAATTCATCCTCAGAGTAATAAAACGCTCTGTACGTCTTTTCTCCAAGAACTATCATTTTTAGATCCGCCAAGTCTTCAGACCAAGGCACAAAACGGTAGGTCTTCCCTTCAACGTTCACCTGCTCGGCGGTTACGGGAATCATTCTCCCTTCACTCAAGATCACGTTCCTACCCCTTGCCCTCACCGGGACGGGTTTCTCTCCAAGGAAAAGTTGTTCACCAACTTTGAAAACGATCAGAAAATCATCGGTAGGCGTGAGACCGTCGTAGACGACGAAGACCTTGAAAGAAACTTTTTCATCGTCCACGACGTACGTGAAGTTCGGATCGTATAGGAGTCTCTCCAAGGCTTCTTGTTTGGACATGTAGTGCCCCGTTCCATAGTTGGTGAACGCCACCTTCACCGTGAAGTAAATAGGATACAGCACGAGGATGAAGAGCAAGAAAAGGGCGGGTATGACGTAACGGTATGGGTATCCCTTGGGATTGAAGACGAAGAAGTTTATCAAGAAAACGAGAGAGTAGAGCACGATCGCCAGTTCGTAATAACCGTTTTTGAAAAGGAAAAATCCGCTCCACAAAAAGAAGGCGTTCAAGAGGGCGAACAGAAACCACAGAAAGAGCTTCAGCAGTCTTTTCAAACCTCTCCCCCCTCAAAGGTAAAGGGGCCGGAGGTCCGGCCCCTTCACACCGGTCTCACTTTATCTGAGCCTTGATCCTGTCGACGGCGGTCTTCAAGGCTTCCTCTGTCGTTGCTTTACCGTTGAGTACGAGGTTCAAAGCGTCGTTCATGGCAGCCCACACCGCTGCCATCTGTGGGACATTCGGCATTGGAATACCGTTGGAAGCACTCTGTGTGAACCCAACCACATCTGGATTGTCTTTTACGAGTTCAAGCACATCTTTCCTGGCGGGAAGCCTTGGATCGGCGCGATAGATCCTGTGCATGGTGTCACGCCTCGCTATGAAACTGATGAGGAACTCCATCGCGATGAGCTTGTTGGGAGACTTGGCGTTCACCATGAAACCTTGGACACCGACGAAGGGTTTCGCAGGAACGTTCGCTTCCAGATTGGGTATCGCCGCAACTTCGTAATCGATGCCGGCATCCTTGTATGCCTTCACCGCCCATGGTCCGTTTATGATCATCGCGGCTTTGCCTTCCCTGAACATCGAATCCATGATCTGGTAGTTGTCGCTGGGTTTGAGGATTCTTTCGTCGACCATCTTCTTCAAGAGGTTCACACCCTTCACGGCACCCTCGTTCGCAAGACCGATGTCTCTCACGTCCAAACCTTTACCTGTATCTTTGAACACGTAACCACCGTATCCGAATATGAAGGGCGCCGCAAAGTAGAATTCAGTAGCTGGCATGATGAATCCCCTTACGCTTCCTCCAAATTCTCTGTCGATCTTCTTCGCGAGTTCTATCATCTCACTCACCGTCTTGGGAGGTGTCTTGACGTAGTCCTTGTTGTATATGAGTGCGATGGCTTCCATCGCGTAGGGGAGCCCGTAAAGCTTCCCACCGTACGAGAACGCTTGAAGGGCCGTGTCGTAGAAGTTCTTCAGATCTGCAAAGTTTGGAATGGGCTCCAAAAGGCCATTCACCACAAGCTCTCCAACCCAATCGTGCGCGCCCACAATGATGTCAGCGCCTTGTCCCTGTGGGGCTGCCGTCAAGAACTTGGGCTTGATATCCGAGAAATTCACGTACTGTACCTCAACCTCTACCCCATATTTTGCCTTGAACTCTTCCCCTAATTTCTGGAGTATGTCCACTTGCTTTTCCGAGCACCAGATGACCAACTTGGTTTGGGCGAGAACTGAAAGAGCGCTTAACACCACAAGAAGTACCAAGAGTAATCTTCTCATCTCGCTCCACCTCCTCTTTTTTAACTTCCCGCTTCCTATAATTAAAATTACCGTAATCAGGCTGTCCTGTCAAGCAAAAAAATCCCCCTTCGCAGAGGGAGTGTCTTGGATCTTTCTCAACTCATCTTTAATTCCTTAACAGAGCTTCTTTCGACGAGTTCAACAGGAAGCAAGATCTTGCGCGCCACACCTTTCTTACCCATCAGCCTGTCGTAGAGTATTTCGAAAGCTGCTTTTCCCATCTCTTCTCTCGGTTGTCTCACGGTTGTGAGGGCAGGGATGGTGTACTTCGAAATGGGGTCGTCGTCGAATCCCATCACCGAAACATCGTCCGGTACGTGTAAACCGGCGTCGTTCAAAGCTTTCATGGCCCCTATCGCCGTGAAGTCGTTGATTGCAAAGACAGCCGTGAAGTCCTTGCCATTCTTCTTCAAGTATTTTTCTACCGCACAGTATCCGTGTTCTGGGAAATACCCGCAAGGAACGGCTTTCGCTTCAGCTCCGTGTTTGTTGCAGTAGTCTATGAACCCTCTTTCCCTATCCGAGAAAGAGAATATATCACTTTTACCCCTCAGCAACAGGATTTTCCTGTGACCTTTGTTCATCAAATACTTGGCGCACAGCCTACCCGCGCTGTAGTTGTCTATACCAACGCTGTCAAGCTTTATCTCTGGTTCTTCTCGATCGACGACCACGACAGGTATGGCGCTCTTCACGAACCTCTCGAGCTGCTCTTCATCACGTTTGGTGGTGCACACGATGATCCCATCCACTCTCTTGGCGAACAGCACTTCAAGCCTTTCGAGCTCAACGGAAGTCCTGTGGAAGGTGGTTGATATCATCAGGGTGAAATCCTTCTTTATCGCTTCCTTCTCTATCCCGGTGAGGATCCCGTTGTAGTGGAACCCTCCGAAATCTGGTACCAACACCCCTATTGTTCTCTTCAAAGCGGCTGTCTTGACAGAGTAAACGGGGTGGTAGTTGAGTTTTCTTATCGCTTCGATCACCCTCTTCCTGGTCTCCTCGGCTACGTTGTCGTAACCGTTTATCACCCTCGACACCGTGGCGATGGAAACACCGGCAAGCCTGGCAACATCCTTGATGGAAGGCATCACCCTCACGCCCCCGCCTTCAGACAGAGAACTTTGTGGTTCTCCTCGACTTCAACCATCTGAAGATGCGCAGTCCTACAGTGCCTCTCGCGAATGGGACATCTGTCGTAGTACTTACAGGAGGCGCTGTCACCACCGATGAGTTCCGGTGTGAATCTTTCCCTGAGATCCCACTTCTTGCCCACTTCTGGGACCGATTCTAGGAGCATCCTCGTGTAAGGATGGACTGGGTTGCGAAAAACCTTTTCGGTGTCACCCATCTCCACGATGCTGCCTCTGTACATTATCAACGCCTCGTCGCTGATGTAGTAACCAAGAGACAGGTCGTGCGTGATGAATATAACCGACATGCCCCGCTTCTTCAGATCACCCAAGAGGTTGAGGACGTCCACCCTCGTCGAGGCATCCAACATGCTTATTATCTCGTCCGCCACGAGGAGTTCCACGTCCAAAAGCAATATCCTCGCTATGAGTATCCTCTGGAGTTGTCCCCCACTGAGTTGGTGAGGGTACTTGCCCAATATCTGCGAGGGATTGAGACCCACAGAGACCAAAACTTGCTCAATCCTGGCTTTCCTCTCGGAAGCTTTGACCTCCGGGAGGAACTCCTCGAAGACCATATCGAAGACTCTGTCTATCTTGTAGATCGGGTTGAAAGAAGAGAACGGATCTTGGAACACTCCTTGGACTCTCCTGTAGTAGTCTCTCAGCTCCTCTTTCCTCAAAGAAAAGACATCCTTCCCGTCAAAAACGATTCGCCCGGAGGTTGGTTTGAGCAATCTGAGCACGAGCTTTCCAATGGTGGTCTTCCCACTCCCGCTCTCTCCAATGAGAGAGACGATCTTCGATCGCTCTATTTCGAAAGAAACATCGTCAACGGCTTTCAATTTTTCCTTCCCGAGCAAGCCGAGTGGATATTCTTTGGTCAGGTTTTGAACGACCAAGAAACTCAACGTTCATCACCTCTTTCGAACAACCAGCATGATACCTTCCTACCGTTCAAATCGAAAATCGGAGGATCCTGTTCACACTTGGCGAAAGCCTTTGGACACCTCTCTCTGAACCTGCAGCCTGGACCTATGTTCAGGAGGTTGGGTGGGTACCCAGGTATCCCCTTCAGTCTCTCGTTGACGAACCGGACACCTATTTTTGGCAGAGAGGCTAACAACATCTTCGTGTAAGGGTGAAGTGGATTTCGTACCATCTCCTCAGTGGGGCCGATCTCCGCCACTTTTCCAGCGTACATCACCATGATCCTATCCGCAATCTGGTATAGGACTGCAAGATCGTGAGTTATGAAAATTATCGATTTCATGGCTTTCTTCTCCTTCATCTCATAAAGCATCTGCACGACAGATCTCTGCGTGCTCACATCCAAAGCGGATGTTATCTCGTCTGCTACCAACACATCTGGATTCATCAGTGTCGATATCACCATCACCAACCTCTGTTTCATCCCTCCAGAGAGTTCTATCGGGTACATGTTCAAAACTTTCTTGCTCAAGTTCACTATCGCGAGGCGTTCCTCTATGAGCTCTCTCTTCTCCTCGAAACTACTGTTGTGCTCCCTGAGGAGGTCGTCCACGATTTGTCTGATTTTCTTCGTCGGGTTCAGGGCGTCCATCGCGTACTGAGGGATTATGGAGATCTTCTCGTAACGTATCCTCTTGATCTCCTTTTGTGACAGAGCCATTATGTTCTTGCCATCCAGGATGGCCTCTCCTCCCACGTACTTCATCGGAGGCTTGAGCAGCACCAAACCGTTCCCCAACGTGGATTTTCCACAACCCGATTCCCCAGCTATTCCCAGCACCTCTCCGTCCCTCAACTCGAACGCGACACCGTCAACCGCTTTCACGTACCCGTAGAGCGTTCTGTAATAGATCTTCAGATCTCGGACCGTCAGCAACGCATCCCGCATGACGATCACATCTCCCTGAGTTTAGGATTGAAGATCTCGTCCAAACCGGTGTTCATGATGTAGAGTGTGGCAACTATCAAAGTGATAACGGCTCCGGGGGTGATCGCCCACCACCACATCCCAAGCTGTATGGCGTTCCACAACGTAGCCTGCTGGAGCATGATACCAAGCGACATTCCCCTGGTTGGGCCAAGGCCGATGAAATCGAGCCCTGTGGCGGCGAGGATCGCGCCACCGAATTGCAGTATGAAGACCATGAACACGTAGGACATCATGTTTGGCATGATCTCCCCGAAGATGATCTTCAAGGGTCTTCTGGCTGTAATCCTTGCGAGATCAACGAATTCTCTGGTCTTCAGAGAAAGAGCCTGCGCCCTGACGGCACGGGCAGTCCACGGCCAAGCGGTGAAGCCGATGATCAAGCTCTGGATGAAGATGCCCCTGTACGGGAGGTAAGCGGCTATGATTATCAGCAGGGCGAGGGTAGGTATCACCATCAGTATGTTCGTGAACATCATCAACAACTCATCGATCCAACCACCCCTGTAACCGGCCACAAAACCGATGAGAAGCCCGATGACCGTCGCCAAACTTCCCCCAACGAGTCCAACGAAAAGGGAAGTCCTCAGGCCGTGCACGAGCTGGGTGAATATGTCCTGTCCAAACGTGTTGGTGCCCAGCCAATGCTGTTTGCTAGGAGGTTGATAACCAAGCCCAACGAACGCCAAAGGATCTTTGTAGGGTGATATGTAAGGCCCCACAACGGCCAAGAACGTGAGGAAACCAAGAACGCACATGGCGAAAATAACTTTTTTGTTCCTCAAAAAGAAATAAGCGAATTCCTTCCTCGTCATGCTCTCAGACCTCTCCCGTGTAAGATTTCCTGATCCTCGGATCTATGATCACGTAGAATATGTCGATCAAGAAATTCGCGATCAAAACACCGAGGATGATGAACAAAAAGCACCCCTGGATGAGAAAGTAGTCCTGGTTCAGTATTCCCTGCATGAGTATGTAACCTATACCTGGGTAGGAGAAGACGATCTCGGTGGTGAGGGAACCTGCGACAACCGTACCAAGCTGGATGGCCAAACCTGTAACCTGTGGCAATATGGCGTTCCTGTACGCGTACCTTCTTATGAGGCTCTGAGAGGCTCCAAGAGATTCCAAGTATCTGGAGTAGTTTGCCTCCAACTCGTATATGATCATGTTCCTCATGCCTATGGCCCACCCTCCGAGCATCACCAAGAACAGGGAACTGAACGGCAACACCCAGTGGTACAGGAAGTTCACTATGAACCTCCAAGAAAAACTGGGGGTCATGGCGAAGCTGTAGGCGCCGGCTATCGGGAAGAGACGGAAGACCACACCCAACAGCCACGCGAGCAGTATGCCGAACCAGAAGTATGGGGCTGCGGTGAGCGTGTAAAAGATGGGAAGGGCAAAGTTGTCCAACTTCCTCTTCTTGGCCACGAAGGCTCCCAACCTGTTGCCAACGGCAAAACTCAGAAGGACCGCCGGAAGCAGCACTATAAGGGTGTAAGGGAGCGATCTGGCTATCACCTTCGCAACCGGTTGAGGGTAGAGGTAGATGCTTATGCCGAGGTCCCCTCTGAAAAGGGCGCGCCAGAAGTTCAAATACTGTTCGTGGAGGGGTTTGTCCAGCCCAAAGGCTTGTGTGAAGTAACTTTGAATCACCTTGACGGCTTCTGGAAGTGTGGCAAACCTTGAGATCAGAAAGTGTATAGGATTTCCTGGCATGAATCTGGGTATGACCCAATCTATGGTGACTGCGAAGAAGAACGTGATCAAGTAGATGATGGCTTTTTTGGTGAGGTACTTTCTCAAGATCTATACCTCCCTTAAAAACCCCGCCCCGAAGGGCGGGGGGATGAGGTTTTATCAGAATTATTTTAGCTCAAATCTCCTGTCATTTCGCTTTTATGTTGAAGAGTACCTTCACACCTCCGAGCTGCCAGTGACCACCCCATGCGATGGGCCAAGTGTACGGGTTCTTTTCGCTTGGCCAGTTCGTCCAAACTTGTTCGCTTGCCTGGAACCAAGCACCGTTGTACCACAGAGGTATGAACGGGAGATCTTTCAGGAGAATCTCCGTGAGTTTCGCAACGGCTTGTCTTATCTTTTCGTCATCTCTCGACCTGTTGAGTTCGTCCATCAGTGCCCTCACTTCTGGGTTGTTGTACCTTCCAAAGTTCCCAGCGTAGGCGTACTCAGCTTCGACGGCGTCTGGATAGAACACTCCGTTGAAGTAGGACCAGATCGTGCTGGAGACACCCGTCTGGAAGTTGTTCAGGATCATGTCGAACTTTCCACCGTAGAGGTTGTCAGCGTACTTCGAGTAGTCCGGGAACCTGGCCTCGACGTTTATACCGACAGCCCTGAGGTCTTCCGCTATAGACTGTATGGAGACCATCCAGTCGGTCCAGCCGTAAGGACACTCGATGGTGAGCTTGAATTTGTTACCTTTCGGGTCCTCCCTGAATCCATCCCCGTCGACATCCTTGAAGCCGAGTTCGTCGAGTATCTTCTTCGCTGTCTCTGGATCGTACCTGAATCCAAACTTATCGACGACTTCTTTCGGATAGTACTTCATGAAACCAGGTAGTGGCAGTATACCGGCTGGATTGGAAACGGTAACCATGTTTTCGAACACCCTTTCGACGATCTTCTGTGTGTTGATGGCGAAAGCCATTGCCCTTCTGAATTCAGGTATGCTGAGCGGGTACTTGTTCACGTTGATGTAGATACCCGCGGTGTTGGCTGGTAACATGTAAGGTGGGTTCTCGTACCAAGTGTGCAGTCCGTAACCTTTCTTGAGCACAGGAACACCGGGCAGGAAGAAGTTACTCCAGTCGAGTTCTCCTTTCATCAACATCCCTACCGCTACGTTGTTGCTCAACACTCTCAGTATGACGACCCTCTCGGGTTTTGGATCCAAACCGAGGGCCTTGATTCCCCACCAATCTGGGTTCTTCCTGTAGACGTTCCTATCGCCCGTCCAGCTCTCCACGTAGTAAGGCCCAGACCCGACGGGTTTTTCGTTGGCGCCCTGGAGGATCTCATCCTCTGTCTTCTTCTCCCAAATGTGTTTCGGTACGATAGCTATACTGATGAGTTGTTGACTCCATTCCTGATATCTCGGATCGGAGAAGACGAAGTTCAAAGTGTTGTCGTCGATTTTTTCGATCTTCTCGAGCCAGTTCCAAATGGGGCTGTAACTGATGCTGGTGTACTTCTTGGCGATCTCAAACGTGAAGATCACGTCATCGATCGTGAGTGGTCTTCCATCTTGCCACCTGAGACCCTTTCTGAGCTTCAGTTGGAAGACGTTGGGTTTTATCCAGCTTCCGCTCTCAGCGAGCCAAGGTTCGAACTTGTCGTTCAGGGGATCGTACAAGAACAACGTTTCGTACACCAAACCTATCGTTCCAGTGACGGCGTTCCAAGGCGTGAACGGGTTCCAGTTGGATGGAGGAGCCCACAGACCGCCTCCCACGTAGAGCGTTTTGCTCCGTTCGAATACCTGGCCCATGAGAGCTGCGACGAAGAAGAGTACCACAAACGCCACTAAAAACTTTTTCATGAGAACACCCCCTTATAAAGGTTGGATGTCTCCCGCTTTCATCACGAAACATAATATGAAAATGTTTACAAAGCAAATCTGAAAATCTTCGATTTTCGACAGCTTTTTCTTGGAAATTTTGAATGAAGTTTGGCTATCTCGTTAAGACATCTTCCAGATATCTTTGAAGGGCATGAACAGCTGCCCCAAAGGCAACCTCAGAAATCTGCGCACACGAGAACTCTAAATTAACGTGATGTTTGTAGAGCAAGTTTTCCTCCACAACCTTTTTCACCCTCTCGAGAAAGGCGCTTCCCAATCTTTTCATGAACCCCCCCACCACGACGTTCGAGATTCCGAACATGTGCACGGCGTTCAAAATCGCTATACCGAAGTGAAGGGCGAGTTCCTCCAGGTACTCCTCGAAGGCTCTCGGATACTCCCAGATCTCTTCGAAACCCTTAAAGCCAAGCTCGTTCAACCTTTTTTCAACGGCTTCTTTACCGCAGATCCATTCTAATGGGACGTACTCTTTACCGTTGAAAATTCTGATGTGACCAAGTTCACCTGCGTAATTGTTGGGACCTCTGTACAGCTCGCCTTTTACAACTATCCCCGCCCCTATTCCTTTTCCTGTTAGGACGTAGATGAACGTATCGTCACGCTTAGACGCCCAAAATTCACCGATCGCTCCCATGTCCGCATCGTTCTCAACCCACACGCTGAAACCAAACTTATCCTCCAACAACCGAGAGAGTGGCACGTTCTTCAACGGAAAATTCGGGGGATCCAACAACACACCTCTCTCCGCGTCAACCGGACCCGGAACCGCTACCGTCATCGCTTTCACATCGTTTCCCGTTTTCGCAACTTTCTCCCTCATCTCCTCCACCAGCTCTTCGAGTTTTCTCAAGATGGTTTGTCCGTTTTCTTCGTCCGAAAGTCCTTTAACTTCGGTGACCAACACTTCCGTCCCTGCGTTCATGACACAAACAGCTATTTCGTCCCTCGTCAACGCCAGTCCTATCACGAACGCACAATTTGGAACCATCCTCAAAATCTTTACGGGTCTTCCAACGCCGGATGGCTCACACCTCTCCTCGAACGCGACACCTTTTTCTAAAAACGTTTTCACGATCTCCCCGACCGTGGTTTTCGTGAGACCGAATTCTTCCGCCAATTCCACCCTGGAAGTCGGCGATCTCAGGATTTTATTCAAAATCTTCTTTGTGTTTTCGACTCTTACATCC
>JAUQPE010000011.1:0-101936 GCA_030550515.1 Thermotogota bacterium | reverse complement strand
GTTTCCAATAGCAACAACCTCTTCCAATCGACACCAGACCAGCCGTTGTATGTCCAGGCCGCTTCGCCGGCGTACGGCGAAAAGCCTTCGTATCCGTTGAAAAATCCCTCATCACCAACGGCGACAAGATGGTTCGGATCGAGACCCTTCACGTACGCGCTCATCTCCCGCACCCATTCGAGCAACGTGTTTCCGGTTTTGTCGGTCTCGCAGCGAGGCTCGTTGGCGAGTTCCCACGCCATGATGGTAGGATCGTCCTTGTAAGCCACACCGGTGTACGTGTTCACGCGGTTTATCAAGTAAGCGACGTATTTCTTGTATTCTTCCTTGATTTTTTCGTTCCTGTAAAAGTCATCGTGGTGTGTCCCTTCGAACCACTTCACGTATTGGCTCATCCCTCCAAAATCGTCCCAGTTGTTCGTGAGCACGATGATCAGCTTTATCCCGAGCTCCCCAGCTTTCTTTACGACATAATCGAGCCTTTCGAAACCATCCTGAACACCCTTCAATCCTTCCGGTACACCAAAGATTCCTGGGAAAGGATGCATGTAGGTTTTCTTTTCCCTGCACCACTTTTCCCCATCCAGAAATCCCCACACCCTGAGAACTGTTATACCCATATTCTTTGCACTTTCCAAGACGCTGTCGATCATCCTGTTGCTTTTGTAGTGCAAGTAATAACAGTTGCTGCCAACAAACCTGAAAGGCTTGCCATCGAGTGTGAACATTCCGTTTTCGACTCTCACGAATGAGTTGAATCCAAACACGGCCGCCGCCATCACGAAGAACAAGTTCGACAAAACCTTTTTCATGCGATCAACCCCTTGTTAATTAGGAAACTTACCTTATTAATTTTATTGTACCGCAGGTAAGGTTCCTCGTCAATTCGTCAACACTTCACCGAACTTCCCAGTACTCAACAAGGTGCGGGGGAATCCTGTCCACAAAACTTTCCCCACTTCTCAGGAGGAACTTGTTCCCTCTGAAGGGATAGGACACACCGGAAGCTTGGTAGGAGATGTAAAGTTGCTCCTTGGCCCTCGTGATCGCAACGTAAAAGATCCGTTCCTCTTCGTCGATGTTCCCTTCCAAAACAGCTAAGTAGTTCGGGAAATCACCGGGATTCACGGATATGAGGAAAACTACTCTCCATTCCAAGCCTTTGGCTTGATGGACCGTCGTCAGCGTGACTTTACCGTTTTCCTGCGCTCCCATTCTCTGTATTTCCACGTTCTCCGCAACGGAAAGATCCGTTAGAAACTGCTCGACGTTCCTGTACCTGGAGGCGATCTCCACCAAACGCGTTATATCCATCTGCCTTTCGCGAAAATCAGGGTACGTCCGCTCGAGATACTCGGAATAAAAGTCGGAGAAGACTTTCTCTATCATCTCGTCAGGTTTCTCCATTTTCTTCAACGCTTTCAAGATCTCGATGAAGCTCCGGAAATCTCCGGGTAGGCTTAACTTGGAGAGCATTTCAACCGCATCGAACCCCTCTTCCGAATACGAATAGGCGTGATCGGCTATCTTGGAAGCCGTCCTATCACCGATGCCGTAGAAGAGCTTGGCCGCCCTGATCCAAGCCGACTTATCCTTCGGGTTCGTAACGATCCTCAGAAAAGATAAAACATCCTTCACGTGCGCGCTTTCGGTGAAACGAGGGCCAGACAGGATGCGATAATCGATCTTACTTCTGGTGAGCTCCATTTGGAGTTCCAGAGAGTGGGAGTGAGATCTGTAGAGGACGGCGATCTCTTCGGGTTCCACACCCTCGTCGAACAGCTCGAGTATCCTCTGGGTGACGAACCTTGCCTCCTCGTACCTGTCCCAAGTCCTGACCACTACGGGCATCATCCCATCCTTCTTCACCGGTTTCAGTTCTTTTGGAACGGCCTTTGATGGGAGCATTCCGTTCACCAACTTGACGATACTTTCGGTACTCCTGTAGTTGGTCTGGATCTTGAAAACCTTGGTACCCTCCACTCTCATGAAGTCTTCCACGTTCTCGTATCTGGCGCCTCTAAAAGAGTAGATGCTCTGAGCGTCGTCACCCACCACCACAACGTTTCCATGCTTGGACGCCAGATGCTCTACAATCTTGTACTGCACGTAGTTGGTGTCTTGAAACTCATCCACGAGGATCCAGAGGAACCTCTCCGCTTCGTGATCCCTGATCTTAGGATGTTCCTCGAACAATCTGTACGCCAAAAAGAGCAAGTCGTCGTAATCTACAACGTTCTGACTGCGTTTCTCTTCTTCGTACAACTCGAAAACTTTTTCGATCTCGTCCAAATGGTCCAAGTACCTGGGGTTCTTCACTATCACGCTTTCCTTTAGGGATTTCAATGTGTTCTTCATGTAGGAGTAGATGTCCAAAAGGACGGAAGGTTGAGGAAAGAACTTTTTCTCCTCTTTGGTCCTGCTCTCAAGGTACTTGCTCCTGGCGTGTCTCATGAGGCTTTCGGCGTCTTCCCTATCGAGTATGGAGTAATTTCTCTCAAGTTTTGCGTAACTGGCGTACTTCCTTAGAAAGAAATTGCACACGTGGTGAAAGGTACCGGCAAGCATTTCGGAAAGTTCCCTTCCCGTCACACTCTTTGCTCTTTCTATCATCTCCCGTGCCGCAGCTCTTGTGAACGTGACGAGAAGGATTCGGGAAGGGTCCACACCCTGTGAGATCAGATAGGCTATCTTGTAAGTGATCACACGCGTTTTTCCAGAACCAGGTCCTGCCACGACAATGCTCCTTCCAGAGGACTCCAAAACTGCCTTTTTCTGCTCTTCGTCCAGATCGTTCAAAAAATCGAACGTTTTCTCCCTGGGCCTTATCCTGTACTCTTTCATCACCCCACCTCACCAGAGGAGTAGTCGAGGAGGGAAGAGGTGCGCAACGAGGAAACCCAAACCAAAACCAGCCAAGGCTTCCAGGAAGTTATGCCCAAGATCTTTCTTGACGGCTGGTCTGAGAACGATCGAATCCATGAATATTATGATCAACATTATTGCAGCGATCGCCGTGTGAGGCGATTCGAAGCCCGTCGTACGTGCCAACGACCAAGCCAAACCGGAAACGGTCGCCACGTGACCGCTGGGCATACCCCCATAACTCTTCAACATCCTCACGTCTCCGGTGGTTAAGAACTTTATGAACTGGGCAATCAAAAATGAAACGACTGCCACCGTGAACGGCGTGCTCCTGAAAACTTTCCACACTTCAAGCGCGGAAGAGAAAATGGATCACATCCCCCTCTCTTATCACGTACTCTTTCCCGTGCGTTTGAAGAGCCCCCATCTCCCTTGCCCTCTTGAGGGAACCGTGCTTTACGTATTCGTCGAACGGTATGACCTCAGCTTTCACGAATCCCTTCTGAATGTCCGAATGTATCATACCTGCGGCTTCGTAGGCTGTCGTCCCCTCTACGGTTAGCCAACACCGCGCCTCGTTCTCGGTGGCCGTAAGGAATCTGATGAGTTTGAGCGCCTCAACGATTTTTTCGAAGAACTCCTTCCTTTTGTCCCCGGAGAAACCGTACTCCGCCCTAAACGCATCAGATTCTTCCTCGGACAATTCCAAAAGTTCGGTTTCCAAGGCAACGTTTAGGACAACGTACTTGGATTTTCTCTTCTGCGCAATCTCCCTCGCAACGCTTTCTTTTCCTTCCGTGAGATCATCGACGTTGAAGATCATGATCTCGGGTTTATCGGTGAGGAGAAACAGGGACTTTATTACCTCTTCTTCGAAACTATCGCGTCTGGGAAAGTTCCTCGCCAACCCTCCCTCCGACAAGAATCGCAAAAGAGCTTCCAAGAGTTCGACTTCCTTTCTCGCATCTTTATCGCCTGCCCTGGCGATCTTTTGTTGTTTTTCGAGACGTTTTTGGATCGTTTCAATGTCTTTCAAGATCAGTTCGGTATCTATTATCTCCACGTCTCTCTTTGGATCAACCGTTTGGTAAGGATGGGACACGGTTGCGCTTTCGAAAAACCTCACAACATGCGCGATTGCGTCGACCTTTCTGATGTGATCCAAGAACTGGTTGCCAAGCCCCTCTCCCTTGCTCGCGCCTCGCACGAGTCCTGCGATGTCCACCACATCGATGGAAGGGTGGACCACCCTTTTGGATTTCTCATTTCTTGCCAACACTTCGACTCTCTCGTCTTCGATCACGAAAACTCCAAAGTTGGGATCAACAGTGCTGAACGGGAAACTTTCGACCAGTGCGTTACCCCTTGTGAGAAAGTTGAAGAGAGAGGATTTCCCCGCGTTCGGCAAACCTACTATTCCGATTTTTTTCAAATTATCACCTCAAGCCTCGCGGAACTTCAATACTCTTCCTCCTCATCGTAATATTCCTCATCATCGTAGAAATCCTCTTCGTTGAAGAGATCGAGTTCTTCTTCATCGAACTCCTCGTCGAACTCTTCCTCGAATTCTTCCTCTTCCTCACCAGACGGGTGAATGGAGAGGGGTTTTCTGGGATCCAAGGTTCCATCGAATATCTTCCTTTCTCTCCCGTTCCCGTAGACGATATAAGCTTCAGCCTTTGCAGGCTTCCCGTAGGCGTTTATAACCATGGATATCAGTTCCTCGTCCACGTCTAAACCCGTGGACGACGAGAGCACCAAAACACCATCTTTGTAATAGATCTCGTTTTCCACAGCAGAGGCATGTTTTTGAATTTTTGGGTTGTTGATGATAGCTTTGGCCGCCACTTCATCGATGTGAATCTTCAAAACGTACTTCGGAACCACTCTCTTCACTCCCTTTGTTGAAATTTTTACTCATGCTTTTGGTATTATACAAGAGGAGTTTTAAAAATCAAGTCCTCTCGAGAGAATCTTCCCGCGAAGACGTGCCAAAAATCTCTCTTCGATCACGAAGACCCCTGTTGAGTAGTGGAAGATCAATGGTATAATTTACAGACGAACGGGGAGTAGCTCAGGTGGCCAGAGCGCCAGAATCGGGATCTGGAGGTCGCGGGTTCAAGTCCCGCCTCCCCGACCAAAAAGAGATCGGGAGTGATACCTCCCGATCTCTTTGTTCATTATCAAAGATTTTACTTCACAAAACCTCCTCGCTTCACCATGGGGATATAAAATTTTCGAAAACGAGACCAGGGGGTGGTGATCCTGAAGTACGAGGGGAAAACGAAGGTCGTCAAAAGAGAGGGGGGATTCGTCCTACTGGAATTCAAAGACGACATCACCGCCGGGGACGGTCTCAAGCACGACGTTATGGAGAACAAAGGAGTTTACTGCGCGGAGATAACAGCGATACTCATGAAGTACCTGAACGAAAACAGTGTGAGAACCCACTTCCTCGAGTACATCCCTCCCCGCACGTTGAAGGTAATCCCTCTGAAGATGTTCCCTCTCGAAGTGGTGGTTAGGTTCAAAAAAGCAGGTTCCTTCGTGAAGAGGTACGGTGGCACGGAAGGAGAAGACCTCGAGAAACCTCTTGTGGAGTTCTTCCTGAAGGACGACGCGAGACATGATCCCATGGTGTGCGTGGATCACTTGGAACTCTTGGGGATCGCAGAAAAAAAACAAGCAGAGGAGATGAAGGAAATCTCTGTGAAGGCCTCCGAACTTTTGAAGTCCCTCTTTGCGAAGTCAGGTTTTGAACTCTGGGACATAAAGTACGAGTTCGGTTTGGACAGTGAAGGCAGGGTGATCCTGGGAGACGAGATATCCCCGGACACCTTCAGGCTGAGGAAGAGAGGAGAGATATTCGACAAGGATGTCTACAGGAGAGACCTCGGCGATCCAATGGAGAAGTACAGGGAGGTGTTGGAGCTTTGCCGGTCTTTAAGTTCGCTGTAGACGTTCAGTACAGGAGCAACGTGAGAGACCCCAGAGGCGAGACGATAGAGAGGGTCCTCAGGGAGGAGAAGAATCTACCCGTGACGAAGTTGCGCCTTGGCAAGTCCATACATCTGGAAGTCGAAGCGGAAACCAGAGAGGAAGCAAGAGAAGTCGTGCGAAGAGCTTGTGAGGAGTTGTTGGTGAACCCCGTCGTCGAAGAGTACGAGGTGAGAGAACTGTGAAACCCAGGGCTTGTGTGATCGTATACCCCGGTTCCAACTGCGATAGGGACGTCTACTACGCTTTGGAGAAGACTGGTTTCGACGTCAGATACGTTGGTTTGGAAGACAGCGTGAACGGTTACGATCTCGTGGTCCTACCTGGTGGTTTCTCTTACGGGGATTACTTGAGACCAGGTGCGGTTGCCGCAAGAGAAAGGGTGTCCTTCGAGGTTGCAAAAGTTGCAGAAAAGGGAAAACTCATCCTCGGGATCTGCAACGGTTTTCAAATACTGATAGAGATGGGGCTACTCGAGGGCGCCTTGCTTCAGAACTCCTCTGGTAAGTTCATCTGCAAATGGGTGGATCTGATCGTCGAGGACGTAGACAATCCTTTCACCAACGCCTTTCGAAAGGGTGAGAAGATCAGGATACCCATCGCCCACGGTTTCGGGAGGTACGTGAAGGTCTCGGACGTGAGAGTGGTGCTCAGGTACGTGGATGACGTGAACGGATCAGATGAGAGGATCGCAGGCATCGTGAACGAAGGAAAGAACATCTTTGGGCTGATGCCACATCCGGAGCGGGCGGTGGAGGACCTCCTGGGAGGGAGCGACGGGTTGAAGTTCTTCGAATCCATCTTGAGGTATCTGAAAGGTTGAAGAGGTGGTTTCATGAGATACGTCGAAGAACTCAAAGAGAAGTTGGGCAGAGAGCCAACCTTTGTCGAACTTCAAGCTTTCTCCGTGATGTGGAGTGAGCACTGCGGTTACTCGCACACCAAAGGTTACATCAGGAAACTCCCAAAGATTGGCGTAGGTGGAAACGCTGGTGTGGTGAGTCTAGACGAATATTATTCTGTCGCTTTCAAGATAGAGAGCCACAACCACCCGAGCGCGATAGAGCCGTACAACGGGGCCGCTACAGGTGTCGGAGGAATAATAAGGGACGTGCTCGCCATGGGAGCAAGACCCACCGCCATTTTGGATTCCCTACACATGTCGAGGGTTGTGAACGGCATCGTGGAGGGCATAGCGGACTACGGAAACTCCATAGGTGTTCCGACTGTTGGAGGGGAACTGCGCATATCCGAGCATTACAAGCACAACCCCCTTGTGAACGTACTGGCCGCTGGGATAGTGAGACACGACCTTATGGTGGAATCCAAAGCCAACAGGCCAGGACAGGTGATCGTGATCTTTGGAGGCGCAACGGGAAGGGATGGGATCCACGGGGCATCCTTTGCCTCGGAGGACCTCACAGGAGAAAAGGCGACGAAACTCTCGATTCAAGTTGGAGATCCGTTCGCCGAGAAGATGTTGATAGAGGCCTTCTTGAAGATGGTGGAAGAAGGACTCGTCGAGGGGGCTCAGGACCTCGGAGCGGGTGGTGTGCTTTCTGCCACTTCAGAACTCGCAAGCAGGGCGGGACTAGGAGCGGTGGTTCATCTCGAAAGGGTGCCGCTGAGGGAGAAGGGCATGCTCCCTTGGGAGATCCTCATCAGCGAAAGTCAAGAGAGGATGGCGGTGGTCACCTCTCCAAACAAGGTTGAGAGGATCCTGGAGATCGCGAAGAAACACCTGCTCTTTGGGAACGTGGTCGCCGAAATCGTGGAAGAACCAATCTACAGAGTTCTCTACGGGGATGAGCTCGTGATGGAAGTGCCGATAGGCTTGCTCACAGACGCACCAGAAGAGCCAATCTTGGATTACATTCCTGGAGACGTTCCCCAGTTCCAAAGGGTCGTCTTCGAAGACGTCAACGCCGGGTTCGTTTTCGAACAGTACGACCACATGGTCGGGACCGACACGATCGTTCCCCCAGGGTTTGGAGCGGCTGTCATGCGGATAAAGGGAAACCTTGGCTACTCTCTCGTCACGCACAGCAGGGCAGATCTCGCGATCCAGGATCCGTACTGGGGAACCTACGCGGCTGTGCTCGAGGCCATTCGAAAAACCCTCGCCGTCGGTGCCAAACCGCTCGCTATAACGAACTGTGTGAACTACGGAGATCCAGACGTTGATCCAGTGGGACTGGCCGCCATGATGACGGCCTTGAAGGACGCTTGCGAGTTCTCTGGAGTCTACGTTGCGTCTGGAAACGCCTCCCTCTACAACACGTACATGGGAAGACCCATTCCTCCCACGTTGGTGGTGGGCGTGCTCGGCAAGATCGATCCAAGGAAAGTCGTGAGGCCGAAACCTTCGAAGGTCTACGCTGTTGGCTGGCCAGATTTCGACCTGTCAAGGGAGAAGAAGCTCTGGGAAGTGATCGAAAAGTTGACGGATGAAGGTTACTTTGTTCTTTCCTCTTCCAGGCTTTTGACGAGAACGCACGTTGAAACTTTCAGAGAGTTCGGTTTTTCAGTCAAGGTGAGACTTCCCGAGGTTTTGCCGCTGCACCAGATGGTACTGGTCTTTGGTGACGATCCGAAGGTCGATATCCCATCAAGGGAGATCGGGCAGCTCTCGAGGTGAGTGTGCGTGTGTGGTATCGCCGGTGTCTGGAACGTTCAGGACGCATTCTCCGTTCTCCACGATTTGCTCCTTGGCCTCCAACACAGAGGTCAAGAGAGCGCGGGGATCGTCCTGAACAACTTCAGGGTGCTGAAAGGCAGAGGTCTTGTCGAGCAAGTCCTCACGGAGGAAAATTGGCTCGAGTCGGAAAGGGGAATAGGACACGTACGGTACTCGACGGCTGGCTCACTCGAGGAGATCCAACCACTCGTGGCTTTCACCAAGAAGGGGAAGATCGCCATCGCCCACAACGGAACGATACCGGATGCCGAAGCGTGGATCCGAAGTCTTCAAGAGAGGGGAGCGGTCTTTCAAAGCACGTTGGATTCCGAGATCTTTTTGCACCTCATTTCGATGAGCAGTGGCGATGAGAAAGAAGCGATAGTTGAGGCCCTGAAGAGAGTGAAAGCGGCGTACTCCTTGGTGGTACTACACGAGGGGTTCTTGGCGGCCGCACGTGATCCTTACGGCATAAGGCCTCTGTTCTACGGAAAGTACAGAGGAGGTTTCGTGGTCGCTTCTGAAGACTCGGCTCTCAAGGCCATTGGCGTGGAGGAGATAAAGGAAGTTCCTCGAGGAAGCGTCGTGTTCTTCGAAGAAGGAGAGGAGGTCGTGGAATTCGAGAAGAGAGAGGAAAGGTTTTGTTCGTTCGAATTCATATATTTTGCGAGACCTGACAGCAGTTTCCTCGGAGAAAACGTTCACAAGGCGAGGTGCAAGATGGGAGAAGAGTTGTTCGCCGAAAACCCCATCGAGGCAGATCTGGTGATACCTGTCCTCGATTCAGGTCTTTCTGGAGCGCTCGGTTTCTCCCGCGCCTCTGGGATTCCGCTGGACGTAGGGTTGATGAGAAACAGGTACATGGGTCGAAGTTTCATAATGCCCGTGAACAGGGAAAAGATCGTCAAGAAGAAACTCGTTCCGATCGGTGACGTGATCAAGGGGAAGAGGGTCGTGGTGATAGACGATTCCATCGTCAGAGGAACGACCATGAGCATCATCGTCAACATCTTGAGGGAGGCGGGCGCCAAGGAAGTCCACGTGGGGATCCATTCTCCCCCCGTGAGGTATCCGTGTTACTACGGCATCGATACCGCTCGAAAGCAAGAGCTGGTGGCGAGCGAAAAGGACGTGGAAGAGGTCAAAAGACTCGTCAACGCAGACAGCCTCTTCTACCTCTCCTTGGAAGGTTTAAAGAGGGCGATAGGGAGGAGTGAACTGTGTGTGGCGTGCTTCAACGGGGAGTATCCCCACCTGAAATAGTCGTGATGGCTTCGGGTAACGGGAGCAACTTTGAGGCCATCGTGAGGGCTACAAGAGAGGGCTTGTTGTTTGCGAGGGTGAAGAAACTCATCGTCGACAGGGATTGTTTCGCGATAGAAAGGGCGAAGAGGCTTGGAATAGATTGGGTGAGGTTGGAAAAACCCTGGCAACGTTCTTTGACGAACTTGTTGAGGGAGTTACAACCTTCCCTGGTGGTGTTGGCCGGCTTCATGAGGGTACTGCCCCCCGAGATCGTGAACGAATGGCGCTGGAAGATTCTGAACATCCACCCTTCCCTTCTTCCCGCCTTTCCGGGCGTGGAGGCCATAAGGAAGGCGTACGAGTACGGGGTGAAGGTGACGGGGATCACCATCCACTTCGTCGACGAAGGCGTAGACACGGGACCGATAATCTTTCAAAAAGCGTTGGAAGTGAGGAATGAATGGGATCTTGAAGAACTGGAAAATCACATTCACGAGCTCGAACACCGTTACTATCCGAGGGTGATCCACGCTGTATTGCATGGTACGTGGAGGATAGAAGGGAGGAGGGTTATCCTTGAAGAGGATATTGGTTAGCCTGTACGAGAAAGAAAAGTACCTGGAGACGATCAAGAAGCTGCACGCGGGAGGTTGGGAGATATGGGCGAGTTCTGGGACGGCCAAGTATCTGAAGGAAAACGGCGTGGAAGCGAAGGATCTGAGCACCATCACGGGGTTCGAGAACTTGTTGGGTGGGCTTGTGAAAACGTTACATCCCGAGATCTTCGCGGGCATCCTCGGCCCAGAACCGAAGTGGGACGTGGTCTTGGTGGACTTGTATCCACCGCCCGACATCGACATCGGAGGTGTGGCGTTGTTGAGGGCGGCTGCCAAGAACTGGCGAAAGGTCAAGCCCGCCTTCAACCTGGAGACCTTGAAACTCGCTCTGGAAAGGGACGACGAGGAAACGCGAAAATACCTCGCGGCGTTGACTTTTGCCTTCACGAGTGAATACGATTCCATCAGGGCGAACCAAATGTTTGAAGGGATCTCGATCTCGATGAAGAGGCAGGAGATAGAACTCCGTTACGGGGAGAACCCGCACGAGAGGGCCTTCGTCTACGGCAAACCCTCTTTCGAGATACTGCACGAGGGAAAGACCATCTCTTTCAACAACGTGTTGGATGCGGAGAACGCTTGGTTTGTGGCGAAGAACCTCCCAAAAACTGGGGCGGTTGTCGTGAAACACCAGTCACCCTGTGGGGTTGCCGTGGATGAGGACAAGCTTAAGGCCGTGGAGAAGGCTTTGGAGGCGGATGAGGAATCCAGTTTCGGTGGAGTTCTCGCGGTGAACTTCGAACTCGACGGATCGATAGCGAGGGAGTTGAAGAAATACTTGGAAGTAATCGTCGCGCCGTCTTTCACGGAGGAAGCCGTGGAGGTCCTGTCGAAACGAAAGGTGAGGCTTCTGAAACCTCACAACGAGAGATTTTGGTCTGGTAGGATGGCTTTCGATGCCCTCGTCTTGAGCGAGAGGAAGTTCCCTCAAGGTGAGTACGAGTTGGTGACGGGCACACCTCTCTCCAGAGAAGAGATGGAGGACTTGGACTTCGCCTACAGGGTCGTGGAAGGAGTGAAATCCAACGCCGTGGTGATCGTGAAAAACGGCGTCACGGTGGGCATAGGCGGAGGGCAACCTTCCAGGAAGAGGGCAGCTTGGCTGGCGACGGTGCTCGCCGGTGAAAAGGCGAGGGGTGCTATCGCTGCGTCCGATGCCTTCTTCCCGTTCCCAGATGGTCTCGAAATCTTGGCGGCTGCTGGGGTGAAGGCGGTTGTCGCTCCACTCGGTTCCGTCAGGGACGAGGAGGTCGTAAACAAAGCGAAAGAGTTGAATTTGACGTTCTACAAGGCGCCCAGTAGGGTGTTCAGGCACTGAGGGGGGATCACTTTGAGGGTACACGTCTTAGGCTCGGGTGGCAGAGAGCACGCGATGGGATGGGCGTTCAAAAAGTGTGGTTTTGAGGTACATTTCTACCCTGGAAACGCGGGCACGAAGCGGGACGGAGTGAACCATCCCTACAAAGGTCTGGACGCGTTGAAGGACCTGTCGGAAGATGACTTGATACTGCCCGGCTCCGAGGAATTCCTCGTCGAGGGAGTGGCGAACCTCAAGAAGAACGTTTTTGGTCCAGTGAGGGAAGCCGCAAGGTTGGAGAGCTCGAAGGTCTTTGCGAAGGAGTTCATGAAAAAATACGGCATAAGGACCCCTCGTTTTGAGATCGCTCGAAACCCGGATGAGTTGAGGGAGAAGTTGAAAAGGTTTTCCCCACCGTACGTGATAAAGGCGGATGGGCTCGCGAGGGGAAAGGGTGTGCTCATAGTCTCGGGCGAGGAAGAGGCCCTAGAAAAGGGTTCGAAACTCATCAACGGTCAACTGATTGAAGGCGTGAAGGGACCAGTGGTGGTAGACGAGTACCTCACCGGCGAGGAACTTTCCGCAATAGCCGTTGTGAACGGAAGGAAGTTCTCCATATTCCCGTTCGTCAGAGACTACAAGAGACTCATGGACGGAGATCGAGGACCCAACACCGGTGGCATGGGGTCCTGGGGACCCGTGAACATCGCAGAGAGTTTGCTCGGTAAGATCGAAGAGTTGTTCGACAGAACGCTCTGGGGAGTGGAGATGGAGGGGCTCACCTACAAGGGGTTCCTTTACCTTGGTCTCATGATTCACGACGGAGAGCCCTTCATCCTCGAGTACAACGTGAGGTCTGGAGATCCGGAGACCGAAGTGATCGTCGCGATGAACCCCGCGGGGTTCGTGGAAACGGTTTTGTCGGCTTTTCGCGGGGAGATGAAAAAACTGGAACCCAAGTGCTACGCCGTCGACGTCGTTCTCGCCTCTCAGGGCTATCCCGACACTCCTCTGAAAGGAAAGGAGATCTCCCTACCGGAGGATGGCCTGATATTCTTTGCCGGTGTGGAGGAAAGGAACGGAAGGTTCGTGACGGCGGGTGGAAGGGTCCTACACTGTATGGGTACCGGTGCCACAAAAGAGGAAGCCAGAAAGAGAGCCTACGAACTCGCCGAAGCGGTGCAGTTCGAGGGTAAGATCTTCAGGAGGGATATCGCGTCATGAAGTACACTTACCGCGACGCCGGAGTTGATGTGGAAAGGGGAGAAAACTTTGCCTCCCACGTAAAGGGTAAGGTGTCACTACCCAACTGGGTGATGAGGGAGCCGACCGGATACGCCGCCGTGTTGGAGGTGTGCGATCCTCCCGTGGCGGTCACCACGGACGGCATCGGGACCAAGCTCTTGCTCCACAGAAAGTACGGGACGTGGCGCTATGCCGCCGAGGATCTGGTGGCGATGAACTACAACGACCTCGTCTGCGTTGGCGCCAAACCGATTGCGTTTCTGGATTACTTGGGTGTGGAGAAGATCTCGGAAGAGCACAGAGAGTTCGTCGACGCCCTGATAGACGTCCTCGAAAGCGTAGGGATGAAGCTGGTCGGTGGCGAGACTGCCGAGATGCCAGACGTCTACCATGGCGATTGGGACGCGGTGGGCTTTGCAGTTGGGGTGTTGGTGAGGAGGATACCTGTCGAGACCGTGAAAGTTGGGGATGTGGTCGTTGGACTTCCATCTTCCGGTTTCCATTCAAACGGTTGGTCGTTGATCAGGAAGATCCTCAGAGAGGAAAACCTGAGGATCGAAGACCTTCCCTTCGACCTGTTGAAGGGTACACGTATCTACACCGAAGTTTTGGATCTCTTCGATCGTGTGAAGGCCATCGCACACGTCACGGGTGGGGGTATCTTGAGGGCTCTGAGGCGAGTGCTCGGAAATTTGGGAGCTCATGTGACGCTTCCCAACCGTGACTTCGTCGATTGGGTCTTGAAGTACGTGAGTTTCGAAGAGGCCATCTCCACTTTCAACATGGGAATAGGCATGGTGTTGATCGTGGATCGAAAGGATTTGAACGAGGTGCTGGAGAGATCCGGTGGAACCGTGTTGGGAAGCGTGGAGAAAGATTGGAAGATCGTGTACGGGAGATGATGGGACATGAAGAAGCTCAGGGTGACCATCGCCCAACTCAACCCCACTTTGGGTGATTTTGAGGAAAACCTCAAAAAAGCAAAGGAAGCCTTGGAAGTGGCCGAGAAGGACAAGAGTGATGTTGTGGTGTTTCCAGAACTCTTCCTCTCGGGGTATCCACCGGAAGACCTCGTGATGAGGCTCTCTTTCTTAAAGGAGAACAGAGAGAGCCTCGAAGAGTTTGCCTCGCTCACGCGTGGAAAGGATACCGTTTGTGTCGTCGGATTCGTGGACTCAGACGAAGACGTCTACAACGCAGCTGCCGTTGTGAAGGACGGAGAGATACTCGGAGTGTACCGAAAAATGTTCCTCCCAAATTACAGCGTTTTCGACGAAAAGAGATACTTCAAACCGGGGGACAAGTTGATGGTGCTCAAGATGGGGGACGTGAGGGTTGGGATCACCATCTGTGAGGACATCTGGAATCCCGTGGAGCCACTCGCTTCCCTTTCGCTTGGAAACAACGTTCACGTCGTTTTAAACCTTTCCGCTTCTCCCTATTACATTGGGAAACCTTCCCTGAGGGAAAAATACCTCTCCGTCAAATCGTACGATCACCACGTGGCTTTAGTTTACTGTAACATGGTCGGCGCGCAAGACGAATTGGTCTTCGACGGTGGCAGCCTCGTGGTGGACGCAAAAGGAAACCTTGTGGCCCGAGCGAAGTTCTTCGAAGAAGACGTCTTAACGGTTGACCTCGACTTGGAGGAGAACCTTAGGACTACCATACTCGACCCACGCAGGAGACACCTGAGCGTGAGCAATTTCGATGTCGTGTACGTAGAGACAGAAAAACCAAAAGAAAAAGTCGAGGAATTGCGTGGAAGGGTGGAAGCTATTCCCAGCCGTGAAGAGGAGATCTTCAAGGCACTCGTGTTGGGACTCAGAGATTACGTGAGGAAGAACGGATTCAAAAAGGTGGTGCTGGGGTTGAGTGGTGGGATGGATTCTTCTTTCGTGGCCGTCGTTGCCGTCGAGGCCCTTGGGAAAGAGAACGTGAAGGGAGTACTCATGCCGTCGATGTACACCTCAAAGGCCAGCGTGGAAGATGCCCTCCAGTTGGCGAACAATCTCGGTATGGAGGCGATCATCCTGCACATCACCGAGGTGTTCGAGTCTTATCTGAAGGCGTTGGAGAAGGTCTTTGCAGGTACCGAGAGAGACATCACCGAAGAGAACTTACAGGCGAGGATCAGGGGAAACTACCTCATGGCGCTCTCGAACAAGTTCGGGTGGTTGGTACTCACCACGGGCAACAAGAGCGAGATCGCCACAGGTTACACCACCCTCTACGGTGACATGGCCGGAGGATTTGCGGTGATAAAGGACGTGTACAAGACGGACGTCTACAGGGTTGGAAGGTGGTACAACGAGTGGAAGGGAAGGGAGATAATACCAAGGCGCGTCTTCGAGAAACCCCCCTCGGCGGAGCTCAGACCCGGTCAGACGGACCAAGAGAAACTTCCACCTTACGAAGTGCTCGACGAGATCTTGAGGTTGTACATCGAAGAAAACTTGGACCCTCAAGAGATCGTGGAAAAGGGCTTCGACAAAGAAGTCGTTCTGAGAGTACTGGAGATGGTGAGGAGAAACGAGTACAAGAGAAGGCAAGCACCTATAGGGCCAAAGATCTCAACGCGCGCCTTCGGAAGGGATTGGAGAATGCCGATAACGAACGGTTTTAGAGAAACTCTTTGAGTTTTGAAGGTATCTCGTGGATCCCCAAGAGTTCGTCCACACCGGCGCGGAGGAGTTCGTCCGGATTGTTCAAGGAGTGAACGACCCCCACAACCTTTTCGACGCCGGCCCTCTTTGCTGCGATCACGCCGCTTTTGGAATCCTCGAAAACGATCGCTTCCGTGGGTTGTATCCCTAGTCTCTCCAGAACGAGCAAGTAGATCTCAGGGTCTGGCTTTCCGTTCTTCACGCTGTCTCCAAAGAGCATGGCGTCGAATGCGTCTTCCAATTCCACCTTTCGAAGCCTCTCTCTCGCTTCACGCTCGGACGTGGACGTTGCAAGGGCAACCTTGTACCCTCTCCGTTTCAAGAGCGTGAGAGCCTCTCTCAAGGCTGGGTTGGGTTTGAGAGAGTCCGGGAAGACACGCCGCCTTTCGACGTGCACCCTTTCTCTGAATTCATCCAAGGAAGCCTCTATCCCAAGGTGTTCCACGATCAACCGCAGACCGTCCCTCTCGGGTATCCCCATGATCCTCCTGTGGAGCGTGAGGTCGTACTCCCTTCCGTAAGATTCCGCCGCCTTCCTGTAAGCTTCGAAGTAGAGCGGTTCCGTGTCGATCAACACACCGTCCATGTCGAAGATCAAGGCTTTCAAAACGTCAACCTCCCAAGATTCAGCTTCAAGGAAGGCTTCCCCTCTTTCCATGATAACAGTAGTTCGAGTGGTAACACGGAATTGTAACCGACCACGGTCGTCGCCCTCACCCCCAATTGAAATTCCACCTCCTCTCCCAGCCAAAACCTGACGACCCCATTTAAACCGTCCAAGATGAGGCTTCCGTCCCACGTGCCGATACCCAGGTCGGCGATTGGCCAGTAGATCTCTGTCCCCAATCCATGTGACGAGAACGTGATTTTGAACAACGCGCTTTCTGTCCCAAAACCACACGAAAGAGCCGGTTCGGGTAGGATAACTATTTCGTACTCTGAGAAGGTCACCGCGTGCCTTCCACCTCCGGTGCTTCCGATGGACAACTTGAGAAGCGCCTGTTCATCTGTTCCCTCCAAGACCAAGCTCGACTGCTTTGAAGCCACCAAGAGTGGCACCCTCAGGGAGTAGAGCACGTTGAACTCACCTTGGACTAGGGTTACGCCAAGCAGAAGTTGAACCTCTCTTTTGAAGAAGAACCCGATAGATGAAAACCAAGGAGAGGCCACGAAAATGATGCCCCTCTCCGCGAGGTCATCCCAAGCACCCAAGAGGCTACCGAATGGGGTCGCCAGAATCAACCTGGGGAGGATGGAACTTCGGTAGTCCTGTGCTTGAACGACCTTTGAGTCCTTTTCTTCCTTCTCGATCGTCACCACTTTGAAAGAGAGGTTCCCCCTCCTGGAAAGCCTCAAAGCTTCCACCGTGAAACCTCCCACCTTCTGGACGACGCTCGCCTTCTCGGTGCCTCCAATCACGTTTCCATCGGTTTCGAAAACCTCCAAACGCTCGCCACCGATTTTCAACAAGACCGTCTTCCCTCCATCTTCTTTCACGAGATACACACCCTCTTCCGTAGAGAACAAGTTAAATTCAGTTTGTCCGTCTTCGGTGATCCTGTAGACCTTTCCCTCTTTGACACAGAACAAATCCACATCGCCCTTCTTCCTGGCGATAAAATAAACACCATCTTTCCAAGGCGTGGCGTCCAAGGGGTTGAAATCTCTGCTGCCCTCAAAGATCACCTTCCCACTCTTCAGATCCACAACGTCGTTCACCCCTCCCTTCCTTCGCACGACTCCCACAAGTTCGTCCCCGAAAGAGTTCACCCTGATCACGTGCCTTCCCAACAACTTTTCACCTTCGAAGAGACCAGTCCAAACACCTTCTACTGTGGAAACAAAACGCACGTGTAGCATCTTCCCCTCAAAAAACGTGTAGTCCAGAACCCTCCTCTTCAGCACGAATCCTTCCCCATGCTTGAAGACCCCTTCTTCGAGATCGTTCACCCTCAAGTAGTAAAGGCTCCCGTTCAGGACTTTGGGGTTCATCAGAACGTCGAACCTTTTCGAGGAGATCGGGATGTCTCGTCTTCCAAAGTGTTCAAAGTACACCCTGGCGAACCCATCTTGAGGCCTTCTCAAGTAATCTTTTATGAAGTTCATAAATTTCTCCCTTCCAAACTCTCCCAACGTTTCTTCCACAAAGCGAGCACCAAGAACGTATGGACCTCCTCCTGGGAACACCCTTGGGGAAGCCGAAAAACCAACGCTCACGTTTTTCGTCATCTCCATGTTCGTTCGAAAGATGGGATCGTTCAGCCTGCCGAATCCCTCTTCGGACTCGAAGAGTACCGCTAAACCTTCGTGGAGGTACACAGGCACGAGCGCGTTGTGGAACAAGTTCGTCATGGGAGATGAAAATCTTCTGGAGGTTCCCACCAAGATGTGCGTTAGTTCGTGAACGAAGGCGTATTCCACCCAACTTTTATATTTCGGTAAAAAATCTCTCACGAAAAGTTCGTTGGGATATATTACAATCACGTTAGAAACAGGATCAGCGTACGCGTTCGCCAGTTCTCCTCGGTCGATCAGGAAAACTTTCAACCTGCTGTAAGGTTCCACACCAAACACTCCGGTCAAGCGCTCGTACATCTCGTCGACTCTCTCGAGTAGCTCGAGCACCAGATCCTCGAGTCCCTCTTCGTACACCAAGTCGACGTATCGGGTGCGCACCATCTTCAAAGGCGTGAGGGAAAAGGAAAGGGACACGGAAAAGAAAAGTAAAAAGGTCAACACCCTCGCTCTCATGATATTTCTCCTTTCTTTTGGTACCATATTGATGATATCATTCGTAGGAGGGACTTCGATGGTTTCGAGGAGGATGTCACTCGTATCCGCATCGAAAACGATGGAACTGGACGCAAAGGCCAAAGAGATGATCAAGAGAGGGGAGGACGTGATAAACCTCACAGCCGGAGAGCCCGACTTCCCAACCCCACGTCCCATCGTGGAAGCCGCCAAGAGGTTTTTGGAAAATGGTCACGTGAAGTACACCGATCCGAGGGGTATCCAGGAACTCCGCGAAAAGATCGCGCAGAAGCTGAAGGAGAGGTACAAGAAGGACGTTTCAGCTGATCACGTCGTTCTAACGAATGGGGCAAAACAGGCGTTGTACAACGCTTTCCTGGCGCTCCTGGATCCCGGCGACGAGGTGGTCGTCTTCACACCCGCTTGGGTGAGTTACATCCCACAAATCGTGTTCGTTGGCGGCGAGGTTAGAATCGTGGAGACACACTTTGAAGAAGGCTTCCAACCGAGTTTGTCCACGCTCAAAAAGAGCATCACCGAGAGAACCAAGGTCGTCCTCGTGAACTCCCCGAACAACCCAACGGGTGTCGTGTACAGGAGAGAGTTCATGAGAGAGCTCGTGGATCTCGCGAGAGAGAGGAACTTCTACGTGGTCAGCGATGAGGTGTACGAACCTCTCGTTTACACCGAAAACTTCACCTCCATCTTGGAAGTCTCCGAAGATTTGGACAAAATCGTCTACATAAACGGTTTTTCGAAGTCCCATTCGATGACCGGGTGGCGCGTTGGGTACGTGGTGTCGAGTAAGGAAGTCATATCCGCGGTGGCGAAGATTCAATCGCACACCACTTCCTGTATAAACACGATCACACAGTACGCTTGCCTTGAGGCTTTCAACGTCGACACTTTCGAGATGTTGGAAGAGTTCAGAAGGAGAAGGGATTTCGTGACTGAGCAGTTGAAGAGGATAGGCTTGGCGTTCGTTGAACCAGAAGGCGCTTTCTACGTCTTCGTCAAGGTCCCGGGTGACGACGTGGTTTTCTGCGAGAACCTCCTGGAGAAGGAGAAGGTAGTTTTGGTCCCAGGTAGCGCCTTCTTGACGCCTGGTTTCGTTCGTCTGTCGTTCGCCGTTTCGATGGAGAAATTGGCAGAGGGGATGAGGAGGATTGAGAGGTTCCTCGAGAGATTTGTTGGTTGACTTTTTGAAGAAGAACTGGCATCAGTATCTGATTGGTTCGTTGTTTTTGGTGGCGGTGGATCTCCTCCAAGTAATCGTTCCAAAGCTATTAGGAAGTTTTATCGATAGACTCGGTGAGATGGCTTCGAACACGAACGTGGTGAAGGTCATCGTCTTATGGGTGTTGGGAATCGCAACTGGAATGCTCGTTGGGAGGTTCTTTTGGAGGTATTTCCTTGGAAAGGCCGCCAGAGTTTTCTTCAGGAACGCTTTGAACGCGATGTTCTCCAAGCTGTTGAGCCTTCCTACTTTCTTCTTCGATGCGATGAAGAGTGGAGACATAATGGCGAGGTTCACAAACGACTTGGAGCTCCTGAGGAGGGTGTTGGCCCAAGGTGTGATAATGTTCGTGGATTCCATTTTCATGGTAATCCTCGTGTTGGTGTTTATGATCTCGAGTGTCGGTTGGAAGTTGACCTGGCTTTGTTTTCTGCCCCTCCTCTCTTTGGTCCCCGTCACGTTGGCCTTCAGAAGGAAGATTCACAGAAGGGTGATGGAGGTGCAATCGAGTTTTTCAGAGTTGTTCGGTTTCACGGAAGAGATGATCTCAGGGATTCGCGTGATAAAGAGTTTCTCGGTTGAGGAACTCACTGAACGCTTTTTCAAAGAAAAAGCCGACAGAAACTACAAGAGCACCGTCCTCGTCACTCATACCATGAGCCTCTTTCAACCTCTCGTCCACTTCGTGGTGTCTCTCGCGTCCGTTCTCTCTTTGATGCTCGTTGGAAGTTCCGTGATAGCTGGAAGGGTGTCCTTGGGGGATTTTGTCGCCTTCAACGTTTATCTGGGAATGTTGATCTGGCCGGTGATGAGCTACGGACACCTCTTTGATCTGGTCCAAAGGGGAAGGACAGCGATGGAGAGAATCGACAAGATACTTCTCGCACAACCGGAGTTGACGGGAAAAGAAAAGTTCGTGAAGATCGGAGAATTCAGCGATTTGGAGATAAGAAATCTGAGTTATCGCTATCCCGGAACGGAAAGGGAAGTTTTGAAGAATGTGAATTTGGTTGTGAAGAAAGGAGAAATGGTGGGGATAGTTGGAACGGTTGGAAGCGGGAAGTCCACGATAGCGAAACTTTTGCTTAAATTGTACCCGGTTGAGAGAGGGAAAATCTTCGTGAACGGTGTGGATATAAACGATATCGATCCTCGTGATATCAGGAAGATGATCATGATGGTTCCCCAGGAACCTTTTCTGTTTTCAGACACGATCTGGAAGAACATTGCGATCGGTCTGGAGCGCGTTTCGGAAGGGGACGTGGAAAGGGTAACGAAGCTGGCAGCCGTGTACGACGACATAACGTCTTTCCCCATGGGTTTCGAGACCGTCGTGGGGGAGAGGGGAGTAACACTGTCAGGTGGCCAAAGGCAGAGGGTCACCATCGCGAGAGCTTTGATCAGGAACGCCGATGTGTACGTGTTTGATGACTGCCTTTCGGCGGTTGATCCCGAGACGGAGGAAAAGATCGTGAAGACAATCAGGGAGGAGATGAGGGGGAAAACGATCATCGTCATCACCCATCGTTTGAAAGTTCTCAAGAACGCCGATAGAATTTACGTGTTGGATGGGGGTCACATGGTTGAGGTGGGAACGCACGATGAGCTGATGAGAAGAGATGGGATTTACAGGAAGATGTTCGTGAGGCAACTCGTTCAAGAAGAGGTGTATCCGTTGTGAAGAAGGTGGGGGTCGTCACAGGCATCCTTGAGTCCACGCCTTACGAGTTCTACGTGAGGATGACCCAAAACCAATACGGTGATGAAATCGAAAGTATCGTTCAAATTGAAGATGTAGTCAAAGCGGAGTACTCCTACCCGAATTATGGTCACATCGTGACTTACGGAGTGGTGACGGACATCGTGAACAGGTGGGACGGGAACCTGAAGAACGGTTACGAAGAGGAAGTGGCACTTCAGAAACTGAAACCAGCTTATCCCGTGTACGTGGCGAAGGTGAACGTCACCAGGTCCTTCGTGAAGAAAGAAGGGAAGATGCTGGACCTGGCACCCGAGATACCTCCCGTGATAGGTGCGGACGTGTTTTTGGTGGAAGACGAGGAAGTGGATATCGCACTGGGCTTCGATGAGCTGAAACAAAAGAACGTGGCGTTGCCGGTGGGAGTGTTGAAGAACGGCCGGCCAGCTTACCTGGACCTCAGGTACATCCTCGGCGACAACGGAGCGCACATAAACGTTTCGGGACAATCTGGGGTGGCGGCCAAGACTTCGTACACCACCTTCCTCGTCAAATCCATGATAGAGACCTCAAAGCGTGGGAATGGAAGGCACATGGAACAGTTGAGGAACGCGAGGTACATCATATTCAACGTGAAGGGCGAAAGCTTGATGTTCATAGACAGATACTCGGAGGAGTGGAAGAGAGACAGGGAAAAGTGGGACCCCATGTACAGGGTTCTCGGCATAGACCCCACCCCGTTCGAAAACGTCAAGTTTTACGCACCAAGAAGGGAAAAAAATAAACCCGATCCAGACGTGTACAAGAGGCTCGACGAAGGTGTGAGGAGTTACGGTTGGGACGTGTTCGATATCGTCGAGCTCGGCCTTCTGGAGTTGATGTTCGATCCAGAAGAGCTTTCAGAGAACCAGAACCTCCAGCTCGCAGTCTGGTCGCTCCAAGAGTTCCTCCAACAGAGGATGGAAGAGGAGTACCAGAACCTCCTCCAAAAGGGTTTGATCAAAGATCGA
Source organism: Thermotogota bacterium (assembly GCA_030550515.1). GTDB lineage: Bacteria > Thermotogota > Thermotogae > Thermotogales > Thermotogaceae > JAUQPE01. The sequence goes on along the minus strand of JAUQPE010000011.1, from coordinate 79,630 downwards.
GAATTGCCTATTTCTCAAGCTTTGAGGGAACAGTTCGTGCGCATGGGCAACAGGTTCCTCAGGATACCTTCCAGTTTGGACGCGTTGATTTCGGACCTGAAAGACGAGGAAGGAGAGACGAGGAGGTACCTGCAGGGCGAGCAGATACAAAAGCAGACCATAAGCATGCTCATCCGCAGGTTAAAAACTGCCCAAAAGATGGATTTCGACAAGCTCTGGGTTGAGCCACCGATAAACCCACACGGCTCGTGGAACGAGTACAGGATCGACTGGAACCATCCTGGAAGGGTCACGGTGATCGACATTTCAAAACTCAGAAGCAGGGCTCAAGCCTTCGTTGTCGGTGCCGTGCTTTCCGAGGTGATGAGGGAGAAGGAAAGAAAGGTATTTCCAGAGCCCGTCTTCATCTTCCTCGACGAGTTGAACAAGTACGCTCCAAGACACGGGGGAGGGGCACTCGCGAACATCTTCCGCGACATCGCCGAGAGGGGAAGATCCTTCAGGGTGATACTTATAGGGGCGGAACAGACGGCTTCGGAAGTGGACTACAGGGTGATCACCCAAGCCGCAACGGTGATAGTTGGAAGGCAGAAGGGAGCGGAACTCTTGAAGCCGGAGTATTCGCACCTTACCGAGCATTTCAAGAAGAAAGCGTCGCTACTGAGACAAGGAGAAGTGATCGTGGATCAACCTTTCCTTCCCTTGCCGTTGACTGTGAAGTTTCCTCTCCCCGCTTGGTGTACGAGGGAGGACGGTTGGGAATTGAAAGTGGACGAAAAGACAAGAGAGCTTTTGGAACGAGAGTTCAACCTTTGAAACGCACGATGAACTCTGAACCCATCAACCATTTTGACTTCACTTCCAAACCGTAACCCATCATGTTGCACAAGTGCTTCACGATCGAAAGCCCCAGCCCGCTCCCAGACGCCATCTTGGTCGCTTCGGAACCCCTGTAGAACCTCTCGAATATTCTGTCTTTCTCTTCGTCCTTGATCCCTATGCCCTCATCCCTCACGGACAAACGATCCGGTCCCAAAAAAACCGAAATGGTAGAGCTTGGGTACGAGTACTTCACCGCGTTCGACAGGAGGTTCTTCAAGATGGTTTTGAAAACGAATCTATCGGTTTCGATCCGCTCGGTTTCCAAAGCGATGTTTAAGTCTATCCTCTTTCTCTCCAACTCCTCCTTGAAATCTTCCACAACTTCCCTCATCAATTCTTCTAAGTCAACTTCCTCGATCTTCAACTCGTACAACCCGAGTTGAACCATGGAAAGCGTTTTGAGTTGGTTCACCGTTATTTCGAGTCTTTCCACCGATTTTTCCATCCTTTTAAGCACTTCCAACTTCTTGGGATCGTTCTCTATCTCTTTCAAGTAAACGAGATTACCTTTCAGGGCAGAGAGGGGAGTGGTGAGCTCGTGCGAAACCGCCGTCACGAAGTCGAGTTTCGCGTCGTTCAGCTTCTTCTCCTCGGTGAGATCGTTCACAACGATTACGCCACCCTCCGGGATGAAGGAAATCTCGACGTGCTTCTTCGTCTGCGGTTCGAAAAAATAGACCTCAAGGCGCTCTTTGAAACTTTCTCCCCTACGGATCTTTTCCACCAGTTCGTCCACCTTCGAGCAGGTGAAAACGGCGAGTAACTCTTTTCCCTCGGAGAACCCAAGTTTCCTGGCCTCTAGATTGCAAGCTTGAACCACGAGACCTTTGAGCGACGCGATCGCTTCTCTTAGGAAATTCAACTTGCTTACGTCAAACACCGCTATCACCTTTCGTGGAAAACTTGTACCCTATACCTCTTATAGTCTTTATCCAGTCCTTTCCAATCTTTGCCCTGATGGAACTTATGTGAACGTCCACCACCCTGTCTACCGTGTATTCATCCTTCCAGATTTTTTCAACAATCTCCTGTCTGGTGAAAATTCTGTTTGGAGATGATGCAAGGAGTCTCAATATCTCGAATTCTTTCGCCGTGAGCTCGACGTTTTTACCGTCGTACTTCACGACGTAGTCTTCAGGGTATATTTCGAGCCTCCCAAACCTCAACACTTTTTGACCTTTTCCCATCCTCCTCAAGACGGCCTTTATTCTGGCGATCACTTCCCTGGGGTTGAACGGCTTGGTGACGTAATCGTCCGCACCGAGCTCTATCCCAGATATCCTGTCTATGTCTTTGTCTCTCGCAGAGATCACGATGATGGCAGTCTCAGGATGAGAAGCCTTGATGTACGGAAGGTCCTCCATCGCCGTACCGTCCGGGAACATGAGGTCGAGTAAGACCACATCGAAGGCCTCTTCTGAAAGCTTTTTCCTTAGCTCGAACAGATCCTTCACCTCTTTGTACTCGAATCCTTCCACCTCGAGGAACCTTTTCAGCACGTCGCGTATGTCCTCGTCATCCTCCGCTATTAAGACTTTGATTGCCATCCGCAACACCCCTCAAGTACTCTCCAATGGTCTTCCCCGTTTCTATGTAGATGAGCTCCTCACAAAGGTTGTTCGCGTGATCTCCTATTCGTTCCAAGTCCCTCGCAATCAGGATGTACACGAGGGCGAGTTCCGGAGCTATCTGTTCTTCTCTCAACTTCTTGACGACTATCTCCCTTATCCTCCTCTCGGCATCATCCAAGACGTCATCGAACTTCCACACCACCAGAGCTCTTTCCAAGTCCTTCTCCACGAACACTTTGAACGCGTCTTGAACCACTTTCAGCACGTTCCCCAACATGTCTTTGAGCTCTTTCATCATCTCGAATCTGATGGACTTGGAAGAGAGGTACAGGCACTTCTCCGCGATGTTGCAAGAGAGGTCTCCTATTCGTTCCAGATCGTTGGAAAACTTGAGGATCGTGATGAGGTAGCGGAGGTGTTTGAGGATAGGGTTGTACCTCGCGATCAACTGGTACACTTTTTCCTCAATTTCTCTGTTGAGGTCGTCGATCGTATCGTCCCCTTCCAGCACCCTCATCGCGAGAGCTTCATTCATACTCTCAAGACTCTCAACGGAACTGTTCAAAGATTCAGAAACCAGAAACAACATCTTCGAAACGTCTGCCCTCAATTCGGATATTTCCCTCTCAAAATGCATGTAATCCATGAGGAAACCCTCCTCAACCTATCTTCCCAGTCAAATACTCTTCGGTCAGCTTGTGTTTCGGTCTCTCTATTATATCCCTTGTCGGTCCGTACTCGATGAGTTCACCCCTGTACATGAACGCGATGTAATCCGCTATTCTCACAGCCTGCGCGATGTTGTGAGTCACGATGACGATGGTGTAGTACTCCGACAACTCCTCGAGCAACATCTCGATCTTTTGAGTGGAGATTGGATCGAGAGCGGACGTGGGTTCATCGAGAAGCAAAACTTCCGGTTCCACAGCCAGCGCTCGAGCAATACAGAGTCTCTGCTGCTGCCCTCCTGAGAGCTGTGTCGCAGGTTTGTGGAGCTCTCCCTTCACCTCGTCCCAGAGAGCTGCTCTTCTGAGGGCGTTCTCCACAATCTGATCCAACAATCGTTTGTCCCTTATTCCATGGATCCTAGGTCCAAAGGCCACGTTGTCGTATACCGACATGGGAAAAGGTGTGGGCTTTTGGAAGACCATCCCCACCTTCTTCCTGTACTCTGTGACGTCGAGGTTCGAGGCGTACACGTCTTGCCCCTCGAAGAATATCTTCCCCTCCACTCGAAAGCCAGGCAGATGGTCGTTCATCCTGTTTATACTCCTGAGTAAAGTTGTCTTGCCGCATCCTGAGGGACCTATTATGGCCGTGATCTTGTTTCTGAAGATCTTCATACTCACATCCCTGACAACCTGTTTATCTCCGTAATATGCGCTGAAGTTGACTATTTCAATGACTACGTCCATGCTCTCTCCTCCTCAAATAGAAAGCCAAGCTGTAGATGATGGCCACGACGATCAACAGGAACGCAGCGGTCGCCCTCGCCATCCACTGGGCTTTCTCACCGTAGGCCATCATTATGTAGTATATGTGGGTGGGCAAGGTCATAACGGGCGAAAAAACACTTCGCGGAAGAAAGGTGGAGTAGAAGACAGCCCCTGTCAACAAGACGGGGGCTGTCTCACCCAGGGCCCTTCCACCGCCAACGAGCACGGCGGTGACGATACCTCTTTTGGCCGCAGGGATGAGGACTTTGAAGATCACCTCGATCTTCGTAGCACCAAGCGCGTAGGCAGCCTCTCGGAGCTCAACAGGGATCGCCTTCAGAGTTTCTTTGGTGGCGGAAGCTATCACAGGAAGCGTCATCAGAGAGAGTGTCAGAGCGGCCGCCAGCATCGAGGTACCAAATCCAAGCGCCACGCAGAAGAAGGCCAAGCCGAAAAGACCGTAGACTATTGAGGGAATTCCACTCAAGGAAGTGAGTGACACGTCTATCCACTTGGTGAAGAAATTTTCCCATTCCGAAAGGAACACCCCCGTGAACACTCCGAGCGGAACGGCCACGATGAAGGTGAGAACCATCAAGTAGAAACTCCCAAGGATCGCGGGGAATATTCCCCCTTCTCTCATGTTGTTCCTTGGATATTCCATAAAGAAGCTCATGGAGAAGTACCTGATCCCGCCGAGTATCACCAAGACGAACATCAAGAGAATGATCGAAAAGACCACGTAGGAAACGATTCTGAAGACCTGGGAAAGAACGAGATCTCTCTTCATGGTTGCGCCCTCCTGGACAAGTATCTGGAGAGCCCCGTCAAGAAGAGGGAAACAGAAAGGAGTATCAACCCTGCAGCAAAGAGCGCATGGTAATGCAAACTTCCAACCGCAACTTCTCCCATCTCGCTCGCGATAGCAGCGGTGAGGGGACGCACGGGATCGAAGAGGGACCGCGGTATTATCGCAGCACCTCCGCCAACCATGAGGACTATGATGGTTTCTCCCACCACCCTGTTTATGGTTAAGACGAACGCGTTCAAAACACCGGGGAGAGCCGCCCTCGTCGTCACTCTTAGGGTGGTGGCGAACTTGGTCGCTCCCAAGGCGAGGGCGCTCTCTTCCAACGAAACGTCCACCGAGTCTAGCGCTTCGAGCGAGAGGGAAACGGAGTATGGAAGCGCCGCCAAGATCAGTCCAACGGTTGCCAGAAGAAAGTTCTGAGGAGACCAGATTCCAAAGTTGATCAGAATGGGGGAAACGTAGACGAGGATGAAAGTCCCTATTATGACTGAGGGGGTTCCAGCGAGAAACTCCACAACCGTCCTTATGAGGTCTTTCTCCAGATTTTTCGCGTACGTGTGCAAGAAGAAGGCCACGACGTAGCCGAGGAGTATCAGGACCGCCGAGGAGGTCACCGTGAGAAGGAGAGTCCCCACGATCATCGCCAACATCCCGAACTCTGGGGGGGAAGAAGTGGGGTACCAGTAAACACTCGTGAAGAACTCCTTCCCAACCTTCACAAAAGCTGGGATCGCTTCCTTCAATATGAAAAGAACGACAAGAGAAAGGGCGAGAACGCCCGTTCCCGCCAACACGAAGACCAAAAGAGTTTTGAAGAAGTTCGAGACCTTCCTGTTCAGTTTTCTTCCCTCCTCACTGGCCGTACGCGGCTATGTAACCTGCCTTTTCCACCAGTTCTTGACCTCTCTTTGAGAAGGCGAACATGATGAAATCGTAGATCAAACTACCAGGTTCCGGGAAACCGTTTGTCCCGTCGACGAACATGAAGAGCGGTCTCGCCAGCGGATACCTTCCCCTCAAAATGTTTTCCTTCGTTGGGTAAACACCATCCACCTTCAGGACCTTCACGCTGTCTGTAACGTATCCAACACCAGTGTACGCGATTGCGTACGGATTTTTCGCCACACTTTCTATCTCCACTTGAGAACTCTCGACCATTCGCACGCGCGGCGCCATCCTAGCTCCCTTCAGTACCTTCGTCTCAAACACTTCGTAGGTACCAGAGGCCGTGTTCCTCGAGTAGACCACTATCTGCTGTCTGGGAAGGTTTGGGTTCACCTGAGACCAATACGTGATCTCCCCGGTGTATATCTTTTTCAAGGTTTCGATGGATATCTCGTCGATTGGAAGGCTCTTGTTCACTATAACGGCTATCCCGTCGAACGCCACCAAAAAAGGTATGAAGTACTTCCCTTCCTGGTTCATCTTCTGGATCTCTTCTTTCTTCAGCCACCTGCTGCTGTTAGCGATGTCCGTTGTTCTGTTGAAAAGAGCCGCGATTCCCGTCGAGGACCCCGCGCCTTCAAGAGTTATCTTGACCTCTGGCCTGAGCTTCTTGAACTCCTCTATCCACAACTGTGCGACGGGAAAAATGGTGTTGGAACCCTTTATTACGAGTGTTTGTGCCAAACCTACCGCAACTAAACAGACCAGCAACGCGTTCAAAAGAAATTTTCTCATGAAACCACACCTCCTCGCAATGGGTATTTTTCACCTTCATTGTCTGAAACGAACCTTTCCCATTTATAGGCTTTTGTTAAGAAAATTTAAGTGCCACTTGATTTTTCACAACCGAAGTGGTAGTATCATCGAGAAGCAAAGCTCTCCAAGGAGGTATACCGCTATGAGTGAACATGAACACTACGAGGAGATTTTCAGTCTGTTCGATCAAGATGGAAACGAGGTGTTCTTTCACAAACTCGGCGAAGTGGAGGACGAAGGGAATGTTTACTGGGTTTGTGAAGAGGTCTTCCTCAACGAAGCGAAAGACATGATAGAAGATCTGGGAGAGGTCTACGTGTTCAAAGCCGACGAGACACCAGAGGGTATCATGCTTGAAGGTGTAGAGAGAGACGTTGCAGTGAGGGTTTTCGAGAAGTGGAAGCAGAGCATACCCGATCTGGAGGAGATGTTCGAGGATTTCGAGGAAGAAGAATAATGAAGAGGGGCGGTCGCCCCTCTCTTCGTCAGTACCTCAGATAAGGAAGTAGACCCATCTGCCTCGCTCTCTTTATCGCTATTTTGATCATCCTTTGGTGCTTAGAACAAGTCCCAGTGAGTCTTTTGGGAATGATTTTTGCTTTGTCCGTCAGGAAATCCCTCAGGAGTTTCACGTCTTTATAATCAACGTAATCGAGCTTCATCTCACAAAGCCTGCACTTTTTTATCTTTTTCTTCTTTTTCGTGTAAGGCACCTCAGACACCTCCCTCAAAACGGCGGTTCATCCTCGCCGAAAATTTCCTCAGTCACGTCCTCTGGAGTTTCCTCTTCCTCCGGGATCTCGGCGGGTTTCTTGTCCATAAACCTCACCACGTTCGCCACAACTTCGGGAGAGACTCTTTTCTCACCAGAAGGTGTTTCCCATCTCCTCATCCTCATCTCACCTTCGACGAGGACAAGCCTTCCCTTCGTGAGATAAGTTCTCACAAATTCCGCGAGCTTTCCGAAAGTCACCACGCGGAAAAAGTCGGTTGTCTGTGCATCTTCCGACGCGTTTTTCCTCGGGACCCTGTCTACGGCGATCGTAAAAGTGGTCACCGGCATACCACTCAGCGTGTACCTCTCTTCCGGATCCCTGACAAGCCTACCAATGAGGATGATTTTGTTGAAGAAAGCCATTAAGATTCTGTGCCTCCCTCACCGGTCTCAACTGCTTCCGTCTCTTTCTTTTGCTGTTTTCTCTCCTTCTTTTCCAGATCGAACCTCCTGAACGTTTGCCACCTTATGATCTCGGGCGTGACTCGGTAGAATTCCTCAAGCTCTTGCAAGCGCTGGCCGTCGCACCTGAAGTAGATCACCGTGTAATCTCCCTCGGAGAACTTTTTGATCTCGTAGGCAAACTTTCTGAGTCCCATCCGGTCGACCTTCTCTATCCTGCCTCTGACTCGTTCCTCGATGATGTTCTTGACCTTTTCGACGAGTTTTTCCCTTTCCGCTTCCGGAATGTTTGGTGCGACGATGAACATGCTTTCGTAGATCCTCTCTTTGACGTACACACACTCCACCTCCCTCGGACTCTCGGCCCCCCTCCCGTCGAGGGGAGCGGGATGGTCACTCGTGAGATTATATCATTGCTTTCTGAGTTGGCAAAGTTTTGGAAAAATACCCGTTTCGAGGAATTCTCTGAAACCTTTTATGCAGAGAGGCGTGATCTGAGGGCATTGGTTCAAGAAGCTCACGAAATCAACGATCCTGTTAGCTATGCCTTCTTCCAGCGCGAAGAAAATTTCCCAGGCTCCTTTCTCAGCTTCCTCCTCGCGGAGGAAAAGCACGTTCTTTAAGAAAACCTTCAAGTTGGTGAACCGTTCGTACTCTTTCAAGGCTACTTCCTGCCCTTTCTTGGTGAGCGATATGGGACCTCTACGCACGTAGTTCACCATTTTTTTCTCCGCAAGGAACTCTAGTATCTGCTTCGCGGAGGGCATCTTGACTTTCAAGAAGTCAGCCACCCTTTTCAGTCTGGTGCTCCCCTCGTCCGCGGTGAGGTAAACCGCCAAAAGGTACTTCTTCTCGGTGGAAGAAAGCATCTTCCGACCTCCCTCCTGGAATTTTAACACGAAAAGTTGTGAATACAAATGGTAGAATGTATAGAGAACGAAGAAGGTGGAGGGAAGGGAATGAAAGAGATAAGAACCTTTCCCGTTCTCTGTCCTGTATGCGGTGAGGAGCTCACCGTAAGTGAGTTGACGTGTAGCTCCTGCGGTACCACAATGAGAGGTATATTCAGAATGAACGAATTTGCGAGGCTCTCCGAAGAACAAGTGAGGTTCCTGAGGGTCTTCTTGAAGAGCAGGGGCAACCTTAGCGAGGTTCAAAAGGTGCTCGGTATCTCCTATCCAACGGCGAAATCGAGGCTCGATGAGATAGTGAAAGTTTTGGGATACGAAGAAGAAGATCAAAGTGATTTATCCGAAGTTCTCGACAAACTCGAAAGAAGAGAGATCACCGAGGAAGAAGCTCTGAAGTTGGTCAAGGGTATGCTCAGGAGGAAGTGATTCGTGAAGTACCTCGTGGGTATCGAAAGAGTCGAGATGGTAACCGTAGAAAGCATAGCAGCGGATGTTGTCGTTAAAGCCGGGGATGAACTGGTTCTGTACGCGGAAGCAGCCCCCTCTTTGAAAACTGAGGAGGGAGAACTTCTCGTAACGACGAGACTTTCATGCGAAGTTTCGAAGTACCCAAAGCCTCAGGAAGAGTTGGAAAAAATCGAGTTGGTTTGCCCAGAGGAAGTGCAAAAGATCGTAATCTCCACCACATCGGGGAAGGTTTCTTTATACAGCGTGAAGGTCAGAGAACTGCTCGTGAACAAGGTCTTCGGGAAAGTTACGCTTCACGAATGCGACGTTAAGGACCTCAACCTCAGGGTTGTTTCTGGGAGCGTAGAGGTGAAAAACGTGTACTCGGAGAACGCCGTATTGGAATTGGTCTCGGGGAGCGTGATTTGTGAAGACATCCATGGCAGGAAATGGGAAATGATCACAACGGCGGGGGATGTCAAGCTGATCTTTTCTGAAATGCCAGATCTGAGGGTACGTTTTGAGACAGCGTCAGGGAGATTTTTATCGAACGTGCCTTATTTTTCCAAAACAAACGATATGGTGTTCGGTCTTGGCAGCGATTTCGTGCTCGTCAAGACCTCATCCGGCGACCTAAAGCTCGAAGTCGCACGGTCTAAGGACAAGTTGGTAGAAAAGATATTGCGCATGTTTTTGGAAGGGAAGATATCGAAGGAAACAGCGGAGCGTTTGCTCCGCGAGATGAGGGGAGATTGATGAAGATGAGGGGCTTTGGTTTCTTCATGGTTTTGATCGGCGTGTTGATACTGTTTTCCATGTTTGGGCTGCTCGAGATGTCCTTCGGAAAGGCGGTGGGGCTCGCGTTCGCGGGGATCTTCGCTTACTCTGGCGTGAGCTCTCTGATAAGAAAAGGATTCCCGCGAGGTCTCGTTTCTTTAGCTCTCGCCGCGATTTTAGTGGTGCACTCCCTGAGAGTGTACAGTTTCAGTTTCTTTAAAGGTTTTCTCTTGATCGTCGCAGTCGCTTTCATGGAGTGGGGTTTAAGTCTCTTGATCCATCACAAGTGCTGAACCCTCACACCCAACGCCCTCATGTAGCCCATCGAGGTGGCGTACTGTATCGATCTAGTCCAACCGGAGCAGTCTCCCACTACGTGCAGACCTTCCACTATGTCGTTCAGGAACTTGTTGGAGTAGAACTTCACCTCGACGGCGTAGAGGAGGTTGTCGAAATAAGCCACGCCTTCCACGACTTTGTCGAGGTTCTCAACAAAATCCACCAGGGACTCCCTTATCTTCGCTGGGAAGACGAGGTTCGCATCACCCAGTATGTAGCCCTCCTCGTCCAAAGTGGGTCGAACTCTACCCAACCTCTTCGTCCTCCTGTACTCCTTGAAATCACCGTAAGTTTGCAAGATCACCTTCCTCTTGTCACCAGCCAAGATGTTGGCGAGCTTTGCCAGGTTCACGCCGTAGCCCGTTGGGTCGTTGAAGGGCTCGGTGAACCTGGTGGTCACAAGGATGGCGAAATTGGTGTTTTCGGTCTTGTGGAAAGTGTCCGAATACCCGTTCACGGTGGTGAAGTCGTCGTACTTTTCGAGCACCACTTTACCAGCTGGGTTTTGACAGAAGAGCCTGCACAGGTACCCAGTCTTCGTTTTGTAACGCACTTTCACTTCGTACATGTCGAAGTACTTCTCCATCACGTGATTTGGAACTTCGTACCTCACACCTATGTCCACAAAGTGGTTTTCCTTCACAAGGTATGGGTATTTTTCTTTCAAACGATCCATCAGCTTGTGCCCGCTCCTACCGACTGCAATCACAAGTTCATCGAAAGAGAAGGACCCTTTGTTCGTATGGACAACGTGGGGGGGTCCGAGATCCACGTCTCCGACGACGGTATCGAACTCAAAGTGGATGTTGTCGAAAGATTTGAAATACTCGTAGATGTTGTGATTTGTCTCTCTGAGCACGTCAGTTCCAAGGTGGAAAAAGTACGCCTTCACAGGTTCAAAACCGTGGTGGTAGAACTTTCTGTATACGGTCTCGTCAGCGAAAGATTCTCCAAACTCAATCTTCCTACCGTTCCGCTCGAAAGATCTCAGGTACGCTATCGTTCCCTTCTCCTTCCCGACGGTCGGCTTGAAACCGGAATGCAAGAGGTAAAACTCCACGATCTTCTCCTGTATCTCCAGGGGAACGTCGATCTCTCCTCCCATACTCTTCGATATGAAAATCTTTCCATCCATCCTCACACCGGATATCGTGTTGTGCATGTGATCCTTTCCTCTCTCGAAGACGACCACTTCGTAGTCTTTCAGACGGCCGCTCTCTATGAGTCCATAGATGTAACCTATCGAGCTAGCCCCGAAACCCACCACGCCGAGTTTCTTCAATTCGAACCCTCCTCGAGCTGAAATCCACCAGTGAGAATTATAACCTCACGGGTCCCTCGAGAATTCGGGTTTTTAACATTTTTTTAAGATGTTCATGAGAAAATAGAACACACAAACACTTCCAGTGGGGGTGAAGGAGAGATGTTCAAGTTGAAGGAAAACAAAACAAACGTGAAAACTGAGATCTTCGCTGGTGTTGCAACCTTTCTCACGATGGCCTACATCGTCTTCGTGAATCCTTCCATACTCGTCGAAGCGGTGAAGGTAACGCCGGGAACGCCCCTTTATCAGCAGTTCTTCGGGGCCTTCATGGTGGCGACCATCCTGAGTTCCGCAACGGCAACGCTCATCATGGCCTTTTTCGCGAACTATCCCTTTGCGCTCGCTCCAGGGATGGGTTTGAACGCCTACTTCACCTACACGGTCTGCCTTGGCATGGGAATAGACTGGAGGGTAGCTCTGGCTGCGATCTTCATAGAGGGATTGACATTCATAGTGCTGACGCTTACCGGTTTCAGGAAGTTCGTGGTGAGGGTGATACCGGATTCAATAAAGATCGCAATAGGTGCTGGTATAGGCTTCTTCATCGCGTTCATCGGGCTGAAGGGAGCCGGTATAGTTGCCTCTAGCCCCGCCACTTTCGTCACCTTGGGCGACTTGAGGAATCCAGGCGTTCTGGTGAGCGTGGTGGGACTTCTCACGATAGCCGTGCTGCACGCCAAGAGAATCCCGGGTGCCGTCATGATCGGGATACTCGTTTCCACACTCTTTGGAGCCATTCCCGGTATAGGTGTGACGAAGTACCAAGGGATAGTTGGGCCTGTGCCCGATATTTCGCCGACCTTCATGAAGATGGACTTTTCGGGACTGTTGAGTTTGGATTTCTGGATAGTCGTTCTGACTTTCTTCTTTGTGGACTTCTTCGACACACTCGGAACGCTCACAGGACTCGCTCAGAGCGCCGGCTTCATGAAAAACGGTGATTTCCCCCGCGCGAGCAGGGCCTATATGGCTGACGCTATCGGAACATCTGTCGGTGCGGTATTTGGAACGTCCACCGTTACCACTTACATAGAGAGTGGGGCGGGTATAGCCGAGGGAGGACGAACGGGTCTGACAGCGCTTGTGACCGCTCTGTTGATGTTGGCCATGCTTTTCTTCTCGCCCCTGGCGATGACGGTTCCAGCATACGCAACTGCCCCTGCCTTGATATTCGTTGGAACGCTGATGATCAGTCACCTGGGAAAGATAAAATGGGACGACATCACGGAAGCACTGCCTGCGTTCCTCACCGTGATATCTATGCCGCTGACTTACTCCATAGCCAACGGCATCGCCGTGGGTGTGGCATCTCACACGTTGATCAAAACTCTCTCTGGAAGGACCAAGGAGGTACACTGGTTCAGCTGGGTTTTGGCGGCCATTTTCGTTCTCTGGTTGGTGTTCATAAGACACTAACATAAATATGTTGCGTTGTGTCATCTTTTTGTGTTATCATTCAGCGAGGAGGTGGTCACCGTGAAAAAAACGGTGTTTTTGTTGTTGTTGCTCGTGGGAGTACCGTTGGTGATGTTCTCAGCCGTTGTGGGAGAAATAAAGAGTCGTGGATACTTCCTTGTTGGACTTTCGGCGGATTTCCCACCGTTCGAGTTCGTGAACGAAAAAGGAGAAATCGTAGGTTTCGACGTTGACATCGCCAGAGAAATCGCGAAAAAACTTGGGGTGGAACTGAAGGTAGTGGAAATGACCTTTGACGGTCTTATCCCCGCCCTCTTGACGAAGAAGATCGACGCGATCATTTCTGGCATGACCATCACCGAGGAGAGGAGAAAGGTCGTGGAGTTCTCGGATCCCTACTTCGAAGCTGGGCAGGTCATAGTCGTGAGAAAGGACTCCAACTTCCAGCCGAAGAGTTACGAAGAGCTCGTGGGAAAAACGGTAGCGGTTCAGTTGGGAACCACTGGGGACTTGGAGGTTTCGAAATACCAGGGTATAAAGGTGGTACGTTTCGACAAGTTCACCGACGCGTTCTTGGAAGTGCGAGCCAAAAGGGCCGATGCGGTCGTTCTTGATTCGGCTACCGCGAAGGCATTCGTGGAGAAGAATCCAGACTTTGTCATCTCGAGTCCCGTGTTGTCCAGCGAGCACTACGGGATAGCCGTCAGAAAGGAAGATCAAGACCTACTCGCGGTGATCAACGATACCTTGAAAGAGCTGATGGAAAAGTCCATCTACAACTCCTTGCTCTCGAAATGGTTTGAATGATACAGGAGGAGGAAACGATGCCCGAGTGGTTGAAGGTGGTTTTGGACAACTTGCCTGCTCTGTTGAAGGGTGCCGTGAGCACCCTTCAGCTTACCTCCCTCTCGGTCCTCATAGGCCTTGCGATAGGAACCTTCGTTGGTATGGGCAGACTCTCGAGACATAGGGCGTTTCGTTACCCGGCATCCATCTACGTGGAATTCATAAGGGGAACACCCCTACTCGTGCAACTGTTCCTCGTATACTTTGGCCTTCCCGAACTTGGCTTGAGGTTCGACAGGTTCACGGCAGCGGTGGTAACGCTTGGCATCAACAGTGGAGCCTACGTGGCGGAGATCGTGAGGGCAGGAATACAGTCCGTTCCGCGTGGCCAGTACGAAGCGGCAAGGTCCCTAGGAATGACACACGGTCAAGCGATGCTGTACGTGATCTTACCCCAAGCTTTTAGAAACATCCTACCCGCGCTTGGAAACGAGTTCATCGCTCTCACGAAGGAAAGTTCTTTGGCGACGGTCATAGGAACTGTGGAGTTGATGCGAAGTGCCCAATACATAGTGAGCAGGACCTTCCTCAGTTTTCCAGTGTACGGGGGTGTGGCTTTAATATACTTCCTGATCACTTTCACGCTGTCCAGGCTCGTTCGTTTTGCGGAGAGTAGGTTGAGAGTATGAGGGAGATCATCTTGAAGATAGAGGATCTGCACAAGTTCTATGGAAAACTCCACGTCCTGAAGGGGATCAACCTCGAAGTTGCCAAGGGAGAGGTCATCTCGATCATTGGACCGAGCGGGGGAGGAAAGAGCACGCTCCTTCGTTGCATAAACTTGCTGGAAGACTACCAACGAGGAAAGATCTTGTTCAAGGGAGAACCCATCGCTCACAAGAACGTGAACCGAATCAGGACACAGATAGGAATGGTGTTCCAGCAGTTCAACTTGTTCCCGCATCTCACCGTTTTGGAGAACTTGACTCTGGCTCCATTGAAGGTGAAGCGGATGCCGAAGGACGTCGCGTACGAGAAGGCAAAGGCCCTCCTCGAAAGGGTGGGACTGTTGGACAAGATACACGAAAAACCGGCGAACCTCTCTGGAGGGCAACAGCAGAGAGTCGCCATAGCGAGGGCGCTCATGATGGACCCAGAACTCATGCTCTTCGACGAACCGACCTCGGCCCTCGACCCCGAGCTGGTCAAGGAAGTTTTGGACGTGATAAGAGATCTCGTGCGGTCCGGTATGACCACGATCATCGTGACACACGAGATGAGGTTCGCCAGGGAAATATCGGACAAGGTGGTGTTCCTGGACGACGGAAAGATCGTGGAAGTTGGATCACCTGAAAAGATTTTCACCCAACCGGACAACCCCAGGACTAGGGAGTTCCTGAGGCACTTTCTTTCAGTCTGAAGTACTCCTCCAACATCTTTCGAGCCGTGTGAGCGGCAACCCCAGATCCAAACCCTCCGTGTTCGAATATAACGACGATTCCAACCTCAGGGTCGTTGACGGGCGCGAAACCGACGAACCACGAGTGCGGTTCACCCCTCCCAGTTTCAGCCGTTCCAGTCTTACCAGCCACGCTGTATTTGAAACCACGAAAAGCGCTGTAAGCTGTTCCAGGACCACTGTCCGCGCTTCCTGGAAACGACGTGACGTCCTCCATGGCTTTGATCAAGAAATTCCAGATTTCGTCGTCAATTTCCACTTTCGTTTCCACTTTGGGCGCCATCTCTGTTCTACCTATCATCTTCACAACGCGTGGTTTGAAGAAAACTCCTTTGTTCGCCACAAGCGATATCAACCGCAGCATTCCGATCGGCGTGACACCGATGTACCCTTGCCCTATGGACACTTGAACGGTGTCTCCAGGAAACCAAGGTTCCCTCATCCTTTCAACTTTCCAGGAGGGATTTCCCAAATAGCCGGCCCGTTCACCGGGAAGATCTATACCCGTTCTGTCAAAGATCTTGAAGGCACGGGCCATATCCGACATTCTCGAAATCCCAAGCGAAAGACCGAGCTGGTAGAAATAAACGTTACAAGAAACCCTCAAGGCCTCTCTCAAATCGACGCTGCCGTGCCCCGCAATGTCCCAGTCCTTGTAGGTCGCCACGACTTCTCCCCTGCTGTTCTTCAGGTGAAAGACGCCGCTGCAGTACCTGATCTCCTTCGGATTGTACCCACTCAGAAGAGCCACCAAAGCCCAAAAGACCTTGATGGATGAACCTGGAAGGTAGATGGAAGAGATAGCTCGATTCAAGAGAACAGACCGAGGGTCGTTGTTGATTCTGTTCCAATCCCTTCTTGAGAACCCCCTTGAAAAGTCTTGGGGGTTGAAGTCGGGGTAGGAGGCCATCGCCAGGATCTCTCCTGTCTTTATGTTCGACAGGATGATGACGCCGGCCTTTTTCTCAGTTTTCAAGATCTCCTCTGCCTTTCTCTGCAGCCTGGAATCTATGGTGAGCACGAGGTCTCTCCCTGTCTGTGGAGGTGCCTTCAAAACCTCCGCGGTCACCTTACCGGTCGGTTCTATGAACACCATCTTCACGCCTTCTTTTCCTTTCAAGTGGTCGTTGTAGAACCTCTCCACCCCCCCCATTCCTTCTCTGTCGATGTTGACGTAACCGAGCACGTGCGGTGCCAGACCCGCGTAGTTTCTCTCGTAATCTACCGTCACCCTGACCCCCAACCTTTCCAAGAATTCCGCTCTGTTCCTATCCAGTACAACCTTTTCACCGCTCAAGAGCTTCCTCATCTCTTCTTTTGAAAGAACGCCGCTCTTCTCTATCACCTCCATATTGTTCTCCCAGGGATCGAGCACGTACACCTCCCTGTCCCATGCCAATGGGACCATGTCGCTGGAGAAGATCGTACCCCGCGGTGCTGGTACGTTGATGAGGCGCGTTCGAAGACTCTCAACGTAGACACGGTGATTGTGCCATTCCAGCACTTGCAATTTGAACGCCCTTGGAATCACGAAGAACAAGGAAAAGGCAAAGAGGATTACCACGAGTCGGTTCTTCATGTACTTCTCTTCCTTCCTTCAGAGAAGAGGAAAAGACAGGCTGCCATCATCGAGAGTATTATACTCGTGAGGTTTGGAAGAAGAAGGACAGAGGAAGCAAGACTGACTATCAAAGCAGCAAGAAAGTAGCTTGAGAGGAACTCCCTTACCTGGAAAAGCAACAGGTAGATCAAAAGGATCACCACGTAAAAAAAACTCGACGGCCCCACGGACAAAAACCTCAACACGAGGATCAAAGCACCGAACCAAAAGTTCTCCCTCGAGAAACAGACGGCAAGGAAAAGCGGAAAAAAAGAAAATACATCCTGGAAAACCTCGTCCCACCACAGGCTCAGAAAACCAAACACGTAGATCATGGACTTCGCCTCACCACCATAACCCTCTTTGGAAGGTCCCTCTTCACGTCGACAAGGTAATGATCGATCACTTTCCTCACGATATCACCCACGTAGAGGTATTCCTCCAAGGCTTTGTTCCAAGTGCTGTCCTCCAGGAACACCTTCCAACCCGTCACATCGATGTTCTCCACAACAGAAACCTTGGGGACCCTCCCTCCCCTCAAGGTGGCCACCACCTCTTGGGTGTCTCCTCTCAGCTTCACGTAGAGAAAGATGTCATCGGAAAAGATGGTCTTCACCGTGGAAAGGTCCCCTGATTCTACCACTATCCCTAGGAACCTCTTCCCATCAGGATCGAACACCAGGGCTCCTCTCTCCGCCTTGCCCAGTATGTAGAACCTCTCGAGTGTACCACCTGTCACGAAGAACACATTTCCTATCTCTTTCCCTCCGAGGATCACATCCCCAGGGCTTGTGTGACCTCGTACCATGAAAAAGCGTTCAAAAACGAGTACCCTTACTGATTTGAGCGGCGAAGTCAAAGAGACAAAGACAGGTCTCACAAAGGAAGAAATGTGGTACGCCTTCTCCACCAAAAAAAAAGAAGCGAAGAGAAAAAAGAAAACCACCCTCCTCATCAACCGACACCTTGCAGTTTCTTCAAGATGTTTATACGTTCGAGGACTATCCCCGCGCCTTTCGCTACAGCAGACAACGGATCGTCCGCTCTGACGACAGAGATCCCCGTTTCTTTCTCCAACAACAAGTCCAGCCCTCGAAGTAGAGATCCTCCCCCCGTCAAGAAGATGCCACGCTCTATGATATCCGATACCAACTCCGGCGGAGTCTTTTCAAGGGTGTTCTTCACACTCTCAACGATAGTCATCACCACTTCTCTCAAAGCTTCCCTGATCTCCCCACCTCGTAAGGTGAGCTTCCTTGGAAGTCCCGTTGAAAGGTCGATGCCAGAGACCGTTGTCTCAAGTTCATCGAACTCTTTCTTTGGAAATATGTTTCCTATCTCTATCTTGACCCTCTCGGCTGTCCTTTCACCTATGGCCACCCTGTACATCTCTCTCACGTACTGCATTATCGCTTCGTCCATCTCGTCACCGGCCACCCTGGTCGATTCCCACGTGACTATACTTCCGAGTGAGATAACGGCCACTTCGGTTGTTCCACCGCCTATGTCCACCACCATGTTTCCAGTTGGCTCCTCTACGTCCAAGTTTGATCCTATTGCCGCGGCCATCGGCTCATCTATCAAGTACACCTTGTTGGCCCCAGCCTCCAAACCCGCTTCGAGTATCGCCCTTCTCTCCACGTCTGTGACACCGATCGGAACACCTATCACCACACGCGGTTTGAAGAGGTTGAAACCTTCGCATGCCCTAGATATGAAGTACTTGAGCATGATCAGAGCGATCGTGTAATCGGCAATCACACCATCTTTTAAAGGACGAATTGCTTTGATGTTTGAAGGGGTTTTCCCTAGCATTTTCTTTGCTTCCATACCGACCTTGAGTATCTCTCCCGTGTCGGCATCTATCGCAATGACGGATGGCTCGTTAACGACGATGCCTTTTCCTTTGACGTAAACCAAAGTGTTGGCGGTTCCCAGGTCTATCCCTATGTCTTTCCTCAGCACTCGTCGATCACCTCTCGACAAAGATCTCTCCTAACATTATAGCAATGGATGTTAAAATTGAGAACAAGGAGGAGATGATTGATGGAAAGAGTTTACGTTGTAGGACACCTGAACCCTGATACCGACAGTGTATGCTCGGCCATAAGCTACGCTCACTACAAAAGCGTCCTGGATCCGGAATGCGAATACTTACCCATCAGGGCGGGTGAACTGAAAAGGGAAACCATTTTCGTCCTCGAGTACTTCAAAGTCCCTCCTCCCTCTTTTTTGGAGACGTTGAAGCCAACCGTGGAGGACATACCTTTGAAGGAACCCGTCTTTGTCAGCCCAGACACAACCGTCTACGACATCGTGAAGATAATGGAAGAAAAAGATATAAAGAACGTCCCAGTAGTCGAAAACGGCAAGATCGTTGGCGTTGTTTCCGAAAACATGTTGGCGCGATTTTTCGTGAGAAATCTCAAGATAGAACCATTGAAGGTCCATCCAGTCAGCGTTGAAGAGCTTTCCAGAATCCTCAACGCAGAGGTTGTGTGCAACTTTCTTCAAGATAAGTTGATTTCTGGAGTTGTTCACATCGCGATAGACGCACTGCACGTTTTGCTCGGAAAGGTAAAGTTGGGAGATGTGGTGGTGGTTGGGGACGACGAACCGGCCCAGGTGGCCTTATTGGAGTGTGGCGCCAAGTTGGTGATAGTGACCAACAAGGCACCTGTCTCGCAGAGGGTGATAGAAACGGCTAGAGAGAAAAGGGCCGCTATTTTCAGGGTGGAATACGACGCCTTCGGTGTCGCAAAACTGATGAACCTTGTCTTGCCGGCTTCCGCCGTGATCACGAAGAACTTTTACACGGTGACGAAAAAAGCGTTGATTGAAGACATAAGGGAACTGGTCTTCACCTCAAAGCTGAGGGCCGTTTACGTGGTTAACGAAGAGGGGAAACTGGTGAGTGTGATCACGAGAACGGATTTGATGAAGAATCCGAGGAAGAAAGTGATACTTGTCGATCACAACGAGGTCACGCAAGCCCTCGACGGTATCACGGAGGCCGAAATCCTCGAGATCGTGGATCACCATAGGATAGGTGGTTTTTCCACCTTGAAGCCCGTCTTCTTCTACAACGAACCCGTCGGAAGTACCTCAACCATCGTTGCCAACTTTTTCATGAGGGACAAGTTGAAAATCGAAAAAGAGATCGCGGGGCTCCTGCTTTCAGGTATCGTGTCCGACACGTTCTTTTTTAAGTCCTCCACCACAACTCAGAAGGACATAGAGACGGCGTTGCACCTCTCGAAGGTGGCGGGAGTGGATCTGGAAGAATTCGCAAAGAAGATGCTCCTCGAGGCAACCAGGATTCCACCTGACGCGGATCCGTTCGAAATCGTCCAGAGCGATTCGAAGGTGTTCGACATAGGAGGGATCACGTTCCTCATCTCACAAGTGACCACCTCGGATTACGAAGACCTGCGCAAAAGGAAGGAGGAGTTCGTAGAAGCTCTGAAAAAGCTGCGCAACAAACTCGGAACCGATATGGCCTTCGTGCTCTTCACCAACCCCGTGGAAGAGGAGAGTCTCGTTCTGACGGAAGGAGGAAGGGAAGTGCTCGAGGAGGCCTTCGGGGTATCTCCTGAGAACGGCTTTTACAGACTCAAGGGCGTGCTTTCGAGAAAGAAGGATTTCGTACCCAAGATCGGTGAATCTCTGAGGAAGGAGAGATAGGGTTTGGACCAGGTTGGCGCATGGTTGGTTGTTTTCTTTTGGGGTGTCTCCTTCATCGCCACGAAGAAAGTAGTCCAAATCATCGATCCGTTTTCCGCCGCCTTTCTGAGGTTTTCTCTCGCTTTCTTGTTTCTCCTACCGTTCTCACGAGGAAAGTTGAGAATGAAAAATCCTCGCGTCTTCCTCGCAAGCCTTTGGGGGGTCTTTGGGTACTTCGCCTTCGAGAACTCGGCGCTGGTTCACACCGCACCAACCAACGCGGCTATAATCGTTTCCTCGGCTCCCATCCTACACCTCATGTCTTCTCACCTCTTTCGAAAGAAGAAGGTGAATACTTGGATGTACGTCGGGTCGTTGCTCGCCTTTGCCGGTGTGGCCTTGGTCGTTTTGAACGGAAGGTTCGTGCTGAGGCTGAATCCAATCGGAGACTTCTTGGCGTTCGGGGCGGCGGTTTCCTGGGTGTTGTACACTCACCGCATCGAAAAACTCGGAAAAGTGGGCGTTCCGGAAAACGTGGCCATCATGTTTTGGGGAGCCCTTTTCTTTTTCCCTTTTTTCCTCAAGAGTGCTCCGAGTATCCAATTCTCTTTTGAGCTCTTGTTTCCACTTTCTTACTTGGGTATCGTCTGTTCAGGTATCTCTTACTTTCTCTGGAATAAAGCGATAGAAAGGATCGGTGGTGAGAAGACCACGAACATGATATACTTCATTCCCGTGGTGACAGCGATTTCTGAGCACGTTTTGAAGAGGTCTTTCCCTTCTCCCGTGCTCTTGCTCGGTGTCTTTTTGGCGACTTCTGGATTGCTCGTTTTCAGAAGGGGAGAGTTATACGGTGGTTTTCAGGTTTCTAAAACGGGTAAATTGTTGAGAAGGAAGGAGATCTGATATGAGGTTAAGGGCCGTTTATTTGATCCTCTTCTTCAACTTTTTTGTGTTCATCATGATGTTGATCTCGAACGTGTTCACAACCCGAGGCGATCTGATCCAAATGTTGCTCTTTCTGAGGTACGGCGCACAGTACGGTCCCCGTGTGAGCGAGGGTGATTGGTTCCGACTCATCACCGCCCTCTTCGTCCACGGCGGAATCTTCCACGTGCTGTTCAATTCTTACGCCCTTTACTACTTTGGAAGCATCGTGGAGAGTTTCTACGGCCCCGAAAAGTTCTTCGTGAGTTATCTTGCGAGCGGTATCGCCGGGAACCTTGCAACACACTTTTTTTACTATCACTCCATCTCCGTCGGAGCGAGTGGGGCCATCTTCGGGCTCATAGGAATGTTGTTCGTGGCGGGGTTCAAGAGAGATACTCCTTTCTTTTTGAGACCGGTAACGGGACTGTCGCTTCTTCCGATAGTACTCATCAACATTGTCTACGGATTCCTACCGGGGACGAACATAAACAACGCCGCCCATCTTGGGGGATTCTTGATGGGGATGGTGATGGGTTACATCGCCAAGCCCTTGCAGTGGCGCAGGCAAAATCTTTGGAGAACGATTTCGATGATCTTGTTGGTCTTCGTCGTTCTCTCGTACGTCTTCCTCTTGAGACAGATCCCTCAGATAGACGACGCCATCAGAAGCCTTAGAGCAAGATGATCTTCTCCCTGTTTTCTTTCACGTTTTTCGTCACGTTCTTGGTGTCGAACACGAAAGGCGAGTGCCTCACCACGAACTCGTAGTCCATATCCCTCTTGTGTGCAGCCGTAATCATGACGGCGTCGACGCTCTCCAGGAGTTCCTTTGTGAGAGGTTCTCGGCGGTAGACCTTCCCGTTTCTCTCGAAGCTTTCCACGTAAGGGTCGTAGTAGAGCACGATGGCGCCCTTCTCTTCCAGGATGTCCAAGACCTTCAAAGCGGGAGATTCCCTGATGTCGTTCACGTCACCTTTGTAGGTTACACCCAAAAGCAAAACTTTTGAGTTTTTCAAGGCCTTCCCTCGTTCGTTGAGGATGTCTTGGAGTCTGCTTACCACGTACTCCGGCATGTGGACGTTTATTTCACCGGCTATCTCCACCATTCTCAGGGTAACGTCGTACTCTTTGGCTTTGTACGCCAGATAGAAAGGATCTATGGGTATACAGTGCCCCCCCGCACCCGGCCCAGGATAGAAGGGCATGAAACCGAAAGGTTTGGTGGCGGCTGCGTCTATAACCTCCCAGATGTTCACGTTCATCTTTTTGGCCAGGATGCACAGCTCGTTTACCAAAGAGATGTTCACAAGCCTGAAGGTGTTCTCCAATATCTTTGCAAACTCTGCAACCTTGGGGGAAGACACCACATGAACGGGTGCTTCGAGCACGTTTTCGTACAAGATCTTTGCGAGCTCGGTGCACCTCGGAGTGACCCCACCTACCACCTTTGGGGTGTTCTTGGTCTTGTAAAGCTTGTTCCCTGGATCCACCCTTTCTGGGCTGAAGGCAAGGTAGAAATCTTCTCCGACTTTCAAACCAGTGGATTCCAACATGGGTAGGATGACTTCTTCCGTCGTGCCCGGGTACGTGGTACTCTCGAGAACCACGAGCATCTCTCTGTGAAGGTACTTTGCCACCTCCTTTGCGGCGTTGATCACGTGCGAAAGATCCGGCTCTCTGTACTTCCCAAGTGGCGTGGGAACACATATGGCCGCAACATCACATTCTCTCAATTTCGAAAAATCCGTTGTGGCGCGGAGTTTTCCCTCTTTCGCGAGACGCTCGAGGTCCTCGTCCACCACGTCACCTATGTAGTTCACACCCCTGTTTATCATGTCTACACGCTCCTGCTGGACGTCGAATCCTATCACGGTGTAGCCAGCCTTTGCCTTTTCCACCGCAAGGGGAAGTCCAACGTATCCCATCCCTATCACACCGACAACCGCTTCTCTCTTCAATAGCTTTTCTTTCAGCACGACACCTTCCTCCCTTCTTCGAACACCCTCTTCCTGAGCCCTTCTTTGCCTTCTTTGTCGAAGATCCTCACCCATTTCCTTGCCTGTTCCTCGTTGCACCTGGAGATGGTGTATTGGATCACCGAATCTCTGAGACTTTCGAAATCCACTCTCACACCTTTCATCCTCAGAATTTCTCTCAGAAAACTCTCCCTTCTCTTGAGTTCCTCGAACGGGAGCATCTCCCTGTTCTCAAAACCTGTCCCCGGTTTCGGGATGAGCGGATTCAAGCTGAGGTGAACCTCAACGTATCCCATCCTCTTCGCGATCTCAACGATCTCTTTCACGCCGGCGAGATCTTCCTCTGTTTCCTCTTCGATTCCGTAGATGAAGTACATCTTCACCCTCTCGAAACCGCTTTCCCTTCCCATTTTTAACGCCTTCTCGATTTGCTCGTCGGTTATATCCTTTCCCAACACGTCTCTGATTCGTTGTGTTCCAGCCTCCGGGGCGATCGTGAAAGACTGCTGACCGGATTTCTTGAGTACCTTCAAAAGTTCCGGTTTCAAACCGTCAAGCCTCATCGAGGAAACGGAGATACGTAGGTTTTCCTCCTCTAGAAATTCTATCAATTCCTCGAGCCAAGGGTAATCCGTTATCGTGGCGCTGATCAACCCCCATTCCCTGTACGCGACCTTCTCGTACACCTCTTTTAGAATTTCTAACCTCAGAAACCTCGCGGGCTTGAACCTTCTTCCAAACACGCAGAAATTGCAGCGCCTGATACATCCCCTCCCGATTTCCACCAACAGTTTGCCAGAGAAAACGCCAAATCCGCTCACAAAGTGAGAGTAAGGCTTGTGAACGCTCAAATCCTTCACCCATCCAAATTTCTCGAAAGACTTTCCAAAAGATGGACAGGAGACCGCGGGAATGCGACTCATTTTCTCCAGCAAGGCGTTCCTTTCTTCTTCCAAGAGGGCCTCTTGGAAATCCTCGAGGAACTCTTCAAGCTCACCGTGGTAGATCGCGTCGGCGATCGGCAGGAAAACGGACGCGTTCGTGTAGGTGAGCGCCCCTCCAACGACCACAATCGGATGGTAGCTTTCCCTCTCGTTCTGGAAGAGTGGGACACCTCTCCTCTTCAGAATCTCCAGAACGTTGAAGAAATCCTCTTCCACACTCACAGAGAAGGCCCAGATCCTGAACTCGTCGAGGGGAGTCTGAGATTCGAGGGAGTAGAACTTCGAGAAGGTCTCGTCGAAGAAGAACCTCTCACACCTTATCCTCGGATGGGAAGAGAGAAGCCTTTGCACGTAAGAGAACGCAAGACTAGAAGAGGCGAGCTCGTAATTTTTGGGAAAAATGAGGGCGACCTTCACGTCGCCCTGGGTTGTGTTCAATTCCTCCAGGATCAGTTCCTTTTCCTTGAAGGAGAGGACCTTTTCATACTCCAAAAAATCTCTGGACCTTCTCGGCTTTCTCAATGGTCACCCTCCTGAGGTAGTTCCTGGAAACGATCGCCCTTACGAATTCTGCTTCCATTATCTTCTCGTCACCGCTCATCACTATTCCCCTGAACTTCACCCTGTTCCCAACCACACCCACCACTCTCACTCCAACCGCAACTCGAGTGCCGGTAGGTATGGCTTTCACGTGTCTCACGTTGCTCTCCACCACAACGGCCGTGTATCCCTCGGGCAGGTACCTGTTCAACAGCTCGTAAGAAACTCTATGAACCACCCCAAGCAACGCGGACGTGGCCACGAGGTGTAGGTCCAGCATCCTGGGATCTTCGTTCCAAACCATACTTTCATCCAAGGCCACATCCAAAGTGAGCCTTTTCCCCTCAAGATATTCGAAATTCATCATTCCACCACCTTTTCGAACTCTTCAGATATGATCTTCCTCAGTTCCTCACCTTCTATCGTTTCCTTTTCCAGCAGGATCTCGACGATGTTGTCCAACTGTCTTCTGTACTTCCTGATGATCTCTTTGGCACGCTCGTAACACTCCGTCACGATCTTTTTGACTTCCTCGTCTATCTTGCTGGCGACTTCTTCGCTGTAATTCCTGAGCCGTGTGATCTCTTTTCCGAGGAACACTTCTTGTTCCTCCTTACCCCACGCGAGTGGACCAAGCTCGTCACTCATCCCCAACTGACAAACCATCGTTCTCGCAATCTCGGTAGCACGCTCGATGTCGTTGGCGGCGCCACTCGTCACATCCCCAAAGACCACTTCTTCCGCCGCTCTTCCGCCGAGCAAGGCGGTCAGTTTGTCCATGAGTTCACTCTTCGTGACGAGGTACTTGTCTTCCTGAGGCAGATGAAGCGTGTAGCCCAACGCCTTGTACCCCCTGGGAATGATGGAGATCCTGTGCACTTGCTCTCCGTTCGGTAGTATCGAGGATACTATCGCGTGTCCCGCCTCATGGTAAGCTATGATCCTTTTCTCTTTCGGGCTTATCAATCTGGACTTTCTTGCAGGACCAGCTATCACTCTATCGATCGCTTCTTCGAAGTCTCTCATCGTGATCCTATCTCTACCGTCGCGAGCAGCCAAGAGCGCCGCTTCGTTCACCAAGTTTTCCAAGTCGGCACCCACAAAGCCGGGGGTCCTCTTGGCGATTATGTCGAGGTCCACATCTTCTACCAACGGTTTGTTCCTGGTGTGTATCTCCAAGATCTTCCTTCGTCCCTTCAGGTCTGGTGGATCGACGACGATCTTCTTGTCGAACCTGCCAGGCCTGAGGAGCGCAGGGTCCAGAATGTCCGGCCTGTTCGTTGCCGCCATTACTATTATTCCTTCCTTCGAATCGAAACCGTCCATCTCGACGAGCAGTTGGTTCAGCGTCTGTTCCCTCTCGTCGTGGCCTCCTCCGAGACCCGCTCCCCTGTGTCTTCCCACTGCGTCGATTTCGTCTATGAAGACGATGCAAGGAGCGTGGGCTTTAGCCTGCGCGAACAGGTCTCGAACCCTCGCCGCTCCCACTCCGACGAACAGCTCCACAAAGTCCGAACCGCTGATATGGAAAAACGGTACGTTCGCTTCTCCCGCCACCGCCCTCGCCAAGAGTGTTTTACCCGTGCCCGGTGGTCCAACGAGCAAGATCCCCTTCGGCATCCTCGCACCTATCTTGTTGAACTTGGCTGGATTCTTCAAGAATTCTACCACTTCTCTGAGTTCTTCTATCGCCTCGTCTGCCCCACCGACGTCTTGAAACGTTACTCTCCGGGCCCCAGGCTTATAGATCGTGGCCCTGCTCTTCGTGAAAGTGAAAGCTTGGTTGTTTCTCCCGGAGAGCGCCCTCATTATGAAAATCCAAACCACGATGAACAACACCGTCGGTATCAACGTTCCCAAAACGTTTATCCAAAAAGAATTTCCCCCGCTCTTTTCTCCTGTCACCTTTATTCCCTTGGCGACCATCTGGTTGACGAACTGAGGGTCGTTTATGACCCATGGGGCGTTCACTTCGTAAGTCCTACCATCTTTGGTGTAAACCTTCAAAACACCGTCGTCCCTGATCACAACCTCTGATACTATAGTCCTATCACCTTCGAGCATCTGTACGAAGCTCGTGTAACTCATCTTCGAAACAGGCGAACTCTCCATGTAAAAAAACCTCGCCAACCAAAACAGTGCCACGATTATGAGTATCGTGAAGATGAGGTTCCAAACACTCGGTTTCCCGTTCAAAACTTCA
This sequence comes from Thermotogota bacterium, assembly GCA_030550515.1. Taxonomy (GTDB): domain Bacteria; phylum Thermotogota; class Thermotogae; order Thermotogales; family Thermotogaceae; genus JAUQPE01. Next base: position 52,737 of record JAUQPE010000011.1, on the reverse strand, counting down.
ACCTCCTTTCAAGAATCCCTTTGGGGCTTTCAAGAGCTCCACCTCGATTCGACGCTCCTTCAACGAATCCGAAACACACACACCTGGTATCCACAAGACGTTGTCCTCTTCGTCCACCAAGAGGGGTAACCTGTCCCTGTAAAAAGTCGGTACTCGATGCGCTATGAGCAGATCTTTCACTTTTTCGAGCTTCCCGCTCACTACTATTCTATCACCCGGCTTTCTGTTCCTGATCCACACTCTCTCGCCTTTTCCTTTTTCGCAACTTATTCTTATTTTAAACCCAAAAACTTCCATCACTTCCCTTTCCACAGGTAGCCTGTATCTTCCTCGAAAAACGGTCTCCCCAACCGCCACGTAGTCGTACGATTTTTCAACGTAGACGGAAGACCAAAGATTGGTTCTGAAACTGACCCGCTTTGAGTTCCTCAGGACCGATTCCATCTTCTCGTACTCCGGGACCCTTCCGTACTTTTGTTCGAGAAGTTTCCTCACCACTTCCAAAAGGAGAAAGTCGTTTTCTGGTTTCTCGAAGACGTACATTTCCGTTTGTGCTTCAACTTTCTTCTTTATGAATTCATCCACGAATTCTTCTACAAAATCTCGCATCATGACAGAAATGTTCACCAGCCTGTAGACGGCATTTTCCACCTCTGGGTTCAACTCCTTCAGGAGGGGGACGATCTTGTGTCTGATGAAGTTCCTGGTGATGCGGAGGTCGTAATTCGTCTCATCGACAACGTGGGGAATACCCATGATCTTCGCATACTCTTCGATCTCTTCTCTCTTGAAAGGTAGGAGAGGCCTCACGAAGGCACCGAATTTTGGTCTCATGCAGGCAAGACCCAAAGGACCCGTTCCTCTCACCAATCGGTGGATGACAGTCTCCAAGAGGTCGTCGCTGTGGTGGGCCAAGGCTATCTTGGTAGCTCCCACACTTTTTGCCGTTTCTTTCAAAAAGTTGTACCTCACTTCTCTTGCCACTTCCTCGAGAGTCTTGCCCGATCCCTTCCAAAGACTCGGTACGTCTACTTCCGAAACCTGCACGGGGACTCCCAATCTCTCGCAGAACTCTTCGACGAAGATCCTATCTTTCCACGAATTTGACCTGATTTTGTGATCCAGGTGAGCGGCGATTGGAGAGATACCTAGGATGGGTGAGAACTTCTTCAACAGGAACAGGAGAGTAGTGGAATCCACTCCGCCGGAGACCGCTGCGAGGACGATATCCCCCTCGCTGAATAGTTCCTCGTTCCGCACGAACCCCAGGAAGCGTTCCTCGAACTCTCTGATGATGCTTTGCACCTCACTGAATGAAAAAATGGAGCCAGCGGTGGGACTCGAACCCACAGCCTGCGCATTACGAATGCGCCGCTCTACCGTTGAGCTACGCTGGCCTCCCGTTGTGAACCAAAAGACGTGTTGGGTGAGTGCCGGTCAACTTCGATTATACCACGATGAAAGAAAGGCGCAAGTGGTCTATCCTCTCAATTCCATAGCACGATTGTCGTGAAATTTCAAGTATTTTTTTGTATCATATGATTTGAAAACTGTGCGGGAGGGAAAAAGATGAAGGTTGGTGTCGTCGGTGTTGGCAACATGGGTAGTGCGATTTTGGAAAAGCTGGTGGAAAACCCCACTCTCCTCCTTTTTGTGGTGGAAAAAGACAGAAAGAAACTTTCCACGTTTCTCAACAGCCCAAACGTTTCAGAAGCGACCGTTGAAGAGCTGAAAGAGAAGGCTGACGTGGTCATCGTCGCTGTGAAACCGCAAGATGTGGTGGAAGTGCTCAACGGTCTGAGAGGATTCAAGGGGGTCCTCGTGTCGGTGGTGGCGGGTTTGAGCACGAACAAGATGAGAGAGATCACCGGAGTGGAAAAGTTGGTACGTCTGATGCCAAACCTTGCGTTGAAGGTGGGGAGAGGGATCGCAGCGGCGAGCTTTCAGGGACTTTCGGAGGCCGAAAAAGAACGGATCTTGACAGTCCTTTCGATCTTTGGAGAGATCGTGGAGATAGACGAAAGGCTCTTTCCGGCGGCAACCGCCACGATTGGGAGCGGTCCCGCCTTTGTCTTCGTGTTGGTGGAAGCATTTCTGGATGCTTGCGTGAGAATGGGAATCCCCTTCGAAAAGGCCAGGGAGATTGTGTGTGGGGTTTTTGAAGGTTCGATAGCGCTGTTGAAAGGGACGGGAGAACACCCAGCGGTTTGGAAGCACAGGATCACTTCGCCTGCTGGGACCACGATAGAAGGGCTGGCGGTACTGGAGAGATCGGGTGCGAGAGGAAGCTTGATCGATGCCCTCTACGCGTCGTACTTGAAGGCAAAGGAGTTGGAAAGATGAAGTTCCACCCGAGGATGGTCGTCCTGAAGAACGGCGAGACTCTTTTGATAAGAGAAGTCGATGTTTCCGATGCAAAGAGGGTAGTCGAATACATGAAGACAGTTACGGCGGAAACCGTCTTCAACATCACGGCACCAGACGAAGTCTTTGATGTATCGACTGAGAAGAAACTGATAAAGATGTTCCGCGAGAACCCACGGGATCTCATGATAGTTGGCGAATTGAGGGGAGAGATCGTATCGATCCTTTCTCTCAGGGGCTTCACGCGAAAACGAACTTCTCACGCAGGCGAGATGAGCATAAGTGTGAAAAAAAAGTACTGGGGAATCGGCATAGGAACAGCCATGATGAAGGCGATGATCGAATGGGCCAAAAGGGAGGGTTTCGAGAGGATACAACTTGAGGTTTTCAAGAGCAACGAGAGGGCGATAAACCTCTACAAGAAGATGGGATTTGTAGAAGAGGGGCTGAAAAGGAGGGCTGTTCGACTCGAAGACGGCAGGTACGAAGACGTGTTGGTCATGGCGCTGTTGCTCGATTAGAAGAGGGTGAACTGCTCCGTTTCCGGCAGTCCTCTCAGGACTCCCAGCTTTTTCATCACTTCCACGTGGTTCTTGTTCACCTTCGTCCTCTTCATGAGATCTTCGATAGACGTGAACATCTTCTCTTCCCTGGCCTTGACTATGGACTCCGCCACGTTGTCTCCAAGTCCTGGAAGTTTGTTGAAGGGTATCCTCAGAGCGTTTCCTTCTATGAGGAAACGTCTCGCATCGGATTTGAAGATGTCCGGTGGTAGGAACGTGAATCCCCTGAGCATCATCTCGAGGGCAACTTCCAGGACGCTTTCTTCGTTCTTGTCCTGCACATCCTTGTTCGGCATGTTTCTCAGCTCTTGCAGTCTCCTCTTGATGGCTTCTTTTCCTTTCAAAACGAGTTCTGGATCGAACTGGTCTCCCTTTATCGTGAAGTAAGCCGCGTAGAACTGCAATGGGTAGTGAACCTTAAAGTAGGCGATTCTGAAGGCCATGCTCACGTACGCCACCGCGTGGGCCTTTGGAAAGAGATATTTTATCCTCTTGCAAGACTCCACGAACCAATCGGGAACTCTCAGTTTTCTCATCTCTCTCTCCATTTCCTCGGTTACGCCCTTCCCCTTTCTCACGTTCTCCATGATCTTGAAAGCAAGAGATGGCTCCATCCCCTTATGTATGAGGAAATTCATGATGTCGTCCCTACAGGAGATGACCTCGGAGAGAGTGGCGTAGCCGAGGTTTATCCAATCCCTCGCGTTGTTGAGCCAAACGTCCGTTCCATGTGACAAACCTGATATCCTCACCAATTCAGCGAAGGTCTTGGGGCGGGTCTCCACGAGCATACCCCTGACGAACTCCGTGCCGAACTCCGGTATCCCGTAAGTACCCACGTCGCTGCCGAGCTCCACGGGATCCACCCCGAGTGGCCTTGTGGAGTTGAAGATCGCAAGGGTATCGGGATCATCCATTGGAACTGTCATCGGGTCTATTCCCGTGAGATCTTTCAGCATCTTTATGAAAGTGGGATCGTCATGACCGAGCGCGTCTATTTTTACGAGGTCGTCGTGGATTGTTTCGTACGCGAAATGTGTTGTGAAGACACCCGCTTCCTTGTCGTTAGCGGGGTACTGGATGGGCGTGAAATCGTGCACTTCTTTGTCCTTGGGAACGATCATGAGACCACCAGGGTGCTGACCGGTGGTTCTCTTCACCCCGGTGATCATGAGCGCCAACCTTTCCATCTCCGCACGCCTCAGCTTCTTACCGGTTTTCTCCTCGTAACTCTTGACAAAACCTACTGCACTCTTCTCTGCGATGGTGTTTATGGTACCCGCCCTGTAGACGTGATCTTTCCCGAAGAGTTCCTCCACAAACCTGTGGGCTCGATCTTGGTACTCCCCAGAGAAGTTCAGGTCTATGTCCGGCACTTTGTCACCTTCAAATCCCATGAAAGTCTCAAACGGTATGTCGTGCCCGTCTTTCTTCAACACAGTTCCACAGATGGGACAGTTTTTATCGGGAAGGTCATATCCGGCTCCATAACGCTCATCGGAGACCACTTCGAAATACTTGCAACTTGGACACCTGTAGTGCGGAGGCAGCGGGTTCACTTCGGTTATGCCTAACAGGTGCGCGACCAACGAAGATCCCACCGACCCTCTCGATCCGACCACGTAGCCGTCTTCCAAAGACTTCTGAACCAGTGCCCTCGCTATCAGGAACAGAACCGAGTAGCCGTGGTTTATTATCGCGTTCAGCTCTTTCTCTATCCTCGCTTTGACGATCTCGGGCAAGGGGTCTCCGTACACTTCCCTTGCCTTCTCCATAGTGATACTTCGAACGATTTCGTCCGCGTTCTCTATCGACGGGGGGTGGAGCTTCTTCTCTATCGGATGGATGAAGTCAATGGAAGACGCTATCTTGTTGGGATTTTCGATCACAACCTCTTCGCATACTTTTTCATCCTCGAATATTTCCCACGCCTTTTCCAACATTTCCTCGGTGTTTCTGAAGAAGAGGGCGGGCTGCTTTTCGAAATCTCTCTCCTGGGGTGCCAAAAGAGCTGCTCTTCCCTTCGCATCCTCTGGATCTAGGAAGTGAACGTCTCCCGTCATCACAACAGGCTTGTTGAGCTTTTTGGCTATGTTGTAAAGTTTCCTGTAGATCTCTCTCACCTTGTCCCTGGAGATACCTTCCTCCGACTCCTCATCGAAAACGTCCAGTGGCATGACCTCCACATAGTCGTAGAACTTCATCAACTCCTCCAGTTCGGTGTCGCTGGCACCCTCCAACGCAGCCCTCACCAGCTCCCCGGAGATGCAAGCGCTTCCAACTAACAAACCTTCTCTGTTTTCTATGAGTTCACTCTTTGGAATCCTTGGGACCCCGTAGAAGTAATCCACGTAGGACTTGGAGATCAACTTGTACAGGTTCTTCAAGCCAGTCTTGTTCTGTACCAAAATTGTGCAGTGGTAGGGTTTCTGGTTCCTTATGTCCACAGCTTCTTTCAGTTTTTCCAGGTCCACGAGCTTTTTCACGCCGAGCTTTTCCAACATGTCCACGAACTTGATGAACACCTTCGCGGTAACACGAGCATCGTCCAGTGCCCGATGGTGCTTGAAAGGACCAAGTTCCAGTTTCTTCACGATGGCTTCGAGTGAGTAGTTCTTCATCTTCAGCAGAGCCTTTGCGAGCGCGAGAGTGTCTATGTAAGGTCTGGACCAATCCTTTCCCAAGACCTTTCCTATCCAAAGCCTCAAGAATCGGTAATCGAAGTTCGCGTTGTGTGCGACTATGACTGCGTCTTCCAAGAACTCTAAGAACTCTGGTAGAACTTCCTCAATACTCCTTTCACTCTCGAGCATGTCGATCGTGATCCCTGTGATTTCGGAGCTCTTTTTACTGATGTCTCCCGAAGGCTTTATCAGGGAGTGGTATTCCTCTACCACTTCCTTACCCTTTATCTTCACCGCCCCGATCTCTATGATCTCGTCTTGCAAGGGATCCAACCCGGTGGTTTCGAAGTCGAGAACCACGAAAGTGGTGTCTTCGAACGTACCATCACCTTTGTAGTTCTTCAAAGCGGGTTCGACATCGCTCACAAGGTAAGCCTCTATACCGAAAATAGGCTTGATACCAGCTTCCTTGGCTGCTTCATAGAAATATGGGATTCCCTGAACGTTTCCGTGGTCCGTGAGCGCGATGGCCGCAAAGCCCCAATCCTTTGCCCTTTTCACGTAATCGTTTATGTCCATGATCGCATCAAGATCACTGAACTTCGAGTGTGCGTGTAGCTCAACCCTTTTCACGGGGGCGTTGTCTTTTCTCCTCCCGTCCTCCACTTTCGTGATACCCTTGACGTACACCACGGGTTCTCCACCCTCGTTCACCACTTCTCCCGTTACGATAACTACATCCCCCACGGAAACCTTGGAGGATATCTCGTCTATTCCTTCGAAGGCCCTGCACAAGATGGAATCTTCCCCGTCGGTCAAGTAGATCAAAAGCTGGTTTTTCTTGTTTTCTTTCGCCTCTAACTTGAAGACCTTACCTTTCACGGAGACCTTCTTGTTGAACTCGAAGAGTTTGGACGGTGTGAAAACGATCCTCCTTGGCTTTTGGCCGAAGACGTGGTTTTGGTCATCGCTCTGCCCTTCCTCACCTTTCTCGTCTTCTTCGCTGCTTGTTTCCATCCTCGGATTTTGAATTTTCTCGATGAAATCCTTGGGAGGTTCTTCCACCTGAACCAAGATTTCCACTTTGCCGTTCAACATATCCATCAATTCGTTCTTCACCAACCTGAGTTTCGAGAGGATCCTATCTTTGGCGAATTCACCGAGGACTTTGAGAACCAACCTGTTACCTTCGAAAACCACATCCTTGACGTAAGGAACACTACCGTTCAGGAGGTTGAGAATTTCCTCTTTCAAACTATCGAACGGTTTTCCCTCACACTTGATGAGGACGCGAAACTTCGTTTCGCGCTCCAAGAGTCTTTTCAACTCCTCGAGGTCTCCGTTGCGTTCCTCCACGAGGAGTTCTATCTTACCCAAATCTTCCAAGATCATCAGTTCCTTCACGAACACTCCTTTCCAGCTCAGACCTTCAAACTTTTTCACCCGTGATCCCCCTCAACCTACTCTGCACGGCGTGACACCAAGCTATCGCCAACGCATCGGCGGCGTCGTCTGGCCTAGGAATTTCACTCAATCCCAAAAGCCTCCTCATGTTCTCCTGCACCTGCGCCTTTTGAGCTCTACCGTAACCCGTTACCGCAAGCTTTACCTCGTTCGGGTTGTACTCGAAAACTGGAATCCCCCTTCTGTGAAGCGCCAAAAGGATCACACCGCGGGCTTCCCCCACACCGATGGCCGTGGTGATGTTCTTGACAAAAAACAGCCTCTCCATGGCACACTCTTCGGGGGAGAAATCGTCGAGGATTCTCGAGAACTCTTCGTATATCCGTTCGAGCCTTTCTCCTCTCTCCAACTCTTCCGAGGTTTCTATGGCGCAATGGTGAACGTAAAGTATCCTGTTACCTTTCCTCTCAACTATACCCACACCGACGATACCGTACCCTGGATCGACACCAATTATCCTCAAGGTCCAACCTCCATTATACTCGATACCCAATTTCGGATTCGAAACCTTTCAATTAAGATCAATGGGAAGTTTCTAAAAGATTACAGAATGAGCATCGCGTCTCCAAAAGAGAAAAAGCGATACTTCTGTCTCACCGCTTCCTTGTAAGCTTCCATTACGAAATCTTTCCCCGCAAAGGCGCAGACCAACATGAGTAAAGTAGAGCGTGGAAGGTGGAAGTTGGTGATGAGCGCGTCCACCATCTTGAACTCAAAAGGGGGATATATGAACAGGTCCGTTTTCCCGACGTAGCTCTTCCGTTTCGGTAATCTGGCGATCGTCTCCAGGGTTCGCACCACGGTGGTGCCAACGGCGATCACGCGCCTGCCACGTTTTTTGGTTTCCTCTATCTTTTCAACCGTTTCCTCCGGCACTCTGTAATACTCTTCGTGCATCTTGTGCTTTTCCACCTCTTCAACCTTCACGGGCCTGAAGGTTCCTATACCAACGTGCAGCACAACTTCTGCGAATTCCACGCCTTTTTCTTTCAAACGAGACAAAAGTTCTGGAGTGAAATGAAGGCCCGCTGTTGGGGCGGCGACCGATCCCTCCTCTTTTGCGTAAACCGTTTGATACTTCTCGAGGGGGACTTCTTTCTTGACGTAAGGAGGAAGGGGCGCTCTACCTCTCCTGAGGATCTCGTTGTCTTCTGCGGTGGAGAACTCGAGGATCCTGATGCCACCCTCTTCCCTACCCAAACACACAGCTTTCAGATCACCCACGGAAAGCCTCGTTCCATCTTTCACTCTCTGCCCTGGCCTCACGAGACACTTCCAAACGCCCTCTCTTACTCTCTCTAGAAGCAGTATCTCTACGGTAGCCCCAGTTTCTTTCTTGGCGATCAGCCTGGCCGGTATCACCTTTGAGACGTTGAGAACGAGCAAGTCTCCTGGTTCCACGTATTCCACGATGTCCCTGAAGATCCTGTGTTCTATCGAGCGCATGGTTCTGTCCAAAACCATGAGTCTACAGGCGTCTCTTGGCTCCACCGGCTCCTGGGCGATGAGTTCAGTTGGAAGTTCGTAATCGAACTCCGAGATCTTCATCTTCCTTCTACCCCTTTCCTTCTCTTTTTCCCCGTAACGAGACAGAAGAGCGGCACGAAGACAGCTATGTAGACGACGTAATCACCGTATTTTGAGTAAAACGTTCTCACCCTGACACCTTTGACTTCGAAGGTGTCCGCCCATCTTCCGGGGGGGATCACTCTCAAGATTCTACCGTACTCGTCGACGACCCCGGTGATCCCGGTGTTGGCAACTTGCACAAAAAGCCTCCTGTTTTCCACGGCTCTGAACACGCACTGGACGAAGTGGTTCAGAAGGGCGACCCTGTGGTGAAACCACCCATCGTTCGTGACGACGATCAAAAGTTCACTACCGTTTCTCACGAACGCGCGCGAAACCTCCGGAAAGTAGCTCTCGAAACATATCTGAACGGAGAAGGGTGGTAGTCCTTCCAAGTTTATGACGGAAAACTTCTCCCCTGGTTCATAGTATTCGAGCCCTCTCAGGAACGAGAAAACCCCGAAAATCGTGGGGTAAGGAAGCTTTTCCACGAAGGGAAAGAGTTTCACCTTTGAGTACACGAGATCGAAATTTCCATCCTTTACGAGGAAAACGGCGTTCTTTCCCTCGGCTGGAAACGCGATGAGCATGGGCATTTCCCTCGACATTTCCAACAGTTTTTCTCCAACGCGCGTGTATCTCACGTCCTCCAAGAAGAACGCCTCGGGGGTGACCACAAGCGTTTTGTTATCTTCCGGAACCATTTCTTTCAGTATCTTCAGCATCTTCTCCGAGGGAACTGGGTACATGACGGAGGATGGGACGTTCTGCTGAACGACTAGGAGTTTGGTGTGAGCGGTTGAAGTGGGCAAAGGTAGGAATCTTGCGACGAGTGAGTCGACGACGTACACGGTACAGAGAACCACAACGATCGCTGAAAATCTCTTTCTCCTGAAGAATTCAGCGATCAACGCGTTCACCACCACGACGAGGAACACCAAGCCCAGCGTGCCGGTTATCGAACAGATCTGTATCAATCCAACCCTGTTGAAGAGAGCATCCGAGAGTCTTCCACCGGTGAACCCAAGCTCACCTACTCCCCTCAGGTATTCGAAGATCGTGTACGAGGAGGCGGTGTACAAGGTCTTGAGAATGGCGTTTTCCGGTGCAAAGCCCATCATGAAACCAAACCCAAGGAACGGAAAAGAAACGATCCCACCCATGAGCAGGTAAGTGACCACACCGACCCACGGGGGAAACCTGCCAAACACCGCGGGAAGGTTCTCCGTGAGGACGGGAAGGACCCAAAAGTAGGTGATCAGCGTGTGGGTGTAAAAGTAAAGGAAAGTCAAAACAGCGTTTCTGAAGGGTCTGCCCCTCTTCATGACAGACAGGAGGGGAACGAGAGAGAACCAAACGAACAAATCTGCCACAAAGCCCGGCATGGAGAGGGCTGTCAAGAAACCAGAAAGCAGACAGAACAAAAAGTCCAACGTGTCTCACCTCGCTCGTAGATTATCATAAATCAAACCTGACGAGCCGGCGACAAGAAAAATCCCCCCTGGACGGGGGGAAAAGCATACTAGGGGGCTCTATTGACTATCGAGGGGAGGTCTCTCTTTCTCTCACCTGTTTTGGTACACGAAGCTTACGAAGATCCAACTGCCTCCTCTGTACACGTAGAGTGCCACGTAGTCGCCGTTCTTCAACCCGGAAGTCACTTTCTTCCAATCCTCAAGGGACGTGACGTCGTACCTTCTACCGTTGACGTAGACGGCCACTATGACGTCTCCCTTTTGGATTCCATACCTTCCGGAACTTTCCCTCACGATGACGCCAGATACTCTTTGAGGTATGGAGTAGGTTTCTCTGTCCGCCGGCGTGATCTCGGAGACCACTATGCCGAGGAAGCTAGAAGTCTCGGAGACCGTTTTGCTCCCCGTTTCTTCCAAAGAACCGAGAACCACTTCCAGTTCGAGTGTCTTCCCTTTCCTTTCGACAACTATCTTCACCTTATCGCCCGGTTTGTAAGTACGTATGATGGACACGAGTTCGTCGCTGCTTCTGACATCGTACCTTCCTATCTTCAGGATCACGTCACCTTCTTTCAAACCAGCTTTTTCAGCGGGGGATCCCTTTTGAATTTCCGTCACGAGGGCTCCGCTCGTGGATGTTAAGCCCAGCGCTTTTGCGGCGTCACTGGTCAAGGTCATCACTCTGACACCGAGGTAAGCCCTGATAACCCTTCTCTCCCTGAGGATTGTGTCCAGGAACTTCTTCACGGTGTTTATGGGAATCGCAAAACCAAGGTTCACCGCTTCCTGAGGGTTCACGATCAGCGTGTTGATACCTATCACTTCGCCGTGGATGTTCAAAAGGGGTCCTCCGCTGTTACCTGGGTTTATCGCGGCATCCGTCTGAAGCAAGCCGATGTAGTAACCGCTTCCACTGGGTTTCGGTACCTTTCTGTCTTTCGCGCTGAGCACCCCGACCGTCACCGTGTGCTGAAAACCGAGGGGATTACCTATGGCGATCACCCATTCTCCTATCTTCACTTTGTCGGAGTCTCCTAGTTCCAGGTAAGGAAGTTTCCTGTTCGGAGATTTTATCTTGATCACGGCGATGTCGAGTTCCTCGTCCCCTCCAACGTACTCCGCGTCGAACGTCGTCCCGTCTATCATGGTGACGGTTATCTTGTTCGCTCTTCCCACCACATGGTAGTTGGTGAGCACGTAACCTTCCGGATCGAATATGAAACCAGAACCGAGGCTGGAGACCTCCCTTTCGAAACCACGTGGCAACTCACCAAACCACCTTCTGAAAAACTCTTCAAAGTAAGGGTCCCACAAGGGAGAACGCACCGTCTTTGCGACATCTATCTTCACAACGGCTGGTGCACACGCTTCAACTACCTTGACGATGGGGCTCTCGTAGTCTGGGTTCAGTTTCGAGAAAACCAGCGAACTTGTCACTGCGATTATCACGGCAATCGAAGCTATCAATTTCTTCATATCGCGCACCCTCCCCGTCCACGTTTTCCGTTTTTTTAGACCACCACCCAAATTGGGAGGTTCAAAAACTGTGGTATCCTTTATCTAGATTCGAAAAGTCGGGAGGTAATGAGTGTGGGACTTTTGGATTTCCTCAAAAGAGGCCTCGAAAAGACGAAAAACGCGTTTTTTAAAAATGTTGTCTCTCTGTTGAAGGAAAAGAGTATCGATAAAGAAACACTTGAAAGGCTAGAAGAGCTGCTCATCCAGGCGGATGTTGGGGTGGCCACAACTGAGTATATATTGCAAAAGCTGAAAGAAAGAGATGGCGATCCGTTTGAGAACTTGAAAGAAATTTTGTTAGAAATACTTAATTTAGATACATCGTTGAAAATACCGGATGAACCACCATTTGTGATATTGGTGGTTGGGGTAAACGGCACCGGCAAAACGACGTCTTGCGGGAAGCTCGGAAAGTTCTTCATAGACCAGGGCAAGAGCGTCGTCTTGACAGCTGCGGACACTTTCAGGGCAGCCGCCATAGAACAGCTGAAGATCTGGGGGGAGAGGATAGGCGCCACGGTGATCGCCCACGGCGAGGGGGCCGATCCGGGCGCGGTGGCCTTCGATGCCGTCTCACACGCTGTGGCGAAGGGAAAAGATGTCGTCATCATCGACACCGCGGGTAGACTCCACACGAAGAAGAACTTGATAGAGGAATTGAGGAAAATACACCGCGTCGTGAAGAAGAGGGTTGTGGACGCTCCACACGAGACTCTGCTCGTCATAGACGCGACCACGGGACAGAACGGTCTGGTCCAAGCGAAGATCTTCAAGGAAGCCGTCGACGTGACCGGGATCGTGCTCACAAAACTCGATGGCACGGCGAAAGGAGGCATAACGCTTGCGATCGCAAAGGAACTGGGAATACCGATAAAGTTTGTGGGAGTTGGTGAAGGAGAAGACGACTTGCGGCCTTTCGATCCTCGGGCGTTTGTGGAGGTGCTCCTTTCCGAATGAAGAGTTTTTGGGAAAAGGAGTTCACTTGTCCGTTCTGCGGTGTGGTTTTCAGGAAGAAGATGGTGTTCTACGACGCCGTGAGGGTGAGATCGAGGGATCCGGATTTGAAACCAAACTACGAGGCAGTGAACCCACTCCTTTACTCGGTTGTGAGCTGTCCAAGTTGTTACTTTTCCACCCTCGAGGATGACTTCGAAAAGATCAAGCTGTCTCAGGAGAAGAGAACAAAAGTCGAAGAGGTTTTGAAGAATTTGAGAGAGAAGTTGAAGCTCGAAGAAAGGGAGGACCACATCGAGAGCGTGAAACGCCACACAATTTGCGCCCTCGTGTACGAAGCCCTCGGTGACAAGAAGAAGACAGCGGTATCTTATCTGAGGATTGCGTGGCTTTTCAGGGAATTGGGGATGCGCGAAAGAGAGAGATGGGCCATGGAAGAATCTCTTCGCTTCTTTGAGGAATTCTACAGGTACAGCTATTACGACGACAAGGAAGAACCCATGATACTCTTCTACCTTGGTGTTTTGAATCAGATGCTCGGCAAGAAGAAAGAGGCGGCCAAATGGTACGAATTGCTCATTAGGAAACACGGTGATTCTTCCATCTATTCGAAAGTGGGGCGGGAGAGATGGCAGGAGTTAAGGGAATCTTGATGGTCACGTTTGTTCTTCTTTTGATGCTTTTCAGCGGTTGTGTTCCGAAAGAACTCGAAGATAGACTCTCTTCAGTCGAGCGTCAGCTGAGAGAGTTGAACAGACAGATTTCCTCCCTCGAGAGGAGAATTGCGGATGTCGAAAGAAACGTCAAAGATTTTGAAAGCGTTCGAAAAGGTTACGAAAACCTGAAAGAAGAAGTGGCATACCTGGACCAGAACCTCTCAAAAGTTCGCGAAACCTTATCGGCTGACATCTCCGAGCTTGTGGGGAAGTACAACTCACTTGTTTTGAACGTCTCTTCTCTTGAAAGGATGACTTCCATCACGACGGAGCTTGAGGAAATGAAGAACAGGGTGAGAGAGCTCGAGAAAAAGGTGGAGATACTCTCTCTTTATTCTCCCACAGGTAATGGAAAGAACACGACAGAGCTGAGCAACGATTTGAGGTACATACTTGTGGACATGGAGAACCGCATCTTCAATTTGGAGAGAAGGAGTACGAGGATCGAAGACCTGGAAAAGCGTATGGTGGACGCGGAAAAGCTACTCTCGACGTTGTCCCTCCGTGTACTCACTTCTTGGGGTGGAACGACTCCTCAAGAGACGAGCCCCGCTTCCGCTGAATTGGAGAGAAAAACCGCCAACTTGGAAGAGAAAATCAAGATTCTTGAGGGAAGACTCGAAAAGGTGGAGCGCGAGCAGTCAGCGCTGAGATCTTCGATGAACGTACAACAAGCTACTTCCGCTCAAGCACCTGTTCCCACAACGTTGAACGTGCCTGACCCTCAGCTCTACGTAGAACAGTTGAGGAAATACTTGGATGAGTTCAGAAGACTTGTGAGGAGTTACGAGACATCCAGAATACTTGGAGTAGAAGAGGGTTACGTGTTCATAAGGATCGAAAGGGGGGATACGCTGGCCAGCATAAGCGAAGCGTTCGGACTGGGACCGAACGGCGCGGATCGAATCGCGAAACTGAACGGCATAGCAGATCCCAGGAGGTTGGTAACGGGGCAAATCATAAAGGTCCCCGTTCCCAACCTTTCTCCCGTGTTCCCGATAGGAGGAAAGCCCGATCCGAACTTGGTGGTATCGAGCTTTGGTTTCAAGTCGGATGGGACCTTCTCTTCCGGTGTGAACCTCAGAGGGTCTGGAAAGAAAATTCTGGTTGCCTTGCCTGGACGCGTGAAGCGTGTGGACAAGAACACGGTGGTGGTCTACCACGGTAACAGCGTCGAGACCGTGTACAGGAACCTCACGATCGTCGCGGTAAAAGAGGGACAGTGGTTGAAGGCTGGGGACACGATAGGTTACGGTGGTGAAAACGTCGTTTTCGAGTTGTACGTCGAAGGAGAGCCCAAAGATCCCATGCTCCTGTTCTTCTCGAACATGGGGCTCTTTGAAATCACTTTCTACACGGAATGGGAAGATGGGAAGCTACCGGAGCATCCCTCGTTCAGGCTCACGAAATCTGGGAAGATACCGGAAGAGTGGAAGACGGCGGCAGCGGACACGACGATATTTCCGTTGGGGTCCATCATCTACATCCCAGAACTTAAGGAATCCCCGTACGGTGGGGTGTTCGTTGTGGAGGACATCGGAGGGGTTATCAAAGGTAGGAAGATAGACGTGTACCTTGGAAGTATACGGGAAGCCCTGTACAACAGGAAGATCGTATCGAGGGTTTTCGTGTGGAGGGATTGACGTGTTCACGATGAGGAGCGAATACGCCTTGAGGATAGTCCTGGTGCTGGCCAAAAACTGCGATCGTTACCTGTCGATGTCGGAGATCTTGGAAGGCGTCAAAAGGTCTGTCCCGAGGGAGTTCGCAGAGAAAATACTGAACATCTTGAAGAGGGCTGGGATCGTGAAAACGCAGAGAGGAAGGCAGGGAGGCTACGCTCTTTCCAAGCCTCCCGGGGAGATCAGAGTTTCCGAGATCGTCTTCCTTCTGGACAGGAAGTCGAGAGTCTTCTACGAGTTTCCGGACTGTCCCGAGGAACTTGACTGCGTGATTAGAAACCTTTGGAAAAGAGTAGAGGAAAGCATCGAAAAAACTCTCGATTCCATCACACTTGCCGACATGCTGGAAGAACAAGAAAAGTTCACGAGGAAAAAGTGCGTTTGAAATTATTTGATTTTCAAACTCAACTTCTCTTCCAAGTAAATCACTTTCCCGTCCACACTGAACTCCTTTATCCCCGTCCTTCTGGCGTACTCCTTGAGTATCTCCTCTATCTCCTTTTTCTCCTCCTTGAGTTCCTTCAGAGTTTCCCTTATCTCCACGTACCTCTTCAAGAGTTGCTCTATCGTGGGATTTTCCATCAAACCGTCACCTCCATCACTTGAGCTTGTGGCTTATGAACAAAAGGTGCTTTGTGAGGCTTTTCCTCAAGGGTACGAGAAACGTGTTCAACACGAAATCCTTGACGGGAACGTATTTCTTCGTCTTCACCTTTCTGAGCCATATTATCGAAGACATCCTGAAAAGCCCCGCCAAAACGAACAGGAACTGAAGGCCAAAGACCTCGAATCCGTAGAAGTTGAGATGCACGCCGGACAAAACCTTTGCCACACCACCTCCTAGGACGGACCCCAGAATACCACCCAAGCTACCAAAGGCGGCGTTCAGACCGAAGAATATCGGATCCGAATCGAAAGCGATCTCCATCGGAAGTACCGTGAGGGTCAGGTTCAACGCCGACCACCCGAGGGCGGAGACGAAGGAATCCACCAACATGAGATACTTATAGGTGGCCGTGTTCATGAAGAACCAAGCGATGGAAAGGGAAGAAACCACGAATATAGCCGTCTCCGCCACCGTTTTGTGCCCCACCTTGTCCGAGAGCTTTCCCCATAACCTGTAGGTGAACATAGCCACAACGCTGTTCAAGATCGTCATGTAGGCTATGTAAGTGTAGCTCACACCGATGTCTTTGATGAGGTGGTAGTGGTAGAAAGCGCTGGAAAACATGACGCTCATGCTCCAATAAAAGTTGAACAAAACGTACCTCGTGAAGTTCCTATCTTTGAAAACCACCCGAAGAGGCACACCTGATCCTGTCGTCTTCACGGGGACATCCGGCATGAAGTTCATCGACAGGATGGAGAACAACGACGCCACAGCCGACACGATCAGAACCAGCTCGAACCCAATCGAAAAGTTGTCCACCAAAAAAGAGTAGAGGTAGATTATGAGTGCGTTTCCGAGGGAAAGGAAGATGTTCCTTGTACCGAAGGCTTTCCCCCTTTCTTCCTCCGGTATCAGATCCCTCATCCACGAGATCCAAGTGCTACCGGCTAGGGCGGCGAACACCTGAGAAATTGACAAAATCGCGAGAAACACGATGGGATCTCGTTTGTCGAAGAGTAAGAAGAAGAGCAAAAGACAGTAAATGTACCTGCTGAGTGCGTTGAAAACGTTGACGAGGAGCTTTCTCTTTTTAAACTTGAGGACGAAGAAGGAGGCAAACATCTGAAAGACCTGCATGATGGTTGGTATCGCCGTGGCGACACTCAGGAGGAACTCGTCGAGCCTGAAGCTCAGGGAGAGCCCCGTGAATATCGGCCCTTGCACCAACCAGATGTAGAAGAGAGAGAAGAAACCTTCAACCGTAAAAAAGAGGTAGGTCTTCTTCATCGCCGAACATCACGCTGACGCAAGCTGTATTTGATTGCTTGCGCCGCCGAATAGCACCCGAGCACGTTGAAGACGAAATCCATCATGGTGTCATCCAGCCCCCTCTGAGCGCCGATGTACGGGAAAATCTTGTCAGTCACGTATTCGGCGATCTCCCAGACTAGACCCGCAAACGCACCTAACAGGAAAGCCATGAAGAGAGCATCAGGTATGTTTTTTGCGTTCCAGAACTTCGAACTTTGACGCAATGTTTCAAAAAAGAAGATCGTTATCACGAAAGAACCGTAAAAGTGAAGGAGTTTGTCCCACCCCGGAAAGTACTCGTAAAAATCCAGGAACTGTCCGAAGAAGGAGTGAAGCACCACAGTGGAGGAGAGCCCAAATTTGACTTTCACATCGAGTTTTTGACGAACGATCTTCTCGTACAGGTGTGGGGAAAACCCTCCCAGGAGGAAGATCGCGTAACCGACAAATTCGACGATCTTAGACTTCAAAATCGAAAAAAAGACAGGTACGCTAAGGAGTGAAAAAGTCAACATTTCCACCGTCAGCAGTTTCACGCTTTTTGCTACCGATGTGGGTTGTTTCATGGTGGTTCCTCCTTCGACCCTTGAGCAACGCTCAGAGATATATTCTAAACGTTCAAGATTGAAAAATCAACAAAAGATTGAAAAATCAACAAAAAAGAAGAGGACCCCAAAGTTGGGTCCTCCACTGGCTCCGGCGGCAGGACTCGAACCTGCAACCACCTGGTTAACAGCCAGGCGCTCTGCCGATTGAGCTACGCCGGAACCTGCTGTTGATAATTTTACTACACACCCTTTCGGGTTTCAAGTGGGTAATTCACGCCCCCAAGATCGCCTTTCTGAGCGGTCTCGGTAAAAATCTTGAAACTTTCAATACAGCCTCGACGAAAAGGAGGGTGAACGCTACCATAACGGCGACTCCGAAGTATCTGTTCAATCCCGTCAACTCCCTCAAGTAGACATAGACCATCCACTGAAAGGGCAAATGCACCATGAAGACCAAGAAAGAGAAGCGACCTAACTTTGCCAAGAACTTCGAATTCAGTAGTCGCTCGAGTGTTGGAAGAAACCTCACGCACGAGAAAGCCAAAAGCACGCTACTCAAAGAGAACTGATCCACTCCCACCAAACGGCCAAACTTCGCGTAGGAATTGTAGAACTCCAGCAGCCCCAAGAAAAAGAAAGCGAAATACAGGAGAAACTCTTTCATACCAGGCTTTCTTCGTACCCCACCACTTAAGGCGTGCTTCCAACCGAGGAAAAATGGCACCATCCAGTACGCAGGATTGAAGTACGTCATCAGTACGCCCAGCAGGGGTGAAGGAAAACCATCCGAGAGGAGAAACCACAAGCTCACCAAGCTGGATTTGGCAAGCGTTACGGTAGCAGTTATTTTGAACCATCTTTCTGGCCTTTTCACCAAACACGAAAAGAGCAAGAGCAGGATTATCACGAAGACGAAGTAGTACTGCCAAGAACCGGAGAAGGTGAAGATCGTCACACTGTACCTCAGAGGCAGGCTCATTTTATCAAGGTTCATGACTTGCCTTCCGATGTACGGTAACTGGTACTCATCACCGAGAAAGCAGTAGATCACGAAAGAGACAGAAGCCCAGAAAGAGTAGAAGACAAAGAACCTCAAAGCCTTTAGAGCAACGATCTTGGGTTTCCTCTCCCCCTTTTTGCCCTGCGAGTACCCGAACATGTAGACCATCAGAAAGACACTGGGGCTGGCGAGACGTAGAAAGGGTATCCAGAAAGTCAAATCATCCAGCCCCAGCAAAATCGCGTGCGATGTGATCACTAAAAAGATGAGAAAACCCCTCACGGATTCCCTGTACAAGGCTTTTTAACACTCCTCGTGTAAAATATGATCCGGGAGGTCGATCGAATGCCGACGTACACGTTCAAATGCAAGAAGTGTGGTGAAATTTATTCGGTCTTTGTCCCACACAGCGAGACGGAGAGGGTACGCTGTCCCAAATGTGGCGAGGTCGAGAAAGAGAGGCTTTACAGGAAGTTTTCCTTCATCTCAAACTCTGGAGGAGCGAACGGTTGCAGCGGCAGCTGCGGCGGTTGCAGCGGTTGCTCCTAACCTTCTTCCACCACCTTTCTGATCCTCCTTTCCAAGTCCTCCTCGTAATCCACCTGTATCTTCTCGTACAGATCGTTCATCAAAGGAGAAGATATGAGAAAATCAGCTGTCGATCGCGTGATGGCGGTTGGTATGTTGTAGACCGTCGCTATCCTTATCAACGCCTTCACGTCCACGTCGTGAGCTTGCGGTTCCAGCGGATCCCAGAAGAAGATGAGTACGTCGATCTTTCCTTCAGCGATCATCGCTCCTATCTGTTGATCTCCACCGAGCGGCCCGCTCTTCAACCTATGCACCTTGATCCCAAGCTTTTCTTGTAGCAACGCACCGGTGGTACCGGTCGCGTAGAGCTCGTGTTGGGAGAGCGTTCCGAGGTTGAAACTCACCCACTCAAGGAGATCTCTCTTCTTCCTGTCGTGCGCTATGAGAGCGATCCTTTTCTTTTTCCCCATCAACACTTTGTACCTCTTTGCTTCCACCTCTGGACACCCCCTACAAGCCTTTCTTGGAGAATTTGTTCTCGTACATTCTTTCGTCAGCTGTTTTGAGGAGGTCTTCCACCGTTTCTCCATCGGTGGGGAAAGCACTGACCCCATAACTGAAACTCAGCCTCAACAAGGTGTGTTGGACGCTCACTGGTTCCTTCCTGAACTTCTTCTCGAGTCTTTCCAACAGCGTTTCGGCTCCAGTCCTGTCCGTCTCGGGCAATATTATCCCGAACTCGTCTCCCCCGATCCTTGCCAAGATGTCAGTCTTTCTGAGCGATTCCTTCAAACTTTCCGCGAAAATCCTCAAAACCCTGTCACCAAAAACGTGCCCCATGGTGTCGTTTATGATCTTGAAATCGTCTAAGTCTATGAAGACAACTGAAAGGACGCGGTTATGCCTCCTGTAAAGCGACAGAAGGTACGCCAACTCTCTCTCGAAGAACTGACGGTTGTAGACACCGGTGATGTGATCATGTTCGGCGAGCCACACTATCTTCTCTTCGCTCTTCAGCTTCCAGTAGATCAACTCCAGCTGGTTCTTCAGGACTTGGAGCATCTCTTTGAGCGCCTCGTGAGAGACCCTTGGACCTTCCAAACAGAAGACGGCGAAGAGTTTCCCTTCGTGCTCGAGAGGAACCACCGCCTTGTCTTCGAAGAAGTATATTTCTTTCGAGCTCAACGAGTATCCTTCCTCTTCGCACTTCTTTTGGCAGTTTTCCCCCTCAAAATACTGATAGCTCGTCGCCTCAAACAGCTTCGCAAACTCTTTCACGGTTTCTTCCATGGTGAACTCGTTCCAGCCGATCGAGAGAAGCGTTGAGGTGGTTTTCAAAAGTACGCTGTAAAACTTCTTGTCCCTTTCGAGTTCGCCGACCAGCTCCCTCTCCTTCGATACGTCCACACCAACAACCAAAAACTTGGTTTCTCCATCTTCCAAGGGTACTATCTGCCACCTCATCACCTTCGCGTCGCTTGGCAAAAAAATCACGTCCTCAAATTCGAAGCTTGAGAGCGTGGTCTTGGCCCTTTCGAAACCTTCGTAAAAGGTCTTGGAACCTATGTACTCAAAGATGCTCTTCCCAAGGATCTCCTGGTATTTCACCTTTAGAAAGTCACAACCAAACTTGTTCGCGTCTTCCACAACACCTTCTCCGTTCAGGATGAGACTCACAACGGGTGTGTTGTTGAAGTAGACCTGAAACCTTTTCCTTTCCCTCGACAGGTCCTCTTCGTACTTGATCTTTTCTCGAATCGGGGTGGATATCTCTTGCACGAAGTAGGCTTTTTTGTCCTTCACGACGGACACGCGCGACTCGAAGATGACCCTTTCTCCGCTCTTCTTCACGAACGTCCTCTCCGTCAAGACATGATCCTTCAAGCCGTTCTTCATGAGATTGAGGAGTTGAAAGAACGAGGGGATGTCGTCCGGATGGAGGATCTCTTCCACACTCTTGCCGACCAATTCGCGCGGATGGTAACCTAAAAATTCGGCAACTTTGGAATTCACGTCCACGATCTTGCCGTCGAAATCGTAAAACACAACCAGTTCGTTACTTTCCTCGAAGAAACCCTTGAACATGAGAACTTGCCTTCTAATCAAGGGGACCAGCCTCACAACGTCCAAAAGCAAAAGCCCCAGTCCCGCTGAAGAGAGGACAAACATGAGGAAGTAGTAATCCTTGGGAAAGAGTATGAAGGAACTCAAAAGGTGTTGCCAAGCACCAGTGGCCAACAAAAAGCTTCCGATGACTCCACGCCTCAGGTTCAACTCTAGAAACAGAAGGCACAGGAGTACGGAAGCCACAAAAAGGATAAGGTTGGGTGCGGAACGAAACCAGTCGAAGTTGAGGAAGAACCCCACCCTATGGGTCCAGACAGTCAAAACTACCAAGCAGAGAAACCAAACGGTCCAAACCTTCCACGATCTCATCACAGCCTCGCCATCTCCGCACGAATCATCTCCAACAAACTCGGAATCTCGAGCCTCTGAGGACACTTACTCAGACACGTTCCACAAGCGGTACAGTAGGACGCCGACATCTTCTCGTTCTCGAACCACCTGTATATGCCTTTGGCGCCCTCGACATCCTCGAACATCTTCATCTCGTTGTATAGTCTGAAATTTCCAGGGATGTCCACCCCGCTTGGACAAGGCATGCAGTACCCACACTCGGTACAGTTGATGACGATGGCGCTCTCCAGGATTTTCTTCACTTCATCCACGGCGTCAAACTCTTCACGCGCGAGAGGTGTCGAGGAGATCCTGCTGAAGATTTCGATGTTCTCTCTCACCTGTTCCAACGTGCTCATCCCGCTGAGGATGACGGAAACTTCCGGATGGCTCGCCAACCACCTGAACGCCCATTCAACGGCAGGCCATTCGCGTCTCACCTTTCGAAACACGCTTAAAGCGCGTTCCGGAAGCCTCGCGAGTTTGCCTCCTTTCAGCGGCTCCATGATCACCACGCCGAGCCCTTTCGAGGCAGCGTACTTGAGACCCCTCAGGCCAGCTTGGTAGTTGGTATCCATGTAGTTGAGCTGTATTTGGCAGAAGTCCCAACCATCGTATTCATCGACGATTCTCTTGAAAACTACGTATTTGTCATGGAAAGAAAATCCCACGAATCTGACCCTCCCCGCCACCTTCATCTTTTCCAGGAAATCGAACGCCCTCAACTCTTTCAACTTCTCCCAACGCTTCTCGTTCAAAGCGTGGAGGAGGTACATGTCCACACGGTCCGTGTCGAGTCTCTTGAGCTGTTCGAAGAAATACCTTTCAAAGTCCTCGTGCTTCTCTATGAGCCACACGGGAGATTTTGTGGCCAGAAACACTTTCTCCCTGTAACCATTTTTCAACGCCTTCCCCACCACCACCTCGCTGTTTCCCCTATGGTATGGATACGCGGTGTCGACGTAGTTGACCCCGTTGTCTATGGCATACCTCAACATGTGAATTGCCTTCTCCTCATCTATCTTTCCGCTGTCGTTGTCCAACACCGGAAGTCTCATCGCACCAAATCCGAGCAAAGAAGTTTTAACGCCAGTTTTTCCGAAGTTTCTGTGTCCCATGCTTTCACCTCCTGGTATCGATTTTAGCACCTTGCGATGATAAAATCTAACTCGTGAGGAGGGGATTTTTGTTGAAGTTGAAATCAATTTATCTGAAAGGCTTCAAATCCTTTGGGAGGCCCTCCATTTTGAATTTCTCCGATCGGATCACGGCGATCGTCGGACCAAACGGGAGTGGGAAGTCCAACCTCATAGACGCCATCAGGTGGGTCTTCGGAGAACAATCCAAGAAAGAACTCAGAGCCAGCGAGAAGTTCGACGTGCTCTTCTCCGGCTCAGAAAACCTCCCACCGGCGGGCTCCGCCTACGTGGAGCTGGTCTTCGAAGACGACGCCGGCGAGGCGCGCGTGGCACGCGAGCTGAAGAGAACGGGCGAGAACTACTACTACCTAAACGGAGTTCCAGCGAGGCTCAAGGACATAAAGGACAAATTCGCCGGAACTGGTCTTGGCGTGGACTTCTACTCGATTGTCAGCCAAGGGCAGATCGACAGAATTGTGAACGCGTCCCCAGAGGAGTTGAGGCTCCTGCTCGAAGAAGCTGCCGAAATCTCCATATACAGAGAGAAAAAGCGTGAAACCGTGTTGCGGTTGGAACACACCACCGTCAACCTCGAAAGGCTGAAAGACATCCTGTTCGAAAAAGAACAGACGTTGAAGTCGCTGTATTTGAAAGCAAAGAGGGCGGAGAGGTACAGGGAATACTCCTCGAGACTGGAGGTCTTGAAGAAGGTTTACTACGGGAACATCTTGAAGAGAGAGAGGAGAAAACTCAAATTGCTTCAGGAAGAGGAAGAAGCGACGAACACGAAGATCAGACAGATTCAGAAGGAGCTCGTGACACTCGAGACACGCTGGCAGGCGCTCAGGCAGGAGTTCAGCGAGGTTGACAGGGAAATAGAGAACTTCACCAGGTTGCTGGAGGACTACAAGAAGCGCCAAAACGATCTTTTGGAGATGAAGAACCTTTACTTGTCCCGCTTGAACGAAAGCGAGAACAAGTACGTGGAGCTCTCAACCAAGCTGGTGAACCTGGAGCGGAAGAGGGAGGAACTCTCGAAGCGCTTGGAAGAGATGGATTACATATTCAAAGGGATCGTGGGTGAACTCTCTCAAAAAGAAAAAGAGCTAGAAATCTTGGAGCAGAGAAAACGGGAGATCCTCTCCAAGTTCAACGAGAAAGAGAGGAAGTATCTGGAGCTTCAGGAAACGATCTCGACACTCGAGAAGAACCAGCTGAAGCTTGAGAACGAACTTTTCAGGATAGATGAGAATTTGGAGGACTTGGCGAAGAGGAAGAAGATGACGGAAAATCAGATCTCTTTGAAGAGAAAAGAGTTAGAAGGCAAGAAGTTGGAGTTCCAGGAGATCTCAAAGAGGATGGAAGCGCTCGACGGAAAAGAAAGACTCCTTGCCGAAGAGTTGAGGGCTATTCGCGCCAGATTGGAAGAAGAGGAAACGAAGTTGAGAGAGCACGTGTTGGAACTGGAGGAAAACAAGAAGAGGTTGAAAGAACTCTTCTTCGAGAGAGAGATCTTGGAAAAGAATCTGAGGGAATATCGGGATTTCTCGAGAGCGGTGAGGGAAATCTTCAAAGAGAAGGAGTCTTTCCCTGGTTTGGTGGACGTGGTCGCAAATCTCTTGGAAGTTGACGAGGACTACTCTCTCGCGATCAGCGTGCTCCTTGGAGGTAGCGCCCAAAACGTCGTGGTCGAAAACGTCGAAACGGCGAAAAGGATTGTGGAATTTTTGAAGCAAAACGCGTTGGGAAGGGTTACCCTACTGCCTTTGGATCTCATAGATGGATCTTTCAAAAGGGTGGAGGGAGTGGAGAAGGAGAGGGGATTTGTTGGGTATGCGGTGGACCTGGTGAAGGTGGAGGACAGGTACGCGTCGATACCGGGTTTTCTCTTCGGGAACGCCGTGGTGGTGGAAACCCTGGACGACGCGATCGAGTTGAAGAAGAAGTACAAGATGAACATAAGAATAGCCACCTTAGATGGTCAACTGGTGAGCGGAAGGGGTGCCATCACCGGTGGAAGCCTCGAGACGGATGAGAACGTCTTCGAGAAGAGGATCAAGCTGAAACACCTGGAAGAGGAGTTGAACGCTCTGGAAGGGCGTCTAGAAGATTTGGAGAAGATGATAGGCGATAAGAACCGCGAGGTTGAAGAACTCCGAAACCACGAAAGGCTTGTGGAAAAAGAGTTATTCGAGACAACCGCAAAGTCCTCTTCGTTGAGAACGATCGTGGCTGATATTTTGAAGGACATGGAGCGAATCCAAAACGAGATGGAGAGCATGGAACAGCTCTTTTCAGAATACCAAGCGAAAGAGGAAGGGTATCGTGCCAGAAGGGAGAAGATCTTTGAAGAACTCGAAGAAATAAAGACACAACGTGAGAAGATCTTGAAAGAATTTTCTGAACAGACCGAAGAACTGAGGAAGGAGAAAGAAAACATTGAAAAACTCAACGAGGAATACTTCAACTTGAAAGCGGAGGTCGGCAGCTTGCTGGAAACGAAGCAAAGGTACGAGAAAGAGATGAAAGATCTGGTTCGAAGTCTCGAAAACATCGCGAAGGAAGTTGAACATTTGAGAGCGGAAATCTCAAAACTCGAGGAAGATTTGGAGAAACAAAGACAAGTCATTCGAAAACACGAAAGCGAATTGGAAGCCCTCAGAAAGGAGATGGACGAGGTTTTTGAAGCGATGAAGCTACACCACAGCGGTAAAGAGGATAAAATGAGGCAGCTCCAAGAACTGGAGAGACAGATCAACGAGTTGAAGGAGGAAAGGGAAAGGTTGAGGGATTACCTGCACCAGTTGGACCTTTCCCTCCAAGAGACCCAGATGAAGATATCGAACGTGATTTCCTCTTTCTCTCATGACGAAGAAGAAGTCCAAGAACTTTCGGAGAGTGAGCTTGAAACGATCTACAGCGAGATTCAAGACCTGGAGAACAAGATAAAGTACCTCGGACCCGTGGATCTCTCGGCGATAGAAGAATACAACAAACTGAGGGAAGAATATGACACTTTGATGAAACAAAAAGAGGATCTGGAGGAAGCGAAGAGAAAGCTCGAAGAGATCATAGAAAGGACGGATAGAGAAGCTGAGAACGCCCTCCTCGACGTCTATCAGAAAGTCAACGAGAGTTTCAACAGGATGATAACCCTCCTCTTCTTCGGGGGAGAGGGAAGGCTGAGGATGCTCTCCGAAGGAAAAAGCATACTCGACGCGGGTTTTGAGATATCCGTGAGAAAACCTGGCAGGAAGGATCAGAAACTCAGCCTCTTGTCGGGTGGTGAGAAGGCCCTCGTAGGGATAGCGCTTGTCTTCGCTTTGATGGAGATAAAACCAAGCCCTTTCTACGTGTTGGACGAGGTGGACGCCCCTCTTGATGACTACAACGCCGAGAGGTTCAAGAAACTTCTCAGGGAATACTCCAAGAAGACACAGTTCATCGTGATCACACACAACAAGATCGTTATGGAAGTTGCTGACGTGCTGCACGGGATCACGATGGTGAACGGTGTTTCCGCCGTCGTACCAGTCGAAGTGGAGAAAATGTTGGAGGTGTAGAACTTGGATCTTAGAGAAGAAAGATTGACAAGCGAAAGAGTGTTCGAAGGGAAGCTCTTAAAGGTTCGCGTGGACAGGGTGAAGTTACCGAGCGGGATGGAATCGACCAGAGAGGTGGTCGATCACCCTGGAGCCGTTTTGATCCTTCCATTGATCGATGGAGAGATCGTTTTCGTGGAACAGTACAGGTATCCGATAGAAAGAGTGCTTCTCGAACTCCCAGCTGGAAAACTCGATCCAGGAGAATCTCCCGAAGAGTGTGCAAAGAGAGAGTTGAAAGAGGAAACGGGATACGTGGCGGGACGTCTCGTATCCCTGGGAAAGGTTTACACGACCCCTGGCTTCTCCACAGAGGTGATTCACTTATTCCTCGCCCTCGACTTGTTGAAAGACGAGCAGAGCACAGATTTCGACGAGTTCGTGCTGGTGAAGAGGATACCGGAAGGAGAGGCGTTGAAAATGTTGAGGGAAGGTGCCATAGAGGACGCGAAGACGATCTGCGCCTTAGCCAGGTACTTTCTCTTGAAAGGAGTGATAGGATGACTCTGGTCGTGAACGGTGAGGAGAGAAAGATAGACTCAGGCAGGTTCAAAACTCTGGGAGACCTCTTGAACGACCTCAGGAAAGAACGTCAGAACCAAGTCGTGAAGAGGATCGTGGTGAACGGAGTGGAAGTCCCCTTGTCGAGACTCGATGAAGCGAAGGAAATAGAGTTGAGAGAAGATCTGGTCGTGGAGATCACCTTCGAATCTCTGAAGGCGTTCCTCATGGAAACCATCGAAGAGGTCTTGAACTACATATCAAAGGCGAAGGCTTTGCTCTCGAGTGTGGCGGACGTGATAGTGAAAGGAACGCCGGAGAGTTACAAGACCATCCACGATCTGGCCGAGGGTTTGAACGCGATCGAGAACGTGAGGATGAACACCGTGAGGATAACCGGTATCACTTCGGAGGAGCTTGGCTTGAAAGTCAAGGAAGAAGAATTGGTGTCGATCTTGAACGAATTCGTGGAGGTCCTGCAAGCGAGAGACTTGATTAAAGTAGCGGACTTGGTGGACGAGAAGCTCCCCACCGTCTTCGGCTACTACGAAGACTTCTTCACGAAGGCCCGTGAACTTTTGAGGGAGACTTACTCGTGAGAGGAGGGGGCGAGGAATGAAGGAAAACCCTTACTTGGAGAACATGGTGAAGACTGCCAGCCCCGCAAAGATCGTGCAGCTGCTCTACGAGAAAGCGATAGAGCACCTGAACGAGTCGGAGAAACTTTTGGAGGAGGGAAACTACGTTCAGTTCAGCGAGAAGGTGGGGAAAGCCCAGGACATCATCACCGAATTGAACCTTTCTTTGGACATGGAAAAAGGAGGAGAGATCGCGAAAAACCTCAGAGCGCTCTACACTTACATGTACAGGGAACTTGTGGAAGCAGTCCTTAAGAAGGATAAGGCCAAACTCTTGGAAGTGAGAGGGATGCTTTCCGATTTACTCGAAACTTGGAAAGAAGCGACGAAGAAAGCCGCAGCCCCTAAACCGGAAGGACAGCAAGGGGGGTTGAACCTCTTGGGGTGAACGTGGAGGTAAAAAAGGCATCGGAGGTTTCCCTGATAACGCTCGTGAGGCTTGTGAACGAGATCTTTCAGGACTATGCTGTCCCTGTCAACTGGGATGTGTACAACTTCAGCTTGGACATCAGAGAGAACTCCATCTCTTTGGAGGATTCCTTTGTCTTCTACAAAGGGGAAAGACCCGTTGGTTTTGTGATCCTCTGTACGAGAAAAGGCATCGGCAGGATAGACTCGATGGGAGTGGTGCGTGAGGAGAGGGGAACGGGGCTTTCGGACGCGATACTGAGGCATGCCCTGGAACATTTGAAGTGGAAAGGAATACACCGCGTGATACTCGAAGTCGTCTCGATGGATCAGCGAGCTGTGAAGTTCTACGAGAGGAACGGTTTCAAAAAGGTCAGGGACTTGTACAGTTACATCCTGGAAGAGAGGTTGGAAGCCGCCGGATTGGTGAGATTCTCCGAAACGGACGAGAAGAGAGTCTACATGTACTCTTTGGAGGTGAAGATGTCGAGGGGAAGAAAACCCAATTGGCAAAGGGACAGCTTAACCCTTTACCTTTCCGACAAGAGGTACAGGATGGAGAGAGGGGTGTGGAGGAGAGGGGAAGGGATCCTGGTCTGGGGCGAAACCCCTCAGAGCTCCTTCATCGTTGACGCCTTTACCGTGGAAGGAGACCTCGAATTCTTCGTTGGCGAATGCGTCGACTACATTCAAGAAAAAAGCGGGAAGAACGTCGTGACGTGTACAGCTGTCCCTGAGGACGATCCCCTGTCCAAGGTCTTAGAGGGGTTGGGATTCAAGAGAATCCTCACACAGCACGAGATGGAATTGAGACTAATCTGATCCGACTGAAGAAATCTCGTAGAACTTGTAGGCAAGCTCGTGAGCTCTCCTTTTGAGTTCTTCTGCGTTACCCTTGAACATCCTGCCGAATATCTTCGTGGTGTAAACCAGGGAGAACCTCGATAGCATTCCTCGCAGCGTTTCCGTGTCCTCTTCTGGGATCTTCACGAGCACCCTGTTCAACCACTCCTCGTAGATGCCCAAACTGAAGGAAAGGCTCCCAGCCTCGTCGATCAGTTCGTTCATCGAGGATATGAGGTCGTAGAAGTGGTAGTACTTTGAGAGCCCCACGATGAGTTTTTTGTCCAAATCCCAGTTCAACTCAGCGGGCAGGGGTTCGTAGTAAGAAAAGAAGATGGTTCCATTTGGAAAGTCGGCGGAAGATATCTCCAGCTCTCTCTCCATGAAAGCCTTGTCGTCGTAGTAACTCATCATGAAGACGGGAACTTTTTCCACCAATTTCTGTACGTCTTCGGGGGACATTTTGGCGCTGCCGATCTTCAGGTTCAAGTTCAAGCTCACCTTCTTCGGCTTCAGGAAAAACTCCAACCCTTTGTGTATGATGTGCGTCATCTCTCATCCTCCTCGAGCAGTTCTACCAGCCTTTCGAAGATGAACCTGGACAAGTCCATACCCCTTTCGTTCAAAAAAATTTTACCATTTTTCACCTTCAAGCAACACTGAAACTCCTGAAGAATTTTCTCCACAATCCCGCCGATGGACTTCAACTTTTCGAGAGGGACCCCCTCTTTAGTCCTCAACCCCATGAAAACAGTTTCCAGCTCCTCTTCCCTCTCCGCGTTCTCGTGAAAGTGTTCGTACGGCTTTCTTCCGGCATCCAGGAGGGCATAATAAGTCTTCAAGTCCGAGACGTTCACGTACCTTACCCGTCCCACGTGCCCGCCGGCTGAGGGACCAAACCCCAAGTAGTCCTCGTTCCTCCAGTACCTGAGGTTGTGTAGAGATTCCCAACCTTCCACGGCGAAATTCGAGATTTCGTACCTCACGTATCCCTTCTCCCTCAAAAAAATCACAAATCTGCTGTGTCTCTCTTCCACTTCCTCTGCGCTGGGAAGACTCAGATTCCCGCTCTCTAGACGCTTGAAGAGCGGAGCCTTTTCGTCCACTTCGAGAAGGTAGAGCGACACATGTTTCGGGGGATACCTATCCAAAAACAGCGTATCTTTCTCAACCGTCTCGTCCGTTTCGTTGGGAAGTCCCAGGATGAAATCGAAGTTCACGTTCTCGAACAACTCCAAAGCACAAGCAGCGCTTTTTTCCAACGTCCTTCGATCGTAGATGCGCCCCACTCCTTTCAACACCTCGTCGTCCACGGCCTGAACGCCGAGACTTACCCTGTTCACACCTAAAAGTTTGTATTCTCTCAGTTTCTCACGTGTCACCGTTTCTGGATTGAGTTCGATTGTGATCTCTATCGGATCAAACCCAACCGCCAGCGTTTGCAACTTCCTCACAACCTTCTCCAAAAAGAGGGTGGGAACGAGCGAGGGCGTTCCCCCTCCAAAGTAGAGGGTGACCACTTTCGAATCGGCCAAGACATCGTGGTACAACTCCAACTCTCTCTCCAGATACGAGAAGTACGTCTCGAAATCTCCCGAAACCACCGAGTAAAAATCGCAGTAGAGACACTTGGAGACGCAAAAGGGGACGTGGACGTACACGGATATGTCCCTCAAAAATCTCTCACATCCCTCTCTTCTTCAATTTGTCCATGTACAACTTCTCGTCGGACTTGGAGAGAATTATCTCTATAGGTTCAAATCCATCGATTTCTTCAAAACCAGCCGAAAAAGTGACTTTGAAGGGATAAGGTAACCTCTCCAAGTTCTCCTGGAACCTCTGCAGCACCTGTTCGGCGTTTTTCTTCTGGGCATCGATCAAAACGAGCAAGAACTCGTCCCCACCGTACCTGAAGATCAAATCGGTTTCGCGCACCGTCTTTTTCAAAGTGGAAACGAAGTCCTTGAGAACCTCATCCCCCACCAGGTGGCCGTAGGTGTCGTTTATCTGTTTGAGGTTGTCCACATCGAAGATCACCAGTGTGGATTTCTTTCCACTCCTTCTCAAGTAAGCGAGATGGTTCAGGATCCACTCGTTGAAGTAGTGCCTGGTGTACGCTCCAGTCAGAGGATCCCTGAACGCGAGCTCCTCGTACTTCTTGTGAAGGGCGTACTCTCTCATGTAGAGAGAGGAAAGCGCGATGAAGGTCTGCATGACACCGTAAAGGAAATCGGAAGGTTTGCCCTCCAGGTTGAGCAGTATGTAGACGCTTCCTTCCCTCTCGAACAAAGGAATTTTGGACACCAACCAACTCTCCCCTTCCCTCTCGAACACCCTTATCTCCTCCTCGTCGAAAACCACGAACTTTGGGATTTCCTTCACGTTTATAGACACCAACGTTTTGAGGTCTTCCCCTTCTTTCACCAGGATCGCCCCACCTTTCGTGTTCGTGCCGACTTCGAGAAGCTTTTCGAGCGACTCCGTGAGAAACTGGTCCGGTGGGATGTTCTTCCTGAGCAACAGAAGGAGGGTTAAAATCGTGGAGAGAATTCTCCTGTTCATCCTCTCTTCACCTATTATCTCCTTCATATGGAGGTAAAAACTTGCGATCGCTCCTATCGCCTTCATGATTTTTTTGGAAGTCTCAGAGAACCTATCGCGGGGGCTATCCAAGGAGATGTTCCCTAGGTACCGTTCCCCTGAAAAGAGACCCATGACCAGGCTCTTTTTGTAGTTGATCAGGATCGAGTCGAAGAAGTCCTGCGTCTCCGGCGGCATGATCCTGTAGTTGAAGGATTTGAAATCCACCTCCACAGGTTCTCTTCCGGCTCGAAACATGTACTCTTGTGGGAACTCCACCCTGAACAGGTCGGACGAGTATCCTCTCACCGCGGCGAACACCCATTTCCCGTTCTCCGTAATCCGCGAGATGCTACCTTTGTCCGCTTCCGGGATTAGAGCCAAAGCGGTGTCGAGGAGCTCTTGGAAGAACTCTTTCTCTGGAACCCTTGGATCCAACTTGGCGAGTTTTTCCAGGATCAAATCTTGTTTTTCCTGGTATTCCTTGTATGTTCTTTTCAGGCTTCGAAAACGAGAGATCAAAAAAAAGGTGAAGAGCGACAAAACCAAGATCAAAAAGGCTGTCATTCGATTCTTCACCTCTAGACTTCAAGAGTTTCTCCCGGTTTCAGTATCACGCACTTCACACCTCTCCTCTCCACTTCCTTCTTGAAGTATTCCACGTCGGCAAATATGAGCTCCCACGTCCCGTAGTGCATGGGGACTACCAAACCTGGTTTTATGAAATCTACGGCTTTCAGAGCGTCTTCGACGTCCATGACGAAATTCCCTCCTATCGGCAAAAAGGCGATATCAACTCCTTCGTCCCCGAGTAATTCCATGTCCTTCGTGAGACCCGTGTCGCCAGCGTGATAGAGCTTTTTGTTTTCCATCGTCAGAAGAAAACCACAGGGATTCCCGGCGTAAAGCAGGTTGTCCCCTTCGAGTATGCTCGAACCGTGGAGCGCCGGTGTCATCTTCAGCTTCCCAAAGCTGAAGGTGTAGCTACCGCCAACGTGCATGGGGTGTGTTTTGACGCCCTGCTTTTTGAGGTAAACCGAGATTTCGTAGTTACAGACTACGGTTGAGTCGAACTTCTTCGCCACCTCCACCGTGTCCCCCAAGTGATCGCCATGCCCGTGGGTGACCAGGATGTAATCGATCTTGGGAAGGTCTTCTAAACGCATCGGACAGACAGGGTTACCTCTTATGAACGGATCGATGAGGACGTTTTCCCTCGCCTCTATCAAGACAGTTGCGTGTCCAAGAAATCTCACTCTCAATTTATCACCTCCTTCCCCCATGCAAGATAATTATACACGTTCAAAAAACAGACACTCAACAGCAAAGAAGTTTTACGAGACTTTTTCTCGATGGATTAACTTCTTTGATGTTAGAATCTTTTTGCGCGAATTCCTTCGATCAGGAGGTGAAAAGAAGTGGAAAGTAACAATCTTCCTCCTTAAAAAATCAGAATAAGGAGGTAAAGAGAATGAAGATCAGGGTGGAGATCGACATCCAGCAACTGATCGAAAAGGGCGATTTCAAGACTTTAAAGAGGATACTCGAACAGCAGGAACCCGCCGACGTGAAGGACATGATAGAGAAACTCCCCTCGGACCTCAAAGTCGTAGTCTTCAGACTCCTCCCGAAGGACAAGGCTGCCGAGGTCTTCAGCGAGTTGGAACCGGACGATCAGATAGAGTTGATCAACCTCTTTCGTGAGGAAAGACTCAGGGATATCTTCTCTTCGATGGATCCGGACGACAAAGTGGAACTCTTGGAAGAGATGCCCGCCAACGTGGTGAAACGTCTCCTCTCGTTCCTCACACCCCAGGAAAGAGAGCAAGTTTTGAGCATACTGAATTACCCGAAAAACTCCGCCGGAAGGCTTGTAACAACCGATTACGTGGAGCTCTACGAGGATCTGACAGTAGAAAAAGCCTTAGAGATCGTGAGGAAGGAAGGCAAAGGGAAGAAGAACATCTACTCGCTCATGGTGATAAGCCGCAGCAGGAAATTGGTGGGCATCGTTGAGCTAAAGGATCTCATCACAGCGGAACCTCACCAAAAGGTCTCGGAGATCATGAAGAGAGAGCCGGTTTTCGTTCACGCCACGGACGATCAAGAAGTAGCGGCAGAATTGATGAAAAGATACGACCTGCTCATGTTGCCAGTGGTCGACAGCGAAGAAAGGTTGATCGGTGTCATCACCATAGACGACATAGTGGACGTCATCGAAGAGGAAGCGACGGAAGACATACAGAAGATGGCATCCATGAGCGCGGTCTACACTTCTTACTTCCACACGCCATTTTGGAGGTTTCTCCTGAATAGACTTCCCTGGCTCATAGCGCTTCTCTTGGCAGGGAGCCTGAGCGGGAACATCATTGCGAAATACGAACACTTCCTGGCAGCCATACCCTTGGTCGCAGCTTTCATTCCGGCGATGATAGATTCCGGCGGTAACACCGGTTCTCAGATTGCCGCCCTCGTCATCAGAGGAATGGCTTTGAACGAGATAAAGAGGAAAGATTGGTGGAAAGTTTTGATCAGGGAATTCCTGATCGGGAGTGTTCTTGGTTTAGCACTCGCAGCGGTACTTTACATCAGGGCGTTTCTCGTGTCCACCAACGTCACCTTAAACTTCGCGGTTGCGACGGCCTTGTTTTTGGTCGTCATCTACTCGAATCTGATGGGTGCAATACTTCCGTTCTTGGCGTCCGTCTTCAGAGTAGACCCAGCATTCATGGCGGGACCCCTCTTGACGACGATAGTGGACGTATCCGGGATTATGGTGTATTTCTGGGTTGTGCACAGCTTCTTAACGTGAGGTGATCACTTGAAGGGCTCGACTTGAAAGGTGAGGGGGTGAAAGGAAGATTTCCAATATTGCAAGGTTCAGTCGTTCGCTCTCCTTCAACTTGATGAGGTCGTAAGGAACCGGCTCTCCACAAACGTCGACACCCAGTGTTCTTCTTTTTGGAAGGCTTTTCAGCACGTTAACGATTTCTTCGAAGCTCCAGCTTCCTCCTTCCCACTTTGTTGGGTTATCCTTGAGAATGTCCTTGTCCACGCTGACGTAGATCCATTCTCCCTTTACGAGCTTTCGAAATGCTTCGAAAGATGGGTTCACGAAGAAGAAGCGAGGACGCTTCCCCACGTATTCTCTACACCCAATAACTATCACTTTTTTGACCTTTTTCAACGAGAGGACGTGGGTTAGCCAACCATCGCACCTGATGGTGTCGGTTTCTTCCCTGAAATCGAAATGACTGTCCAGGACAACCAGGGTGAAAGGTACCGTTTGGCGCTTCAGAAACAGGAGAGACAGGTGGTGGCATTCACCACCTCCCAAGAAAGCGATGGTCCTTCCAAAGTTTGGGAGGATTTTCAGAAGATCCTTCAACTTTTCCGGGGAACACAT
The DNA here is from genome assembly GCA_030550515.1 of Thermotogota bacterium. Taxonomy (GTDB): domain Bacteria; phylum Thermotogota; class Thermotogae; order Thermotogales; family Thermotogaceae; genus JAUQPE01. Next base: position 18,234 of record JAUQPE010000011.1, on the reverse strand, counting down.
GTATCTGATCCCACGGAAATCTCTGAGGTCGAGGAAGAAATCAACATGAGGAAGGAGTGAAGATTGAACGCGATAGACGCCATCGACGTCCAAAACCAACACTTTGAAGGGTGTCACACTGGACACCCCTCTTTCCTTCACTGCGTGCTCAGAAAAACTACCCCGACACTGTTTTCAAACTTCATGAACAGGTTAGGTGTTTGACCCGAATTTATCAGATCTTTGTCACGGAAAGGCCACACCAACGAGAGGCGTTCCGTCAGGTGATAGCTGGTACCCTTTGGCAGATTGAAAAAGAGTCCCGTAAGGCAATTCTTCGAAAAAAAGTACATCGGTGGAACCTCCTCGGTGAAACTCAACACAAAGCTCGTCACACTGTTTTCCTGTTCCACGTGTCTTATGGGATTGGAGGTGAAGTTTCCTTTCACCGTGAAAACCCCCTCTTTCAGGGTGAGCGAGAGGTCCTCGCCTTTGGGGATGGAAACCGTCACCTCCTTTGGCAGAAAGGCTTCCGAAAGTTTCCTGGTGTCCTCGCACAAAACCGTCAACTTCCTACCGTTCCATTCGAGGACAACCCCTTCCCCGATCAACACTTCAAAGACCTTTTCACCGGTCTCCGATAAGTTCACCACGAAATGACCACCTCTTACCTCCATCTCCTCAATCCCGTTGAAACGAAACTTTGTCGCCTTTTGTTCACTCTTCGGCCAAAAGAACACCAACGCGAAGAAGACCAACAGGGTTACGATGGAAAACCAGTAGAAGTACCTCTTCCTGAGACCAAGGAAGAGGAGGTAAAAACCCACCACGACGAGCACTAAAGGCCAAAGGATCAGAAAGTTCTCAAGTATTCTGTAGAAAACACCGGAGACGGGTATCCCAAAAAGGTACAGGAAAACCAAGAATCCGATCACCAGAAAGAAAGCCCCGATGACTCTTCTCACTTTTCACTCCTCCTGAGGAGGAAGATAAGACCCGCTAGTATCAGCACGGATGCCGCCAGGAGCTTCCACAACATCGTGAATATCTTCGGTACGACGAGTGAGACCAGAAACAGTATTCCAAGTATGATGAGTAAACCTCCCACGAGGGTCTTAGCTTTTTCCTTGATCTCTGGCTTCACCGTGACCGGCTCTCCTTCCTCCTCCGGTGTTATGATCCACGCTATGAGGTAGAGTGCGATTCCTGCTCCCCAAAGTAGCGACACGAGAACCCAGATCAACCTCACGATAGTTGGATCCACGTTAAAATATTCCGCCAATCCTCCGCAGACGCCCGCAATTATGCGGTTTTTCTTCGATCTTCTCAACTGCGTCATGCGCTCCCCTCCCCTCCAAACTCCTCACCCAACAACTTTTCGAGGTTTTTCCTCACCTCGAGGATGAATTCGTCGAGGTAAACAAACCTCTCGACGGGTGGATCGGTGAAGGGTTGAAGGTCCTTGGTGATCACCCCTGACTCTATGGTGTTTAAAACGGCCCTTTCCAGCTTTTCAGCGAACTTGCAGACCTCTTCCGTCCCGTCGAGTTCCCCTCTCTTTTTCAAAGCTCCCGTCCAAGCGAAGATCGAAGCCGTTGGGTTCGTCGACGTTCTGTTGCCCTTCAGGTACTCGTAATAGTGCCTCCTCACCGTGCCGTGGGCCGCCTCGTATTCGTACACACCGTCAGGTGAAACCAGAACCGACGTCATGAGGCCGAGGCTCCCAAACCCTGCGGCCACGAGATCCGACATGATGTCGCCTTCGTAGTTCATACAAGCCCACAGGATACCGCCCTCGCTCTTCATTATCTGGGCAGCCGCATCGTCGATAAGCAAGTATTGGTAACGAACACCCGCCCTTTCCAACTCTTCCTTTCTCTTCTCCACTTCTTCCTGGAAAATCTCTTTGAAGTAGCCGTGGTACACCTTGGAGATGGTGTCTTTGGCGGAAAACCACAGATCGACCTTTTCGGAAAGAGCGTAATTTATGCAGGCTCTGGCGAAGCTTCTGATGGAAGACTCGAGGTTGTGCATCGCCAGGATCACACCTTTTCCTTCGAACTTGTGAACGAGCAACCTTTCGTTTTTCGAATTCCTCACGATCAGTTCCACTTCGGCGGGTTCGTCCAGCCTGTACTCGACGGCGTTGTAGATGTCACCGTAGGCGTGCCTTCCTATTATAATTGGCTTTTTCCACCTCCTGACGAGGGGAGGTACGTTCCTCACGATGATGGGCTTTCTGAAGACCGTGCCGTCCAGGTAGGCCCTTATCGTCGCGTTTGGACTCTTCCACGCCTTTTTCAAGTTGTACTCTTTGACTCTTTCCGCATCGGGTGTGATGGTTGCGCACTTCACACCAACCCCATACTTTTTGATCGCTTTCGCCGCCTCGATGGTGATCTGGTCGTCCGTTTCGTCTCTGGACTTTATCCCAAGATCGAAATAGACAAGGGGGATGTCGAGGTAAGGTAAGATGAGCTGTTCTTTTATCATGTGCCACATGACTCTCGCCATTTCGTCGCCGTCGAGCTCGACGATGGGGTTCTTGACCTTTATCTTCACTTCAACCCTACCTCCTCTTCGTCAACGTCTCCTCTCGATTCTTATGTTATCACAGAAAATCGCGTCGAACTCACTCGCGATCGCGAAACCTCCAGGGGAAAGCGGTGACTCGTCTTTCACGGTCAGTATTTCCTCATCGTTCACGCGAACCTTGATCTCTCCTCCACTCACCTCTATCCCGAGGTAGAACCAGTCGCCACCTGGATCGAACCGCTCTTTCCTTCCAAGTAGAACGTCCCTTCTCTCACCCTTGCTGAACTTGTACAGGGAAAACCCCGTGTCCTGCGCGCCACCGACAAGGTAGTAACCCTCTTCTGCGTCATCGGAAAGCTGGAAGAACACCTTCAGAACGGACCACGGGGCGGACCTCTTCACGTTCATCTCCAAGATGAAGTCCCTCCAATAACCGATCCTGCGGATTCCTTGCCCAGAATCCACGCGGAGGTACTTCCCGATCAATCCGTCAGCTTGAATCCCTTCTTCCACTGTGGGTAAACCACCGAAAACACTCCATCCCCCGGAGGGAAGAACCTGTCCAACGCCGTAAGCCTCGAAATCCTCGAATACATCTTCCGTTCCCGCTGGAGAAACGACCCTTGGTCCAAGTTGTGGGCTCAGCGATACCTTCATTTCGCAACTCGAAGCGGAAAACAAGATGAAAAACCCAACCAAGATAGGCAACCAAAGAAAGCGCTTCGCCAAACCTTCAACCAACTGGAATCACCTCCACTCTCACGTTGTCGTAATAGTTGTCCCAGTAATCGCTGGACAACCCAATCCCACCCGGTACCATCAACGAGGGATCTGGATCTCGAACATCGATCACTTTCCTGCCGTTGTGGTAGACCCTGATTTGATCTCCCACAGCTTCTATCCTCAAGTAAAACCAATCTCCTCCCACGTCGAAATCGGCACTCTTGGCGATCTCAACCTGGGTGGCCCCCGCGAACTTCCACAGAGAGACGCGACCTCCGGGCACACTTACATAATAACCCCTTTTCCCGTCTTCCGAAAGTCTGAAGAACACTTTCAAAGCCGAATACCCAACGTGGATTATCTTCGCGTTCAGTTCGAGCACCAAATCTCTCCACGCCTCGGTCAAGTACAAAACTTGGTCTGGAGATTCGACTTTGAGTATCTTTCCTATCATCCTGTTAGGTTGCACCCCTTCCTCGACGTGAGGAGGTTTCCCCAAAAACTTCCAGGGACCAAGCGGAGCGACCTCTCCCATCCCGTAGGATTCGAAATCCTCAAAGAACGCTTCCGTTCCAGTCGGTTTCACAACCTTAAAGCCGACAGGAGGAACTTCCACCCCAGGGACCTTGGGGAGCGGGATCGGGATTTCTGCCTTTCTTTCACAACTTGTCGCCAACAAAGAGAAAAACATGGTGAAAAATATCACGATTTGAAAGATTTTCATGAAAAATCTCCTTTTTAGTCAGTTTTATCTATTTTAGTGTTGGTAAAAATGAATTTATTGTATTTTCTGTTAATTTCGTGTTATTTTTTATTTAAAATCGTTCTCTCGATGAACTCCAACATGTGTTCGTAATGCGTACCTTTCCAGTACACCCTCCCGCAGCTTGGGCACTCAACGTACTCGTCGAACAAGCTGAACACCCTGGGTGGCACGCGGTCCTTCACCTTCTCTTTTTCAACGTCCACGAATTCCACGTTGCACTCCACGCAGCGTGTGAACGGCTTCATCCATTTCTTCAGATCGTACCTGTTCACCACTTCCAAAAGTTGCTCTCGCGGATCGGTACTTCTAACGTAGTAACCGAAAACCAACTCTTTCCTCTTCAAAAGGCCCGTGTCCCTCGAAAGTAAGATGGCGTTCCTTCGAACGGCATGTGCGCACAGCTTTTCGTCATCTTCCTCTCCAAAGAAAGCGTCGAATCCCAAGATCCTCAAAAGTTTTGCGAGTTTCCCAAGGTGTACGTCCAGCACGAACCTGGGCTCTCCCCTGTACCTCGGTGTCACAAGCCATTCTTCCGGGACCTCAACGTTCTCGAACTCCGGGTAAACAAAAAAGTGGTCGCCGTCTTTCACCAAGTAATCGAAACCAACAGGCTCTCCTCTCAAGGTGATGAGACTCACCTCGACGTGCGGCACCCCGATGGCTTCTATCCTGTCCTTCACCGTTTGGAAGCCACAAAAGGTGTGCACGACTAAACCATGGTTCTTTTTCAAGAAATCCTTGAGCCTGCCGAAGAACCTGAAAAGAGCCGTTTTCTCGTACGTCACGCGGACACCCCTTTTTTTAAAACTAAAACTCGTTTCACATGTTAAAATCAAGACGAGGGGGTGAAACTGTGCTGAGAACGGGTGAAGTTGCACCGGATTTCGAACTTGTGAACACGAAGTTGGAGAGGACGAAGTTGTCGGATTTCAAGGGAAAAAACGTGGTACTCGTTTTTTACCCTGGAGCTTTCACGAGCGTTTGCGAGAAAGAGTTGTGCACGTTCAGGGACTCCATAACCAAGTTTAATAGATTCGAAGCGGTTGTGCTAGGGGTGAGCGTCGACAGTCCTTTTGCGAACAGGGCTTTCGCGGAGAAAAACCGCATAAACTTCGAGCTCCTTTCCGATTTCGGCGCGAAGGTAGCCAAACTGTACGGGGGCGTCCATGAAGACTTCCTCGGCGTACCAGGTTACGTGGTCTGCAAGCGCGCCGTGTACGTGATCGACCGAGATGGAAGGGTGGTGTACGGTTGGGTATCGGAGGATCCTCGGAGAGAACCAGACTACGGTGAGATAGAGGATGTTCTGAAAAATCTCGCCTGAGAAACTCCCACACGCGGCACCGAAGCTTGACTTGACCGTGGACGGGTGTTAAACTATCACACAGGAACGCCGAGGTGGCGGAACTGGCAGACGCGCATGACTCAGGATCATGTGGGGTTTGCCCCGTGCGGGTTCAAGTCCCGCCCTCGGCACCAGGAGGCGGAGGTTTCCCTCCGCTTTTTTTTGGAGGTAAGGAGTTTGAAGGAGACGACACTCTTTGAAACCAAACTCTTCTGTGGTACCAGAGAAGAATTCTGTCGGATCCTCGAGAAGAGGCTAGAGCGGGGTGAAAAGACGTTCGTGGTGACGATGAACGCTTCCATCCTGCTCGCCGCCATAGAGAACGAAGAGTACAGGAACGTCATCAACGAGGCAGACGTTGTGGTACCAGATGGAGCGGGTGTGGTGTGGGCACTGAAGTTCTTGAGAGGTCTTTCGACGGAAAGGTTCCCGGGAATAGAGATCATGACGCATCTTTGTGAGCTTTCGAAGGAGAAAGGATGGAAAGTGTACCTGCTCGGTGCCAAAGAGGAAAACGTGAGGACAGCCACAGGGAATTTGAAAAACCAAGGAGTGAACGTTGTCGGCTTTCACAACGGTTACTTCCAAGACGAAGAGGAAGTGGTGAGGGACATCAACGAGAAAAGGCCCCATCTCCTCTTCGTGGGAATGGGGGTACCAAAACAAGAACTTTGGATCCACAAAAACTTCCCTCGCCTCGAAGTGGTCCTCGCCATGGGGGTCGGAGGATCGATAGACGTCATCTCCGGAAAGAAGAGAAGGGCCCCGAAGTGGATTCAAGCGATGAACCTTGAGTGGCTCTACAGGTTTTTCCAGTCCCCACTCAACAAGCGAAGGGTCCCGATCCAGATAGCAAAATTCGTTTTCCACGTTTTCAGAGAAAAATTGAAAAAGAAAAACTAGGGCTCTTTCAAAAGAGCCCTTTTTTTTGGACGTCGAGGGAGGAGGTGTTTGAGGTGCGGCTGGAAGGTGTGACAACCAAGGTGACTGGATGGAAGTGGCTGGTCCTGTCGTTGCAACACTTCATAGCCATGTTCGGTGCAACCGTGCTGGTTCCACTGCTCACGGGATTGGATCCACTTGTGGCACTCCTCACCGCGGGGCTTGGTACCCTGCTGTTTCACTTCATCACGGGAGGCATCGTGCCCGTGTTCTTGGGATCCAGCTTTGCCTTCATCGCCCCTATTCTCCTCGTCAAGGAAAAGTACGGAGACCTCGCCTACGCAACAGGAGGAATAGTCGTGGCTGGATTGTTCTACGCGTTGTACGCTTTGATCGTGAAAATCATCGGTCCCGAGAAGGTTCAAAAGCTCTTCCCACCCATCGTGACAGGGTCGATGATCGTGGTGATAGGTCTCACGCTCAGCCCCGTGGCCATAAACATGGCATCCAAAGATTGGTTGTTGGCGCTGGTTGTGATCGTGACGGTGGTAGTGGTGGCCACGATGACCAAGGGATTCTTCAGCATGATACCGGTGATAACGGGTGTGGTGGTGGGGTACCTGGTGGCCTTGGCAACCGGAAAAGTGAACACGGCCTTGATCGCTGAAACTCCCACCTTCAGCGTGCCGAAGATCATGCTTCCAAAATTCGACTACGGCGCGATCTTCGTCATGGTTCCCGTCACGCTCGCAACCTTTATGGAACACCTCGGCGACATCACGACCAACGGCGCCGTGGTGGGAAGGAACTTCTTCGAGAACCCCGGGCTCCACAGGACCCTCTTGGGCGATGGACTTGCCACCTCGCTTGCGGGTCTTCTTGGAGGACCTGCCAACACCACTTACAGCGAGAACACGGGTGTGCTCGCGTTGACCAGGGTCTACGATCCTTCGGTTCTGAGGGGAGCGGCTCTCGTTGCGATTCTTTCCGCCTTCATCGCGAAATTCGGAGCGGTACTCAGGACCATCCCCGAAGCCGTGATGGGCGGCGTGAGCCTCATCCTCTTCGGCATGATCGCTTCGATAGGTGTGCGGACTATGGTGAACGCAAGGGTTGACCTCTCTAAACCCAAAAGTCTCGTGATCGCTTCCCTGATGCTCACACTCGGCATCGGAGGGGCTGTGCTCAACTTGGGTAGGGTCGAATTCAAGGGTATCAGTCTTGCGGCTATAGTCGGGATCCTCGCCAACTTCCTGATCCCAGAAAAGGAGGCAACCACTCTCCCCTTGAAGGAGGAGGGCTCGCTCAACCCGAAAGGGGAGCATCCGGCTGGTTGACAGACAACGGTCTTCGACAGGTTTTTTGATCGCAACGTTGATGATTCCTAATATACCTAATGCTTCGTGCCCGCAGGCAGGACGCGTTGCAGACTATCTTGTTTCGCAAACTCGCAGATGACCTTTGCTTAACCTGTCTGCGGACCTTTTCGTTCTCGACGCGATACGTGCTCGGTTTGCCCGCAGCGAGTTCTCTCGCAAACTTGTTCGCCTCAAAACGAGTCGTTTTGCGACGACGTGTGTTTCAGCGAATTGTTTTTCGCGTCGGCCAATTCCGATTAGCTTTCTTTTACTTTGGACATCGAGTCGAACGGTGAGCTTAGCGTCAGGGGATGTGTCCCCGCGGCGTAGATGTGTGTGAGAAAATCGCGAAAAATTCGGTCACCCCGCGGTGTTATAATTTCTGCGGGATGATTTCTTTCGTTCCTTGAGGTGATCGGTTTTGAAGAGTTATCTGGAGCTCCTCGACTTCCCACAGGTGGTCGAGCTCGTGAAAAAGTACGCTTTTTCTCCACTTGGGAGAAGGCATCTCGATTCGCTCAAACCCACTCCCAATCCTTGGAGAGAGCTTGCCCTCCTCGACGACACCGTTCGATACCTCCTCAAGTACGGTGAACCTCCGATCAAGGGTTTAAACGACGTCACGGCGGAGTTCGAAAAGGTGAGAGATGGGAAAGTCTTGGAACCCACGGAGTTGCGTAGGGTGGCGGACTTCTTCGAAGGATGTCGAGAACTCAAAAAGGACGTGGAGAAGAGGGAGTTTGAGGAGTTGAAAGCGTTGGTTGCGCGCCTGTGCGTCTTGGAGGAGTTCGTCGAAGAGGTGAAAAGGTGCGTGGACGAGAAGGGGGAGATCTCGGACGGGGCGAGCCCGAAGCTCAGAGAAATAAGGAAGAACAAGAGAGAGCTCTCCCAAGAGTTGAAGAGAAAAGCCGATGATTTTGTGAGGAAAAACGCCTCGGTACTTCAGGAACAGATGTACGTCTTGAGGGATGGAAGGTACCTGTTCCCCGTGAAGGCCTCCCTGAAGGGATCCGTCCGTGGCATCGTTCACCACTTGTCCTCCTCCGGCGCCACCGTGTTCATGGAACCGGAAGAGTTCGTGGAGTTGAACAACAGGATGAGGTTACTCGAAGAAGAAGAAAGGATAGAAGTGAACAGGATCCTCAGAGAACTCACGAACATCTTGCTCAAGAATCTGAAATGCCTGGAAAATTCCCTGGAGGCCATCTCGCACTTCGATTCCCTGTACGCCCGAGCGAGGTTCGCAAAAGAGTGTTCGGCGATCGTCGTGAAACCCTCTTCCAAGATAAAGCTTGTGAACGCCAGACACCCCCTCATCCCAAAGGACAGAGTCGTACCCGTCAGCCTGGAACTCTCGTCGACCAAGAAGGGCATGATCATAACGGGTCCGAACATGGGTGGAAAGACCGTGACGGTGAAGACCGTGGGACTCTTCACAGCCATGATGATGAGCGGCTTCCCTGTGCCGGCCGACGAGGGCACGGAACTGAGGATCTTTTCGAAGATATTGGTGGATGTCGGTGAGGAACAGAGCATAGAGCAAAACCTCAGCACCTTTTCGTCTCACATGAGGAGGATCGTGGAGATCGTTGAATCGGCCGACGACGATTCGCTCGTCATCCTCGACGAGTTGGGGTCTGGGACGGATCCCGTCGAAGGGGCCGCTTTGGCGATCGCCATCATCGAAGAACTCATCGAAAAAGGTTCCACCATCTTCGTCACCACGCACCTAACACCCGTCAAGGTGATGGCGATGAACCATCCCCTACTGTTGAACGCCTCCATGGAGTTCGACCCGGAGACGTTGTCGCCCACCTTCAGGTTGTTGGTGGGAGTGCCGGGTGGTTCCCACGCCTTCCACATAGCGGAAAAGCTTGGTCTGGACAAGAAAATAATCGAAAAGGCCCGTCTGAAACTCTCCCAGGAAGAGATGGCGCTCGAAGACCTGATAAGGTCGCTCCACGAACGCATATCCCTTCTCGAGGAGGAGCGAAGGAAACTTCAAAGGGAAAGGGAAGAGTACGTCGTTCTAAAGCAAAGGTACGAGGAAGACTACAAAAAACTCAAAAAGATGAAGATCGAAGAGTTTGACAGGGAACTCAAAGAGCTCAGCGAGTACATAAAGAAGGTGAAGAAGGACTTGGATCATGCGTTGCACGCCATGAAGAGCGCTCGCATCGAAGAGATGAAGGAAACCGCCAAAGTGCTGGAGAAAGAGAGCAGGGAGATAAGAGAGGTGAAGATAGAAAAAGTCGCAGACGAAGAGATAAGGGTTGGAGACCCGGTGAGGATAGAGGGTGGCACGTCCGTTGGAAAGGTGGTGGAGATAAGGGAGAACGTGGCGCTCGTGGACTTTGGCTTTCTGAGGGTGAAGGTGCCAGTGGGAGACCTCAGAAAAGTGGAGAAGCAAGAGGAAGTGCAAGTTGAGCAACAGAAGATAGTGTCGTCTTTCAGGACGGAGATCGACATCAGGGGTCTCACGGTCGAAGAGGCGGAGCCCTTGATCAAGAAGTTCTTAGACGATTTGGTGATGAACGGCTTGAGCAAGGGTTACATCATACACGGAAAGGGGACGGGAAGGCTCGCGGCGGGTGTGTGGGAAATCCTCAGGAGCGACCCCCGAGTTGTGAACTTCAGGTTCGGAATGCCAGCGGAAGGGGGGACCGGTGTGACGGTGGTGGAGGTGAAGACATGATCTTCGCCCTCGACGTCGGCACGAGGAAGATCGCGGGGATCATCGCGGCGAGAGAGGGGTCTCTTCTGAGAGTTGTGGACGTTGAAACCGTAGAACACGAGACCAGGGCGATGTTCGACGGTCAGGTTCACGACGTGGAAGAAGTGGCAAGATCGGTGGCGACGTTGAAGAAAACCTTGGAAGAGAGGAACGAAACCAACCTCAGAGAGGTCGCCGTTGCCCTCGCCGGCAGGTACTTGAAAACGATCTTCGCCGAGGCGGAAAGGGACCTCTCCAAACTTGTCAGGATCACCAAGGAAGACGTGGCAAGGTTGGAAATGGAAGCCGTAAACGAAGCGCAGAAGAAGATGGAAGAGGACTATTTTTGCGTCGGCTACTCTGTCGTGGAGTACAATCTGGACGGTTTTTGGGTGAAAAGGCTGGAAGGACATAGGGGAGGAAGGGCCTACGTGAGGGTCGTCTCCGCCTTCCTGCCCGTTCAAGTGGTGGAAGCTTTGTTCAAGGTTCTGGAACTTGTAGGGCTCACCCCCGTGTTCATGACGCTGGAGCCCATCGCAGCGATGAACGTGGCCGTGCCAGAGGATCTCAGGTACCTCAACGTGGCGCTCGTCGACGTTGGAGCGGGAACGAGCGACATAGCGATCTCGCGCGATGGCGCCGTGGTCGCCTACAGCATGATCCCTCTCGCTGGCGACGAAATCACCGAAGCCATCGGAAGGAGTTTCCTGTTGGACTTCAACACGGCCGAGCGGGTGAAGAGAACCGTGTTCGAAACTGGGAGACTCACGGTGAAAAACATCCTGGACAAGCTCGTCGAACTGGACGCCGATCAGGTGAGGTCAGCTGTGGAGTCGACCTTGGACCTCGTGACTGGAGAGATCGCAAGGCAGATCCTGGAGCTCAACGGCTCGGCCCCATCGGCTGTTTTGATAGTCGGTGGAGGGGCAAAGGTACCGGGTTTTTCAGAGAAACTCGCGGAAAAACTGGGTTTGCCAGCGGAGAGGGTGTCGCTGAAGACCGTCGAAAGCACCGGCGTTGTGGAAGACCCGACGGGTAGGGTGAAGGGAAGCGAGTTCGTCACACCTGTTGGTATCGCCTACTCGGCGCTGCAGAGCAGTGGTTCGGTGTTCTCCCAACTTCACGTGAACGGAATTCCCGTGAGAATGATGGGAACGAACGGTAGGTACACCGTGATGCAAGCGTTGATCCAGGCGGGTTACAAGTTCTCCAACCTTTTCAAAAAGGACGTCTTGGTTGTCGAGGTGAACGGAAGACCCGTTGTGTCAACTCGGGCGCGGGGTAGGGTGGACGTCTTGGTGAACGGAGAACCTGCGGACTTTCACGCGCACGTGAAACACGGTGACCGGATAGAGGTGATCGTTCAAGACCATCAGGAACAGCTGAAGGTCAAAGATTTGGTGGTACCCATCCGCGTGACCTTCCCGGACGGCGAGAAGGAAGAGGTATACCCAACCATCACCAAAAACGAAAAGGAAGCGTTTCCCGAAGAACTCGTGGAAGATGGGGACGTTTTGAGCTTTCGAGAAGAGATGAGCGTGAAGGAACTGAAGGAAAAGTTGAAAAGTGGAACGGGAAAGGTGGTGGTGAACGGCGAAACGAAGACGGTGAGGTTGGTGGAATACGAGTTCTTCAGGGGAGAGGCGAAGCTTTTCGACGAAGACCGAGTCAAACTTGGGGAGGAGATCGTAGCCGTCGAGGTCAAGAGAAAGAGCGTGGAGGAAGCCCTGGACATCCCGACCATCACCGTCTCGTTCAACGGCGTCCAGAGAAAGTTCCCTCTGATGAAACTGAAGGAGACGGGCGAGAACCGCTTTGAGCTTCAGGAATTCAAACCGATGATCTTGGACCTGCTGAAGGACGTCGAAGTGGACGGTTTGAAGGACTACGAGATATTGAGGAACGGTAAAAAGGCCAGGTTCACGGAAGAACTTCAGGACGGGGACGTGGTGGAATTCATCGTGAAAAAAAAGTGAGGGGGACGTCCCCCTCGAATCAGATGATGGCCTTCTCCGTTTCTTTATCGAACACGTGCATTCTGGTCATGTCGAACACGAGGTCTATCTTTTGGTCTTCCTTCGCTTGCGTCTTTGGATTCACCACCGCCACGATCGTTTCGTCGCCCACCTTCACGTGGAGGATGGTCTCGCTTCCGAGTGGTTCCACGACGTCGACGATACCGAAGACCGTGTTCTCCGGTGTTGGGGCTATGGCGAAGAGCTTGTCGTAGATGTCGTGAGGTCTGATACCGAAGATGACCTCCTTGTCGATGTAGTTGGCGAGTTTGTCCTCGAACTCCTTCGGAACCTTCACCTTGAAACCAGAGGTCTGTACCCAGAGCCCACCTTCGCCTCTGACGATCCTGGCGTTCACGAAGTTCATCGCTGGGCTTCCGATGAATCCAGCGACGAACACGTTGGCCGGGTTGTTGTAGACCTCGTAGGGCGTTCCTATCTGCTGTATCTCGCCGTCCTTCATGATCACGATCTTGTCCGCCATGGTCATCGCCTCGACCTGGTCGTGCGTCACGTAGATGATCGTCGCTTGGAGCCTGTGGTGGAGCTTCTTGAGCTCGCTCCTCATCTGCACCCTCAGTTTTGCGTCCAAGTTGGAGAGGGGCTCGTCGAAGAGGAAGACCTTGGGGTTTCTGACGATCGCCCTTCCAACGGCGACCCTCTGCCTCTGACCACCGGAGAGTTGCCTGGGTTTCCTGTCGAGCAGGTCTTCGATCCCCAGGATCCTCGCCGCCTCCCTGACCCTCCTGTCTATCTCGTCCTTCGGAAACTTCCTGAGCTTGAGCCCGAAGGCCATGTTCTCGTAGACGGTCATGTGCGGGTAAAGGGCGTAGTTCTGGAAGACCATCGCGATGTCCCTATCCTTCGGTTCCACGTCGTTCACGACTTTTCCGTCGATGTAGATCTTTCCCTCGGTGACTTCCTCGAGGCCAGCGATCATCCTGAGTGTGGTGGTCTTCCCACAACCGGACGGTCCCAACAGGACGACGAACTCTTTGTCTTCGACGACCAAGTTGGCGTTCTTCACGGCGACCACCTTGTTGTCGTAGATCTTGGTCACGTTCTCCAGCACGACCTGCGCCATCCTCTCACACCTCCTGTGAACTGTCGTACTCGAAGTACTCTTTGAGCCTCAGATAGCTCTCCACGTTGCCTATGTCCAGAAGGTAAGCGTCGAGGATCTCTTCCAGGAACTCGACCAACCTCTTGTACTTCTCGTAGTCCACGATCACAACCACGGGCATTCCGTTTCTGGTGACCACGACGTCCTTCGTCCTGGCTTCATCCACCACTTTGGAAAACCTCGCCTTGGCGTCCGCGAGGCTGTAGAACTCGACCTTCTTCAGATCCACTCTCCCCACTCCTTGACCATAATTATAGTCAAGTGCCTTTCGAAAGTCCAAGTCGCAATTTTCACAAAAAAACGGGGAAAACTCCCCGATATTCCAGATTATTTCAAAAAACGAAGTTTTTTCTCCACAAATCTCTCAAAATCTCAGTGAAATATAGAAACTCTCCTTGTTCGCGACGATTCGAAACCTTCCCTTTTCACCCTGGTATTCCACGGAGGCACCGTAAGTGTGATCCCTTTCCGTCGCGGCGAAGAGGAGTTTCACGTTCGCCTCGTTCACCTTGAAATTCACCCCTATCCCACCGCCGAGCTTTCCCCTCACCAGGCCGATCCCGAGGAAGTACCTGCTCTCCTCGTTCGTAAAACCGATCAGTCCCGCGTCCGAGGTGAGCTTGTAACCCACGTTGAGACCAGAGTACGCCACCGCTCCATCCCAAAAGACCACCTTGTCGTTCGAAAGGTAAGCGAAGTTGTCGAAACTCAATCCAAATCCCGCGAGTTTCGCGTTGTACTTGTGCTCGCTCACCACGTAACCGCCCTTGGGTCCCGCCATGAAAGTGTATCGGAAGCTGCCAGGGAAGGGAACGATGTCCCTGTACTCCAATTGGAAGCCAACGTGCACGCCGTTTCCCACCGAAACGCTGGGCCTCACTTGACCTTCGGCCACTTTGAGCTGGAGGATCCCTATTCTCTGCCTGATCTCACCGCTTTTCGAAAATTCCACTCCCACTCCCCAGTTTCCGTGGAAGGCCTCCACGAAGACTCTATCGCCGATCCTCACGTGGTACCCATCGGACATCCAGTTGAACGTGTTCGAAAGCCCCGAGATCGCAACTGTGAGGGAGAAAACCAGCAGGAGAAACTTTCTCATGTCAATCACCCTCCAAGAGTTTCTGCGCTATTTTGTTCACGAGTTCCGGATTGGCCTTTCCTTTGGTCTCCCTCATCACGTAGCCGACGAAGAATCCCATCACCTTCTTCTTGCCGTCCCTGTACTGCTGCACCGCGTCGGGATTCTCCGCCATCGCCTTCCGCACGATCTCCTCTATCAACTTTTCGTCGCTGATCTGCTCCAGCCCCTTCTCCCGCACGATCTGGGAAGGCATCTTCCCCGTCTCGAAGACTTCCGGGAAGATGTCCTTCGCGATCTTTATGGAGATCTTGCCTTCGTCCATGAGCTTGAACAGGTCCGCGAAGTGCTGGGGGGTGAGCTTTGTCTGCGTTATCTCCAAGTTTCTCTCGTTCAGCTCCCTCAGAACCTCCGTCATGATCCAATTGCTGAGTTCTTTGGGTCTCCCCACAGCCCTCACGCACTCTTCGTAGAAGTCCGCAAGCTCCCTGCTGGCTGTGAGCACTCTCGCGTCGTATTCTGGTAGGCCGTATTCCCTCACGAACCTGAGCGCCTTCTCGTCGGGAAGCTCTGGTATCTCTTTCTTCACGTTCTCCACGTACTCTTCGGTGAGGACGATCGGTGGTATATCGGGTTCTGGGAAGTACCTGTAATCGCTCTCCTCCTCCTTCCCCCTCATCGAAACCGTGGTCTTGGTCGACATGTCCCAACCCCTGGTCTCCCTCTCCACGTCCTCTCCCCTCTCGAGCGCCTCAACGATCCTGTTGAACTCGTACTCCAACGCCCTCTCCACGAACTTGAACGAGTTGATGTTCTTCACCTCGACCCTGTTGCTCTGCCTTCCCGTCTGCGTGTCGACCACGGAGATGTTCGCGTCGCACCTCAGGGCACCCTTTTCCATGTCGCCGCTGCTCACGCCGATGTACCTCACGATAGACCTCAGCTTTTCCATGAAGACCCGCGCTTCCCTTGGCGACGAGATGTCTGGCTCCGTGACGATCTCGATCAGGGGAACGCCACACCTGTTCATGTCCACGAGGGTGTAGGTTGCCTTCGTGATCGAATCGCCCTCGTGCATCAACTTTCCAGCGTCTTCCTCTATGTGAAGCCTCCTGATCCTGACCTTCTTCCTGCCCTCATCCCCGTCGATCTCCAGATAACCACCTGTCGCGATAGGGTAGAAGTACTGGCTGATCTGGTAACCCTTCGGGAGGTCGGGGTAGAAGTAGTTCTTCCTGTCGAACCTGGAGTACAGGTTTATCCTGCAGTTCAAGGCGAGCGCGGCTTTCACCGCGTACCTGATCATCTCCTCGCTCGGAACGGGAAGCGCCCCAGGCTGTCCCGTGCAGACCGGACAAATCGCGGTGTTGGGTGGAAGGTCGAAGACGTCCGCGGGACAAGAACAAAAGGCCTTGGTCTTCGTCGAAAGCTGCACGTGTATCTCGAGACCTATCACGCACCTGTACCTCATGCTTCCACCTCCGGGAGTGGGAACCTGCCATCCTCGTTGTACGGCGAGTGCTTTTCGATGGCGCGCGCGATCCTGAGGACCTTCCCGTCTTCGAACCTCCTACCCATGATCTGAACACCCACCGGCAGGCCGTTCGAGAATCCAAAGGGAACGCTTATGGCGGGAAGCCCCGCGAGGTTCGCCGGAATCGTGAATATGTCCATGAGGTAGTAAGTGAGGGGATCCTTTATCTCCCCTATCTTGAAGGCGGTTACGGGGCTCGTGGGGGTGAGGATCGCGTCGTACTCGGAGAGCACGTCGTTCAACTCGCTAGCGATCTTCTTTCTCACCCTCTGGGCTTTGTTGAAGTAGGCCTCGTAGTAAGCGGCGCTGAGCGTGAAGGTTCCGATCATTATCCTCCTGGTCACTTCCTCTCCAAAACCGACGTTTCGAGTCTTCATGTAGGTCTCCCTGAGCCCTGTCCCCTTCAGCCTCAGCCCGTACTTGACGCCGTCGTAACGCGCGAGGTTGGAGCTCGCCTCGGCTGGGGCGATGATGTAGTAAGTGGCGACGGAGTACTTCAGATGGGGTAGCCTCACGCGCTCAACCCTGGCCCCAAGCCTCTCCAAGAGCCTCAAAGACTCCTCGAAGGCCTCCGCGACGCCCTTTTCGAGCTCGTGCTCGTAGATCTCTTCCGGCACGGCGAACCTCATGCCGGAAACGCCGTCCTCTATCCCCGAGAGGAAGTCCACTTTCCTTTCCACGGTGGTGGCGTCGTTGGGGTCCCTTCCGGCGATCACGCTCATCAGGATCGCCGCGTCCCTCACCGTCTTGGTGATCGGACCTATCTGGTCCAGGGAGCTCGCGAACGCGACCAAGCCGTACCTGGAGACGAGTCCGTAGGTGGGTTTGAAGCCAACCACCCCGCAGAAGGCGGCGGGCTGTCTGACCGATCCCCCCGTGTCGCTTCCAAGAGACGCGACCACCATGCCGGCCGCGACGGACGCGGCCGATCCCCCGCTACTCCCACCCGGCACCCTCTCGAGGTCCCAGGGATTTCTCGTCACGAAGAAGGCGGACCTTTCCGTGCTGGACCCCATCGCGAACTCGTCCAGGTTCACCTTTCCAACGATCGCAAAGCCCTTTTCCTTCAGTTTCTTCACCACGGTGGCGTCGAAGACGGATTCGTAGTTCTCCAAAATCTTGGAGGCGCAGGTGGTCCTCATGCCCAGCGTCAGTATGTTGTCCTTTATGGAGATGGGAACGCCCCAGAATTCCCCTTCCCTACGAAAGCTCACGTTCCCGTTCACGCTGATGAAGGCCTTGATCTTCGGATCGAGCCTCTCTATCGTCTCGAGCGACAGGGAAACGAGCTTTTCCCTCTCCTCCCGCGGGAGCCTGAGGCAGTCCTCCACGGTGAGCCTTCGAAAGTCCAAAGAGACCACCCCCTTGTGACGATTATATCAGAAGAATTTCAACGCTTGAGGAGCAAAACGGGGGCTGGTCCCTCGGATGGGTCGGAGGGCTCGGGACGGGCGTTCAAGAGAAGCACGGACGTTTCCAACCTCGCTCCGTCGCTCTCCAACGAGACCTTGACGAGCACGCGCGAGTTGACCGTGTGCCTTTCGAATTGGACGCGTCTCACCCTTCCCAGGGCGGTCTTTCTTTGTCCCTTTTGGGAGTAGAGGACGCCGTTTTCGACGAAGAGCGCCTCGTCGTAACCCGAGAGAACAGAATTGGAGAGGACAACTTCCTTCACCAAAGGCAAGGTGTCCTGCAGGTACTGGGCGATCTTGGAGAGTTCTTCAAGCCTTGCGTAGGTCTTCTCGAGATTGTGGAGACGCGCCGCAAGCGTCAAAAAGATCGCGACGGAGATGGAAAGCAGGGCGAAAACGATGACCATCCCGCTGAGCGCCTCAACGATCGTGAAACCATCACTTTTTGAACTCAAAAACGAAGAGTTTCCCCGCGTCCGAGCTCTTGTAGATGACCACATCGATCTCCGCACCATCCCCCAGGCGGAGCTTCCTCTCCATCCTCACCGAGCTCGCCCGCGCGCTGGCGTCCCCGGCGAACACCCTCTCCAAGACTTCTCGCTCCCTCAACAGATCAACCAACATCCTCTTCGAGCGCGCGATACCCTCGAAAGATCTCGTGACAGCCCACATGGAGAAGGCCAGCACGAAGAGCGTTATGGCCAGAGCAAAAAGCGTCTCCATCAGGATGGAACCCCTCATCGGATCACTCCCAACGAACAAGCTGAAGGT
>JAUQPE010000006.1 GCA_030550515.1 Thermotogota bacterium | reverse complement strand
TGGTCAGCGCCGAAGAACCACTCGACATCGTCGAAGTGGGAGACTGGTCCTTGAGCGCCCTCGCGAGCATGGGGAAACTCCTCTCGCTCGAACCTTATCTCGCCAAGTCTGAGCTTCCCAAACACTTCGTGCCGGGTGTTTTAGAGGCCGCAAGAACTTACAAGGGAACGGCTTACCTTCTCCCGAACGCCCTCTACGTGAAGACACTCTTCTACAGACCGGACATCACGTCCAAATACGGTTTTCCCAACCCACCGAAGACGATGGACGAGCTACTCCAGTACTGTAGGGCTTTGGCCAAACCGGAGATCGGCCAGTACGGGTTCAACTTCCGCGGCAAGGGCTACCCGACAGCTTTCATAGACATAGTGATGACCTCTTTCTTTGACGATATAGACCCCAACTGCATGTACCTGAAGAAAGATGGGAAACTCATATTCGAGGATCCGAGGGCCCTGGAAGGTCTCAAGTTCTACATCGAGCTCTACAAAACCGCTCCGAAAGATTCGATAAACTGGGGATTCGACGAGCAGGTGAACGCCTTCGTGTCCGGTATCACGCCGTACCTGTTCCAGGATCCCGACACGGTCGGGTTGTTGAAAGAGCTCATGAAAGAAGGAACTTACAAGACCGCTCCACTTCCAATAGGAAAGGGAGGAAAGGCCTACCCAACGCTCGGCTTCTCCGGTTGGGGGATAACAAGCTACTCCAAGCACAAAGACCTCGCCTGGAAGTTCCTCGAGTTTTTCAACTCTCCCGAGATAAACGCCTACTGGTGCAGGGAGTACGGAGCCCTTCCAGTCGACAAGAGGGTCTACGAGATCGATCCCTACTTCAAGAGCGAAGTATTCGCAGGTTGGAGGGCCATGTTTGACGATCCGAAGCACTACCAGTTCACCAAGTATCCGCTGGACAACGAAGCCTGGAGCGAGTGGAACGAACTACACGAAACCACAATGCAACAGGTGTTGCTCGGCAAGATGAAACCCGAAGACGCGCTCAAGACTTGGGCCAACTTCTGGAAGAAGGCAGGGCTTGGTAAATGAAGAAACTTTGGGTCGTTTTGATGCTTTCGCCCACCTTTTCGCTGGTGTTCCTCCTGAACCTCTACCCCCTCGTCCGCGGGGGGGTGATTTCCTTTCAAAGGCTCACCGTCTTCAACCTGAACAATCCAAGGTACGTGGGACTCGCAAATTACGAGACGATCTTGAGAGACCCAAATTTCCCCAGGATACTATGGAACACGTTGGTTTGGATAGCCTGGTCCGTCTCACTTCAGTTCATTTTTGGCCTCATCTTGGCGTTGCTCCTGGAGAAACCCTTCAAGGGAAGAGGCGCGTACATGGGGTTTGTCTTCTACCCTTGGGCGCTCTCCGGATTCGCCATAGGACTTCTGTGGTCGTGGCTTTTGAACGGGCAGTTCGGCGTGGTGAACGATCTCCTCGTGAGGATGCGATTCATCAAGGTTCCGATAGGCTTTCTCTCGGATGAGAGATTTGCGATGATGTCCGTTATCCTTGTGAACGTTTGGTACGGGATTCCGTTCTTCGCGATCATGTTGCTCGCCGCCCTCCAATCCGTTCCCAGAGAACTGTACGAGGCAGCCCAAATCGATGGAGCGGGTTTCTTCCAGAGGCTCTTCAGGATCACCCTGCCTTACATAAGACCAACCGTGGTGAGCACCATCCTTCTCAGGATCATATGGGTGATGAACTTTCCAGACATCATATACGGGATGACCCGTGGAGGGCCAGCCGGCGTGACGACCATCCTTTCCGTTCAGATGCTCAACGTCGTCTACTACAGGAACAACTTCGGGCTCGCCTCCGCGTTGGGTGTGATCGTCACCGCTGTCCTTCTCGCGTTCGCCGTCGTCTACCTCTCGCTGCTCGAGAAGGGGGAGTTCGAACTGTGAAGAAGAAGAGAGCGGGGACCATCTTCAGGGTCGTTGCCCTCTCTTTATACCTCATTTTCGCAGTTTTTCCGCTGGTCTGGATCTTCCTGACTTCCATAAAACCCGCCACGGAGGTCTACACGTTTCCCGTCAAGTACTTCCCCTCTCGACCGACACTCGAGGCTTACAGGTACCTCTTCAGTTTTGCGAGGTTTGGTGTTTATTTCAAGAACTCGTTCATCGTCACCGTAGTTTCCGCGGGTCTTTCGACGGTGTTCGCGGTGATGGCGGGTTACGTGCTCACGAGAGAGAGGTTCAAGTTCAGGGAAGTTCTAGTTCTGGTCTTGTTCTTCGTCCAGATGCTCCCCACTTACCTGGTCATGATTCCCCTCTTCACGATGTTCTCGAGGTTGAAGTTGACGAACTCGCTCGTCGGAGTGATAACGGTGTACACGAGTTTCGGTAGCGCCTTTGGAACGATCATGGCGCGTGCGTTCTTGAGGAACATACCAAAGGACATAGAAGAAGCCGCGATGATCGATGGCTGCAGCAAACCAGGTGCCTTGTTGAGGGTGGTGGTTCCCGTACTGCTTCCCGGGATAGGTGCGATCTTCAGTTTTTGCTTTGTCAACAGCTGGAACGAGGTCTTCACGGCTATACTGTTTTTGCACAGCGATCACAAGATGACGGTGCCCGTCGCGCTCTACTCTTTCGTCTCGAAGGCTGGGATACAGTGGAACGTGATGGCGGCAGGGCTTGTCGTGGCGCTTGTGCCAACCATTTGCGTCTTCGCCTTCGCTCAAAGGTACATCGTTCAAGGCCTGACGCAAGGGGCGCTGAAGGGTTGAGGGGTACGAAAGGGTTAACAGAACTTTTGAAAGAGAGGGTGAGAAAGATTGGAAAGGAAAGAGCGATGATTGCCATCGAGTGCGCGTCCAGAGTTTTGAGATACTTTGAGAAACTCTGAGGAAGATCATGTACTTTCCCAGATTTTCTTTATCTCTTCCTCGTATTCGGCGAACAATTTCAAAAGTCTCGGAGAGAAATGACTCGGATTCGTCCTTCCATCACCGTGGAAGATGACCATCATGGCCTCTTCGTGGGATAGGGCTTTCTTGTAAGGTCTTTCGGATCGTAGAGCGTCGTACACGTCCACAAGCCCGACGATCTGAGCTTCTATCGGTATGGCTTCCTCTCTCAGACCGAAGGGATAACCAGACCCATCGTACCTTTCATGGTGGTACAATGCGATGTTCCTGGCTACCTCCAGTTTTTCGTTGCCAGAAAGCAGGGCGGCACCCCACAGGGGATGTTTTTTGACCATCTCGTATTCTTCGTTGGTGAGCTTACCGGGTTTCACGAGTATTTCCTTTGGCAAGTAGATTTTTCCTATATCGTGAAGGGGAGCGTAGAGTTCGATCTTTTCAACCAAGTCCTGTGGGAGCCCCATTTTCTCCGCCAAGAACTTGGAGGTCTTGCTGAGTCTTTTTGCATGTTTTCCAGTCGGTTCATCCAGCGCTTCTATAACCACCGTCAACCTTTCCGTCAAGAATCTGTACGTCTCCTTGATTTCCTCGTCTTTCTCCTTGAGGAGCGCATAAGCTCTCCTGAGTTCTTCATGGGAATCTTGAAGCTTTCCATAGGTTTCTTCCAGCTCTCGGACTTGATAATTCACGATATTTATCAACTCTGAAAAGCTCTCCAAGAGAGCTTTCACCTCGTAGATGTTGGTTGCGATGTCTTGAAGATCGATCCGCTCACCGACGAGA
>JAUQPE010000015.1:127712-134685 GCA_030550515.1 Thermotogota bacterium | reverse complement strand
AGGTTGGCCATTTCGAGGGCGGCCATCGCCGCTTCGAATCCCTTGTTCCCGTGCTTTATGCCGGACCTGTTGAGGGCCTGCTCGACCGTTTCCGTGGTGAGCACGCCGAAGGTGATGGGAATCTCGGACACGGTGTTGAAGTGCGCCACGGCCTTCCCTATCTCGTTCGCTATGACGTTGAAGTGGTACGTCTCACCTTGGATGACCGCCGCGAGCACGATGATGGCGTCGTACTTGTCGGCCCTCTTGACGAGAAGGTTCAGCGCGTACACCACCTCCATGCTCCCGGGAACCCTCACGACCTCGATGTCTTCCTCCCTCACGCCGTGCCTCAAGAGGCAATCCAGAGCCCCCTCCAGGAGCCTTTCCGTGACGGTGCTGTTGAACCTCGAGACCACTATGGCGAACCTCAAACCCTCTCCGTTGTAGGTGCCCTCGTAGACCTTCACGACGAGCTCCCTCCCTTCCCTCTCAAGAGTTCTTCGAGCCTGTGCCTGAGTCTTGCGGCCTTCGCCAGCAGGTACTTCTCGTTGTAGGGCGTGACGCGACCGAAGAGCCTCTCCGTCTTCACTATCTCTATCCCGTACTCGGAGAGCTGTCTCTCCTTGTCGGGGTTGTTGGTCAAGAGCACGATCCTCTCGATTCCGAGCGCCTTCAGGATCTGGTAGGCGGCCGCGTAGTCTCTCTCGTCCGGCTTGTGCCCGAGGACCACGTTGGCCTCGTAGGTGTCGAGACCACCGTCTTGGAGCTGGTAGGCGCATATCTTTTCCGAAAGCCCTATCCCGCGGCCTTCCTGCCTGAGGTAGATCAGCACGCCTCCCCTCTCGCCTATCTCCTTCAAGGCCCTCGACAGCTGCGAACCGCAGTCGCACCTGAGCGAGGACAGGCAGTCCCCCGTCACGCACTCGGAGTGAACGCGCACCAAGGGCACCCCCGTCCCCCAGTCCTTCACCACGGCGAAGTGTTCCTTGAAGTCCAGCTCGTTCTCGAAAGAGACGATCTCGAAGGTGCCGAACTCGGTGGGAAGCTTCGCCCTGGCCTTCACCCGGATCAACTGCTTGTGTTTGACGTACAGCCTCCAGACGTCTTCGATGCTCAAGAGGACGAGATTTTTCTCCCTTGCGAGGCGTCGGACGTGTTCGAGGTCGTGCGAGTTTCCCTCCTCGTTCAGGATCTCCACGATCGCGCTGTAGGGGGAAAAGCCACACATCTCCACGAGCGCGGTGGAAGCCTCGCTGTGCCCTCTTCTGACCGAAAGCCTTTTGGCGCCGATCACCATCACGTGACCGGGGTACTTGAAGGAGGAGATCGTGAGGCGTCTTTCCGCGACCTTCCTGCACGTCGTGGCCCTCTCGGCAGCGGACACCCCCGTTCCATCGCCGAAGTCCACGGGCACGAAGTAGTTGGCGCCGTAGTTCGTCGAAAGCTTGAAAAATCCCCGCTCGAGCAATTCCTCCTCCGGTCCGACCACGCAGAACAACCCCTTGCCCTCCTTCACGAAGAGGTTCGCTTGGCGCTCACCCATCAGCTCGGCTGGGAAGACGAAATCTCCCTCCACTTCCCTGTTCTCGTCCAGGATCACCACGGGTTTTCCCTTCAAAAACTCGGATCTGACGGCCTCAAGGACGTCATCCACACTCTCACCAGCCTTTCCAGGTAACGCGCGAAGATGTCGATCTCGTAGTTGACCTCCGTCCCGGGCTTCGCGAACTTGAAGTTGGTCCTCTCCAGGGTGTGGGGGATGAACTGGACGGTGAAGGTGTCGAGGGACAGATCGGCCACGGTGAGGCTGACGCCGTTCAAAGCGATGGAGCCCTTCTTCGCGATCGCCCACCTCTCCTTCGGCATGGAGAAGGTCATGAAGACGAAGTTTCCCACCCTCCTCTTCGTCAGAAGTTTCACGGTGCCGTCCACGTGCCCGGTCACGTAATGGCCCCCGACGAGGTCTCCGACCCTGAGCGCCCTCTCGAGGTTGAAGAGGCGCTCCTTGGCGAGGTTGGTCTTCTCCAAGGTCTCCGGCCCCACGTCGAAGTACATGTGACGCTCGTCGACCTTCGAGACCGTCAGGCACACCCCGTTCACGGCCACGCTCTCTCCCACGCTCACGTCCCACACCTTTGGAATCTTCAAAACGCTTCCCTTGAGTTCACCTTCCACCACCGCCTGCACTATGCCCGAGAACACCTCTTCATCACCACCAGAAATTCTTTTCCGCTCTTAGACTTCACCACGCGCTCTATCCTGAAGTCCAGTTCTTGATCGACGGTCTGGGTCAGACCCGCGAAGACGTCGAGGCCCTTCCCGAAGACCTTCACCCCGTAGAACGCGTAGATCTCGTCCGCGTGGGGTAAGAACTGGGAGAAGACCTCCGAACCTCCCTCGACGAGGACCGAATCGATCCCGAAACCGTGGAGGGTCCTCAGGATCTCGAGAGCGGACCCACACTTCGCGATGGTGACGTTGGG
This sequence comes from Thermotogota bacterium, assembly GCA_030550515.1. Lineage (GTDB taxonomy): Bacteria > Thermotogota > Thermotogae > Thermotogales > Thermotogaceae > JAUQPE01. Next base: position 132,220 of record JAUQPE010000015.1, on the reverse strand, counting down.
TGGAAGGTCCGCGCGTTCCCTTTCCGTGAACACGATGACCCTTCCACTTTGAGCGAACACGTTCAAGTCGACGCGCTCGAGCGTCTTTCCCTCCCTGTCCAGGATCACCCTGATGGGGTTCCTCCACTTCCCCGGGAGTCTGACGTCTAGGCGAGGGTTGTCCAAGAGCGCGGTTTTTGCCCCCACGAGGACCGCCATGTGTTGGTGTCTCAACCTGTGAACGATCGGCCTGAGTTCCGCGGTGATCCACTTCGAATTCCCCTCGAAGTCCGCTATCTTTCCGTCGAGCGTGGCGGCGTACTTGAGCGTGACGTAAGGAAGGCCCGTGGTGACACTCTTGAGAAAGAACTTCATGAGTTCCTTGGCTTCCCTTTCACAGACACCCAAGACGACCTCCACGCCGTTCTCTGTGAGTTTCTTCACGCCGTCCCCGCTCACGGGGTTTGGATCCCTGCAGGCGATCACGACCTTCCTTATTCCAGCTTCCAGGATGGCCTCCGTGCAGGGCGGGGTCTTCCCGAAGTGATCGCACGGCTCCAGCGTCACGTAGAGCGTGGCGCCTTCGAGAGAGACGCCCTTCTCCAGGGCCTTCTCTATAGCTTCTCTTTCCGCGTGCCTTCCACCGAAGTATCTGTGGTAGCCTTTGGAGACGATCTCTCCGTCCTTCACCAAAACGGCCCCGACGGGAGGGTTCGGGTTCACCCAACCAAGACCTTTTCTGGCGAGCTTCAAGGCGATTTTCATGTAGTCTTCATCGCGCATTCCGTTCACCTCACGGGATGAAAAAACCCCGAGGGCTCCTCGGGGTTTGAAACGTAAGGTGCTCTCTCCCATCCGGACTTTCACCGTCGGCCCCGGAATTCCACCGGGTCAACCCCCAGAGGGGGCTCGCGGGCTTTCACCGCCGGTCGGGAATTCCACCCTGCCCCGAGAGCACCTCTCGATTCCCTATTCACTTTTTCGATATTTTCTCACAGCACCTTTACGAAAAGAAAACGAAAAGTTGAAATCTCACTTGGCGCCGCGCCTCCAAAGCATCGCTTCCGCGGTCTGAAGCACGATGCGAAGGTCCAGGAAGATGTTCCTGTTCTTCACGTACCAGAGGTCGTAGGAGAGCTTTTCTTTCGCCTCTTCCAGGGAGGAAGAGTACTTGTACATCAGCTGCGCCCAACCGGTGATACCCGGTTTCACCCTGTGTCTTTCGTGGTAGAACGGTATCTCCTTCTCGTATATCCTCACGAACTCCTCCTGCTCTGGCCTTGGACCGACAACGCTCATCTCTCCCCTGAGCACGTTGACGAACTGGAGGATCTCGTCCATCCTGAAAGGCCTTATGAAGCGCCCTATCTTCAAGATCCTGTGATGCTCGTCGTTCACGAACCTCGCCCTCATCTTTTCTTCGTTTCTCATGCTCCTGAACTTCAGCATCACGAAGATCTTTCCGTTTTTCCCGATCCTTTTCTGTTTGAATATCACAGGTCTTCCATCCTCTATCAGGATCGCCAACGCGATGAATAACATGAAGGGAGAGAAGACCACGAGGCCCACGAGCGCCACAAACACGTCCAGGATCCTCTTGGCCGGCGAGTCGTCTCGGGCGTTCTCGAAGGAGACTTGGTAGTAGTCCTTGAACTTTTGAGCGACTTCCACGGGGATCCTCTTGAGCGTCTTCTCGACGAGGTTTGGGAGGTACTCGACCTTCGATTTGTCCAGATCGGCCACCAAGTCTTCGTAGGCGGGATCGGTTACGAGCACGGCGTCGAACCGATCGACTTTCGCTTTGAGTTTTGCTGGGGATGGATTTAAGAATTCGGCGAAACGTATCTTCCCGAACGACTTCTCCTCTATCTCTTTCAAGATGTGCCAAAACTCTTTCTTGTCTCCAAGGACGAGGTACCTCTTCACCGGTTGTCTCTTCAGGACGATCCTGTACCACAGAAAGTTGAGGGGTGGGATCGCGACGACCGTCAAGAGGAGGTTCTCCAGGGAGTGCGCGAAAGCGCCGTTTGTGAACATAAGGGTCAAAAGTAAAGATATCACCGAGGCTACCGTGGTCCTCACGAGCTGTTCGTTGTAGTTTTTGAGGCTTTCAGGATCGTAGACCCTGAAGGCGTACAGACAAAGCGTTGCGAGAAGAGAGGCGACCAAAGAGAAATAAAAACCGTGCGTGAAGAGGTTGAAAAGAAAAACGAGCAAAAAGTTCGCGAAAACCAGTGACTGCAGAACGACCCCCTCCAAAAGGGTTGATGACCACCAGTATTATACATCAAATGCACCCGTAGACATCAAGGCACTTCTTCGCGTAGTTCGGATCCGTGGCGTACCCCAGCTTTTGGAGGGCGTGGAAGTACCTCGACGGGTCCTTTCTGAACTTCCACGCTTCTTGGTATCTCTCGCTCACCAGGATGAGGTACGCGATCATGCTGTTTTCTGGACTCTTGAAGGTTTGGAAGACGTCTTTCGTCTCCACACCGTCGAACTCTCTCGTCTTGAGGGCCTGCCCACCCTCGAGCCACGACAGCTTCTTGATGCCGAACATGTTGTTTCCCGGCGCGTGCCTTCCCCAGCCCGTCTCGAGCGCGGATTGGGCGAGGAGTATCTTTCCATCTATCCCGCAGAGCCTCTCGAGGAGGAAGGCCGTCTGGGAGAACCTCTCCAGAAATTCCCTTTTCATGGTCCCACCTCCAAAAAAAGGACGGGGGTGCCCCCGTCCCGGTGAGTCGCTTCCCGCGTCACGCCACCTTCCAGATCCTGCCGTTGAGAAAATCGACGAGGATGTCTATCGCGTAATCCAACATGTGCTCCAAGATCTCCTCGTCCAGCGGCAGCTCGATCCCCAGGTCGTCCAAAAGGTTGAACACCATCTCTTTGACTTCTTCTTTTTTCTTTTCACCTTCTCCGTCTCGCTCCACCAGGTGTATCCCGAGCAAAAGCGCGTTTCTGATCAGAGAATACACGTCCATCCTCTCACCTTCAGACCAAGTCGAAGAACTCGTTGGTGTTGGTCTCGACGATCGTGGCCCTCTCGATGACGTAAGATGGATCCAGGACCTTGGCGTCGACCAGCGCTTGCATCGCGTTCATGACCTGATCGGAGGTGAGGTCGTCTTTTGGTTCGTTGAGGGTGATCCTCCTTCTCCTGTTTTCCACCTCACTGTAGAACGTCATCACGAGCCTTTTCACGCCGCATCACCTCCTCAAAGCTGTTCGGACGTGACGAGTTGCGCGGAAACGAGCGCGTACTTTGTCAAGGCGGAGAGCGCGTTGATCGCCGTCGAAAGGTCCGTGGCCGTGGCGTCTGTCGTCACGCGGATGGTCTGTCTTCTGAGGATCGGCCTGCCGTCTTCCCTCACTTCTCCCGTTCCCCACACGATCCTGAGGCTCTTCTCCACTTCCAAAACCTCCTTCTCGCAGGATAGCCTCATGAGGCCTCACCTGTTTATGTACGGGCGCGATGGGTGAACTTTTCGTTTCGGGATGGTTACCAACTCTCCGATTCTCGGTGTTATAATGGCGCCGAGAACACCGGCTGGTGAAGGGAGGAATCGACATGAACGCGAACGAGTACACAGCCCGAGAAGTGGAAAGAGGGGTCTTTCACGTGGTGGACTACAGGAAGGACAGCATGTACCTGATCGTGGGAAAGGAGAAGGCGCTCCTGTTCGACACGGGTATGGGGGAGGGCGATCTGAGGGGATTCGTGGAGGGGCTCGCTGGGGGAAAACCGGTGGAGGTGGTGATCTCCCACGCCCATTGGGACCACATCACGCAGGCGAACCAGTTCGAGAAAGTGTACATGAACCACAGGGAAAAGGAGATAGCGGAGTTGTTCGGTTTGAGCGTGGACTGCTCGCGTTTTTTGGACGTTCGGGAGGGGGACGCGTTCGATCTCGGCGACAGGCGTTTGGAGGTCTTGGAAGCGCCGGGGCACACGCCGGGCTCGATTGTCCTTCTGGACAGAGAGCGAAAGCTCTTGTTCAGCGGGGACGCCTTGGGGGCGGGACACGCGTGGTTGCACCTTCCTGGATGTCTTCCACTGTGGGTCTACCTTCAAAGCCTCAGAAGGCTCGCCGGAATGGCGGATCTGTTCGAGAAGATCTACCACGGACACCTGAACGAAAGCGCCGCCTTTGGTCTGAATTACCTGATGGACCTGATCGAGGCGGTCGAAGGGGTGCTGGGCGGGAGTTTGAAGGGAGAGGAGTACTGGATCGGGAGCTTTCCTGGGCTTTACGTGACGGTGCGCTCCGCGACGCTCGTGTACAATCCGGAGAACTTATGGGGGTGTGCGAAGTGAAGCGCGTGGTCCTTCTTCTCTTTCTTCTCGCTGGAAGCCTCACGCTGTCCGTGGAGGGATATCCCGTGCCCGACAAGCTCTGCGCGTTGACGTTCGACGACGGCCCGGATCCGAAGCTAACCACGAAGGTGTTGGACGCGTTGGAGAGGCACAACGTGGTGGCCACGTTCTTCCTCGTGGGAAAGTTGGTGAACGAGAGGACCAGGTCGGT
>JAUQPE010000015.1:52172-127558 GCA_030550515.1 Thermotogota bacterium | reverse complement strand
AGACCCCCCAACCTCGCCGTGAGTAGGACCATGTTCGACGCGATCGACATGCCGTTCGTGGGAGGCGTGCTCGGGTACGACTGGGCCGGATGCGACAGAACCCCTGAAAAGATCGCCGAGAACGTGTTGAAAGGTGTGAGGGATGGGGCGATCATCCTGCTCCACGACGTCCAGCCCGAACCTCACCCCATCGTCGAGGCGCTCGAGATCATCATACCCGAGCTCAAGAAGATGGGTTACGAGTTCGTCACCCTCAGCGAACTCTTCAGAAGGAAAGGGGTAGATCCGAAGGATCCGAAGTACAAGTACAGGGTTTGGATGTACGTGCAATGAAGCCCAGCGCCGGGCTGGGCTTCTTTCACACCTTCGAAGACAGGATTTCTTTCAAGTCGTGCTCGGGGTTGCTGATCTGCTTTATTCCGAATCTTTCCACCAACACTTGGAGCACGTTTGGTGACAGGAAGGCGGGCAAGGAAGGGCCAAGGTACATGTTCTTGAACCCCAAAGCCAGCAGGGTGAGCAGGATCGCCACCGCTTTTTGCTCGAACCACGAGAGAACCAACGTCAGGGGCAACTCGTTCACGTCCACCCCAAAGGCCTTCGCGAGTTCGAAGGCGACCAAGATGGCGGAGTAGGCGTCGTTGCATTGTCCAACGTCGAGGAGCCTTGGAAAATTCGCGACGCGGCCGAAGTCCAACTTGTTGAACCTGTACTTGCCGCAAGCGAGGGTGAGCACGATCGTGTCCTTGGGGGTTTTCAGGGCGAACTCGGTGTAGTAGTTCCTGCCAGGTTTCGCCCCGTCGCACCCACCTATCAGGAAGAAGTGCCTTACTTTTCCGTCCCTCACCGCGTCGAGTATCTCACCGGCAAGGCCCAAGATCGCGTTGTGGCCGAAACCCACCGTTATCTTTCTCTCCGGTTCGTCCTCCTCCCACCCTCCAAGTTCCAGCGCCTTCTTTATGACGGGCGTGAAATCCTTCCTGCCGTTCACCTCTTCGATGTGGGCGACCCCTTTGAACCCAACCGGTCCCGTCGTGAACAACCTGTCCCTGTAACTCTCCAAGGGGGGTTGGAGACAGTTCGTCGTCATCAGGACACAACCTGGGATGTTGTCGAACTCTTTCTGTTGGTCCTGCCAAGCCCCACCGTAGTTCCCCACCAAGTGTTCGTACTTCCTCAAGCCAGGGTAGCCGTGGGCGGGTAACATCTCGCCGTGCGTGTAGACGTTTACACCCTTGCCCTCGGTCTGTTCGAGGAGGTCTTTCAAATCCTTCAGGTCGTGTCCGGACACGACGATGAAAGGTCCCCTCTTCTTGGTGATCGTCACCTCCGTGGGGGAGGGATGTCCAAAGGTCTCCGTGTGCGCCTTGTCCAAGAGCTCCATGCACCTGTAGTTTTTCCTCCCAAGTTCCACGTTGAGTTCGAAGAGTTCTTCGACGGTGATGTCTTTGCGCAGGGTTTCAGCGAGAGCTTTGAAGAAGAAAGAATCGACTTCTCCATCCTTGTAACCCAACCTCCTCGCGTGGTACGCGTAAGCCGCCATGCCCTTCAAGCCGTAGATGAGGAGCTCTCTGAGGGATTTGATGTCCTCGTCCGTTCTGTCGGAAATAAGCCCTACCATCTTCCCGTCGACGATCATCTTCTCGACGTCTTCCGGTGGGCGGTAGTTGACCGCCGGTGGGACACCTTCCGGTTTCACGAGTTTTCTCATCTCCTCCTTCAACTCGTCAGCCTTCAAGATGTACTTGACAAACCTTTCCTCGTCGAAGTTGACGTTGGTGAGCGTGGAGAAGAGGGCTTCCGTGAAGAAGTCCACGAGTTCGTCGTCCAGTTCTCCTCCCTTTTCGAGGTATTCGTTTTCGAGGTAAGCGATGCCTTTGAGCTGGTAGATCAGGAGGTCCTGAAGACTGGCCACCCTGCTGTCCTTTCCGCAAACCCCAACCTTGGTACACGCTTTCCCTCCGGCGACCTGCTCGCACTGGTAACAGAACATTTCAGCTTGAAGCGCCATGAGAGACTCACCTCCCGAATGATCTAAAACTTATTCCTTTTCGTTTTTCCTCTTTTTCTCTGGATCTTTCGCCTTTATTTTATCCCAGCCTAACTCGAAATGGCGGTAACATAGGTTACAATCTCTGGGGGGAACGTGGATGAAAGATCTCTCGTCTCTCTTGAACTTTCCCGGCGTGCTCAGGAAAACGCACGACGCGGGGGAAGTGATCGCCCTCGAGGGCGAAGTGTGTGATTTCATCGGGGTGATCCTGGAAGGAGAGGTGGAGGTGAAGAGGGTCACCTCGTCCGGTAGGGAGTACACCCTTGCCGTGCTTTCGAAGGGGGAGACCTTCGGTGAGGCGATCGTCTTCTCCTCGGCGAACGTGTTTCCCGCGACGATCATCGCCAGGACGAAGGCGACGATCTTACACGTTCCAAAATCGACCGTGGTGAAGCTGTGCAGGGAAAACGAAGAGTTCCTTCAAGATTTTTTGAGGATCCTCTCCGACAGAATCCTCCTCTTGAACAAGAGGCTGAAAGAGAGCGTCCTCACCCTGAGACAGAAGATCTGCGGCTTTTTGATCGAGGAGTACAAAAAGCAGAAGGATCTGAGGATAAGGCTTCCGTTCCCGAAGAAAAAGCTTGCGGAAATCCTCAACGTCGAACGACCTTCCCTTTCTAGGGAATTGAGAAAAATGAGGGAGGAGGGTCTCTTGGATTTCGACAGGGAAGTGATCGTGATAAAGGACCTGTCGAGGTTGGAAGAGATCGCTTCGGGTTTCGTGTGAGCGTCTCACCTGAGGAGCCAAACGTTCCCCACGAAGACGTTCTTGAGCCCGGCTTCGAGGGCCCTTCTCCGGACGGCCTCCATCTGTTTCTTGCTGGTCGTCGGCACGTCGTGCATCAGGTGCTGGGGGGCGAAGGCCAGGAGCACCAAGGGAATTTCTGGATCGAGCCCCGCCAAGTACTCGGCGATCCCACCGACCTCCACTTCGTCCACGTAGTGGGGAACGACGAGCACGCTCACCACCAACAGGGGTGGGGTCTTCCTCGTGTCCGCTCGAACGAGAAGGGAGACGTTCTCTTTCAGTCTCGAGACGGCCTTCTTTCCGTCCGCTCCGGTTAAGGCTTCGTAGACGCTCGGCGTGTAAGCCTTCCAATCTATCTTCACGATGCCGCCGCTTTCGAGGCTGAGCCTTGCCATCCGTTCCATGACCTTCGGGTTTTCCAGACCGTTCGTCTCCCAGCAGATCCTTTTTTGCGCGCGTTTCGCGATCTCCCTGGACACCCTCAGCGCGTAGACGCTCCAGGGGGTGGGGTCTCCCCCGAAGTAGCACACGCACGTCGTCCTTTGGTCCATGGCGAGTTGGACCAACTCCTCACAACCCACCACGTCGCCTTCCACGATCCTGGAACCCGCGATCATGTACTTGTGGTCTACGTTCTGACAGAAGAGGCAATCCAAGTTGCAGCCGCTGAAAAAGACGGCGAGGTTGCGGTATCCGATTCGATCCCTCTCCGGACAAACTGGGAAGGCCACGCAGTTGGTGGGGTGCGGGTCGTAGTACCAGTGAATCAAGGCCTTCTCGAAACTTCCGGTTATGGTGGTGAGCCTTCCACCTTCGTTCTTCACCACGCCGCAGAAACCAGCCCTTCCCTCTTCGATCTCACACTCGTTGGAACACAGCGCGCATGTCCTGCCTCCAGAGGCGGAAGGGAGGGGCAGATCGAGCTCTCTCCTCCAACGCTCGCGCGCTCTCCTCGCGTGGAGGATGGACGTTTCCTCTCTCCTGAGACACTCGACGCACACCCCGACACTTCGGCTGATCTCTTCGGACTCGAACCCGCAGACACGACACTTCACGAAAGGTCACCTCACAGAGTATAATAATCGATGGAGGGGGCGATCGTCTTGAAGAAGTTGGTGATTTCTTCCCTGATTTTGTTCCTGTGCTTTGTGAGTCTGCACGCCCAAAACGAAGGAAAGAGCCTGGGAACGCTCGAGATCGCGTTCACCTTCAACCAGAAGAACACGGTGGCGTCGAACCAGTTCGCGATCTGGATAGAGGACGAGAAGGGGAGGTTCGTGAAGACGATCTTCGTCACGCAGTTCACGGCTCGGGGTGGTTACACGTTCAGGAAGGAATCCCTTCCCACCTGGGTGGAGAAGGCGAAACCCTCCACCTTACCGAAAGAGACGATAGACGCGATCACCGGCGCCACACCCGAGAGTGGAAGGTTGGTCTACACTTGGGACGGCAAGAACGAGAAGGGCGAGTACGTGGCACCCGGCGTGTACAGGTTCTACCTGGAGGCGACGCTTTACTGGTCCAACAGGGTGATCTTCACGGGGACGTTCCGGTACGGTGGAGATCTCCAGGAGGACATACCCATCAAGGTCGAGTACTTCGGGGACGAAAGGAACAGGGACATGATCTTGGACGTGAAGGCCAGGTACGTCCCAAAGTCCCAGTAGTCCTTCGACTTTTCCGCTAAACCGAGGTGTTCCACTTTTCCCCTTCAGAGGCGAAAGCCGCTGAAGACGAAGTACGCGCCGAACCCCAAGAGGATGAGCGAGGAGGCGATCAAAACGATCGAGTACACCTTTCTCCAATTCGGTTTGAAGAGGGACTGCCCCACAACGCCGATGAAAGAATACCACGAGATGTCCGAAAGTATGTGCCCGAAATAGAAGGCGATCACGCCGGCGAGGAGTTGCTCCTTCGCGCGCGCGAGGAAACTCCCACCGACAGCGACCCACCAGAGCAGAAAATACGGGTTGGAGAGGGAGATGAGGGCGCCCATGAGCGGGAGGAATCTGGTTTTCTGACCCCTCGGAAGGGTCACGGGGTCGTTCCAACTCCTGCCCAGCAGCAGAGACATACCCATGTACAGCAGGAAGAACCCCCCGAGAACGGAGAGCGTCCTGACGAAGACCTTGTTGGAGAGAAACACTTGAAACCCCATCAAGAGTGAGAAAACCAAAAAGGCTTCCAGCAACACGTGGCCCAAGATGAGGAAGAAGGACCTCCACCATCCTCTGGAGCTCTGAACGATCGCGTAGGCCATCAGTGGACCTGGGGCCATCGCGCCGGAAAGGCCCACGAGAAAACTTCCCAAGAATATGGAGAGCAAAGTCCCCCCTCCTCTCCTCCTATTCTACCAGAGGGGGGATCGCTTCACTCGTACCTGAGCGCCTCTATCGGGCTGAGCCTGGAGGCCCTGTAGGCGGGATAGAACCCGAAGAAGAGCCCTATACACGCGGAAACACCGAAAGCGATCAGAACGGACGTCGGCTCGATCACGGCCACGAGCCCGTAAGTCTTTCCGAACGTGTTCACGGCCGTCTCGGAGCCCAGCACACCGAGGAGCACGCCGATCGCGCCCGCGACGAAGGTGATGGTGATGCTCTCCACCAAGAATTCCACGAGTATCCTGGCCCTCGACGCCCCAAGCGCCATCTTTATGCCTATCTCCCTGGTCCTCTCCACAACCGACACCAACATGATGTTCATGATACCTATGCCACCGACCACCAAGGAGACGGCGGCTATCGCGACCAAGACGAGGTTTATGATGTTCACACTCTCGGTGACGACGTTGAGGATCGCCTGCTGGCTCACGACGTTGTAGTAACTCTCCTGACCGTGGAACTTCGTGTAGAGCAGGTGATCGATCTCCATCACCGCGTTTGGAGAGAGCTCCGGAGAGGACGTCATAGCGATGATCATCGAGATACCGCCCCTACTCTGGAAGACGCGGTACTTTCCCGTCTCGTACGGGATGAGTATCATCCTGTCCGGGTTGAACATGAGGATGCTACCCGTTCTCTCGAAGATCCCTATCACCTCGAAGGGGATTTTTCGGCTGCCCTGCACGATGTAGACCCTCTTCCCCAGTGGGTCCTCATTCTTGAAGAGGTTGTACGCGGCCTCTCGGCCGATGATGAGGACGTTCTTGCTCTTGTCGTCTTCCGAGAACGTCCTGCCCCTGGATACCTTGAGGTTCAGGATCTGGAAGATCTCGTTCGGCGCCGCGTACACGCTGATCCTGGTGTTGGAGTTCTTGTACTGGACGAGGTAACTGCCGCTGAGCAGTCCCACCGCTTTGCTGACGCTGGGGCACATGTCGAGGATCGCCTTCACATCGCTCTCCTTGAGGGTTTCGACGGCCTGGGCCACCGTCCCTCCCCTTCCACCCACGAACCCAGGCGAGACCATTATGACGTTCGAACCGAGGGAAGTGAGCCTCTCCGTGACCCCCTTCTTCATCCCAGCGCCCAACGACATCACCATGATCACCGCCGCCACACCGATCACGATACCGAGCATCGAAAGAAAAGTCCTCAGTTTGTTCGCGTACAGGGATCTGAAGACTTCCTTAAGTATTTCCATACACAACACCTCGTATCTCCATGTCTTCTATCACACCGTCTCTCAACTTCACTATCCTGGTGCCGTCCTTCAAGAGCTCAGGGTTGTGGGTGACCACGATGAGCGTTTTTCCCATCTCGTGGAGCTTCTTGAAAATGGCCATCACCTCTTCCCCGCTCTTGGTGTCCAGGTTCCCGGTGGGTTCGTCCGCGAGTATGAAGGACGGATCGTTGGCGAGAGCTCTCGCGATCCCCACCCTCTGCTGCTGCCCGCCGGAAAGCTGGTTGGGCCTGTGGTAAAGCCTGTCGCCGAGTCCCACAAGTTCGAGCAGCTCTTTCGCCTTCTTCCTCCTTTCCCTCGCGGGAACGCCGGCGTAGATCATCGGGAGTTCCACGTTCTCCAGGGCGTTCAGGCGGGGGAGGAGGTTGTAGGTCTGGAACACGAACCCGACCTTCCTGTTTCTCACCTTGGCAAGCTTTCTGTCGCTCATCTTTGAGACGTCTTCGCCCTCGATGAAGACCTTCCCCTTCGTCGGCCTGTCCAAGCAACCCAGTATGTGAAGGAGCGTGGACTTGCCGCTTCCAGACGGCCCCACGACGAAGACGTACTCGCCCTCGTACACCTCGAAGGAGATCCCTCTCAGGGCCTCGACCTTCACCTCGCCCATGTCGTAGATCTTCCACACGTCGACCAGCTCCATCACCTTTCTCGGCGTCATTGTCTCCTGCCTCCCGTACCGGGGACACCCGGTCCGAAGACGGGAAGACCCTGCCTCGTCCTGAGCCTTTGCAGCTCTTCCTGCGATGGGACGAGCACCAAGACGTCACCCACGTTGACTCCCTCGATTATCTCCACCTTGTCGTTGATCTCCTTTCCGATCTTCACGTAGACCTTCTGGGGGCCCTGTGGCGTCCTCTTGAGCACGTAGGGACCGCCTTCGTCGCTCCTCACGGCCGTCTTCGGCACCAGGAAAGATCCGCTGAGCTCCGTCAGGATTATCTTCACGTTACAGGTGAGACCGGGTATGACGATCCTTGGGGGAGTCCCGTCGAAGGAGAACTCCACCGGGATGGTCACGATCCCCCCGGAAGTCTGGGCGGAGCCCTTTATCTTGCTCACCTTGCCCGTGAGCTCCAAACCGAGCTGTTCAAACGTGAAGATCGCCTTCATCCCTTCCCTCACGTTCCTCAGGTCGTACTCGTCGATGGAGCCTTCCACCCTCATCGTGTCCGTCTCGGTGATGGTCACGAGGACGGTCCCCGCGGACACCCTGTCTCCTGGGTCCACGTTCACGCTCTCCACGATTCCCCTGACCGGGGACGTCACGAGCGTGTTGTCGAGGTTCCTCTTGGCTTGCTCGAGCCTCAACCGGTTCACTTCCGTTGGTGAGGTCGTGTAGTTCGCGTACGCCGTCAGGTACTCCACGCGATAGTCGGTGTCGTCTATCTTCACGAGGGGATCGCCAACTTTGACCGTGTCTCCCTCCTTGACGAAGACCTCCTTCACCTCACCGGAGACCTTCGCCACGACCTGTTTCTTGTCCACGACGACCTGACCGACGATCGTGACGTACTCCACGTTGGCGCCTTCTCCCACCGTGTACGTGAGAAAGACGGAGGGTTGTTGGTTTGCCTGCGCGGTTTGGGTGGTCCCCGCAGTCGCGCTCGCTCTAGCTCTACCAGGACTTCTGACGACCAACAAGAAGACCACGGTGAAAATCACAACGGCGGCGATCAGCGACAAGATGAGAACCTTCTTCTTCAATTTGCATCACCTTCCTTGAGCAGACTCACAATGTCGTACCCTAAAAAGTTCAGGTAGTTCAACTTCTCGAGGATCAAGGTGTTCTCGAGATTTTCGATCTCGAGCTGTTTCTCCAGGAGGGAGAGTCTGGAAAGCTCAAAGTCTTCGGTTGACGTGAAACCTAGCTGGTGGAGTTTCTCGGCCTTTTCGAAGTTCCTCTGCGCGTCCATCAGGTCTTCTCTTGAGAAGGCGAGTTGTCTGCTCAGCTTTTCCAACTTCAGGAGCCTTTCCTTCACGCCACGCTCGAAGTCCTCCAACGCGGATTCGTACTCCAACCTGGCGCCACTTCTCTTCCTGGACTCCGCCTCCAACCTTCTTTCGCCGAAGTCCCACAGCGTCACCTGAAAGCCTATCCCGATCTTCCACTTCTGGTCTTTGAAGTTGTATCCGAAGGAGAACGTGACGTCCGGAAGGTACGGAAGGTACCACGTCTTCTCCTTCATCTCTTCGACCTTCGCGGAGAGCTCCTTGGCCTTCAGGTCTTCCCTGAGCTCGAGTTTGGAAGTCGTGGGCACCTCGATTTTTGAAAGGATCTCCCTCGCTTCCGCGTAGAGCCTTTCGTCCATGCCCTCGAGGGAGGAGAGCTTGAGCTCGATGTCTTTCAGTTCCAGCTCGACGCTGGAGATCTCCCTCTCGAGGTTCTTCCTCTTGTCTTCGTCCACCGCGGCGTCCCTTTGTCTCTTCAGAACGTTCAGCTTCTCTTCCAAGATCTTCCGTCTCTGGGAGTAGTACCCCCAGTTGAAGATGTCCGAGATGGTGTTCATGAAGACCGCGTTCTTCGCCGTCTTCAACCCGTACTTCCTCGAGAGGAGTTCGGATTCGGCTTGGAGCCTTTCGACGCCGTACTCGTCCTTGAGACCCCTGGATATATTCAGAGAGGCCCCCTCGAAAGACACGTTCCAGTCGCCGTCCACTTTAAAGGGAAAAGAGAGACCAACGCTGAAGCCGTAGAACTTCAAAAAGCTCGCGTCCAAAGAAAGGGTAAAGGGCGTCACGCCGTCTTCGGAGATGGTGATCGTCTTGGCGGACACCGTCACGGTCGGGTTCCAAAAGCTCGTGTACCTCTTGAGCCTCACCTCGGCTGTCTTGAGCGCGTCGAGGGCGGAGAGGTAGCTCGAAGACCTCTCCAGGTTCTGGTCGAAGAGCTCGAAGATTCCTCCGAAGGCGATCAACGGGACCAAAAGGAGCACGGAGAAAACCGTTCTCATCCTTCCACCTTCTTCAGAAGGCGACGTCTTTTCCGGAGTCTATCAAGAGGTTGATGACGGAGGTGTAGTAGGATTTGAGCGCTTCGTAGTAGTTCTTTCTCGCGTTGAGCAGCGACACTCTTTGTGAGTTGTACTCCTTCTTGGAGATCAAACCCTTCCTGTACTTCTCTTGAGTGTTTCGGAAGTCTTCTTCGTACAGGTTCAGCTTGTCCTGGGCGATGAGGACGTTCCTGTAGAGCAGGTTCAAGTTGACGAGGGCGTCGTTCACGCTGTCTTCAGCGGTTTTCTTGGTGTTCTCGTAGTTGAGGGACGCGCTCTTGTAGTTGAGCTCGGCGGCCTTCTGCTCGTATTCCGACGCGTTCGCGGGGAGTGTCTCCTTGTCGTACTCGGCCACCTTCAACCTGATCTCGGCGATCTTGATGGAAACGAAGTTTTCGAGGTACTCCTCTTTGGTGACGACCTTCGCCGGGTCTGGGAGGTTGAAGGTGATCTGTTCAACCGGGACGTCGAACAACTCTCTGTAGTCCCTTTCAGCCTTTTCCGAATTCCTCTGGGCCGTGACCAGGTTGTTCTCGGCTTCCCTGAGCGAGATCTCCGCTTCTTTCAGCTCTTTGTCGGAGACCAAACCCTTCGCCCTGAGGGTCTTGTAGGTTTCGAGGTTTTCCCTCGCGTTTTCGAGGTTGATCTGGGCGATCTCGAGCGAGATCTTCGAGGTGAGCAAGTTGAAGATCCTGTTCAAAAGGTCAGAGTATATGCTCTTCAGAGAGCTCCTGTAGCTTTGAACGCCTGTGTAATAAGTCTGCTCCGCCGACAGCTCCATCTTCCTGTTGGTGGCTTCGATCGTTCCCTTTCTGTAATCGAGCTCGGCCTTCTCGAGGTTCAGCTTGGCGAGTTCGTAATCTGGAGCCTTGAGGAGGGCGGATTTCAGGGCGCTGGAGAGGTCCAAAGAGAATCCCAGAATCACCAACGTCGTCAAAAGTAAAGTTGCGATAGCCTTTTTCATGTTCAAACCTCCTTCGAAGGACGTTTTCGACAACATTCTACCCTTCCAACTGTGAAAAAAGCGTGAATTTTTCTTTGCCTGGAACGGTTATAATAGTCTTTGAGTTGTTCCGAGGAGGTCAAAGAGCATGGTGAAGATAGGCGCGCACATGCCCATATCGAAGGGGTTCGACAGGGTCCCGGCCGACACCGTGGGCATCGGGGGGAACGCCTTCCAGATCTTCCCGCACAACGCGAGATCGTGGAAGGCGGGCCTGCCTTCAGAAGAGGTCGCGAGGAAGTTCAAGAGGGAGATGGCAAAGCAAAAGATCGACTGGGAGAACGCCTTCTGCCACTGTGGGTATCTGGTGAACTTGGCGAGTCCAAAGGAGGACATCTGGGAAAGCTCCGTGGAACTCTTGAAGGTGGAGATCGAGATCTGCAGGAAGCTGGGCATAAAGTACCTGAACATACATCCGGGCAGCCATCTAGGCTCGGGTGAGGACGAAGGGATCGAGAGGATCGCGAGGGGGTTGAACAAGGTCTTGAACGAGACGGACGAGGTGGTAATCCTCTTGGAAAACGTCTCCCAGAAGGGGGGTAACATCGGTTACAGGTTGGACCAGCTGAAGAGGATCGTGGACTTGGTCGACCAAAAGGAGAGGGTCGCCATCACCTACGACACGTGCCACGGTTTCGACTCCGGCTACGACATCACCAAGAGAGAGGGAGTCACCAGGCTGCTGGAGGAGATCGACAGGCTGTTCGGGCTCGAAAAGCTCAAGATGATCCACTTGAACGACTCCAAGTACCCACTCGGCGCGGCGAAGGACAGGCACGAGAGGATAGGGGAAGGGTTCATAGGAAGACAAGGGTTCGCCGTGTTCTTCTCCTTCAAAGAGATCCAGAGGGTCCCGTGGATCCTCGAAACACCAGGCGGAAACGAAGAGCACAAAGAAGACATAGAGAGGGTCTTCGAGATCTTGAGAGAGTTCGGAATAGAGGTCGAGTGAGATGCCCGTCGACGGCGTTTTGCTCCACAAGATCGTGAGAGAGTTGAAGAGACTGGAGGGACAACACCTCCACCAAATCTACCAACCGACGAGCTCCGACTACTACCTGCTCTTCGAGGAGAGCGTCAGGGTGTGTCTGAGGCCGGACTTTCCCCACGTCTCCATAGCCAAGAAAGAGAGGGCATCCGAAAAGATGCCCTCTTCTTTCACGATGTTTCTCAGGAAGGAGCTCAAGGGCGCAAAGCTTTTGGAAGTCTTCCAAGTGGGGATCGACAGGACGGTGGGCTTCGTCTTCGAGAAGTTCGACGAGATCGAAGGCTTGGTGAGGAAGACCCTTTACGTCGAGATCATGGGCGTTCACTCGAACATGGTCCTCACCAAGGACGGTAGGATACTGGACGCCCACAAGAGGATCGTCACGAGGAAGAGGGAGATCCTTCCGGGCAAGGAGTACGTCCTGTTCCCCTCCGGGAAAGTTTCCTTGTTCGAACTCGTGGAACTCCCGGAAAGGAGAAACGGGAGCGCGAAGGAGGTGCTGATGGGACTTTTGGAGGGTTTCTCCTCCGTTTCCGTGGAGGAGCTGTTGCGCAGGAGCGGGCACGATCCGGACGTGGGTTGGGACGAGGTGGACAGGGAAAAACTCCTCTTGACCCTCGCGGAAGTGAAGGAAGAGATCTCGAAAGACGAAGTCTACGTCTACTACGAAGGGTCTCATCCCGTGGAAGTTTCCGCCTTCAGGTTCGTTTCGTTTCCGAACCCAAGGCTTTTCAGGAGCGCCTCCGAGGGCTTGAACGAGTTCGTCAGGTGGAAAGAGGAGAAGTCCACCTTCGACAACCTGAAACGGTCCCTCCGGAAGGTCGTCGAGGACGAGTTGGAGAGGGTGGAGGACCTGGAAGAAAAGCTCACCGTCGAGCTCCAAGAAACGAGAAAAATGGACCATTACAAGAAGTTGGCCGATCTCATCGTCCAGAACCTCTGGACGCTAGAAAACTCGTCTGGGAAGGTGACGCTTGTGGATTGGGAGACGGGCGAAGAGGTCGAAGTCGACGTGGGAAAGGACCCCTCGCAGAAGGCTCAGGAGTACTACGAGATTTACAAAAAGTTGAAGAGGAAAAGAGAAGTGGTGAAGGAAAGACTCGAGGAGTTGGAAAGGGAGAGGTACTATCTGTCACAGCTTCTCCAGTCCATAGAAGACGCCGAAGATGTGGAGACCTTGAAAGAGATCGAGGAGGAGATGAGGGAAACGGGCCTCATGAAAGAAAAAACGAAAGAGAAAGTGGAGAAGGTGAAGGGTGGGTTTCGCGAGGTCACCTACAAGGGGTTCAAGATCCTGATCGGAAAGAACAACAAGCAGAACGACGAGCTCGTGAGGACGTCCTCCAAGGAAGACCTTTGGCTTCACGCCCACGAGATCCCTGGCGCGCACGTGGTGGTGAGGACAGGGGGAAGGGAAGTGCCGGAGGACGTGCTCGAGTTCGCCGCCTCCCTGGCGGCTGGCTATTCCAAAGGGAAAGACTCCGGGAAGGTCCCCGTCGACTACACGCTGGTCAAGCACGTCAGAAAACCAAGGAACGCCAAGCCCGGGATGGTCCTGTACACCGACTACAAGACCATCGTGGTGAGGCCGAGGAGGTTGGAAGGGTGATCGGGTATCAGGTGTACGTCAGGTCCTTCAGGGACGGTAACCTCGACGGCGTGGGAGACTTCAAAGGGTTGACGGAAGCGTTGGGCTACCTGAAAGAGCTTTCGATCAATCTTGTGTGGCTCATGCCAGTGTTCTCTTCTATCACCTTCCACGGATACGACGTGGTGGACTTTAGGCGCTTCAAGGCGGAATACGGTACCAAGGACGATTTCCTGGAACTTCTGAGGGTGTTCCACGACAACGGGATCAAGGTGGTCTTGGACTTTCCAATCCACCACACGAGTATCCTGCACGAGTGGTTCCAACGGGCATTGAGGGGCGAGAAACGGTACAGGGACTACTACGTCTGGGCCGACGAGGACACGAACACGAACGAGACGAGGGATTGGGATGGCGAAAGGATCTGGCACCCTTCGGAGAGCGGTTATTACAGGGGATTGTTCGGTCCCTTCACGCCCGACCTGAACTACGCGAACGAGAGCGTGACAAACGAGATGAAAGAGATCACCGCGGAATTGTTGGAGATGGGAGTGGACGGCTTCAGGTTCGACGCGGCCAAGCACATGAGGGACACGGTGGAGGAGAACGTGGCCTTCTGGAAGGAGTTTTTGGACGGTCTGAAGGGCTTTTTCATCGCGGAAGTTTGGGCGGGTCCTGAGGTGGTGGACGCGCACGGCGAGATCTTCGGTCACATGCTCAACTTCGACCTCTCGTATTGCGTGAAGGACGCGGTCTCGAGGGAAGATCCGAGGGTGCTGGCGGACTCGATCACCAGATCCCTGACGGCAAGGCGCTACGTCTCGCTCAACTTCACGTCGAACCACGACATGAACAGGCTGGCGAGCTTTTCCGATGGGATGGACACCCGGAAGATGAAGCTGGTCTTCTCTTTGCTCTTCACGCTTCCAGGGATACCCGTCATCTTCTACGGGGACGAGTTGGGAATGAGAGGGATCTTCAGCAGACCGCACACGGATCTGGTCCTGGACCCCTTTCCATGGGAGGAGAGGATGTGTTCGATCGGTCAGACCTTCTGGAAGTGGCCCACCTTCAACGATCCGTTCTCCGGGATATCCGTGGACTACCAGAAGCGTCTTGAAGACTCCCTGTTCAACCACGTGGTGAGGTGGGCCAGGTTCAGGGGGGAGAACGCTTGGATAGACGGAGCGGAAGTGAGGGATTTGAGGATCGAAGGGAAGGTGCTCTGTTACAATCTGAGTGGTGAGGGAAGGGAGTTGAAGGTGTGCCACAACTTTTCGAAAGGATGGGAAATCGTCGAGGGTGTTCGGCTCGGCCCGTTCGGCTCGGAGGTGATGTGAATGAAGATGGAAGAAAAGAACGTGTGGCACTCGCGGGGCAGAGAAGAAATCGAGGATTTCGCGAAGGACTACATCGATTTCATGAGGGTGGCGAAGACGGAAAGGCTGACCGTCAGAGTCGTGGAAGGGCAACTCAAGAGGGCTGGGTTCATCCCCTTGGAAGAGTTCGCGGGGAATCCGTTGGACATGGCCGTCTACCAGGTGAACAGGAAGAAGTCTCTCGCGGTTTTCAGGATCGTGGACGACTTGAAGAAGGGTATGACGCTGATCGTCGCGCACATAGATTCCCCAAGGTTGGACCTCAAACCAAAACCCCTCGTTGAAGACGAGAGAATCGCGCTGTTCAAAACACACTACTACGGAGGGGTGAAGAAGTACCACTGGTTGAACATACCCCTGGAGGTACACGGGGTGGTCTTCAGAGCGGACGGAGAGGAAGTGGAGATACACATCGGTGACAAGCCGGAGGACCCCGTCTTCACGATACCAGACCTGCTCCCGCATTTGGACAAGGAAGACCAAAAGATCTCCGAGAAGTTCCAGGCCGAGCAGCTCAACCTCATCGTTGGTACCATCCCGCTGAGCGGGGAAGAGAAGGAAGCCGTGAAGATGAACGTGCTCAAGATCCTGCAGGAAAGGTACGGGATAAACGAGGAAGACTTTGTGAGTGCCGAGATAGAAGTCGTTCCGGCGATCCCACCCAGGGAGGTGGGGCTCGACAAGAGCTTGGTGGGCGCCTACGGGCAGGACGACAGGGTGTGCGCCTACACGGCCTTGAGGGCCATCCTGGAAGCGCAGAACCTCCCGAGGTCCGTGGGGATCATTCTGCTCGACAAGGAAGAGATCGGCAGCGACGGTAACACTGGTGCGAAAGCCAGGTTCTACCTGAAGGCGATCAGATCCATCCTGAAACTGCAGGGAGTGAAAGACTCCGAGTACGCCCTGGACGAGGTGCTCGAGAAGACGGCGGTCATCTCCGCCGACGTCTGCGCCGGCGTTGATCCAAACTACAAAGACGTCCACGACCTCCACAACGCTCCAAGGCTCGGTTACGGGGTCGCCTTGGTGAAGTACACGGGGAGTAGGGGGAAGTATTCGACCAACGACGCCCACGCTGAATTCGTGGGAAGGATCAGAAAGGTGTTGAACGAAAATGGTGTGATCTGGCAGGTGGCGACCTTCGGCAAAGTCGACAGGGGTGGCGCGGGAACGGTCGCGAAGTACTTCGCGGAGAAGGGCTCGGACGTTGTCGACATGGGTCCCGCGTTGCTCGGGATGCATTCACCTTTCGAGATCGTCTCAAAGGCGGACCTGTACGAGACCTACAGGGCCTACAAGGTACTCTTGGAGAACCTGTGAGGTGTCTCGATGACGGTGGAGGAAGTGGCGAGGAAAATCGTGGAGCTCTTTCCCAGGAACTTCGAGGAAAGGGACCCGTTCAAGGTGTTGGTGACCACCGTCCTGAGCCAGAGGACCAAGGACGAGAACACCGAGAGAGCGTCCAAAAGGTTGTTCGAAGTATACGGATCCGTCGAGGAACTCGCGAAGGCGAAACCAGAGGACCTGTACGAGCTGATAAGAGCGTCCGGCATGTACAAACAGAAAGCGGAGAGGATCGTCAGGATCGCAAGGGAAATCGTGGAAAAGTACGGTGGAAAGGTCCCAAGCACGCTCGATGAACTTTTGAAGCTTCCCGGCGTCGGTCGGAAGACGGCCAACATCGTGCTGTGGGTGAGTTTTGGCAAGCCGGCGCTCGCCGTTGACACGCACGTTCACAGAATCAGCAACAGACTGGGCTGGGTGAAGACGAAAAGGCCGGAGGAGACGGAAGAAGAACTGAAGAAGCTGCTGCCACCGGAACTTTGGGGTCCCCTGAACGGGAGCATGGTGGAGTTCGGAAGGAGAGTGTGCAAACCCTTGAGACCACGCTGCAAAGAATGCCCATTAAGAGAAGCGTGCGCGTATCCCAAAAAGGGCGACATCGGCGTTTCTTAAGCCTCTCGTTTCCTTAACCGGTGTGAGTGTGAACCTTCGAAGTCGGTCGTGTCGGGTGAGGTCAAGGCGTGTGCCGAGTTGATTCAACGAGAGATCCCCGACCGGGCCGGGGATCTTTCACCGATACAGGTTCTTCAAGAACTCCTCCACGTCCCAGCCCTGCAGGAACTTTTCCTTCGAATACAGGTCCAGGAGATCGGTTGTCAACTGCGGTCTTTTCTCGTTCACCACGGCACCGGGACCGTAATTTCTGTACTCGAAGAACCTTTCCGTTTCCGGATGGAACCAGATGGTCTCACCAGTTTTCGGATCTTTAGAACTCATGGACGTCCACCCATCCGGGTGTACGTGTTCACCAAGGTAGCATTCCATTATGACAACGTTGGAGTTGACGCTGTACGGGTCGGAACTCGGATGCCACGGACGTCCAAGATAAACGGAACCTGGTTCGGACACGTTGGAGACGAACTCACAGTTCAAGAACAAGAAACCGAGTTTATCCTGCTTCGTGCTGGCGGCGGTCACGTATCCCTTGGGTTTTATGCCGGGACGATCCACCACCATTTTTCCTGGCCTCGAACACGATTTTGTTTCTTACCCTATCGAGAGGGATCTTGAATTCCCGTGTCTGACCCGCTTCGATGGAAGCACTTTCCAAAATCGCATCGTTCAACAACAGCGTCACAAAGACATTTTCCAGAGCCTTCACGGAGACGTTCAAAGACCTTTCGATGACGACAGGGCTGGGAGGGTTGAGAACTTCCAAGAGTTTTTGGGGGAATCCCAGCGCAAACAGCGAGGTCACCAGTAGAACCACGAGAGTCTTCCTCATCCTTTCGCTCCTTCCTCATTTTGATGTAGACTTCGCTCAGGGGGGATCGGTATGCGCGTGATGATCTTCTGTCTGGTTTTGGTGGGTACCTTTCTGTCCGCCCAGCGGGTCTCGATCCAAGAACACGAAGTGTGGTGGCCGGATGGTCTTTGGAACGCCGTCCGGTGTTCCGTGACGGTAGAAGATCTTTTCGGCGTGTACGTGAGGGGTTTGAAGGTCGAAGACTTCCAAGTCGTCGAGAAGGCGTACGATGGGAAAGGTAACCTACTGGCTGAAAAACCCGTGTCCTTCGTTGAAAGCTCGTCGTACAGGTTCAACGGAAAGGGTTTCTGGGAAAAGACGGTGAATTCAGAAAAACTCGACATCGTCTTCTTCATCGATGGTACGGGGTCGATGGAAAAGCACATCAAGAACATCAGAAAACAGATCCATTCTTTCGTGGACAGGTTGGTGGAAAAGGGTACGGGTTTCAGGATCTTCATCGGAATGCACGAGACGGAGGACGAGCCCGAGTGGCCCATCTCAAGCTATCAGAGTCGCTTCTTCGACGTCACGATGCTTGAGGAGATAAGATCGGCCATAGACGAGATCAACACCTGGGGCGAGTGGTGGAACCTGACGTGGGGTTACGACGTCTTCCTGTGGTCTTTAAAGTTGAACTGGAGGGAAGACGCCAGGAAGGTAGTGGTGGTGATAACGGACGTGTACACGGACTCCGTGTACGGCCCGAACTGGTACTTCTCGCCCGGCTGCGTGACCTCCATGCGGGCCGTGGACCTCGCTTTGAGGGAAAAAGGCATGGAACTCTACTACCGCCAACCGAAGGAGGAAGAAATGGCCAAGACGGAGCTCCAGGAGTGTTTTTCTCCGAAGGTCAACCTCAAGGTGAAGGAGAGCAACTTCGATGCGCTGGAAAAGATCAACGGAAGGGTGAAAAGACTCAGCTGGCCGTTTGACCAAAGCGAGATCGAACTTTCGGACTCTCCGATCGTGGACTCGAAGTGTTACTTCGCATGGGTGAGCGGGTGGGGGGATCAAAGGTACGTGGACAAGGTGGAGGTGGTCGTCTCCCTGAAATACACGAATAGTTCAGCGAGCTTTGTCTTCTATCCGTTGGTGGATCCCGATGGGAAGAAGGACTTCGAAGAGATGAGGAAAGCGTTGATGACGGACCTCTTCGAAGTCTCGTACGAGGCCCTCAAAGACCAAAGTTCTTTGGACGACTGGGCGAAGGCCTTGAGCGTTCTTCGAGAAAGTGTCTCCCTGGTGGTGGATTTCGTAGAACTTTTCGAAGTTCGATATCCGGAACTTTTGGACACGATGGGCACGCTCGCGAAGACCTACGAAGCCGCCCTGAAGTTGAACCACTTGAACGAACTCGCAAGACGCGTGGTCGCGGTGAGGGATAGGATATTCTGAGAGAGGCCGGGTGGCCCGAGCCACCCGTTTCACAGTTTGCCGAGGATCTCCTCAAGCCTTCTTTTGACCTCCTCGAGCTCCCTCTTCAGAGTTTCAACCTTCGAGGAGGTCTCCTCACCGGCGAGAAGCCAGTCCATGTTGAGCTTTCCTTCTTTCAAGAGCTCGTAAGTTTCGTTCACGAGCCTTCCTGCCTTCGTGTCCCCTTTCACGTGTTCTCTGATCGTGGACTCCGTCCTTCCAAGCTCTTCCGCGATCTCGGAAGCTGTCATACCGGCCTTCGCCCTCGCGAGCGCTGCGGCGGCAACCGCCAGGCTGTCGACCCAGGTGAGCCTTTCAGACGAAGACCTGATCTCTTCCAAGACCTCCTTCCTGAACAAGGTGCCTATCAAGAGCGCCACCTCGAGCCTGTGGATCTCCTCCCTGGAAATGGGGTTGAAGTTGAGCCTCATTCCCCATCACCCCCCTCTCCTTTCACGTTTTCATCGTAATGTATGACGATGCCGTGATCCGTGATCTCGAAGGGATGCCTCCTCAAAGAGTGGGCGGTTCCCCTCATCTTCCACACGATGAGACTCCTCTTCAGTTCCCCATCTATCTCGTCGAGGTCGAGCCTTATGATCCCGTCGACACCGTGCTCCACGCCTGGACCACCGAATCCCTTTTCGGTGACCGAGACCTGGCTCACGAAGATGGACGTGCATCCAAGACCGGACAGAATCCTCTTCAACTGGAAGATGATGCTCCTCGCCATGGCCGGCTTCGTGATGTACAACGTGGTGACGGAATCTATCACCACCCTCTTCGCCTGGATCTCCCTGATGGCCCTCCTCAACACGTCTGCGAGTTCTCTCATGTCGTCCACGTCTTTCACGACGTACTGTTCTTTCTCGGCGTACTCCCCAATTCCACCGGTGAAGGCGTCAACGATCGCGAACCTTCCCTCTCTCTCGAAGGGCGTCACGTCCCAGCCGAAGACCTCCATGTTCTTCTTCACCTGGAACGGGTGCTCTTCGAGCGCGACGTATATCCCAGGTTCTCCCATCTGAAGACCGTTCCAGATGTACTGTTGCGAGAATATGGTCTTACCGGTTCCCGGTCCCCCCGAGAGCAAGACGATGTTCCTTTCAGGTATGCCACCGTTGAGTATCTCGTCCATTCCTGGAATGCCTGTTTTCACCCTCTTTATCATGGTTTCACCTCCCTCAACAAATTTTAGCAATTGAATATTACGCTTGATTAAATTAAAATTGAATGAAAAATTGTGCAAGAAGGGACATCATGTTGCATACCATCGTCCTTACTGTATAATTATCACTGTGATGTTCATATTATTCAAAGCTTGAAGGAGGTGATGTTTCCTTGAGAATCTCGAAGAAAAGGAGACAAGAGCTCATCAAGAAGATAATACACGAGAAGAAGATAAGCAACCAGTTCCAGATAGTGGAGGAGCTACAAAAGTACGGCGTGAAGGCGGTTCAACCAACGATCGCCCGCGACTTGAAAGAAATCGGAGCTGTGAAGGTCATGGACGAGAGCGGAAACTACGTTTACAAGCTGTTGGACGAGGCTCCCGTCATCGATCCTTGGAAAGAGCTAAAGAGGAATTTCAAAGCGTTCGTCGAGGGTATAGACAAGGCTGGAAATCTGATAGTGATAAAAACAGTACCCGGGACGGCCAGCGGCATCGCCCGGGTGATAGATCGCCTCAACCTCGAAGAGATAGTTGGAACCCTCGCGGGTGACGACACCATATTCGTTGCCGTTCGGGACGCGAGCCTGTGCGACGAACTCTTGAAAAAGCTCTCCACTATACTCTGATTCTCTCTCTGATGAGCTCGTAGACGATCGGCACCACGAAGAGCGTGAAGAACGTTGAGATCAGAAGCCCCATGATCACCACCCAAGAGATGGGGGCTTCTATCTCCGCTCCTTCTCCCCTCGTCAAGGCGGTGGGCACGAGCGCGATCACGGTGGTGAGCGTGGTCATGAGGATAGGTCTCAACCTGCTCTTGGCGCCCTCCAAAACGGCTTCCCTCAGGGGTTTCTCTCTCAGGATGTCTTCTACCCTTGTGAGCATCACTATAGCGTTGTTGACGACCGTCCCCACCAACGTGATCAAAGCGACCAGCACTGGTACGTCCAGACTGTAACCCCGCACGATCATGGCCAGCGCGACACCGAAGAGCGAAAGCGGAACCGTGGTGAAGATGACGAACGGCAACGTGAAAGACTCAAACTGAGCGGCGAGGATCATGTAGACGAGCAACACCGCCACAACGAGCATGTAAACGAAATCCGACAGGGCTTCGTCCATGTACTGTTTCTGTCCCGTGAGTTCGAACCCGACGCTTCCCAACTCCATACCCTTCAAGGTTTCCTCCACTCGACTCGTCACTTCTCCGATGGAACCCTTCACCACTTGAACGTCCACGTACATGACCCGCTCCCCGTTCTCGTGACTGATTATGGACGGAATGTTCTTCTTCTCCATTCTGGATATCGCTCCAAGCAGGGTGACGCTCATCAGTGAACTCACTTGAAGCTTTGGAAGATCGTCCACCGTGAGCTCTCCCGCCCTCCTGAGAACTATGGGCAAAACTCCCTCCGGTGTCTTCACGGTGCCGAGCTCTTTCCCGAGGAGGTACGCCTGCAAGTCCAAGAACACCTGTCCAGGAACGCTTCCACTCATGAGTGCCTTGTTTCTGTCTATCTTGACCTTCAGCACCTCCTTTTCGTACGTGTTCCTGACGGCAACCCTCACCACACCTTTCAACGCGCTCAGTTTTTCTGCAACCTCAAAAGCTCTCCTCTGCAGCTCGTCCAGATCCTCCCCTTTCAAGACCACCGTAATCGGGTAACCCAAGACTTCGTAGATTTGTTGCGACTGTTGGAGTACCTCCACTCTGGCGTTCGGTATCTTCATCGCCTCTATCTCGCGTCTCAGGATCTCCTTGTTTTTGGAGAATTCTTGTCTCTTACCACCGAGGTTCACCATGATCCTGGCCACGTTTTGATCTTTCCCGAGGATCTGGGAATAGACACTGGTGATACCTATGTCGGAATAGAAAGACAAAATGTTGAAACGTTGCTTGTTCTCCAAAAGGTACTTCTCTATCTCCTGTACGGCCTGCGACGTCATCTCATAGGAGGCCTGTGGGGGCATCCTCACTTCGATCACCATCAGGTTCGTCTGGAACTCGGGCAGGAAACCTAAAGGCTTCGACGCGAGATAACACGCGCTGAACGCGACCAACACCAAGCTGACCGTCAGGACGAGCCCTCTTCTGCTCAGACACTTTTCCAAGGCACTGGCGTAGAATTCCTGAAGTTTTCTCATCCATGGTCTCTCCTTTGGCTTGATCCACTTTGTGGCTGCGGGGATCATAACGGTTGCAACAAAGAGAGACGAGGAGAGGGCGAGAACGAAGGAGAGCACGAAGTACCTGAACAACCTGACCACGAAACCCGAGAGGAAGACGATGGGAAGGAACACTGCCACCGTGGTCAAGGTGGAGGCAAGGATGGCGTACCAGACTTCACGGGTTCCTTCTCTCGCAGCGGTGGAGATGTCTTCTCCTAGCATCCTGTGCCTGTATATGTTTTCGAACACCACGATCGAGTTGTCTACCAGCATACCAAGCGCCATGATGAGACCACCGAGCGTGAGTGTGTCCAGGTTGATTCCGAAGAGGTACAAGAGCACGAAAGTCGTCGTCAACGAAAGGGGTATCGAGAATGACGTCACCAACGTGGAAGTCACGTCGTTGAGGAACAAGTAGACCACCAGCGTCGCCGCAAAGAACCCAAGGATCAGGTTCTTCAGGAGGTTGACTATGGCCCTTTCCGTGTAGTAGGCTTGGTTTACCACCTCGACGTAGTCTATTCCTGAGCGCTGGAGCAACTTTTTCACAGCCCTCACGACTTGCACGGTGTTCGCTCCACTCCTCTTGTAGATCGCCACGATGGTTCCCTTCTCGCCGTTGACCCTTATCTCACCCTTAGGATTCTCCTCGACGATCTCCACGGAGGCGATGTTCTCCAACCTCACGGGGACGAGAAACTTTGGCACTTCTCCCCTCACGATCGACTGGTACTTCACACCCCTGAACCCAACGATGGTTCTCTTGAGGTCGGCTATACTTTCGAACTTCCCATCCAAGGACACCGTGTAGACGTTGCCTTGCTCGTCTTTGACCTGTCCGAACGGGTAGACGAAGTTGCCAGACAGGATCGTCTCTATCAGGGAGGGGTCAACGTCGAGCGCCTTGATCTTCTCGTCGTCCAAAAGGACTCTCACCACTTTGCTGGGCGCTCCCATGAGATCCACGCTGGCGACATCCGGAAGCCTCCTGATCTCGTTCAAAACCTTTTGATAGTCTTTGGTCGAGAAGGCGTAGACCGGCAGGATCGAGGGGTCGAACTCGACGACGACGGGGTTGACCTTCTCTGGGAGGAACTGCTTCGCGAGGCCCACGTACCTCGAGAGCCTTCCAACGGCTTCAGATGGGTTCACGTTCCATTCGAACTCGACGAAGATGAAGGTGAAGGAATCCATGGTGGTGGAGGTGAACCTCCTGACACCCGGTGTGGTGGCGATGTATTCTTCGAGGGGGTTCGTGACCAATTGTTCCACTTCTTCGGCTCCCGCTCCCATGTAGGTGGCGACGACGACGGCGAACGGGTACTCGAAGTGCGGGAGTAGATCGAGTTTCAAGTGGGTGAAAGATACGAAGCCCAGAAAGACGATCACAAGCAACAGCATGAAGATCGTCACTGGCCTTTTCGAAGCGAGTTCGGCAACCTTCATACGTGGCTCCCTCCTCGCTAGAGAATTATACCCCCTTCCCTCTTCTCAATTGATTATCATTTAAACATTTCGTTTGCTATACAGTTTTATTAAGGAAATATTTATGAATCGAATTTTCACTATTATTGATGATCACAAATATTGGCAAATTTAAAGAGCTCCCCTTGACAAGTTCTCCAAGGTCACCCTATAATCACAGTGGAATTCTGTGAGGGGGTGAAACGATGCCTGAAAAGAAGGAATTCGTTGTAGGTATAGACCTTGGCACGACCAACTCCGTGATCGCGTGGATGAAACCGGACGGCACGGTGGAAGTGATCCCAAACGTCGAGGGTGGCAGGATCACTCCTTCTATCGTCGCGTTCACGAAGAGCGGTGAGATACTGGTTGGTGAACCAGCCAAGAGGCAGATGATCCTGAACCCGGAGAGGACCATCAAATCCATCAAGAGGAAGATGGGTAGCGACTACAAGGTGAGGATAGACGACAAAGAATATACACCGCAGGAGATCAGCGCTTTCATACTCAAGAAGATGAAGAAGGACGCCGAGGAATATCTCGGTGGCGAGATAAAGAAGGCCGTCATCACTTGTCCCGCTTACTTCAACGACGCTCAAAGACAAGCGACGAAAGAAGCGGGTATCATCGCAGGTTTCGATGTTCTCAGGATCATCAACGAACCGACAGCTGCCGCCTTGGCTTACGGTCTGGACAAGGCGGGTAAGGAACAGAAGGTGCTCGTCTACGACCTCGGAGGAGGTACCTTCGACGTCTCCATACTCGAGATAGGCGACGGTGTCATAGAAGTCATAGCGACTTCTGGTAACAACCACCTCGGTGGTGACGACTTCGACCAGAGGCTCATAGACTGGATGGCGGAAGAATTCAAGAAACAACACGGTGTGGACCTCAGAGAGGACAGGCAGGCCCTTCAGAGACTTAGGGACGCCGCGGAGAAGGCGAAGATAGAGCTTTCAACGAAGATGGAGACGGAAGTGAGTCTGCCGTTCATAGCCGTCTCACCGACGGGCCAGCCTCTGCACCTGGAGATGAGGATCACCAGAAGCCTGTTCGAATCGCTCACCAGAGACCTCGTGGAGATGACGAGAGGTCCCATCGAAACAGCCCTCAACGACGCAAAGCTCTCACCGCAAGACATCGACGAGATCATACTCGTGGGTGGCATGACGAGGGTGCCGATGGTGCAGAGGTTCATCAGGGAGTTCTTTGGGAAGGAACCGAACAAGAGCGTCAACCCAGACGAAGCGGTTGCGATCGGGGCAGCCATCCAGGCAGCCATCCTGGCTGGAACTGAAGGCGCGAAAGGTCGCGACATAGTCTTGGTCGACGTCACACCCTTGACGCTCGGAATAGAGGTGAAGGGAGGTCTCTTCGAACCAATAATTCCAAGAAACACCAAGATACCTGTCAGAAAGAGCAAGATCTTCACCACCGTCGAGGACTACCAGACTGAGGTCGAGATAAGGGTCTACCAAGGTGAAAGACCCATCGCCCGCGACAACATCTTCCTTGGGAGTTTCAAACTCGTTGGGATACCACCTGCACCGAGGGGAGTGCCGCAGATAGAAGTCGCGTTCGACATAGACAGCGATGGTATCGTGCACGTCTCCGCGAAGGATCTCGGATCCGGTAAGGAACAGTCCATGGTGGTCACGGGAAGGCATAGACTCTCGGAGGATGAGATCAGGAGGATGATAGAGGACGCCAAGAGATACGAAGAACAAGACAGAAGACTCAAAGAAGAAATCGAGCTCAAGAACAAGGCTGATGACCTCGCGTACAACGTCGAAAAGAGCTTGAGAGAGTACGGTGACAAACTGCCGGTCGACCTCAAGATCAGACTCGAGACGATGATCAAAGACCTGAGAGACGCCATAAACAGGAACGACATACCGCGCGTGAAGATGCTCTACGACGATCTGCAGAGGGAAAGCTTGAAAATCGGAGAGTACTTGTACAAGTCGGCAACTGGTGGGGCTTCGCAGTAAACAAGAGAGTTCTGGATAAAGGGAGGTGAGGGATATGCTCCTCGAAAGAAGGGAAGACTTCTTCAGACCGTTCAGGGAACTCCAGAGGGAGATCGATAGAATCTTCGAGGAGTTCTTCAGGTCGCCCGAGGTCAGGCCAGTCACTGAGGCCTTCGTCCCGGACATGGACGTCTACGAAACCGACGGTGAAGTTGTGGTCGAACTCGAAGTACCAGGGCTCGAGAGAAAAGACATCAAGATAACCGTGGAAGAGAACGTCCTCAAGATCTCCGGCGAGAAGAAACTCGAAAGAGACCAGAAAGGGAAGAACTACTACATCTACGAAAGATGCGCCGGAAAATTCGAAAGGGCCTTGAGACTCCCAGACTACGTGGACGTGGAAAAGATCAAAGCGGAGTACAAGAACGGCGTCCTGACTGTGAGACTTCCAAAGAAAGAGGAGAGGAAGAAGAAGGTCATAGAGGTGGAGGTGCAAGAGTGAGGGGGAACGACGGGTTCCCCCTCTTTTTCTTTCAGAGCTCCACTATGTACACCAGGTCGCCGTTGTTCAACATGGCCGCGTTGGCCTCGTCTGTGTCCACATGGAACTCTAGCGCGAAGTCTTCTCTCACCCTGACGAGCACGTCGTCGAAGATGAGTCTTCTCTCACCTTTCTCGACGATGACCTTCACGATGTCCTTGTCCTTCACGCCGTAGTGCTGAGCGTCTTTTGGGTGCATGTGGATGTGCCTTTTGGCGAGGATCACGCCTTTGTTCTTGACCACTACCCCCGCAGGTCCCACGATGACGATTCCCGGTGTTCCGTCCAAGTCTCCCGAATCCCTGACGGGAGGGTTCAAGCCGAGTTTGAAGGCGTCCGTTCTCGAGATCTCCACTTGCGTCTCCTTCCTGATGGGGCCGAGGACCCTCACGTTCTCTATCGCTCCCTTTGGACCCACTATCGTCACCGTTTCCTTTGCCGCGAACTGACCGGGCTGTCTCAAATCCTTCACGGGTGTGAGCTGGTATCCCTTGCCGAACAGCACCTCCAAATCTTCCTTGGAGAGGTGCACGTGCCTGTTGCTGACCCCGACCACGATGCCAGGCTCTTTCTTCGTCAACTCCTTCACCTCCAAGCTTATGCTTTATTCCGTATCCTATGATCTCAAAATTTTTTTACGTAAAAGTTAAGGGCTCCCCTCTCTTTTGAGAAAAAATTTTCCAGATTTGTGTCACTCCACCTTCAGGAAGATGGGGTTGGTGATCGCGTACACCGGAAAGTCCCCGAAGGCCTCGACAACCACCCAATCACCGTCTTTTGGCTTCAGAGAAAGCTGCCACGATGAAGCTTCCCAACCTTTTAACTCGAGGCTGGCCACTTCGTTTCCAGATTGGATGACCCTGAGCCTTGAAACGGGCACGTTGGAGAAAAGGTTCACCTTCAAGAGAGCCGGTTCGTTGTCTCTCAAGCGAACCGTCTCTCCAGGTCCTCTCCCGTTCAGCTCCACGAGCAAGAGGGGACCGTTGGTCAGAAAACTTCTCCCCTCTCTCAACGCCCTCAGGACCTCTTCTTCCGTCAGCGTATTCACTTTGACATACACACGAGGGTAACCGGGATAGAGCCCGTACCTCACCCACTCTTTGAGCAGTTTTTCGTTTTCTCTCGCTCTTTCCAACACTTTTGGATCTCTTATCCTCGTTCGAAGGGCCCACATGAAGAGCGGAGTGGGGGCGAAGGCGAGCGACGAGTACACGTTGTGAACGTCGTGGCAGTCGCTGCCGGCACTGGCGAAGACCTTCCTTCCCCGATTCAAAAGATCGAACCAGAAGAGTTTTGCCTCCAAGTTTCCAAAGCCCTCGATGTTCGGAGGGGAACCTCCGTTCCAAATCTCGATGAGATCGTAAGCCTCCAAGTCCAGTTCTTTGAAGTTTCTGAGTGGAGACTTCGTGTCGAAGGGATGGTTTATCTGTGACACACCCCCTTGTTTTCTTATGAGCTCGAAAATTTCCAGTAGATCTTCTCTGCGTTTCACATCCCATGGAACCAGCTCGCGAATCCCGATGGCGTTCACGTGCCCCAACCTCGTCGTCACTTCCTGACCGAGGATCGTCAAGAGCTTGTCTCTAAAAGACAACCACTTCTCCCCACCAGACAGCGTGTTGTGGTCGCTCAGGACCGCCCAGGACAGCCCGTTGGCGGTACACGCCAAAGCGAGTAACTCGGGATCGTCTTTACCATCGCTGTGAACGGTGTGAAGGTGCGTGTCTCCCGGAAACCACCCCAGTGCCGAAAGATTGATCAACCTTTTCAGCACGATTTCAAAGGATCTTTCCTCTCCTTCTCGCACGGGAACTTTCAAGGATAGCCGTTCGTACTCCAAACCCTTTGAGATCTCCAAAGTGTAGAGGCCTTCCGAAAGTTCCAAGGAAAAACGGCCGCTCCAATCCGTGTACGCCGTCACGAGAAAGCTCCTTTCCGGCGCAACCGCTATCACCCGTGCCGTGATCGGATTTCCACACTCGTCCAACACGACGCCGCTGACGATTCCTCCAGAGAAGAGAAAGACGGACGTCAGAAGAATTATTGAAAAGAAACACTTTTTGAGCATCCGATCACTCCTTTTGAAGGGCCAAGCGAGGGATTCCCTCACCCAGCCTTTTTCCAGTAGAGGCTGTACATCCCCACAAGTTCCAGGGCTTTTTTCAAGGCCGTGTTGATGGGATAAAGCTCACCAAGCTCTGGTGCGATGCTGAAAACTCTCAACCTGTAGGTTTGCACGTTTGGAAGGATCAAGGTCCCCTTCTTCAACTTTTCCTCCAACCCTCTTTTTTTGGATGAAAAAAGTGCGCAGGTCAACAACACCGGCCCCGTTTTCTTTTCGGAGTAACCGATACCGAAAAGCCTGCAGGTGAGCGGTCGGTACTCGTAAAAGAGGCATCCCCCTTCTTCCTTCTTGATGGGATCGGGTTCGAAGAGGACGCAAGGTCCCTCGTCGGCCCTCAAATTCCCATACCAAAACTCGAACTCACCGGAGCGGAGGAGGTGAAGGGCGAGCGGTAAAAGCTCGACCACGCTCGCTTCCACGTTGAGAGCAGCCGTCTTGCAGCATTCCCTACACCCGTAAGGGCACGCGATGCCTTCCCTCTCGGCTGTTTCTCGAAAGAGATCCAATTCTCTGTACACTCTCTCGACCTGTTCGGCAAGTTCGAGCAGTCTCTTCAGGTGCACATCACTCTCCCGCGATGTCGAGAGCCTCCACCAAGACGCTGGGACAGATCGCCCTACCGGTGGAAATCCTGAGGTCTTTCCCAACCGCAACCACGCGCTTTAAGAGCTCCAGGAAGTTTCCAGATATCGTGATTTCCTCGACGGCGTGAGCTGGGGTTCCGTCCTCCACCCACAGCCCCTTCGCGAACAGCGAAAACTCTCCAGAAACGCTGTTCGCGCCCGCGTGCATGCCTTCTATCTCCGTTATCAGGATGCCCCTCCGAAGGATCTTCAAAAGATCTTCAAAAGGCTCTTCGCCGGGTTCCAACACCAGGTTGACCGGTGAGATGCGCCCGTCGATGGCGTTTCCGGTGGGTTCCTTTCCCTCTTTCTTTGCCGTTTTCAGATTGTGCAGGTAAACCGTCAAGATACCGCGGTCAACGACCCTTTTCTCCCTAGTCGGCACTCCCTCGTCGTCGAACGGCGCGTTGTTCAAGCTCTTGGGATAGAAGGGCAAATCCCAGATGGTGACGCGATCGGCGGCTATCTTCTGGCCGAGTTTCCCTTTCAAGGGGGACATGTTCTTCTGCACGTGCTCAGCCGACACCATCGGGAAGAACATCTCGAACAGTTCCGTTAAGACGTTGTTTCTGAGCACCGCTGGGTACTTTCCGGATTTCAACTTTCTCGCTCCCACGTAAGAGAGGGCTTCTTCTGCCGCCTTTCTTCCCACTTCCTCTGGTTTCAAATCGCTCGGGGAGATCCCCACCTCGACCCACGCACCACTCCTGGGATTGACGTCTTTGGCGAGGGCCATCACAAAGATGATTCCCCCGTCCCTCTTGCTTTCCACGTTCAAACCCAACGTGTTCGCGATCACCGTGCGGTTCGTCGTCTCGTTGTACAGCACCAATGGGACCATGAAGATTCCGTCTTTTTCGAGGGCCGATCTGTAAGCTATCTCCACCATCTTCATCTTCTCCCTGACGGAGAGCTTCTCGAACTCGCCGAAGAAGATCTCCATGCGTGGGTAAACCCCACCTTCGTAGAAGTGTTCCTTCTCCTCGCTGTCGATGACTTCAAGGTTGGTCAATGCCTCTTCGAGACACCTTTCTGGATCCTCGAACGATTCTGTCCTGTACCTGCCAAGTTTTCCGTCTTTCAAGACCTCTACGGTCACGGAGAACTTGGATGCGTCGGTGTACTGGTCGAGTTCGCCGTTCGCGAGTCTTATGTTGAACTCGCGGTTTTCTCTGTATCTCAACTGAACTTCCACGCCCTTCTTCTTTCCAAGGGAAAAAACCTTGTCTTTGAAGCCCTCAAACGTCATCTGCTTCGCCCCCCTACGACGATCTCTCTCACCCTGATCGTGGGCTGTCCCACATCGGCTGGGACACTCCCTGAGAAGGATCCACACATACCCTGTTCGCGGGCCAGATCGTTTCCCACCATGTCTATCTTCTGGATGATTTCGTAACCTTTACCTATGAGCGTGGCCCCTCTCACCGGTTTTGTGATCCTTCCTTTCTCTATCAAGTAGGCCTCTTGGACTGCGAAGTTGAACTCACCAGTTGTGGGGTTCACCGACCCACCACCCATGCTCTTGGCGTACAAGCCGTAATCGGTGGCGGATATTATCTCTTCCGGGTGGTAATCTCCGGGGAGTATGAAGGTGTTGCTCATCCTCGAAGTTGGCGGGAAGGTGTAGTCTTGCCTTCTGCCGCTTCCCGTGCTCTTCATCCCCATTCTGCGCTCGCCGAGCTTGTCCACCAGGTACCCAACGAGCACACCTTTGTCTATGAGCGGTGTCCTCTGCGTAGGTGTTCCTTCGTCGTCCACGTTCGCGGATCCCCAACCGTTCGGTATGGTGGCGTCATCCACCGCAGAAACGCACTCCGCGGCAACTTTTTGTCCCAGCTTTCCTGCGAACACCGACGCTCCCTTCGCAACGGTTGTGGCTTCGAGCGCGTGACCAACGGCTTCATGAAAGATCACGCCACCGAACCCGTTCGCGATCACCACGGTCATTCTCCCGGCTGGCGCGGGTTCAGCTTCAACCATCCTCGCCGCGATCCTTGCGGCCCTCCTTCCAACCTCCTCCACATCTATTCTGTCGAAGAACTCGAATCCCATTCCCGCCCCAGGTCCGTAGAAACCGGATTCCAACGTTCCATCTTTCTCCGCCACGGCGCTCACCATCAACCTCGTTCTCACCCTTCTGTCTTCAGCCCAAGTTCCTTCGGAGTTGACCACGAGTATTTCCTGGTCGTACTCCCAGTAGTTCACGACTACCTGCTTTATGAGCGTAGAATGGTTTTTGGCCGCATCGTAAGCCCTTCTCATGACCAGGACTTTTTCACTCTTCTTCACATCCTTTGGGTAGTACAGCACGAAGTGTTTTTCTTTCCTCTTCGACACGTCGAAGTTGAAGACGAGGTCTTCCTTCTTGGTCTCACCCAACGCTTCTCCGACTCTCTTGGCCACTTCGAGCAAGTTGCTCCTGGAAAGATCGTTCGTGTAGGCGTAGACAGATTTTGTGCCCAGAAACCCCCTGATACCCACGCCGGTCGTTTCGCCGCTTGTGACCCATTCGACTTTCCCGTCCTTCATCTCCATGCGGTTGGAGTACCTCTTTTCGAAAAAGATCTCGGAAAAGTCTCCCCCGTGTTTAAGAACGGCGCGGAGTACGTCTTCGATGAGGTTTTTCTCGAGCACATCTATCCCTCCCTTCTCTCATCCATTATACAACTCGGTTCGCTCTTCGTACCAGTCGTATAATTGGGAAAAGGAGGTGAAAGGTATGCGAAGGCTGTTTCTCTTCTCGATACTTTTGGCTGCGGTATTGACAATCGCACAAAGCTACATCGTGATACACTCCGAACCTTTCTCGGAAGTTTACATAAACGGCAGGTATTACGGCATGGTTGGGATATCTGGTCAGTTGACGATCCCGGTGGATTCAACGGGAAGGTTCATCGTGACGGTGAGGAAGACCTGGTACCTTCCCTTCGAGGGAGAGGTGGTGATAACTTCGCCGGGAAGAGTTGTGGTGTTCGCCACGCTGAAAGAGGCTGGCACTCTCAGGGTGTTCTCCAACGTCTACCCAGTCGAGGTGTATTCTGAGGGGCGATACCTTGGCAAAGTCTTCAAAGTGCAAGACGTGCTTTCCGTGCCGGTGGGATCTCGAGAGCTCACCTTCAAAGCGGAAGGGTACCAGGAGATAACGATGACGGTACAGGTCGCGCCGAGGAGGGAAACCACCGTCAACCTTCTCTTCAGGCCCAAAATTTTGGAAGTGAACCTCGTCGTGAGTCCGCAGAGGTTTTCTCCCAACGGCGATTGGTTTGAAGATCAAACTACCTTCTACGTGTACCTCTCCAAACCCGCGCAGATCACCGTGGAAGTGGTGGACCAAAGGGGGCAGACGGTGTGGAGAAGACAAGCCAGAGGAATCGAAGGGACTAACAGGTTCGTTTGGGACGGGAAAGGTGTTCCCGATGGCACCTACACGGTGAGGGTGAGAGTCACGGCAGATGACGAGGTACAGGAGATAGAGCAATACGTGATAGTCGACCGCAGTCGGTACACCTACACGAAGGAGATAGTCCTGACCACCTTGATAGTGATCGGGATACTGGCGCTCATTCTGGCGTTCTGACGGAAGAGTTTTTCTTCGACTTCTTCTCCTCTTCGATCAGTTCGAAGTCGATTTCTCCTCTGATCCTGTCCGCACGCACCACCTTGGCCTTCAAGACGTCTCCTATCTTGAAGGCCTTTCCTTTTCGGCGCCCTATGAGGATGTTCCTCTTCTCGTCGTAGTAATAGTAGTCGTCGAGTGTTGAAACGTGTATCAATCCGGAGATGCTCTTCTCCGGAATCTCGACGAAGAGCCCGAATTTGGTGACGTTCGTGACGATCACGTCGAACACTTCCCCTATGTGCTGGGAGATGTACTCCACCTTCTTCATGGCGATGAGGTCCCATTCCGCTTCGTCCGCCACCCTTTCCCTTTGACTGCAGTGTTTGGCGATCTTGGGAAGGAGTTTAGAGTACTTGTTTATCTGCTCCCTGGTGAAATGCCCCTTCTGTTGCAAGTAGAGCTTTAAAAGCCTGTGTACCACCAAGTCCGGGTACCTTCGTATTGGAGAGGTGAAGTGCGTGTAGGCGTAAGATGCGAGCCCGAAGTGCCCAATGTTCTCGGCGGAATACATGGCCCTCTTCATCGATCTGACGAGTAGTCTTTCCACGCTGCTTCGGAGTGGATGGTCTTTCACGCGCTCGAGGAGTCTTTGAAGAGCGCCAGGATGGACGTTCTGAGGGATCTTCGCCCTCACACCCATCGCCTCGAGGTAGTTCTTCAGCTGAAAGAGCGTCTCCGGGTCCGGTTCTTCGTGAACCCTGTACATGAAGGGAAGGCCGGCGTGTGCGAAGATCTCCGCGACCGTCTCGTTGGCCCTTATCATGAACTCCTCTATGATCTTTTCCGCTATTCCTCTTCTTCTTGGAACGATGTCCTTCACACGGTCGTACTCGTCGAAGATCACCTTTACCTCATCGCTTTCTATATCCAGTATGGCTCCCCTCCTTCTTCTGGCTTCCCTCAGGATCTCCGCCAGTTCCTTCATGAGGTAGAGCCTGTCGCCAAAGGCTTC
The DNA here is from genome assembly GCA_030550515.1 of Thermotogota bacterium. Taxonomy (GTDB): domain Bacteria; phylum Thermotogota; class Thermotogae; order Thermotogales; family Thermotogaceae; genus JAUQPE01. The sequence goes on along the minus strand of JAUQPE010000015.1, from coordinate 94,323 downwards.
GTGCTCTCGCGCCGCCCAATCTTCGCCGTCGAAAAACGCGTTCACGCGCTCGTAGATCAACCTCTTTTTGCTCCTTATGACGCTGGGGTAGATGTTGTAATTGATCACCTCGCCGTCTTCGTCTATCTCCATCTCGACCGTCACGGTGAGCCTGTCTTCTCCCTCCACGAGACTGCAGATGCCGTTGGAAAGTCTGAAGGGCAGCATGGGTATGACTGTGTCTATCAAGTAGACGCTCGTTCCCCTTCTGAAGGCTTCGTTGTCCAAGGCGCTGCCTTCCAACACGTAATGCGATACGTCCGCTATGTGAACGCCCAGCAGGTAGTTGCCGTTCGGTAGCCTCTCAACCGAAACGGCATCGTCGAAGTCTTTCGCGTCCTCACCGTCTATGGTTACTATGAATTTTTCCCTCAAATCCACGCGTCCCACCAGATCCTTCTTCCTCACCTTGGTGGGTATGCTGTTGGCCTCTTTGATCACCTCTTCTGGGAATTCACCAGGCTCTGGGAGGTCGTGTTTCACGATCACGCTGGGGAGATCCGTGGATGGGTCGTCAACGTCTCCCAGGACTCTCACGATCTTTGCCTCGGGATTCCTGCCCGGGGAGGGGTACCTCACTATCTCGGCGATCACCTTTTGGTTTGGCTTTGCGTCGTCTATGTTCTCGGGTGCGACGTAGAAGTCGTAGGAGATCTTCGGATCGTCCGGCACGACGAACCCGAAAGTCCCCTTGTGGTCGAACACACCAACGACCCTTTTTATCCCCCTCTCCACCACCTTCACGACGCGACCTTTGGGCAATCCCCGCCACTTTCCGACGATCTCCACCAACACCTTGTCTTTGTGCATGGCGTACTTGGTGTCCTCGACGGGGACAGCTATCTCTTCAAAATCGTCCGTCACGACGAAGGCGACGTACCCGCTCCTGGTGAACTGTATGGTACCGATCTTGAAATCCTTACCGAGGACCCTGTAGCGACCCTTCCCGTCTCGAAAGATCTTCTTCTCTTCTTCGAGTTGTTTCAGAATTTCTCTGATCTTCCTCTTCCTCTCCTTGTTCTTGGCATGGAAGTACTTGTAGAACTCTTTCAAAACCATCGGTCTGTACTCATCCGAAAAGATGAGCCTTTCTATCTCTTTCTTCAAATCCATAAGATCACCTGCTCTCACTTTGTCCTGAAGAGCCTGTCACCCGCATCTCCCAGACCAGGGACGATGTAGCCGTGGTCGTTCAACCGCTCGTCGACGGCGGCGAGGTAGATTCTCACGTCCGGGTGTTTCTTGAAGACCACGTCCAAACCTTCGGGAGCCCCCACGAGGGCCACGAGCGTTACGTTCTTTGCCCCTCTGGATTTGAGGATGTCCAACGCCCTCACGGATGAGACGCCCGTCGCGAGCATGGGATCGAGCAAGAAGACCTCCTTGTGGTCGTTCAACGGAGGGAGTTTGCAGTAATAGTCAACGGCTCGCAAGGTCTGCGGGTCCCTGTATATACCGATGTGTCCGACGGAGGCGTTTGGAAGGAGCTCCAAGATACCGTCCGCCATCACGAGGCCCGCCCTCAGGATGGGAACGACCACGACGTTCTTGTCGTCTATCCTGTAACCCTTCGTTCTCGCGAGGGGGGTTTCCACCTCTATCTCCTCACACTTCAGGTGCCTGGTCGCTTCGTACGCGAGGAGCAGGGTGATCTCTCTGAGGAGTTCCCTGAACTCCTTCGGTCCCGTGTCCTTGTTCCGCATGATGGAGAGCTTGTGCTTTATGAGAGGATGGTCCACGACGTGTAGGTCGTTCATATCGTCACCCCCTCTATCTTGTCCCTGTACAGTGGGAACCTGCGGCAAAGATCTAGCACCCTTTCCCTCACGTACTCTCTCACATCCTCTCTCACGTTTCCTTCCTCGTCCAGCACGTTTGCGAGCACTAGATCTATGAGCTCTGCGATCTCTTCCATCTCCTTCTCCTTCATCCCCCTGGTGGTGACGGCTGGCGTACCGATCCTGATCCCGCTGGCTATGAAGGGAGACCTCTTCTCGTTGGGAATCGTGTTCTTGTTCACCGTGATCCCACACCTCTCCAACGCCTTCTCTGCCGTCTTTCCCGGGATGTCCTTAGGCGTGAGGTCCACCAGGAAGAGGTGCGTATCCGTCCCGCCGGACACGATCCTGTAACCCCTTTTCTGCATCTCCTCCGCCAACTTCTTCGCGTTTCGGACGACTTGCCTTTGGTACTCTTTGAACTCCTCCGTCATGGCTTCTTTGAAACACACGGCCTTCGCGGCGATGACGTGCATGAGAGGGCCTCCCTGTGTGCCAGGAAAGATGGTTTTGTTCAAAAGCTTTATGATCTCTGGGTCGTTCGCGAGTATGAGGCCACCCCTCGGTCCCCGCAAAGTCTTGTGCGTGGTGGAAGTGACCACGTGGGCGTACTCGACGGGATTCGGATGAACCCCCGCCGCCACCAAACCCGCAAAGTGTGCCATGTCCACCATCAGATAAGCCCCGACCTCGTCCGCGATCTCCCTGAACTTCTGGAAGTCTATGATCCTCGAGTAGGCACTTCCTCCCGCTATTATGATCTTTGGTTTGTGTTGCAACGCGAGCCTTCTCACCTCATCGTAATCTATCGTCTCCGTCTCGAGGTTCACCCCGTAGGAGACAACTCTGAAGAGTCTCCCGGAGAAGTTCACGGGAGCACCGTGGGTGAGGTGACCGCCGTGGGAGAGGGACATCCCCATGATCGTGTCCCCGGGTTCCGCCAGTGCGAGGTAGACCGCCATGTTCGCCTGAGAACCGGAGTGGGGTTGCACGTTGGCGTACCTCGCGTTGAAGAGCTTTTTTGCCCTCTCTATGGCCAGTTCTTCCGCCTTGTCCACCCACTCACACCCACCGTAGTACCTCTTGCCCGGGTAACCTTCCGCGTACTTGTTCGTGAGGACGCTCCCCATGGCCTCTATCACGGCTAAAGACGCGAAGTTTTCCGAAGCGATCAACTCCAAACCGTACTCTTGCCTCTTCAGCTCACCCACGAGCACCTCGTATATCTCCGGATCCACCTTCTTGACGTGTTCCCACACGAAACATCACCTCACTCCAGGGTGTAATCCGTCCCCTCTGGTGTGTCCCTCAACACGACACCCAGCTTCCTCAAGTCTTCCCTGATCCTGTCGGATAGATCGTACCTCTTCTCCTTTCTCAAGGAATTTCTCACCTCGATCAGGAGTTTCAAAAGCTCCTCGCCCGCGAGCTCTCTTCTTTCCTCCTCCAAATCGAACAGACCGAGGACCGGTCCGAATTCCCTCCTGATCAAGTGGTAGCAAAGGCGTGCTGTTTCCGAATCGTTGTCCTCCATGGCTTTGTTCAAGAGTTTCGACACTTCAAAAAGGAGCGAAACCGCTTCCGGTGTGTTGAAATCGTCGTCCATCGCTTCTTCAAACCTCTCCACGAACTCGTCGTAGAGAGGCGTTCGTTTTGGAATCCTGGAATCGGCGTTCTTCTCGTACCTTCTCAACGTCTCCCACACTCGTTTCACTGCCTTCTGACAGTCCATCAGGAGTTCCTCGGAGAAATCCATGGGTGACCTGTAGTGCTTGGAGAGGATCATGTACCTGAGCGCGTCCCTGCCGTACTTTTTCACCGCTTCGCGTACCGTGACGATGTTTCCCGTCGATTTGCTCATCTTGTCCCCCAGGAACCTCACCATGCCGTTGTGAAGCCAGTACCTTGCGAAGACACACCCGGTCAACGCCTCGGACTGGGCCTTCTCGTTCTCGTGGTGGGGGAATATCAGATCTTCTCCGCCCGCGTGTATGTCGAAGGAGTCTCCCAAAAGCCTCGTGGACATCACGGAACACTCTATGTGCCAACCTGGTCTACCCTTTCCCCACGGGGATTCCCAGCAAGGTTCACCTGGCTTTGCCGCTTTCCAGAGCGAGAAATCCAAGGGGAACCTCTTCGTCTCATCCACTTCCACCCTGGCTCCTGCGATCATCTCATCTATCTTTCTCTTGGAGAGCTCACCGTATCGCTCGAACTTTTTCACGTCGAAGTAGACGCCCGTTTCCGTTCTGTAAGCAAATCCCTTCTCCAACAACCTCTCGATGGCCTCCACTATGTCCTTCACGAAATCGGTGGTTCTGGGATGGAAGTTCGCGGGTCTTATACCCAGCGAGTGCGCGTCCCTCCAGTACTCGACTATGTAGACGTCGGCGACGGTCTTGTGATCGACTCCCAAAGCGTTCGCCTTGTTTATTATCTTGTCGTCTATGTCGGTGAAGTTTTGAACCATCACCACTCGGAATCCCCTGTACTCCAGATACCTCCTGAACACGTCGAAGACCACCGCCGGCCTTGCGTTACCCACGTGTATCAGATCGTAAACGGTGGGACCACAGACGTACATCCTGACGACGCCTGGCTCGATGGGCACGAGTTCTTCTTTTTTACCGGTTAAGGTGTTGAACACTCGCAAAACTCACACCTCCAGAACGATGCCCTGAACGCTCACACCGAGTTTTTGATCCTTTCGAGTTCCACTTTCTCATCGGAGCTCAACACCTCTTCGATGTTCAAGATCACGAGGATATCCCCTTTCACCTTCGCAAGTCCCAGGATGTAATTCTTGCCGATTCCTCCCACGTTCCTTGGAACCTCCTCCATCTCCCTTTCGGTGATCGTTATCACCTCGCTCACGTCGTCCACGAGGAAACCTGCCAGCGTGCTTTTCACGTCGGCAACTATGATCTTGGGCTTTGCCTTTTCCGATCGGATATCCGGCATCTTGAACTTCTTCTTCAAGTTCACGACGGGGATGATCTTTCCCCTGAGGTTCATGACGCCTTCGATGAAGTCCGAGCTCTCCGGTATGGGTCGGATCTTCTCGGGTTCCACGATGCTTTCCACCTTCATTATGTCCACCCCGAACACCTGATCGTTGAGGACAAAAGTGACCACCTTGAGTTCCATACGTCTTCACTCCCCATCAGGAGATTTTCATCAGGATCTGGCCCGTCTCTATGTTTTCCCCCTCTTTCACAAGTATTTCCTTAACTTCCCCCGCGTACTCCGAGTAAAGTTCGTTTTCCATCTTCATCGCTTCGAAGATCAAGAGTTTGTCCCCAACTTTCACCTTTTGTCCTTCAGAAACGAGGATCTTCAAGACTACCCCAGCCATGGGAGCCTTGACGAGCTTTTCATCTTCTTTTCCCTTTTCGGAGGGGACTTCCACAGTTTTCACTTCGACTTGCTGTTCTCTGCGGGCTTCCGTTCTATCCACCTTTGGAGAGACCACCGTTTGAACCTGTTGGGGTTTCGTGAGCTCAGGAGATCCTATCTCCTCGACCTCGACGATGTACTCCTTACCGTTCACAACCACCCTGAACTTTCTGACCATCTTCTCCTCCCTCTCCATCCCGTCTTTTCCCACGTTTCGAAACTTCTATCCTTGGGCCTCACGCACTTGATGGAAACTATCCTGTATCCTTCACCCATGAACTGAGCCAAGACAGCCGTTATGACCGCAACGGTTTCAGGAGAGATTTCCTCCTCTGAAACCCTCTTCCCCACGGGTGTGGCGACAGTTCTTGCCTTCCTCCTCAAAAACTTTTCCAGGAGGATCACAACGGAGTAGAGCAAAAAGAACACGAAGAACACCGAGAACAAACCCACAAACACGATCGTCTTCATGCGCGATACCTCACAGCGGGATGTTCCCATGTTTCTTCTTCGGCCTGTACTCCACCTTTGTCTGCGTGATCTCGAGCGCCCTGATGAGGTAGCGTCTCGTCTCCCTCGGGTCTATGACCGCGTCCACGTACCCCCTGCTCGCCGCGATGTAAGGATTGGCGAACATCTCCTTGTACTCCTCTATGAGCCTCTTTCTGGTCTCTTCTGGGTTCTCGGAGCTCTCTATCTCTTTCTTGAAGACGATGTTCGCCGCACCTTCGGGCCCCATGACGGCAATCTCGGCGGATGGCCAAGCGAACACGAAGTCCGCACCGAGGTGCTTGCTCCCCATCGCGATGTAGGCGCCACCGTAAGCTTTCCTGAGTATCACCGTGATCTTGGGAACGGTGGCCTCGCTGTACGCGTACAGAAGCTTTGCACCGTGTCTGATGATGCCGTTGTGTTCCTGTGCCACGCCGGGGAGATAACCGGGCGTGTCGACGAAGGTGAAGATCGGAATGTTGAAGGCGTCGAGGAACCTTATGAACCGGGCGGCCTTGTCCGAGGAGTCTATGTCCAACACTCCCGCCAGTACCGACGGTTGGTTGGCCACGATCCCCACGGGCCTTCCGGCGATTCTCGCAAAGCCTATCACCAAGTTCCTGGCAAAGTAAGGCTGCACCTCCAGGAACTCGCCGTGGTCCACCACGCGCGTGATGATTTCCCTCACGTCGTAACCCTTGTTGGGGTTGTCCGGTACTATCTCCAAGACATCTTCTGGTGTTTCCGCTCTGAAGTCTGGGTTTTGGATGGGAGGTTCTTCCGCGTTGTTGGAGGGAAGGTACGACAGAAGCTTTCGGACGAGTTTCATGGCTTCCTCATCGCTATCGGCGAGAAAGTGGGCGTTTCCGCTCTTCTGGTTGTGCACCAACGCCCCTCCTAACTCTTCTTGAGAAATGTCCTCCCCGGTCACAGCCTTTATCACGTTTGGCCCGGTTATGAACATCTTCGCCGTCTGGTTGACCATTATGACGAAGTCGGTGAGGGCAGGCGAATAAACAGCTCCACCCGCACAGGGGCCAGCGATCACGGTGATCTGTGGGACAACACCGGATGCCATGGTGTTTCGGAAGAATATCTCACCGTATCCGGCGAGGGCATCCACACCCTCCTGTATGCGCGCCCCCCCCGAATCGTTTATGCCGATCACGGGTATACCGAGCTTGAGGGCAAGATCCAACAGCTTCACGATCTTCTTGGCGTGCATCTCTCCGAGAGAGCCGCCCATCACGGTGAAATCCTGGGAGAATATGGCCACCTTCCTTCCGTTCACCTCGCCGATACCGGTCACAACACCGTCTCGGGGAAGAGTCATCTTGTCCAAGCCGAAATAAGTGTTTCTGTGCCTCACGAATTCGTCTATCTCCACAAAGGTGCCAGGGTCGACGAGGATTTCCACTCTCTCCCACGCGGTCAACTTCCCGGCTTGGTGTTGCTTCTCTATCTTTTCTTCTCCGCCACCTTTCGCTATCTCCCTCTTTCTCTTCTCAAACTCCTCGATGAATCTTTTGAGACTCATCCTATCCCTCCGTTCTTTTACCTTCAACGACGTCTTTCAGGATTTCTTCTTCGTCCCTTTCGTCTCCATCGAGTTTTCTACACAGTACCTCCTCCAGGATTTCTCCTACTATTTTACCGGATCCGTATCCTTTGTTCACAATGTAACCGCCGTTGATCTTTTCGAGCTTCACGTCTCGTATCCGGATCAGGTAGTTTCTGAGCGTGGCCTCTTCCTCTCCCTCAAAGTAGCTCAAGAAGTGGCAGATCCCTTCCCTGGAGTACCCTTTGAGCATCTTGTACACGTATGAAACCGGCACCCGCTCTTTGATCATCTCCAAGAGCACGGAGGCGCTCTTTTCGATCTTTCTGATCTCAAAGATCAAATCGGAGGGCAAAGAGTACCTTTCCTTCACGTACCTCCAACTTTCTTCGTCGTAGAACTCCAAGAACACGTGAAGGAGCGAGTAGAACTCGTTCACGGGTCCCAAATTCTTCTCAACCCACGGGATGTTCCGGAAAAGGTTTTCCACTTTCCTGTCCATGGAGGGAGAGTAGAAGGTCTTGGGAAAGAGGTGGATGATTATGTTGTAATCGACCAACCTGCGGATGGCCTTCACCGGCTCCCTTTCTTCGAGGATTTTTTCCAGCTCTTGCCTCAGTCTCTGACCGGTGGTCTTCTCGAGATAGCCTTCCTCCACCGCTTCCCTCAGGAGTTTTTCGGTGACCTCCTCGATCTTAAAATTGAACCTCTGCTCGAACCTGATCGCCCGAAGGACCCTCGTAGGGTCGTCCACGAAGCTCAACGTGTGGAGTACCCTTATAACGCCGTCCTTTAAGTCCCTGAACCCGCCGAAGAAATCTATGAGCAAACCGAAGTCCTGAGGATTCAGTTTTATCGCCATGGCGTTTATGGTGAAATCTCTCCTGTAGAGGTCCTTCTTTATGGTGCTGATCTCGACGTCTGGGAGTTTTGTGGGTGACTCGTAGTACTCGGTCCTCGCGGTCGCCACGTCCACCCTGGTGCCGTCTCTGAGGAAGAGGGAGGCCGTCAGAAACTTCTCGTGTTTCACCACAGTCGCCGGCAAGAACCTAGAGGCGTATTCGGCGAACGCCATCGCGTCACCTTCGACCACGATGTCCACATCGAAGTTCGCTATCCCGAGGAGCAGATCCCTCACGAACCCCCCCACGGCGTACACGGGCATCCCGATCTCGTCACCGAACTTTCCCAGGAGCCTGAAGAGGTTCAAGATCTTCGGGTGGGTGCGTTCTATCAGGAGATCGGAGACGTCTCTGAAGATCTCTCCGTTCTCCTTGACGTAGACGGGTCTTACGTACTTTTTGAAGGGCTTTCCGAAGATCGCCCTGAGCACGTCGCTCCTGGTGACGATACCGACCAGCACACCGTTCTCCAGGATCGGTATCCTCCCTATGGCGTTCTCCACCATCAACTCCCTCAGCTTCGACACGGGGGTATCCGGCGTGGCCACGACGAGCTTGGTGGTCATGATGCTTTTTACGGGTCTGTCTCCCAATCCGTGGTTCATGGCCTTGTCCACAGCCTTCTTCGTCACGATCCCCACCAACTCGTTTCCCTCGACAACGGGAAAACCGTTGTGCCCTGTCTGTTCCATGAGGCGGTTCACTTCCTTTATGCTCATGTCGGCCAAAACTACCCTGACAGGGCTGGACATGATGTCTTTCGCCTTGAGGACAGGTGTGACGTGGTCTCTCAGGAGATCGAGTAGTTTCGAAAGAGCTTCTTCCAGGGATACACCGGAAACGGTCGCTGAGGCAGCCTTTCTGTGACCTCCTCCTCCGAGATCCTTCATGAGGCTCGCCAGATCCACGTCTGGGGAAGAAGTTCTACCCACAACGTAGATCTTTTTACCCATTTTCACCGCCGCTATGAAAGTTTCCACACCCGTTGTCTCCATGATTCTGCCGACGATGAGACCTAGCCCTCCAACGAACTCGTCCCACTCCGCGGTCGATATCGTCACCGGCACATCGTTCACTTCGTAATCCTTGGCGTTTTCCAAAAGCGCCTCCATGAGGTCTCGCTGTTTTTCGGTGAGATCTTCGCGAATGTGACTCGCCACTTCGTCTAGGTGGGCACCGTTTTCCAGCAGAAACTTTGCAACCTCCAGGTCTCTAGAGGTGACGGAGAAGGTGAGGCTTCCAGTGTCGTCGTAGAGCGCTGTCAAAAAAAGAGTTGCTTCCACGGGGCTTATGGGTATTCCCCTTTCCTTCAACACTTCGACCAGAAGCGTTATGGTGGCTCCTACCTTCTCCACCTTCCCTTGGAAGGCACCTTCACACTCGTGATGGTCGTACACGAGTACGGCCGTTTGCTGGTTGATTCCCTTCCGCACGCGCTCAGGGATCCTCTCCAACGAGCACGTATCCACGACCACGAGCTGTTCCACATCCGAATCGAACTCGTTCTCTTCGAGGTACTCGAACTGTTCCATGTACACGCTCAAAAACTCTGCCAGATTCCGAGCGGGGTGGGAGGGCAAGACGATGACGTGGTCACCGTAGAGTTTCTTGGCAGCCACGCACGACGCGAACGCATCAAAATCTGGAGACCTGTGAGTCGTGATGACCTTCATCATTCCACCTCTAAAGTTGCGCTCACCCTGGTCGCCTCCACCGTATCTTTCCTGATGTCCATCGTCACCTTTTCCGCGCTCATCTTCAAGTTTTTCCTCTTGTCCACAAGATCCAAGACACCCTCCAAAACGATTACGCCGCCCTTCTTGTCGTAAACGAATCTCAGCGTCTTCACCTCGGTGTCACCCTTGCGTATGACGGTCTCACTCTCGCTACCGTAATTCTCTTTATTCAGGTCAAAGGCGAGTTCGCCACACTCGATGAACACTTTTTCCGATGTCTCCTCGTCGACGAACGTCCCCGACACCTTCCCGATGGCTTTTCCCTTCTTTTCCTCCAGATCGTAGACGAGGGAATCCGCCGTCAACTCCCCTCCTTTGACGGCTACGTTCACCTTTCCCTTGGCTTCCACCACCTTCCACTTGTCCCTGACTTTCCTGACCACGACTTCGTCCGCTTTGAGGGTCAAGTCGTCCTCGTCTATCCTCAGCACCACGGAACCCCTGTACAGTATCTCCCGATCCGTTGGTTTCACGAAATCCGCCTTGATGTGAACGGTCTTGGAAAGGGAGAGGGTAGAAAAGAGTATCAAGAACAAGACAGCGATCTTTTTCATGTGGCACCTTCCTCCAATCCATCAACGAGAGAGGAGTGCGAGCAAGAAAATCACGGCCGCAACTCCCAAACCCACAGGGATGAGCACGCTGAGGTCGACTTGTGGTCCTTTCTCCAGTTTCGCCACGCGAGAGGAGAGGTTGTCCACGCGGTTACCGATCTCGGTGAGCTTCTTGTTCATTTCCTCAATCCTACTCGCGAGACCCTTGATCTCGTCCTGCAAACCTTTCGTCTGCAAGGTTCCCTCGTCGTACCTCCTCGCCAGGTTGTTCAGATTCTCCTTCAAACTCTCCAACTCACCCCTGTAAGCGGTGACCACTGTTTTGAGGTCTCTCAAATCCCTCTGAAACTGTGTTTGATTTATCTCAACCACGGACAACCTTATGTTTAAATCGGATTGGGCTTCAGAGACGGCGTCCAACTTTTCGGAGGAACTCTTTGCCAACTTTTCCATCTCTTCCAACCTCTTGACGCTCTCTTCCAGCCTTCTCGAGACGTTCTCCAAACTTTCACCGATGCTGCCCAACCTTCCCCTCAGCGAGAGAAGGTCAGCCGTCACGCCTTCCCTCCATCCGCTCAAGTCCTGGACCCTCGTTTCGAGACTTCCTATCCTCGTTTCGTGACCTTTCACCGTCGACTGGACACCTTCAAACGTTTCCTGAAGCTTCTTCGTGGTTGCCTCCACCGAAGAGAACCCTCTCTGAAGCTCCTGCACCCTCCTTTCGACATCCGTGATCCTGTTGATGATCTCGCGATCGAACGCAGCCGCTTCCTGTTTCATGTTGGCGAAAGCGACGGAAAGGTTGTTCATGGAGTCTCTCAGAGACTTGATGTCTTGATCGAGTGAGGAAAGTCTCGTAGAGATTTCGTTTATGCGCTTCTCGTATTGGGAAATCGTTTTTTTGACCTCTTCTAAGGTTTGTTCAACCCTCTTCTGTCTCTCGTCGAGTGCCGTCAGGGCTGGTTTTATGAGGTTCAACTCGGTGAGGGCGGGGAGCTTTGCCTTCACCTCTTCCAGCTTGAAGTAATCGATCATCCTGTAGAGGTAACCCGCCAAGTCAAATTTGGTGAGGAGGAGGTTTCCTCGAAAGTAACCTCCCTCGTCCACGTCCATGATCCCTGTCTTGACCAAGTACTCGACGATCGAGTAGATGTTCGATTGGGGAGGCACGTCCCTTATCGTCTGAGAGAGCAACAAAATCGAGGGGAGGAACACCGTCAGGATCAGTACCCTTCTCATAGGTCCTCACTCCTTCTCCTGAGTTTTCCACTCTTCCATGATCTTCCTGAGCGTTTCTAAGAGTTCCATCATGGTGGAGACTCTCCTCTCGTCCATGTTGGCGAGGACCTCACGCACGAACGCCACTCTCCTCTCTATGACTCTCTCTATCACTCCCGCTCCTTTCTCCGTCAGCTCCAAGATCTGAGCCCTCTTATCGAGGAGATCTGGTTCCCTCTTGAGGTATCCCATCTCCTCCAACCTCTTCACTAAACCACTTACGGTGCTCTTCGCCACACCTATTATCGCACACAACTCCGTGATTCTCTTGGGTCCCACGAAGAAGATCTTCTGCAGGATATCGAACTGCGCAGGTGTCAAGCCAAAATCCTTGAGGACCCTTCTTCCCTCCACTTTGAGCGTGAAACAGATTTCTCTGAGCAACTTTTCGACCTTCTCTTCCACCCCGCTCACCTCTTTCCGGAGAGAACCACCGTGAGTTCCCCCAAAACTTGCCTGTTTTCAAAGTGCTTTATCGCTTGACTCACGGTTCCCCTGAAGAACTCTTGGTGCATCTTCGTCATCTCTCGAGCGACGAATACCTCTCTGTCTCCCATTATATCCAGTATGTCCCTCAAAGTCGATACGAGCCTCTCTGGGGATTCGAAGAAGACAACCACCCTTTTCTCATCTCTCAGGATCCTGAGCAACTTCCTCCTGTTCTTTCCCCTGGGGAGGAAACCCTCGAAGACGAATTTGGAGCCAGGGAATCCGCTCACGGCTAGCGCACTAACGAGTGCGCTTGGGCCAGGCACGACATCCACTTCTATCCCTTCTTTCCAACACTCCTCGACGAGGTCGTGACCTGGATCCGATATCACGGGCATACCAGCGTCACTCACCAAGGCAACGTTCATTCCTTCTTTGATTTTCGGAACGATCTCCTTTATCCTCCTTTTGGAATTCCTTTCGTTGAACGAAAGAAGGGGCTTCTTTATTCCGTACTTGTTCAACAAGACTACCGTTCTCCTTGTATCTTCCGCAAGGATCAAGTCAACTTCCTGGAGTGTCCTCAGAGCTCTGAGTGTTATGTCTTCAAGGTTACCTATCGGCGTGCCGACGATGAAGAGCTTTCCCAAGCTTTTCCCCTCCTCAGATCGCCTTGAACATCCCCTTCAAATTGTGCGCTTCTTTGAGGATTTCTCCCATCAGGGATTCTTCCTTCCTGATCTTTCCGAAGATCCTTTCGAAAGAGCTCTCGAGCGACTCTTCCAAATCTCCGATACCGACGTGTTTGAATTCCCACAACCCTCCTGCCTTTCCGACGATTTTACCGAATATCTCCGCAACCAACTCGCGATCCAAAGAGAGCACGATCGAACCATGTTCCACAACGGCATCCACTGTTCGAAATTGAGCGCTACCCACCACTTTCTTTCCCCCAACGGTGATCTCGTACCTTGAAACCGTGCGAAAACAGAATGGGTCACTCCTTTCCATCTTGTTCGAGACCTCAGCGTCGAACCCGAGGTCCAGCAGAGCCCTCCGTATCGTCTCGTGGACGATTTTGTGAAATTCCAACACGGAGAGTTTCCCGATAGGATGTTCAGTCGGAACGGCGAGGCAGTAGGTGAGTTCGTGGTGGTGGAGTACAGCCCTTCCACCGGATGGCCTCCTCACAACGGCTATCCCATTCGGTATCTTGATCCCTTCAAGTTTCTGAAAGCGCCCCAGGGACAGGGTGGGTTGCTCCCAGCCGTAGAACCTCAGGATGGGCTCTCCCAGCCTCCTCGCCCAAGATCCCAAAACGTAATCCAAGGCCATGTTCAGTTCGCCTGAGAAAACACCTCTTTCGAGAACGATCATCTCAGCGGTCTTTTGAATGGAACGCCAACCCTCCTTGGAAACTTCTCGGGTGTGGGTTCCTTCTTTCTGAAAACAACCAGCACCCTGTTCTCCCCCGTTTTCAAAAAATACTCGATCGTCTTCTCCAACTCCACTCCGAGTATCTTGGCGGCGTTTCCCGATTCTCGAAGTTCCTCGAAGTGGCCGGGCCCCTTGTAGAAGAACGCAATGCCCCCAATCTTAAGGGCGGGGCAACAGAGCTCCAAGAGCACGTTCAACCGGGCAACCGCCCTGGCTGTAACGTGGTCAAATTTCTCCCTCTCGATCTTTGAGAAGGTTTCCGCTCGTTCTTTCACCACATCGACGTTTTCCAGCATCAGCTCTCTCACCATTTCTTCCAAGAATTTGGTAGACTTTTCTTTGGAATCGAGGAGAGTGACTTGCAAGCTTGGAAAACAGATCGCTAAAACGAGTCCAGGTACACCGTTTCCAGAGCCGACGTCGAGCAGGGAACCATCCAAAGAGATGTTGCCCAACTTTAACGGTAATAAAATTTCTGCAACGTTTTTGTGAAAAGCAGCCGAAACGTCTCGAATGTTTGTTAAATTTGAATGGATCAACCTCTCGATGTAGAGATCAAGTTTTGTGAAGGCGTCTTCAGACAGATCGAGTCCGTAGAGTCTCAGAATCTCTCTTCCGGAGAGTGACAAAAGTGTTCACCTCCAAGAGAAATTCTAACATCTGGGGGTAATTGAGGAATGATAGTGAAGATTGCCCTGAGGAACTTTTTGGGAAACATGAAAACATCGATAATCGCTATTCTTGGACTCTCCATCACGCTCTCTCTCGTGGTCGGGGCTCTATCTCTTTCCGATTCCATCGAAGCATGGAAGTTGAAAAAACTGGAAGAAAACTTCGGAGTGGCGGACGCGTACGCCGAGCCCAGAATGACCTCTTTTGTGTTCAACCTCCAGCTGTCGAAAAAGATAGACGAAGAGGAGATCGAGCGGTTGAAGGACCAGGTGAGTAAGGTCCTACCGGTCACAGAGGGGAATGCGAGGATCAACGACTCCCTGGACGTGATAGCGATAGGAGTGGAACCCGAGGAGCTCTCGGCTTTCCTGGGAGCGGAGGTGTCCATTCCGGAGGGAAGGGTGATCCTTGGAAGATCGCTGGCGGAGAAACTGGGTGTGAAAGTCGGTGACACCGTTTGGTTGGATTTTGTCAACAAGAGGGGTTCTTTCAAGGTTGAAAGGATAGGAGAGAGCGGTTTCTTGAATTTCAAAGGCGAAGGTGTCAATTCGCCGGGAACGGTCTTTCTGAACGTCCGGGACTTTCCCGACGCAAATTTCCCAACGAAGTGTTACTTGAGCTACGGAAAACCCGTCAAAGAACATCCAAAGATCGTCATCGACACGTCGCTCAGGGTGAAGAACATGAAGTACGACTTCTTGAAATCCTCCGTCAACAAGACCCTAACCTACTTCACGCTTGCTTTCTCCTCGCTCTCCATCCTAGTTGGATTGGTAGTTTTCTACATGTTCTGCGAGGACGTTGTTTCCGACAGGAAAACCGTGCTTTCGGTTCTCAGGATCATAGGGATGAGAAGATCCAAAGTGAACCTTTCTTTCCTTCTCGAGGGTGTATTCTACGCGCTCATTTCTTCTCTGACAGGCATCTTTTTGGGAGTGATAATAGGAAGGTTTCTTTTGATGCAATTTCAAAGTTTAGTAGAAGGCATCTCTTTTTCCTTCTTCTCGGTAGACAGAGTGGATTTCGCCATTTCTGGGAAAACCCTCGTGGTGGGGCTGTTGTTGGGATTGGCACTTCCCTTATCGTTGTTCTTCTTGAGAGCGCGAGAAATCGTCAGACACTCCCCTACCATCTTTCTCAACGGTTTCGAGGTGAAGGGAAGCAGGAAGATCATCTCTTTTGGGCTTTTAGTGCTTGCTCTGGTCTTCTTTTTGGTGCCCAGACTTTGGCCATCGGCTCTCGCGTTGCTGACCCTGTTCGCCTCATTCAGCTACAGGCGTTTCGTGGTGTTCCTATCCTCGGGAACGTTCCTGTTGGTTCTGAACAACTTCATGAAGCTTAGACTGGAGACGGAAGAACTCTTCATGATGTCCCTCTTCAACAAGGGAATCTTGGTGTTCCTCGGTGTGGCCCTCCTCGTCTTCTCGTTGCTACCGATGTCCAGGAAGATAATGTCGGGATTGCTGTCAAGAGGGAACCTTCCAATCCTCATGGGTTTCTCCTACGTGAGCAGATTGCCAACTCGAGGGGTTTTGCTCGTCATATCGTTCTCCATCTTGATCTTCTCTACGACCGTGCTGAACTTGATATCAGTTAACATAGAAAAGTTTGTGACTGAGAAGTTGAAGGATGGAATCTTTGGTTTCAACTTCCTGGTGATAAAGAATCCGATGAAGTTCCTGCTCAGGGGTGTGGATATACCGAAGCACGAAAAGCTCTCCTCACCCGTCAAAGTGCAGCTCTTCACACTCAAAACCGAAAAGGGAGAAAAAGTTGTGGCTTTCGTAAGCGACAATTTCTTCACCGACTCGTCTTTGAAATTCTCCAAAGAGACGCTTGAGGCTATCTCTCGGGAGAACGCGGTGATCGTCGGGTTGAAAGACAAGGAAAAAGTGCCAGAAGTTTTGGAAGGCAAACTCATCTCTCTGTTGCCCATGGGAGGGCAGAAAGAGGTGAGGTTTGTCCCCGTCTCCACCTTTGAAAAGTCAGATATAATCATACCCGTAGACGTGATTTCATCCATCAGGAACGCCCCGAGCGATCTGAGAACGGTGGAATTCCTGTTGGGAAAGGTTTCCGAGAAGAACTCTTTCGAGGTCAAAAAGTTCTACATGTCGAGGTTTGATTACCCCTTTCACATCGATGAAGAGGTGAGAAGGTTCTACAGTGGTATAGAAGGGCTCATGAGGATCATAAAGTACGTCTTCGGTTTTGGATTCGTGGCAGCAATAGCGGGACTTTCACTCACCACCCTTCGCGCCAGTTTCTCGAGAATGGGTGTTTACGGCATGCTGAGAGCCATCGGTATGAAAACCTGGCAACTCATCACTTCTTTCCTCCTGGAATATCTCTCCTTCTTGGTTGTCGGGGGTGTCATAGGAACGGTAGCGGGCATGATCTTCGGATACGATCTCGTGATGAAATTCTTCGAAGTTTTGAACGTACCGGCGAAAGTGGTCTCCGCGAGTAGGATAGGGATACTCACCGCCTTGATATACGGGATATCCCTCGTGGTCATCTCCATACCCGCTTTCATGGCCGTTAGGATGCCTCCAAACGAAGCCATAAGGGAAGGGGAGTGAGGGGAGTTGATAGCCGTCAAGGGACTGTGGAAAGAATACAGCGGAAAAAACGGCATGAGGGTGATCGCGTTGAGGAACGTGAACTTGGAGATAAATCGTGGGGAGTTTGTAGCGATCTTTGGTCCTTCTGGTTCTGGAAAGTCCACACTCCTCAACTGCCTCTCGGGTGTGGACAAACCGACGAGGGGGGAAGTGTTGATCAACGGGGTGGACGTATTCAAGCTCTCCGAGGAGGAAAGGACGAGGTTCAGGGCAAAGCACATGGGGTTCGTCTTCCAATTTTTTCACCTCGTACCGGTTCTCACAGCACTCGAGAACGTGGAACTTCCCCTACTCATCCTCGGTTGTGATAGGAGAACAGCCCGAAAAAAAGCGATGGAAATGCTTGAAAGGGTGGGACTTGCGGAGAAGTGGGATAGGTTCCCAGGAGAGTTGTCGGGGGGAGAAAAGCAAAGGGTCGCCATAGCCAGGGCGATCATCCACAATCCGGAAATAGTGTGGGCAGATGAACCCACCGGCGCGCTCGATTACGAAACGGGCGAGATGATCATCAACATGCTCGCGGAACTTGCAGGAAACACAACTGTGGTGGTCGTCACACACGATCTGAGGATAGCCGAGAAGGCCCACAGGATCATCAAGATAAGGGACGGTCAGGTTGTGCAATAAATGTGAGAGGGTGTCCCATACCCCACGTGCAATACCAACTCCTCAAAACTTCTGTACCCACATCCTTTCCATTCTTGAAACAACGCAACGAGTTCGTCCAGATTACCGTAGATGAGCATGCTATCTTCTTCAAAGCAGGCAAACCCTTCGTCTCCAACGTAGTAGAAACGACCGTCGATGATGGTGAGACGTCTCGTTAACAGATGGATGAGTTCTAGAAAGTTCCTCGCGCGCACCATGGGGATGGGTAACACTTTCTCGAGCGAACGATTTTTCTTGAGCTTGCTCTCGTTCCTTTCGACGAGGTTTCCCAGCATTCCAGAAGCCTTTATGAACCTGGTATCGAGCTTGAAGTGTCCCACAAGGTAATCGTTCCTCTTTTCAAAGAGGAAGGCGGGTTGTCTGCCCGAGGAGATGAGGTTGATCGGGGCTACAACCCTGCCTCTTTCTCTGAGCTGCTCAAACCACGTGTGGGGGATCTCATCCACCCCAACCGTCACCACCACCGCGTCGAAGGGGGAAAATTCGGGGGCACCTACGTAACCATCCCCGCACTTCATCACGACGTTTTCGATACCAAGTCTGTTCAGGTTTTCCTGAGCGAACTCGCAGATCTCTGACGAATACTCCACCGAGACGACTAGACCTTTTTTTCCGACAATTTTTCCCATGACGGCTGCGTTGTAACCGGTCCCCCCGCCGATCTCCAAAACCCTCATACCTTCCTTGACGCCCACCCATTCCATGAAAAGGGCCATCAAGGAAGGTTGACTCGACGTACTGAACTCCTCTCCGTCATCGTAGGAAACCAACACAACGTCCTCGTAGACAAGAGAGAGGGAGTACCTTTTGGCCAAAAACTCCTCCCGTGGAACCTCAGAAAACCCTTTCACTATGTGTGGGCTGATACCCATTCCCCTGAGGATGTTCAGGAGATGTTCTTTCAAGCTGTCACCCTATGTTATCATATCATCGAGGAGGTGCCCTTTTAGATGAAAAAGGCCGCGATTCTGGGCGTAGGGAGCGAACTGCTGGAGGGGTTGATCTCCAACAGAAACGCCCAGTACCTTGCCTCGGAACTCAAGCTTTTGGGATACAGCGTGATCAAGATTGTGACGGTTGGAGACGTGTTGGAAGACATCGTAAAAGAAGTGAGAGAGCTACTTTCAAAGGTTGACCTCCTCGTGACGACGGGTGGACTTGGCCCCACCATGGACGACCTGACACGCGAAGGAGTGGCTGAAGCACTTGGTAGGAAGCTTTACGTGGACGAAGAATTGGTGAGAAAGATAAGGGAGAGACTTTCGAAAAGGTTCACTCGCATTCCCGACAGTGTGGACAGACAGGCGATGGTGATAGAAGGAGCTCAAATCGTAGAAAATCCTGTTGGGACGGCACCTGGCCAAATGTTAAAGGTCGATGGTAGGATCGTTTTGTTGCTCCCAGGCCCACCTCAAGAGTTGATCCCCATGTTTGAATCCGTAAAAGATTCCTTGAAAACGAACAACACCTTTTACCAGATCACCTTGAAATACTACAGCCTGCCGGAGTCTTTGCTCGAAGACGTTCTCAGAGATATCCTGTACGCGCAGAGAGACGTTACCGTGGCCACCATGGCGGACCACGTGGAGGGTGTCAGGCTCAGGCTCACGACAACGATGGACAAGAGACACATCCTGGACGAGATGGTCGAAAAGATCTTGGAGAGGACGGGAGATCACCTGTACGGTGTGAACGATGAGAGGTTGGAGGAAGTGGTGGTCAAGCTTTTGAAAGAGAGAGGAAAGACGGTGGCTTTCGCGGAGTCTTGCACCGGTGGACTCCTTTCCTCAACGATCGTTAACGTTCCAGGCGCTTCAGAGGTCTTCGTTGGAAGTGTGGTGGCCTACGACAACGAAGTTAAGAAGAAGATCTTGGGGGTGAGGGAGGAAACCTTGGAAAGGTTCGGTGCGGTGAGTGAAGTTTGCGTGAGGGAAATGTGTGAG
The DNA here is from genome assembly GCA_030550515.1 of Thermotogota bacterium. GTDB lineage: Bacteria > Thermotogota > Thermotogae > Thermotogales > Thermotogaceae > JAUQPE01. Next base: position 74,816 of record JAUQPE010000015.1, on the reverse strand, counting down.
GGCCTGAAGAAGTTGATGGGGGCCGACATATGTTTGGCCATTTCTGGAATCGCAGGGCCAACGGGAGGTTCTCCCGAAAAGCCAGTTGGAACGGTCTTCATAGACCTGTTCGAAAAGGAACACAGAACGGTTAAGTATCATTTCAGCGGTGACAGGAACATGATAAGGACCAGGAGCGCCATGACTTCCCTAGAACTTCTCAGAAGACATCTGAAGGGAGTGTGATAGCGTGATGGAAGAATACCTTGGGGTTTTCATCGATGAAACCAAGGAGTACCTGCAACAGCTGAACGACACGCTCCTGAAAATCGAAGAAGATCCAGACAACCTGGAACTCGTGAACGACGCTTTCAGAGTCCTCCATACCCTCAAAGGTATGGCGGGTACTATGGGTTTCAACAGGATGGCGAAACTTTGCCACATTATGGAGAACGTGTTGGACAGGGCCCGGAACGGGACTTTGAAGATCTCCTCGGATATAATGGATAGGATCTTCAAGGGCGTTGATCTCATATCCAAAGCGTTGGAAAAGATAGTGGGTGAAGGTTCGGACGAAATAGAAGAGGACGTGGATTTGTTTGTTGACGCCTTGAAAGAACTCACCAACGCACCGCAGGTAAGGAACGAAGAGAAAATCGGAGAGGTAAAGAGCAAGGGCAACGAAGGTGTTGAGGAGACCGTTGAAAGGATTGTCCTGCCGGATGAGGTTGCAAACGTGCTCAAAAGGGCAAAAGCGGAAGGTTACAAAACCTACTACATGAAGGTGATACTGAAGGAAGGCACGCAGTTGAAGTCCGCCAGGATTTACTTGGTCCTGCACAGGATCGAAGAGCTCAAAGGAGAGGTCGTCAAGACGAATCCTTCCATCGAAGAAATCGAGGAGGAAAAGTTCGAAAACGAGGTGGAAATGTTTGTGATCATAAGAGAGGACAAAGGGAGGCTCTCCGAAGTCCTCACTTCCATCGCGGACATCGATCGGGTGATAATAAGAGACGTGGAACCCGTCCACGAAGAAAAAGTTGCGAAAATCGTCGAAAAGCCGGAGATCGAAAAGATGAAGGAAGAAGAAAAAAGAGAGAAGAAGAAGATATCCTCTCAGACCGTGAGGGTCGACATCGAAAAACTCGACACGCTCATGGACTTGATGGGAGAACTTGTGATCGCGAGGAGTAGGATCGTGGAAGTGTTGAAGAAGTACAACATAAAGGAAGTGGACGAAGGACTGACGCAGCTCAGTCGAATCACGCTTGACCTCCAGAACGTCGTGATGAAGATAAGGATGGTCCCCATCGCCTTCGTTTTCAACAGGTTCCCGCGAATGGTGAGGGATCTCTCCAAGCAACTCAACAAAGAGATCAACTTCGTCATGAAAGGTGAGGAGACCGAGCTCGATAGAACGTTCGTAGAGGAGATAGGAGAACCCATCCTGCACCTTCTGAGAAACGCCATCGACCACGGCATAGAGTCAAAGGAAGAGCGAATAGCGAAAGGGAAACCACCCGTTGGAACCGTCGTGCTGTCCGCAAGGCACGAGGGTAACAACGTTGTCATAGAGGTGGAAGACGACGGTAGGGGTATCGACAAAGAAAAAGTGCTAAGGAAGGCCTTCGAAAAAGGTTTGGTGAGTGAGGCGAGAGCGGCTACGTTGTCCGACCAGGAGATCCTCAACTTCCTGTTCGTACCCGGCTTTTCCACCAGAGAAGACGTCTCGGAGGTTTCAGGAAGGGGAGTAGGACTGGACGTCGTGAAGAACGTGGTGGAGTCGCTCAACGGAAGCGTGAGTATAGAATCGGAAAAGAACAGGGGTACGAAAGTTACCATAAGGTTGCCGCTGACGCTCGCGATTATCCAAGCCTTACTCGTCAAAGTGAGTGGGTTCGTGTACGCCATACCGATAGCCAACGTGGACACAACGTTGAGAGTAACCAAAGGCGAGATCCAGAGAGTGCAGGACAGGAAAGTCATCGTCATAAGGGGAGAGGTCATACCGATCAGGGAACTTTGGGAGATACTCCAAGTGCCCCACGAAGCCACACCGGAAACCATGGAAGTGGTGATCGTGAGAGTCGGAAACAGAAAGTTTGGGATCGTCGTGGACGAACTCTTGGGGCAGGACGACATCGTTATAAAATCCCTTGGGAAGGTGTTCTCCGACGTCAGAGAGTTCAGTGGGGCTGCCATATTGGGAGACGGGAGTATCGCTTTGATCGTGAACGTCTCCGGCATCGTCTGATGGGGGTGATGAAAGTTGGTCAGCAGCCAAGAAGTGGAAATCCTGAGTTTCCTTCTCGGGGATCAATCTATGGCTTTCGACGTGGACAGCGTGGAGATGGTGATAGAAAGAACAGAGATAAGACCCGTTCCCAAGGCGAAGTTCTTCGTCGAAGGAGTAATAAATTTGAGGGGAAGGGTCATCCCTGTCGTGAACCTCGGAAAGGTGCTCGGAATCAATGTGGAAGATGGGGAATTGAAGAGCATAATTGTCGTCAAGACGAAGGACGTCGAGGTGGGATTTCTGGTCAACAGAGTTTGGGGTGTGATGAGGATTTCGGAATCACAGGTGGATCACCTAAGCGTTTCCGACAAGTTTGGCAAGAAGTTCAAGGGTTTGATAAAGAGGGATGGAAACCTAACGGTCTACCTCAACATAGAGGAGATTATCGAAGAGATTACTGCCAAGGAGGGTGCATGAGAGATGGCGAAGAGGGTTTTGATAGTCGATGACGCTGCTTTCATGAGGATGATGCTCAAAGATATCATCACCAAAGCCGGCTTCGAAGTGGCAGGTGAGGCTGCCAACGGAAAAGAGGCTGTAGAGAAGTACAAAGAGCTCAACCCCGATATCGTCACAATGGACATCACCATGCCCGAGATGGACGGGATAACCGCCATAAAGGAGATCATGAAGATAGATCCAAACGCCAAGATCATCGTTTGCAGCGCGATGGGACAGCAGGCCATGGTGATCGAAGCTATAAAGGCAGGGGCGAAAGACTTCATCGTCAAACCCTTTCAGCCGTCAAGGGTAGTGGAGGCTCTTCAAAAGGTCTCCAAGTGAAAGATGGCAAGTGTTCTTCAGTTTCTCCTGGCGTTTGGTGTGGTCCTTTTCTTTTTGCTCGTGGTCTATTACCTCGTTCAGAGGAGGTTCGGTGGTGTCGGAAGTTCGAACATCGTGGTGGTCGAAAAGCGCTACTTGGATAGGAAGACCTTCATAGCCATCGTGAGGATAGTGGACGAGTACTACGTCATCCTCGTGACGGACGGTGGAGGACAGGTCATAAAGAAACTGGAGGATTTCAAGGAAAAGGAGAGTTTTTCTACCATGCTCTTCAAAAAGTTGGGGAGAAGGGAAAAATGAGGAGAAAGCTTCTTTCGTTGTTTTTCGTGTTTCTGTTGGTCCTGAACGCTTTCCCTCAAGTCACACCACCACCGTCCATATCCATAAGCATCAGACCCGCCGAGCGCCCCGAAGACTTGGTCGCAACTTTGGAGATCCTCCTCATCTTGACCGTTTTAGCACTCGCACCGTCCATCTTGGTTCTCTTCACTTCCTTCACGCGCATCGTGGTAGTTTTTTCCTTCTTCAGGAACGCGCTTGGAACGCGGCAAACTCCACCAAACCAAGTCTTGATTGGCCTCGCTTTGTTTCTCACTTTTCTCATCATGCAGCCAGTTTGGAATGACATCTACAACAACGCCATCCTGCCGTACACGAAGAAAGAAATCAGCTATCAAGAGATGTTCAACAGGGTGAACACCAGGATCCGGGATTTCATGATAAAGGAACTCAAAAACCACCGCAACGAAGACAACGTCTTCATGCTCGCAAAAAACTCTGGCATCAACATTCAAAGCGTGGAAGAAGCACCGAATTCGGTCTTGATACCCGCTTTCGTTTTGGGAGAACTCGAAATAGCCTTCAAGATGGGAGTAGTCCTGTACATACCGTTCATCGTGATCGATATGGTGGTTGCAAGTATCCTGCTCGCGATGGGGATGATAATGATACCTCCCGTGTTCGTTTCGTTGCCTTTTAAGGTACTAGTCTTTGTCCTTGCGAACGGGTGGGACCTGATGGTGGAAGGTTTGATCAGAAGTTTTTCAAAGTGAAACCGAGGAGGAAAACGCTTCAGGGTCGAGGTCTGCGGGGGTGTTAAAATTGACGTTGGAGGTCTTCCTGGATGTCATGAACGAAGGCATGAGGTTGCTTTTTGAGATAGTGTTGCCGCCGCTCCTCGTAAGCTTGATCGTGGGATTGGTGATAAGCGTCCTCCAAGCGGCCACTCAGATTCACGAGCAGACGCTCACGTTCGCTCCGAGGATCATAGCGATATTCCTCACCATCATGTTCCTGGGTGGGTGGATGTTACAAAAGCTCATGGATTTCTTGATCGATGCGTTTCAGAAGTACTTCCAGATGATCTGAGAGCAGGAGGTGACTCAAAGTGAGGAAAGCGATTCTTTTGTTGTTAATTTTCGCAAGTGTTTTCGTGTTGGCGGGCGCAGTCGATCTGATCGACGATGCCTACCTGAGTCTCAAAGAATTCCTCGACCAGCCCGACAGTGGTGCCTTCGTAGGGTTGCTCGAGAGGGCAAGGGGATTGCTCATTGTTCCCAAGTACTACAAGGTCGGATGGATCTTCGGTGGGCAGTATGGAAGAGGGATCTTGCTCAGGAAGGACTTGGAGACGGGCAACTGGTATGGCCCTCTCTTTGTGAAGATACACGGATTGAGTCTGGGCCCGCAGATAGGATTCCAGTCCATATCCTTGATCGCGGTCGTGATGGACAGGGTGGACTCTTTCCTGGAAACCAACGTTACGTTGGGTGGTTCTCTAAGTGTGGCGGCTGGGCCACTCGGAAGGAGATTAAGCGCGGACTTCAACTTTGAGGCGGCTTCGATATATTCCTACTCCATCGCTCGAGGGTTCTACGTGGGCTTTTCCCTGGAAGGGGCCAGGGTTTCCGTCGACAGGGATCTGAACAGGGAATATCACGGCTCGGATTTAACCCCTTACACGATCTTGTACGAAAGGTTGGTCAGGGGAAGAGCGGAAAAGATCGTAGATCTTTTGAGAAAAACGTTAGGAAAATGAAGAGAGGCACGTTAAGTGCCTCTCTCATCTCGAACTCACCACTTTGTCGACGATACCGTACTCTTTCGCCTCTTCTGCGTTCATGAAGAAGTCTCTGTCCGTGTCTTTTTCTATCTTTTCTATCGGTTGTCCCGTGTGCTTGCTGAGTATCCTGTTCAACAGATCCTTGATCCTGAGAAGCTCCTTGGTGATGATCTCCACATCCTTGGCTGGTCCTTCCGCCCCTCCGAGGGGTTGATGGAGCATTATCCTCGCGTTGGGAAGAGCAATCCTTTTTCCTTTCGTACCCGCCGCTAAAAGAATCGCCGCCATCGAAGCCGCTTGGCCAACACAGATCGTTGAGACGTCGCACTTTATGTACTGCATCGTGTCGTAGATCGCAAGGCCCGCTGTGACGGATCCTCCGGGGGAATTTATGTAGAGGTAAATGTCCTTGTCTGGGTCTTCCGCTTCCAGGAACAGCAACTGTGCGATGACCAGGTTCGCAACGTAATCGTCGATGGGAGAACCGAGGAAGACGATTCTGTCCTTCAGGAGCCTGGAGAAGATGTCGTAGGCCCTCTCGTACCTACCAGTTGTTTCTATAACTATCGGAACGTATTGATCAAGCATTTCCCTCAACTTTTTCTCCTTCTTCATCAGCTCCACCTCCTTCGGCGGGCTCAACGATCTTCACGGTCACAAGTTCCAGCATGGCATCCAATACCTTCCTCTTCAACACCGCCCATTCGAGATCTTCCCTCACATCTCTTCTACTTCTGACTATACTTTTGGCTCTTTCAGCTGAAACGCCCCAGAAGGGTGCTATCTCTTCCGCCTCTTTCTCCAGCTCCTCCTCCGTCACAGTTATTCCCTTCTCCTTGGCAAATTCTTCCACAGCCCTTTCGAATTTTATGTCCCTGACGATGGCCCTTTCCAGGTCTTCCCTGATCTTCTTTTCGTCACCGTACCTTTCCAAAAGTTGGTCGTATTTTCCTTCTCTTTTCATCCTTTCGATCGCTTCTTCCACAAGAAGCGAAAGCGTCCTATCGGAGATCTCCATCTCCACAAAATCCGGTAACTTCTCTGAAAGCTGTTCCCTCATGTTCGCTTTCATCTCGACGTCGTAAATGTTTTTGCCTTCTTCCCTAAGTGCCTCTTTCAGTTGCTCGAGGGTTTCAAACTCGTTGCCAACAGCTTTTGCGAGCTCGTCACTTATCTCAAGTAGCGACCTGCGGTAAACTTCCTTCACTTCCATGACGTACTTGTACTTCTTCCCTTCGAACTCTCTTTCGACCTCCACGGCGTCTCCCTTTCTCTTTCCAAGGAGATCCTTGACGAACGGCCTGTCTTCGCCCTCTTTGAGCACGTACTCGTACTCTCGACTGGTCAGGACCTTTCCCTCTTCGTTCGATATGTCCACCTTCACCCTCACGAGATCCCCCATTTCCGCGGGTCCTTCCTTTGGCTCCAAGAGCGCGTGCCTTTCCCTGAGATCTTCCAACCTCTTCTCCACGTATCTCTCCAACACTTTGTCCTCGTTGACCTTTTGGACTTCTATCTTCGAAAGATCTCCCAACTTAACGGCTGGTTCTTCGTGAAGCTCCACGACTATGCGAGCGCTGCCTTCGGACAATCGCCTCTCTCTGACAACGGGGAGCGCGATCAAATGCTCTCTTTCTACGCTCTCGGAAACCTTGTCAGTCAAAAAGTCTAGGATGTATTCGTTGAAGACGTCTCCTAACCTGACCTTCAGTATGTGCTTTGGGACCCTACCTTTTCTGAAACCAGGAATCTCCGTGCGCTGGTTCAAGTACCTTGCCACTTCGTCCTCGACTCTCTTGATTTCCTCCTCGTCGAAAGTGTACTCGATCACCTTCAAGTTCTTGTCTCTCTCCAGTTCCTTGGTGGTCATCTCGTTTACCCTCCCGTTTCCAGTTTATTTTATCATGGTTAAACTCTCCCGATCGTTTCCCCATCTTCACGTATGTTTCTGAGGAGTGATTCTCTCGCCGCGGAGATCCAAACCAGCTCTCGAAGAAACCCTTCTCTCATCTCTTCGAGTTTCCTCAACCTCTCTTCGTCCTTTCTTTGAATGGCTTCGAGGGTTTCTTCAGGAAGGGACTTCAAGAGTTCCTCACGCTCGTTCAGGAGTTTCAAGAGCCCTTCAAGATCGCCCTCTTCTATAGCCTTATCTATCCTCTCTTCCAGTTCGTTGATCTCGCTCAGAATGTCCGGACACCTCCAACAGAACGTTTCCATAGCGTGTCAACTCACACCTCATCTCTTCCAACCTTCTCTTGAGCGCGTATGGGGGAAGATCCGTCTCTATCTCCCACTCTTCGCCGCTTTCTCCGACCACTTCGAAGTGTTGGCGCAGAACGTCCAAGTCTCCTTTCACGAAGATGTTTCCCTTCAACTTTTCCAGGATCACAATCGCTACCACGAATTCGTCGTGCGATAGACTCGCGTGGACAAAGTTGAAAAGACCGAAATCTTTTCTCAAAAGTACCACCGGTCTTCCCTTTTCTTCCAAGAACTCCACGTCGGTGAACGAGTGCCCGTTCAACCCTGTCCCTAAAGCCTTGAAGAAGGCTTCTTTCAGGGCAAACCGCCCCGCTAGGAACTCTACGTTTCTTCCCCTTAAGGAGAAGATCTCCTTTTCCCTGGGTCCTAAGATCCTCTCCGCGAGCTTTTCTCCTATCCGTGAAACCTCGACAATGTCGATGCCGATACCCACGATCACGACAGTATCACAGGTGGATCGACCACCAGGCCTCTTTTTCCGTTCTTCCTCAGTTTGATCAGGACAAGCGACGAAACCTTATCGATTTTACCATGGACGAAACACAGCCTTTTCGGTTCCAACCTAAACTTCGAAAACCTCTCCAACCAATCCATAAGGTTCTCGGGAGAGAGCACGTACACAGCCGTTCCCCCGTTCTTCAAAAACTTGAAAGTCGCTTCAACGAACTTCTCCATGTCAACCCTTTGCAGCGTTCTGGTTTCGCGGCGAAACGGATGGGGACTTTCAGCTTTGAGGTGATGCGGGGGGTTGGAAACGACCATGTCGAACGATTCCGGTGGAAGATCGAGCTCATCCACGCTTGTGTTCAGAAAGGAAACCTTTCCCTCTAACCCGTTCAAACGAATTCCTTGAATCGCACGTTCGAAGAACTCTGTCTCTTTCTCCACGCCTATCACTTCCACGCCGTAGACTTTCGCCATCGCGAAGGCGACAACTCCTGTTCCAGAACCAAGCTCCAGCACTCTTTTAACCTTCTTGCCGGGGTTTGCGTACCACACGAGGAGGGAGGAAGCGTGGGTGGGTCTATGATGGGGACCCGCGTCGACCAGTTCGACACACCTTATGATGTCCGGGTCGAACTTCATAAGGACTCCAACATTTCCCTCACAATGTTGTTAACGAGCTTTCCATCTGCTTTTCCTTTCAACTTCAGCATGACAGCACCCATCACCTTGCCGAGATCTCTGATCGACGTTGCTCCAACTTCCTCGATGGTCTTCATCACTATTTCTCTTATTTCCTCTTCCGTGAGCTGTTTGGGGAGGTAGGACTCGATGATCTCGAGTTCCCTTTTCTCCTTTTCAGCCAAGTCGCTTCTGCCGTACTTTTCGTACTCTTCAATGGCTTCTTTCCTTCTCTTCGCCTCTTTCGTTAGGACAACCATCACGTCGTCGTCCGATGCCTGCTTCATCTTCTCCACCTCGTAGTTTTTGATGGCGGCAATGATCATCCTCAACGTGTTAACTCGAAGAATGTCCTTCCCTCTCATAGCCTCTTTCAGGTCTTCAGCTATTTTTTCTTTCAGAGACATTACCTTCACCCCTCTCTATCATTCAAAGACCCCGCTCGAGGCGGGGTCTTTTAAGATATTACCACACCGTTCACGATCCTGGCAAGTTCCACGAACTCTTCCGTGATGCTCGCCCCTCCAACCAATCCACCATCGATGTCTTCTTGAAGGATCAATCCCAGGAAGTTGCTCGGTTTTATGCTCCCGCCGTACAGTATCCTGACCTCGTTCGCCGTTTCCGCGTCGTACATCTCGGACAGCAGCTTTCTGATGAACGCGTGAACCTCCTGGGCCTGGTAAGGTGTCGCCACTCTCCCTGTACCTATCGCCCAAACTGGCTCGTAAGCGATGACGACATTCTTGGCTTGTTCTTTGCTGAGTCCGTAGAACCCTTCCCTCACCTGCTTTTCCACGACGCAGAAGGTCAGACCCTTCTCCCTTTCCTCCAAAGTTTCCCCGACGCAGAATATGGGTGTCATGCCTTTTGCGAGAACCGCTTTGATCTTTTTGTTGATGGTTTCGTCGTCTTCCTTCATGATCCTCCTTCTCTCCGAGTGACCCACTATGACGTACTCTACCCCAAGCTCTTTGAGCATGAGAGGTGAAACCTCACCGGTGAAGGCCCCTTGGTCTTCGTGGAACACGTTCTGGGCACCGAGCTTTATGTTTCTGCCCTTCAAGAGTTCGGCCACTTCGGAGAGCGCCGTGAATGGTGGACAGACAACGATTTCGAACTCTCTCATGTCGTGCAGTTCGTTCAAAAGTAGCGACACGAACTTCTTCGCTTCCGCGATCGTTTTGTGCATCTTCCAATTTCCGGCGAGGATCAACCTACGCTTTATTTTTTTTTGTTCAGAATGCTCGCTATACCAGGAAGTTCGATTCCTTCGAGGAACTCGAGCGAGGCTCCCCCACCGGTCGAGACATGAGAGAACTTGTCGTCAAGACCGAACTTGTTCGCGGCAGCGGCCGTGTCTCCTCCCCCGACCACCGTGATCGTACCTTTTTCCGTCAACGCAGCTATCGCGAGCGCGACTTGTTTCGTCCCTTCCGCGAAGTCATCGATCTCGAACACGCCCATGGGACCGTTCCAGACAACCGTCTTGGCGTCTGCGAGCTTCTCTTTGAAAAGCTTCACCGTTTCGGGTCCTATGTCGAGGCCCATCCAACCTTCTGGGATTCCTTCGTCCACCTTCACAACCTTCTTCTCCGCCCCAGCTTCCATCTTCTGAGCGATCACGACGTCGACGGGGAGCACCATCTCGACGCCCTTAGCCTTGGCCCTTTCCAAGAGTTCCTTTGCGAGATCCACCTTGTCTTCCTCGTACTTGGAGGAACCTATCTGTTTTCCAAGGGCCTTCAAGAACGTGAACATCATGGCGCCACCGATGAGTATTTTGTCGGCTTTCTCCATGAGGTTCGTGATCACGCCGATCTTGTCGGATACCTTCGCCCCTCCCAAGACAACGACGTAAGGTTTTTCAGGATTGTACGTGACCTTGGAGAGGAACCTGATCTCTTTCTCCATCAAGAAACCTGCAACGCTCGGGATGTATTGGGCGATCCCCACGTTCGACGCGTGCGCCCTGTGAGCCGTTCCAAAAGCGTCGTTGACGTGCACATCGGCCAAACTCGCCCAGAATTTAGCGAGTTCTGGGTCGTTCTTCTCCTCTCCAGGGTGGAACCTGGTGTTCTCGAGTAGGAGCACCTCACCCTCTTTGAGCTCTTCAACGGCCTTCTTCACCTCGTCTCCGACGACTTGGGAGACAAACTTCACTTCCTTCCCGAGGAGTTCCGAGAGCCTCTTCGCAACAGGGGCAAGGGAAAACTCCGGGGACGGTCCACCCTTGGGCCTTCCGAGGTGCGAGAGGAGGATGAGCTTGGCCTTTTGCTCGAGGATGTACTTTATCGTAGGAAGGGCCTCCCTGATCCTGGTATCGTCCTGAACGACCCCGTCCTTGACCGGGACGTTGAAGTCCACCCTCATTATGACTCGTTTTCCTTTGAGATCGATGTCTCTAACTGTCATTTTGTCCATGCGACCTCACCCCCTGATTCGATCTGAAGGTGGAAAGGGGTGGTACCCCACCCCTTTTCGCTCACAGTTTCATCACGAGCTCGAGCGTGTCGACGACCCTGTTGCTGTAGCCGTACTCGTTGTCGTACCAAGAACAAACCTTCACAAGTCTCTTGTTGATCACGTTCGTGAGAGTGGCGTCGAAGATACCGGAGTAGCTCGTTCCGACGATGTCGGAGCTCACGATGGGATCTTCGGTGTAACCTATGATGCCCTTGAGCCTCGTTTCGGTCGCTTCTTTCATGACGGCGTTGATCTCCTCTATGGAAGTGTCCTTTTCAACCACGATCGTGAGGTCAGAAATGGAACCGTCTGGAACGGGTACCCTGAGGGCGACACCATCGAGTTTACCTTTAACCTCTGGTACGACGAGCGCGACTGCCTTGGCAGCTCCAGTTGTGGTGGGTATGATGTTCAACGCGGCTGCCCTAGCCCTTCTGAGGTCCCTGTGTGGAAGGTCGAGAACTCTCTGGTCGTTGGTGTACGCGTGGACGGTGGTTAGAAGCCCATACACGATACCGAACTTCTCGTAGAGTACCTTTATTATGGGCGCTATGGAGTTGGTGGTACAAGAAGCACAAGAGATGATGGTGTGTTCTGGTTTGAGCTTGTCCTCGTTACAACCGATCACGACCGTGATGTCTTCACCTTTGGCAGGAGCAGTGATGATGACCTTCTTCGCGCCAGCCTTGACGTGAAGCTCGGCTTTGTCCCTATCCGTGAAGACACCGGAAGCTTCGATCAAGAAATCCACACCGAGGTCTTTCCAAGGAAGCTTGGAAGGATCCGGTTCAGAGAAGACCTTGATCTCTTTTCCATCGATGATCAGAGAATCTTTCGTGTACTCGACTTTCCCAGGAAAAGTACGATGGACGGAGTCGTACTTGAGAAGGTGCGCGAGAGTCTTCGTGTCGGTGATATCGTTGATAGCAACCACTTCGATGTCTGGGTTTTTCCTCTCGTAGATGATCCTGTAGACGAGCCTTCCTATCCTTCCGAAACCGTTAATGGCCACTCTTGCCATGCGTTATCCCTCCTCTTCACATGATACCTGGTATACCGAATTGTTGAGTGATTTTTCCCATCTCTTCATTCCGTCTCTGCTCGACTTTCTCCATAACCTCATTCACGGCAGCCACGATGAGATCCTTCAGCGTTTCGAAGTCTTCTTTCAAATCTTCGGCGATCTCTATCTCCTTCACCCTGTAATCGCAAGTAGCCTTTATCTTCACCGCCCCACCGCCAACCGAAGCTTCCACTTCGATCTCAGAGAAGGAACTTTCGAGCTCTTCCATCCTTTTTTGGAGTTCCTCCTGCACTTTCGCAAAATCCTTGAGAAGCTTTTCTTGCTTTCCTCCACCCAGACTCTTTCCACCGAAACTCTTGATCTTCTTCAAGGGATCATCCCTCCTGGCCGAAGAGCTTCAAGATCTTCTGCGAAACCCTCTCAAGGGTTTCCTCCTTACCTAAAAGCCTCAATTCCACCTCCACTCGCTTTCCAAACTTTTTGGAAAAGAGGTCCTCCAGTTCTGCCAGTCGTCTCTTCATGAGTTCGTAATGCATGCCCTTGGAGCTGTCGAAAGAAACGATCACTTTCGAATCCTCAAAACTGACGCTCGAGAGGCTCAGGGCCACGAGTATGGAGAGGTCCCCCTTCTCTTTGAGCTCTTCCAGGAGTTCCCTGTACTTCTTCTCCTGTTCAGCGCGATCGATTTTCTTCTCCTCGATACTTTGAACGACGTTCACAGCCTCCTTTTTATCACCAGTCTTAGCTTCTTCTTGGGAAACTTGTGCGCTTGGTTGAGAGTTTTCTTTCGTTTTTTGTTGACTTTCTACCGTTTGTGCGAACCTGCTGGCGATGTACGCGGATCCCACTTTGCAGATGATCCTCTTTTCCTCAGAAAACCTCATCTCCCTCAAAAGGTTCAACAGCTGTCTGGAAACCTGGACGAGTGTGGGAGGAGTTGAGGGATACACGTTACTGTCCCTTTCGAGACAGTCCAAAATGTCTTCTACGGCTTCTTGGATCAACACTTCGCAATCCTTCCCGCTGTAGTAAACTTCGTCCAAAACGGTGAAAAGCCTCCGCACGTCTCCAGCGAGAATGGCGTTCACGTAGTCTCTAACGACTTGAACAGGAATCAAACCTAAAGCCCTCTGCACAGTCTCCAAATCGATCTCACTGTCGGAAAATTTCCACACCTGCTCGAGCATTGTTAAAGCGTCTCGAAGCCCCCCAGAAGCCCTCTTTGCTATGAATCTCAGCGCATCAGGAGTTATACTTATACCTTCGTTTTTGGAGATCTCGGCAAGCCTTTGCTCTATCAACTCGTCCGGTATATTCCTGAACTCGAACACTTGACAACGGGAGATGATGGTGGGTGGGACCTTTTCTAAATTCGTAGTGGCGAACACGAAGACTACGTGAGATGGGGGTTCCTCAAGGGTCTTCAAAAGGGCGTTGAACGCCTCTTTTGTCAACATGTGCACCTCGTCCACAATGTACACCTTGTACTTGCCTTCCATCGGCCTGTAACCCACCGCATCCCTGATCCTTCGGATTTCGTCTATTCCTCTGTTCGAAGCGGCGTCGAGTTCTACGACGTCCATGAACGTTCCTTCATCGATCTCCCGACAGCTCCGACACTTGTTGCACGGTTCGACACCTTCTCGATTCTCACAATTCAAGGCCTTGGCCAGTATCCTCGCCATCGTGGTCTTCCCCGTTCCCCTGGGTCCAGCGAATATGTAACCGTGAGCGACGCTTCCCCTCTGGATGGCCCCCGTTAGTGCCCTTTTCACGTGATCTTGGTCAACCACTTCCGAGAACTTCCTGGGGCGATACTTGCGGTACAAAACCTCCATGGAACCCCTCCATGATATAATCTGAGTCGGTACGTGTCTGAAGCCTCGGATTATTCGACCACGATAATTATACCAGAACGGTTCTTAAGAAAGATTGAACGGAGGAGGAAGATCGTGAAAAAAGTAACAACGATATTGATCCTGCTCTTTTCCTTCCCCCTTTTTCTAGGTAACATCCCAGCTCAGATGGGACTCGAATACAGAATTATCGAAGACTTGATGGTGAAAGAATGGTTCAAGGAACATGTGAGAAACAAGAGAGCTGCTTACAAACTCCCATCGGATGAAGAATTTTTGGAAGACCTGTGGAGGATCATCAACCTGATATCTTTTGAAACCGGCTTGGACCCCTTGCTTCTCATCTCGATTATAGACGTTGAGAGCGACTTCAGAAACGTTGTGGGATTGTCCGGAGAGCTGGGAATGATGCAGATTAAGCGTGAAACAGCTATCTTCGTTTCCAAGCGGTTCGGATTAGACGAACCAGAGACTGGCTGGACGGAGCTCCTTTGGAACTACAGTTTGAACATAAGATATGGAGCCTACTATCTGAAGTACTTGTTGGAGAAGTGCGGAAACCTCAGAACAGCGTTGGAGCACTACAACGGTGGTAGCGCGAAGAAGAGGTACGCTCAGGAGATATTGAAACTTTACGAGAAGTTCAAAAAGGATCTCGGGTTGTGATCAAGGGGAAGACTTCCCCGAGGCGTCTTGAAGAACTCGAAGGACGAAATTTGTCACTTCGAGTTCTTCTATTTTCCTACCATCAGGGGTCTTGAAAACCAGATTCCTCTTTCCTTTGAGCTCTTCCTCTGGCCTGAAAACCACTCTCGCGAACCTCACGATCGCGTCTTCAAACGGTACATTTTTCTCGACGACCACACCTACCACTCCCAACACGAACGCGGTGGTCAGAGAATCCGGATCCACCCCTTGGTAGACTAACTTGTTCTTCTCGAAGAAACCGAAGGCAACAATTTCTCCCGTCAGGTCGTACAGTTTTATACCTTCCGATTTCTCGTAATTTAAAATCGTGTCGATCAAACTCTTCTCCACGATCACGATCTTCCCGTTGTAATGAACCACGTCTCCCGCCTTCAGTTTTCTGATCACGCCCAGAGATACTGGATAGTTCAGCACCATCTTCAAACTCCATCACCTCACAATGGCGTCGACCAAGTCGTTTATAACCTCGACGAAGGGATTCATGACAAGCGGCATTATCCAAAGCACAAGCAAAGCGAGCAAGAAGAGGATCCCGTAGACCTCGTACTTAACATACCAACCCGTGTACTTCTCCGGCAGAAGGGCTACTAGGATCTTACTCCCATCGAGTGGGGGGATGGGGAAGAGGGAGAAGAGTGCGTAGGTGAGGTTGTATTTCGCCACTTTCAACAAGAAAAAACGGCCGAAACTTCCCTCAGGGAATTCTCGTGCGAGTACCCCGAAAAACAAAAAAAGACAAACACTTATGAAGGGACCCAAAAGAGATATTTTCAAAAGATCCTTCTTTCCTCTCCTCAACTTCCAGTACCTGATAGGGACTGGCCTAGACCAACCGAATTCGAAGAGCACGAAGGAAACTGTTCCTATTGGATCCAGGTGAACGAAAGGGTTGAAGGTCAACCTGCCCGCCTTCTTTGGAGTTGGATCCCCCAACTTGTGGGCGAGTAGGCCTTTCAGGTACTCTCTGGGCCATGCGACCATCACAACCGCCAAAAAACCCGTGATCAGGTTTTTGATAGACGGTATGATGAACCTCATTCCTCATCAACCTCTCGATACGTTTAAGAAGATCTCTTCCATTTTGATGGCATCCTCCCTCATCTTCTCTCCCATCTTTTCCTTCATTTCCAACACTTTTGGGAGCCTCAAAGATATGTCCAGTTGATCTCTCTTCGAATACCAATCGCTTGTGCTCGAGTACCTTTCAAAGAATCTCCTCGCCTTCAGGTTTTGGATCACGACGAACGGGATCCCAAAAAACGCGGCGACGAGCGCGGGGTGAAACCTTTCCGTGATCACGAGGGAAGAACTCAGAATGGCGGATAACGCATCACCTTCTCTCGAGAAAGGTGGGTAGGCATCGCAATCCCCCGGAAAAGCCTTTGAAACACGTAGATCTTCAAAACCCATTTCCTTGAGCACTTTCACCACCAGG
This sequence comes from Thermotogota bacterium, assembly GCA_030550515.1. Taxonomy (GTDB): domain Bacteria; phylum Thermotogota; class Thermotogae; order Thermotogales; family Thermotogaceae; genus JAUQPE01. Next base: position 58,820 of record JAUQPE010000015.1, on the reverse strand, counting down.
GAGAGGTCCATGGGTTGTTTCAAGAAGAACACCACTTTTTTATCCCTTCGAGCCTCTACCCCTTTGTTCATGAGGGAGAGCACCGCGGGATCCGTTCCCAGGAAAGTGTGTTTGCAGAACAACTTTGCATACCTGTAGGAAACGGCGTCCCTGGCTATGAAGTAAGTGTTTTCGCTTCCAAGTATGTCTCTCACCATCAATCTTGAAAGCCTTCTTTTTAAGGTTCCAAGACTGTTTCCTAAAAAGATCAATTTCTTCTTACTCAACAAAGAAAGTTTTGATAGAGAGTAGTAGTAAAGAATGCTCCTAAAACTCGTCGCATCTTGAAGTAATTCCCCACCCCCCGCTACAGAAACGTCCACTTTCCTCAGGACCTCGATGATCGCTGGCGAGAACTTGTTCACTGGACAGATGCCGTTTACCTCTCTTCCCTGGGGTAACGGAACCACCACGGTTTCAAAACCAGATTTTTTCAAGAGCTCAGTACAAGCTTCGAACATCAACTCGTCCCCAAAATTACCGTACCCGTAGTAACCCCAGAGAAAGGCGCTCTTCAAGGAGAACCACCTCATGGGATAGAAGAATACTCTTGGAGAATTATACTACACCGGAGAAGGTGAAAGAATGATCAGGAAAATCCTAGAAAACATTTTTGTCATCGGTACCGGAATTACCTCCAACAGCGTGTTGGTGTGTGGTAAAAAAAGTTGTGTCCTGTTCGACACGACGCTCTTCGTCGAAAAGGCGGAAAAGATAAAAAAGTTTGCAAGAGAAGCCACGGGAAGGGAGATCACAGCGGTTTTCAACACCCATTACCATCCGGATCACACCTTCGGTAACGCCGCGTTCGAAAGAGTGATCGGACACGCCTTGACCAGGGAAAAGATGAAAATGATGGACCAATCGTACTTGAACGAACTTGGTGTGGGAGCGAAGATACATCTTCCCACGGAAACGTTCAAGGAAGAGCACGTGTACGAAGTGGATGACATCGTGGTGGAAGCCTATCACTTTGGAGGTCACACTCCGGATTCTTCCGTGTACCTTTTAAGGAACTCAAAGGTGCTCATCTGCGGAGATTTACTCATGAACGGTGTGCACGCCGAGGTGGTGCACGATAGCGATCTCGAAAGATGGATAGAAGCACTCGATTCCGCCAAAAAAACGAACGCGGAGATTTTCGTGCCGGGGCACGGTGAAATCGCAGCGTTAGACGACTTGGAAAGGATGAAAGAATACCTCATGAAGCTGATGAGGTTGAGGAGGGGAGAGATATCTCCACAACAAATATTGGAGGACGAGAACTTCTCGAAGAGGAAGTACCCGGAGCTTTTCGGCTGGAGTGTTCGAAACGTGTTTTTCACTGTTCCTTGAGGAGTTGAAGTCTTTCTTTTGGACTCACGATCTCGGTGATCCTCACACCGAAGTTTTCGTCGATCACCACGACTTCTCCCCGCGCCACGAGTTTTCCGTTCACCAGAATGTCCACGGGCTCCCCCGTGAGTTTGTCCAGTTCCACGATGGAACCTGGCACCATCTCCAAAACTTGCTTTAAGGTCATGCGGGTTCTTCCAAGTTCCACGGTGACTTTCAAAGGTATGTCGAGGAGCAGTTCCAGCTTCTCCATGGGAACGGAGGGTAGTTCCGACGTTACAGTGGGTTTCAAGTCTGGAAATTCCGCGGGTGCCACCTTTGTTTTCTTCTCCTCGATCACCTCTCTCTCCTTGCCCGTACGCTGTCCAGCTATACGCTTTAGAACTTCCGCATCGTACAAGTGTATCGGCTTGCTCTCCAACCCATCCGCTTCGAGTTCTAACTTGAAGGCTACGACATCCTGCTCATCCGAAAAGAACGGCACCTCAACACCTTGGACACTGAAGTTCACCATCCTGAGTTCCGGTGGGAAGACAGCGATGTTCATCCTGAGCGTTTCGGAGAGAACGGAGGAAACAGTGCCCAACACTTGATTCATGAGCTCCGTCAGGGCGCTCAACTTTACCTCGTCTAGAGCGTCGTTCCCTACCTCTCCCGTCCCTCCCATCATGAGGTCCGCAAAGACCAACATCGTTCTTCTGTCGATCAGGAAGGCTGTGCTCCCAGACAACCCTCCGGAGAGCTTTGAGACGGTGACGATCATCTCCCCTTCCAACGAGTTCTTCAGCTCTTTCATCTTTTCTTCGCTGAACTCCTTGACGGAAAGTCTCACGTCCTTGCCGAGTATCATAGACAACGTCTGCGAGGCTCTCTTCAATATGGTCTTTTCCAGTTCCAACACGAATTCCCTCTCTTCCTGTGATAGCCCTCCGGCTTCAGCGAGCAGTCTGTTTATCTCTTCCTGAGAGAGGAAGAAATCGCTGTTCATAATTCCTCACCCCCATTTGTGACCAGTCGGGTAACCTTCACAGCGTAACTTCCTTTGTATTTTCCGGGAACTCCCATGAACTTCTTTTTTCCTTCCACCGTTATCTCTATCTCCTCACTCACGTGAGTGTTCAACCTCAACACATCTCCAACCCTGAGTTGTAACACCTCTCCAAGCGTAAGCGTTGTTTCGCCGAGAACAGCCTGCAGCGTGACCACCGTCTTTTTGACGGCTTCCGTAAGCTCTTCTTGCTTTTCGACGAGTCTTTCTGTTTTCCTTCCCATCATCCAGAACCTGTTGGCGAGCTTTTCGAGGTAGGGCTCTAAGACGGGGAAAGGCCAGCAGATGTTGACGAAACTCGTGAAGTCACCCCACGAAACGGATGCGGTCACCAAGAGAACGATCTCGTTTGGAGGTACTATCTGAACGAATTGAGGGTTAGTCTCGATGTTCTCTATCGAAGGAATGAAATACTGAAAATCCGCCCAAGCCTGGGCAAGAAGCGTCAAGATGTTCAGCACTTCTCTCCTCATTATGTTGATTTCCGTATCCGTCGGGGAGCGATTCGGAGGGTTCTCGCCAGGCCCTCCCATGAGTATGTCGAGGACCGTGAAGAACAGGTCAAGCCTCATCTCGAAGATCGCGCTTCCCTCGAACACGTCACCGCTGAAGACGACTATGAAAGACGGTATCATGACGGATCTGATGAATTCCTCGTAGGTGATTTGATCGAGGCTTATTTCGACGTTCACGAAGGTCCTCAACCTTCCGGATAGATAGGTGGAAAGCGCCCTGCCGAAATTTTCGTGAATCATCTGGAACGTTCTTATCTGTTCTTTGGAAAATTTGCTGGGTCTCTTGAAGTCGTATGGTTTGATCTTCCGCTTTTCTTCTTGTTTTTTGAGATCTTCTTCCTTCAACTCACCTCTCAACAAGGCTTCAACGAGTTGATTTATTTCCTCTTGACTGAGAACGTCCGACACGTTCCCACCTCACTCGGTGGAGGCGAACGCTTTTATGTACAGAAAAACTTTGAGCACGCCGAATTTCTCCCTGTCGCCTACAAACCCAGTGATGATGTTCACGGCTTCTCTTATTTGTCTCTTCAAGAGCTCCTGACCTGCCGTTGTGCTCAACTCGCTCCTCTCCTTACTTAGAAAAATCATGGCGAGTGCGTCCATGATCTCGTCTTTCTTTTCCCCGATGGCTGCCCTGCACGCGTTACTCCCCACGGTGAAAGTGAGGGAATCTATCACCGCCACCTCTCTTCCACCTTTGAGGAGGAAAGTCTGGTTCGTACCGGGTTGGATCAGGACAGCCTTCACTTCAGTTGGTCTTGCGGTCTCCACCCCTTTTTGAGTTTCCTGGTTACTTCCTATGAGGATAGGTAAGGAGAAATAAACCGCCAGAGACACCACGAGCGGTATCAGAATGTTGAGGAGTATCGGAGGAATACCCCTTCTCCTCCTAAGCTGAGCTTCTTCTCTTCTTTCTTCTTTAGCCATTGGATCACCTCACACCTTCTCGCGTTTTATAAGGATGTCTATCCTTCTGAACTCTCTCCTCAGCCTCTCCAACTCTTCCGAATACCTTCTGTTCAACCTTTCCACCTCTCTCTCCCAAGTTTGACGGGAGATCTCACCGTTTCTCAACTTTTCGTTCAAGAGTATTCTTTCCGCTTCCAATTCATCCTTAAGCGTTTTGAGCTTCTTTAAGATCTCTCTGTCGCCCACACCCACTGGATAAAACCTGTCGGGGTTGTAAAACAACTCCACGTTGAACCTCCCAAGTCTTATATCCACGGCACGTTCCAATACCCTCTTCTCCTTCAGTTCCGTCATGAAAAAGTTCACAACGCTCGCTGCCCTTGCTGCCCCCAAATGCCAGTTTGAAACGTAGATCGAATCCGGCGGTAACGGTCTGTCGTCCGTGTAACCGTAAACTTCCAACACGTTCACCGTGTGCTCTATGACGATTTGTCCCACTTTTGCCAGAAGCTCTTTTGCTTCGGCTGTGAGTCTGGCGCTACCCGTCTCGAAGAAGACCATGTCTTTCAGAACTATCAACGTCCCTTCGTCCCTCTCTTCAATCGTGATCTTTCCTTTGTACTCTTCGGAAAGTCTCATCAGTTCTCTGTAGACACCCGTCTTTGAGGTTATCAACGGTTCCTCGTTTATGCTCTTTCCTCCGATCAGAACGCTTGGAGGATTACCCGTCAGAGCCAGCCGTATTCCCACGGCCACCTGTTGGAATTTTCCAGGACTGATCGTGGACATCGCGAACAATGCCACGAAGAACGTGAGGAGTAACGTGACCATGTCCCCGTACGTCGTCATCCAGTGAGGTGCTCCCTTCTTTTCTTCACCAACCTTTTTCTTTTCCGCCATCACGCAGCCGCCTCCTGAGAGGCTGCTTCGTACGCTCTTTTCTCCTTCTCAGGGAGATAGGACTTAAGCTTCTCCTCCAAGATCCTTGGGTTCTCTCCGGCTTGTATGGACAGCACCGCTTCGAGTATCATCCTCTTCTCGAGTATCAACATGTCCTTCCTCTTCTTCAATTTCTCCGCCATGGGGAGGAAAAAGCCGTTCGCCAGAATAGCCCCGTACAGTGTTGTGATGAGGGCAACAGCCATAGATGGTCCCAAGGTTTCGGGGTTGTTCAAGGACTTGAGCATTTGGATGAGGCCTATGAGTGTTCCGATCATACCGAACGCGGGTGCGTACGCCCCTGCCGATTCCAGGACAGCCCTCTGACCATCCAACTCTTCTTCGATGAGTTCCATTTCCGTCAGCATCATGTTCTTGAGGAGGTCTGGATCCGTTCCGTCCACCACAAGTTGCAGTGCTTTTTTCATGAAAGGGTCTTCTATGTTTTCAAGGTACTCTTCGAGGGAGAGAAGCCCTTCCCTTCTCGCCTTTTCGGAGAAAGAAACCATCGTCTGTATGAAGTTGGAATAATCTCTCTTCGGTTCTCTCAAGGTAGACATCATTATGCCGAAGATCTTGAAGGCTTTGTCTTTAGGGCTTGCCACCATGGTGGCAGCGATCGATCCCACGACGGTTATGAAGAAGGATGGTATGTCTATGAAGGCTATCAGGTCTCCTCCGCCCGTCATTATACCCACCGCCAACGCTGCTAAGACGAGACCCGCTCCCAAGAGGGTGGCAAGGTCCATAAGATCACCCGCCCGCTTCTTTGAACCACCAGAATATCTTTCTCTTGTATTCTATCACCAACCTGACGACTTCCTCGACAGGCTCTCTCACGATGTACTTTCTCCCGTTCACCAAAGTTATGGTGGTGTCGGGAAGGGCCTCCACAGTCTCTATGAGATCTGCGTTCAAGTAAAACCACTTACCATCCATCTTTGTGAGCCTTACCATGATCTACCCACCCATCATCTCTTGATGTTCACCAGCTCGTTCAGTATCTGGTCCGCCGTCGTGATCACCCTTGCGTTGGCTTGGTAACCCCTCTGTGCAACGATCATCTTGGTGAACTCCTCCGCGAGATCCACGTTGGACATCTCCAGAGCACCGGCTATGAGGGATCCCCTTCCACCGCTACCTGGCGTTCCTATCTTGGGAACACCGCTGTTGGCCGATGGGAGATAAAGTGAATTCCCAACCTCGAGAAGACCCGCAGGATTGTTGAAAAGGGCGAGCGCGATCTGCCCGAGCACGTCCGTCAAACCGTTGCTGAAAGTTCCTATGATCTCTCCACGCTCGTTTATGGCAAAGGATGTCAGCACGCCCATGGGATTACCGTCTTGCCAGGGGATGTTTACGGTGCTCTCTCCGGCAAACTGCGTGATCCCGGACAAGTCGGCTGTAATGGTGACCAAACCGTCCCCGTTGTGCGCCGTGTCGAACCGGACAGTCCTCACCTCGGCGGTACTGATCGAATAATCGTCACGCAGGCCGAGGAACTTCACGGGCCTTCCAGAATCGTCGAATTCGATGAGACCGGCTAGATAGCCTGTCCCACCGTTCACGTCGAGGAGCGTTACGGGTTCACCACTGTCCGTGTAGGCCCTCCAAATCCACGCGTTCTTGAAGTTTTCACCATTCAACGTGGAACTCCCTATCCTCAAGAACTCGTAATAGACGGTGTAAGAGTTACCGAGCGAGTCGTACACTTGAACAGCCGTCAGATACCTTGGAGAGGTGTAGACCATCTCCACGAAGTTGGAGGGGTTATCCGCTTCGTAGAACCTGGGAACACCGGATGTGGGCACCACGAGTTCGGCGCCGTCAGCTATGGTAAGGACGTTTGTGACATCGTAT
>JAUQPE010000015.1:16318-52009 GCA_030550515.1 Thermotogota bacterium | reverse complement strand
TGGTCGTCAAGTCTTGAACGACAACCCTGTAAGTGCCGTTGGGTAGATTCACACTTCCGGAGAGTGAACCGTTAGCAGTAGCTTGCACGTTCATCTCGAGAGTCCTGGGAGTGTAGACCCCCCCGTTCACCACCCTCCCGAACTCGTTGAAGGTGAGAAAGCCGCTCACGTCGGCTACCCCGTCACCATCAGTGTCTATCCGCATCGTGAAGGTTTGGGTCTTGCTGAATGGATCCGTCCCAAAGTCGGCTGTGGTCTTTTCGAACCATATCCTGACGTCGTGTCCGTTTCCGGCCGAACCCACGAGCGTGATCGTGAAGGCCCTGGGACCAACCGAGGAGTTCAAATTGCCCTCAAACCTCACCTGGGAAGTCTTTCTGGCCGGCATGGTCATACCGGCGCTCACGATCAAGTCCCCTATCGGCTTGTTCGTGTCCACGTACCTTTTCCCAGATCCCGGATCCTGCACGGCCGTCCAACCTTGGACCTTGTAGCCTGTCGAGGTTTGTATCAAGTAGCCGTCGCTGTCGAGCGTGAAGGCGCCCGCCCTGGTGTAGTAGTAGGCGTTCCCGTTCGAGACGATGAAGAAACCGTCACCCTGTATGGCGAGGTCCGTCTTGACACCCGTGTTCTGGAACGAACCCTGCGTCATGATCTTGTCTATGCTGGACACCTGCGATCCAAGACCGATCTGCATGGGGTTCGTTCCACCAACGTTCCCCTGCGGAGCGCTCCCCGCCTTGAGCGTTTGCGAGAGCATCGTTTCGAAGTTCACCCTCGACGCCTTAAACCCCACCGTGTTGATGTTGGCTATGTTGTTTCCCACAACATCCATCGCAATTTGGAAGTTTCGAAGTCCGGTTATCCCGCTGTAGAGAGATCTCATCATGGATCATCACCCTCCTCACGAGATCTCAACTATGGATTCGACAGGGTAAAGGTTTCCGTTCACCAAAACGTACGCCTTCCCATTTTTGATCTGAACGGCGCTCACGGTGCCTCCGTCTATTCCGCCAATGTCTTCCAATTCACCTTTCTCGTTCACCCTGTAAACGTGGTACGCGTATTTTCCGTCCCTCACGGGTATGCCGTTGTTGTCCCTCGCGTTCCACTGCCAAGCCCTCATCCCCGGCTTCACGTAACCCAGATCTTCAACCCTGACCACGTTTCCGTTCTCGTCTTCTATCCGTACGATCACCCTCGACTCTCGCTCGAGGTAAAAGACGATACCATCCGCCTGTCCGTTCACGACGGACAAGGTGTTGTTCTTCACGACGACGTACTTTCCAACCAAAGAAGCAAGTTGAGCTGGATTCACGCTGGTCTGGACCCTCACGAACTCTTCCACCGCCTTGGTGAGGTTGATCACCTGTTCTAGACTCGTGAGTTGTGAAAACTGGGCTATCATGTCCTTGGTTTCCATCGGTTCGAGTGGATTTTGGGACTTCAACCCTTGTATCAGAAGTTGAAGGAAGGCATCTTTGTCGAGAACCCCACTAACCTTACTCCTGATCCCCGCCAACGTGGAATAGTAAAGGAACGAGACGTCGTGTATCATCCAACCACCTCCTTCATCGTTTCGGAGAAGTCCTCACCCTCTGTTCTGTTCGGGTACTTCTCCCTTTGCCTTCTTTCCCTCCTGTCCTTTCCCTCCTGGAGGAGGTCTCTTTCCTGGTGTCTTTCAACCTGAACGTGCACGTCGAAGCCTCTCTCGGAAAGCCTTTCAACCAACTGTGGGACTTCCCTCTCCAAAGCGTTCTTGGCTTCTTCAGTGAAAACCTTCAACACCACGCGCACCTCTTCACCGCTCTTTTCGATCACCACCTCTACTCTGCCGAGCTCCGGCGGGTTGAGCGTCATGAGAGCCCTCTCTTGTTTTTGAACGTACATCCTCTCGACAATTTTGGGTATGGAATGGACTGATACCATTTCCCCTTCTCTCGGCGTTCCCTGGATGATGTAAGCTTCATGCGCCCTGGCGTGTTGAACTAGCTCCGACAAACTTTCACCGAGCGTCTCCGTGAAACTCTCAAGCCTTTCACGTCTTTCGTAGAGAACTGGAACTTCCGCGATGCGGGTGTCGCGCACTACTTCCTGGAAGGCCTCGAATTCTCCGGCATTTTTCGGATGCTGTTCCAAAGGAATCGTAGGAGATCCCATTTCGTGATGGTTTATGGATCCTTCCTCACTTTTTCGACGTTGTGGCTCCACCGCGTGGAAGGAAAATGCGTTTTTGGCGATGCGCTCGGTGTTCTCGATTTCTAGGGGTACCCTTTCGTCCGTTTCTTTTTCAACACTTTTCCGCACGAAAGCGAAAGCCTCGAACTCGTAATTCCTCTCACCGAACGCTAACACGTCCTTTTGATCTTTGAGAGATGTTCTTTCGCGGATGAGAGGAATATCCTTGTAGTGTGATGCGGGCGTTTCCTTGACGGGAACCTGCGTTTGTACGACCTTTCCTGCGACATCTTCGATTTCTTTTCTTGGTGTGAATGCGCTTCTTTCTTTCGTTGTGAAAATTTGGTCCGATTCGACCGCGAAGTGTTCAGAAAGCTCGTTTGAACTCAAAGTAAAAGTAAATTTGAGGAGAACTTCCTCATCGCCTTTCGGGACAGTTGGTGTCAAATGTCGCGTCTTGGGCTCTTCCTTCGTTGCCTTTTCACCTCCAGCTTCAACAACTTGGAAAACGGTTGATGTTATCCCTGCCGAAGAAGACGCGAAGGATTCGTCTTTGTGGGCATTGATCGCCTTCGATTCGGAGGGAGCGAAACTTTCAGTCGAGGTCTTGGTCTTCTCAGCCATCGATGTTTCCAAATTTTCGTGCTCTCCTTTCCCGTCTTGTCCCACTTCGAGGGATCTCTCTCCGAATCGACAGTTGACATCAACTTTCAGATCCTGGGTAACACGCTCCTCTAAACGGTTGGAAAAAGGCGTTACCGGATCTTGTGTCACTTTCGCGTTCACCTTGGACTCAAGGTTTTTCGATCGCTCTGGGATGTTCCCATCCAAACGCACCAAGTTGGAAGCCTGAGATAGGTTTGTTGAATCAATACACTCTTTCGGGCGAGCTTCACGAGTTCGTCGGGGTTCCCTCACAAGCTTTCGATCCTCGAATGAAAGCTTCTCCTCTTTCCTTTTTTCGACAACGCGCTGCAGCGGTGGTCTTTTCGCCTCGTCAAGGGAAGGTTTCGGAAAGTTTTCCAAGGCACCAATTTTTCTAGCTTCCACGCTTTTCGGGGATATCGTTTTTTTGAGTTGGTTTATCTCGTTTTTCGATGCTGAAAGAAAGATCGCAAACTCCTCAGTTTTCCCCCTGATTCTTTTCGTGTGAATAGAATTCGAAGGAACAAAAGAGCTCTTCGGGAGAACTTTTGCGACTCTCATCTCTTCTCCCCCAAAAGTTCAGGATTTCGCTCCTGAATGTACTTCAGAAGGGCTTGGGCCTTCACTCTGTCCATAAGGGATAGCACGGTCCTAACCGTGTTTGAATCAAACCCTTCTCTTTTCAGGAAATCGACGGCGGATGTCGGTTCAAGCTCGTTCAAAACTGCTGCAGCAACCTTCAAGTAATTCTCTCTCAGGAAGATGGATTGTTCCCTCCTTACGACTTCTTCCAAACTTTTTTTGGCGTTCTCGATGAGCTCTTCCATTCTCTGCTGGATCTCGCGAACACCGATCATCTTTCTCATCACGTTAGCTGCCTTTTCAGCGTTCACGCGCGAAAGCGCCTCCAAGAATTCTCCAGCGTTGGTTGGGTCCATGTTTTTGAACACCGCGGCGAGCGTTTCCTCATCGAGCTGGTTCAACGCGCTCGCCAAGTTTCTTGGGTCCGTGCTCAGAAGGACATCGATGAGTTCCTTCAGCTGTTTCTGATAAGATTGGATCTTGTTCTTTTCCACCATCAGTTCGTTCCTCAGCGTTTCGAGTTCTTTCAACGTTTGCTCTAGTACTTTCTTCTGTGCGTTCACCACGTCTTGTTCTCTCTTCATCTCTTCCTCTTTCCTGGTGAGTTCTTCGATCTTTTGATTGTATATCTCTATGTAGCGCTGAAAAACCTCCGAGAACTGCTCGGAAGGGGTAGCGATCTTCATGGGTTGGTACCTCACCCTCTCCCTCAAGAACGGTATCTTCGAAGCCAGAAACGCCAGATAACTACGCCAATCTTGGAAGGGTGACATCCTTCCTCCGTAAAGCCTGTCTATTTCGAAGACGATGTAACCGTACAGAAAGAACACTATCAACACAAGAAGAATGATTGAAAAAGCGAAGAAGAAATTCTTCTTCTTGCTCAGAAGACCTCCCTCCCATCTTCATATTTCTCCGCAGGGCACACGGGCTCCTACGACGCCCCAATGAAAAACCCTCTGTGAAAGTTTCAATCGGGTTGAAATGTGATAATATCTTTTCTAAAGAGGGGGTTTGGATGAGGGAAGAAAGGGTTTTTGTTTTCAAAAAAGACGGTGTTATAGAAACGCTCTCCCAAGAAGAATTCCAAAAACGTGTGAAAACTTTTACACCATCCAACCTTTCCGTGTCCGCGGTTGAAAGGTACCGTCTCTTTTCGCTGAGGGTGAAACTTGAGGGAAAGAGGTATTCGGTTCAGGTCCAACTAAGAGACGAAGAAAAAAGGATCATTCTGAGCGGTGAGAAAAGTGGAGCGGCGACATTCAACAACCTCCTGAAGCTGTTGGGGGAGGCAACGGTGGAAGCCATCCTGCCAGGTTGTACGGTGTCGGTAGACGAGGTGAAAAGATTGACCATCTCCGGGAGGGAAATCGTGCTGGTTCATCTCACAATCCTTCAAGAAGAAAGCGAAGATAAACGCCTTGGTTTTGCGGAGGTAAAAAACAACGTATCCGAAGCAGTGGTACAGGCTGTTATATTTGCTTTAAAGAATTGAAAAAAGTACGGAGCAGAAATATACTTTAGATAAGTGAGTTTAAGGAGTTCTGTGGGGGGTCGTCTTGGATGGCAGCGAAGACGTTGGAGGATGTTATATCGAAGATATCAGGCGTGATCTCCGTGAAGGTGATCGAAGAAGGTGGTCAACCAAGGGAAATCCACGTGATAGCGGACCCTTCTAGGAATCCAAAACAGATCGTGCGAGACATAGAAACGGTGGCTCTGGCTTCACTCGGGATGAAGCTCGACAGGAGGATCATCAGTATCGCCCAGCTCAGCCAAGGTAGGTTCCCCGGAGCGGAGGTTTACGAGATAACGTCGCTCGAGGTGAAGAACCTCGAAAGGAAAAAACAGGTGAAAGTGACGATCGCGAACACCGCCGAGGACACCACGATGGCTGGTGAGGTTGTGGGAGCTGGTACGAGCACTAACCTGCCGAAGCTCGTGGGTGAAGCCGTTGTGGAAGCCTTCAATCCCGATGTCTCGGTTTCCATCGACGACGTACAGAGGGTTTACTTGGCCGGTAAGGAGTACGTTCTGGTTCACATCACCATCTCTGAGGATGGAAGGGAGAGAGTGGAAGTCGGAGTTGCCCCTATAGAGGGTGATTTCCTGAAGGCTGTCGCCTTCGCAACCCTCAAAGTTGTCAAGAACCTATCTTGAGACTTTCCCAAACAATCGCTTGGCGTTTTCGGTTGTCACTTCGTCCACCACGACAGGGGGAAAGCCCGTGAGCTTTGATACCTCTTCAAGAACGAACTTCAAATACCTGGGTTCGTTCCTTTTTCCTCGGAAGGGTTGAGGTGGTAGGAAGGGGCAATCCGTTTCCAAGAGTAAGAAGTCGAGCCCAACCTTTCTCACGACGTCTCTCAGTTCTTCGTTCTTCGGGTAAGTGATGGGCCCTCCCACACCGAGGTGAAATCCCAAATCCAAAAATTTTCTGGCCCACGTGTAGTTCGCCGAGAAAGAGTGGACCACACCTCTCATCCCTGGAAACTTTTTAAGGATCTCATGGGCTTCTTTGTAAGCTTCTCTGACGTGAACTATGACGGGTAGGTTCAATTCTTGGGCGATCGACAAGTGCCTCTCGAAGATCTCCACCTGGATTTCTCTGGGAGACAAGTTTCTGTAGAAATCGAGCCCTGTCTCGCCCACAGCCACGACTCTTTCAGAAAAGGCGAATTCCCTCAATTTCTTTTCGAGATCTTCTGGCGCATCCTTTGAATCGTGAGGGTGTACACCGACGGCCACAAAGACGTTTTCGAATTTCTCCGCAAGCTCTAAGGCTCTCTTCGAATCTTCCAGGTTCACCCCCACGTTGATCACGAAAGAGATGCCGTCTTTTTCAAAAGATCTCAGGATGTCTTCCCTGTCAAGATCGAATTGGTGGAAGTGCAGATGCGTGTGGGTGTCGACCATTTCACGTTTCCTCCTTTCCGTGGTATTATTCTACCAAGCAGTCTCCGATTTGTTCTCTCTCGTTTCTATTCTTTTAACAATTAGGTGTGTATAATTGATTTGACACAACGTTGGAGGTGATCGAAGATGATATCGGGATGTGGCGAGTGTTCAAGAAGGCAGGTGATTTCTTCAAAGACTTCCTGAGGGTTTTCAGGCACATCTCCGAGGACCTCGAGATGTATCTCAAGCTCGATCCTGCCGCCGAGAGTAAGCTTCACGTCTTCTTCTTCTACCCCGCCTTTCAAGGTTTGATGATGTACAGGTTCGCCAATTTCTTTTACAGATGGAAAGTGAAATTCCTCGCCTACCTTCTCCACTATCTCATGAGGGTTCTGTACGCCATGGACATCCACCCCGCTGCCCGTATCGCACCAGGTGTGGTGATAGATCACGGCATCGGTGTCGTCATAGGGAGTACCGCGTCCGTTGGAAGAGGGACTCTCATCTATCACGGGGTGACACTTGGGACCAAGCATCCGTGCACTGGGAAAAGACATCCCGACGTTGGAGAGAACGTTATACTGGGAGCTGGCGCGAAGATCCTGGGACCAATAAAGGTTGGTAACAACGCAATCGTGGGAGCTAACGCCGTCGTGGTGCGCGACGTGCCGGAAAACGCCGTGGTGGTAGGTGTACCAGCAAGGCTCGTAAAGTGGAGGGGATCAAGCGATGGTGGAAAAACTGATAGGGAACACCCCAATCGTGAACCTGAGTTCTGTGGACTCGAGGATATACTTGAAACTGGAGAAAAATAATCCGGGTGGGAGCGTGAAAGACCGCCCCGCCCTTTTCATGATCTTGGACGCGGAAAAGAGAGGACTCTTGAAGAACGGTATCGTCGAACCATCCAGTGGGAACATGGGCATCGCCATCGCCATGATCGGTGTCAGCAGGGGCTACAGGGTGATCATCACCATGCCCGAGACCATGAGCGTGGAGAGAAGGAAGGTTTTGGAAATGATCGGCGCAGAGGTTGTGCTCACACCGGGAGAGCTCGGCATGAGGGGGGCCGTAGAGAAAGCGATCGAGATATCGAAAGAAACAGGCGCGCACATGCTCAACCAATTCGAGAACCCTTGCAACGTGTACTCGCACCTTTTCACGACCGGACCGGAAATTCTGAGGCAGATGAAGTACGAGATCGACGCGTTCGTGGCTGGCGTGGGAACAGGTGGCACGATCAGCGGTGTGGGAAGAGTTCTCAAGACTCTTTTCGGGGACAGGGTGAAAGTGGTAGCCGTTGAACCCGCACGCTCTCCCGTGCTTTCTGGGGGCCAACCAGGAAGGCACGGTATCCAAGGTATCGGAGCAGGTTTTGTCCCGAAGATCCTCGACAGGTCCGTGATAGACGAAGTGGTGACGGTTGAAGACGAAGAGGCGATTCACATGATGAAGTATCTGGCACGGAAGGAGGGGCTTCTCGTCGGAATCTCATCTGGAGCCAACGTGGCCGCAGCCTTAAAGGTGGCAAAGAAGATGCCGAAAGACGCAAAGATCGTGACGATAGCCCCAGATCATGCGGAGAGATACTTGAGCCTCTTTTGAATTCCTTGGGGGGTGTACGTGTGAGGATAGAAGTGTTGGACGGTTTCGACGAGATAGGGGGAAACAAAATCCGTGTTGTGAACAAAAAGGGAGACGCGTTTCTGCTCGATTTTGGTTTGAACTTTTCAAAGTGGGGTGAGTTCTTCGAAGAGTTCGTCAACCCGCGGACGGGAAAGATCGTCCACGATCTCTTGAAGTTGAAGTTGATACCGAGGATCGACGTTTACCGGAGAGACCTTTTGGAAGAGAGATTCGAAGACGGTGTACGTTACAGATTTCTCTTCTTGAGCCATGGACACGCGGATCACGTTGGGTTTGTGGGCCTGGTGAGAGAGGATATCCCCTTCCTTGCCACTTCCGAAACTCTCGCCATACTCCTCGTCGCTTCGAACGTTGGAAAACACGATATCAAAAGCCATCTGGTGGGAAAGAGGCGAAAGAAGGCGGGGGAAGAAGAAATAAAGAACGGCATCAGGGAAGATCTCTTCGTTGACGCAAAGGAGAGGCTGAGAAGAAGTATCTGTACGTTGGGGACAAAGGTTTCCTCAAGTGAGAAGAACATCCTTCCATTGTTTGGCGGTGCGGATGGGGGTTGGTGTGAGTTCGGGAAGTGGTTCGAGGAAAGAAAAAGAGATTTTGAAGTGAAAAACCTGAAAGATCTTTGGGAGGACGAGGTACTAGTCGAACACGTGTACCATTCGGTGATAGGTGCTGCAGGCATAGCTGTGAGAGTGGATGGTTACTGGGTCGCTTACACAGGAGACTTCAGAATGGGGCCAGAGAACAAGGAAGAGGAAGAGTACTGGCTTAAGGTGCTCGGTGAGAAACGATTGGAACTCTCAAAAAGATCAACGCGTTTCTTCGATGCCATCAAGGACAGGAGACCCTTGGTGCTCATCGTGGAAGGCACCAGGGTGACCAGAGGTGAGAACACGAACGTGACCGAGAAAGACGTGTACGAAAATTCGATGAAGGTGTTCAGAAATTCGAAGAAGTTGATCATCGTCGATTTTCCCGTTCGACACCTCGAGAGGTTGTTCACCCTCCTCAGGGTGTGCATGGAAAACGGCAGAATCCTCGTTCTGATGCCCAAAGACTACGCTTACTTGAGAGGTGTGGAAACGCTGGAACCCCTTTGGAGGCTTTCCGAAGAGGAAAGAGAGTACATTAGAGTTTACCATCCTGGAAAGCTGGAATACACGGGATTGGAAAGGGATGCGCTCCTTGAGGCGAAGGAGAACGGGATTTTGATAGGTCCTGAGGAGATAAACGAGAGGCCGGAGAGATACGCAATTTCCGCTGGTTACTTCGATTTCCCCCACATTCTGGATCTCGATGAGAACGTTTTGAACGGTTCTGCTTACATACACTCAACCAGCGAAGCGTACACAGAGGAACAGGAGATAGACACGAGGAGGCTCATCCGGTGGCTGAAGTATTTCAACATACATCCCTACGGTTTGAAGGTGGAGGGGGATCACGTGATCTTCACAAAGGATTTCCACGCTTCGGGTCACGTCTCACCAACGGAATTAGAAAATATCTTAAATAATGTGAGACCAGACTACATTTTACCGGTGCACACCCAAGACAGGTTTTGGTTTGTTCAAAGATGGGGTGACACTGTCCTGAAGGAACGGGTTGTTGTGTTATAATTTTCCAAAACTTCCGGTTGTGGGAGGTGGTAAGGTGGCCAACAGGAGCGAGATACTGTCGAAGGTGAAGAAAATCGTGTCCGACAAGCTTGGAGTGGAGGAATCTAAAGTGACGGAGAGCGCCAAACTCATCGATGACCTTGGGGCGGATTCGCTCGATCTCGTTGACCTAGTCATGGATCTCGAGAGCGAATTCGGAGTGAAGGTGGACGATGCGGATCTCGAAAGGATATCGACCATCAAAGACGTGGTGGATTACATCGAAAAGAAATTGGGGTGAGCATGGCTCACCCCTCTTCTATCTCTCCGAGAGTGAGGATTCTCAACCTTTTGGGTAAAACTTTGTCCCTGAACCTGTCACAACTCAGCACCACCGCGTTCGTCGAGACCGCAAGCGAGATGATCAAGTCGTCGGCCGGGGATTCGAAGGAAACGTTCGGCGAACTCTCCCACCTCTTGAATTCCTCCCGTTCCGATCTCGGAAGTATGTGTGGGATGTTTCGATCGAACACGATCTTGTACGGGAAGAAGAAATGTTTGTAGTGGGCAAGCGATGTGAAAACCTGGTCGAGGTAAGAGATGGAAAGGCCCCCCTTCCACAAAACGTTACTCCCATCTATCACCACAGGCGAAGCGGCCTTTCTCACAATCGATGCGATCACGTAAGGGTGAACGTTCAAAGAGAGGACTTTCCTCTTCTCGTGGGGTTTCATCAGTTCGTAGTAAACCTTCAACTCTTCCACGTCGTCTTTCCCCAAACTCTCGAGTGACAAGTTTTTCAGTTTCTCTTCAAACAACGGTAGAAGATTCTCCTCTTCCGTTCTCTCCTCTTTCACGTTTTCGAGCAAGAGGTAAAGATCCATGAAATCTCTTCCTCCAAGTTTCTTCCTCAATTTGTCCGCTTTTTCGACGAAGTCCGACACGCCATCGTACTCGATTGTGTTTTTCAACGCCTCGGATGGGAGGGGAAACTTTCCAGGATCCTTCCAGAAGAGGATCTCGAGAACATCCACCTCATCCGTTCCCAGCAGTTTTGCGGAAAACTTCAAATCACCTTCCAAAGCCCTCCTCACCGCCAACTCAAACAGATCGGGAGACAATTCGACTTTCGACAAACTTCCTTGGAACACGCTTTTGAGACGCTCGACGTCTCTCTTCGACCAGCCTCTTTTCTTGAGGAGTACGAGGAACTCCTCCCTCATCTCTCTGAGGAGATCCTTCATCTCCACACCTCGACTTCCTCCCCTTCCGAGACTTGCAACAGCTCGGCTGCGTTCCCGAGGTTCACCGCTATCTCCAAAAAACCCGCGCTGTCTGGGTGTACGAGTAGTTCACCGGGCTCGACATCACCGAAGGCTTTCGCGACGGAAGCTTTGTACTCCTTCTTTCCGATCTTCACTCTCACCGTGTCGTCGTACTCCACACCGAGCCCCACGAGAAGGCCAAAAGGTATGTTCGTTGAAACGTTTCCAAAGGTGTCCACAACGGCGACTTCACCTTCCAAATGATCGCCGATCATTGAAGGTTTCTTTATCCTCAAGGCCTCGTAATAGAGAAGGCGTGGCCCTACACTCTCCAAGGGTGTTCCCATTTCGATGTGCGCCGCAACGGGGGCGAAGATGTCCCTCCCATGGAACGTGAAAGAAGGATCTTTCTTGTAGAAGAGATCTCTGTTGGCGATTTCCCTGAGCTCTTGAACCCCGTATTCCTCCGCGACAACCGTGAACACACCGTTGTCTGGGCCCACGTAGATTTGTCCGTTTTTCGTCTTCATGACTATGGCTTTCCTTGCCGTTCCCACCCCGTAATCCACAACGACAAGAAAAACGGTGTTGGTGGGAAAGTCCAATGAGGCTCGGTAGAGGACGTGAGAGGCTTGTCTCACGTTGAAGGGTTCTATCTCGTGTGTGATGTCCACGATATCCACCTTTGGGTTGATCTGCTTCATCACGGCCTTCGCCACGCCCACGTAATGACTCTTCAGCCCCCAATCCGTCAGAAACGCGATCAAAACGACCACCTTCCTTTTCAACTTTTTGAAAAAGATTAACTTCCGTTGAATGGTTTGTGGTATCATTATTGGTGAGGTCACACCGGTTCACTCTTTCTCTCATCCCGCCCGGGCCCGCCGAGCCGTGGGAAAGAGAAAGGGGAGGTCACCCTCCCCTTTCTCCCTTCAATCGATGGGTTCAAAATCTTCTTTTGGAGCTCCACAGAGCGGACACACCCAATCGTCTGGAAGCTCTTCAAAGGGTGTGCCAGGTGCGATACCGTTGTCTGGATCCCCTTCTTCCGGATCGTAGACGTAACCGCACAACGTGCACCTGTACTTTTTCACGCGAATCCCCCTCTCTACTCCTCCACCACCACGTCCAAGCTGTTCTCCCAAAGACCATGGATGTTGCAGTAAGAGAGCGCGATGATCTTGCCCGATTCATTCAATTTTACCACGGTCACAACTATCGGCTCGGTGTAAACTGCACCGGTGTTCGGTCCCTGCACGGACTCACCGTGTGCGTTGAACTCGTAGCCGCCTATCTCGTAAACGTACGGATCGCCCTCTGGATGGAAGAAGACCTTGATCCATCTTATGTGGTGCTCGGTGGTGTTCGGATGGGGTATTTCCTTTCCAACCGTGACCTTCACTTCGAAGGGGGTGTTCTTCCTCACCTTGGTGGGCGCCTCTATGACGGGCACGTGCTTTTCCTTTTTGAAGTCTTCTCTCTTCACGAAATCGGCCAACACGTTCATCCCTCCCTCAAACCGAGAATTCTCTGTACGCGCTCTTCGGCGCACCGCACACCGGGCACTTCTCGGGTGGCTCGCTTTCCACCGTGTGACCGCACACGGGACAGATGTAGATCTTTTCGACGGGATAGTCGTCTCCCTTTTCGACGAGTTCTTTGGCCTTCTTGTACATCTCGGCGTGGATCTTCTCCGCTTCCCAAGCAAACCTCGTGCTCCTTTCAGCGCCCTTTTCCTGCTGGAACTGGGCGACCGTGTTGTAGACAGGGTACATCTCCTCGATTTCAAAGGTCTCACCATCGATGCATTGCTGGACGTTTTTCTCCATTTCCTGGTAGATCTTCCCGAGCTCGCGGTAGTGATTCCTCGCGTGGACGAATTCGGCGTAGGCGATCGCTCTGAAGAGGTTGGCAAGTTTCTTCAGTCCCCTCCGCTCGGCTTCATCTGCGAAGATCAGGTATTTCATGTGCGCCATGCTCTCGCCTGCAAAGGCGTCCTCAAGGAACTTCTTCGTCATTTCCCTCATGGCCCAACATCCCTCCCGATGTGTTAGGCTTACCTGATCAAATTATATCAAATTGTTTTCAAATTTCATATTCCTGAGCGAATATATGGGGGGCGTTCTTTAACAAAAAATTTACATTGACGCGCGTCCAAGGTCGTGTATAATAGAGTCTGTGATACTGAACTTTTTTGTCAATTATAATAGACAAAGGGGTTGGGAACTTTGTGAAGATCGGAGAGAAGTTGAAAAAGTTAAGACTTTCGAGGGGACTCACGCAGGAGGAGTTGGCTGAAAGAACTGATCTTTCCAGGAGTTTCATTTCACAACTTGAGTCGGACAAGACGTCACCGTCCATAGAAACTTTGGAGAAGATCTTGGCGGCACTTGGCACTGACCTCAAACACTTCTTCGCAGATTTCGAAGAGGAGAAGGTGGTGTTCAAGAAGGAAGAGAGAGTACCGGTCTACGACGAACCGGAAGGTGTGAAAACGGAGATACTGATGTCTGGGGTGGAAGACAAAGAAATCGATCCAATGCTGGTCACGCTCGAGCCAGGTGCCGAAACCGAAGAGGAATCGTACCACGAAGGTTCGGAGTTCGGTTACGTGATACAGGGCAAAGTGGATCTCTATCTGGACGGCAAGAGGTACAGGTTGAAGGAGGGGGAATGTTTCTATTTCAAGGCTGACAAGAAACATTACGTAAAGAACGCGGGTAAGAAGAAAGCAGTACTACTCTGGATCATGATCGACTGAAAAAACTCTTTGAGGGGAGGGATTAACATGAGAAGTCTGGGAAGACACCTTGTGGCGGAATTCTACGAATGCGACAGAGAGATCCTCGACAACGTTCGACTCATCGAACAAGAGATGAAGCAAGCGGCCATCGAAAGCGGCGCCACGATAGTCACAACGACTTTTCACAGGTTCCTCCCCTATGGGGTGAGTGGTGTGGTGGTGATCTCCGAATCCCACCTAACCATTCACACCTGGCCAGAGTATGGGTACGCTGCCGTTGATCTCTTCACATGTGGGGATGACGTGGATCCTTGGAAGGCTTTTGATCACCTCAAAAAAGCTTTGAAGGCCAAACGCGTGCACGTGGTAGAGCACCTGAGGGGTAAGTTCGACGAAATAGGGATACCGGAGAGTTCACCACACAAGGCGGCAGTTTGAAGGAGGGATGAGAGTTGGGCGAGTTCGAAAAACTTGAGAAAGATCTGATACCCAGACAACACCTCTGGTACTTCGAGTACTACACGGGTAACAATGTGGGCCTCTTCATGAGGATCAACAGGGTGCTGTACTCGGGTCAAAGCGAGATCCAGAGGATAGATATCTTCGAGAACCCCGACCTTGGAGTGGTCTTCTCTTTGGACGGTATCACGATGACCACGGAAAGGGACGAGTTCATGTACCACGAAATGCTCGCACACGTCCCCATGTTCCTCCATCCAAACCCGAGGAGAGTTCTCATCATCGGTGGAGGAGACGGTGGAACCCTGAGAGAAGTTTTGAAACACGACAGCGTGGAGAAGGTCACACTCTGCGAGATCGACGCCTTGGTCATAGAGGCCGCCAGGAAGTACCTGAAGTACACTTCTTGCGAGTTCGACAATCCAAAGACCGAGATCGTGATCGCGAACGGAGCGGACTACGTTAGGAACTTCAAAAACGAGTTCGACGTGATCATCATCGATTCCACAGATCCAACGGCGGGTCAGGGCGGGCATCTCTTCACCGAGGAGTTCTACAGGGCCTGTTACGAAGCCTTGAAAGATGACGGCGTGTTCGCCGCGGAAACGGAAGACCCCTTCTACGATGTGGGCTGGTTCAAACTCGCTTACAAGAGGATCAGCAAAACTTTCCCGATCGCGAAGGTCTACCTCAGCTTCATGCCCACGTACCCTTCCGGTATCTGGTCTTACACCTTCGCCTCCAAGGGAGGAATAGACCCGATAAGGGACTTCAATCCAGAAAAGGTCAGAAACTTCAAGAAGGAGCTCAGGTACTACAACGAGGAAATTCACGTCGCCGCCTTCGCCTTACCGAACTTCGTGAAGAAAGAGTTAGGATTGATCTGAGCCCCACGGAAGTGGGGCTTTTTTGGTATAATTGGTACTGAATTAGAGTAAACAAATTTGGAGGGCAAAACGCTCATGAAATTCTACATAAAAACGTTTGGATGTCAGATGAACGAGAACGATTCCGAACTGATGGCAGGGCTCCTCGCGAAAGAGGGGTTTGAACTGGCCGCTTCGGAAGAGGAAGCGGATGTGGTCATCATAAACACCTGCGCCGTCAGAAAGAAAGCGGAAGAAAAGTTTTACGGGAAACTGGGACAAGTTTTGAAGCTCAAAAAGAGAAAGAGAGTCATCGTTGGCGTGGCGGGCTGCGTGGCGGAGAAGGAAAGAGAAAAGTTGTTCGAAAAAGGAGTGGATTTCCTCGTCGGCACCAGGGCCATCACGCAGGTGGTCGAGTTGGTCAAGCAGGCGATCGCCGGTGAAAAGGTGGCCTGTTTCGAAGACCATCTGGACGAGTACACGCACGAACTTCCGAAAATGAGGACCAGCAGGCACCACGCCTGGGTCACGGTCATACACGGGTGCGACAGGTTTTGCTCTTACTGCATCGTCCCGTACGTGAGGGGTAGGGAGAAGAGTAGGAGGATGGAAGACGTTCTGGAAGAGGTGAGGGAGTTGGCGAGAGGGGGCTATCGAGAAGTCACGTTCCTTGGACAGAACGTGGACGCGTACGGGAAAGACTTACGGGATGGCACATCCCTCGCCAGACTTTTGGAAGAAGCCTCCAAAGTCGAGGGAATAGAAAGGCTTTGGTTTCTCACCTCCTATCCGACCGACTTTTCCGACGAACTCATAGAAGTGGTGGCGAGGAATCCAAAAGTCGCCAAGACCGTTCACCTTCCGGTGCAGTCTGGAAGCAACAGAATACTGAAGATGATGAACAGAAAGTACACGAAAGAATACTACCTCGAGCTGCTCGAGAAGATCAGGAAGGCCGTACCCGAAGTCTCCATCACCAGCGACGTCATCGTGGGGTTCCCTGGAGAGACGGAGGAAGACTTCATGGAAACCGTGGATTTGGTCGAGAGGGCGAGGTTTGAAAGGCTCAACCTTGCGATCTACTCTCCAAGGGAAGGAACTTTGGCCTGGAAACTCTACAAGGACGACGTGCCCTACGAGGAAAAGGTGAGGAGGTTTCAGTTTCTGATGAACTTGCAGAAGAGGATCAACAGGACGCTGAACGAGAGCTACAGGGGAAAAGTGGTCCGTGTGATCGTCGAAGCGCAGGCTGACAACGGTTTGTTCTACGGAAGAGACATGAGGAACAAGATCGTGGCCTTCGATGGAGAGGAGTGGATGATCGGAAGGTTCGCCGACGTGGTGGTGGAGAGGATCACCGCGGGACCGTTGTACGGAAAGGTGATTTGGGTTGAAAACGACGTTTCTACTTTCGCTTCTACTGGTTGAAACCATCTCTCTCTCGCTTGTACACTTTTCCAGCACGGAGGACCTCTCATCGATCGTGAAGGCCTCGTTGGAAGGAGCTGAAGATGTCCTCGTCGTAGCGTACTCGGTCGATCCAACCTACCTTGGCCTCACGGAGAAGGCAAGGATCGCAACGGAGACTTTCACATCCAACGCCTTCGTTCACGTCAGTCCTGGCTTGCTCCACGCCAAGTTCATGGTGTTGGACGGAGAAGTCGTGATCTTTGGTTCTGCGAACTTCAACCAGAAAGCGCTGGAAGAAGATTTGAACAACCTCTTCGTCGTCCGTTCCAAAGAGATTGCGTCCTTCTTCGAGGAGATCTACGAGTGGGTCGTCCTCGGCAAAAAGCCTAGAACCCGTCTGAAAACTTTTCTGGGGGAATTCTTTCTTGTTCCGTTCGAAGACGGCGAAAAGATCTTTGTGGAGACTCTTTTGAGAGCGAGAAGGTACGTTCTGATCTGCTGTTACGCTTTCACGGACGAAGACGTCTTCGCCACCCTCAAGTACCTCTCGTCGAAGGGCGTGAAGGTCTTCCTCCTGTTGGATGAGTGGCTGGAGTCTTCCAGGATTTACGGGCTTCCGATGCGCGATTTCGAGGTGTTCGTGGTGAGAGAGCCTTTGCTTCACCACAAGTTCATGGTGGTGGACGGGAAAGAGCTGATATGTGGCTCGGCCAACTTCACGGAGAGCGGTTTCCACAGGAACGTCGAGCTCATTTTGAGAACCAGAAGGAAAGACATAGTCAAGGCGTTCGTCGAAGAATTCGAGAGGCTTTGGAGGGGATACCTTGTACAGGGTGTTCGTTTTTGACCTGGATGGAACGCTTTTGAACGACAAGCTCGAGGTCTCAGAAAAGGACAGAGAGGCGGTGTTGAAGATCGCGACGAACTGCTCCGTAGTCTTCGCTAGCGGCAGGATGCTCGTCTCCACCTTGAACGTGGAGAAGAACTTTTTCGGTCGAACCTTCCCCACCATCGCCTACAACGGCGCGATGGTGTTCGTGCCGGGGGAGGGCGTGGTCTTCAACAGAATGGTGGAACCAGAGGTCGCGGCGGTGATCGCGTCTTATCTCGAGGAGAAAGGTGTTCACTGGCAGGCGTACATAGACGACGTCTTGTACTCCAGAGAAGAAAACGAAGAGATAAAGGGTTACGCGAAACACTCGAGCGTGGCTTACGTGGTCGAACCAAAGCTCAAAGAACTCGTTTCAGAAAAGGGAACCACGAAGTTTCTCATAATAGGAGATCCTGCTGAGCTCGAGGACCTCAAGAGAGAGCTTTTCGAGAAGTTCGGAAACGTCGTGAAGGTCTTCAAGTCTTTCCCAACGTATCTCGAGATCGTTCCAAAGGATGTGGACAAGGGGAAGGCTCTCAGGTTCTTGCGGGAAAGGTTCGGATGGAGAAAGGAAGAGATCGTCGTCTTCGGGGACAACGAGAACGACCTCTTCATGTTCGAAGAGGCGGGCTTTCGCGTCGCGATGGGTAACGCGATAGACAAGTTGAAGGAGGCGGCGGACTTTGTTACGCTCACTAACAACGATTCTGGTGTTTCTTTCGTTCTTGAGCTCTTTGGGACAGGTTGCGCTTCTGGGTGAGATCCCCGAGGGGCGTCTCGAAGGGTTCGTCGTCTTGAAGGCTCCACCCGATCAGATTTTGAGGGGGGTGTCCCTGCTGTGCCTTGGAAGCCTTGGTAACCTGAACCTCGCCAGAAGCGTCGGGCTCTCGATAGGTACCATCTTGAAAGAGAAAGGGATCGACGGTTACGTCTTCGGGACGATGGATACGCTGAGAAGTTCCGATCGAAAACCACTCGAAAAGATCTCCTCTTCCCCGTACATCACGGCTCAGGTCCTCACACTCTTCGCCCAAGGTTTGAGCTTGGCGGGTGTGGTCCCCATTTTCGACGCCACGGGCCAGGTGAATCCGGATGTTGTGAGGGCGTTGGTCATCAGAAAGGCCACCTATCCTCTGCTTGTTGAAGACAAAGAAAAGTACGAGTACCTCAAGTCACTCGGCTACGTCACCTCGCTGGTGATGGACGTCGCTGGAAACGTCTTGGTCGGGAAACCCTTTGAGTTTCCCTGGAGTTACGGCGAAAGTGTAGATCACGAAAAGGTGAGAAGGACCGCGTTGGAAAACGCCGTGGTGTTGAGGGACAGGAGGAATCCCGAGATCAGCGTCAACGATCCTTGGAAGGGTGGGGTGCTGGTTTTCTCAAACGAAGATTGGCTACTCAAGATAGCGCAGGAAGTGCTCGAAGGCAAAAGGTCCCCAACTGGAAGATCACCCTGACGCTTCTTGAAGGAGGCACACGGCGTAACAGGAGATCCCTTTACCCTCTCCCTCGAAACCCAGCGAGTTTCCGCTCTTGAACTTCACGTTCACCTTGTCGGTCTTCAGAACGCGCTTCAAGTTCCCA
Organism: Thermotogota bacterium; assembly: GCA_030550515.1. Taxonomy (GTDB): domain Bacteria; phylum Thermotogota; class Thermotogae; order Thermotogales; family Thermotogaceae; genus JAUQPE01. Next base: position 33,269 of record JAUQPE010000015.1, on the reverse strand, counting down.
AGGATCGCTTCTCTGTACGGGGACAGTCTCACACCCGAGAGCAAGAGGGTAACGTCCACGTTGATCACCCTGTAACCTCTCTTCTCCAGAACTTCGACCGTTTTTCTCAAAAGTTCCAAGCTGTTCGCGTCCTTGTACTCTTCAGTTTCGGGGAACCATTCGCCGATGTCCCCAAGGCCCGCCGCTCCAAGCAACGCGTCTATCACCGCGTGGCACAACGCGTCGCCGTCGGAGTGGCCCAAACTCCCAAAGGGTGATTCGACCTCTACCCCAGCCAGGATCAGTTTTCTTCCGGAAACCAACGGATGTCTGTCGTATCCGAATCCGATCAACATCGTATCACCTCGCGTCTCTATTATAATTCAGTTGAGGGGTGAGAAGCTTGCGGGAAGAGGTAGAAAGGTTCATCAAGGAAAGCGTGGAAAGGTGTGGCTACAAAGGCGTTGTGGTGGGCGTGAGCGGTGGGTTGGATTCCGCCGTCGTTTTGGCGCTTTGCTGTTCCGCTCTGGGAAGGGAAAGGGTCCTTGGACTCATCCTCCCGGAGAGGGACACACCCAAAGATGCGGTGAAAAACGCGGTGAACCTCTGCGAAAGACTCGGTATCGAGTACGAAGTGAGATCGATCACTCCCATTTTGAGGAAGATCGGTGTGTACGGTCTCTTTCCCCCAAAAGCCTTCTTTCCGGAACGCGTGGTGGTGAACTACGTCCTTGGAAAATGGAGAAAGCTCTCGAAGGATCCATTCTTAGACGATCTGAGAGACAGCGGACCTGCCGAGTTTTTGAGAGGGCTCGCTTTCTACAGGATCAAGCATCGTGTCAGGATGTGTCTTTTGTACTTCGAAGCGGAAAAGAGGGGTTACGCGGTGGTTGGGACCACCAACAAGACGGAGTACCTCGTGGGACTCTACGTGAAATGGGGTGACGAAGCCTCCGACTTGGAACCGATCGTTCACCTCTACAAAACGCAGGTCTACGAGCTTGCCAGAGAGCTCGACATTCCGGAGTCGATATTGAAGAGACCCCCCTCACCCGACCTGATCCCAGGCCTCACGGACGAGTTCGTCTTGGGTATGAGTTACGCGGAGCTGGACCGCATCCTTTCGAAGTTGGAGAAGGGAGAGGACACGTTCGGCGAGGACCCGCAGAAAGTGGAAAGGGTCAGGGAGATGCTGAAACTTTCGAGGAGGAGGCGGGAAAGACCCATACGCTTTGGTAGAATATCGCTCGGAGAGGAAGGGGAGGGAAGAGCGTGGAAGACAGAGAGCTGACGTTGAAGGATCTACTATCGATCTTCAGAAAGAGACAGTTGGTCTTCTGGACGGTTGTGGTTTTGAGCGTTCTCGCAACGGGCGTGTACCTCCTCGTTGCCAAACCGCAGTACGAAGCAGTTGTCAAGATCAGGATTCCTCCTACAAGTGGAATCAGAACCGGAAATCCAACACTGGACATCCTGCTGGGAGGCGTTGGAACGGGAGGGGGGCTTCAAGACGAGATCGAGCTCATTCTTTCCAGGAGAAACCTCCTTCCGGTCATCGAGGAACTTGGTCTCGTGGAAAAGCTTATGAAGAAAGAAGACATCGAAAAAGCGCTGAAAAGAGGTTTGGCAGTTGAAGATTTGAGCGTATCCCTCTACGGTTACCTTGTGAACAAAAAGATCGTGAACGTGAAACGGGTAAGGGATGCAAACCTCCTGGAAGTGAAGTTCTCGTGCTCCGATCCCACGCTTGCGAGCAAGTTCGCGAACAGGATAGTTGAGAACTATCTGAAGATCAGAGGCGACGTCGTGAAGGACCAGAATACTCTGAAGAGAGAATACATAGATCGAATACTCCCGCAGTTTGAAGTAGAACTCCTCGAAGCTCAGGAAAGGCTCAGGATTTTCAAAGAGAAGAACAAGATTTACGCCGTTGAAACCCAGCTTAAAACGTTGATAGAAAAGCACGCAAATCTTCTCCAAAAGATGGAGGAATCACGGATAGGTCTGGACGCGGCGAAGGTTCAACTCTCTTTCCTTTCCGACCAGCTGAAACGTTTCGACGTCGAACTGGAAAAGGTCAGCGACAGCGTCACCTTCGACCCGATCGTCACGCAGCTCAAAAACAGGATCCTCACCTTACAGGTGGAGATCGCGGGTCTTTCCGAAAAGTACCCAGCAGGGAACGCCGAGTTGAGGCAAAAGAGAGCGGAACTCGAAGAGACCAAAAAGCAGCTGGAGGAAGAGCTCGAAAGGCTCATCGCGTCTCAACTGAAAAAGACGTTGAATCCCGTGTACCAGGAAACTTTGACGAACTACATCAAGACCGAAGTCAACCGCATCCTGTTCCAGGTTCAGCACGAAGCCTTCAGGAAGCTCTACGAGGACATGGAAAAAGAACTCGCGAAACTTCCCTCTATAGAGAAGCAGCTCATAGAGCTCGAGAGGGATTACAGGGTGAAAGAGGCCATGTACACGGCTTTGCTTCAAGCGAAGTACCAAACGCTCGTTTCCGAAGTAGGGGCGGCCGGTGTGGTGAGCGTGGTCGATTGGGCGATCCCCCCGCTTTCTCCTTCGAAACCCGACAAAAAACTTTCTCTGGCGCTCGGTGGGGCGCTGGGCGTCTTCCTTGGAATCTTCCTGGTCTTCCTATTGGAGGCAACCGACAAAAGGATCGGTCTTGAAAGCGAAGCGGAACATTACCTCAACCGTGACAGGATCGTCGCGCGCGTTCCCCTCACCGACGATCTCGCGAAAGCGAAGAAGGCCCTGGGAATTGCGGCGGCCAAAGCGGGTAAGGTGATCCTCCTGACGAGTCTGGAGGACGGAGCGGGCAAGACTTTCCTTTCGAGCTGCTTGGCTTCCTTGCTTTCTGAAAGGGAGAAAGTTTTGCTGGTTTCGGACTCCGACGTGCCCGGTGATTTCGAGAAGAAGGATTTGAACGTGATCTTAAAAAAACCAGAGCTGATGGATTCCTTCAGGGAAGGGTACGACCGTGTCGTGGTGGACGCGCCGACAGTCGATGCGCTGGAAACCTTGCTACTCGCCAAGAGGGCGGACACGGTCTACGTGGTGGTGAGGTTGGAACACACGCTTCGAGAAAGTCTCAAGCTCCTTTCCTCTCTGGAAAAGGTGGACGGTTTCATACTGAACGGCCTGACGAGGAAGAACTCGAGCTATCCGTTGAGGTGAGGTGCTCAGAAACTGTGAGAGAAACCAACGCCGAACATCAAATTTTCGGCGTGCTTTTCCACCGAAAAGAGCAACCATCTGTACTTTCCCTTGAGGCTTGCGCTCCAATAACTCTTCGTTTCCCCTTCTTCCCTTCTTGGGTACTCCGTGTGGAAGGTGTTCGGTCCTTTCGAGAGGTGGCACACGTCGAGGCACAACGTGAGGTCCTTTCCGATGAAATCCAAAGAGAAGTTGAGCGCGCTCGCGTCCGGTCCAAACGCGAAACCTATGGGGTAGTCCACGATGGTTCTGGATTGAGGGTGGTTGGTGACGTAGACGATCCTGTTGTAGAACTTCAGGTAAGGAAGGAAGGTGTTGTAAACGAACTCGTTGGCCTTCGCGAACTCTATCCCGAGCAGGACCTTTCCCAAGGGTGTGTCCACAACCTTTCTGACTCCCACGTTGAAAGCGTACGCGGTGGGTTTTTCACCAAGCTCTGTCTTCCCCACGAGATCGTCCAACACGAACTCTCCGTGCAGTTCGAAACCTCTGAACGGCACCCACGAGAAATCCACGCTGAACATCGTGTTCGTGTAACCCTCGTTGTAGTTGTTGTGCCAGATGGCGAGGGGGCTTATGGAGAACAGATCCGGCACCTTTCCACCGACCATGGTGAGCTCCCCAAAGCCGATCCTCAGAGATCTCAGCGGTGAAACGTCGAGCCTGTGCGTGACGAGCGTCTTCACCTTTTCCGTGTAGGGAGAGGTTGGATCGGCGTTCACGGGTACGAGGCTTGTTTGCTTTTCCCACTCGACCTTTGTGAGCACCGGGTTGATGGAAACGATCTGGAACGTGTAAGCGAACATTCCCCTCGTCGAGAAGGTGAAGTGGTTGAAGCACGGGCTCACGTCGGAAAGGGCGACTGGGAAATCGGAACTTCCCCACCTGGTTTTTGATCTTCCGACCACGACGTAGAAGTCCTCGTCGTCGTAGAGTAGGTAAGCCGTGTACGGAAAGTTGAGGTCTGCCCCTTCCAGATGGGCCTCCCAGATTGGAGGAACGTTGGTGGCAAAACTCTGGTAAAAGAAGTTGTAGTTGTTCTTGAGCGCGAACTCGGTGTAAAGGGAAACCCTCTTCAAGTTCCACTCCAGCTTCACGTTCAGCATGGGTGGTGTCCTCTCGTACAGGTAGGCGTTCTCCCAAGGGGGATCTGCGATCACGAACCAACCCACCTTCGTCTTTCCAAAATTACCACCGAAATACACGAGAGGAGAAACGTCCAAGGACAATTTGCTCTCCTTCGCGTGCGAAGGGAAGGGGAAAAAACCTGGTAGAGCCTCACCAGCCTCCAGACAGTTCAAGATCGTGGAGGCGTCGAGTGAGTTGACCAAGGGGCTCGAGAAGAGAATCAAAGGCATTATGATCGAAAGAAAACTAAGGAAGCGCAAGACTCATCACCACCCCGACCGTCATCCCTGTTCGACTGTTCGCTTCAAAAAATCCTCCGACCCTCCAGCCTTTCAGACTCTTGGAAACGTCAACCCTGAAGCCGTGTCCCTGTTCGACGTTGCCCACCAACCACTTCGTGTCGGGCGGCATGTCTCCACCGTGCCACGGGACCTCTGGGGTCCTGTCACCGTGGATCAGGTAATGGTAAGACAAGCGCAGGTTCAGCCCCATCAACTCGGTCTCCACGCCGACCTTGAAGGAGAGCGAATTCTCCCCGTACTTGTAGCCGATCATCCTCTCCTCGATAGGACCTTCATCGAAGTAAGTGTACTCGTACGGGACGTCCGGGTGCGTTCTTTGAAACGTGTAGGCGCTCGCCCCAGAAACCTCGGCGTAGAGCTTCCAACTGGACCCTTCGTACTCTCCTCCGAAGAGGAAGGCAACCTTGTCTGGGTTCAGGTAACCACCTCTGCCCAGGAGCCTGTTCAAAGAAAGGTCATCGATCAAAAATTCCGCGTAGATCCTCCCGTTTTCGAATCTGTACTCCACCCAGCCACCCATGAGCGCGTTGTGGTCGATTCTGCTTTGCCAGGGAGAACTCTGGTACCAGAACTCTTGTATCACCAAAGGAGGCAGGGGAACGAAGAAGTAATAAGGGTCGAAGGGTTTGTCCGTGTAGACGACGGAATCTTCGTACGCGACGCTCAGGTTTCCAAATTCCAACACCAGCGTTCTGTAGTTGAATCCCTTTGTGAAGGCTCGTCCTGGTACGCTCAAGTTCAACCAGAGCGTTTCAAATCTCACCTTTCCCGCTGAGGCCCTCAGGGAAAGTCCCGGAAAACCGTAAAAGCGGGGGTTGTCGTCGAGGAAGAGCTTGTCGATACCAGGTCCCCTCTCTTCGCGCAAGATGCCTCCTTCCATCTCGACGGGACCCATCTTTACCCCAAGACTCGCCTTGGAGAAGTAGTAGAACTCCACGAAGTTCCTCAGAGGTTCGACGATGTACGGGTGGACGATCCCGTATCCCTTCCCGATCCCACCGCTGTAGTTAAAAGAGAAGTCGCCCAATGAGAAAGAATAGCTGGCCTCGGCGAGGAAACGCAACCGCTCCAGACCCTCCAGTTCGAAAGTCACGGAGTTCCCGAAGGCCAGTAAACCCATCAGGAGCGGTAAAGAGAGGGCGAACACGAATCTCTTCACGCTACCACCCCATGAGACCCTTCACCGTTCCTATCAGTCCGAGGACGTCCCTCACGATCGGGATCACTTCGGAAAGTTGCGCGAGCGGGTTGTTGGGAACGTAGATCACGTCACCTGGTGAAACGTCTGGGTTCACCCCCACGCCTTTCCCTGACAGGATCCCGGAGAGGTCGCAGATGACCACCTCTCCCTCCAAACCTCCCCTGAAGAGGAATATCCTGCTCGGAGCGGCGGACTGCGTGAGGCCTCCCGCCCTCATCACGGCGTCGAAGACCGTGGAGTACCTGTCCACGCGCACTATCCCCGGGTTCCTCACGCTTCCAAGGACGTACACGATGTTCGTCTCGATGGGGGGTACGTAGACGATGTCACCGGCTTGCAGTCTCACTTCCTGGACCTTCGACATGTCGGAGAAATCGTAGACGTACTCTTCGTTCTGTCTTCTCAGAACGATCCTGGTCCTGGACGCCCAGTTGCTGAGTCCTCCCGCCTGCGCGATGAGTTTGACCAACGTGATGTCACCAACGAGCTGGTACGCCCCAGGTCTTGCCACTTCTCCGACGACGTACACGAAGTTCTCGGTCTCCACAGGTACGAAGACCACCGTTCCGCTCTCCAAAACAGGTCCGCCCGTGTTCATCGCGTCTTCGTAGAGAACTTCCCTCTTCTCCCCACTTGGAGAAACAAGAACGATCTTCCTGGAAGCGGAAGGCTTGACCCCTCCGACTTTGCTCAACACGTTCCGAAGGTTCGGTGTCTCCTCCTTCTCGAAGGTCACCAAGGCGTTGTTCACACCTTCTCCGAAGACGTAGACGTGCGTCTTCTCCTTCCATCTGACGAAGACGAAGTCGTTGTCCATCAACTCGAAGTTTCTGGTCTGATCCAGCGGGATCGTGAGGAGCCAGTTGTCCCTGAAAACTTGGACGTCTTTCGGCTCGAAGAGCGCGCTGTCCTTGTAACTTCCTGCCTTCACTATGGCGAGATCCAACGTCACCCTCTCGTCGGGCTCGAACGAGACCCGTCCAGGAACCTTCACGAAACCATCCACGTAAACCCTCACCGTCTTCTTCAACGAAACCTCCACCACGTCACCATCGTTCAACGGAAAGGGCGAAACACCCGCAAAAGAGCGCACTCCAGTCGATGAGTGGACCTTCAACTCCCTCACGTACTTCCTCTCGATCCTTCCGAATTTCGCCAAGGCCTTTTCGAGGTCCATTTCCTCTTCCTTGCCGAAGGTCACGTAACCGTAGACGTCTCCCGTGAAGTAAACCCGTCTCTCTTGGACCAACCTCACGACCAACGTGTCCCCAACCTCCAGTTCCACGTCGCTTTTTGCGATCTTCATGGGATCTAGGACTTCTTCTCTACCACCACGGATCAGGGAGAGCCTCTTCACAAGCGCAAAGTCTTCGATCCCGTACTTTTTGAGCGCCGTGGAGACCGTGAAGGGTTCCGTTCGGTCGAAGTCCATCCTTCCGTTCCTGGACACGTTGTCTCCGACGAGGTACACGAACCTCTCCGGCGTTCTCTCCACGTAAACGAACACACCGTCCACAAGTGGGATTTCCTCTCTGAGGATCTCTTCGAAGCTGTAGTATCTGTCCCCTACTCTCACGCGTAGAACGGCCCTCTCGTCGACAACCCCTCCCGCCTTGGCTATCAGGTTCCTCAGGTTGAAGGACTCCCTCTTTCCAAACACGTAGAGCCCAGGATTTCTGACGAGCCCCAACACGTAAGCCCTCTTCGGCGTGTACTCTTCCACCCTCACCACGTCACCCGGCAGGACGGTGAAGTTCAACTCGTCGGGAAGATAAACGATTTCTCGGCCTTCCCTGTTGATGACGATCCTGTCGACGTTCTCCACACTCCCCTTGAATCCACCCGCCATCGAGAGGAGTTCCAAGAAGGTGTACGTCCTCTTGGGGGAAATCCTGTAAACACCTGGAAAGTTCACAAAGCCGGACAGGAAGACTTCCGTCTTCTCATAACCCTTCACTTCCACCACGTCACCAACGCGTAGCTCCACGTATTCGTTCAAAACTTTGACGTCGAACTCCTGATACGCCTTCCCATCCCTCACGATCACGACCTTTTCCACGAAGTCCTCGCTTTGAGAGAGCCCTCCAGCTTTCGCGACGAGGTTCTTCAAGGTGAGCGGTTCTTCCTTGCTGAACGTGTAGGCGCCCGGACTCAAAACGGCTCCAACGATGTACGCGAACCTCTCTTCAACCTTCTGAACGTGTACGGTGTCACCAGGTTTCAACAGGACCAACCTCTCGAAGACTTCCCTTTCCGAAAGCTCGCGCATCGTGTCGGAGATCAAAACGATCTTTCCGGAACTTTCCGGTGTCGTGCCACCGGCCAAAGAGATCGCATCGAGCAACGTCATGTTCTTCTTGTAGGGATAGATACCGGGATTTCTCACAGCTCCAATCACCTTCACAAAGGTCTCGTAGCTCTTCTCGGGAAGGACGATCTGGTCGTTCTCCATCAGAACCACGTCGTTCTTCGGTAGCTCCCCGTGGAGCAGTCCCGACAGATCGATCTCCGAGACCCTTCCACCCCGCACGAGTTTGACCTTGGAAAGATCGACGTTTGAAAGGTCAATTTCCAAGCTGGCGATGAGCTTGGAAATCGTGAGGTCCTGGACCCCCATGTTCACGACCCTGTTCACCACGCCTGAGACGTACACGTTCCTGGGGGCGATCTGAAGGAAGGTCACGAACACCTGCGGCTGAGTCAGGTACTTTGAAAGCCTATCCCTTAAAAGTTCACAGGTCTGATCGATCGACAAGCCTTCCACCTTGACCCTGCCAACGTACGGAAACGTGATTTTCCCTTCCACGTCGACCGCGCAGTCCCTCGTGAGCTCTGGATACCCAAGCACTTCTATCCTCAGCACGTCTCCCTTCCTGAGGGTGTAAGGGAACAGGAAGGAAGAAAGGAGAAGGACGAGCACCAAAGCGATAGGAATGGTCCTCTTCACGCTCTTACCTCCTCGTCGTTTTCCATCAAGTCTATTATATTGGGTCGAAAGGGAAAAATCCAAGGAAGATTTACTCGTTCACCGTTGGGAAACTTTCTCCCTCAACTCCCTGGCGACCTCGACCATGTTCTTCAAGGAAGGTATCACCTCTTCCCATCTCCTCGTTTTCAGACCACAATCGGGATTCACCCACAAGAGCTCAACAGGCAACACGCGCATGGCCCTCTCCAAGACGGCCCTGATCTGCTCTTTTGTGGGCACGACGGGCGAATGAACGTCGTACACGCCGATCCCTATCTGTCTATCCCAGTTTTTGAAGGACTCGAAGGCGGAAAGGATCTCACCTTTGCTGCGCGACGCCTCTATCGATACGACGTCGAAGTCCATTTGGTGTATGTAATCGATCACCTCGTTGAACTCGCTGTAGCACATGTGGGTGTGCACCTGCACCTGCGGGCTCGCCTTCGAACAGAGCCTGAACGCCTTCACGGCCCAACCAAAATATTTGGGCCAGTCCCTCTTCTTGAGTGGGGCCCCCTCTCTGAAGGCGGGCTCGTCAATTTGGATGATCCTTATTCCGGCTTTTTCGAGATCTTTGACCTCGTCCAGCAGGGCAAGGGCTATTTGGTAAGCGATCTCTTCTTTCGAGATGTCTTCTCTGTGATAACTCCAGTTCAGTATCGTCACCGGTCCGGTGAGCATACCTTTGACGGGTTTTTTCGTGAGGGACTGCGCGTAGCTTATCTCCTCGACGGTCATCGGTGACGGCCTGAAGACGTCCCCATACACGATGGGTGGTCTGTAGACCCTCGAACCGTAAGAAAGCACCCAACCGTGCTTCGTGGTGGCAACACCTTCGAGCTTCTGCGCGAAGAACTCCACCATGTCCGTTCTCTCGAACTCTCCGTGCACCAACACGTCCAGTCTCAACTCTTCCTGTAACCTCACGACGCGCTCGATCTGCTTCCTTATGAAATCCTTGTACTCTCCTTCGGTTACCTTACCGGAGACGTAGTCGGCTCTCTTCTTCTTGACTTCCTCGGTTTGAGGGAAGGAACCTATCGTGGTCGTCGGAAGAACGGGGAGTTTCAAGATTTCCCTTTGAAGTTTCACTCTCTCGACGTACGGTAACTCCCGCTGGAAGTCCTCTTCCCGCAGGGAAGCCACGCGCCTCCTCACATCCTCCCTGACACCGAAAGGTCTCTTGGAAAGCTCGGCGGATCTTTCAACCTCCTTTAGAGATTCTGGATCGCCCTCGAAAGCGAGTTTCAAAACCCTCAGTTCCCACAGTTTTTCCTTCGCGAAAGAGAGCCTTTCCTTTAAACCCTCCGGCAAGCTGTCCTCTGGTTGCACGCTCACCGGTAAATGGAAGAGGGGACACGAGTTGGAAATCACAACTTCCACAGCGACCTTCGATAATTCTTCCACCAAAGTCAACTTCTCTTTGAGGTTCGCTCTCCACACGTTCCTACCGTTTATCACACCCGCTATGAGTATCTTGCCTTCCGGAAAACCGTATCTTTTGAGATTTTCAAGGTTTTCACCGTTGGAGACGAAGTCCAAACCGAGTGCCCTCACCGGAAGATCGACGAATTTTTCGTAATCGGAAACGCTGTCGTAGTAAGTTATCACGTAAATGTCGAGGTGCTCGCTCAAAACATCGTACGCGTCGTGTACGAGGTCCCACGCCCAATCTTCCACGTCGAGACAGAGGGCGGGATCTTCCATCAAGACCACCTTCGCTCCCGCCACCTTCAGACTTTCCAGGATTTCCTCGTAGACGGGAAGAAGGGCCTTCAGGTACTCTTCCAGTTCCCTCAAACTTTCGATCCTTCTGAATCCATTCTCGGTTGGAATCTTGGAGAGCTTCAGGAAGGTGTAAGGAGCGATCACCTTCGGAAGGGTGTCGAGCCCTTTCTCTTTGAAGTACGTGTATTCTTCGAGGGGAATGTTCCTGATCGGTTCGAACACCCTTTCCTCGAGTTCCGGCACGAGGTAGTGATAGTTGGTGTTGAAGTACTTGGTCATCTCGAGGGCTTCCTTTCCTCTCGCCATCTCAAAATAAGTCCGCAAACCTTCGTACTCTCCGAACCTTTTCGGTATGACCCCCAAGGTTATCGCCATGTCGAGCACGAAGTCGTAATAGGAGAGCTCGTTGGAAGGGAAAAGATCCACGTGCTCTCTGTAGAGAGAAGCCATCCAGTCCCTCAGAGAATTCATCCCTTCCACAAATTCGACATCGGATATCCTGCCTTTCCAGTAGTTCTCCAGCAGGTTCTTGAACTCTCTCTTTTCCCCAAGTTTTGGGAAACCGTAAGCCAACGTTTTCACGGCACCACCCCCAGAAGATCTTTCGGTTGAAAACATTATACACACACTCTTTGGATCGCTCGTTTCAAGCTATTTTCAAGTGTTTTTCCTCAAGGATCAATCCGAAAGGCTCGAGTTTTATCATAAAATTGAAAGGAGGTGTTTCCGATGGCGCTCCTGTTCCTCTTCCTTCTCATGGTTCTCTTGAACGCAGATCAGATGGCGCTCTCCCCGAACATCGCCTTGGTCGAGAAGGAATTCGGGATAACGGACGCACAGATCGGTCTTGTCGCTTCTTCTTTCACGATCGTGGGAGCTTTGGTGAGTCTTCTGTGGGGTTACCTCTCCGACAGGCACAACAGGAAGATGCTTTTGATCTTTTCCATTCTGGTAGGGGAGATACCTTGTCTCCTCACGGCCTTTTCGAGGTCGTTCGGCGAACTCTTCCTCTGGAGGACCTTGACGGGGATCGGTGTCGGGGCTTCCTTCCCCATCGTCTACTCGATGCTGGGTGACATGTTCGATCAGGTGAAGAGGGCAAAGGCTGTGGCGTGGATCGCCTCCTCCATGTCCGTGGGGAGCGTACTGGGGTTGGCCATAGCGGGATTCTTGGGACCCAGGTTTGGATGGAGGGTTCCGTTCATCGTAGTGTCGGTTCCAAACGTGGCGCTGGCCCTCGTGGCCCTCTTCGTCTTGAAAGAGCCCGCGAGGGGAGCCTACGAAAAGGGCATAGGAGAGCTCGTTCAAGTGGGTTATGCGTATCCAAAATTGCCAAAGCCCGAAGACTACCTCAAGCTCGTCAGCGTGAAGACGAACTTGCTCCTCTTCCTGCAGGGTATCGCGGGCACGGTGCCTTGGGGCGCAATCCCGTACTTTCTCGTGGAGTTCTTCAGGAGGGAGAGGGGACTGTCCGTGGAGATGGGTACCGTCGTCTTTCTGGTGTTTGGTCTTGGAAACGTGTTCGGGATTGTGGTGGGAGGCCTTTGCGGCTCGGCGCTCTACAAGAAGTCCAAGGCGGCTGTTCCCATCTTTTGCTCTTTGACCACCGCCTTCGGTGTGTACCTCACCGTTTTGACGCTCGATTACAGGGGAGGGCTGCTCATCCTCTGTTTACTTGGTTTCCTGGCTTCTTTCGTGGCGAGCCTCACCGGTCCAAACGTGAAGTTCATGCTGTTGAACGTGAACGAGCCTCAGGACAGGGGAAGGATCTTTTCCATATTCAACCTCACCGACTCCCTCGGAACCGGTATCGGGAAGTTCGCCGGAGGAATGATGTCGGTGGCTTTCGGATCCTTGGCGATGGCTTTGAAACTTTCGGCGTACTTTTGGTTGATCTGCGCGGCACTCCTCTTCGCACTCGCCTTCTTCTTCTCGAGGGACGTCGAAAACCTGGAAGCGAACATGGAGAGGCTCGCCGTTGCTTCTGGCAAGGTAGGAGAGTCTCAATGAGGAGGGACCACCGGTCCCTCCTTTTTTCCCGTCACATCAGGATCCTTTTCGTTCTCCAGCCGTGCATGGCGAGTGCGAAGGCTATGACTGCGTAAGCGAGGAACTCCCTGAAGAACTCACCCACTTGGGGTTGGCCGAAGAGCCTGTTTCCAGCACTCGGGGCCACGACGAAGAGGGTGTGGAACAGCAGAACACCTATGATGGCGTTCCAGATCGTCGCTTTTCTCGTCGTGGCACCTCCAACCAAAAGGGCGGCTATCGAGAAAAGACCGATTTGTTCGTGGCTGTTGTAGGTGTTTACAGTTCCTATGTCCTGGAGGTAGATCACTTGACCTATCGCGGCCAACACCGTTGAGATGACGATGGCGATGACACGAACCTTGTTCACGTCTATCCCAGCCACCTCAGCGATGTGCATGTCTTGTCCCACCGCCCTGATGTCTTGTCCCAGTTTCGTTTTGAAGAGGAAAGTGATGAACAGACACAACACCCCTACGATCAAGAGGGGGAGAATGAAGACTCTGATCGTTCCGATCCGAACCACCCAAGCGTTGTTCAGCGCAGAGGCGACCGTCCCGTAGAGATCGACCATGTTCCTCAACCCCACACCTTCGGGCAACAAGAACTGCCTCGTTCGGTACGGTATGATGGAGCCAACGAAGAACAGGAAGATGAGCTGGTAGATGCCGTTGGCGAAGAAACCCAGGATCATGGACGTGATCATCTCCCTTCCTTTGGCCTTGTTGAGCACTAAACCGGCGAGCCATCCAAGTACCACGGATATCGCACTCGCCATCAAGCACGCAACCAGCACCCCAGGTATTCCCTTTATCTTCCAATCCACCACGAAGAAGAGGGCGGCTTGGGCCGCCATCGCACCTAGCACTATCCCGAAGTTCAAACCAAGGCCCGCGACTATCGGGATGATGAGAGAAAGCACCAAAAAAGTGTTCCTGCTGAGCCTTCTGACGATCTCGCTGGCCAAGAAGAGAGGGGGGATCTTGGCGACCAAGACTGCGGAAACACAGAGTATCGAAAAGAATATCGGTACCGCGTAGGAGATCAGTACCTTTTTCAGCTTCTCCATGTCAACCCGCCTCCCTCGGTGCCCTTGTGAGCGCGTACAGGATCATGCCGTTGCTGACGATCAACCTCATCACTTCGGTCACATCACCACGCGTCACCTGACTCAAGACGGGCAAGGAGATGGTCAGGAGGGTTTGGAAGATGACGGTACCGATCACGACGTTCCGTATGTTAGCCCTCCTTATGGAAGCACCCCCTATGAGTATCGAAGCGACGGCTGGAAAGGTCATGAAGAGCGGGGCTTGGTAGAGCTGGAGAAAACCGTAACTCTGCGCGTAGACTATGATACCGACACCCGCTATCACCGTGGAGAGCACGACGGCTACCAACCTCGCGCGTTTTGGGTTCACACCAGAACTGATCGCGTACTTTTCGTTCTGCCCCACTAGGTCTATCGCGAGTCCCACCTTGGTTCTGAAGAACAAGTACACCAAGAGACAAGCGCCAGCGAAGAACAGGATCAAACCAGTCGGCACCTCAACCCCACCGACCTTGAACTTCAGAAAGTTGTTCAACACGTGACCGAAGTACTTGTCGAGGGTGAGCGTGTACCTGAGTCCCTTTCCGCCTATCGCCCACACCATATCCGGGTTGGTGAACGGCAACATCAACCACATGATCGACATGAACGCGACGATCGAATAACCCATGTAAGTTCCAACCATCATCTCTTGCCCTCTCACCTTCTCGAGTAGCCAACCGTAGCCCAAACCTATTCCGACACAGATGGCCGCGGAAAGAAAAACCGCAACCCAAAACCCAAGGAATCCGCTCAGACCGAGCTGCATGCTGATGAGGGCACCGAGGAGCCCTCCGATGATTCCAACCGGAAGACCGAAGTTGGGACCCACGCCGACCCTGATCGTCGGTACCATAGCCAACACGAGCACCCCATTCATGCCTATTCGCCTTATGGAATCGCTCAACAGAGAAGGTATAGGAACCTCCACAAAGATCGCCACGAAGAACAGCGCCACCAGGAACAGCGATATCACCAAGGTGGGGAAATCCACCCTCTTCAGCCATTCCAAGAGCTTATCCACGGTGCGTCCCTCCTTGGAGCTCTCCAGCCATCGCCAAGCCGAATTCGGCATCGCTCGCTGTTGGAGGCAGAACGGCTGAGAGCCTCCCTTCAGCCACGATCGCTATCCTATCGCAGATGGACCTGAGCTCGGCAAGCTCACTCGAAGTCATCACGATCGTCACGCCGTGTTTTCTGTTCAGCTCGATCAGGTAATCCAGGACGAGCCTCTTCGCACCAACATCGATACCCCTCGTGGGCTCCGAAACGAACAAGATCTTAGGTTTCAGCGTGAAGGCCCTAGCCAAACAAACCTTCTGTTGGTTGCCACCGCTGAGTCTTCTGACGATCTGAGAAGGCGATTTGCAACGTATGTCGAGCTTTCTGATCATCTCCATCGCGTGTTCCCTTATTTTCTTTCGATCGTACAAGGTGAAGAAGAGGAACCTTCTCGTGAACTCACCGAACGCGAGGATCGCGGTGGCAGCGATGTTCATCTCCACTGATTCATCCAGAAGCAAGCCTACGCCCCTCCTGTCCTCGGAAAGGTAGACCACCCCATTTCTCAGGGCGTAAGACGCGTCGTTCAACTTGTAAGGTTTCCCTTCAAGGTAAACCTCGCCTTCCGCAGGGTACATCCCCGCGATTCCGTTCGCCACTCCCAGTTTTCCGTGACCAGCCAACCCCCCGATGCCCAAGATCTCGCCTCGACGGATGTCTATGCTGAAATCCTTGACCGTTTCGCCGGGCATGTAGACTCTCAGATTCCTAATAGACATGATGGTGTCTTCGTCGGAGAGTTCCTTGGTGCGGGGAGGCAAGTCCAGGTTTTCGAGCTTTCGTCCCACCATCTTCTCGGCGATCTCCGAGAGCGTGAACTTGGAGGCGGGGCCACTGTCCACGACCGCCCCGTCCCTGAGTATGGTGATCCTGTCGGAGACCTTGAGAACCTCACTCAGTCTGTGGGAGATGAAGAGAATGGACACACCCTTATTGGTGAGGTACCGCACGATGTCCAACAGCCTCTCCGCTTCAGATTCGGATAGAACAGCCGTTGGTTCGTCTAAAACCAATATCCTGAGGTTTTTCTTGTCTATCTCCCTGGCGATCTCTATGAACTGTTTGTGCGCCACGGGTAGGCCGGCGACCACCGCAAGCTCGTCGATGGACATTCCGATGGTGCCGATGGCCTCTTTCGCGTCCTCCCTCATGGCAGGGAAGTCCAGAGTCCTGAGAGACTTCCCAAACACCTTGCTCAAGATATTTTCTCTCGTGATTTCCCTGTTCAGCTTTATGTTCTCGGTGACCGTGAAACCCGGTATGAGCATGAACTCCTGGTGGACCATACCTATACCGTACTCCATGGCTTTCCTTGGGCTGTCTATGTTGACTCGTTCGCCGTCGATGAGGATCTCTCCCTCGAAGCCACCCGTGCTGTGGATCACTGGCATACCGAAGAGGATGTTCATGAGTGTTGTTTTCCCAGCCCCGTTCTCTCCGACGAGTCCGTGTACTTCCCCCTCGTGCAGTGTGAGGTTTACGTTCTTCAAAACCTGGTTTCCATAAAAGGATTTGCTTATGTTTCTCATCTCCAAGACGACCCGCATGGTCATCCTCCTCTAAAAAAGATGTCGGCGGGGACGCCGACATCTTTCCGTTCAAAGAGGTAGGGGATACGATCAGAATTTGGTGACACCGAAGATCACGGAGTCCATGGTGATCATGTAGTAGTTCCCAGCGTTCGGGTACCTGGTGATCGTCTTGATACCGTAACCTGAAATCTTGCTCGAGATAACCCTGTCGAGGACAGCTTTTATGGCGTTCATGTCGTCAGCCTTTATCTTCTTCTGAACAAGCTCTATCGCTATCTCGACACCAGCCTCCGTGAAGACCATGTTCACGGGAACGGGCCAAGTCGCAAACCTTCCAGCCCCACCCTTTTCAACGATCTTGTCGTTGATGGCCTTGAGTATGTAGTTGTAGTCACCCTTCTTGTCCGGTGGAATCTCGATGCCGAGCGCACCAGGATAACCGTGTGTCGGAGAAGGACAACACTGCTCGGGAAAGATCCCACCGTGCTGCAGGATCGCCTTGATCAAAGGTTCTTGCATTCCACAGTTCGTCGAGAAGAAAGCCGTGTCTTTTCCGTATTTCGCTATCTGCCTTGGCACGTCTTCCAGTATGAACTGCTGAGCGCCCGTCAGTCCCTGTTCTCCGAGCGGGTCAGGCGCGGAGACGAAGATGAACTCGATACCCAGTTCCTTACAGCGTTTTTCCATGATGTTCCTTCTCTCGGCCAA
>JAUQPE010000015.1:11106-15774 GCA_030550515.1 Thermotogota bacterium | reverse complement strand
TGAATTTCAAAGTCCTCGTGGAGTTCAACGTCACGCTGATCGAACTCAGGGCCATCAACGTTTCCGCGAGGATGGGATTCACCATTCCCATCACCGCTAAGGGAATCGCTATTCCGTTGTACAAGAATGCCCAAAAAAGGTTCTGTTTGAACCTGTCATACATCGCCCTGGAAATCTCCAAGAAATCCGCCACTCTTGCGATACCTCCACTCAAAACGACGACATCCGCACTGTCTATTGCGATTTCCGTCCCCTCACCCATGGCAACGCCGATGTCTGCACCCTTCAGGGCCGCGGCGTCGTTCATCCCATCTCCCACCATGACCACCTTGAATCCTGAGGCTTGGTAGTTCCTCACCACTTCCAGCTTTTCCTTCGGCTTCGCACCGGCGAAAAATTCGCTTATTCCCAACTCTTCAGCTACTTTGGACACTATCCGAAAGTCGTCACCACTCAAAAGGACCGGTTTTATCCCCATCCTCCTGAGTCTGTCCACCGCTTCCTTGGCGTCCTCTCTGAGCTCGTCTTGGAGCGAGAGAAAACCCAACACTTCCCCGTTCTTTCGCACCTCCACGATTATTTTCCCTTCCTCGAACGATTCATCGTAGAGTTTCGAATCGCGTGGTTTGCCGACGAAGTATTCTTCTCCCATGTGGAGCGCCTTCATCCCTTCACCGACTTCCTCCACGAACTCTTCGAGCGAGACCCTATCGGGTGTCAAATTCGACAAAGCCCTGGCTACGGGATGGTTGGAAAGGTTTCCCATGGTGGCGACGACCTTGAGGGTGTGTTCATCCAGGTTGTGCTCGACGACCCTCAGAAGCCCTTTGGTCAGGGTGCCAGTCTTGTCGAAGAGGGCCACTCTCACGTCCAAGGAAGTCTGTACCACCTCCGCGTTCTTGACGAGTACCCCTCTTCTCGCCATCTCACCCACACCTTTTGCGAGCGCCATCGGTATCGCCAAACCTAGAGCGCAGGGACAGGCTATGACTAGGGTGGAAATCAACGCCTTGAGGGCGTGAACTGGGGAAGCTCCGAGGAATACCGCCCAGAGGACGAAACTAAAAACGGCGACACCAAGCACGATAGGCACGAACACGTTCGACACCTTGTCGACGAGGACCTGTATGGGCACCTTGCTTCCACAGGCCTCTTGAACCAGTTCGATCACCTGCGATATGAAAGAGTCTTTCCCTACTTTCTCGACTCTGATCTTCAACGGAGCGGACACGACCTTCGAACCACTGACGACCTTGTCCCCCCTTCTTTTCAACTTCGGAATGGACTCACCACTAACAATGGATTCGTCCACATAAGACGCGCCATCAACGATTTCTCCATCGGCTGGTACGATCTCGGAAGGTTTTACCGAGATGAGGGAACCCTCTTTCACCGCCTCGATGGGGACCAACAGTTCCCCTTCTTCCAGAACGACTCTTGCCTCTCGGGGCTTGAGTTTCAACAGTTCCTTCACTTCTTTGAACGCTTTGTTCCTGAGCCTGGCCTCCACGTATCTTCCCGTGAGGTGAACGGCCACGATCATGGCCCCTACCGTTCCGAAAGACTCCATCGACGAAGGAAAGAAGAGATTCAAAAAGATCGTTGAATAAGAAGAAAGGCTACCGATGGAGATCAGCGTGTCCGCGTTGAAGTGGCCGTGCGTGATCGCGATCCAAGCCCCCTTCAGCGTATTTCTCCCAGCGAAAAAGATCACGAGTGTGGCGGCAACGATTTCGAACAGGGGCAAAACCCTCAAATGCCCTCCAAACATGTGGTAAAACATGGAGAAGATCAAAGGGGAGGAAAAGATCCAGGCGAAAATCACGTTTTTCTTCGCTTCTGAATACTTACGACTTTCCAAATCTTCGCCCTTTTCTTTCACGGCGTTGTAACCAACCGCGCTTACCGCCTTTTCTATCTCTTCGAAGGAGATTTCGCGGTTCGCCAGAACGAAGGCGGTTGCGGTTGCCAAGTTCACCGAAGCGAAAACGACTCCCTCGATACCCTTCAGGGCCTTTTCTACCTTTCTCGCGCACATGGCACAGCTCATACCCAGCACGGAAAAGAGATATCTATAGGCTTTCTCTTCCACTTCAAACACCTCCATCTCTCAAAATAATTTTAACTCAAATTAGGCAAAACGAAATCAACCTCTTATTCATCGCTCTTGTCCAGATCTGGTAACATAAGTTTGGGAGGGATCCTCTGTGGGTGAAGTCGTTTGGTACAGATACGGGCCCGTGCGCAACGCCCTCATCAGCGCAACTTTGATTTTGGCCTTCTTTCTGATGGCACGCCCTCTGAAGCCACCCGAATGGTTGGAGGCGGTGGTGTACCTCTCCCTTGCCGCCCTTGGAGGTTTCCATTGGATGAAGGAAGCTGTGGAGGAAACTTTGAAAGAAAGAGAGATCAACATAAACCTCCTCATGCTTGTAGCCGTTTTGGGACTCGCCCTCTTGAGGGTTTGGGAGGAGATCGCCGTTCTTTCGGTCCTGTATGGAGCAGCCGAGGGTTTAGAAGAGTACGCGTTTTTGAAGACGAGGCTGTCCGTTAGAGAACTCCTCGATCTGACGCCAAAAGTTGCCCACGTGATCAGGGATGGCAAAGAGATGACCGTGCGCGCGGAAGAGCTGAGGGTAGGTGATGTTTTTATCGTGAGACCCGGTGAATCCGTACCCACGGATGGGGTAGTGATCAAGGGGCATTCTCTTGTCGATGAATCTTCGATCACCGGTGAGTCGGAGTTGGTGGAGAAGAGGGAAGGTTCACTCGTCTTCGCCGGCACGATGAACCATGAAGGAGCCCTCGAGGTGAGAGCGATCGCCACACACGAGGAAAACTCTCTCGCCAAGATCGTGCACCTCATCGAAGAGGCGCAGGAAAAGAAGAGCAACACGCAGATACTCGTGGAAAGGTTCGGAAGGATTTATTCGCCCCTAGTGCTTTTGGGAGCTCTTGCGCTTTTGGTTGTTCCGACGCTTTTCGGAGGATCCCTAACCGTGTGGGCGAGGAGAGCCATCGTTTTCCTCGTCGCCGCGTCGCCTTGCGCGCTGGTCATATCCACCCCGATAACCGTGATCGCGGCTGTTGGAAGGGCTGGACGCCTTGGTGTTTTGGTGAAGGGTGGCATGCATCTGGAAAACTTGGGAAAGGTGAAGGTCGTGGCGGTGGACAAAACGGGTACCCTGACAAAGGGGAAACCCATCGTGACCGGCGTCGTGGCCTTCAGAGGACGCGAGGATGACGTGTTGAGGAAGGCGTGTCTTGTGGAGAAGTATTCCAATCATCCTCTCGCCAAAGCCATATGCGAGCGAGCGGGTAGGGTGTGCGAAAAAGAAGGTGATATCGCAGACTTCCGTTCCCTGTTCGGTTACGGGGCCGTGGCTCGAGTGAACGGAACCACTTACTACGTGGGAAAGATTGGGCTATTCAAGAAGGCCAAACAGCGCGAACTGCTTTTGGCGCAACTTGAAAATTTCAAAGCGGAAGGAAAAACGCTCGTCTTTGTTGGAACGGAGGAAGAGATAGACGGTGCGATCGTCTTGGAGGACGAGTTGAGGCCAGACGCCAGAGAGTTCGTGAGAGGGCTGCGAGAAATGGGTGTGGAAACCGTGATGCTAACGGGAGACAACGAAGCGACGGCAAAAGCAATAGCGGAGAAAGTGGGAATAAAGAAAGTGATGGCCAACTTGAAGCCCGAAGAAAAGCAGGTCATGATCAAACGCTTGAGGGAGGAATACGGTGTAGTGGCGATGGTGGGAGACGGCGTGAACGACGCTCCCGCTTTGGCCGAGGCGGACGTCGGCATCGCTTTGAAGACCATCGGCGTGGATGTTGCTGTCGAGACAGCCGACGTTGCGATCGTGGGGGATAACCTAACGAAGGTAGTCCAAGCGTTGGAGATCGGGAAGAAGGCCAGGCGGATCACCATCCAGAACTTATTCTTTTCCGCCGCAACGTTGGCGATACTCGTGCCCTTGGCGATTTTTGGAACGCTCAGTATCACCTCCGCTGTCGTGGTTCACGAAGTGTCCGAGTTGGTGGCCGTGTTGAACGGCCTTCGAGCGAGCAAGTCTTGATATAATCCTCAATGCGGGAGGTAATCAGGGTATGAGGAAGTTTCTCGTGTCGCTTTTGATGGTTGTCCTGCTCGCGACGACCTTCTCTCAACAGGTGACGCTTCGAATGATCCAGGTCTTCACGAGCCCATTGAGGACGAAGATTTTAGAAGAGATCATCGCAAAGTTTGAGGCGCAGAATCCTGGTGTGAAGATAGAGCTCATCTCCCCACCCCACGAGACGGCGTACCAGAAGATCTACTTGATGGTCAGCGCCGAAGAACCACTCGACATCGTCGAAGTGGGAGACTGGTCCTTGAGCGCCCTCGCGAGCATGGGAAACTCCTCTCGCTCGAACCTTATCTCGCCAAGTCTGAACTCCCCAAGTACTTCGTGCCTGGAGTCTTAGAAGCCGCGAGGACCTACAAAGGAACGGCCTATCTTCTCCCGAACGCCCTCTACGTGAAGACACTCTTCTACAGGCCGGACATCACGTCCAAATACGGTTTTCCCAACCCACCGAAGACGATGGACGAGCTACTCCAGTACTGTAGGGCTTTGTCTTTCTCCTTGAGGAGCGCATAAGCCCTCCTGAGTTCTTCATGGGAAT
>JAUQPE010000015.1:0-11075 GCA_030550515.1 Thermotogota bacterium | reverse complement strand
TCGGACTTGATAATTCACGATATTTATCAACTCTGAAAAGCTCTCCAAGAGAGCTTTCACCTCGTAGATGTTGGTTGCGATGTCTTGAAGATCGATCCGCTCACCGACGAGATAGCTCTTCATGCGATTCGCCAGTTTCTCGAGGGGCTGGCTCAGGTTTCTCACGAGAGAATCCCGTAAGAGTTTCACAACAAGGCCACCTGTTATGAAAGCGACGAGGGAGACGACGATAGAAGGTAACAAGGCAGCAAGAACGAACGACACAAAATTGCCTTCCAAAACCAAGTAAGTCCCCGCCACAGATGGTTTCACAACACGATAAACGCTTCCCACAACTCTCATGGTTGTCGCCCCTATCTTTCTCAAATCCTGCGGCTCGAACGTGAGTTTAACGGGGCCTACACCGGCGAGTATGCGCCCGGTTTCGTCAACTATGTAGGAATTTGGCCGGAGTACGTGTTCCGCTACCCGCGAAGGTGAAACGTTAACCCTTACCGCTCCAAGGACGTTTTCTTTCCCGTCAAACACCGCTTTTGAAACACCTATGACCGTTTCGTTTTCTATGACGCTGAAATACTTGCTGATCGCATAGTGATGTGTGGATGCACTTTCAAGAGCTACCTTGTACCACGGGCGAGTCCTCGGATCGTAATCGACTTGGTGTTCGTACGGAGGGTACACAAAAGTTCGACCATCGACGGAACCGAAACAAACACTGGAAACCAAGTGGCTGTACTGCTTATAAATCGCCTCGAGCACAGCCATGACTGATTCGTCGTCTCGAAACAAATCGACTTTTTCGGAAAAGGCGTTCAACAACCTTCCCATGGAGTCCAGGTGGCTCGTCCAATCCCTTTCCAATAAAGTGATCTGCGATACCTTTTCTTTCCTCAGAAAATGCCAAATCCCTGTGAAGGTCAAGAGAAACAACACCACGGACAGCACAACCGTTGTGAAAAGGAAGAACGAAAGGATCTTCCTCTTCAAGAAATCCATCACTCTCGGGACATCCCCTGAACCCCCGGTCATACCTTTCACCTCAACACTGGGTATCCGCTATAATTTTACCGATTCACGGTTCAAGAGGAGGGGACAACGGTGAAGTACGAAAGAACCTTCGAATCGTTCAGAGACTCTCTCGAACAAATTTTGAACCTCCCTGTTCACTCTTCGGACGATTTCAGGGAGCTGGTGAACAGATGGACGGACATCGAGGATCAGATCGAGGAGGAGTTGGGGTGGCGTTACATAAGGATGACCTTGAACACGGAAAACGAAGAGTTGATGAGGGACTACGAAGAGTATTACGAAGGCGTCGTAGCCAGGTTGAAACCACTCCTGCACGAGTTGAAAGAGAAGATCGTGCAGAACGAAAGGTACGCTCCGTTTGGTTTCGAGCACATGTTGAAGGTGTTGAAGAACGAGGTGGAGCTGTTCAGGGAGGAGAACGTCCCCCTTCAAGTCGAAGAAACGGTCCTGTCCAAAGAGTACGGCGCCATCGTTGGAGGCATCACCGTGGACTTCATGGGTGAGAGGAAGACCCTCCAGCAGCTCTCCGTGTACTTGAGGGATCCAAACAGAAGCGTTAGGGAAGCGGCTTGGAGAAAGAGGTTCGAGGGGATCTGGACGAAGAGAGAAGAGTTGAACGTTCTGTTCGATAGGTTGAAGGAAATCAGGCATCGACAGGCCTTGAACGCGGGCTTTTCGAACTACAGAGACTACGCGCACCGATTGAAGGGAAGGTTCGAGTACACGCCAGAGGATCTTTTCCGGTTCCACGAAGCCGTCGAGAAGGAAGTGGTGCCTTACCTGAGGGAAAGACTCAAGGTGAGGAGAGAAAAGCTCGGTGTGGAAAGCGTCAAGCCGTGGGACACGGAAGTGGACGTCGACGGAAAGGTCTTGAAGCCTTTCAAAAACGTTGAAGAACTCGTCGAGAAGACAGAACGAGCTCTAGTGAAGATCCATCCCACCTTCCAAGAGAGGTTTTCGCTCATGAAGGAGAAAGGCCTCCTCGACCTCGAGAACAGGAAAGGAAAGGCCCCAGGCGGGTACAACCACACCCTGCCCAAGACCGGTGCCCCCTTCATCTTCATGAACGCGGTGGGACGCCCCGACGACGTGAGGACCATCTTTCACGAGTTGGGACACGCCATGCACTCGTTCGAGACCCTTCACCTTCCGACTCTCTACAGACCGGAGAGGATGGAGGTAGCGGAACTCGCCTCCATGTCCATGGAACTCATCTCGATGGAGCAGTGGAGGGAGTTCTACGAGAGCGAGGAAGATTTCAAGAAGGCGAAGATCGAGGAACTCGAAGGAACCCTCACCTTCCTCCCATGGTGCGTGATCGTGGACGCGTTCCAGCACTGGATCTACACCAACCCGAATCACACCGCAAAAGAGCGGGACGAGTACTTCGCGCACTTGATGGATAGGTTCAATCCCGGTGTGGATTGGACGGGGCTCGAAGAGGAGAAGAGGACGAGGTGGCTCTTCCAACTTCACATCTTCGAGGTACCCTTCTACTACATCGAGTACGGCATCGCCCAGATAGGTGCCCTCGACGTGTACAGGAACTACCTGAAAGATCCGGAGAAGGCCCTGCAGGACTATCTGCGCTTCTTGAGAGTGGGTTGTTCGTCACCTGTGGACGAGGTCTACAGGACGGCGGGTGCCAAGCTGGACTTCTCCAGGGAACATCTGAGGGAGATCGTGGGCTTCGTGGCTGGAGAAATCGAAAAGTTGGAATCCTCTCGTTGAACTTCCGCCCCCGGAAGTGACTTCCGCCCCCGGAAGTGGTACAATGTTTTTCGGGGGTGGTGTTGCTTGCTCTTTTCCCTCACGCCTAAATCCAAAAGGGAGGATTTCTTCGACAGAGAGGAAGAGCTGGCGAAGTTGCACCAGCTGGCCCAACTGTATCCCTTGGTGGTCATCACGGGGCTCAGGCGCGTGGGGAAGTCCTCCTTGGTGAAGGTGTTCCTGAACGAATCCGAGAGCCCCTCCATAATCCTGGATGGGCGCAAAGTCTACGAGATGAGCGGTGGAAACATCT
Source organism: Thermotogota bacterium (assembly GCA_030550515.1). Taxonomy (GTDB): domain Bacteria; phylum Thermotogota; class Thermotogae; order Thermotogales; family Thermotogaceae; genus JAUQPE01. The sequence continues at coordinate 8,023 of JAUQPE010000015.1, read as the reverse complement.
CATCGGTACACCTTCTGAGGGTCTTAAGCGATGAATTCGCAAAGCTCTCGAAATCCCAAAAGATTGTCAACGTGTTGAGGAGGATCCGCGGGGTCAGTGTGGGGGGAAACTCTGTCGAGATAGACCCCAAAGAGTTTTACCTCTCCGACGCGTTCGAAAAGTTCAACAGATTCGCAGAGAAAGAAGGAAAGTTCTTCTTCGTGTTCGTGGACGAAGCGCAGTATTTCAGGTTCTACGGTGCGAGGGGTGGGGAAGAGCTAAGAACACTCTTTTCCTACTGTCACGACCAGTTACCGGGGATCAGGATCTTGGTGACGGGATCAGAGGTCGGAGTCTTACACGATTTCTTGAAGCTCGACGATTACGGTTCGGCGTTGCATGGGAGAGGAGTGGGTTTCCTCACGCTGAAACCCTTCAATTTCGAGCAATCCGTGGAGTTCTTGAGGAGGGGGTTTGAAGAGGCTGGGATAACTCCGGGCTTCAACCTCGAAGAGATCGTTTCGGAGCTCGATGGAGTGGTTGGTTACCTCGTTCTGTTCGGGGTGAAGTACTTGGAAACGAGAGACAGAGAAGGGGCCTTGAGAGAAGTGCTTTCCACCTTGAAGGCGCTCTTCGAAAGAGAACTCTCGGAACTATCGAGGAGGAGTCCGCGGTACCTATTCCTTTTGAAGAGCGTAGCCCAAGGGATCAACACCTGGTCCGGTTTGAGAAACGTCCTGCACGCGAGAGGTGATATCATCGGCGATTCCAGGCTTTATTCGCTCTTGGAAGTCCTGGAGAAGATGTCTCTGATCGAGAAGACACCTGATGGTTACAAGATCACAGACGTTGTGTTAGGAAAGATGTTGAAGGAAGGCATGATTTGAGGTTTGTGTTATAATGAATTAGGAGGTGATAATTGTGGACGTAAAATTCTCTATAACCGCAAAATCTGAAAGCCCTTCTAGGGTGGTGGTTAAGGCGAGGAATTTCACCATGTACGTCGACGAGCCGCCGCAGCTCGGAGGAGAGGACAAAGGGGCCAATCCCGTGGAGTACCTGTTGGCGGCACTTGCGGGTTGTCTGAACGTCGTGGGACACCTCGTGGCCAAAGAGATGGGACTTAGAATCGACGAGATGACCATAGAAATCGAAGGTACCTTGAATCCGGCCAGGTTCCAGGGGAAATCCTACGAAGAAAGGGCCGGTTACAAGCAGATCAACGTCACGGTTCAGGTGAAGACGAACGCGGACGAGGCGACTTTGAAGAGATGGATGGAAGCGGTTCGAAACAGATGCCCGGTTTCCGACAACTTGGAGAACCCAACACCCGTGAAGATCGATGTGAGAAAGATGTGAGGGCTGCCTTCAGGCAGCCCTCATTTTTCCCAGAAGTTTGGTATTCTGTGCCACCTCTCCTTCAGAAAGTGGGCCACGAGCTTTGGTTGCCTCTGCCTCGTGAACACACCCTTCCTGTTCCCGAGCACCCTGTGGACCGCTTGCTTTGTGGAGAAGTCGGCAAAGTTCCAGACGTGTTCCCCGACGACAAAATTCAACCTATCCAGCACCCTTGTGTACCTCTCCACCAGCTCTTTCTGGTACTCTTCCGTGAACATGACGGGAGGATCCCGGTGGAACCCTACCACGGAATCCGCACCAAATTCTGTGAGTATCACCGGTTTTCTGAACCTTTCATACCATCCTCTCAGGTCCCTCTCGAGTTGGTACTCCACGAGATCCAAATCGCCGCAATCCGTGTACCAAGAGTAGTACCTGTTCACGCAAGTCACGTCCACGAGATCGCCTATTTTGGTTTCGTGGTATCCAGAACTCTCCACCACGGTCACGGGTCTCGTCGGGTCCAGTTCTTTGGTCCTTCGAACGACCTTTTCGAAATAGGCGCGCGCCCCTTCCTCGTACGAAGCCGGTTCGTTTGCAACGCTCCACATCACCACACAGGGGTGGTTTTTGTCCCTCGAGATCATCTCCTCCATCACCTTCAGGTGGTGTTCCAGGGTCTTTTCGTTCACCTTCTCCCCGAAGATCTTCCTTCTCCCTTGAAAGTCGTTCATGCCGACGGCGGGCGCTTCTTCTATAACCGCCATGCCGTAAAGGTCCGCAAGGTAGAGGATCTCTTCGGCGTAAGGATAGTGCGAGGTTCTGAAGGAGTTCGCTCCAATCCATTTCAAGAGGTTGAAGTCTTTGACGTTGATCACGTGATCCAAGCCTTTCCCCCTGATGTCCGAGTCTTCGTGCTTTCCAAACCCTTTGAAGTAGAACGGTTTGCCGTTTATCAAGAACTTGTCACCCTCCACTCGGACCTCCCTCACCCCCACCGGGAGAGGATAGGTGTCCACGAGTTCCCCGTGGGAGAACAGGTCCACTCTGAAGAGGTACAGGTTGGGGTTCCCCGGTTCCCAGAGTTTGGTATCCTTCAACGCGATCAAACCGCGCGTTCCTGACGTTTCCGCCACTTTCAGCTCTCCGTCCCACACCGTCACCACCACGTCCCCTTCGCCCTCGAGATTCACCTCGTACTCGATCAAACCGTCCCTTCCAAACACCCTCGTGGTCACCGAGATGTCCTTCACGTACTCCCTCGGAACGGCGTAGACCTTCACGGGCCGGTGTATCCCCGAGTAGTTGTAGAAATCGAAGTAGTACTCCAACACCTTGTAGCCTTCCGGGTGCATCGGATCGCTCAACCACCTGACCTCACCCGGAGGCAAAATGTCCCAACTCAGCGTGTTGTCCACGGCGATCGTGATCCTGTTTTCGTCTCCGAATTTTAAAAGATCCGTTACTTCCGCCTCGAACGGTAGGAACCCCCCTTCGTGTTCGACCGCTTTCCTCCCGTTCACGAAGACGATCGCTCGGTGAGCCGCCGCACCCACCCTCACGAACACCCTCTTGTCCTTCCAACTCGATGGAACCACGAACTCCCTCTCGTACCAAACGGTCCCCACGTGGTCTCTGACCTTTGGGTCTTGCGTCACGTCGTTGTAGCTGGAAGGAACGGGCATTGGTATCGTGTCCCTCAGAGGGGATCCGTACCAGCCCTCCTCGAGCCCCTTCCCCTTCCAATCGACCTTGAACCTCCAGATCCCAGATAGGTCCTTCACCTCTCTGGTCTTCGTCTCCAAAACGTAGAGCACGGAACCTCCCCTCCCTTTTCGAAATCGTTTGGAGTATTATACTCTGTGTGTGCGCGAAAGGGGGTTGAGATCATGTTGAAAAAGTTCCTGCTCGTCGCGTTGATAACCGCGAGCATGGTCGTCGTGGCGATGGATTTCCCCAGCGCCAACAACTCCTTCGCGATCGACCTGTACAGGAACCTGAAAGACAAGCACGAGAACCTTTTCTTTTCGCCGTTCAGCATCACCTCGTCCTTGGCCATGGCCTACCTTGGAGCAGCTGGAGAGACGGCGGCCCAGATGGAAAGGGTACTCCGTTTGAAGAAGGGCGTGCACGAGGAGATCTCGAGAGTGCTGGCGTTCTACACCGAAGAGCCCCTGGAAATCCCTTCGTGCGGTTGTTACAGGATGATCAAAACCTCAAGATCCTACCACCTCTCCGTGGCCAACGCGATGTGGGTACAGGAGGGTTACCAACTGCTGGATGAGTTCGTCGAAGACATGAAGAAGTATTACAGAACAGGTCTCAATTACGTTGACTTCGTATCGGCGAGAAAAGAGGCGGTGAAGAAGATCAACGAATGGGTCGAGGAAAGAACGTTTGGCAAAATCAAAGACTTGTTGAAGGAAGACGACGTCGATCATCTGACGAGGCTCGTTCTCACGAACGCGATTTACTTCAGAGGTGAGTGGTCGTATCCTTTCGCCCCGGAGGCCACGAGAAAGGAGAAATTCCACATCTCCAAGCGCGAAACGGTGGATGTCGACATGATGAGTTGTTCTGCGGAGTTCAGGTACTTCGAAAACGAGTTTGTGCAAGTGTTGGAGATGCCGTACAAGGGAGACGATATCGCGATGATCGTCGTTCTACCCCGTGAGTGGGTCGGCCTCGATACGGTTGAGGAAGAGTTGGACCTCGAAACGATCAGGAAGTGGTTGAAGGGTATGTCTCTTGCGGAGGTGGACGTTCAGTTCCCCAAGTTCAAGTTGGAGAGCAGGTTTTCACTCAAAGAAACCTTGGTACGCATGGGGATGAGCGACGCGTTCTCCGATTCAGCCGATTTTTCCAAGATGGATGGCACGAGGAACTTGAAGATCCAGAACGTGATACACAAGGCCTTCGTAGAGGTCGAAGAAACTGGAACGGAGGCGGCCGCGGCGACGGCTGTGCTCATCGGAATAAAGATGGCCCCGTCCATTCCCTTCTCCTTCAAGGCGAACAGGCCGTTTCTGTTCTTCATTTACGATCGCGTCAACGACCTGATACTCTTCATGGGAAGGCTCGTCAGGCCCTCATGAGTCGCCTTGTTTGAGTAAACCCCTCTTCTTCATGTTCTCTACGACGAAGGGGTACTTCTCCATGGGTTCCCTCTCTATCCGACAGGGAACAGGCAGTCTTTTTCTGAGCCGTTCCAAACCCTTTCCCTTGAACACCTCATCCATCACCGCCACCCAGAACCGTATCCTCCTCTTGTGAAGCGCTTCGAGCGCTCTCAGCTGGTACTCGAAGAACTCTCCTTTCGCTCCCGTGACCTTTTCAAAACTCTCTTCGTCCCAACCCTTCACGCTGACCCTCACGCTCACGTTCAAGCTCGCGAAGAGATCCACAAGATCTGGTTTGTAGCCGAACATCAGTCCGTTCGTCTCCAGGATGAAAGGCCCTCCCACCAGTCTCATCACTTCAACCAGGTGTTGCGCGGACCTTTCCCCGAGGATCGGCTCGGCCCCACTGACCCTGAAGAGATCGTACCCCACCTTTCTCGAGATGTCGGTCAACCTCCGCGCCACCTCTTGGGGTGTGTGGAACTCTCCAAAGCGTTCTGGGTGGAGGTTCCTGCCGTAGTTCCAGCAGTAGGCGCACAACAAGTTGCAACCGACGGCGTCGGCCGTCACGATCCCGCCGTAGTGGAGGGAATGGCGGAATCTGTAGTACTTCCTCTTGTTCCCGGACATCACGACATTCTCCACGTAAAAAGACCTCTCGATGGGATCGAACGCCACGCTAGTTCCCCCCAGCGCTCTTCCCCCTCAAACTCATCACGAACACGGACAGAAGAACCAAGGACACTCCGACAACTTGCGACGATCTCACCGTCTCGTTTCTGAACACGACACCTGCGATCACGGAGACCACGGTCGTGAGGTTGGAAAAGAGCGTCGTGAAGATCGGGGAAGCCTTCTTCACCATGAAGTTCAGAAGGTAAAAGGCAACGACCGATGAAAAGATCCCAAGGTAGAGCGCCCCAAACCAAACCTGTGGTTCCAAGGACACCTGCAACTTTCCGCTGGCGACACCCAGGAGCGTGAAGAACGCGAAACCACTCGCCATCATGAAGAAGGTGATCTCCTGGGGTGAGAACTCCTTGGAAAACTTTCTTGCCATCACCGTGTAGAGGGCCCCGCAGAGGACAGCGACCACCAAGAACGCCTTTCCCAACAGGTTCCCTGGGGAAAGATCGAAGCCGACGATCATCACCGCGCCGAAGAACCCCACACCCACCAGAAAGTAGTGTACAACGTCACCCTTTTCTCCGAGCATGAAGAAAGCCAAAACGTTCGTGACGATGGGGATCAACGCCATGATCATGCCAGCTTCCGAGGAAGTCGTCCTCTGGAGTCCCATCGTTTCGAACGTGAAGTAAAGCAGAGGTTGAAAAAGCACCAGTTTCCAGAGCTTCCAGTAAGGTTTCCTCTCAAACCTCATCCCCCCGATCAACAGAAGGAAGGCAAGAAAGGCAAACGCTACGCCGAAGCGATAGGACAAGAAAGTGAAAGGTGGAACGAAGTCGAGCGCGTTCTTCGTGAACAGAAAGGAGAAGCCGAAGATGAGAGAGACCGCCGTACCGGAGAGTATCACCCCTATTTCCACGGTTCATCCCTCATTTCGAGCGATGGCCTCTTGAAACCAAGACCGTCTTTTTCGCGAAAAACCTGAGCAACGAGTAGGAGAGCAATACGAGCGCTATGAAGAGGTAAGAATCGCGTATCCCCACGACGTTACCGAGAAATCCTAACGTGAACGCCCCGAGGGGTGACCCCCCGTTCGTCACGAGGGAGTAGATCGACAGCACCCTTCCCCTCTTGTCTTCGGGTGACAAGAATTGTGTCCTGCTGTTGGTGATGTTGAAGAACACCACCTGGCACATCCCGTTCACGAAGGAGAGGAAGAACGCGCTCCTTGGCCAGAGAACGACCCCAAAGGTACTCAGACCTATGAAGAACAGAAAGATCTCCTCTCTCACACTCGCAACTTCGTCTGCCTCCATGCTTCCAGCCAACAAGGCCCCCCCGAGCGCACCAAGCCCCATGGAGCCCATGATCAGACCGTAGCCGAGGAGATCCGTCTTCACCACGTTCCTTGCAAACACCTGCATCAAGGTGGAGTACGACACACCAAAGAACGAGTAAACGAATGCGGAGAGAAACGTCCACAGGAGTTCGTTGTTCGAGAGGACGAACGAGAGGCCTTCGCGGAGATCTGAAAAGAAAGAACTTCTCCTTTTGACTACCTTCTCTTCGTACTCCACCGGTATGGTAGGAACGATCAAAAGCAAAGGCACGAAGGATATCGCGTTCACCAAAAAGCCGGTGGCGATCCCCCAGCACCTGGCGATGAAGCCCGCCAGGGAAGGACCCAACATCCTGGCAAGGTTGAAGATGAAGGCGTGCATGGCTAAGGCGTTCGGCAAAAGGTTCCTAGGGACGATCCGTCCAATGAACGTGCTGCGCGACGGTATGTAGAACGCACCGGAAATACCGGAGAAGAAACTCAAGATCAGGAGTTGAAGGGGTGTCAACACGCTCGAATAGACAAGGTACGCCATGAACGCCGCGTTGACCGTATCGAGAATCTGGGAAAAGATCAGGACCCTCCTCGATCCCCAGCGATCCACGAGCACACCGCTCAGGGGAGATAGCAGAACCGAAGGAAATCCCTTCGCGAAAGAAACAAGACCGACGAACCCAGACGCCTTGTCCGGTGGCAGGAGGTTTACCCCCAACCAACCCCTGAGGGTGCTGTCGATCCACGTTCCCATCAGAGAAACACTCTGTGGAATCCAAAAGAGAAGGTATCTCCTGTTCTTCAGCGCTCTGAACGGGTTGGCCTTCCGTCCCATACCAAAATGTTTAGTACTTTTTTGTTTCGTTTGGAAGCTTCGTTCTGTAACAAAAGTACGTTTTCCGAACTTTTTACCACCTCTCCCAGTGGATCCTCTCAGGTTTGAACCTGTCCTCGGGCGTCGGTTTCTCGGCGGGATACCCGATGGGCACGAGCGCGAACGGTATCACGTGATCTGGAAGGTTAAAAAGTTGAGAGAACTTTTTGATCTTCTCTGGATCTGGGTAGACCCCACACCAGACGGCACCCAATCCAAGTTCTACCGCTCTCAACAGCAAGTTCTCCGTGGCGGCTGAGCAGTCCTGAACCCAGAACCCCTTGCACTTCTCGAGCGACGGGTCTCCGCAAACGAGTACGGCAACAGGTGCGCTCAGAACGGCTTTCGCGTAAGGGTGTATCTCCACGATCTTTTCCTTGGTCTTGGGATCTTTCACGACCACGAAATGCCAGGGTTGTTGGTTACAACCGGAAGGGGCGTGCATGGCGGCTCTGATCACTTCCACCACCAGCTCATCCGGTACCTCGCGATCGATGAACTTTCGAATGCTCCTTCTCTGGTAGATGATGCTCATCTCGATCACCTCCAAGAGATTGTTATAACATATTTCCTCGGTGAAAAAGAAATCGATGGGGTGTGATCGCCGTGAAGCTAGGAGAACTTTACGAAAGGTTGAGGCTCATCCATGGGGAACTTGGAAAGTGGTGGCCTGGCACGAGAGAAGAGATCCTGATCACAGCGATCTTGACGCAGAACACGAACTGGAAGAACGTGGAGAAAGCGATGGAAAAC
>JAUQPE010000021.1 GCA_030550515.1 Thermotogota bacterium | reverse complement strand
CCAGCATTCCACCGATGAGACCTCTAAAGAGTAGCTCTTCACCGAAACCCGCCACGACAAGGCCGAAAGAAAGGGCTTGGATCAAGTTGACGGGCGTCATCGGCTGTCCCAAGAATCGCTTCAGTGGAGGAGAGATCGATAAGTCCAACTTGTGGAACAAGAGCCCGGACAAGACAAGAAAAGAGAGGATCGCGAACGCATAAGTATAGTAACGGCGGACCCCCAAGGTCAAGCCTAGGTTCTCGACGATCGCTTTGAAGTCCAGTTTTTTGGTGATCCGTACTATCAAAGCGTAGACGATCGCGGGGGCGGACACGAGCGCCAGCGAGATGAAATCACTCAACGCGATGGATACGAGAACGGCTCACGTGAGTGAATCCACTTTTCCTCCACCTCCTCGGCTGTCGGTAAATTTAATTCAACCAGATCAACATGAAACTTCCGTGAAGAAAGGTAGAGAGGTGTGAAGGAATAGAATACGATTTTCACAACGAATAATATTTATTCGAAATTACACAGCGGTGACACTCCTTTAAGCAAAGGTAAAAAGAAAAGCCGGTTGAATTTCAAACGGTTATAATTAGGTGGAAGAAAGGGGGTATGTTATGCCTCAGAAGGCTCTCCTCACCCTCGAAGATGGTAGTTTCTATTACGGTCTCAGCCTTGGAGCGGAGGGAGAAACGTTCGGCGAACTGGTCTTCAACACGGGGATGACGGGATACCAAGAAGTGCTCACCGATCCTTCCTACACCGGACAAATCGTCGTGATGACCTACCCGGAGATAGGCATATACGGCGTGAACGAGGAAGACGTGGAATCGGACGGGATAAAGGTCGCTGGCTTTGTGGTGTTCAGGAGTGTTTCCGTTCCCTCCAACTGGAGGTCCACCATGTCCTTCCCGGAGTACCTGAAGAAACACGGTATAGTGGCCATAGAAGGTGTCGACACCAGAGCGCTCACCAGGAAGATCAGGATAAAGGGCGCGATGAAAGGCGCGATCTCCACAGTCGATCTCGACCCGGATTCTTTGGTCAAGCGCGTCAGGGAGAGCCCCAGCATAGTGGGAAGGGATTTGGTGAAGTTGGTGACGCCACGAGACGTCGTACAAGAAGTCGAGGACGGAGAATTCACGGTTGTGGTGGTTGATTCGGGCGTGAAGTTTGGTATTCTGAGAGATCTGAAGAGAGTGGGAGCTCGCGTGATCCGTGTCCCGTACGGTGTGGATCTGGACGACGTGAAGGCCTTGAAACCCGACGGAGTGCTCATCTCGAACGGACCGGGTGATCCCTCCGTGCTTTTGAAGACGATAGAGCTCATACGGGGACTCCTCAGGGAAGGAATAGCGCTTGCTGGGATTTGCTTGGGGCATCAGCTCCTGGGTCTTGCCATAGGTGCCAGGACGTACAAGATGAAGTTCGGACACAGGGGTATAAACCATCCCGTCAAGGACCTCAGGACGGGAAGGGTCCTCATCACCACGCACAACCACGGATTCGCCGTGGATCCAAAGAGTTTTGGGCTTGCGGAACTTGGCTCCGAAGACCAAGACGCCAACGTCCTCACGAAGAACTTGCAGAAGATATCCTTGCTCAAGGGTAAGAGCCCCTCTGGAATAGAAGTCGAGATCACTCACATATCTTTGAACGATGGAACGCTCGAAGGAATGAGGCTGGTTGATTACCCAGCCTTTTCTGTTCAATATCACCCCGAAGCCTCTCCAGGACCCCACGACGCGAAGTACTTCTTCGAAGAGTTCAAACGTTTGATAAGGGAGGTCAAGTGATGCCGAGGAGGGAAGACATAAAGAAGATCCTGGTGATAGGGTCTGGTCCCATCACCATAGGTCAAGCTGCGGAGTTCGATTACTCCGGCACGCAGGCTTTGAAAGCTTTGAAAAGCGCCGGCTACGAGGTCGTCATCGTGAACTCCAACTCCGCAACGATCATGACCGACCCGGAGTTTTCCGACGCCGTTTACATAGAGCCCCTGTGCGCCGACTTCATAGAGAAGATCATAGAGAAGGAAAGGCCGGACGCGCTCCTTCCAACCCTCGGTGGTCAGACCGCCTTGAACCTTGCGGTGGAGCTGGCCGAAAGCGGTGTGTTGGACAAGTACGGAGTGGAGCTCATAGGCGCAAAGCTTGAATCGATAAAAAAGGCGGAGGACAGGGAACTCTTCAAGGAGACGATGATCAAGGCGGGGTTGGAGGTTCTGAGGAGCAAGTTGGTGAAGAGCGTACAGGAAGCGTTGGAGGTAGCTCGGGAATACGGTTATCCCGTCGTGATAAGACCGAGCTTCACGCTGGGAGGGACGGGGGGAGGTATCGCCTTCAACGAAGCGGAGCTCAAAGAGATCGTCACCAAGGGTCTCATCGAAAGTCCCGTCCACACGGTGCTCGTGGAGGAGTCCGTCCTTGGGTGGAAGGAATACGAGCTCGAGGTGGTGCGCGACAGGACGGGGAACTTCATCGTGGTGTGTTCCATAGAGAACTTAGATCCCATGGGAATTCACACGGGCGACTCCATAACTGTGGCGCCCTCTCAGACTCTCACCGACGTCGAGTACCAGAGGATGAGGGACGCGGCGTACAAGGTGATAGACGCCATCGGTATAGAGACCGGTGGTTCGAACATTCAGTTCGCAGTTGAGCCGAACACCGGAAGGATGGTCGTCATCGAGATGAACCCGAGGGTGTCCAGGTCTTCCGCCCTCGCTTCGAAGGCGACGGGTTACCCAATCGCAAAAGTGGCGGCCCTTTTGGCGGTCGGTTTCACGTTGGACGAGATACCGAACTACATCACTGGAAAGACCACGGCTTCTTTCGAACCCTCTATAGACTACGTCGTCGTGAAGATGCCGAGGTTCCAACTCGAGAAGTTCCCGGGTGCCGATCCGAGGCTTGGGACGCAGATGAAGTCGGTGGGAGAAGTCATGGCGATAGGCAGGACCTTCAAGGAAGCCCTCGGGAAGGCGCTCAGGGCGCTCGAGCTGGACACACCACCGAAGCTCGATCTGGACCACATCAAAGAGTTCCTCGCAAACCCAACCCCCGAGAGGATCTCTTACATATTCGCCGCGTTCAGGGCAGGTATGAGCGTCGATGAGGTGCACGAGCTCGCCAAGATAGACAGGTGGTTCTTGAGGGAGATGAAGGCTTGCATAGATTTGGAAGAAGAAGTCAAGCAGAGAAGGTTCGACGTCGAGATCCTGAGAAGGGCCAAAGAGTGGGGTTACTCCGACAGGGAGATCGCGGCGCTTTGGGGAGTCACGGAGAGGGACGTGAGAAAGCTCAGGGAGAGGCACAAGATCTTTCCCGTTTTCAAGATGGTGGACACCTGCGCCGCCGAGTTCGAAGCGGCGACGCCCTATTACTACTCCACCTACAACGGCGTCGAGAACGAAGCGATCCCCTCCGACAGGGAAAAGATCATGATCCTCGGTTCCGGCCCAAACAGGATAGGCCAAGGGATAGAGTTCGACTACACGAACGTCCACGGGGTTTGGGCCTTTCAAGAGGAAGGTTACGAGGTTATCATGGTGAACTCGAACCCAGAGACCGTCTCCACGGACTACGACACGTCGGACAGGCTTTACTTCGAACCTTTGACGGTAGAAGACGTCCTGGAGATCGTCAGAAACGAAAAGCCAAAGGGGGTCGTCGTTGCCTTCGGGGGTCAAACTCCCCTCAAGCTGGCGAAAAACCTTGTGGAGGAGAACGTTCCCATCATGGGAACGAGCTTTGAGACGATAGAACTTGCGGAGGACAGGGAAAAGTTCGCCAACCTCCTGAAGAAGCTCAACTTGAAGTGCCCGCCTTTCGGGACGGCAACCTCTGTGGAAGAAGCCGTGGAAGTGGCGGAGAGACTGGGTTATCCCGTGCTCGTGAGACCAAGTTACGTGCTAGGTGGACGGGCGATGGCCATCGTTGACAACCAAGAAGAGCTCAAGAGGTACGTCACCGAGGCCGCGAGGGTCTCACCGGGGTATCCCGTGTTGATCGACAAGTTTTTGGAAGACGCGATAGAAATCGACGTTGACGTCGTTTCAGACGGCAGGCATGTGTGGATCGCAGGTCTAATGGAACAGATAGAAGAAGCGGGCGTGCACTCGGGGGATTCCGCGTGCGTGCTCCCTCCGGTGAGTCTATCTGAGGAACTCGTCGAGAGGATAGAGCGGACCGTTTGCAAGCTCGTGAAAGCGTTGAAAGTGGTAGGAATCGCCAACATTCAGATGGCGATAAAGGACGAGGAGATCTACATACTGGAGGCCAACCCGCGGGCTTCGAGGACCGTGCCCTTCGTGAGCAAGGCGATCGGTATACCCGTGGCGAGGATAGCCGCCAAGATCATGGTGGGCAGGTCTCTTCTGGAGCTCTTGAGACCGTACTGGCCGTACCCCGCAAGACCCGGTTCGCCCGCCTTCGGAGAGGACGAGATCCTACCAACCCCATGGCCCAGGATGTTCTCGGTGAAAGAGGTGGTGATACCGTTCCACAAGTTCCCGGGGACGGACGTGTTGCTCGGGCCCGAGATGAGGTCCACAGGGGAAGTGATGGGGATAGGCGAAGACTTCGCGGAGGCTTTCGCGAAGGCGGAGATAGCGGCGGGGAATCCCTTGCCGACCGAAGGGGCGATACTCGCCACCATCGCGGACAAAGACAAAAGAGAAGCGATTCCTCTGCTCGTCCACCTCGCGGACATGGGATTTGAGATATACGCCACGGAAGGGACTGCCCGCGCTCTGAGGTCTCAAGGTGTGGACGTGAAGGTGGTTCCAAAGGTAGGAGAAGGAAGGCCAGACGTGATCGACGTGATAGAGCAGGGAAAGATCAAACTTGTCGTCATAACGCAGTCACCGAACGACAGAGCGGTTCCCATCGTCCACGGCAAGAACCCATTGAGGATAGAGGGAAGGAGGACCGTGGGTTACCTGATCAGGACGACGGCGCTCAAGAGGAAGATCCCTTACATCACGACGGTAGAGGCCCTGAGGGCGGCCGTTGGCGCGATAAGGAAGATGAAGAGAGACACGATTTTGAAAGTCAGAAAGCTCACGGACACCTGGAAGTGAAGGGGGGTTCCCCCCTTTCCTTACCAGATCTCTTCCAACTTTTTGCAGATCGCGTCACCCATCTTCGAGGTGGAGATGGCTTTCTCCTCGCTTTCTGCAATGTCTCTGGTCCTGTAACCCTCTTCTATGGCCAGCTCGACTGCTTTTTCTATCTTCCTCGCCACTTCGACCATGTTGAAGGAGATCTCCAACATCATGGCCAGGGAGAGGATCTGGGCGACGGGGTTCGCGATGTTCTTGCCCGCTATGTCCGGTGCGGACCCCCCGGCGGGCTCGTACAGGTTCTTGTCCCCCAGGGAAGCGGAGGGAAGAAGTCCCAGAGAGCCGGGCAGGGCAGCGGTCTCGTCGGAGAGGATGTCACCGAATATGTTGGTGGTCAGGATCACGTCGAAGTGGTACGGCCTCAGTATGAGCTGCATGGCCGCGTTGTCAACGTACATGTGCTCCAGTTCCACGTCCGGGTAGCCTTTTGCGACTTCTTTCACAACGTTTCGCCAGAGCATCGAGCTGTAGAGCACGTTCGCTTTGTCCACCGATGTGACCCTTCTCCTTCTGTTTCTGGCGAGCTCGAAGGCCACCTTGGCGATCCTCTCAACGGTCTTCCTGTCGTAGACCATGGTGTCGAAACCTTTTTCTTCGTCCAACCCCCTCGGTTGGCCGTAGTAGGCGTCCCCAGAGAGCTCCCTCACGGTCACAAGGTCGATGCCCTTCTCCACTATCCTGTCCTTGAGGGGAGAAATCTTCACCAAGGACTTGTACACCTTTATGGGGCGGATGTTGGCGTACAGGTTGAGCATCTTTCTGAGCGCAAGTAACCCTCCTATCTCCGGCCTCTTCTGGGGAGGCAGGTCGTCCCACTTTGGCCCCCCGACGCTTCCAAGAAGTATGGCGTCCGATTCCAGGCAGATCTTCTTCGTCTCCTCGGGCAGAGGGTCTCCGAAGAGGTCGATGGCCTCTCCCCCGATGTGGCCGAAGACCTTCTCGAACATCACACTCGTCTTCTTCTCCACCACTTCCAGCACCTTCAGGGCTTCCCTCATCACCTCTGGACCTATGCCGTCACCGGGAAGCACCGCGATCTTGGGCATCACCATCACTCCTTGAGGGTTTTCAGACAGTATTCGAGCCATCCTCCCGTCCTCATGATCTCCATCAGGAAGTCTGGATAAGGCTGGATCCTGTACTCTCTGTTTTTTGTAACGTTCCTGACGATGCCGTTTTCCAGATCGACCTCCGCGACGTCACCTTCCTCGAATTCACCGGCTTCCTTCAGTTCGACGATGGGAAGGCCTATGTTTATGGCGTTCCTGAAGAATATCCTCGCAAAAGACTTGGCGATCACGCAAGAAATTCCAGCCGCCTTTATGGCTACAGGTGCGTGCTCTCTGGAAGAACCGCACCCGAAGTTTTCCCCGGCAACGATGATGGCACCCTTTATGTCGTCCCTCCTGCCAAAGCCAGGTCTTGCGTCCTCCATGCAGTACTTCGCCAATTCTTGCGGGTCCGAGGTGTTGAGGTACCTGGCCGGTATGATCTCGTCGGTGTTCACGTTGTCGCCGAAGACGAAGACCTTGCCCCTTATCTTCATCCTTCTCACCTCACAACCTTCTGGGGTCGGCGATGTAACCCTTCACGGCGCTCGCTGCAGCCACGGCTGGAGAGGCGAGGAAGACCTTGCTGCTCGGATGTCCCATCCTGCCAACGAAGTTCCTGTTGGTGGTGGAAACGGCCACCTCACCCTCCGCGAGGACTCCCATGTGCCCTCCAAGGCAGGGACCACAAGTTGGGGTGGAGACCACGCAGTTCGCCTCAAGGAACACGTCCACCAACCCTTCCTTTATGGCCTGCTTCAGTACCCTCTGCGACCCAGGAATGACGATGCACCTCACGTGTGGTGCGACGGTTCGTCCCTTCAGGATCTCAGCGGCAAGTCTCAGATCTTCAATCCTTCCGTTCGTGCAGCTGCCTATCACCACCTGGTCTATCCTTATCCTTTCTTTCTCAGCCTCCGTCACGTCCTTCACGTTCGAGGGAAGGAAGGGATACGCCACTTGAGGTTCCAAGGTGGAAAGGTCTATCGAAATCTCCCTCACGTAAGTTGCCGACTCATCTGGAAACATCGGCTCGACCTCTATTCCCCTTTCCCTTTCGTACTGGATCGTGTTCTCGTCGACGGGGAATATCCCAGCCTTCCCTCCAGCTTCTATCGCCATGTTGGAGACGGTGAACCTTCCATCCATGGAGATGTTCGCCACCCCCGGCCCCAGAAACTCCAGGGCTTTGTAGTTCGCACCATCCACCCCAAGGATCGAGATGAGTTTCAGTATGAGGTCTTTGGCCGTAACCATCTCCTTGAAGCTTCCCGTCAGGTGAACCTTTATGCTCTCCGGCACCCTGAGCCACACCTTGCCCGTGAGGAAGAATCCCGCTATATCCGTGGACCCCACACCGGTCGCGAACGCCCCGAGGGCACCATAGGTGCAGGTGTGCGAATCGGCCCCCACCACGAGATCGCCGGACTTCACCAAACCTTCCTCCGGGAGGAGCACGTGTTCTATCCCCATCCTACCTATCTCGAAGAACTTCTCTATGCCCTGCTCTTTTGCAAATTCCCTCATCAACTTCACCTGGGACGCGGACTTTATGTCCTTGTTTGGTGTGAAGTGGTCTGGAACGAGCACCACCCTCTCCGGGTACTTCACCCTCTTTCCCCCGTGTTCTCTGAACTCCTTTATCGCGAGTGGAGCGGTGATGTCGTTGGCCAAGACGACATCGGGTTCCAAAAGCAGGAATTCTCCTGGTTTCACCGGCCTTCCCGCTTTCTTGGAGAGCAACTTTTCTGCGAGCGTCATCCGTTCGCACCTCCACCTTTTTTCACCAAACCTTTGGCTATGAGGTACTTGTTTATCGCGTTGATGTAGGCAATAGCGGATGCCTCTACGATGTCCGTGGAGACACCCCTTCCGCTGAACAACTCACCGTTTATGCTCAGGGTGAGCTTCACCTCTCCTTGGGCGTTCTTGCCCGATCCAACAGCTTGGATGATGTATTCTTCGAGCTTGGGTTGGATTCCTATGGCCTTGTCGATCGCCTTGAACATGGCGTCTACAGGACCGTTCCCCGTTTCCGCCGCTTCCCTCTTTTCCCCGCCCACTTCGAGCACGACGGCAGCGGTTGGGATCAGGTTGTTGCCCGTGTGGACGTGGAAGTGGACCAGCCTGTAACCGCTGATCGGTTCCCTCAAAACTTCGGAGACGATGGAGAAAAGGTCCTCGTCGTAGACTTCTTTCTTTCTGTCCGCAAGCTCGGTGAACTTCTCGAAGACTTTCTGGAACATCTCGTCGGAGAGGCGCAAACCGTAGGTCTCCAACTTTTTCTTCAAGGCGTGTTTGCCGGAGTGTCTTCCCAAGACCAGCGTTTCCGAGGACCTACCTATATCGGACGGCTTCATGATCTCGTAGGTTTCCCTGTGCTTCAACACGCCATCTTGATGGATCCCGGACTCGTGGAGGAAGACGTTCTCGCCGACGATGGGTTTGTTCCTTGCCGGTATCAGACCAGTGATGTGCGTCAGAAGTCTGGAGGCGGGGTATATGAGCTCCGTCCTTATACCCGTCTCGAACGGGAGCTTGTCCTTCCTGACCTTGAGTATCATGACCAGCTCCTCGAGGGCGCAATTTCCGGCCCTCTCTCCTATCCCGTTGAGCGTCACCTCTACCTGCGTGGCGCCGTTCTGTATCGCTGCCAGCGAGTTTGCGACGGCGAGCCCCAGGTCGTTGTGACAGTGAACCGACAGGTCAACGTTCTCTATCCCCGGCACACCTTCTTTGAGCGTTCTTATAAGCTCTCCAAACTCGTCCGGGAGGGCGTATCCAACCGTGTCGGGGACGTTTATGGTCGTCGCCCCGGCTTCTATGGCCGTCTTGTAGGCTTCGATGAGAAACGGGATCTCCGTTCTGGAGGCGTCCTCGGCGGAGAACTCCACAAGTTCAAAGTACTTCTTGGCGTAACTCACGTACTTCCTGATCCTTTCCAGGATCTCCTCCTTCTCCATCCTGAGCTTGTACATCCTGTGGATCGGAGAGGTCGCGATGAAGACGTGCACCATCCTTTTGTCTTTCCTACGATCTTTCAACGCTTCGTAGACGGCGTCTATGTCTTTTTCAACGCAACGTGCGAGTGCCACCACCACGGGCCTCTCCACGGAAGACGCCACCTTCTTCACGCCCTCGAACTGGACAGGCGAGGATATGGGGAAACCCGCCTCTATCAAGTCCACTCCCAAGTCTTCAAGCATCCTGGCAACTTCCACTTTCTCTTCCACGGACATCGAGGCCCCGGGTGACTGCTCGCCGTCTCTGAGCGTGGTGTCAAATATCTTTATCCTCCTCATGCGCTCTCATCCCCTCTTCGTCCTTGTGGAGTTTGTATTCGAGAGACTCCAACAAGGCGATCCAAGAAGCCTCTATGATGTTCGGCGACACGCCAACGGTTCCCCACCTTCTCTCCCCATCCGATGACTCTATGAGCACTCTCGTGGTCGCTTTCGTGCCAGCCTGCTCGTTCAGGATCCTCACCTTGTAGTCCGTGAGCTTGGTGTTCTTGAGGGAAGGATAGAACTTCTCAAGGGCCTTCCTGACCGCCTTATCGAGCGCCTCGACGGGTCCAACACCGTCGGCAGCGGTGTGTTCCACGGGATCTTCGTGTCCCAAACTTCTGGCGACCTCTTCAGGTACCCTCACCTTGACGGTCGCCTCGGAAAAGATCTGACCGTCTTTTTCTTTCACCGTCATCACGGTAAAGCCCAGGAACTCGAAGTACTTCTTTCTCTTTCCCAAGAGCTCTCTCACCAGCAATTCGAAGGAGGCTTCCGCACCCTCGAAGTGATACCCCTGTGCCTCCAACTCCTTGATTCTGGACAAGATCTCCTGCACCTTTGGGGAGTCCTCGTCCACGTCGAACCCGAGTTCTTTCGCCTTCTCCACCACGTTGCTCTTGCCGGAAAGCTCCGAGATGGAGATGATCCTCCTGTTTCCAACAAGCGAAGGGTCGATATGTTCGTAAGTTCTGGTGTCCCTCTTCATCGCGGAGACGTGGACACCACCCTTGTGGGCGAACGCGTAGTCTCCAACGTAAGGGAGGTACTCGATGTGGGGTCTACCGGACAATTCAGCCACAAGGTGTGCGACGTAAAAGAGTTTCTTCAGATTTTCTTTGGGAATGGCTTCTATCCCCATCTTCAACACGAGGTTGGGGATGATGGAGCAGAGGTTGGCGTTTCCACACCTTTCTCCGAGGCCGTTTATGGTGCCTTGGACTTGGACTGCCCCCTTCTTCACAGCGACGAGCGAGTTGGCGACCGCGAGTTCGGAGTCGTTGTGAGCGTGTATGCCAAGAGGAGCGGAGACGTGTCTCTTCACGTCTTCCATGATCTCCTCCACTTCGTGGGGAAGAGTTCCTCCGTTCGTGTCGGCGAGGACGAGACAGTCCGCACCCGCTTCTTCCGCTACCTTTAAAGTCTTGAGCGCGTACTCTCTGTTCGCTTTGTAACCGTCGAAGAAGTGCTCGGCGTCATAAATCACCTCGTCTGCGAACCTCTTGAGGTAAGAGATGGTGTCGTAGATCATCCTGAGGTTCTCTTCCAGAGTCGTCCTCAAGGCTTTTTCGACGTGGAGATCCCAACTCTTCCCAAAGATGGTGTAGACCGGTGTTTCCGCTCTCACGAGTGTTTGAATGTTGGGGTCCTCCTCCACCTTCTTGTGTGGGCGTCTCGTCGAACTGAACGCGGCGACCTTCAAGTGCTTGAAGTTCATCTTCTTCACTTCTTGGAAGAAGGCGATGTCTTTCGGGTTGGAACCAGGCCAACCACCCTCCAAGTAATGGACACCGAGGTCGTCCAGCGCCTCGGCTATCTTGATTTTGTCCTCAAGAGAGAAAGAGACCCCAAAGGCTTGCGCACCGTCCCTCAACGTGGTGTCGTATATCTTGACCGCGTTCTTCCCTTCCAAGAGATCACCCCCTCAGGGGTTGTTGAAAGTCGCCCCCTTGCTCGCCGATCGGACGAAGTACACGTACCTTCGCAGATACTCACTCGTTTCTTTGGGAACGAAAGGTTTCAGCTCTTGGAGACGTTTCTTCATCTCCTCCTCCGATACGAGTAGGTTGATCTGTCTCCTCTCGAAATCGATCTCTATGAGGTCACCGTCTCTGACAAGGGCAATGGGACCACCTTCGGCGGCCTCGGGCGAGACGTGCCCTATCACCGCTCCCCTGGATCCACCGGAGAATCGACCATCCGTCACGAGTGCCACGTCCTCTATGAGCCCCATCCCAGCTATCGCGGAGGTCGGTGAGAGCATCTCGCGCATACCTGGACCGCCCTTTGGACCCTCGTACCTGATAACCACGACGTCGCCCTTCTTTATCTTCCCGGCGAGGATGGCCCTGGCGGCTTCCTCTCCGTCGTTGAAGACCACGGCTGGTCCCACGTGCCGCCACATCTTCTCCGGTACCCCCGAAAGTTTGGCCACCGCTCCTTCCGGCGCCAGATTTCCAAAGAGTATTCCGAGACCCCCTTCTTTGTGGTAAGGCCTGTCAAACGGCCTGATCACTTCCTCGTTCAACACATGAACATCCCTTACGAGTTCTCCCAACGTCTTTTGGTAGATCGTCATCGCATCTTCTCTCAGAAGACCGTTCTCTTGAAGTCTCTTCATCACCGCGTAGATTCCGCCAGCTTCGTCCAGGTCTTCCATGTGGTGGGGACCTACCGGGGAGATGTTGCAGATGTGTGGTACTTTTCTGCTCAGTTCGTCGAATATCTTGATGTCGAAATCGATTCCGAAACTTTCCGCAATGGCCTTCAGGTGGAGCACCGTGTTCGTCGAGCCACCCATCGCCAGGTCCACCAAGACGGCGTTCACGAGGGAGTCTTTCGTGACGATTTCTCTTGGCTTCAGATCCTTCTTGACCAGCTCGACGACCAACATGCCCGCTTCTTTTGCCATCCTGAGCCTTGCGGAGTGGACTGCCGGAACGGTTCCGTTTCCACGCGGGGCAATCCCCAAGGCTTCCGCGAGCGAATTCATCGTGTTTGCGGTGAACAAACCTGCGCAGGAGCCGGGTCCTGGGCAGGCAAGGTCTTCGATGGCTTTGAGGGTCTCCTCGTCGACCTTTCCCACCCTGTAACCCCCAACCGCCTCGAAAACGCTGATCAGGTCTATCTTCTTTCCCTTATACCTTCCTGCGAGCATGGGGCCACCCGAGATGAGGACGGAGGGGATGTTGAGCCGTCCCATGGCCATGATCATACCAGGGGTGATCTTGTCGCAGTTTGGAACGAAAACCAACCCGTCGAAGGGGAAGGCGTTGGCCACGATCTCGATGGAGTCGGCTATGAGTTCCCTGGAGGGTAGGGAGAACTTCATGCCGCGGTGATCCATCGCGATGCCATCGCACACTCCTATCGTGGGAAACACGAAAGGAACGCCCCCTGCCAGTCTCACGCCGGCCTTCACAGCCTCGACGATCTGTCTCAAGTGCATGTGCCCGGGTATGATTTCGCTCTCCGATGATACAATTCCGATGAAGGGTCTGTCCATCTCTTCGTCGGTCACGCCAAGCGCTTTCAAAAGGGACCTGTGCGGCGCCCTTTCGAGGCCTCTCTTTATCACGTCACTCCTCATCGATGGTCCTCTCCTTCAACCAGGGCATCATCTTCCTGAGCTCTCTTCCGACCTTCTCTATGAGGTGTTCGGACTCTTTCTTTCTCATCGTGTAGAAGAAAGGTCTTCCAGCCTGGTTTTCCAAGATCCAGTCCTTCGCAAACTTTCCGGTCTGGATATCCTTGAGCATCTGTTTCATGTTCTCCCTAACTTCCTTGGTGACGATCTTCTCTTGGCTTATGTAATCGCCGTACTCAGCCGTGTTGCTGACACAGCGTCTCATGTAGGTGAGCCCGCCTTCGTATATGAGGTCCACGATGAGTTTGAGCTCGTTCAGACACTCGAAGTACGCTATCTCTGGTTGGTAGCCGGCCTCCACGAGCGTCTCAAAGCCGGCCTTTATCAGAGCCGTCACACCACCGCAGAGCACGGCCTGTTCTCCGAAGAGGTCCGTCTCGGTCTCTTCCTTGAAGGTCGTCTCTATGACACCGGCCCTGGTAACGCCTATTCCTTTCGCGTAGGCCAGGGCGAGTTCCTTCGCCTTCCCCGTGTAGTCCTGGTAGACCGCCACAAGGGCGGGTACCCCCCTCCCTTCAAGGAACTCTCTCCTCACGATGCTCCCGGGACTCTTCGGCGCAACCATGGTGACGTCGACGTACTTGGGTGGTATGATCTGGTGGTAGTGTACGTTGAACCCATGGGCGAACATCAACATCTTTCCCTCTCTCAAGTGTTTTTCTATGTGCTTTTTGTACACCTCCGGTTGAACTTCGTCGGGGATGAGAATCATGATGATGTCCGCTTCTTCCGCAGCTTGGTCTATCGTCTTCACCACAAGACCTTGCTCTTCCGCCTTCTTCCAGCTCTTGCTGCCATCCCTCAACCCTACCAAGACTCTCAAACCGCTGTCCTTCAAATTCAACGCGTGGGCGTGACCTTGGCTTCCAAAACCTATGATCGCGATGGTCTTGTCCTTCAACAGGTTGAGGTCGGCATCCTTATCGTAGTAGATCACCGCCATCAGAACCCCTCCTTCTCCACGACGTTCCACCTGTTCATCGCCACTATTCCAGTCCTCGCTATCTCCACGATTTGGTTTTCCGAAAGAAGCCTGATGAAGGCCTCCACCTTGCTCCTGGATCCGGTGATCTCTATGATCGCACCCTCTTTAGACACGTCTACAATCTTTCCCCGGAATATCTCGACGAGTTGGAACAGCTCTTGCTTTTGATCGCCGAATTTCACCTTCACGAGGGCCATCTCTCTCTCCACGCGGTTCTCTGGGATGGGGTCGATGGGGGTCACCTTCACAACCTCCACGAGTTTGTAGGCCTGTTTCTCTATTTGCTCTATGATCCTCTCGTCGCCCTTGACCATGATGATGAGCCTGGCAAGTCCTGGCACCTCCGAATCGCCCACCGTGATGCTACTGATGTTGAAACCCCTTCTCGCAAACAAGTTCGCCACTTTCCTCATGACACCGGGTTTGTTGTGCACGAGCATGGAAACGAGGTGCTCGCGTACGGCGTTCGCCATGTTCACTCACCCCTCGATTTCTCGAAAGACAAGATCCTTTCCACAAGGTTTTCATCGTAAGGCGCTTCCACAAGTGGACTTCCCACGTCACCCCCTGGTGGAACCATGGGGAGTACCACTTCGGCGGGATCTATCAACGCGTGGACCAACATGGGGCCTTTAGACCTTGCGAGTTCTTCGATCGCTCTGTCCACTTCCTCAGGTTTCTCTATTTTCATGGCTCTTATCCCTATCGCCTCCGCTATCTTGGCAAAATCGGGATTGTCGGCGAGGATCGTAGCCGAATACCTGCAGTTGAAGAAGAGCTGCTGCCACTGTCTCACCATACCCAAGGCCTTGTTGTCCATCACGATGATCTTCAAGGGGATGTCGTACCTTCTCACCGTCATGAGTTCTTGAATGTTCATCTGGAAGCCCCCATCGCCGGCGAAGACGACCACTTCTTTGTCTGGGACTCCTATCTTCGCTCCTATACCGGCTGGCAGGGCGTAACCCATCGTTCCGAGTCCTCCGGAACACACGAAAGACCTCTGGTACTTGAACTTGTAGTACTGGGCCACCCACATCTGGTTCTGTCCCACATCCGCGACCACGATCGTGTCGTCTGGGAAGACCTCGTCCACTTTTTCGACGATGTACTGAGGTTTTATGAATTTTCCACCCTTCTCATACCTGAGCGGAAACCTTCGTTTCACTTCTTGTAGTTCCTCTATCCACTCGGAGAAGTCCGTCTTGAAGTCGTACTTCAAGAACTCGCTGACCACGCTCTTTACATCTCCGACTATCGGAACATCAGCCCTGACGTTCTTCCCTATCTCAGCTGGATCGATGTCAACGTGCACTATCTTCGCGTTCTTTGCGAAGGTCTTGGGATTTCCAATGATCCTGTCGCTGAACCTCACACCGAGGGCGATTATCAGATCCGCGTTCGCGACGGCGTAGTTGCCGTAATAAGTTCCATGCATACCTATTCCACCGTAGTAGAGCTTCTCGTTGGAGGGGTTCACGCCTCTTCCCATGAGCGTGCTCACGGCGGGAATTCCAAACTTGTCGAGGAACTGGTTCACCAAGTCCATGGCACCGGAGATGTTGACTCCCCCGCCCACTATGACCAAAGGTTTCTTCGAGTTCTTCAGAAGTTCCATAGCTCTCTTTATTTGTCTTGGATGTCCCTTCACGGTAGGTTTGTAGCCCAAGATCTCTATTTTTTCCGGGTAGTCGAACTCTCCCTCAGCCGTTTGGATGTCTTTTGGGAAGTCCAAGACCACGGGTCCAGGTCTTCCGGTGGTGGCCACGAAAAACGCCTCTTTTATGGAGTAGGGGAGTTCCTCTACGCTCGTCACGAGATGGTTGTGCTTCGTGATGGGCATGGTTATGCCGGTGACGTCAACTTCTTGGAAGGCATCGGTTCCTATCATGGACGTTGGGACCTGGCCTGTGATGACGACGAGAGGGACAGAATCCATGTAGGCCGTGGCGATACCAGTGACCGTGTTCGTGGCACCTGGACCAGAAGTGACGATGACCACACCGGGTTTTCCCGTCACTCTCGCATAACCATCCGCGGCGTGCGTGGCGCCTTGTTCGTGTCGAAACAGGTAAAACCTTATCTTGTTCTCGTAGTTGCAGAGTTCATCGTAGACGTTTATTATGGCCCCTCCCGGGATGCCAAAAACCGTATCCACGCCTTCTCTCAGGAGAGCTTCGAACAACATCTTCGAACCCTTCATCCTCACGTGGATCACTCCTCAGGTATTATTGAATGTTTATACCAAAGCACTCAACAGGAATTCATGGGAGGTTTTTTAGGAATAGTAACACTGTCGGGACGTCGTGTCAAGGGATCGTTCGTAGGTTTTTCCAATATTTGCATTGCTATAATAGAAGTGTAATATCCAGGACAACCTCGGAAAAAAAGGCTATTTTAAAATGTTCTAAAACAGTTTGTGAAGAGGTGGCGAAAGTGCGGGTGGGAATTGCAGGTTTGGGAACCGTTGGTGGAACCATATACCGCATATTGAAAGAGCGAGGAGACGAGATAGAAAAGCGTGTCGGTGAGAGGTTCATCGTATCCAAAGTGATCAACCGCTCGCCCGTAAAGTACGAACTCCTCGGTGTAGCGCCCGAGGAAATCGCATACGATTTCGATGACTTGATACTCAACAGCGACGTCGTCGTGGAAGCCATAGGTGGAACGGGTGTGGCCGTGGATCTCGTCAGGAGAGCTTTGGAGTTGGGTAGGATAGTGGTCACACCGAACAAGAACCTCATATCCGAGTACGGAAACGATTTTTCCGATCACATAAGGAAGAGAAAGCTCTTCTTTGAGGCCTCCGTCGGCGGAGGGATTCCGATCATCTCCCTCCTTCAGGATTACTTGATCTTCCAAAAAGTGACGAGGATCAGGGGTATCGTGAACGGTACAACCAACTACATCCTCACCGAGATGAGCAAAGGGAAGAGTTTCGAGCAGGCGTTGAGGGAGGCACAGGAGCTGGGCTACGCCGAAGCGGACCCGACCAACGACGTGGAAGGGTACGATGTGGCCTACAAGGTGTCGGTCCTCGCCGGCGTGGTGACGGGAAGGTTTCCGGGCATAGACAACGTGAGCTTCGAAGGTATCACGAAGATAGATCCAGAGTTTTTGAAAGAAACTCTTAGAAGAGGAAGAAAGCTTAAACTGATAGCGGAGTTGGATTTCCTCAAAGGCGAGTACAAAGTCAGGGTGAGAGAGGTGGGACCAGACGATCCCTTCTTCAACGTAGACGGTGTTGACAACGCGATAGAGGTCTCGACCGACCTCGCCGGCGACTTCTTGCTGAAGGGTAGAGGGGCGGGAGGATACCCAACGGCGAGTGCGGTGATAGCCGATCTGTTCAGGGTGGCCAAGTACAAAGTCCTCGGTGGAGCGGAGAAGCACTCGGTTGTCGTCATGAAGTTCGGAGGTGCGGCCATCTCCGACACCGAGAAGCTGGAAAGGGTGGCCGAAAAGATCGTGAAGAAAAAGATGAGTGGAGTGAAGCCCGTTGTGGTCCTTTCCGCCATGGGCGACACCACGGACGAGCTCATAGCGCTCGCGAAAAAGATAGACGAAAACCCAGACCCTCGCGAGCTCGATTTGCTCCTCTCCACGGGTGAAACGCAGAGTGTGGCCCTCATGAGCATCGCCTTGAGAAAGAGGAACCAAAAGGCGGTATCGATCGTCGGGAATCAGTTGAGGATCACCACGGATAGGAGGTTCGGGGCCGCAAGGATCGTGGACATAAACACGGAGATCGTATCCAGGTACTTGAGGCGGGACGTTATCCCAGTGGTGCCTGGTTTTCAAGGGGTCACCGAAACCGGCGATGTCACGACGCTCGGAAGGGGTGGTTCGGACCTGACAGCCATCGCTTTGGCTTACGCGTTGGGGGCCGACCTCTGCGAACTCTACAAAGACGTGGACGGGGTCTACACGGCGGATCCGAGGATAGTGGAGAACGCCAGGGTGATAAAAGAACTCTCCTGGGAGGAGATGATTGAACTTTCAAGGCATGGGGCCCAAGTCCTTCAAGCTCGAGCGGCTGAATTTGCCAGGAAGTACGGCGTGAAGGTTCTCATAAAGAACGCGCACAGGGAATCGAGGGGCACACTCGTTTGGGAGGGAACGAAGGTGGAGAGTCCCATCGTGAGGGCGGTGACGTTCGAGAGTGACATGGCCAAGGTCGTCTTGAAGGATGTGCCGGACAGACCCGGAGTGGCGGCGAGGATCATGAGGACGTTGTGTCAGATGGACGTGAACATCGACATGATCATCCAGGGGATGAGGAGTGGAGAGTACAACTCCGTTGCGTTCATCGTGTCCGAGTCCCAACTCGAGAAGATGGACTTGGAACTCCTAAAAGCTAGAAGCGACGCGAAAGAAGTGATAGTGGAAAAAGGCCTTGCGAAGGTTTCCATAGTCGGCGTGAACCTCACGTCTTCCCCCGAGATTTCCGCCACGCTCTTCGAAACGCTCGCGAATGAAGGCATCAACATCGACATGATCAGCGCGTCCAACAGCAGGATTTCGGTCATCATAGACGGGAGATACGTGAAGGAAGCCGTCAGGGCGATACATGCGAGCTTCGAACTGGACAGGGAGTGATGTGCGTGGGGATCATAGAGAGGTACGGGAAGTTCTTGCCGGTGACGGAGAAGACTCCGAACCTGTCGTTGAACGAAGGAAGCACACCACTCATCCCTCTGGTCAACCTCAGCGAAGAGCTCGGAGTACGCGTGTACGCGAAATACGAAGGCGCGAACCCAACAGGTTCCTTCAAGGATAGAGGCATGGTTTTGGCCGTGGCGAAGGCGTTGGAAGAGGGAAGCAGGGCGATCATATGCGCGTCCACGGGGAACACCTCCGCCTCGGCTGCGGCGTACGCTGCGAGGGCAAAGCTCAAGGCGATCGTTCTGATACCGGAAGGTAAGATCGCACTTGGAAAGCTCGCCCAGGCCATGATTTACGGGGCGATCGTTCTGCAGGTGAAGGGCAACTTCGACAAGTGCCTGGAGATGGTCAAGGAAGTCGCCCAAAAATACCCCATCACCATCGTGAACAGCATAAACCCGTACAGGTTGGAAGGTCAAAAGACGGCTGCTTTCGAAGTGGTGGACGATCTCGGCGACGCCCCGGATTACCACTTCATCCCGGTGGGAAACGCGGGGAACATCTACGCGTACTGGAAAGGGTACAAGGAGTATTACCAGTGCGGCCTTGCGAAGAAACTCCCCAAGATGATGGGCTTTCAAGCTGAGGGTGCCGCGCCAATCGTCAGGGGTCGTCCCGTAGAGAACCCCGAGACGGTGGCGACGGCGATAAGGATCGGCAACCCCGCCAACTGGGAGAAGGCCGTCCTCGCCAGGGACGAATCGGGCGGAGACATAGATATGGTGAGCGACGAAGAGATCCTGAGAGCTCAGAAGTTACTCGCCCAGAAGGAGGGCATCTTCTGCGAGCCGGCGTCTGCTGCCTCGATAGCGGGGTTGTTGAAGAAACACAAGCAAGGTATCTTCAAAGGTGGCGAGGTCGTCGTTTGCACGCTCACGGGAAACGGTTTGAAAGATCCAAACATCGTTCTATCGCAACTCGAGCCTCCGAAGGTGATCGAGGGTAGAGTGGAAGAAGTCTTGGAGGTCATAGGTCTATGAAAATCCTGGTACCCGCCTCCACTACGAACATCGGGGCTGGTTTCGACGTGTTCGGGCTGGCCCTCGAGCTCTTCAACGAGATTACCTTTTCTTTCGACACCGACAGAACCAGGATCAGAAGCGAGGGTAGGTACGTGAAAGATCTCGACAGTTACAAGCTGTTCTTCGAAGTCTTCGATTTCTTCGAGAAGAAGACCGGCTACAGGGTTCCCCCGGTGGAGATAAACCAAAAGTGTAACATACCCATCTCGAGTGGGCTTGGATCGAGCGCCGCCACCATTGTTGGCGCCTTGCTCATAGCCAACGAAAGTACTGGGCGTAAGGTCTCGACCAGGGATCTGATGGAATTGGCGGTGGAGTTGGAAGGACACCCGGACAACGTGATACCAGTCTTCGTAGGAGGGCTCGTGGTCTGTTACAAAGATGGGAACAGGTTCGATTACGAGAGGTTTGAACTCGACCTCGAGCTCACCTTCCTCGTGCCGACCTTTTCCCTCTCCACCAACGAGATGAGGAGGGTCCTCCCGAAGGCGATACCCTTTGAGGACGCGCTCTACAACCTCAAAAATTCCTGTCAGTTCCTCGCCAAGATCTTGGCCGGGAAGGTCGAGGAGGCGTTCAAGTACGTGGGAGACAGGATGCACCAGAGCTACAGGATAAACCACTCGGAACAGATGAGGGTGTTCGTCGAGGCGATCCTGAAGAAAAAACCCGAATACTGGTTTGTCAGCGGTTCAGGTCCTTCCGTGTGTGCCAAGATGAACGACTACAGCGGAATTCCGTACTTGAGGGAAGTCTTGAAACTGAAAACGTGCAACGCAGGCGTGAGGGTGATAGGATGAGTGTCGTGAGGGTGGAGGATTTGAGAAAGGTCATCGGTAAGAGAGAGGTATTGAAGGGGATCTCCTTCGAGGTGAGAGAGGGAGAGATCTTTGGGCTCATAGGTCCAAACGGTGCGGGCAAAACCACAACCTTGAGGATTGTGGCCACGTTGTTGAAACCGTCTGGGGGAAGGGTGGAGGTACTGGGAATGGATGTGGAGAGAGAGGCTGACAGGATACGCAAGTTCATAAGTTACATCCCAGAAGAGGCTGGCGCCTACAGGAACATGAGTGGGATCGAGTACCTTCGCTTCGTGGCGGGTTTCTACGAAGAAGACGTAGGGGAGATGGTGAAGAGAGCGGTGGAGATTTCGGGACTCGGGGACAGGATAAAAGATAAGGTAGCGACCTACAGCAAGGGAATGGTCAGGAAGCTCCTCTTGGCGAGGGCCCTGATGGTTCAACCAAAACTTGCCATACTCGACGAGCCGACGTCTGGACTTGACGTTTTGAGCGCGAGGGAAGTGAGGAAAATGCTGAAAGAATCCACGAAAAACGGGCTCACCATACTCCTTTCCTCTCACAACATGTTGGAAGTGGAGTTTTTGTGCGACAGGATCGCCCTGATTTACGATGGGCGAATAGTGGAAGAGGGAACGCCCACCGATCTCAAGGAAAGGTACGGAGCAACGAACATAGAAGAGGTCTTCGAGGAGGTTGTGAAATGTTCTGGAAGCTCTTGAAAAAAGAGGTGAGAGAGCTCATCAACGTCGGCGTTGTCGTTTCGATCATCGTGCTGAGTATCGTCTATGGGTCGCTTGGAAAGGCGTTCGAAGGCACGATGAAAGAGGCCACGAAACGCCCCGTTGTTGGAATCGTGAATTTGGATGGAGGGAATCTCTCGTGGTTGTTGGTTGATGCCGTATCCGGTGTTTCCGAAGTTGTCTACGTGGGTGATAACGTCGAAAAGGCTGTCGAAGCTGTCAAGGAAAGAAACGGTTCCGCTGTCTTGGTGGTTCCAGAGGACTTTTCGACCAAGTTGAGGGGCGGAACGAAGGCGACCGTGGAGGTCAAGTGGATCATGAAGGG
Source organism: Thermotogota bacterium (assembly GCA_030550515.1). Classification (GTDB taxonomy): domain Bacteria; phylum Thermotogota; class Thermotogae; order Thermotogales; family Thermotogaceae; genus JAUQPE01. The sequence goes on along the minus strand of JAUQPE010000021.1, from coordinate 7,370 downwards.
GACGGGATTAGGGGACACGATCTCCACAGCTGTGTTATCGAGCGTGATTGAAGGTGCGAAGAAAAGCCTCTCGGCTCAACTCTTGGGCGGGGAGAACGCGTGGACTATACTGGAGCCCATCGAGATCAGGCACAGCACGTACATCAGAGACCTGCTCGTCGAAGGGAGATCTCCTTCCGAGATCCAAGCCATGACTTCCATGCAGAACGTGATGGTACCACTCCTCATACAGATGGTCATAGTCATGACGGGATCTTCTCTGATCACGTCCCTTGCGATGGAAAAGGAGAACAAAACACTGGAAACGCTCCTCACGATGCCAGTCAGAAGGGAGACGATCGTCGCCAGCAAACTCGTCGCGAGTGCCGTCACAGGGGTCGTATTCGCGGGCATCTACATGGTCGGATTCTACACGTACCTGAAACCCTTTTACAAGAGTTCTCCCATTCCCGTGCTTCAACTCTCTTTCGGGGATTACGTTCTGGTGGGCCTGAGTCTTTTCCTTTCCATCCTCTCGGGGCTTTCCCTGTGCATGTTACTCGGTCTGACGTCCAGTGACACCAAAAGTGCTGGTTTGTTCACCCTTCCCGTATCGCTGCTGGGACTCATCTCCATGTTCATCAACATGTTCAAGGACTTTCCAAACCTCTCACTTCCACTGAAGGTCCTGGTCTTTGCGATACCGTTCTCGCACCCGATGATGGCCCAAAAGTTACTCCTCTACGGGGAGAAGGCCCTGGTCGTGTACGGTTTGATCTACATGGCCGCTTTCTCGATCACGCTCATGGCGTTCTCGGTGAAGCTGTTCAATTCGGATTACGTGTTGCTGGGAAGACCTTTCACCATCGGAAAGCTCATCGACAAGCGTTCTTGACGGCGAGGTAGACGTTTGTGTGAACTCTCTTGTCGAACGCCTCGGGCACGATGCGCTTGGGTTCTGGCTCGCAAGAGCCAGCTATCGCTTCCACCGCTGCGAGAAGCATTTCTTTCGTGATCTTTGCTTGTCTCTCCACGGCACCCTTCATGATCCCAGGGAAGGCGAGGAGGTTGTTCACTTGGTTGGGATAGTCCGACCTTCCCGTGGCCACGATGAAGGCACCCGCTTCCTCTGCGAGCTTGGGGTCTATCTCTGGAACTGGATTCGCCAACGCAAAGATCACGGGGTTTTTGTTCATGTGTTTTATCCACTCTGGTTTCAGGACGTTCCCCCTCGAAACCCCTATGAAGAAGTCCGCTCCCTTCAGAGCCTCCTCCAGCCCACCAGATTCGCCCTCTGGGTTGGTGAGGAAGGCGATCTCTCTATGGTATTCGTGTAACCAGGTGTTTTCCTCTTTTCTGTTCAGTATGCCGTTTCTGTCGACAGCCACCACGCACTTCACGCCGAGGTCCAGCAGGATCTTCACGATGTTGTACCCCGCCGCTCCCACACCGTTCACCACGACCTTTACCTCGTCGATCCTCTTACCGGAGAGTTTCAAAGCGTTCAAAAAAGCGGCTGCGACGACTACGGCTGTTCCCTGTTGGTCGTCGTGAAAGACAGGTATGTTCATCTCTTTGGAAAGCTTCTCCAAAACCCTGAAGCACTTCGGGGCGGCGATGTCCTCGAGGTTTATTCCCCCAAAAGACGGTTCCAAGCTCTTCACGATCGACACGATCTCTTCCTCTCCAGACACCGCCAAACATATAGGAAAGGCGTCCAAATCCGCGAAAGCTTTGAAAAGTAACGCCTTCCCCTCCATCACGGGTAAAGCCCCGTAGGGTCCTATGTTCCCCAACCCCAACACGGCGCTCCCATCCGAGACGACTGCCACCGTGTTCCAGCGCCTCGTGTAGATGAACGTGTCATCCGGATTTTGAGCGCAAAGTTTGGCAACTTCCGCCACGCCAGGGGTGTACAGAAGGGACAGGATCTCCCTGTCCAACGCGTCCACTGGAAGCGTCGTCCTGATCTTTCCACGCAACATCCTGTGTGCGGAGATTGGGTCCACAGCGCTCACTCCCCGAACACGCTGTTTCCCAAACTGTCGATGGCGACCAACAAGGGAAAATCTTCGACTTCGAGCTCATAGATCGCCTCTGGCCCCAGGTCTTCAAACGCTATCAACCTAGCTCGTTTCACGCGCTTTGCCAAAGCTGCTGCCGTTCCGCTCGGCGCCACAAAGTACACCCTCTTCCATTTCTTGCACGCCTCGATCGCCTTCCCCGTACGCTTTCCCTTCCCAACGGTTGCGATCACACCGAGTCGAAAGAGCATCTCCAAATAGTCGTCCATCCTGGCACTCGTGGTGGGACCTATGGCGCCGATAGGCCTTCCCGGGGGTGTTTTGGCAGGGCCGGCGTAGAAGACGACAGCCCCCATGAGATCGACTGGTAACTCCTCTCCCTTTTCCACCATGTCTTTCAGTCTCTTGTGGGCTTGATCTCTCATCACTATCAACTTTCCCGAGTAAAGGATCTCTTGACCGATTTTGAACTCTTCAATCCTCAAAAACTATTTTCCCCTTTCTACAGAGATAGCAATCGACCGACACGGCAACGGGAAGGGTGGCGATGTGAGTGGGGAAGTGCTCTACGTGGACAGAATAGGCCGTTATTCCGTGCCCCAAACCCTGATAACCTATTCCCAAGAGGTTGACCGTCCTCAAAATCTCCTCCTCGAGTTCGGCGTATCGGGGATCCGGATGCCTTTCGGAAAAGTCCTTAGTCAGGGCGAGTTTCGAAAGGACGAGAGCCTTGTCCGCTGTTCCACCTATCCCCACACCAATGTGGAGAGGCGGACAGGCCTTGGCTCCGTGTTCCTTCACGAATTCCACGACGAAATCTTTGATCTCGCTCGCCCCAGCCGAAGGATTCATCATGTGGAGGGTGGACAGGTTTTCGCTTCCGCCACCTTTCACGAGGAACCTTATCTCGAGCTTCTTCCCTTCGACTTGAAACACGTGCACCACGACTGGCGTGTTGTTGTGCGTGTTGACCCTCTCGAACACGGGATCGGACACGATCGAATACCTGAACGGATAGGCCACGTAAACCTCTTCGACGGCGCTGTTCAAGGTCTTCTCTATCGGCTCTTCGAGGACCACTTCGTGCCCCAGAAAGACGAAGAACTCAAGGATACCAGTATCCTGACAAAGGGGAAGGCACTCTTTCTCAGAGATGATGTAATTTTCCTTTATTACATCCGAAAAAGGACCTTCGTACTCGGCGACGATCCTCTTGACTTCCTCGTTCAAACGAACGTTCGCTTTGACCAGTTCTTCTTTAAGCTTGTCGAGTACAACTCTTCTTTGTATCAACTTCTTCACCTCATCTTGGATTATATCACCTGGGAGAAGTATAATTATCTCCAAAGCCAAAGGAGGGATAACATGAGAATCAGAGTGAATCTTGGTGCGGAAGATATCCCCAGGTACTGGTACAACGTGCTCGCAGACCTTCCCTTCAAGCTGGACCCGCCCCTCGATCCCGAAACGAAGAAACCCGTCTCTCCGGAAAAGCTCGCCGTCATCTTTCCAAGACCCCTGATAGAGCAGGAAGTCTCCGACGAGAGGTTTATAGCCATCCCAGAACCAGTTTTGAGAGAGTACGCAGTTTACAGACCCACTCCTTTGATCCGAGCCACGTTCCTGGAGGAATACCTCCAAACGCCCGCACGGATATATTACAAGTACGAAGGTGTGAGCCCTACGGGAAGTCACAAACCGAACACGGCGTTGGCCCAAGCTTACTACAACAAGATCGATGGTGTGAAGAGGCTGGTCACGGAGACAGGGGCTGGACAGTGGGGGAGTGCCCTGGCTTACGCGGGAGCCAAGTTCGGTTTGGAAGTGAAGGTCTTCATGGTGAAGGTGAGCTTCCACCAAAAGCCCATGAGGAAATACATGATGAACCTCTACGGTGCCAACGTCACGCCAAGTCCAAGTGAGGAAACGAGCTTTGGCAGGCAAGTTCTCTCTTCCGATCCAGAAAATCCCGGCAGTTTGGGTATCGCCATAAGCGAAGCTTTGGAAGTCGCCCTTTCGGATGCCCGCACCAAATACTCCCTCGGCAGTGTCTTGAACCACGTGCTTCTCCATCAGACCGTGATAGGACTGGAACTGAAGAGACAGTTGGAGCTCATCGGAGAAAAGGTCGATGTGATCTTCGGCTGCCATGGTGGTGGATCGAACTTTGCTGGAACGATCCTACCCTTCGTCCCAGACAAGTTGAGCGGTCGGAACATCCGTTTCGTTGCCTGTGAACCCTCGGCCTGCCCGTCGCTCACGAAAGGCAGGTACGAGTACGACCACGGTGACACCGCGGGGCTCACGCCACTTCTGAAAATGTATACGCTCGGCAAAGATTTCATACCACCGCGGATTCACGCTGGTGGATTGAGGTACCACGGGTCAGCCCCCATAGTCGCTAGGTTGGTGAAGGAGGGATTGGTCGAGGCGGAGGCGTTCGATCAAGAGGAAGTGTTCGAGGCGGCAAAGTTGTTCGCAAGGGTTGAGGGGATCGTGCCCGCTCCAGAATCGGCGCACGCGATCGCTGGCGTTCTGAGGGAAGCCCAGAAGGCCAAAGAGGAAAGGATCGAAGAGGTGATCGTCTTCACCCTCAGTGGTCATGGGCTTTTGGATCTCACAGCTTATTCTTGAACTTAAAAGATGTTTAAAGATGAAAGCAAGAACAATTAATACAACGGATACACAAACTCCTCTGGGGATGGTTCTATAATTCTTCTCAGAATTTGAAAACTGCGGGGGGAAAGCCGATGAAAACTTCTGGGAACGGTAGGAAAGTGAGGTCAATCGGTTACACTCCAGATCTAGAAAAGTACGTCCAGCCCGATTGGTGGAAGAGGATCTTCAACTCCCTCTACCTGAGGACGGATGGGGACGTGGTCAACGATCAGGAGATAACGAAGAGGGAAGTGGATACTTTCGTGAGGTTGTTGGGGTTGAAGCCTGAGAACAGGATCCTTGACTTGTGCTGCGGTCACGGAAGGCATTCTCTCGAGCTGGCGAGAAGGGGTTTCAAGAACGTTGAAGGGCTCGATCGTTCTCGGTACCTCATCCAGAAGGCAAAGACGTTGGCCAAGAAGGAAGGTTTGGAGATCAAGTTCAGAGAGGGTGACGCCAGAGACCTTCCGTACCCAAACGACAGTTTTGACGTGGTTATGATCTTGGGAAACAGCTTTGGATACTTCGACTCCATCCAAGATGACCTCAGAGTGCTGGAAGAAGTCTTCCGAGTCCTCAAACCGTGGGGAAGGATTCTCATCGACATCGCCAACGGTGAGTACCTCCGGGAGCACTACCAACCGAGGAGTTGGGAATGGATCGACAAGAAGGCCTTCGTGTGTAGGGAAAGAACGCTCTCGGCGGACAAGAACAAGCTCATATCGAGAGAAATCATCGTGCACGTGGAAAAGGGTGTGATCGTCGATCAGTTCTATTCTGAGAGGTTGTACACCAAAGAGATGCTCGAGGAACTCTTGAAGAAAGCTGGTTTCGAGAAGATCACCTTCCACGGCGAGATCGTGACCAGTTCCTCCAGGAATCAGGATCTTGGCATGATGGAGAGAAGGTTGCTCGTAACGGCTGTTGCGAAAAAAGAATGGTCACCCGTGAGGATCTCCAAGAAGGAGACTTTCAAGAATGTGGTGGTGATCCTCGGGGATCCGAACAAACCGGATAACCTAAAACCTGGGGGTGTCTTCGACGAAGACGACTTCTACACGATAGACCAACTCAAGGGTGCCCTCAGGGAACTGAAAGGTTACAAGTTCACTTACCTTTCCAACCATGACACCCTTATCCACGATCTGGAGAAGATCAAGTCCAAGGTGGACTACGTCTTCAACCTTTGCGATGAGGGTTTCATGAACGATCCAAGAAAAGAGCTCCACGTGCCGGCCCTCCTGGAGATTTTGGGGATACCGTACACCGGATCTGGCCCGCAGTGTCTGGCTTACTGTTACGATAAGTCCCTGGTGAGGGGTATCGCCAAGGAGATGGGTATACCCGTTCCGGAAGCGGTCTTTGTGAAACCAGAAGACACTTCCATAAGTCTTCCCTTCAACTTCCCAGCGATAGTGAAGCCAAATTACGGCGATTCCAGTTTCGGTATCACCCAAAAAAGCGTGGTCTACAACCCAGAACAACTCTTGAATGCCATCGCGGAAATCAGGGAGAAGCTCGGTTACAACAAACCGATCTTGGTTGAAGAGTACCTCACGGGTAAGGACTTGACGGTTGGGATAATAGGAAATCCTCCAAACGACTACATCGTTCTTCCCATAGTTGAAGAGGATTACTCCGTCCTCCCCCCAGATCTTCCGAGGATCTGCGGGTACGAAGCTAAGTGGCTCCCAGATTCACCTTATTGGAATCTGAGATCGATTCCCGCGGATCTCCCGGAGAACGTGAGAGAATTCATCATCGAGAGTTCCCTTAAACTTTTCGAAAGGTTGGAAGTGAGGGACTATTGCAGGTTCGATTGGAGGTTGGATGCGGAAGGTAACCCGAAACTCTTGGAGGTGAACCCGAACCCCGGTTGGTGTTGGGACGGTCACCTGGCGAAGATGGCAAGGATTGCGGGTTACACCTACGCGGACATGTTGAGGCTCATACTGGAAGCTGCCGAGAAGAGGTTAGGACTGAGAAGTTAGGAATTCTTTCAAGATCTTTCTGAGGTATCCCCTGAATTTGTCGTCTCTCAGGCCCTCGGAATGAGCGGGTGTGAGGGCCATTGTTTTTCCCAACCCATACTCCCTCCACCAACCGGCCGGAGAAGAACCGAATTTGGATTCACACCACAAAAACACGTTTACATCGGGTGAAACTTCGACGAAGTAGTGTTCGTCTTGGAACTCGAAGACCACCCCGCTAACGTTTGAGTACTTGACGAGGGCCTTTGGAGGATGGTAGAAGAATCTTCCCCCCACGAGCTGACAGTAGGTGTGTGGAAAACGTGCCAGACCGGAATGCCACGCGAAGAGTTTGCCACCTCTTTCGACGTAACCCCTCAACAGAACTGCGTCCTCTTCGTCCAACCAATCTTTCCCTTCCAAAACGTTCCACCTTGCGATCACCACGAGGTCTGGTTTTTCGAGGAGATCTTCAGAAATCTTCCAAGTACGGGTCATCAAGGCAACGTCGAAGCCTTCCAACGCCTCTAACAACGCCTCACAGAAATCGCCATCGCTATGATACTCGTCGCCACTGTAAATCAACAACTTCATAACCCTTGGACCTCCGTACGTTCAATTATCCGCCCACAACGTTACACAATGGTGAACATCTTGACTTTCGGTCGAAGTGTGGTGTAATTTTTTTACAGAGAGGTTTAGATACCAAATAAGAAATACAATTTTTTTACTCAAGGAG
>JAUQPE010000009.1 GCA_030550515.1 Thermotogota bacterium | reverse complement strand
AATAGGAGAAGAGACGGCGGACGCAATCCTCTTGTACGCATTTGAAAAACCCGTCTTCGTCGTCGACAGTTACACCAGGAGGATCCTCGAAAGGGTTTTTGGTGAAAAGCCCGGCACTTACGAACAAGTGCAGAGGTTGTTCATGACGGTCTATCCTCCGTCGGTGCCCCTCTACCAGGAACTGCACGGGCTCATCGTCGAACACGCGAAAAAATTCTGTACGACGAAACCCAAGTGCGATGTGTGTCCCATCGCAAAAGATTGCAAAACTGGCGGGAGTTTCACCCGATGATGCTCACCTCGTAACCATGTTCCACAAGCGTCTTCTTCAGTCTTTCCACGTGTTCTTCATCGATCGTCTCCAGTTCCAGCTCCACCTTAGCGTAACCGATCGGCACGTCCTTTGTGGACCTGTTGTGCATCACGGAGATCACGTTGGCCCCAGTCTCCGCGATCAAGCTCAAGAGGTTTTTCAGCGTGCCGGGTCTGTCCAAAACCAAGGTGTCCAAGAAAATCTTTCTTCCGCTCTTGACGAGTCCCTTGTTTATTATCCTCTCTATCATGTTCACGTCTATGTTCCCCCCACTTATCACGACCACGACCTTCTTTCCTCTCAAGTTCAAACGGTTGAGCAGGGCCGCCACACCGACCGCACCCGCTCCCTCCGCGACCACCTTGGCCTGCTCCAGAAGGAACAGTATGGCGTCCGCTATCTCGTCTTCGTTGACGGTGACGAGGTCATCAACGTATTTTTTCACGAGTTCGACGGTGAGTTCACCGGGTTTCTTCACAGCTATCCCGTCCGCTATGGTGGGTTTTCCATCCACCACGGATGGTTTCCCTTTCGCGACCGAAGCGAGCATCGAGGGAACGTTCTCGGCCTGAACACCCACAACGCGCACGTTTGGTTTCAGAGATTTGACGGCCAAAGCCACACCGGATGCGAGCCCACCTCCTCCAACCGGCACCACGACCACGTCCACGTCCGGGAGATCTTCGAGGATCTCCAATCCTATCGTTCCTTGGCCCGCGATCACGTGTGGGTCGTTGAAAGGATGGATGAAGACCGCCCCGGTTTCCTCCTGAATCCTCTTGGCAAGCTCGTAGGCCTCGTCGAAGATGTCCCCGTGGAGGATGACCTCTGCCCCGTACTCCTTCGTCTTCTTGATCTTGGAGAGAGGGGCGAAGCGCGGCATGACGATCGTCGCCTTCACACCGAAGAGTTTCGCGGCGAGGGCTACCCCTTGAGCGTGGTTCCCCGCAGAACTCGTGATGACGCCTCTTTTGCGGTCTTCCTCACTCAAGCTGGCGATTTTGTTGTACGCACCCCTTATCTTGAACGAACCCGTCTTTTGGAGGTTCTCCATCTTCAGGTAAACCTCGTTCCCCGTCAGCTCGGTGAGGACGTGGCACTGGGTGAGACTTGTTCTGTGCACCACTCTCTCTATGGTCCTCTGCGCCCTTTTGATGTCTTCGAGTGTCACCATCTCCAACTTCACCTCTCAAGAGAGAGTGCAACCTTTCTGGATTTCCCTCGCGAATTCCCTGGCCCTTTCGATGTCTTCCTCGTTTGGCCTTCCTGGGTTTATGGTCCTTCTGCCGAAGAACCAAAAGCTGTACTCCCCAAGACAGTTGAACTCTCCGATGATCACAAAATTCCTTTTTTGTAGGAACTTTTTTAGACTCTTGTGGTACTTCTTCCCATCGGGTCCCGCCGAGGTCGAAAACAGAAACACCTTCTTCCCGCCCGCGTCCTTCACGTTCTCGAACAACCTCTTGAGGCGCTTGTCCATGGAGAAGGCGTATATGCCAGACCCCACACCTATGACGTCGTGCTTCATCGCTTCGTCGGGGGTCACCTCGGTCAACTCTTTCGCCTCGCAACCCAAAGTCTTGGCTATCTCTTCCGCCACCTTCTTCGTGTTTCCCTTGTGCCTCGAGACGAAAACGATCACGCAAGACATACTTCCACCCCCTTTTCCTACCCGGTGTACAGTATAACACTGTAGGGAAAAACCCTCGATGGACCTTTTTTAGAATCTCTATCAACAATTTATTGTGTTGTAACTTCAGTACCCACAACATGTTGTGTTAAAATGGTTGGTGAATCCTACCTGGGGGGTCTTCGAAGATGTACGTGAACAGAATAGGCGTACTCAGGGATCATCCTGATCTTTACGGTGTTTCCGTCTACTTCCAGGGATGCGACGCGCAGCCGAAGTGTTTCATGTGCCACAATCCGGAGACGTGGGTCGTCGACGAGAGTTTTTGGTACGAAAGGGAGGACGTCCTAAAAACGATCGACGAGAAATTGCAGCTCCTTTTGCGTTCTTTCCCCAAGGTGGCGCTGAGTTTCCTCGGGGGTGAACCTTTGGCCCCCTGGAACAGGGAGGACCTTTCCTTCCTCTCTGGATTTTTCAAAGAAAGGTATGGGGAGAGGATCGTGACGGTTCTGTTCACCTGGAGAACTCCAAAGGAGATCGTCAAAGAAAATCTCCTGGAGTACATCCAACACATCGACGAGTTCGTGTTCGGAAGGTACATGCACGCGTACAGGAGGGAAGGATTTCCCTCTTCGAAGAACCAACTACACCTCGATCGGAGAACCTTCGAAAGAATCGTTCGGATCCTTGAGAGGAGGGAACAGCATGGAAGTGAGGTACTCGTTCTCAAAGGAGTTCGATGAGCTGCTCGAAAGGTTGAGGGGGAAGTACGGTTTTGAGATGTTCCAACTCGACGGACTCGGTGACCAGCTGGACATCGTCAAGTTCACGGAGGACTTCATCAGGAAGGGTATACTGGAGTCCACCATCGACGCGAACGCCAACGTGAGGGTCACCAACATCAGCACTTACTTCATCGAGGTTTCCAAATCGCACACCTACCTCTACTCGCTCTACAAGATCTGGGAAAAGATGAAGGACATGTTCGGAAAAGACGTAGCAGACGAGTTCGTCGAGGCACAGATAAACGGTGCCGTCTACTTGCACGACAGACACCACGCCGCCTTGATGCCTTACTGTTTCGCCTACACGCTGAAACCGATCGTGGAAAAAGGTCTTCCCTTCATAAAGACGATAAAGTCGGAACCCGCAAAGCACCTCTCAACGTTCATCCAGCACGTGATCCAGTTCGTCATGTTCGCCTCGAACCAAACTTCCGGAGCCGTTGGTCTTCCCGACTTCTTCGTGTGGATGTGGTACTTCGTGAAGAAGGACCTGGAAGACGGTCTGATCCCACCGGAGAAACTCGAATGGTACATAGAGCAACACTTCCAGATCCTCACCTACTCGCTGAACCAACCCATCAGGACGACCCAGTCTCCCTACACGAACTTCACCTACCTGGACAGGAATTACATCAGGGCGATCTTCGAGGACGAGAGATATCCAGACGGTTCCCCAATCGTCGACCACATCGAGGACATCATCAGGCTCCAGAAACACTACTGGGAGTGGGTCTGTAAGGAAAGGGAGAGACAGATGTTCACCTTCCCCGTTTTGACCGCGAGCCTTCTCTACAAGGACGGAAAGTTCTTGGACGAAGACAGCGCGCGCTTCATAAACAGGATCAACATGAAGTGGCAGGACACGAACTGGTACATCTCCGATTCCATAGACGCGGTGGCCTCCTGTTGCAGGCTTACTTCTTCCACCCAGACTTTGAAGAGGTTCTCCTTGTCAGCCGAAGAGAAACTCTCCGGTAGGATGAACTCCATAGGCGGTTCGGACCTGAACATAGGCTCCTTCAAGGTGGTCACCTTGAACCTCCCACGCATCGCCTTGGAGTGTGACGGAGACGAAGAGAAGTTCTTCTCGACGCTGAGGCACAGGGTGAACTTGGTGAAGAAGACCCTGGCCGCGATCAGAGAGATAATAAAGGAGAGGATCGCGCAGGGGCTGCTTCCGCTCTACGAAAACGGTCTCATGATCCTCGAACGGCAGTACGGAACCATCGGTATCACGGGTGTTTGGGAGTGCGCTTCCTTGATGGGGTTGGCGGAGGAAGGAGTGGACGGATTGAGGTACACGGAAGAGGGAGAGGCCTTCGTGGACAGGATGCTGGACACGATAAGGGAGGAGGCCGAGAGGGGATACCACGAGTACGGCTTCACCTTCAACATAGAGCAGGTGCCGGCGGAAAAAGCGGCTGTGACTTTGGCCAGAAAGGATAGGTTGATCTTCGGAAGGCGACAACCTTTCGAGCTCTACTCGAACCAGTGGGTACCCCTCGCCGCGAACACAGACGTTTTGAACAGGATCAGGTACTCCGGAAGGTGGGACAGAAAGGTGAGCGGAGGGGCGATCCTCCACATAAACCTCGGAGAACCTTTCAAATCGGAGGAAGAGTCGATGAACATGGTCAAGATGATCGCGGACATGGGCGTCCTGTACTTCGCGTTCAACACCAAGATCAGCGTCTGTTCCGAGGGACACGCTTTCTACGGTGAAAGGTGCCCGAGATGTGGCAAGAGGAAGGTCGACGAGTTCACGAGGATCGTGGGGTACTTGGTGCCGGTTTCCGCCTTCAACAAAGAGAGAAGGGAAATAGAGTACCCGAGGAGGCAGTTCTACAGGAGGTTTTCTGTGGTGTGAGGGGGTCGATCCCCCTCACTCTCTTTCGAAGATTTTTTTCGCCGCAAAATAGATGAGCGCCAAACCAAAAACGAAAAGGGCGGAAAGGTAGACCGAAAGTTGGGTGGGTGTTATGAACTTGAAACCAAAAGAGTAGCGGATCGTTTCCACACCGTACTTCACGGGAAAGATCCAGGACACCGCTCGCAGAAAGTTTGGAAGGAAAGTGAGTGGAAAGTAGACCCCGGAGAGGAACATCATCATGGTGAAGAGTATCACGGAGAACTCCAAGGCCGTTTCCGGCTTTTTGAAAGCGAAAGAGATGAGTATGCCAAGGCCGATGAAGGAAAGGGTAGAGGACACGATGGAAGCTATGAAGAGCCAGACGTTCATTTGGTACCGTACTCCGAAGAGCACTTCCCCGAGTACCAGTATCAAAACGGTGCTGATGATACCGACGCACAGTCTGGACGAGACCAAACCTAGGGCGAACGAAAAGGGTTCCACGGGGGTCACCTTCAACCTCTTCAGCACGCCCTTTTCCCTGTAGACGGAGAACACCTCGACCGACCCGAACAGTCCCATCGAGAGCAACGATATCGCGATCACGCCGGTGAGCGTGTAATCGAAGGGACGAGGTTCATGGGAAGCCCTCACCGGTTTCAACTGCACCTTCACCACCGGTTTCAGGCCGCTCCTCAACCTCTCCACCGCGTTCTTCAGAGACATCTCCCACCCGTCCAGGACGGGTTGGTAGTACGTGTCGGACGTCTTCCTCAAGAAAGTGATCTTCCCCTCCTCCACCACGGCGATCTCGTGGTAGTAACCTTTGATTTCGTCCAGTGAAGAGTAGATGTCTCCAAACTCTGCGAGTCTTGTGTCCGTCGTGACCACGGCCGTTTTCAACTCGCCTCCCCCTCCCCCGAAGATGTATCCGAACATCACCAGGAACATCACCGGAAAAGCGAGGGAGAAGAACATGACGAACTTGTCCCTCCAAATCTCTTTCCACATCGAAGAGAAGAGCGCGAAAAATTCACTCACTCACCATCACCTTCCTCCAGTTGATCAGAAAGATCGCCGTGGAGAGGGCTATCCAGATCGCCGGAACGAGGAAATGGTTCGACAGCTGTGGTTTGAACCCGATAGCTCTCCTGAGGAGGTCCACGAGGTAAGAGGCGGGGTTACCGAGGTAGAGCGCCTTCAAGGGCCAGGGAACGAAGGATACGTCGAAGTAAAAGCCCCCCATGAACATGAACACCTGGTTTACCACCTGACCGATCGCGTTGACCGAGGCCGTCGTCTTTGCGATCGAGGTGAGCATCAACGGAAAGCTCAAAAAGACAAGATAAGACAGCGTCACCCCAGGGAGAATCCTCAAGACGTCCACCCTGATCCCGTAAACGAACCTCGCGAAAGCGATGAAAGCAATGGAAGACAACACCATGATCACCAAGCCGCTCAACAAGATGGAGAATAGGTATTGAAAACGCGTCAGGGGAGTCGCGAGAAGCCTCTTCAAGATCTTCTTCTCCCTGTAGAAGGAGAGTTGGGACGGTATCGCGAAGATCCCCGTCGACATGATGGAGACCAGAAGAACGGCGGGAAAGAGGTACCGGCAGTAAACACCGCTCTCCGTGACCTTCGGTGCCACCTTCTCCACCTCGATCTCCCTCACGTTCCTCATCCTTAAGTCGATCCCTTCTAGGATGTTCTTCAGCATGTTCGCAAGCATCTGGGACTCCTGTCTTTCCGGGGCGTAATAGAGAGTCACTTCCACAGGTGAAGAGACGAGAGTTTTGGAGAGCATGAAGGATCTGGTGAACTTCGTGTCGAAATCTTCCGGTATCACGAGGCACACGTCCACTTTCGCGAACCGAACGGCTTCCTCTGGTTTCTTCTCGATCTTGACGGACCTCATACCTTCCGGGAAGTGTTGGAAGACACCCGTGAGCAGCTTGCTTTCCCCCAGCACGCCTATCTTGAACGTCACGTTCTTGGAGATGTCGCCGAAGATGGAGGTGAGTATGAAGAACAAGATCATGGGAAAGATGAAGATCCAAAACAGCGAACCACGCTCTCGAAGGTAATCGTTCTTCAGGATCGAAACGAAGAGAGATCTCATGCCATCACTCCCTCAATTCTCGGCCTGTGAGCTTCAGAAAGACGTCTTCCAGGTTGGGTTTTCTGATCACGATGTTCGAGACGTTCCAGTTCCTGAGTAGATCTTTTATCAAGGTTTCCGGCTCGTTGGTTTCCACGACGTAATGGTTGTCTTTTTTCTCGAGCGTTCCTTCGACGTGAAGTTCGTTTTCGCAATCGAACTCGACGATCGATTTGAGACCTGAACTTTCCACGAGTGCCCTGGGACTTCCCTCCGCGATGATCCGCCCGTGATCCATTATGCAAACGTGGTCCGACAGCCTCTCCGCCTCCTCCATGTAGTGTGTGGTGAGAAATATCGTCTTTCCCCTCCTCTTGAAGGTCTCAACTATCTCCCAGATGTGTCTCCGCGCTTGGGGGTCCAAACCGGTGGTCGGCTCGTCGAGAAACACGATCTCAGGATCGTTCACAAAGGCCACCGCCACGGCGAGGCGTTGAAATTGTCCTCCGGAGAGCGTTTTAACCCGTCTTTTTTCCAAACCCTCCAATTCGAAGAGCTTAACAACCTCTTCAACGTCCATCCCATTCCCGTAGAGGGTCCTGTAGAGTTTGAGCGTTTCCAGGACGGTGAGGTTCTCAAAGAAGGCGCTCTTTTGAAGACATATCCCCATCTTCCTCTTCACTTCTCTGTTCGGAAAATCCATCCTCACTCCGAAGTAGTAGATCGTTCCTTCGTCCTTTTTCCTGAGCCCCTCCAAGATCTCGACGGTTGTGGTTTTCCCCGCACCGTTCGGTCCAAGAAGGGAAAAGACCATTCCCTTCTCCAAGGAAAAGCTGATCCCGTCGACTGCCTTCACCGGTCCGTAGTACTTCTTCAGGTTCTCCACCCTCAAGATTTCCAACGTTTATCCCTCCTGAAAGATGTCTTACTTCTGTTTGATATTATACGATTACGTAGATTCTACATTGCTTGGGAGGGTACACCGATGAAGATCCTGTTTCTTTCGGATCTGCACATGCGCGAAGATTTCATTAACAATTTGAAAGGTTTCTCAAGAAAGGTCGATGTTGTCGTCAACTGCGGAGACATCACCGGAAGGAGGAAAACCTACAGGGAAACCCAGCCGAAAGATCTCGAGCTCTACCTGTCCCTGTTGGACGGCGTTGAACACTACTTCATCCTGGGAAACGACGACTTCTTCGAAACGGAACACCCCAGGCGGTTGAGAGAGCCGGTGAAGTTGGGTGACGTTTGGTTGGTACCCTTCGAGTATGTCCCCTTCACGCCCTTCAACTCCATGAGGGAAAAAAGCGAAGAAGAGATGAGAGAGCTCTTGGCGAGGATCCCCCCTCTTTCCCCTTTCATCTTCGTAACGCATTCCCCTCCGTACGGCGTACTCGACTTTGGAGGGATAGGCGTGCCAAGACACCTCGGGAGCGTTGCCCTGAGGGAGTTCGTGATCGAGAGAAGACCTATCGTCCACGCGTTCGGACACATCCACGAAGCGGCAGGACACGTCTTTCAGAACGGCACGCACTTTCTGAACTGCGCTTGGGGTAACTTCTACATCGTCGAAGTGATGGGATCATGCGTGGAAAAAGTCGAGCGTGTACCTTCCCCAGTTGAACGAGATGACGGCTGAGGAGACGTTTCCAACCACGATCCCCCACCAAACTCCGACGAGACCCGCGCCCAAGACGCTCACGAAAATCCAGGAAAACACCACTTGCATCACCACAGTCCTCAGAAGCGTTATCGCCAGGCTCTTTCCTCCTTGACCGATGCCTTGGAACATCGACGAGGTGAACATACCGAAAGGCACACCGGGTAAGAAGAGGCTCAGTATCCTGAGGGCCTTCACGAGATCGGCGTGAATTGAAGCCCCGCTCTTCGAGTAAGTGAAGAGCTTGGCGATGAAAGGAGAAAAGATCGCTATGCAGACCGTGACGAGCACCCCAAGTAAAAAGCCGAGTTTCACCGAGAAGAGGTACGCCTCTTTCATCTTCTTGACGTTTCTTTCGCCGTACGCCGTCCCCACCACGGACGTGACCGCCATGGCTATTCCCTGCATAGGGACTGTGCCAAAGCTCACGATCCTCCACGCGCTTGAGAAGACCGCCACACCTTCGTCTCCCCCAGCCTTCACCGCGAACGCGTTCAACACAAAGGTGGCGACGAACATGCTGATCTGCGCCAAAGAAGCTGGGATCCCAACTTTGAGGATGTCCCTCAACACCTCGGCGGGCAGGCGAAACCTCTTGAAGTTCACGTTCACGTACGTGTCCCTCTTGACGAAAAACCAGTAGGAGATCATCGCGGTGGACACCAAAATCGAGATCACTGTCGCGTAGGCGGCTCCCTTCACCCCCATTCCTAGGGAGTAGATGAATATGGGATCGAGAACCACGTTCAAGAGCGATCCAACCGTCATCGCGTACATGGCCTTCGTCGCGTTCCCTTCGCCTCTCAACACCCCGTTCGTCGCGTTGTTGAACATGAGAGGCGTGAGCGAGAGGAGGAGCACTTTTGCGTAGTCTAAAGAAAGTCCCAACACTTCGGGACTCGCGTTCGTTGTCTTCAAGAGAGGACCCACAGTCGAAAGGGAGACGAAAGTCGTCACCGTTCCTATCGCCAGGGCGAGAAAGACCGCCGTTGTCGCGGCTGCGTCCGCTCCCTCCTTGTCCCTCTCTCCCACCTTTTTCGCGACGACGGCGCTCGCCCCCACCCCCACGCCCATAGCCAAAGACAAGACGATCATGAAAACCGGAAAGAACAAACCCACCGCCGCGAGTGCCTGCGGGCCCAACCCCGCTACCCAAACGCCGTCCACCAGGTTGTACACGGTTTGAACCAGCATCGCGAGCATCATCGGAACGGAGAGTTTTACGACAGCCTTCTTTGGATCGCCTCTGAGGATCGCTGTGCCTCTCGTCTCCTGCATGACATACCTCCCCTCGAACACATTATATAATCTAGAAAGTTCTACGTGCTAACCACAAGGAGGAGCGGTATCCTCAACCACAGGAGGGATGGAGCGATGGTGGCGTTCCTGTTCGATTTTGACGGAACACTCGCGATCGAAAAATCTTTCCTGAAGAGGTACTTTGAGGAGTTGTTACGGTTCTTCAAGAGAAAGGGCGTGAACGTGACGGTTGATCTTCTGATGGGATGTGTGGAAGAGATCACGAGGAACCCCAACGATATGGACAACTTCAGGAGGTTTTCGTTTTGCATGGAGAGAAGAACTTCAACACCATCGAAGCTCTGGGAAGAGTGGTTCCTGGAGTTCTACTCCTCCGATATCTTTGACAGTTTGAAAGACACGATCGAGCCGAACGAAGAAGTGGTGAAAATGGCTTTGGAGAAGAAAAGAGAAGGTTTGTTGGTTCTAGCGTCCAATCCCGTTCTTCCGAGGATTGCTATGGTTAAAAGGCTGAACTGGATAGGCCTCTCGGAAGACCTCTTCGATTTGATCACCGATATGGAAGGTTTCCACTACTGCAAACCTGACCCCAGGTACTACCTGGAGATCTGTGAGAAGTTGGGGGTCCCTCCAGAAAGGTGCGTCATGTACGGTGACGACGAGATCAACGATGGGGTTTGTGAGAAGGTTGGGATCAAGTTTGTCAAGGTCGCGCCCGTGAGGCAAACCCTCCAATGAATAAAACCTAAATAAAACCGAAACATTGCCTTCCAAAAGAGAATGCTATAATAACAATTAGGAATATCTAATTGAAGTGGAGGCGAAACCGTGCTCCTCAGAGTGGAAAATCTGCGCGCCAGCTTGGTGGGATCTGAGAAACTCATTCTCAAAGGTGTGAACTTGGAGATGGGATTTGGGGAGGTCCACGTGCTCATGGGACCCAACGGATCGGGTAAATCGACGCTCGCAAACGTGATCGTGGGGAATCCCAAGTTCAAGGTCGTCTCCGGTGACATACTCTTCGAAGGAGAATCGATCTTGAACGCGAAACCACACGAGAGGGTAGCCAAGGGGATCTTCATGACGTTCCAATCTCCCGTCGAGGTGGATGGTGTGAGGCTCAAACAGCTCCTCTTGACGTCGTACAGAAAGATCCACGGCGATGACAGTTCCTTCTACCAACTGGAGAGGGAAATGAAAAGGCTCGCCGAAGAACTCGGCCTCCGACCCGAATTCTTTGACAGGTTCGTGAACGTTGGCTTCTCCGGTGGGGAAAAGAAGAAGAGCGAGATCCTTCAGGCGAGTTTCCTGAAGCCAAAGCTGCTGATCTTGGACGAGATAGACTCCGGTTTGGATGTGGACGCCTTGAAATTGGTTTTGAAGATGGTGAACGCGCTGAGGGAACAGGGAACTTCCCTTTTGATCATCACCCATTACACCCGAATCCTGGAACACCTTGACGTGAACAAAGTGCACGTCTACCTGGACGGAAAGATCGTCGCGAGTGGGGACAAGTGGTTGGCCTACGAGGTTGAAAAGTCCGGTTACGCGTTGGTCGGGGAAAGGTGAGGGCCATGAGGGATTACGAACGGGTACTCCGAGAGTTAAAGAAGATGGAAGAGTGGGAGTTCGAGGCGAAGGCGAGGCCCGCCTTTGAACTTCCTCCCGGTTTGGACAGAAAACTCGTCCTGGAAATCTCCAAGGCGAAGGATGAACCGAGCTGGATGGTGGAGCACCGCCTGAAGTGCCTTCGAATCTTCGAAGAGATGCCCGAACCGAGTTGGGGTGTGGACAGGTCCGAGATAGATCTCTCCAGAATCGTGGCTTACGTCAAGCCTGGTGTGGCTAGAGCGAGCAGCTGGGATGAGGTGCCGGAAGAGATCAAGAGGGCGTTCGAGAGACTCGGAATTCCGGAAGCTGAGAGGAAGTACCTGGCGGGTCTCGGCGCCCAGTACGATTCCGAGATGGTCTACAAGAACATAAAGGAAGAGCTCAAAAGGCTCGGCGTGGTGTTTTTGGACATGGATTCCGCCGTGAAGGAGCACCCGGAGCTCGTGAAGGAGTACTTCATGAAGCTCATCCCTCCAACGGACAACAAGTACGCAGCGCTTCACGGCGCCGTATGGAGTGGGGGGACCTTCCTGTACGTCCCAAAGGGTGTGAAGGTACCCATGCCACTCCAATCCTACTTCCTCTTCAGCAACCCTGGAGCCGGACAGTTCGAACACACGATCATCGTTTTGGACGAAGAAAGCGAGGTCACCTACATTGAAGGGTGCACCGCCCCCAAGTACGACGTGATCAACCTACACGTTGGGGCCGTGGAGGTTTACGTCAAGAAGGGAGCGAGACTGAAGTACCTCACCATCCAGAACTGGAGCAAGAACATGTACAACTTGGAGATGAAGAGAGCGATAGCGGAAGAGGACGCCGTGGTGACTTGGGTATCGGCGTCTTTCGGCAGTTACAAGACGATGGTGTATCCAGCCACCATACTGAAGGGAGACAATTCCGTGTCGGAGAACCTGTCTTTGTCGTTCGCTGGACCTGGCCAACATTTGGACACCGGTTCAAAGGTGATCCATTTGGGCAGGAACACCAGGTCCACCGTCGACGCGAAGAGCATCAGCATCGGTGGGGGTTGGTCTTTCTACAGGGGTCTCTTGAAGATCGCGAAAACCGCAAAGGGAAGCAAAGCCAGTGTCAGCTGCATCGGCCTCATGGTCGACCACGAATCCAGGAGCGACACCGTCCCTGTGATAGAGGTGCACAACGCGGATTCCGACGTGGGTCACGAGGCGAGGATAGGCAGGATAGGGGATGACCAAATCTTCTACCTGATGAGCAGGGGTCTGGACGAGTTCGAGGCGAAGAGCCTGATAATAAAGGGGTTCATACAACCCATCGTCCAAGAACTTCCCTTCGAGTACGCCGTCGAGTTGAACAGACTCATCGATCTCGAGATAGAGTCCTCGATAGGGTGAGGTGGAGAAGGTGGGTTACGAAAAGACGTTGAAGTTGGAACACAGAGGCATGAGGGCGATGCTTCCCGAAGTGAAGAGAAATGCGGGTGCAGACCTCGACGTACGTGACTTCTTTCCAAGCGGAAACGACGTGTTGGATAGGTGGCGACTCAGGAGGTTTCGAGAATACCAAAGTTACGGTTTTCCGGTTTGGAGAAGAGTGGGACTCACCAGTTTCGAACCACCGCGTGTGGAGGGCTACCGCGGGCTCGAAAACATCGACGAAGAAGGACTCGCGCTGCTTGAAGAGCTCGACTTCGAGGGTTCGGACAGGAAGTTCGTGTTGATGGCCGACGTCTTTTCGATGGCGGGAGAGTACGTTGTGGTCTCCTCCCCTCAAGAGAAAGTCGTTGTGGAGGTCGATCAAGATGTGGCGAACTCCCTCTTGGATCTGAGGGGTGGTGACCTCACGTTGGTGAGGATCGTGAGGAGGGAGAGATTCGTCGGGAACCTGAGGGTGAAGGTGAGGGAGAAAGCGAGGTTCAAGTTGGTGAACCTCCACCTCGTTGGAAAAGGTGGAACATCCATAGATAACGTCTTCTTGGACGTCGAAACGGGAGCGAGCGTGGAAGTTTACGACTTCTACTCCGGTGGTAGGGTGAACGTGGGTTTTCTGGCGGTGAGGTTCTCCGGAGAGGATGCCACCGCGAAGGTACGACCTTACTACGCCGTCTCCTCTGGCTCGGCGACAGACGTACTCTACCAGATGAGGTTTTACGGAAGGCGCAACGAAGGGACCGTCGATTCAAAAGGAGTGGTGACTGGTGAATCCAAGGTAGTGTTCAGGGGTGTCTTGGACATCTTGCCCGGCGCGAAAGACACCGTAGCGCACCAGAGAAACCACACCTTCCTCATCTCGGGAAGCGCGAAAGCCGAAGCCATACCGAGCCTTTTCGTGGGTGAGAACGACGTCGTCGCGTCCCACGCGCACAGCAGCTCCCCCTTGGACGAGACCGCCGTTTTTTACCTGATGACCAGGGGATGTTCGGAGACGGAGGCCAGAGAGCTTTTGATAAAGGGAACCTTCGAAGACTTGAGAGAAGAGTTACGAAATTTTGAATTGGAGGCGGTACTGGATCATGCCCTTGAGGGTCTCGTTTGACGATTTTCCAACTCTCGGGAAGAAGGTGAACGGTAAAAGGCTCGTCTACTTGGACAACGCCGCAACCACGTTGAAGCCGAAACCTGTGCTGGAAAAGATGGTGGACTTCTACATCGGCAGCTATTCGAACGTCCACAGGGCCGTGCACACACTCGCTTCGAGGGCGACCGTGGCGTACGAGGAGGCGAGGATGAAGGTCGCGAAGTTTCTGAACGCGGATCCCTCGGAAGTGATCTTCACAAGTGGTGCGACGATGGGTATAAACCTCGTGGTAAACTCGCTGTTGAGAAGCGGTATCTTGAGGGAAGGCGACGTCGTCCTACTCTCACAGGCGGAGCACCACGCCAACCTGGTACCGTGGATTCGTCTCTCGAAGTTTCACGGTTTCGGAATCGCTTACATCGAGGTGAACGAAAAGGGTGTCCTGACGGAGGAAGCCATATTGAGGGGGAAGGAGTACAAACCAAAGATCGTATCCGTGACGGGCCACTCGAACGTGACCGGACAGGTGATCCCGTTGGAGTTCGTTCGTGAGGTTTTCGAAGACGCAATCTTGGTGGTGGACGGTGCCCAGCTCGTCCCGCACAAGAGGTTGGACGTGAAGGATTTGGGTTTGGATTTCCTCGTCTTTTCCGGTCACAAGATGCTTGGACCGACGGGCGTTGGGGTACTCTACGGAAGAAAGGATCTACTAGAAGTCATGGAGCCTTTTCTGTACGGGGGAGAGATGATAGACAAGGTGAGTTTTGAGGAGGTCACCTTCAACGAAATACCTTACAAGTTTGAGGCGGGAACCCAGAACATAGCGGGCGTGGTGGGCCTTGGTTACGCGCTGGATTACTTGGAGGCCCTGGGATTCGATTCCTTGGAAGAACACGTAAGAGATTTGACGGAGTATCTGATCGAGGAGCTCTCGAAGCTCGAGTTCGTTGAGCTCTACGGTCCCCTGGATCACTCTCACGTCTCCATCGTATCCTTCAACGTGGAGGGGATCCATCCGCACGACGTGGCGCACGTGCTCGACCAAGAGTTCGGCGTGGCGGTCAGGAGCGGTCACCACTGCGCGCAGCCACTCGTCAGGGCTTTGGCGCGCGGCACGAAACTTTCCAACTTCCCCAATTCCACAGTGAGGGCGAGCGTCTACTTGTACAACACAAAGGAGGACGTCGACGTTATGGTGGAAGGTTTGAAGAAGCTGAAGGGGTGGTTCGGATGATCTATTCCGACGCGATCATGGATTACGCGAAGCTCAGGAAGTACCGTGGAAAGATAGAGAACGCGCACAGAATCGAGGAGGGAAAAAACGTCTCCTGTGGAGACGAGATAACGCTTTATCTGGTCTTCGACGGTGACCGCGTAGCGGAGGTCAAGTTCGAGGGTCAAGGCTGCGCGATCAGCCAAGCATCCACGAACGTCATGATAGAGGTTGTGACGGGAAAGACCAAAGAGGAAGTCATCGAGATCGCCAAAAACGCGGAGAACATGGTTCTTGGGAGGGAGTTCGAAGCAGGACTTCTGGGACCGGTTCTGTTGTTCCAAGAGGTGGGAAAGTACCCCATGCGCGTGAAGTGTTTCCTACTCCCGTGGAAGACCCTCCAGATCGCCCTTGAGAGGTGAAACGGATCACTTGTCCACCCTGCCCTTCACGAGGTACCAGAGGTACAGGTCGAACTTTCCGAGAGGTTCACCGAAAGCCTCCGCCACCCTCCTCAACTTCTCTTCCAAAGTCAGATAGCGCGCCTTAGTCCAGCCTTTGGGTATTTCCTCTACCATGCCGTGTTCGTGCATGAGCCTCAGCACATGCTTGTCGAGTATGGCCAATTCCTTCACGCCAACGTTTCTCAGAAAGTGACTCGCCTCCTTCCATCCTATCCCCTTCGCGTGCTTGACCAGGTACTCCCTGGCCGAGAAGGGTTCCATCGAGGTTACGCTCTTCAACTTTCCGATCAGTTTCCTGTTCTCCACGATGAATTCCGCCCTTTTCTGAGGGTACCTGTGACCGACGGTGGCGAGTCTCTCGGAGAGCTCTTCGAGGGGTAGGTGAACGAACCCCTTGCCTATTTCCTTCTGCGCCCTGATCCCGCCCTCAGCGCTCCAGTTGGCGGTGAGCACGCAGAAGGAGAGCTCGCAGAAGAGATCCTCCTCCGTGCCGTTCTTTCCCAACTCCTCGAACTCCTTGAACCTCTCCTCGACGAGGGGCTTGGCTTCTTCTCTGATCTTCTCGAGCTTTTCCAGAAGTTCATCCACAACCATCACTCCCACTCTATCGTGGCTGGAGGTTTGGAGGTGATGTCGTAGACGACCCTGCCGACTCCCTTCACCTCCCTGGTGATCCTCCTCGCGGCCTCGTCCAGCAACTCGTGTGGGAGCCTTGACCAATCCGCCGTCATCCCTTCCACGCTGTTCACGGCCCTGAGGGCGATCACGTACTCGTAGACCCTGCTGTCTCCTTTCACGCCCACGCTCCTCACGGGCAAGAGCACGGCGAAGGCTTGCCACACCTTATCGTAGTATCCGTGCTTTCTGAGCGTCTCTACGAAGATGTGGTCGGCCTCCCTCAGGATGGCCAGCTTCTCTTCCGTGACCTCGCCGAGGATCCTCACCGCAAGACCTGGTCCAGGGAACGGGTGTCTGCGCAGTATCCTCTCGGGGATTCCCAAGTATTCCCCAACCCTTCGAACCTCGTCTTTGAACAAATCCCTCACGGGCTCGACGAGCTTGAGGTCCATCTTTTCCGGCAGTCCCCCAACGTTGTGGTGGCTCTTGATCTTCGCCGTGGTCTTACCGGAGGCGGCGCTTTCTATGACATCCGAGTAGATCGTGCCTTGGACCAGAAACCTCACACCGTGCTTTCTCGCTTCTTCCTCGAACACCCTGATGAACTCCTCCCCTATGATCTTCCTCTTCGTCTCCGGATCGGTCACGCCTTTGAGCTTTTCGAGGAAACGCTTTCTGGCATCGACCACCACCAAGTTCATGTCGAAGTGCGCCCTGAAGACCTCTTCCACCTCTTCTCGCTCGTTCTTTCTCAAAAGGCCGTGGTCCACGAAGACGCACACGAGCCTTTTGCCTATCGCCCGGTGCACGAGGACCGCCGTCACGGAGGAATCCACACCTCCAGAAAGCGCTATGATCGCCTTCTCCTCTCCGATCGTCTCCTTCACTTGCTTCACCTTCTCTTCCACGAGGTCCTCTATCCTCCAGTTCCTCTCCAAACCGCACACTTTGAAGAGGAAGTTCGATATGATCTTGTCGCCGTACTCCGTGTGGTGCACCTCCGGATGGAACTGCAGTAGCCAGTACTTCTTCCCATCCGTTGCTCCCGCGATCACGCCCGTTTCCGAGACCGCGATGGGGTGAAAACCCTCCGGAAGCTTGGCGACCTCGTCTCCATGGCTCATCCACACGCTCACCTTTTTGGGAATATCTTCGAAAATGGGATCTTCGGAAAGTTCCACGATCGTTCTCCCGTATTCCTCCCTGCCTCGGATCACTTCCCCTCCGTACTCTTTCACCACGAGCTGCATCCCATAACAGATGGCGAGAACTTTTCCTTCAAAGCTCTCGAGCCACCTTGGGAACCCCGGTGCGCCTTCCTCGTAAACGCTCCTGGGACCACCTGAGAGCACGACGGCCGCGACGTTCGAAAGATCCACTTCGTCGTCTGGGAAAGCGACTTCCGCGTACACCTCGTTCTCTCTGATCCTCCTTGTGATGAGGCGAGAGTACTGTGAACCGTAGTCCACAACTATTACCTTCTTCAAAACTATCCCTCCCAAGCAGCGTTTCGCGGGCTCATCTCACTCTGAAAGATATCTCCAAACGACGCTCTTCTTTATCGTACTCCACGCTCAACTCGTCCACCAGCATAGCCGCCACCGTGAGCTCTTCCTCCGCTCCGTACTCACCCACCAAGGTCAAGTAGTAGTAACCAATTTCCTGAGGACGAGTGCTCAAATAGGACCTCAGCTTCTCCTCTTCCTCTTCATCTAACGTCACACTCGCGGAGACCGTCACTCGGTACCTCTCGTCGC
The DNA here is from genome assembly GCA_030550515.1 of Thermotogota bacterium. Taxonomy (GTDB): domain Bacteria; phylum Thermotogota; class Thermotogae; order Thermotogales; family Thermotogaceae; genus JAUQPE01. Next base: position 12,690 of record JAUQPE010000009.1, on the reverse strand, counting down.
TTTTTATTTCTACGACTACCTTCTCGGCGTGCCTGTCGAGGAGGTACTTGATCAGTTGCGTGCAGATTCGGATCGTCGCTTCTTTCTCCATCGACATCAGAGGTCCTCCCTTTTGTGTACCGCCTTTATTATGGGTATCAAAAAGACGGCGACGAGCCCTCCAGCGAAACCGTTATTGTAGAGGTTGAAGCCTGCGTGCAAGAATCCGACGTTGTTCACCAGGGCGTTGTGCAGAAAGCCCGTGATGACGCCCCATAGCACGCCGAACTCTCCAGCTATCGGCGCCACGGTCGTTCCAAACAGAGCCGCGAGCACGTTGTTGGGACTCGCAAGCTTAAAGCTGTTTGTGATCGTCGCAAGGGTTACGCCAGCCATCACGGGCAGGGAGTTCCTGGGATGTTTCCCGAGGGCGGCAAACCCCGCCACGGTCATGATCCCACCAACGGTGGGCCCATTCAGTTCGCTTCCAACCGCCAGGACGTAGAGTGTGGAAACGGTTCCGAGTATCCCCAGGTTCATCAGCGTCAAGGGAAGACCTTCCAAGATCACGAAATCGGTCAAAAGCCTTCCACCGTGTTTGATCAGCTTTCCATACCCCTTCCAGCTTCTCCCGTTGGAGAACCAACCGATGAGAAAGACAAAGACGAACAAGCTGAACAGAAACGCCGACAACACCAAGTTGTTACCACCACCCCAAACCGACTGTGTGGGTATCCTCACGCCGTAGGCCCTCAATATGGCGGCGATCACCGTGCCCATCAACCCACACGTGAACCCCACGTTGTAGAGGTTGTAACCCTTGTGGAGCGTGAGGGAGTGACTGGCCAGGGATGGAAGGAAGAAACCTACGACGATCCCGGTGAGGTATGAAACGAAAAGGCGCACGAAAAAGTTCGCGTGAAGTGTGAAGGCCACGTAAGAGACGAAGGGGGATAGGGCCGTTCCGAAGTAACCGATGTAGATGTACCTTTGGAGTGGTTCCCCCCTGTACAGGCTGTACAGGAAGACCCCTAGAGGTATCGGCCAGACGTTGAAGATGTTCTTTCCGAAAAGCGCGAACCCACCTATCGTGAGGATGGAAGCGTAAGAAATTCCGGTGATGGGCATTTTCAACAGTTTCAAGATGTGGGCGAAAACGAGCATCAAAACGCCCGCGTTGAAAAAAGCGGCCGACAACCCTCCCACCTGCACGTAATCGGTCAGCAGGTAATCCGGTGCCTTGACTATTTCGATCAACCCTTCGATGAACTTCTTCGGGTGTTCTAGGTCCACGGTGAGCAACCCAAACAACACGAAAGCCCATCCGAAGAAGTAGAGAACAAAGCTATGCAAGAAACCGTTGGAACCGTTCACAGCCACGTCCTCCCCTCGGGAAAGAGTGATCTCAAATCGATTTTAACTTTTCAAGAAGGTGGAATGAAGACGGGGTATAATTCTGTTTTGATCTTCCCCAGAAAAAGAGGTGAGCACGTTGCTCCACAAACTCTTTTTCTTGTTCTTGAAAGTCTCCACCCTGACCCTCGGTGGCGGATACGCGATGGTCCCCGTCATGAAATGGGAACTCGAAAGGGCAAAGTTACTCGAGGAAGAGGAATTCCTCAAGATCCTGAGCGTTGCGCAGGCCATCCCAGGTCCCATCGCTTTCAACACGGCTGTTCTGGTGGGAAAGAGGCTGAAAGGTGTCGCTGGGGCTGTGATCTCAGGCCTTGCGGTGGTCCTTCCTCCGTTTTTCGCGATAGTTCTCGTCGCGGAGTTCATCAACACGTTTCGCGAAAGCGTCGCGCTCAGAGGTTTTTTGAACGGTGTCTACGCGGCCGTCGTCGGCCTTGTGGCGAGCGTGCTCTACCAGTTCGTGAAGAGCCAGAAGTGGTCCCTTCGGAAAACGATCATACTCGCGACAGCAGCTGCCGTGCTCTTTATCAAAAGTTCACTGGTGGTACCTGTGGTGATCCTCTTGCTCGTGCTGCTCTACTCGAAGGGAGTGTAAGCCGTGTGGAGGCTTTCCGCGATATTCCTGAAGGTAGGTTTCCTGTCTTTCGGTGGCGGTTGGTCCGTGGTCGGCGTGCTCAAGAACGAGTTGGTCGGTAACGGAATCCTCACACCGGAGGAATTCACCAAGGCCGTCTCCATAGCGCAGGTGACACCTGGACCCGTGGCGATCAACCTCGCCACCTACACCGGCTACAAGGATTATGGCCTTTTTGGGGCCGTCTTGAACACACTCTCTTTTCTCGCCGCACCGATTGCGATCGTCCTTGCGGTCTTTCTCCTGGGAAGTCGCGCAAAAATAGACAAAGAAAGGTGGGCTGGTGCCTTGAAGGGAGCCTGCACGGTGATGGTCTTCGTGACGCTCCTCTCCCTGCTTCGAAACCACCTGGATCTGTGGACAGTTCTTCTCAGCATCGGCGCCTTCTTTCTGACTCTTCGAAAGGTGCATCCCCTCCTCATCGTGTTCGGCTGTGGGGCGCTGGGGGTCTTGTTTTCGCTCTGATAAAATATCACTGAGAAGGAGGTGCGCGAGGTGGCGGTGGAACTTTCCACAAGATACAATCCTGCCGAGATAGAAGCGAAGTGGTACAGGTTCTGGGAGGAGAGAGGCTACTTCACCCCGAAGGGAACCGGTGAAAAGTTCTCCATAGTGATACCTCCCCCAAACATCACGGGGAGGATTCACATGGGTCACGCGCTCAACATCACCCTTCAAGACATCGTGGTCAGGTACAAGAGGATGAAGGGATACGACGTGTTGTGGCTTCCAGGGGAAGACCACGCGGGTATCGCCACGCAGAACGCCGTGGAGAAGTTCGTCGCGCAAACGCTTGGAAAGACCCGAGAAGAGTTGGGAAGGGAAAAGTTCCTTGAGATCACCTGGGATTGGGCCAGAAAGTACAGGAAAGAGATCAAAGACCAGATAAAGGCCTTGGGCGCCTCGGTCGACTGGACGAGGGAAAGGTTCACGCTCGACGAAGGTTTGAACAGAGCGGTGAGGAAGGTCTTCGTGGAACTCTACAAGAAAGGCCTCGTCTACAAGGGGAAGTACATCGTGAACTGGTGCCCCAGGTGCAAGACGGTGCTGTCGGACGAGGAAGTGGAGCACAAAGAGCACGTTTCCAAACTCTACTACGTGAAGTATCCGGTCAAGGGTTCGGAGGAGTACTTGGTGGTCGCCACCACGAGGCCAGAGACCATGTTGGGAGACACGGCGGTGGCGGTTCACCCGGAGGACGAGAGGTACAAGAACTTCGTCGGCAAAACGTTGATCCTTCCACTCGTTGGAAGGGAGATCCCAGTGGTTGCCGACAAGTACGTCGACCCGAAGTTCGGAACGGGCGCGGTCAAGGTGACTCCCGCCCATGACCCCAACGACTACCTCATAGCGCTCAGGCACAACCTCCCGATGGTCGACATATTCGACGACGAAGCGAGGGTGAACGAAAACGGTGGAAGGTACAAAGGTCTCGACAGATACGAAGCGAGAGAGAGGGTCGTGAGGGATCTCGAGGAGCAAGGATACCTCGTCAAAGTGGAAGATTACACGCACTCCGTGGGACACTGCTACAGGTGCGACACCGTGATAGAGCCGAAGTTGTCCGATCAATGGTTCGTGGCGACGAAACCGCTTGCCAAAAGAGGTATCGAGGCGGTCGAGAAAGGTGAGATAAAGTTCTTCCCGGAGCGTTGGACGAAGATTTACCTGAACTGGATGTACGAGATCCGAGACTGGTGCATCTCCAGGCAACTCTGGTGGGGTCACAGGATACCAGTCTGGTACTGTCAGGACTGCGGTCACACGAACGTCTCCGAAGAAGACGTGACGAAGTGTGAAAAGTGCGGCTCGACCAACCTCAGGCAAGACGAAGACGTGCTCGACACGTGGTTTTCCTCCGCTCTTTGGCCGTTCTCAACGCTCGGTTGGCCCGAAAGAACGGCGGATCTCGAAAGGTATTATCCGACGGACTTGCTGGTGACGGGTTTCGACATCATCTTCTTCTGGGTCGCCCGCATGATCATGATGGGGTACGAGTTCATGGGAGAAAGACCCTTCAGCCACGTCTACATCCACCAACTCGTCAGGGACAAGTACGGCAGGAAGATGAGCAAGTCCTTGGGAAACGGGATAGACCCAATCGAAGTGATCGAAGAGTACGGGGCGGATCCCATGAGGTTCACCTTGGCGATACTGGCGGCCCAGGGAAAGGACATCAAGCTCGATCCTCGGTACTTCGACGCGTACAAGAAGTTCGCGAACAAGATCTGGAACGCGACGAGGTTCGTGCTGATGAACCTCGAAGGTTACGAGAGGGTGGATCTGGACGAGCTCGCGTTGGTGGACAGATGGATCCTCACAAGGCTCAACAAGACCGTTGAAGCCGTGACGAACGCCCTGGAAAGCTACGATTTCAACATCGCGGCGAGGGCTATCTACAACTTCTTCTGGGACGAGTTCTGCGATTGGTACGTTGAGGCCGCAAAACCCAGGCTGAAGACGGAAGAGAGAACTCTTGTTCAGAACGTCTTGGTGAAGGTGCTCGACACTTCTTTGAGACTCCTGCACCCCTTCATGCCGTTCCTGACAGAGGAGTTGTGGCAGAAGTTACCGGTGGAAGGTGAGTCCATCACCATCGCGAGTTGGCCGGTAGTCGAGAAAGAGCTCGTGGACGAAGACGCGGAGAGAGAGTTCACGAGGGTGATGGAGATCGTCAGGGGTGTCAGGAACGTCAGGGCCGAGATGAACATCCCGCAGACTCAGAAGGTGAAGATCTACGTGAAGGGCATGGAACCGAACGAAGAGATTGATCTTCTGATCAAAACGCTTGGGAACGTCTCCGAGGTAGGGGTTGTCCACGAAAGGCCACCCAGGTCCGCCACCGCGTACGTGGAGCAGGACGTGGAGGTTTACGTCGAGCTCGGAGGCTTGATAGACTTCGAAAAGGAGAAGGAAAGGCTGTCTCAGACCATCGAAAAACTCGAAAAGGAAATAGAAAGGCTCGAGGCGAAACTTTCGAACAGAGAGTTCGTCGAGAAAGCCCCAGAAGAAGTCGTGGAGGAGACGAAAGAAAAGCTTGAGACGAATAGGGAAAGGTTGAGACGTATCGCCTCGATCCTGAAAGACATAGGATGAGGGGGCTTTCGCCCCCTCTTTTTCTCACAGGTGTATCGGGTTTCCGTGCACCCCTTCCAAGGCACCAAGGATCGTCTCGCTCAGCGTCGGGTGTGGGTGTATGGACTCCTCCAGCTGGTGCGCGGTTAACTTGTTCCTCACAGCGACCACGCCTTCCATGATTAACTCCGTCGCGAAGGGTGACACGATCGACATTCCCAATACCACGTCTGTCTCCCTGTCGGCTATCACCTTGACGAAACCGATGTTCTCGAGCATCGTTCTCGCCCTTCCGTTCGCCGAGAGAGGGAACTTCGACACCTTCACCTTCGTCTTGTCCGCGTCTTTCTCTTTCAAACCGACCGAGGCCACCTCCGGATTCGTGAAGATGACGTAAGGCACCGCGGAGTAGTCCATCTTCGCCCTCTCACCCGCTATGTTCTTCGCAGCCACCACACCTTCGTACATCGCAACGTGCGCGAGCATGATCTCTCCCCTGACGTCTCCTATGGCGTAGACGTTCTCTATGTTGGTCCTCATGGTGGCGTCCGTGACGATACCCCTCTTCACTTCGACTCCGAGGGCCCTCACGTCGTCTGGGATGTTCGGCTTCCTTCCGGCGGCGAGGAGCACCCTCTCCACCGTGTACGTCCTCTCCGCACCGTTTCCGTCCAAAACGAGTACCTCGTAGTTTTCTCTTTTTTCTAGCTTCAAAACTCTGCTCCTTTCCAGGACTTCGACGCCTTTTCTGATGAGGGCTTTTTTCAACTCTTCAGCCACGTCATCGTCCTCGTACGGTAAGATGTGGTCCGCGATCTCCACCACGGTCACTTTCACGCCAAGGGAACTGAAGAAGGTCGCGAGCTCTACACCTATAACACCGCCCCCCACGATGAGCAGACTCTTGGGGAGCTCTCTCATGGTGAAGACGTCGTTGCTGGTCCAGACACCCTCCACCTCGTCGAAAGGAGGAAACAAGACGGGTACGGAGCCGTGGGCCAAGACCAGATACCTTGCCTCGAGCTCTTCCCCCGTCTCTTTCACCCTCACCTTGTTTGGATTCAAAACCTCACCGGTTCCTTTGTAAACCGTTATTCCGTTCTTCTTCATCAGGTACTCTATACCCTTTCGGGACATCATCACGCTCTTTTGGGCGTGCGCCATGATTTTGGACAGATCGAAACCGTTCAGCTTCACGTCTAATCCGTACTTTTCCGACTTTTCTTTTACCTCGTCCACCATGTGAGCAACGTTGAGCAGAGCCTTTGTTGGTATACAACCCCAGTTGGTGCAAGTGCCACCCAGGTGTTCCTTTTCGACCAACGCCACCTTCTTGCCGAGTTGTGCGAGCTTTACCGCACAGACGTAACCTCCTGGACCTCCACCGATGATCACCACGTCGTACATCCCGCCGTCACGCTCCTTTCGTTCTTGTTTTCACAAGTAGTGTATAATATACTCCAACAGGGGGTGAAACCGTTGACGGTCAAGAAGGTCAAACCAAAGCTTGACCTCACAGAGCTCTTCAAGATCCTGTCGAACCAAAAGCGCCTCGAGATACTCATGGCGATCTTCGACAACTGCAAGACCGCCTCGGAGATCGCCAAGGTTGTGGATCTCGACATATCCACCGTCTACCGCTACCTCCTCATGATGAAACGAGCGGGTATCCTCAAGTCCCACCGGGAAAAAGGAATTGAGAGGTTTGATTTCTCCTCGGAAGAACTGTACAAGATTTTGGAACACGCCATCTCCTTCCTCGAAAAGGTCAACAACCCGAGTAAGTCTTTGGATACCAAAGGTTACCTCATCGCCTTCTCTTCGGAACTTCTATCCATCCAGCCTGACCTGGTACTGGATCTCAGAGGCGAAGTGTGCCCCGTACCCGACATCGTGACTCAGAGAAAACTCGCCGAGATGGAAGACGGTCAGGTCCTCATGGTGATCGTGGATTATCCGCTGTCCGCCGAGAGGATTCCCTCCTCCGCGGAAAAGCTCGGGCACGTCGTCTTGGGAAAGGTGAAGAACGCCTTCGGTGAAACCAGCATCTACATCCGCTGCAGAAGAAAGGACAGGGGATGACCCCTGTCCCTCAACCTATGAACTTCTCTTCCTGTTCCACAAGTTCTATGAAACCGTCGTAGTCGATCAATTCCACGCCTCTTACGTCAGTCTCACAGTAACCACGCGCCTCCAGATCACCTTTCAAAGCGTACACTTTTCCCCTCGTCAGCTTGGTGACGTCCTCGAGCACCGCCCAGTAGACACCGTTTTGGATCAACACCACTTTGTCGTTTTCGCTGGCGATCTGAAGCTTTATCTTCTCCGCCGGGTTGTCCACACCGTACTTCACGAGCACAAGCGCCACGGCTCTCACCCCATCACATGAAGATGACCCGATCGTATTCGTGGAACAGCTTCGGGAGATCTTCCTCGGACACGAGAGTGGGCTTGTATTCCTCGTCCAGTTCCCTCACTTTGAACTTTTCGAGGTCTTCCTTCACCACGTACACAGGTGTCCCGTACCTTGCGAGGTACCTCTTCACCATGCTCACCGGCAGAAGTCCCAGGCACTCTGGCCTACAGCTCTTGGAAACCGCCACGACCGCCTCATGCATGAGCAAGACAGCTGGTTCCAGATCTTCTCCGTACATCCCGAAGGCCGTCCGAAAGGCTTCGTTGACCCAAATCGATCCCACAGGCGATTGGTAAACGACAAACAGCAACTTTTTGCCCATCGTATCACCCCATCAGGCTCACGAATCTATCGCAAGTTGCCAAGAGCTTGGCGAGTTCGGGTAATCCGCTCGGTCTCGAACCTTCCACTATCATCTCCTGCGTGAGGCCTCTGTAGTCCATGCATATCCCGCAGATCTCTATCTTCACACCTTTGCTGGCGAGCTCCCTCATCCTCTCCGGTATGTTTCTATCGGTCTTAACGGGCTTGACGTGCTTGTTTACGGAGAGCACCGAATCCGCGAACAGGAATATCGTCACCTCGTGCCCCCTCTTCAGGGCCGCTTCAGCCATGTGTATCACGGTGTCGAGGTCTTCGTAGGTGTAAGGCTGAACCATCACTTGGAAGGCCATCTTCATCCTCACCATCTCCCGCTTTCATTTTCTTCCAAACAGGATCCACGCCATCGTCCAGTTACCGAGTATGAAGAAGATCGTGGAAACGATGGAAGAGATCGCCATGAGCGGGACACCCGTCAGGGAGTGTCCTATGTTGCATCCTCCCGCCAGTACCGCACCGAGACCCATGAGCGCACCACCGATCATCACCTGCACGTACGTGATTGGATTCTTGGGCATCCTGAGCTTGAACTCTTTACCAGCCACAGCAGAGATCGCTGCACCAATGATGATGCCAAGCACTTCCGCTCCTATCCAGTTCACCTTCGCCTTAGTCGTCAGAACGTTCATTATGTTCACCCAACCACCCGTGATGCCAAGACCGTATATCCTACGGGCATGCGAGCTCGTCCACCACGCAAAGACGGACAGAGCGGAGAGCAGAACACCCGCCAACCTCCAATCCATTTTGGTTTCCCTCTTCGTGGTCTTCGTGGCGAAGGTGTAAATCCAAAGTGCGGCTGCGAATATTATCGCCATCAGGAGCGGATCGATCTTGAACACATCCGCCAACGTCGCACCACTGCTGTGCATGTAAATTCCACTCGTATGATACGCGAAGACGTTGAATTTGGTTATACCCTCCCGCAAGAAGGACAACACGCCTCCCTGGACAGCCGCGGCGGTGAGCCCAAAGGACAGACCAGCGAGCCATGACGTGGTCATCCCTTCACCGATCCTGTAAGTCACACCGGAAGCGCATCCGCCGGCGAGTACCATACCAAGACCGAAGATGTAGGCGCCGATGGTGTTACCTATCGGGTTGAAAGGTGCGGGGTTGAGCACGAGCACTTTGAGCTTTGCGAAAACGACAAGGAGGATCGCCTGCAGTCCCACCGTGAAGGTGTAAAACTTCAGAAGGTAATTGTCCTTGAACAAGAGCACATCTCTGTAAGCGGAGTTGAAGCAGATCCTTCCGCGCTGAAGGATTATCCCAAACAGAATTCCAACCAGAAGACCCGTCCAGACCATACCCACTCCTCCTTCTCACTTCACCTTTATGTAGATCTTCCATTCGCTTGGGCCGACCTCTTCGATCTCCAAGACTTCGTGTCCCAAAGACTTCACGGTCTCGGGGATCCTTTCTTTCGACATGGGGTAGTCGATCCAAACGCACAGGATCTCGCCACTCTTCATATCCTTCAAGGCCCTTTTCGTTTCCACGTCCGGCACAGGACACACTTCCCCCCTCACGTCGAGCAGTTTGGTGACCTCGTACTTCGCCATAAAATTCACCTCCCATTCCAATTTGAGAGTTTTTTCACAAGACCTCACCACTATTCTCCTACAGTTCTTTTGAAGAAAATCGACACAAATTGTTTCAATTTGGTAAAACAATCAAGTTGAAAAGATCCAACCACACCATCCCTTCGAGTCGCCCATGGGAGATCTTTGGCTTCGAAGGTGTTATGATTGATTTTGGGTCGAACTTCAGCGCGGGAAGACAGGAGGGAAAGAACATGGTCATAAAGGCAGAGAACATGCGGGTGGAAAAGATCGCAAACATGAGGGGTGGGAAGGGAGAAGTCGAGATCACGCACCTTCTCGAAAAGGAATTCATGAAAGGCAGAGCCAGGCTCCTCGCGAAGCTCAGGATACCCCCAAATTCCTCCGTGGGCCTTCACAAGCACGAAGGTGAGTTCGAGGTGTTCTTCATCTTGTCCGGGAAAGGTGTGTTCCACGACAACGGAAAAGACGTGCCAGTTCAAGCGGGTGACGTGTGTTTCACGGATTCTGGCGAGAGTCATTACATCGAAAACGCTTCGGATGAAGATCTCGTCCTGCTGGCTTTTATAGTGCTTCTGAACCAGTGAGGGAGGTGAGACGCCGTGTGGTGGGGTTGGGGAATGGGGTTTGGACCCGGATGGTGGCGCGGTTGGAAGAGGGAAAGGTGGCTTTGGGGTCCCTGGTTCATCTACATGGGTGTTCCTCCGTTCGTGCCACCACCGGAAGAAGAAAAGAGAATGCTACTTGAGTACAAGAAGTTCCTCGAAGAGGAACTGAAGCATGTGGAAGAGAGGTTGAAAGAGTTGGAGAACGCTTGACGATCACTCGCCTTTCAAGAATCGTCTGACCATCTCCGCTATCGCGGCGTCGCAGGAACGCAGTCCTCGGTTTCCTCCGCAGTTGGTCATCGCCAAAAAGGCGACGTTCCGTTTTGGCGCAAGCCACACAACGGCGAACCATAGGGTGTTGCTGCCCGCATGCGTCAGGACCGTTCCTCCCGCCCACTCTCGTTCCGTCACCAACCACCCCAAAGCGTAACCTTGCCCGTAGCGATCCGCGTGCAAAAACTTGAAACTCTCCTCCGACAAAATCTTCGACCTTCCCCGCAGACCACGGAGGTGCTCGGACACGAACTTTGCCCAATCCTCCACAGAACAGTGAACACCGCCGGCGGGGGCGAGAACGGGAGGGTTGTCCGCGTTGGGTCCGGGTGCGATCGGTTGGCATCCGAACAGCGAAGGTTTATGCCCCCACGCATCGCTTGGGGGGCCAAAGCCAGCTGTCTTCATTCCCAAAGGTTCGAAGACGAGCGCCATCGTGAGCTCTTCCCAAGATTGACCCGTGACGGCTTCTGCCATCGCCGCGGCGATGACGTAACCGTAGTTGCTGTACACCATGCGTTCCCCTGGCTTGTAGGCGGGAGGCCTCGACAGCACGAGCTCGACCAATTCGCGCCGCTGTTTTGGCAGAGGACCTTCCATCTGCCTCAGCTTTGGGAAGACGTCCTCGTCCGGGCGGGTGTCGTCCGGCAAACCCGCCCTGTGTGAAAGTAGCTGCAAGAGTGTGACGGAACGATAGTCTCGATGGATCCGGCTTGACGACTCAGGGAACACGTCGATGACCTTTGTGTCCCAGCTCAGATAACCCTTTTCAACCAGGATCGCCAACGTTGTCGCGGTCATCGCTTTGGTGCAGGAACCAAGGTGAAAGGCGTCGTTCAGCGTGACCGGCTCATCGCTTCCAACTTTTCGAACACCGGACGCGCCAGCAAAGACCAATTCGTCATCCCTCACGCAGACGGCCACCAACGCTGGCACCCGAAAAGCCCGGCGAATCTCGGTTAAAAAGTCTTCACTTCGAAACCTCCCGTTTCCACGATGCGATGAAGACCACATCCAAACGCCGAACACAGAAATCAAGCAGATCACAGCAAAGATCACCCACTTCTTCGATCGCATCACGACACACCACACTCGATTCACTTTCCTGAAAGGATACAACAGTCATTGCAATTATAATATTTTTTCCGGGAAAATTACGGCACGCGGTAAGGGTCGATTCAAACAGTCTCGAGGGTTTTTGGAAAGGAGGTTAACGCAAGATGTGGTGGAACTGGTTGATCTCGCTGGTACACGTCTTTCTGACTTTGATAGCTATCCGAATCGCAGCCCGGTTTGGAAAGACAGCCCTGATGACGCTGGGAGTGGTCTACGCGATCTCAATGAACGTGTTCGTGCTGAAACTTTTCGAACTCTTCCCGAACTTCTACAGCGATCCCACACACCCGTTGTCCGCCTTCTACATGACGGTTGTAAGCATCCTTACAGAACTCTACGGCGAGCGAGAGGCACGATATTTCGTCAAACTGTCCCTGGGAATGCAGGTTCTTTTCTCCACGCTTGCCATCATAACCATCGCCTACAAACCGGCTCCAGTGGATTTCGCCCACCCACACATAGTCGCTTTGTTGTCACCCAACCTGCGCATCGTCCTGTCAAGTTGGTTCGCGTACTACGTTTCCGGGGTATTCAAAGCGAGTGTACAGGCTCGCTTCAAGGTTTCCAAAGGAATTTTGGGAAAGTACCTGTGGCTTCGAGATAACCTCACCTCAAAAGTGGGGCAGCTGGTGGACAACTTCACCTTCTTCCTGCTCGCCTTTGTGGGGGCCGAACCTTTCAAGATCATCTTGATGAGGATCGGTGCTTGCACTCTTTTTGAATTCCTCCTCGACTACCTGGACACGTGGGTGGTGGTTTCAGTGTGTAGATCGTCGAAGCTGCCCAGCCAGTCCGCGATCTAAATGATACGAATCAGATAGAACCTAGGCTATGAGCTTGTTCATTTCCTTTTCACATTCCTCCTTAGGAAAATAACCACAAAAAAACGGGGGAGGATAAGTCCTCCCCGACAATAAAATTCACATTCCTCTCACAAGTCGACTCACATCCGATACATAACCATGGCGGACAGAGGGGGAACGACGACTTCACCGGAGACGGTGTAAAGTGTTTCGACACCGGCCGTCTTTTCGTCCACCACCACGTTCCACACACCCTCCGGAAGCTTGATCTCCTGCGGCGAGACGTTCCCGTTGTAGATGACGAGTATGTCCTTCCAGGGATCGCCGTTGGCGTGGTCTTTTATCACGAACACCACTGTCCGTCTTGGAGATTCCAAGAAGACGAGATGTTCTTTTATCTGCTCCGCCGTTCTCATCCTGAAGGCTG
>JAUQPE010000025.1 GCA_030550515.1 Thermotogota bacterium | reverse complement strand
ACATCCAGATCGAATTTGAGAGTTGCGAGATGATCCTGTGCGGTCTCGCCGAGGTTGACTATCACGAGCTTTCCCCCATTCCTCAAGGTGAGCAGGGGAAGCTCCGCAGCCGGGTAGACCACGAGTGAGGAACCCACAACGATCATCAGATCGGCTTTCAAAGCCAGTCTTATGGCTTCTTCAAGCGCGTCTTTGGGTAGGCTCTCTCCGAAGAACACGATGTTCGGTCTGATCAACCCCTCGCAGTCGTCACAGAGCGGTACAGGGGCGTTTTCCAGTTTGCGTTGTACGTCCCGCACGGTGTAGGCCTTTCCACAGCTTGCGCAGTAGTACTCCTCGACGTTGCCGTGTAACTCTATGACCCTCTTGCTACCAGCCCTCTGGTGCAACCTATCGATGTTCTGGGTGATGACTGCCTCGATCAATCCTTTCTCTTCCAGTTGGGCGAGGAGCGTGTGCGCGAGGTTGGGTTTCATCTCGAGCATGGTGAATATCCCCTCTTTTGCGAAACTGTAGAAGGTTTCCGGGTTGGAGTAGAAGAAGTCGACGTCGAATATGTAAGGGGGATACTTCTTGTAAATCCCGCTCGGTCCCCTGAAGTCCGGGATGCCACTGGGAGTACTGATCCCAGCCCCGGTGAGTACCACGGCGGAATCCGACTCTTGAAGCAGTTTCAGGAACTCTTCCGCGCTGGCCGTCCTCATCTCTCGCTACCCTTCCTGAACGTCACCTTTGGAAAAGGTATGCTCTCTTTTGGTCTCCAAACGAGCACGTTCCCTTCGAGGACAGTGGGGGTTGGGACAGCGGAGATCAAAACGGCATCCTCTGGTATCTTCACGACGATCTCTGTCTCCCCGCTCATTCCGATCGTCAAGTTTCCCATACCCGTGTCCACCACACCGTCTTTTACTTCGGCTGCCCCCTTCAGGAACGTCTTCTCGGTGACTTCCAAAACGCCACCCTTTTCCTCCATCTTCACGGTGTAGTCGTAAGGTACGATCTCTCTTCCCACTTGTTTGCTGATGTCTTGGAAATACTTTCCAAGTCCCTCTTTCGACGCCTCAAGGTATGCGTTCTTGTACTCTTCCCTCTTCCTTTCGTCCTTGAAGTACAACCCCACCACCGTTGTGAAGGTGGCGTTACCGTCGTAATCGTACTCCAGATTGCTCCTGTAGTATACTATTTCAAAAGGAGCTCTTCTTCCTATCGTGACGAATAGAAACTCGACCACCATGAAGACGAGCATCACCACCAAGATCAAGTAGATGAATTTGGTGCTCACAGGACCACCCCATCGTTTGGTTTCGTTCAATAAATGTTACCACAAAACGGAGGGATAGGAATTGAGGATACTGAGCGGCATGAGACCGACTGGAAAACTTCACATAGGACACCTCGTGGGGGCCTTGGAAAACTGGGTCAAACTTCAGGAAGAGGGCAACGAGTGTTTCTACTTCGTCGCTGACTGGCACGCTTTGACCACGCACTACGATGATGTCTCCCAGCTGAAAGAATACACGCGCGAGGTGGTGAGGGGATTCCTCGCCTGCGGTTTGGATCCGGAGAAATCCGTCATATTCGTCCAATCCGCGATCAAAGAACATGCGGAGCTTGCGTTGCTCTTCAGCATGTTCGTTTCAGTTTCCAGGTTGGAGCGCGTACCGACCTACAAGGAAATCAAAAAAGAGCTCAACTACAAGGATCTCTCGAACGTGGGTTTTCTGATCTATCCCGTGCTCCAGGCCGCTGACATTTTGATCTACAAAGCCCAAGGTGTCCCCGTCGGTGAAGATCAGGTTTACCACATAGAACTCACGAGGGAGATCGCGAGGAGGTTCAACTACCTCTACGCCGAGGTTTTCCCAGAGCCGGAGGCCATCTTGTCAAAGGTACCCAAGCTCCCGGGAACGGATGGCAGGAAGATGAGCAAAAGTTACGGTAACGTCATAAACCTCGAGATCGGTGAACGGGAACTTGAGAGTATGGTCCTCACCATGGTGACCGACCCCGCCAGGAAGAGGAGGTCAGACCCTGGCAACCCCGAAAACTGCCCAGTTTGGAAATACCACGAAGCTTTCGGGGTGAGTGAGGAAGAGAGCAAGTGGATCTGGGACGGCTGCACCACGGCGAAGATAGGTTGCGTGGACTGCAAAAGGCTCCTTTTGAAGCACATGAGAGAGAAACTCGTTCCCATTTGGGAGAGGTTCAGAAAGATAGACGAAGATCCCCGTTACGTGGAAGACGTGATACTCGAGGGGAACAAAAAGGCGAGAGAGGTGGCTGCGAAAACCATGGAAGAGGTCAGAAGGGCCATGAACCTCATGTTTTGAGGTGAAAGGATGGAGCTGGTTTTCAAGCTCCCCGTCTTCGAAGGTCCCCTCGACCTCCTTCTCTTTCTCGTCAGGAAGAAGAAGTTGGACATCAGGGAAATCCCAATTTCACAACTCGCCGACGAGTTCTTGGAATATTTGGACAGGATGAGAAAGATGGACGTGAGGATCACCTCGGACTTTTTGGAAATGGCTTCAACTTTGATGGAACTCAAGTCCAAGTCGCTCCTTCCGCGCGTGAGTGAGGAAGAGAGAACGGAGATGGAACGCAAAAAAGAAGAATTGTACAGGAGGGTGGAACTCTACACGAAGGTCAAGGAAGTGTTGGAGAAGATGAGACAGCAAGAGAACGTCTTCAGGAGAAGGCCGGTTACCCTGAGGAACCGCTTCTTCTCCGAGTTGGAAGATTTGGAAAGCCTCGCGAGGGTTGTCGGCAGGATCGTGGAGGAGGAAAAGTTGAAGGAAAGAGTCCATAGGATATCGCGCGAGACCCTCTCGGTGGAGGAGATGATGGAGGAGATCTTTGAAGAGATCAAAGGGGAAGAGTCGGTATTCACAATTCTGTCACGATCCAAGAGCGTGTACGAGTTGGCCGTGAGACTGCTGGCAATCCTCGAGCTTCTGAAACTTGAAAGGTTGATACTTCTGGAGGATTTCAGGGTTAGGAGGAAGGAACATGGAACTTAGGGCAGCGGTCGAAGCCGTTCTGCTCTCTTCGAACGGGATATCAGCTGAAAAGATCTCCGAAGTGCTCGGCGTTTCGATCGATGACGTTCTACAGATTTTGGAAGAATTGAGACGAGAATACGAAAAACCCTCTCACGGTGTTTCGTTGAGGGAAGTGGAGGGGAAGTACAGGTTCTACACGAAGCCGGAATACGTGGAGTACGTCTCCAAGGTCTCCAAGAGGAAGTTCCACAAGCTGTCCGACTCACAGATGGAGGTCATCGCTCTGCTTTTGGTTTCTGGTCCCCTTTCGAAGAACGACGTGGACTCCTTCAGGGGGAAAGATTCCTCCGCCGTCCTCTCGTCCCTCCAAAAGATGGGGATCGTGAGGAAGAAAAGGGTGGGGAGGACGTACCTCTACCACCTCACGAGGTCTTTTCTGGAGAGTACCATGCTGGAAGAGCTCGTCAAATCAGAGAAGCTCAGCGGCGATGGTGGCGAGTCTTGACCTCTCTCCTTTTTCAAGCTTCAACACGACTGAGAGTTTCGAACCTAAAAGTTTGAGGGCAGTGTAGACAAGACCGTTGGTGTCCTTATCCAAGTACGGCGTGTCGATCTGGTAAGGATCTCCCACCAGGACCACCTTCGTGTTCTCCCCCACGCGGGTGAGGATCGTCTTCACCTCGTGCGGGGTGAGGTTTTGCGCTTCATCTATGATCATGAACTGTTTCGGTATGGACCTTCCCCTTATGAAGGAGAGCGCTTCAACCTCGAGGACTTCTTTTTTTTCCAATTCCTTCACGTTCAAGTTGGTGAGGGAGGCGATGAGTTCGAGGTTGTCCAAGATCGGTTGCAACCACGGCCTCATCTTCTTCTCCAACTCACCTGGAAGGTATCCTATGTCCCTGCCAACCGGCACAGTTGGTCGAGTAACGATCAACCTCTTGTAGCGCTTCTCTATCAGCACCTTGTACAACCCACTGGCGAGTGCCAGTAGGGTTTTGCCGGTGCCCGCTATACCCACCAAAATCACGAGTGGGGTCTCGTCGTCCAAAAGGGCATCCAACGCGAAGATCTGCTCGCGGTTCCTGGGGTATATCCCCATGACTTCCTGCGGCACGACTTTGAAGACCTTACCGTCCCTGTACTTCGCGTAGACCCCTCCCAAATCCAGGTAGAAGTTGTCTGGAACGTCGAGCCTCCTCTCCACGACACCCTCTTCCACGAGCTTCTTCTTCAACTCCTCGTCCGCAAACTCCACGTAACCTTTCGGCATGAGCTCGAGTTCTGACCTGTCCGTCAAATAGTCCTGAGCGGGTATCCCCAGAGAGTCCGCCTTCACCCTCAAGTTTATGTCTTTGCTCACCAGGATGGTGGGAATCCTCTCTTTGTTCATGAGGTCTATCACGTAGAGGAGTATGATGTTGTCCATGAGCCTTTCGTGCAGAAACCTTGGGGCTTCCTTGACGTCCACGTTCACGACGTGAACCCTCAACGTGCCACCGTTACTCAAAGGAACCCCTTTTCTCAAGTTTCCCCTGTTTCTGAGCTCATCCAGCTTTCTGATAACCTCTCGCGCGCTCTTGCCAACGCTTCCGTGTTCTCTTTTGAGCTTGTCCAGCTCCTCGAGCACCGGCAAGGGTATGATCACGTTGTTGTCCTCGAAAGCGAAGATCGAATCCGGATCGTGGATCAAAACGTTCGTGTCCAAGACGTAGTTCTTCACCACAGGTATCTCCCCTTCCTCTTTACGAATTGCTCTATGTTCTCCTCACCCAACAAGCTCATCATCCTCAGGAACACCTTGGCCGTCAAGTGGGCGTCTTCCAGGGCGCGATGTTTCACATCCCCCTTGATCTTCAACTTTTCGCACAACCATTTCAGGGAATGCGCCTTTCCAAAGAGCTCCCTCGAAAGGTCCAGTGTGTCCACGTAAGGGTTCTCCAGTGGAAAGTTCCCCGTGTCCTTCGCCATCATGTCCAGGAACGTGAGATCAAATTCGGCGTTATGAAACACAAGCACTGTATCTTTCACGTACTCCCTGAAACTTTCGTAGACTTCTTTCATGTCTGGAGCGCTCTCGATCTCATCGTTGCTGATTCCGTGAATTTTCTGGATGAGGGCCGGTACCCTCACGTGGGAATTCACCAAGGAGTGAAAGGACTTGGCGAGGTATATCTTCCCTTTGTACACAGGGACCGCTGCGATCTCGATGATCCTGTCCCCAGAAAAGGGATCCGTCCCCGTGGTTTCCGTATCCACAACGCAGAAGACGATTTCCTCCCAGTTCACTTCGAACACCTCGATGAAAACATCAGATCTCTATTCCAAAGATCCTCCTCACCAGAAAACCCACGAAGAAGGAAAAAGCGGCAACACCAAAACACAACAAGATCATCTCCAAGAAACGCTTCTTGAAGTCTTCGTCCCTGACAATCGACACGTAATACGTGAAGAAAAAGACTATCAGAACGGCGCCAAGGAGCGACAGGATGAGAGAGAAGAACGGCCGATCGGAAACTATCAGGAAGGGAAGGACTAGTATCGAAACGGTCACGATGTAGGTAAGACCCGTGTAGAGAGCCGCCTTCAAGGGCTTTGTGTTCCCGTGAATCTCGGATTTCTGTGACAGGTACTCCGACACCGCCATCGAAAAGGCTGCGGCGATACCCGTGATCAAGCCAGAGAGCCCCACGATCTTGGTGTTCTGGAAGGCAAACGTGAGGCCGGCCAACGCCCCCGTGAGTTCCACGAGCGCGTCGCTCAAACCGAGCACCATGGAACTCACGTATTTCAAGCGTTCCTCGTCTATCATTTCCGCTATCTTTTCCTCATGTTCCTCCTCATCCTTCATGATCTCCGCAAGTTCTGGGAATTCTTTCTGCAACTCAAGGTAACCTCTTTCGGCACTTTTTTCGTTCTTCTCCATTATCTTCAACGTGAAGGTGAGACCGAAGAAAAGGGCCGTCAGCGAGTAGAAAAAGATCTTCCACCTTGAGGGTTTGACATCTCTCTTCGTGATCCCTTTCAGCTTCTCGTAGTGTTTCCTCTCTTCTTCGGCTATCGATGCGAGTACCTGAGAGTTGCTCCCTTTCACCAAGTTGGCCAATCTCTTGTAAACGTGGTACTCCGTTATCTCGTTTCTCTGGAAGGCCGAGACCTTCTCGATCTCCATCCCACCACCTCCCCGTCAATCCATCGGGTTGAAACACCTCACGAAGTGGTTGGGTTCCACCTCGACCATCTGTGGGAGTTCTCTGAAGCATCGCTCGAGCCTTCTTGGACACCTCGGAAGGAACGGACAGACTGGTGGTGTGTCCAACATCCTGGGAGGTTGACCTGGTATCGATTCCAACTTTTCCAACCTCTTGTCCACCCTTGGCACGCTCCTCAGGAGCATCTTGGTGTAAGGATGTTTTGGCGAATAAAAGATCTGATCCGTGAGACCCATCTCCACGTGTCTTCCCCCATACATCACCATCACACGATCGGCAATCGATGCGATTACCCCGAGGTTGTGCGTTATGTAGAGCATACCCGTTTTGAACTCCCTCTGAAGCTCCTTCATCAGTTCCAATATTTGAGCCTGTATCGTCACGTCCAACGCGGTGGTTGGTTCGTCGGCGATCAAAACGCTGGGGTTACAGGAAAGGGCGATGGCGATGACCACCCTCTGCCTCATTCCTCCGGAGAACTCGAACGGGTAGCTGTTCATCCTCTTCTCCGGCTCGGGAATGCCCACCAATTCCAACATCTCCACGGCTCTCATGTAAGCTTTCCTTCTATCGTAACCCATGTGGTACACGATGGTCTCCATCAACTGATCGCCCACCGTGTAGAGTGGATTCAAAGACATCATCGGATCTTGGAAGATCATGGCGATCTCTTTTCCCCGGATTTTCTGCATGTCTCTCTCGGAAAGTTCCAGGAGATTTTGACCTTTGTACAACACTTGGCCTTTGACGATCTTGCCCGGAACGCGCACGAGTCTCATGATGGATTTCACGGTTACCGATTTTCCAGAGCCAGTCTCTCCAACGATCCCCAACACCTCGTTGGAATTCAAAGTGAAAGAGACCTCGTCCACAGCTTTGACAATACCCTCAGACAAGAAGAAGTAAGTGCTCAGATCCCTCACTTCGAGAAGGGCTGTCATTCCAACACCTCCTGCTCTCTCTCCAGGGACAGTTTCCCAGTCGATGGATCGAAGCGTCCCACAAACTTCCCTTTTCCATCGAAGAGGAACATAGGACCCTTGTAGTAACCGTTTTCGAATACCGAATCGAGTTTCCCCTCAAAGTAACTTTTGAGCGCTATCTCAAGTATCGTCTCCGTGGAAATTCGATCCATCGTTGCCGAAATCGAAAAGTCTCTCAAGAAGATTTTAACCTTTTCTCCCAATTTCATCTTGTCCTCTTCTTTCCAATCAAGAACGTACACCAAACCGCTCGGCGGCACAATCAACTTATCTCTTTCTACGACGAGCGCTCTCTCTCTATTGGCGGTAAATACGAAGTTGTACTTGTTGGCTTTGAGGATACTCTCGACTCTGACCTTCGTCTCCGCATCCGCAACGTACACCCTCTTGGGCTCAAACCCCTTTCTGAAGAACAAGAGAACGAATATCAGGATCGTGAGAAAAAACCAAATTCTCTTCATCTCAACCCCCCTGGGAAGTGACAGGCCACCAAGTGACCTCCCCCTACATCCCTCAAGAGGGGTTCTTCCTTGGAACAGACTTCCCTTGCGATCGGACATCTGGGATGAAACCTGCACCCCGACGGTGGATTTATCGGGCTAGGCACGTCACCCGGTAAGATGATCCTCTGCTTCTTCCTCGTCGGATCTGGGATCGGGATGGCGGACATCAGGGCCACCGTGTAGGGATGGAGCGGGTTGCTGAACAGTTCCTTCTTGTCCGCGAGCTCCACCATCTTGCCGAGGTACATCACACCAATCCTGTCGCTGATGTGCCTCACCACAGCCAAGTCGTGCGAGATGAATATGTAGGTGAGCTTGTGTTCCCTTTGGAGGTCCTCAAGGAGGTTTATGATCTGACTCCTGATGGAAACGTCGAGCGCCGCGACCGCTTCGTCGGCTATCACCACCTTGGGAGACAGAGAGAGAGCCCTCGCGATCCCAATCCTCTGCCTTTGCCCACCCGAGAATTCGTGCGGGAAACGGTACATGTAATTCGCCGGTATTCCCACGTCTTCTAGAATCGTTTTCACCTTTTCCAAAGCTTCTCTTCCACCAGCGATCTTGTGAACCACAATACCTTCTCCCACTATGCTCTTCACCCTGAGCCTCGGGTTCAACGAGCTGTACGGGTCCTGGAATATTATCTGCATCTCTTTTCTGAAATTCTTTCTCTTCTCCTCCAAGTCGTCCAACAAGATGGAGATGAACTTCCTCGGTGATTTCTTCGCCTCTTTGAAGAAGATCTCCGCGTACCTTCTGTCGACACCCTCGAGCTTTTCCACGATACCTTCTCCCTCGGCCAGGAATCTCTTGACGTAGGTGTTCGAAATGTACCTGCGGGCCTTCCACTTTGGAAAGAAAAAGTACGTGGTATCTTCATCGTCCACGATGATCCTCCCGGACGTCGGTTCGTACAACCTCAGGATGGTCATGCCCACCGTGGTCTTCCCGCAGCCGGACTCCCCGACTAGCCCAAAGGTCTCCCTCTCTCGAACCTCAAAGCTCACGCCGTCGACTGCCCTGATCCAACCCACCGTCCTCTTGAAAACGCCAGCTTTGACTGGGAAGTATTTCACGAGGTTTTCAACCTTCAAGACGACTCTTCCCATGGCTCACACCTCGCTCTTTGCCTTTCTGGCTTCCTCGACCTTTTGCCAGAAAAAGCACCTCACCATGTGACCGTTACCTATGTCCACGAGTTCAGGCTCTTCCACGTCACACTTACCTTTTTCGAAAAAGTCGCACCTGGGGTGGAATTTGCAACCGGCTGGGAAGTGCAACGGATCGGGGACCGTTCCGGGGATACTCTTCAACTTCTCTTGCTCTACGTCTATTCTCGGTATCGATTCGAGAAGCTCGTAAGTGTAGGGATGCTTTGAATCCGAGAATATGGTCCTCACGTCGCCGTACTCCACGACTTTTCCAGCGTACATCACGGCCACTCGATCGCACATCTCAGCTATCACACCCATGTCGTGTGTGATGAGTATTATGGCCATTCCGTATTCCCTCTGGAGCTCCTTCATCAACTCCAATATCTGAGCCTGTATCGTCACGTCCAACGCGGTGGTTGGCTCGTCGGCGATCAAAACGCTCGGCCTGCAGGAGAGTGCCATCGCGATCATCGCCCTCTGCCTCATGCCTCCGGACAGCTGATGCGGGTAAGCGTCTATCCTCTTCTCCGGCTCAGGGATACCTACCCTCCTCAACAGCTCTATCGCCCTATCCCTCGCCTCTCTCTCTGACATTCCTTGGTGCAACATGAGGGCCTCCATGATCTGGTCACCTATCGTGAAGACAGGATTTAAGGCCACCATCGGTTCCTGAAAGATCATAGCGATCTCTTTCCCTCTGATTTTCCTCATCTCGTGCTCGGGTAGTTCCACCAAGTTTCTACCCTTGAAAATGATCCTCCCCTCCACGATGCGACCGTTCTGATCCAAAAGTCTCATTATGGACAACGACGTGACGCTCTTTCCACACCCAGACTCTCCAACTATACCAAGCGTTTCGCCTTCGTAGACTTCGAAAGACACCCCATCAACCGCCTTGACGAGACCATCTTCCGTGTAGAAGTAGGTCTTCAGATTTTCGACCTTGAGGAGAGGCTCTCTCAACTTGAATCCCTCCTTCAGAACTTCAACCTTGGATCGAAGGCATCCCTCAACGCGTCCCCGAGGAGGTTCCAACCCAGAACGAAGAGCACCATAGCAGTCCCAGGGTAGACCAGAGTGTACCAGTGCTTCCCTACCTCCATCATCCAATCCCTGGAATAGCTGAGGATGGACCCCCAGTCGGCGTACCCCTGTGGTGCTCCGAGTCCCAAGAAACTCAACACGGACGCCGTGATCACCAAGGATCCCATGTTCATGGAAGCCCATATGAGGACGGGAAAGATCGTGTTGGGAAGCACGTGTTTGAGTATCACGAGATAATCAGGAACACCCAACGCCTTCGCGGCCAGGATGTACTGTTCTTCCCTCACCTGGAGTATGTTCCCTCTGATGAGCCTCGCGGCACCCATCCAACCGAACACCACCATTGCGATCATCACCTTGTCCAAACCGGTTCCAAGGACTGTTGTCAAAACCACCGCCGCGATCAAGAAGGGTATCGAGAGGAACACGTCCGTGATCCTCATCAAGATCTCGTCGAGCCATCCTCCAAAGTAACCGGATATGGAACCTATGAGTACTCCTATCAACAGCCTCAGCAACGTCACAATGATACCTATCTTGAACGCCGTCCTGGTCCCCCACACCACACCGTACAAGATGTCCCTACCACCTATCACTCCGAAAGGATGGTAGTCAACACACCTTATCGGTTTCCTTCCCAAACTCTTCTCGTTGACATCGGATCTGTACGTCGGTGGTTGAGGTCCCTGAGACCAAGTGACGACAGGCATCAGGTAGGGATCGGGTAGCCTCATCTCGGGGTTCAGGGGGTGATAAGGCGGGGCAATCCAGGGTGCGAAGATCGCCACGAACACGAAGAAGAGAACCAACGAAAGCCCGATCAACGCCGATGGGTCTCTGAAAAATTTCCTCATTATCCTCTTTCACCCCTCATCCAAGTCTTATCCTGGGATCGAGCAACGCATATAGGATGTCTATGATCAAGTTGCCTATCACCAAGATCGTCGAGAAGAAGAGGGCAGAAGCCATTACGGAGGCGTAGTCCAACTGAAGTGCGGCGGTCGCCGTGAAACTCCCCACACCTGTCCTGTTGAAGACGGTTTCCACTATCACCGTCCCGGACAGAAGGCCTATCACCATACCACCCGCTACGGTAGTCACAGGGATCATCGCGTTTCTCTTGGCATGTTTGTTGATCACAACGTCCTCAGGCAAACCTTTTGCCCTCGCGGTCCTCACGTACTCTTTTGAGAGCACTTCCAGCATGCTGGACCTCGTGATCCTCAAAAGGTAAGCCCACCAGAGCCACGAGAGTGTGATGATGGGACCGATCATGTGTCTTATGGCATCCAAAAAGACGTCAACCCTCCCGTTCAAGAGGGCGTCGACGGTGATCAACTTGGTGTAGCTGCGGAAATAGGGTGATTTGATCACTTGTTCCGCCCAGTCGCTGAGGTTTCCAGGGGGAAGCCAGTTCAAGATACTGTAGAAGATCATCAACACGAGGAGGCCAAAGACGAAGTCTGGAAACGACCACCCGACGACCGCGAATATCCTGATGAAGTGGTCAAGAAATTTTCCCCTGTGAACAGCCGCCTTCACACCAAGCCAAATCCCCACGAACACGACGGGAAACAAGGCGTAGAGAGCCAACTCTATCGTGTAAGGAAGCCTCTTGAAGAGGGCGTCCTTCACGGGTTCCTTACCGACGAGTGACCACCCGAGATCCCCTCTCAAAGTGTTGACAAGCCATTTAAAGTACCTCACGATGAACGGATCGTTCAAACCGTACTTGTCCTTCAAAGCCTCCAATTCCCTGTCGGACAATTTATCGAGCAAACCAGGATTCACGTACGCCGCCAACAACCTGTTTGGTCCAAGAGACTGCATCAAACCGAAAACTATGAAGGTGACTCCTAGGAGGATCAAGGGCAAGAGCAGGAGCCTTCTCACAACGTAAGCGATCACTTAGTAGCACCTCCTCTTGTACCGCGTTGTTAGCTAATAAATTATACAACATCTTGAACTCACGCCGATTTGAATTAGTCATTAATACGTGATATAATGATGGTGAACCTCGGACGGGGGCGAATGGGCTCGACGGGGATGGGATTCCCTGGGAAGCGAGCCGAGGTCTCCACCCCCTCGTAAAAAAGGTGGAACACCGAATAAGTGCCAACGAACCTGTTGCCCTCGCCGCCTGATAGCTGAAGGCGGCCGTCTCCTCTGGAGTTGGCTGGGCTCCAGAAGGAGGCGTGAGAGCGCCAGCCTACCAGCCTGAGCGCGGCCTCCACGCTCGGGTTGGGAAAGCTGACGGAGGCTGTGGGAGAAGACTCCCTGCCCGTGGGGAGTCTCTCCCGAGAGATTAAACACGGGCTGCGCTCGGAGAAGCCCAGGGGATCTCATCTTCGGACGGGGGTTCGAATCCCCCCGCCTCCACCAGCTTCCTCAAAAGACGGCGAAAGCCGTCTTTTTTTGTTTTCACCCCCTCATGTGGTTGGCTAAATAATCGAAAATATTTGGCAATATTTCGGATTTTTTTGGATTTTTTGGCGAAAATTACCACTTGAAATGTCAAGGTGGAGGTGTTATATTATAATTAGCAGTCAAACCTTGAGAGTGCTAAAATTACCTGAAGGAGGGATGGAGAATGAAAGTCATACCACTCGGTGAAAGGCTTTTGATCAAACCTATCAAAGAAGAGAAGAAGACGGAAGGAGGAATAGTCCTTCCTGATTCCGCAAAAGAGAAACCGATGAAGGCAGAGGTCATAGCCGTTGGAAAGCTCGACGAAGACAAGATCGACGTGAAGGTTGGAGACAAAGTGATCTTCTCCAAGTATGCCGGTACGGAGATAAAGATCAATGATGAAGATTATCTCATCATTGATGCCAACGATATCCTCGCAAAAATCGAAGAGTGAAGGGGGTGTGAGTTATGCCGAAGCTGTTGAAATTCAACGAGGAAGCCAGAAGGGCTCTAGAGAGAGGGGTTGACAAAGTCGCCAACGCTGTGAAGATCACGCTTGGCCCAAAGGGAAGGAACGTCGTCATCGAAAAGTCTTGGGGTTCTCCGACCATAACCAACGACGGTGTCTCCATCGCAAAAGAGATAGAGTTGGAAGACAAGTTCGAGAACCTCGGTGCTCAGCTGGTGAAAGAGGTCGCTTCTAAAACCAACGACGTCGCCGGAGATGGGACGACAACCGCCACGGTCCTCGCTCAAGCGATGATCAAAGAAGGTCTCAAGAACGTGGCTGCGGGTGCCAATCCAATACTCCTCAAGAGGGGTATCGACAAGGCTGTCGAGAGAGCCGTTGAAGAAATAAAGAAGCTCTCCAGAAAACTCTCCAGCAGGGAGGACATCGCTCACGTTGCTGCGATATCCGCGAACAGCCCTGAGATCGGTGAGCTCATCGCCGAAGCGATGGACAAGGTAGGAGAAGACGGCGTGATCACCGTGGAAGACTCCAAGACGCTGGAGACTTACGTTGAATTCACGGAAGGTATGCAGTTTGACAGGGGATACATCTCTCCTTACTTCGTGACCGACGCGGAGAAGATGGAAGTCGTCCTCAAAGAACCTTTCATCCTGATCACCGATAGGAAACTCAGCGCCGTGAAGCCACTGATACCGATTCTCGAAAAGGTCGCCCAGACCGGAAGACCTCTGCTCGTCATAGCCGAAGACGTGGAAGGTGAAACGCTCACCACGCTGGTGTTGAACAAGCTCAAAGGAACGCTTCAGTCCTGCGCGGTGAAGGCACCTGGGTTCGGTGAAAGAAGGAAGGCCATGCTCCAGGACATCGCGATCCTCACGGGTGGACAGGTGGCCAGCGAAGAGCTCGGAATCAACCTCGAAGACCTCGATCTGGACGACCTCGGAAGGGCCGATCTCGTGAGGGTCAAGAAGGACGAGACGATAATAATCGGTGGAAAAGGTAACCCGGAGGCCATAAAGAAGAGGATCGCTCAGATCAAGGCTCAGATCGAAGAGACAACTTCGGAGTACGAAAAAGAAACGCTCCAAGAGAGGATGGCAAAACTCGCCGGTGGAGTTGCTGTGATAAAGGTCGGTGCCGCAACTGAGACCGAATTGAAAGAGAAAAAGCACAGGATAGAAGACGCGCTGAGCGCAACCAGAGCTGCCGTTGAGGAAGGTATCGTTCCAGGTGGAGGAGTCACGCTCCTGAGAGCCAGAAAAGCGGTCGAAAAACTCATGGAAGAGCTCGAAGGTGACGAGAAGATAGGTGCGCAGATCGTTTACAAGGCCCTCGCGGCTCCCATCAAGCAGATCGCCGAGAACGCAGGATACGACGGTGCGGTCATCATGGAGAGAGTTCTCGCAAGCGACAACCCAGCGTTCGGTTTCGACGCGTTGAGAGGAGAGTTCTGCGACATGTTCGAAAGGGGTATCATCGACCCAGCCAAGGTCACAAGGAGTGCTCTCCAGAACGCGGCTTCCATCGCTGGCATGCTCCTCACAACGGAAGTGCTCATCGTCGAAAAACCGGAAGAAAAGAAGGAGACGCCATCGATACCTGAGGAATACTGAGAGATGAAAGGGGGCCTCGTCCCCCTTTCTTTTTTTCAAACTTCAAAGTTCTTCTCGAAGACGTTCGTTGTCTCCTCGTCGATGTTGCATATCCTGATCTCTTCCAGAGAAGTTGTGGGGTTTTGGTCTAAGAAGTCTCTCACGGCCTTCGCGAAGATCTTCGCAGCTCTCTCCTTTGGGAACCCGAATATGCCCGTGCTGATCGCCGGCATCGAGATGGTTCTCAATCCCAACTCGTGAGCCCTAAGGAATGCGTTGTAAACGGCTCTGTACAAAAGTTCGTCTTCTCCAAACGTTCCCCCGCGCCAGACAGGTCCCACAGCGTGTATCACGTACCTGGCTTTGAGTTTGCCCGCTCCCGTCACCACAGCATCGCCGGTTGGCACCTTCCCCATCTTCTTCACGATCTCGTCGCTTTCCCGCTGGATTTCCTCCCCACCCGCTCTCACGATCGCTCCCGCGACACCTCCACCGTGTTTCAAGTACTCGTTTGCGGCGTTCACTATCGCGTCGACTTCTTCCTTCGTGATGTCACCCTTGACCAGGCGTATCTTCCTACCGGAGTAAGTCATCTCTTTTCTGATCTCCATCACATCACCCCCTGAGTACCGCTCTGGCCAGAGTCTCTCGAGCCTCTCCTTGAGTGCCGACTCGTAACCGATCCCTTTCGGTACGTAGACGATTTCGTCCTCGAGACCTTTCGGCATGTAGTTCTCCTTCACGAATCCACCATGATCGTGAGGGTACTTGTACCCCACCCCGTATCCCCTCTCCCTCATCTCCTCGGTCACTGGGTTCCTGAGGAAGAGAGGGACTTCCCTCAGAGGGAGAGATCTGGCCTTCTCCATGGCCAGGTAGACGGAGTTGTTCTTTGGGCAAAGAGAGAGGTATATCGCACACTCAACGAGGTTCAAGAGGCACTCGGGGAGTCCCACGTGTTCAACCGCCTCCGCCGTCGCCACCGCTAGCACTAGGGCGTTTGGGTCGGCAAGCCCCACGTCCTCGCTGGCAAAGATGATCATCCTCCTCGCCAAAAAACGCGGATCTTCGCCGAGTTCTATCATCTTGGTCAGATAGTAGACCGCAGCGTTCGGATCGCTCCCCCTCAGACTCTTTATGAAGGCCGATGCGAGGTCGTAGTGCTCTTCCTTGGTGTAACTTGCACTCTTTCCGAAAACGCTTTCCAGATCCTTCAGGGATATTTTTTTGTCTTGAAACACCTGATAGAGTATCTCCAGGGAGTTCAGGAGCGTTCTGGCATCGCCTGTCGCGTTTTTCACGAGGACTTCCTTCACTTTCTCGTCCATCTCCATCCCAAGCTTGGAAAGGGCTCGCTCCAGAATCCTCATGAGATCCTCATCGGAAAGGGGTTTGAAGTACAAGATCTTACACCTTGAGAGCAGGGCCGGGATGATCGCAAAACTGGGATTCTCCGTGGTAGTGGCGACGAGCACCACATCTCCTCGCTCGACGTGCGTAACCAACACCGCCTGCTGGTTCTTGTTGAGTCTGTGTATCTCGTCGAGGAACAACAACAACTTTTTACCGTACCTCTTGAGTTCTTCCCCCCTTTTCATCACCTGTCTGATCTCGGAAACACCGTGAACGGAAGCACTCGTGTAGACCACTTCGCCGCTGAAGTACCTCTCCAGGAGGAAAAAAACCGAGGTCTTCCCCGACCCCGGCGGACCGTAGAGTATCGCAGAGAACATCTGACCTCTCGAGAGGGTCAACTTTAGGATGCCTTTCTCTCCGAAGAGATGACCTTGTCCTACGAACTCATCGAAGTCTTTCGGACGAAGGAGTTCACTCAGCGGCTTTTCTGAAATATTCAACGGTCATCGCGAGCCCTTCTTCGAGGCTCACCTTGGGTTCCCAACCGAGGATCTCTTTTGCCTTCCTACAATCTAGGACACTCTTCCTCACGTCTCCCTTCCTGGGTGGAGCGTAGACTGGATCTCTGCGGTAGCCCGTGAGTTCTTTGAGCATCCGGAACAGCTCGTTCACTGTGGTTCCCCTGCCGGTGCCAATGTTGAACACCTCGTTGTCGCCTCTCTCCATGGCCAGAAGGTTTGCTTCCACAACGTCTTTCACGTACACGTAGTCCCTCACGTATTCACCGTCCCCGTAGATCAGAACGGGTTCGTCTTTCAGCATTCGTTCCACGAATATCGCCACAACCCCGGCCTCACCGTACGGATCTTGCCTGGGCCCGTAGACGTTCGAATACCTCAGGGAAGTGTACTTTAAACCGTATTCCCGCGCGAAAAATTCGAGGTATTTCTCCACACAGAGTTTGGCTATACCGTAAGGCGAAACGGGTTTGGGGATCTCCGTTTCAGGAGTTGGGAACACTTTCACTTCCTCACCGTATATGGCCCCACCCGTGGAGGAGAAGATGAACTTCTTCGCACCGTACTTGACGGATTTTTCCAACAACACGAGAGAGCCCAGGATGTTCACCTTCGCGTCCCTGGATGGCTCCCTCACCGAAACAGCAACGCTGGCTTGCGCCGCCAAGTGAAAAACGTACTCGGGCTTGTGGAGCGAAAAAATCCTTTCCATCATCTCCTCGTCTTCCACACTCTGCTCGTAGAAGAGCGCATAGCTGTTGAGGTTGGAGACCTTACCACTGGACAAGTTGTCGACGACGATCACACCATAACCTTTCTCTACCAACGCGTCCACCAAGTGTGATCCAATAAATCCCGCTCCACCTGTCACCAGGACGTTCATGGTCAGGATTCCTCCTCTTCCTCTTCTTCTATCCTTTTGGCTTCCTCCGGTATCTCCGTCACGTTCACGAGTTGTTTACTCTCTTCAAGGAACGCCTTCAACTCCCCGACCTTACTCTCATCGAAATTTATCATGATATCGTAGAACTTCTTGAACCTGCTCTTCGTCTTGCTGTCGAGGAAGTGAGAAAAGTGTCTGGCGAGTTTTTCGGCGGTTGGGGTAGATATACCCATGACGTAGAAGAAGAAGTTCCTCAGCCTGTCCTGAGAGCCTTTCAAAGATCTGGCCTTCCTCTTTCCTTTGTCGGTGAGAACGATGTAACCGTACTTTTCGTACTGGATGTAACCAAGCTCTGCCAACCTCTTCATCGCGTTCGTCACACTCGGAAGGCTCACTCCCATTTTCTTCGCTATGGCACTCACCCGCACAACGGGTTGTTTCTGGAGGAGTTCGTGGATGACGGAAAGGTAATCCTCCAAAGCGGGAGTCAAGGTCTTCTTCCTTCCTCTTGGCATAGTCCTTCATCCCTCCTCACGTTTTTCTCGTGTAACTTTTTGCTCTCTTGAGGTCTTCTACCACGATCCTACGGAGTTCCCTGCTGCGGTTCCTGAGCAGATAGCTTGGGTGAAACGTTGGAAGAATCTTCTTTCCCCCAAACCAATCGATTGGCGTTCCCCTCTCCGAAGTGATGGAGATGTTCTTTCCCAGCAAGAAGGAAGCGGCGGTGCTTCCAAGGGCCACTATCACGTCTGGGTTTATTATCTCTATCTGCGCCAAAAGAAAGTGGCCACAGGCCATCTGTTCTTCCCTTGTGGGTACCCTGTTGTTCGGTGGACGGCACTTCACCACGTTGCATATGTAGACTTCTTCCCTCTTCAAACCGATTTCGGACAGAAGTTCTGTGAGCAACATCCCAGCTTTCCCGACGAAGGGTCTTCCAGTTTTGTCTTCCTCTTCCCCTGGACCCTCTCCCACGAAGACCAAAGGACTGTCCAGGTTTCCTTCTCCTACAACCACGTTTGTCCTCGTGAGGTGCAGGGGGCAAGCTGTGCACTTTTTAACTCTTTCCGACACCATCTCCATCAATTCTTCCTTGGTGAACAAAACCGATTCACCACCGTTTTTGGTAGAATATATTCGGGTCACCTTCTTGATTTTAACATTTTTTGCAACCATTTCAAAAAGAATGATGGGAGTGATATTCTTGGCTTTTAAATTTAGACTCCAAAAAGTGTACGACGTTCGAAAGAAGGAGGAAGAGATGTTAAAGAACGAACTGATGAGCATCAGGGCGAGAAAGCATCTTTTAAAACAAAGATTGAATAAATTTGCAGACGAAATACGTCGTTTGGAGGAGGAATTCTACAGGAAAGAGGTCCTCACCAAGGCCGATATCTCGTTGGTGAGGGAGTGGTTGACGTACTACAAAGAAGAGATGAACAAGCTAGAAGAAGAACTGAAAAGTTTGGAAGGAGAGGAAAAGGAAGTTTTGGATCGGTTTCTTCAGGTGAGGAAAGATAGAAAAATTTTGGAGAAACTCAAAGACAGAAAGCTCATGGAGTTCCTCAGAGAGGAAGACAGAAAGGCGAAGAAACGGATGGACGAGGTTGCGGAGAGGAGATTCTGGTGGAGCACCTAGATCTCTTTCGACCTGTACTGCAGCGCCTCCGCAACGTGCTGGAACGCGATTCTTTCAGAACCTTCAAGATCCGCTATCGTTCTGGCAACACGCAGCACCTTGTCTATGGCCCTTCCGGAGAACCCAAATTTGTCCACAGCTTTCTTCAAGAATTCTTCAGCTTTTGAGTCGATCTTCGCGTGTTCTTCCAGCATCTTGTGTGTCATCCGAGAGTTGTACCTCTTCCGTTCTCCCTTGAACCTGAAGGCTTGGATCTCCCAAGCCTTTTGAACTCTCTCCCTGATCTCTTCACTCCTCTCACCCTTGGCCTTCGTCATCATCTCGTCGAAAGACACTTTGGACACGTGAACGATCACGTCGATTCTGTCCAACAGTGGGCTGGACACCTTTTTTCTGTACCTTGCGATGTCCCTTGGAGAACAAACGCAGGGTTGCTTGGGGTCACCCAGGTTTCCGCAAGGGCAGGGGTTCATCGCAGCGATCAACATGAAACTTGCAGGGAAAGTGACGGAGGTCTTCGCCCTGGAGATCGTGATGGTACCTTCCTCCAGCGGTTCCCTCAGAGCCTCCAAGACGTCTCTCTTGAATTCCGGAAACTCGTCCAAAAAGAGTACACCGTTGTGCGCGAGGGACACCTCACCGGGTCTCGGTTCGTTTCCTCCGCCTATGATCGCCACCGCGGACGCGGTGTGGTGTGGCGCCCTGAAGGGACGCTCCTTGATCAAACCGACGTGTCCTGCCACGCTGTAGATCTTGCTCGTCTCCACGATCTCTTCCTCGAACATGGGAGGCAGTATGGTGGGGACCCTCCTCGCCAACATCGTCTTTCCTGAACCCGGATTGCCGATCATGAGCACGTTGTGGAAACCTGCTGCGGCAACCTCGAGGGCTCGCTTCACCACCGCTTGTCCCCTGACGTCGGAAAAGTCCACGTCGTACCTCACTTCGTCACGCGCGATCCCCTTGTACTCCACCTTCTCCAACACCAGGTCTCCTCTCAAGAACTCGACGCACTCTCTGAGCGAGGAAACGCCGTAAACGGAGAGCCCTTTCACGCAACTCGCCTCTACCGCGTTGTCTTTAGGTATCAAAACGGTCCCTTCGAATCTTTCCGAAAGGTGGAGCAAGATGGGTAGAACCCCGTTCACCCTCTTCACTTCACCGTTCAGGGAGAGCTCTCCGATGGCGAGCACTTCCTCGCTGACCTTGATCAATCCCGTGGAGGCCAAGATGCAGAGAGCCATCGCGAGATCCAAGAGGGAACCTTCCTTCTTCAAATCGGCGGGGGCGAGGTTCACCACGAACTTCCCGTGCGGGAGGAAAAAACCGCTGTTCAAAATGGCGCTCTTCACCCTCTTCCTGCTCTCTTTGATCGCGACGTCTCCGAGCCCAACCACGTCTATGTCGTTGAAGACACTCCTGTTGTCGAAGTCCACTTCCACCATCACGGGGTGCACTTTGAGTCCGTTCAGAGTGGCGGAGGATAGGCACGCGTAGTTCATCGCAACATCTCCTTCGGATCGTACTCCATCTTGATCCTCTCCAAGGCCTCGAAGAACTCCGAAAGCCCGTTCCTCACGCTTACCTTCACCACGTCTCTCGAATACCTCTTCTTCAGCTCGACGAAGCCGTCTTTCAAGCTCTTTCCAACGTTCACCCTCACCGGGAAACCTATCAAATCGGCGTCCTTGAACTTGAAACCGGGTGACACCTCCCTGTCGTCCAGAACGACCTCTTCGCCCCTTTCCAGCAACGCTCTGTAGATCTTCTCGCCCATAGTTCTTTGCTCTTCGTCGCCAACGTTGACGACAACCACCACCACCCTGTAAGGTGCGATGGTGAGGGGCCAGATCATCCCGTCTTCGTCGTGGAACTGCTCCACCACGGCCGCTACAGTCCTCGAGACCCCCCAGCCGTAACAACCCATGATGAACGGCCTGAGCCTTCCCTCCTCGTCCATGAAGTAGGCCCCCATCGCCTCGGAATACTTGGTACCGAGTTTGAAGATGTGACCGAGCTCTATACCTTTGGTGGCCTTCAGGGGGGTCCCGCACACCGGACAGGGATCCCCTTCCACCACCGTCCTCAGGTCGCACCACTCGTCCACCCGAAAGTCCCTCGGTTGGTTCGCGTTCACGTAGTGTGTGTCCTCTTCCATGCCACCGACCACGAAGTTCTTGAGGTACCTCACACTGTGATCCGCCACCTTTCTCACGTCCACACCGATCGGTCCTATGAAGCCGATCGGTACACCGAAGTCTTCGAGCACTTCTTCGGGTGTGGCGAGCCTCAAGGATTGATCCTTCACGTACGCCTTCAACTTCGCCTCGTTCAACTCCAGATCTCCCCTGATCAGGGCCATCACGTACCCGTCCCTTCCCTTGTAGAGCAGAGACTTCACTATCTTGCTGGGCGGTACTCCCAGAAAGTTCGAAACCTCCTCGATCGTTCGAATACCCGGAGTTGGGACCTTTTCAAGGTTTTTTTCCTCTTCATCGGTGGCTGGGTACTCCCCCCTGTACTCCGCCTTCTCGTCACTGGCTTGGTAACCACACCGATCGCAGTAGAGCACGTTCGTCTCCCCTATCCGTGCCGGGATCACGAACTCGTGCGAAACGCTCCCGCCTATCGCACCGCTCTCCGCCTCCACGATCGTGTACTTGACTCCCAGCCTCTCCATGATCTTGGAATAAGCCTTCTTGAAGAGTTCGTAGACCTCGTCCAAAGATTCCCAAGAGGAGTGGAAACTGTAGGCGTCCTTCATGATGAACTCTCTCGCCCTCAAGAGCCCAAACCTAGGTCTGATCTCGTCCCTGTACTTGTTGGCGATCTGGTAGACGACGAGCGGGAGTTGCCTGTAGGACTTCACTTCGTCCTTGACCAGTTCAGTGACGATTTCCTCGTGCGTCGGTCCCAACGTGAAGTCCCTTCCGTGTCTGTCCTTGAGCTTCATCATCTCCGGTCCGTAGTCGTCCCACCTACCAGACCTCTTCCAGAGCTCTGCGGGCTGTATGATGGGCATCAGGATCTCCTGAGCGCCGATCCTGTCCATCTCCTCCCTCACGATGTTCTCCACCTTCAGGAGGACTCTCCTGCCGAGGGGAAGGTAGGTGTAGACACCGGCGGCCACCTTCCTGATGAAACCTCCACGGAGGAGGTACTCGTGGCTCTTCGTTTCCACGTCGGAAGGGGTCTCTTTGAGGGTCGGTACGTAGAGTTGTCCCATCCTCACGGCGATCTCCTCCTCTGGCTCTCGTGTGTTGTTTGGAATTATTGTATCATAGTGATTGCGGAGGTGCACGCGTGCGGTACAGGAAGCTGAGCGATTACCTGAAAGAGAAGTACGGTGAGAGGGTTCAAAGGATCGTGATACACGGTGGGTTCACCTGCCCCAACCGAGACGGGAGGAAAGGTTGGGGTGGGTGCATCTACTGCGACGCCACGGGGAGCGGTTTCACCACGGAGGCGTCGCTTCTCATCAGGGAGCAGGTGCTCAAGATGAAGGAAAGGTACGAGAAAAAGGGTATAAGAAAGTTCATCGCGTACTTCCAGGCGTTCAGCAACACCTACGACTCCCCGGAGAACCTGAAGAAAAAGTACGAGGAGGCCCTGGTGGACGACTCCATAGTGCAACTTTCGGTCTCCACAAGGCCAGATCTCGTCCCGGAGAAGGTTTTGGACGTTCTGGAAGAGTTCAAGGACAGAGTCGACGTTTCCGTCGAGCTTGGGCTCCAGACGGCAAACTACAGGACGCTCCGTCTCATCAACAGGGGGCACACGCTCGCGGAGTTCGTGGACGCCGCGGTGAGGGTGAAGAGGAGAGGGTTTGAGCTCGTGGTCCACGTGATCTTGAACCTTCCCTGGGATGACGCGTTGGACGTGATCGAGACCGCAAAACTCCTCTCCGCCTTGTCCGTGGACGGGGTGAAGATACACTCCCTCTACGTCGTGGAAGGGACCGAGCTTGCCAGGATGTACAGAAGCGGAGAGATAAGGATCTGTTCCCTCGAGGAGTACGTCGACAGGGTTGTCACCTTTCTGGAGTACCTCTCGCCGAACGTCGTGATACACCGACTCGTGGCGGATCCCCCGAGGGAAGGCACCATCTTCGGTAACTGGGGAAAGAGTAAACTCGAGTTGGTGAACACCATAGAAAAGGAACTGGAGAGGAGGAACACTTATCAGGGCAAAAAGTTTGACTACCTCAACCGCTAGGTTCCTGACGCTGTCGCTTCTGCTTCTTCTGGTCTCCGCCTGCGTCATCGTCGTCTACTTTCCAACCACGGCTTTTCTGGTCTGGTTTGCCGCGGACAACGACCTGGAAGGTTACGTGGAAGGGGACTTGAAGGAGATGTCGTACCCCGCGCCTTGGCTCGACGTGGTGGTCGCAATAGACTACCACAAGAAAGAAGACGTCCTCATGAGGATCGTCGAAAACGAAAGGATCGTTCTGGAGAAGTTCGAACAGATCAACTCCGGAGATCCCGAACAACTTAGAAACTTTCTGGAAAAGTACAGAAGATCCAACACGGTCCTGGTGATTTGGAACCACGGCAACTGGTGGAGGGGAGAATCCTCGCAGCGCGTGAGCACGAAGGGAGTGGCTTACGACAGCGATGGGGACCCAAATTATTTCTATTTCAAGGACTTCCTCACCATAAACGAGATAAAGGGCGTTCTCAAGGACAACCCCGTCACCGTTCTCGCCTTCGACGCATGCATCATGGGAACTTTCGAGATCCTGTGGGAACTCAAAGACTGTGCAAAATACATCGTCGCTTCCTCGAAGGAGATACCGGGCACAGGTTACGATTACAGTTTCCTTCGCGTCTCCTCGAGTGTTTCCAACCTTCTGCGGAAGATGGTGGAGTACTACGGAAAACGCTATGGAAGTGGTTATTCCCTGAGCGTTTGGGACACGGGCAAGTTGAAACCCATCATGGACACGCTGAACGAGATAGCGAACTACATGCTCGAAAAAAAGCTTTCTCTCTACGCCTACAACGTGGAAAGGAGAAAATCTAATGGAAAGGATACCGAGATGGTGGAGCTTGGAAGTCTTGCGCGGGCGCTGATGAACTCGGGCGATGAGGGATTAAAAACCTTGGGGGAGAAACTCTTGAACAGCATAAAATCCGCCCGCGTGTACGGGACACCATCCGACTATACCGACCTGTTGATATACCTTCCCCGACTTCAGAACTCCCAAGATTGGTCCTTCTGGAACGACTTCAAGGCCTTGGAAGACTTCTGTGATGATAGTTCCTGGGACGAACTCCTCGAAAGTTTGAAGGGGGCTTCGAGATGAGGAGGGTGAGCGTCAACCTCGCGGTGGTGGGAGTGGCCTTTTCGGCGGTCGGTACCGTGGCGCTGCTTGAGACCTACAGGAGGTTCATCGGGGGAGACAGAGTGGATGTTCCACTGCTTGCTTTGGCCATCTTCCTTTCCCTCATCTCGAGCGTGATCCTCTTCGTGGTGTACAGACAGTGGATAGCGTGTTTGAACGAAAGCGCAAGGAGAACGCTCGAACTGATGAAGAGGCTGAACTTTTCCGTGCCCGACGAGAAGATCGCGCTCGTTCCAAGCTGGTCTTACACACTCTTTGTGATCTTTTGGGCGTTGAGTCTCCTCTTTCCGCAGCTGGGTATCTTCGCTTTGCTTCAACTTGTCTTCTTCGTGATCTTTCTGCACCACCTCTTCACCGCCCAACACAAGCTCCAAGAGATGAAGAACAAGCTCCTCTTCGAACTGACAGGCCACGATTACAAGATCGAAGTCTTCAGGACCAGGAACGTCCTCACCGCCTTTCTTCTGGCACTCCTCACGCTCGGTGTCTACTGGTTGTACTTGACGGTCAGGATCTCAAAAGAGATCAACGATTTCATGGAGAAGGACGAAATCACGTCGGGAAACCTGGAGGTGAGAAGATGAAGGCGTGTCCGAACAAGGAAAGGAACCTTTCCTACTGTAACTGTTCTTATCCGGGATGCCCCAGGAAGGGTATCTGCTGCGAGTGCATGCACTACCACAGACAGCACGGGGAGCTCCCCGCTTGTTACTTCCCAAAGGACGCCGAAAGGACTTGGGACAGGTCGATAGAACACTTCAAGAGGGTGGTGTGAGGGGTGTCCCCTCACACCAAGTCACAAAACTTTGGCGACCAGCTCGCACACCTTCTCCAAAAACCGACGATCCTCTTCGGAGAAGGGTGCCAAGGCGTGCGAGTCTATGTCGAGTTCGCCAACGATCTCCCCACCCTTGAAGATGGGAACCACGATCTCCGCCTTGGTCTTGGGACTGCAAGATAGGTAGTTGGTCTCCTTGCTCACGTCCTGAACTACGAAGGTAACTTTCCGCTCAGCCGCCTGACCGCATATCCCCATCCCAAACGGGATCTTCGTGTGCACCGTCGGCTCCCCCACGAAGGGCCCAAGGACCAACTCTTCGTTCTCGACGAAGTAGAATCCCACCCAGTCGTAGTAGGGTACACGCTCCCTGAGGTACTCGCAGAGCCTCTGCAAGGACCCTTTTCCGCCTTCCAGGATTTTCTCGACGTCCCTCAACAGTTCCTCGAAGAAGACCTTCTTCCCCTCGTAGCTTCCCCTGTCCTTTCCCATCCTGAAAGAACGTGCGGCCTCGAGCGCGACGATGGAGAGCTCTCTCAGCAATCCCTTCTTCCACAGCGAGAACACGTCGATCAAGACGACCTTCTCTTTCTCTCCGTCCACGACCACCCAATCCTCGATTCCCAAAAGCGCCATGAGGAAGACGGAGAAGTCTTCCCTGTGAAGTTCCAAACTTTTCTCCCTCTCAGAGAGTGCCTCGGCGCACTCTATCTTCTTGTTCCTTGAGACGTCGAGCCATTCCCACTTGAACCTGTCCAGCGTGCGCCTTTCGATGGACCAGAGTATCTCCTTTATTTTCTCGTCGTTCAACTCCAACCTTTCTTCGTAGCCTGGTATAAGGGGACCGTACCTCTTCCTCTGGCTCTTCCAGAACTCCAGCCACCTTGTCCTGTCCCATCTCAAGATTTCGAGGCATTCCTCCACTTTGTTCTGAACGATGCTCCTCACGGTATCCCCTCCTTTATGATGGCACCACCGAGTACCACGTCTCCGTCGTAGAAAACG
Source organism: Thermotogota bacterium (assembly GCA_030550515.1). Classification (GTDB taxonomy): domain Bacteria; phylum Thermotogota; class Thermotogae; order Thermotogales; family Thermotogaceae; genus JAUQPE01. The sequence goes on along the minus strand of JAUQPE010000025.1, from coordinate 7,752 downwards.
GCTATCTGACCGGGTGTCACGGCGAAAACCTTCCTGTCGAAGAAGACCTCCACGATTTCCCCATTCTTCCTCACAAGCGCGGGGGCTTCTTCCGATTTTTTCCTCACCCTGCACACGCACCGGAACTCGTCGGGAAGGTCCACGTGCCACACCGGATCCACGGCGATGAGACCGGAGAAATGCACCCCTTCCAGTTCCGCGACCACGATGATGTTTTCCTCGGGGATCTTCGACTTCACGTAGTACTTCTTACCGAATTTCTCGAACCTCATGCCCTTTCGTTGCCCAACCGTGTAGAGGGGATAGCCCTCGTGCGTCCCCACTACCTCCCCCTCTTCGTTCACCAGTTTCCCTTCTTCCAAAATGACTCCTTCTTCACGCAAGAAACCCTCCACGTCACCGTCCGGTATGAAACACACGTCTTGGCTTTCCCTCTTCCTGGCGACGTGTATGCCCGCCTTTTCGGCGAGCGACCTGATCTCCTCTTTGGAGTGATAACCGTTTGGAAAGATCAGTTTCCCTACCCTCCACGGCTCTATCCTGGCGAGGAAGTAAGACTGATCCTTGTTCGGTTCCACACCTTTTTTGATCACTATCCTGTCGTACTTTTCGCTGAACTCCACCCTCGCGTAGTGCCCCGTCGCGAACGCATCGAACCCTTGCGCCAACACGTAATCCATGAAGTGCCCAAACTTCACGTACCTGTTGCAATGAACGCAAGGGTTCGGCGTCAAACCCGCGAGGAGGTCCCTCTTGAAGGGTTCGATCACTTTTTCCTTGAAAACTTGTCGCACGTCCACGATCTCTATCTCGACACCGAGCGTTTTCGCTATCTTCACGGCATCGGCGGTGTCTGAAGGACTGCAACAGACTTTCTTCTTCACTTCTTTCCTCACGAAGAAATCGTCTGGTTCCGTCTTCATGTGGAAGGCCTTCACATGGTGGCCCTCCCGCAACAACAAGTAGAGGGCCACGGCGCTGTCGACCCCACCACTGAGCGCTACCCCGATCTTCATGAAGTCGCACCTCCTCAGAAAATGATAACATCGCTTGGGTGCTAAAATTATGAGAGGAGGTGTAGAAGATGAGATTTCACGGAACAACCATACTCGTTGTGAGAAGGGATGGGAAGACCGTGATGGGTGGGGACGGTCAGGTCACGTTCGGGTCCACGGTACTCAAAGGAAACGCCAGAAAGGTGAGAAAACTTGGCGATGGGAAAGTGTTGGCCGGATTCGCCGGATCCGTTGCGGACGCGATGACGCTCTTCGATAGATTCGAAGCAAAGCTCAGAGAATGGGGAGGAAACCTCACGAAGGCCGCCGTGGAGCTCGCGAAAGACTGGAGGACCGACAGGATACTGAGAAGACTCGAAGCTCTACTCCTTGTGGCGGACAAGGACAACATATTCATCATTTCGGGAAACGGGGAAGTGATACAGCCCGACGAGGATGTGGCTGCGATCGGATCCGGAGGGCCTTACGCCCTTGCAGCGGCGAAGGCACTCCTGAGGAACACGAACCTTTCGGCCAGGGAGATAGTCCAAAAAGCCATGGAGATAGCGGGTGAGATATGCATATACACCAACCAAAACATCGTGATCGAGGAGATCTAGGAGGTGGCCGCCTGTGAAACCCTTCGACGAGATGACTCCGAAGGAGATAGTTCAGGAACTCGACAAGTACATAGTGGGGCAATACGAGGCGAAGAAAGCGGTGGCGATCGCCATAAGGAACAGGATCAGAAGGCAAAAACTTCCAGAGCACTGGAGAAAGGAAGTCCTGCCGAAGAACATACTCATGATCGGACCGACGGGAGTCGGGAAGACCGAGATCGCGAGGAGACTCGCCCAACTTTCCGGTTCTCCTTTTTTGAAAGTCGAAGCGACGAGGTTCACGGAGATCGGTTACGTCGGCAAAAACGTCGACTCGATGATCCGAGATCTGGTGGAGATCAGCGTCAACATGGTGAAGCAGGAGAAGATAAAGGAAGTGGAAAGGCAGGCAGAAGAGCTCGTGGAAGAGAAGATACTCGACGCCCTGGTGCCTGAATCGAAGGTCATCCCTCCCATCACCAATCCCTTCATAAACCTCATCAGCGGCGCACAGCAGCAACAACTTTCCCCAGAGGATAGGAGGAGGATGAGGGCCAAAAGGGAACTCATGCGGGAAAAGTTGAGGAGCGGAGAGCTCGAGAACGAAGAGATCGAGATAGAGGTGGAAGAGAACACCTCACCATTCATTGGAGTGATAGGAGGAATGGAGGACTTAGGCATCGAGATCTCGAACTTGTTCAGTGGGATGTTCCCAAAGAGGAAGAAGAAGAAGAGGATGAAGGTGTCCGAGGCGAGAAAGACCCTGCTTCCAATCGAGGCGGAAAAGCTCATAGACATGGACAAGGTGATACAGGAGGCGTTGGACAGGGCGGAGAACAGAGGGATCATATTCATAGACGAAATAGACAAGATCGCGGGCAAAGAAGGAGGAGTGGGGCCAGACGTTTCAAGACAAGGGGTCCAACGCGATCTGTTGCCTATAGTCGAAGGAACCACGATCATGACGAAGTATGGACCCGTGAGGACGGATTACATACTCTTCATAGCCGCCGGCGCGTTCCACATGAGCAGGCCTTCAGACCTCATACCAGAGCTTCAGGGAAGGTTCCCGATAAGGGTGGAACTTTCCCCACTCACCGAAGAAGACTTCGTCAGGATTCTCACAGAACCGGAGAACGCGATAATAAAACAGTACCAGGCACTGCTATCGACCGAGGGAGTTGAACTTGTCTTCGCGCAAGATGGCATCAGGGAGATGGCCAGAATCGCTTACCAACTCAACCAGAGGCTGGAGAACATAGGAGCCAGGAGGCTGTACACCGTGGTGGAGAAGGTCTTGGAGGAGGTGTCGTTCGAGGCTCCGGACGTTCCGAACAAGAGGGTTGTCATCGACGCGGAATACGTGAAGAGGAGACTCGAAAGGATCGTCCAAGACGAAGATCTCAGCTCCTACATTCTGTAGGAACCCGAAGGGGAGGATAGGGGGATGAGGAAATCGAAGATCGTGCCGAGGAAAAAACTGAAAACGTCCAAAAGGAAGATCAACCTCGGTTTCCTTACGCTTGTCTTCTTCATGGTTTTCGTGCTCTTCGTGAGTTATCACAACTACCTTGAGGCCATGAAGAAGCACAAGTTGTTGCTCGCTAGGTATCAGGAGCTGAACGAAAAGATCGAACAACAGAAAATGTTGAACCAGAAGCTCTTAGAGGTGATAGAGGATGAAAAACTACGTGGTAACAACTTCCCACAGGCCGGACAAGGAGCAAGTGCTGGAGGCCAAGAGGCTGGCAGGTGAGCTTGGCGCCGTTTACGTGCCGAGGCGAAGATTGTGCGAGTTGAACGTGGACTTCTACTACGTTGTGGAGAAAGGCAGACTCTCCATAAAGTGGAAAGGAGGGGAATTCTTCTTTCACCCCTCCACCGCCATCTTGAGGATGAGGAACATAAAGGCAGGCCAGAGGGACTACCTCATCGAAACCTTGCAACCCGAAGGTAATGAGGTGGTGTTGGACACCACCTTCGGTCTTGGAAGCGAAGCGATACTCATGGCTGCCTTCCTCCCGGAGGGAAAAGTGGTGGGGCTCGAAGCTTCCCTTCACGTATACACCATCGTGAAATACGGTTTGGAGCGGTTTCAAACGGATATCGAGTGGTTGAGGGAAGCGATCAAAAAGATCGAACTTTTGCACGCAAATTTCAAGGAGTTCGTGAGAGAAGCCAGCGACAACTACTACGACGTGGTCTACTGCGATCCCATGTTCGAAAATCCAGTGTACGAGTCTTCCGCGATGAATCCTCTGCGCCCTTTTGCCGTGTACGACACGGTTACCGAGGAAGACGTAAAAGAGATGTTGAGGGTGGCCAAGAAAAAGGTCATAATCAAGACACACGTGAAAGACAGTCTCCTCAGCAGGATCAGGGTGGATGAGCTGAAAGGAGCGAAGAAGAGTGGCGTGGTGTACGGGGTGATACACAAGCGATGAAAATCGCCATCGTCGGAGGCCCAACGGGTGTCGGGAAGACAGAACTTATGATCGAAATCTGCGAAGAAATCGGTGCGGAGATCATCTCGATGGATTCCAGACAGATATACAGGTACATGGACATCGGGACGGCCAAACCCACCTTGGAACAGCGGGCGAGAGTTCCGCACCACATGATAGACTTGTTGGACCCGGACGAGTACTACAACGCCTTCATGTACAGGAAAGACGCGCTCAAGGTGGTGGAGGAGGTGGTGAAGAGGGGGAAGATTCCCGTGTTCGTCGGCGGAACAGGTCTGTACGCCGACGCCCTGATGAGGGGCATCTTCGAAGGAGTGCCAGCGGATGAAAACATAAGGAAGGAACTCAGAGAACTCGAGAGGAGAGAACCAGGGACTCTCAGGAAGATGCTGGAGGAATTCGATCCAGAAGCCGCCACGCGCATACACCCGAACGATTTGAAGAGGACCATCAGGGCACTGGAAGTCTACATGAAGACGGGACGCAGGATCTCGGAACTCCAAAAGGAAACCAAGGGGGACGAGAGGTTCTTCGTCATAGTGCTCACACGCGAAAGGAACGAGTTGTACGAACGGATAAACCGCAGGGTGGACGAGATGGTGAGGAATGGCCTTGTTGAAGAAGTGAAAAAGCTCCTGGAAATGGGATACTCGAAAGACCTCAATTCGATGAAGACGATAGGTTACAAGGAAGTTGTGGGTTTCTTGGAGGGGAGATACGATTTCCAAAAGATGGTGCACTTCATAAAGAGGAACACGAGGCACTTCGCGCGAAGGCAACTCATATGGTTCAAGAGGTACGAGGACGCCATCTGGTACAACCTCTCTCAAGTGGAAAAGGAGGAGGCGAAGAGGAAAATAAAGGAAGCCATTCTCAGGTGTTATGCTGTATAATAATCTTGATCTTTTCGTATGATCGGTGAATCTCGTTGCAAGGGGGGAGGTCAACTTGGCGGAGAAGTTCAACCTTCAAGATCGTTTCTTGAACCATCTCAGGGTGAACAAGATCGAGGTAAAGGTCTACCTGGTGAACGGCTTTCAAACGAAGGGCTTCATAAGGTCGTTCGACAGCTTCACAGTCCTTCTCGAGAGCGGGAATCAACAGAGTCTGATCTATAAACACGCCATAAGCACCATTATCCCTTCCTCTTATGTGATCCTTTCCGCCACGACGAAGAAGAAAGAAGAAGAAGAGGTGGAAGGTTCTGAAGACCAGAGAACTTGAGGGAAAAAAGGCAGTGCTCGTGGCAGTTGGTGTCAGAGAGGAAAAGATCAGGGAGTCCCTCGAAGAGATGAAGGGACTTTGCTTCACGTTGGGTGTAGAAGTTGCTGAAATGCTTTGGCAAAAGAGAGGAAAGCCCGATCCAGCAACTTACCTTGGAAAAGGCAAACTCGAAAAGTTGAAAGAGGTTGTTGAATATCACGGCGCAGAGCTCGTGATCGTGGACGACGAGATAAATCCTTTCCAGTCAAAGAACATGCGGGAGTTCCTGGAGAACGTCGAAGTCTTGGACAGAACGCAAGTGATACTGGAGATATTCGCAAGACACGCCACCAGCGAAGAAGGAAAGCTTCAGGTGGAGATGGCGTACCTGATGTACGAGCTTCCAAGACTTGTCGGAAAAGGTGAAGAGCTGTCTAGATTGGGAGGGGGAATCGGAACCAGAGGGCCAGGCGAGCCGTTGCTCGAACAGCTCAGAAGGTACATAAAGGACCGTATTACTGTCCTTCGAAAAAAGCTAGAGGAGATAGAGAGAGAGAGGGAAATTCAAAGGAAGAAGAGGTTGGAAAACAAGATACCACACGTTTCCATCGTCGGGTACACGAACGCGGGGAAATCAACCCTTCTGAAAGCCCTCACCGACAGCGACGTGTACATAGCCGACAAACTCTTCGCCACGCTGGAACCCGTGACCAGGAGGTTGAAGCTCAAGAGTGGACGTGTGATCCTCGTGAGCGACACCGTGGGGTTCATAAGAAAGCTGCCGCACACGATAATAAGTGCCTTCAGGGCGACTCTCAGCGAGATAAAGTACTCCGACGTGCTGATTCACCTGGTGGATGCCTCGGACCCGTACCTTGAAGAGAAGATGAGGGCTTCGGAGAAGGTGTTGGAAGAAATCGACGCGCTCGATCTAGAGAGGATACTCTGTTTCAACAAGATAGACCTGTGTCCGAGGGAGAGGATCGAGGTCCTGAGGAAGAGGTACCCAGACGCTCTGTTCATCTCAGCAAAGGAGAAGGCAGGATTGGATGAGCTTTTGGATAGGATAGAGTCGATCTTCAGCAGGAGAGAAAAGAGGATTCGGCTGACATTCCACGTGAGCAAGATCGGAGAAATCTACTCGATGAGGGAGAAGGTTGAGATCCTCGAGGAGCTTTACGATGGCGATCGAGTCACGGTGACGGTGCAAGGAAACGAGGAGGACCTGGAGATCCTTAAAAAGAGGGTGGAAATCTCTTGAGGGTCGTTTTCGTTGGGACACCGGAATTTTCTGCAGAGATACTGGAGCACTTGATCAGGAACGACGGAAGAATTGTGGGTGTTGTAACTCAACCTGACAAACCGAAAGGTAGGGGCAGAAGGCTCGCACCACCACCTGTAAAGGTGGTGGCTCAAATGTACGGGATTCCCTTTCTTCAACCCGAGTCTATAAACAGGCCGGAGTGCCTCGAATTCTTGAAAACCCTCGATCCAGACCTCATTTTGGTGGTTTCCTACGGGAAGATACTTGGAGAGAAGGTTCTGAACTTGCCAAAACTGGGTTGTTATAACGTCCATCCTTCGCTTTTGCCAAAGTACAGGGGTGCCTCCCCGATCCACAGGGCGCTTGAGAACGGGGAGGAAAAGACGGGTGTCACCATCTACAGGATGGTGAAAGAATTGGACGCCGGCCCTGTGGCTTTACAGGTTGAGGTTCCTATCGATCCGTTTGAAACCCACGATCAACTGGAGAGAAAGTTGCTCGAGGTCTCGAAAAGTCTCGTCCTAGAATTCGTGAGTAAAATAGAGAATGGAAACGTTGTCCTGAGAGAGCAAGATCACTCTGCGGCGAGTTACGCCCCTTTGATAAAAAAAGAAGACCTGATGATCGATTTCGCGAGAGACGCCGTCTCGGTGAAGGACAAGATCAGGGCTTACGATTCTAAGCCAGGGGCTTCCTGCGTGTTGAACGGCCAGCTTGTGAAACTCTTCGGTGCGAGCGCCGTGGACTCGTCGGGGGACGAGCCAGGATTGGTACATCAAATAACGAAGGAAGGGGCATGGGTAGGAACGGGTAAAGGGAAGGTGTTGGTGAAGAAGATCCTCTTTCCCGGTAAAAGAGTCATGAGCTTTTGGGACGCAAAGAACGGAGGACTGATCAAAGAAGGGGAGATCCTCACGTGAACCGGGAGGGATCGTGTATGAAGAGACTCCACTTTTTCATGATAAGGGATACGAGGACCCGAGAAGATTACGAAAGGGCGAAAAAACACTTGGAATCTTTGGATGGGATACTCAGAGTCGAGTACGAGATGGATGCTGGTATCGTGGGAATAGAGTACGAGGCCGAGAAGATCTCGAAGGACGATTTGAAAGAAGAGGCGGGAAAACTTGGGTACAGACTACTCGTTTGAAGGAGCTGATGCAGTGTGAAAGCTGTGGAAGTTCAAAACTTGAAGAAGTACTTTCCACTGAAGAAGGGGTTCTTCA
>JAUQPE010000019.1 GCA_030550515.1 Thermotogota bacterium | reverse complement strand
GTGGCCCAGCCAGGGACCGAGTAGATCCCCCAGTGGATGAATATCCCAAATTTCGCGTCGTCGAACCATTCAGGAAGGACGTGACCTCGAAGAGAGGACCAGGAAGGGCTGAACATACGTTTCAAATTCCCACCTCCCAAAAGTGGATCATTTGTAGAGCCAACACTTCACGGTTCTTCCTCCACATTCTATATCAGGTGGCTGGAGTTGTTTGCATATCTCCTTCACGTGAGGGCACCGTCCTGCGAACTTGCATCCTTTGGTGAAGTATTCCTCTCTTTCAAGTGTTGAAAGGTCTACCCTCTCATCCCAACTGGTCTCTGGATTCGGAATGGGGACAGAGACCTTCAGGAGGACGGTGTAAGGATGGAGAGGGTTATCCAAAACCTCCTGGGTGTTTCCCATTTCGACAATGTTTCCTCTGAACATCACCGCAATACGATCAGCCACGTAATAAGTTGTAGAGAGATCGTGCGTTATGTAGAGCACGCTTATACCGAATCTTTCCCCGAGGTCTTTGAACAAGTTGACTATAGAGATCCTGAGGGAGGCGTCGACCATTGAAACTGGCTCATCGGCAACCAGGAAAGATGGATTTGTTAAGAGTGCCCGGGCGATCGAGATCCTTTGGAGTTGTCCCCCAGAGAACTCGTTCGGGTACCTGTCTCTCACTTCTCCGAAGCTCATTCCAACTATGGATAACTTCTCGTCGATGATCTTCTCTGCTTTCTCTCTACTATCAGCTATCCCAAACCTTAGAACTGTTTTGAAAAGGTAGTCCTCTATCTTCCGAAAGGGGTTGAAAGTGGAAAATGGATTTTGCTGTATGAGCTGGACCTTCTTCAGAAACTCCTTCTTGTCCCTTATGAAATCCTCCAGCGGGGTTTCATCATAGAAGATCTCACCAGCAGTGGGTTCTTCCAACCCCAGAAGTATTTTGGCCGTCGTGGTCTTCCCACAGCCAGACTCACCCACCAACGAAAAAATCTCGCCCGGTAGTATATCGAAAGACACGTTGTCAACGGCTGTTAGTTTCTTCAGGGAAAAGATGCTTCCAACTTTGAAAATCTTTACCAGGTTCCGAACAACGATTTTCATTGTTCATCCCTCCACCATCCAACAAGCAACTCTACGATCCCTCTCCACGGTAACGAGTGCGGGTTCCCTTTCCATGCAAACACTTCTGGCTGACGGACACCTGGGATGGAAGGGGCAACCCGGAGGAAGGTTGGAAAGGGAAGGAGGAGCGCCAGGGATACCTTCTCTACGTCGTCGATCACCAAGCGATGGTAGGGAATTTATAAGGAGTTTCGTGTACGGATGGAGGGGATCCTTGAACATCTTATTTGATGGTGCTTCTTCCACGATTTTTCCCGCATACATCACACATATCCGTGAGGACAGATGAGCGTGAACACCCATGTCGTGTGTGACTATTATGAGCGTACACTTCTGCTCATCGTGAATATCTTTCAGAAGTTGGATCACACCCCTTTGAACGACGACATCCAAAGCGGTTGTTGGTTCGTCCGCGAGGATCACTTTAGGCTTCAAGATTGTAGCCAGTGCGATCGTTACCCTCTGCCTCATCCCTCCGGAGAGTTGGTGAGGGAAAGAATCCAAGACACGCAAGGGTAACCCAAGTGCTTCGAAATACTTCTCCACTTCGTAGAATGCCTCTTCTTTCGACATGTCCGTGTGTTCTGCCAGGACATCCATGAAAATTTTTCTGACCTTTCGAACAGGATTCAACACGTTCATGGATCCCTGAGGGACGTAAGAGATGTATTTCCAGCGAACACGTCTCAGTAGCTGATGATTTACAGCAGTGATGTTAAGCTTTTGACTGTCGAAATCGTAGATCACGCTCCCGTCCACCAACCTTAACGGGGGCTTTGTGTAACCAAAGAGCACCTTCAAGAGAGTGCTTTTCCCACAACCGGATTCCCCAGCTATCCCGTATATTTCCCCCTCGCAAACTTTGAAATCCACACCGTTCACGGCGCGCACGGTCGTTTGGTTACCCATGAACCGGATGAAGTAATACGCTTTCAAGTTTTCTACAGTCACGATCTCTCTCATACTCACTTCACCACCACGATCCTTTGAACGCGAGTTCGAGGATCGAGGTATTCGTTCACACTCAGCGAGAGAGTGTAAAGGGCAGTGAACAAGAGAATGGCGGTCACAATGGGTGTCAGTACCCACCACCAGTAACCCAGTAACATGGCTTGGAAATTTATCATCCAGTGGAACATGGAACCCAACGTGGGAGTTTCAACGCGGACAAAACCCAGTATCGACAGAACCACTTCGAAACCTATTGCGCCCATCATACTCCCTATGAAGCCCCCGGAAATGATTGGAAGAAGGTATGGTATCAAATCTCCCACTATCACCTCTTTCACGGTCATTCCAGAGAACTTCGACGTTATCATGAATTCCCTTTCCCTCAGGCTCAGCACCATGGATCTTACCACCCGTGCGTCACCGGACCAACTGAACACTCCCACTATCAGCCCAAGAACGGGGGGTGTCAGGTAATTCTTTATGAGGGAGGAAAGCAGTAGCAACAAAGGAAAAACGGGCATCACAATAAAGGTATCTGTGAGAGCCATCAACAATCTATCGACCGCACCTCCGAGATAACCCGATAAAATCCCTACTAGCAGAGCTATCACCCTTGATACTACAGCAGCTACTACGGCCAACATGAGAGAGTTCCTCAGAGAAAAAGACAAAACCCAAAAGATGTCCTGACCCTTCCCATCGGTTCCCAGAATATGTCTGAGCGATGGAGGTTGGTTCGTCGGAAGGAGATACCATTTGTACGGGTCATACGGTGAAAAGTACGAAAGAATCGATATGAAGATCAATAAACCCAAAACTATTGAAGAGTACTTGAATTTGGGATCCTCCCAAAGCTCAGAGAGAGAGTACATCAACTTCCTCATGGTCTCACTCCTCATCTATAACGGATGCGGGGATCTATAAGAGGATACAACAGATCCAGTATCAACAAAGCTGTAGCAACCGCTATGATGGAAAAGAAACTAATCGCAATCATAACGTTGTAATCGTTCGCCCTCACAGCGTTGTATGCCAGAGTGCCTATTCCAGGGTAGGTGAACAGGATTTCCGTCATCATAGCTCCTCCAAAAATTCCCCCTAGGGAAAGTCCTAAACCCGTGATCTGAGGTAACATGGCGTTTCTCAGCACGTAAGAGTACAGGATTTTTTGATCACTCAATCCCATCATTTGGGCATACACCACGTAATCTTCCTCAGATAAGTTTTGAACGAGTATTTTCGTACCGAGCGACCACCCAGAGAGTCCCAAAATGATCAAGGAGAGGGCAGGAAGAGTACCGTGTTTTATGACATCCTTGATGAAGGACCAAGTGAGAGCAACGCGTTGTCCCACAGAAAATCCTCCTCCTAAGGGAAAGATCGGTATGACATAACAGAAGAGGAGTAGTAACGTCAGGGCAAATATGTAATAAGGTACTGGATTGATGGCCATGAAAACGGCTGTCCAAATCCTGGAGAGAGAAGATTTTTTACTGTAACCAAGAAACGTACCCAACACCAACCCCATGAACCACGAGATGAGAGTTGTGAGTGTTAGCAAACCTATGGTCCATGGAAGAGAGTTCCTGATCAGAACTATCACGGGTGCAGGGTAATAAACTATAGACGGTCCAAAATCCCCTTTCAACAATCTCTTCCACATGTTGATGTACTGTTCCCAAAGACTCCCCTTTAAACCGTACAGTTCTTCCATGACTTCTCTTATCTTCAGGATAGCTTCAGGAGTTGTGCTCTGTATTCTCAACCTGGTGTTTAGTATCTGTTCCACGGGATCCACAGGAGACAGACGTGGTATGAGGAAGATGAGAGTTATTCCGATCACAACCATGTACAGGTACTGGATGATGCGAGGTATCAAGTAGCTTTTGATGAACTTCATTCTCTCCCCCCTCAGGAAATTCTAAACCCCCGCCCACTGAGGGCGGGGGATTGTGTGTCATTTCCTACCTGTTGGTTCAAGGAAAGTGAGGAGATACTTGAACTGTGACCAGTGCCAGTAAGGCATCATGTAGGGGTTTTCAAGTGTTGGCCAATTGGTCCAGTAGTATTCGTTGTACACAATAGCTGTGGTGAGAACACCTATTGTACCAAGCGGTATCGTCGGCATCTCCTCTACCAATATCTTCAGTCCCTCTATACCGAGTTCTACGTTCCTTGGATCGTCCCAATCCAATTTCTCCATATCGTCTATGATCTTATCCAACCTCTTGTCGAACCACCTCGAAACTTGCCCAACTCTCTCGCCCAAAGGTCTGTCTTGATACTTGGAGTGGAAGAAGTAGAGCACTCTGTGAAGATCAGCGTGTCCTCCCCACGGCTCCGGTGCAGGCCAGTTTCCAGTCACAAGAACTTCAAAGTTCCCCAAATCTATACCCGAAATGTACGTAGTTATGACGTCTACATCTATGCCGAATTCTCTCCACTGTTGGGCAATCGCGAAGGCTATCAAATCGTTAGGATTTGTTCCAAGCTCGATCTTCCAAGGCTTTCCATCAGGGAGGAGCCACTTTCCAGCTTTATCCCTCTTGAAACCAACGCTGGTTAACAATTTCTCAGCCAGTTTCGGTGAGTATTTCCACCAACCGCTTCCAACTCCGAGCATTATCGTTTTCGGGTCAGCCGGTACTTTCCAACCATATTTCTTCGCCACCTCTGCCAACTTGAGAGGTACATCGGGATCGTAGACTTTTTCACCAGCGATGGTCAAGTCCCTCAAGAATTTCTCCAACGGCTCGTAATACAGCTTCCTGTAAAGAGGTAAAGCCGGAACATGCAACGCATAAACGAGCATGTTCCCTTCCACAACTTCAGCCAGTTTGACTATGTCGAGTGCGAGAGCCAAGGCCCACCTGACTTCCTTCATGTTGAAAGGATATTTCCCGGTGTTTATCGTAATACCACCGACTACGGGGTCTATCAACGGCACGAACGGGAAATCGGAGTACAGTTTTGCGTAGTTAGTCCTCCTCAAGAGAGCTTTGAGGGCTTGAGGTCCTACTCCAGTAACGTCGAGTTGGTTCCGTATGAAAGCCAGCGTCATCTTCTCATCAGTTTCGTAAGCGTAGAAGAGTACGTACTTTGGCTTCGGCATTCCAAAGATCATCCCAGTCGGCGTTCTCTGCCAGTCTTCTCTCCTCTCCCAGAGCACCCAGTATCCAGCTGGATCGTAATCCTTCAGTTTGTACGGTCCTGTTCCGACAGGAGGATTGAACGTGAAGGCGACAGGATTGTCCACCTTTTCGAAGATGTGTTTCGGCATTGGCCACCAGTATCCCCATCTGTCTATGAAGTACGTGTGGAATCTTGGATTTGGCTTTTTCAACTCGAACACCACTGTGTAGTCGTCTTCCTTGTAGACTTTGTCGACGTATTCTGTGAATTCCATGTTGCGTGCCATTTCAGGATATTTCATACACATTGTGACGGTGAAAACCACATCGTCAGCCGTGAATGGCACTCCGTCACTCCAGTAAACCCCCTTCCTGAGTTTGACCGTCATTTTCGTGAAATCTTTGTTGTAGATGGGTCCATTCTCTGCTAAAGCGTTGATGATCTCTCCTCTCACTGGTTCGCACATCCAGAGAGGTTCCAAGAGCAATTGCTGGATACCTCGATGAGGATCCTTCCAACCGGCGATAACGTTGAAATCACCAGGGTTGGCTGTTTTAGGGCCTGGGACTATAATTGTTTGGTCTCTTGGAATGTTTAGTAGTTGAGCAAAGCTCAAGGAGAACAGGAGCACCGTGAACAAAAGAACCAGCGAGACTTTCATCATGAAAAATCCCCCCTTCTGTGATAGTATCGTTACCGTTATCGTTCTCTGTATGTATATTTAATGTGAAAATGTTTACAAACAAAATCCAAAAAGCAGCAAACGTGTAGTTTTGTGATTGGATATTCATGAAAAATGAAATATTTTTCTGTCTTTTTTAGGTTTCAGATCAAATTCATAGCGGATGAAACCATCAAAATTTAACCTTTGTATAGAGCATAGGATGAGTTTTTTCAAAGAGAGCACACGAGATAAAAGGAAAGCTATTGAAAAAATGACTCTGTGGAAACAACCAGGAAGGTTGGTACCTGATACTCATCGCTCTTCCCCCCAAAGTGTCGCGTGGTTTTGGAAAATTCACCACTATCATAGCATTAGCACGCGCAAAACCTGTCGCATTCGCTAAAATTTGTCTGTTCAAAAAATGGAATTAATG
>JAUQPE010000002.1 GCA_030550515.1 Thermotogota bacterium | reverse complement strand
CCCAAGCACACCGTACGTCGTCACCGTCGACACCATCACACCCCTGCCCTGCGCCAAAAGCTCCTCCAAATACCCCGTCGAAAACACGTAGTAACCGTACCCCGGTACAACGGACCAAACCGTGTATCTTTTACCGTTGTCTTCGTACTCGAAGTAATTTTCTTTGCTTTTGAGCGCTTTACTGAATACGGTTCCAAGACCTGGGAGTTCAGACACGTTCTTTGAGAAATTCCCAACAACCGGATGGGCAAGGATCCTCCCTTCGTCGTTGGCCAAGATGCCGTAACCTGTCCTCGTCAGCCTTCCTTCCTCGACGATCGTCTTCCACAAGTCACCGGTCTCTGTGAGGTTCACACCGAATCCCACAATACCCACCCTCATCTGCATGGTCTCTATTGGAACGACCACAACGAGTGTGGGTTTACCTTGGTAGGTCTCCATGAGTAAGACTACGTTCTTTCCCTCGACCTCTTTCAGGTATTTCTCATACTTCGAGATATCTTCCGAGACCACCCTTTCTCCATCGGTGAAAGCTGCTCTTTGGTTCAAAGTCAACGCAGCGAAGGCAAAGAGAAAAGTTTTTTTGTCGTTCTCAACCATCGGCTTTATTTGGGTTACCAACATGAAAGGTTCAAAGTACTGGGCGCCCAAGTACACTGCCGCAGATTTGACCGTGTTCACGACACTGTTCATCTTCTCGGAGACGTATTTGGCGAGAGCGTTCACCTGGCTCGTGGCGTTGTTTCTCACCGAAGACAGTATCGCCTTCGAGACGCTGTCGTAGATACTGTAAAAACTGACAAGAAGTCCTCCAACGACGATGAACAAAACGAGGACCAAACGCGCCCTCATCGTCATGTTTTCACACTCCTTGTTTGAACATCAGATCAGTACTTCAATCCACCAGCCATTATACCCCTCATGAAGAACCTCTGGAAGAGTAAGAATATGACGAGAGTTGGTATTATGGTCAACGTCGAAAAGGCAAGGATCGTGTTCCAGGGAATTCCCCCGTACTCTCCCTGTATGACGGCCAATGCCAGCTGGAGTGTGTAGAGGCTTCGTCTGTTCACCACAAGTAGAGGCAACACGAAGTCATTCCATCTCCAGGTGAAGGAGAATATGGTGAGGGCTGCCACGAGAGGTTTCGAAAGAGGCCACACGATTCTCCAAAAGATCTGCCACTCGTTTGCCCCGTCGATCTTAGCACTCTCCAGGAGTTCGTTTGGAATCTCTTTCATGTACTGTATTGCGGTGAAGGTGGCGGTGGGAGTGTACACGGCGGGAAGTATCAACCCCCACAGGTTGTTGATCAAACCTAACCTTCTTATTATAACGAACAAAGGAACCATTATCACTTGCGCGCTAACGAACAACGTCAAGACTACTAACCTGTTTAAAAAGATCCTACCGAAAAACTCTCCCTTTGCAAGCCCGTAACCCGCCATTACCGTGGTGATCACCGTGAGGGCGGTGGCGACAACCGCCACAAAGAGCGTGTTCTTCAGGTAAGTGAGCAGGTCCTGTCCTCTTATCGCTTCCACGTAACCTTGAAGTGTCGGTTTCTTTGGAAAGAGCGTTGGAGGATAGGAGTAGATCTCGTTTATGCTCTTAAAGGACGAAACTACCGCGTAGTAGATCGGAAGCATGTAAAAGATCAGCATCACGATGAGAAACGTCCATTTCACGACATCTATGAGTTTGATTTTCTTCATCGCTTTCTCCCTCCTCATCTAGCTTCTCTTGCTCTTATCGAAAACACCGTGATCATAAGGGAAATGAGCAAAAACACCACAGACATGGCGTAGGCGTAACCGATTCTGAACTGGGTGAACGCGGAATTGTAGATGTAGAGGGGTGTCACCATCGTTGAATAACCAGGTCCTCCGCCGGTCAACGCATAGATGACGGCAAAATCTCTGAACAGATGGGCTATCGACGTGGTCAGAACAAGAACGTTCGTGTTCTTGAGGAGAGGGAACGTGACGTGCCAAAAAATCTGCCACTTGTTCGCGCCGTCTATCATCGCTGCCTCGTAGTACTCACTCGATATGTTTTGAAGTCCCGTGATGAACATCATCATCAGGAGACCCGTCAACCCCCACAACCTCACAAGGGATACCGCTACAAGAGCGGGAGTGGGCTTCAGAAGCCAAGCGACTGGTTTGAAACCCAAAGTTTTCATGATGTAGTTCAAAATCCCCAGGTCGTAAGACAAGATCCACTTCCACATCGTGGTACCAGCTATGGCTGGCATCATGTAAGGCCAGTAGAAGAGCGCTCTCAAGATCTTAGAAGATGTCGTTTCCTTGTACAAAGCCAAGGCAAGCCCAAGTGGAACAAAAAAGGTGAGGGGTACGGACACAACCAAGAGTTTCAAAGAAACAAGTATCGAGTTCCAAAACCACTTGTCATCGAGCATCATCCGAAAATTTTCAAACCCCACGAACATGGGGGGCGTGAGTAGATCCCACTGATAAAAACTCATCCGAAAGATGTCGATTATAGGAAAGAGCACAAAGATCGCCAAAAAGATCAAAGAAGGCACAACGAAGAGGAATCTGCTGCGAACGAGTTTTCGAATCACCCTGCTAACCTCCTCTCTGTGTGGTTTTCAACCCGGGGTGCTTGGAGCACCCCGGAATCTCTCATCTCTTTCCGCCCAGCTCTTTTACGATCCTTTCGTACTCGTTTCTAAGGTTCTTGAGAGCTTCATCGAGCGACATCTGACCGGCCACAACGGCAGACATTTGGTTGTTTATGGGTGTCTGAAGTCTCGACCAGATCTCGGAATTTCTCACATCGGCTACCCATTTTGGTGTGGCTTCAGCCAACTTTCCACAAACTTCTTGCACCTGATCCATTATTGGATTTCCATAGTCGACTTTATGATTCTTGTAAGCGGACATGTGGTAGGTGGTCTTCAAGTAGATGTCGTAACCTTTGCCTTTCCAACCGACCCAAAGAGCGAACTCGGCTGCCGCCTTTTCCCTCGTCTTGTTACCCGTCTTGAAGGCTCCAAACAGCCTTCCTCCCTCGAGGCTCAACCAGTACACGTCCTTTGGGAGGTAAGCCGGCGCAAATTTTTTATCCGTCACTCTCAAGAGGTCGAGTGTGTTCCAGCTACCTCCCCAAAGAACCGCCGTGAGCCCACCGATGAGGGCCATGTTCGGATCCTGCGCGGCGATCCACTCGGCTGGTACCATGATGTTCTCTTTGAACATGTTCACGAAATCCTGGAGCAGTTGTTTGGCCTTAGGATCCCTGTCCAATGTGAAATTGAGTTGTTCATCGAGCGTCTTCACACCGCGGATGGCAAGGTAAGCGAAAAGCCTTTCCGCTGTCCTCTGCATCGAGAGGGCGTAAGGTATGTTGTTGGCAGCTTTAACCTTCTTCAAAACGTCCATGAACTCCTCCCACGTCCATGGTTCCGTCCTTCCACCGAATGGAGGGTAGGGAACGCCAGCCTTCTTGAAGTAGTCGACGTTCACCCACAGACACTGCATCGTGAAGTGAAGGGGAACGTACCTGATCGCGCCCTTTTCATCGACAACCCTCATCTTGACCACGTCGTACATAGAGTCCGCAAATTCCTGTGGTGTTATTCCGAGTACCTCCTTCACATAAAGTGACAAATCCAACATGTACTTCATGTAACCTGGAGCGTACGGGTACGTGATTGTGGCGAGATCTGGCATGTCACCGCTCAAAATCGCAAGCCTCAATTTCTGGTCGAACTGAGCGTACGGAACGTCTATCAACTCGATCTCAACGTCCGGCCTGATCTTCTTGTACTCTGCTATGGCAGCTTCAAGTCCCCGCCTTTCCGTTCCTCCACCACACCACAGGGTGAGTTTTATCGCTCCGAAGACTAAGGGAACAGCTAGGAGAACCACCAAAAAAGTCCACCACCTCTTCATGAGGCATCCCTCCTTTGACTTGATACCTGATACTTCGCCAAGAAAAATTTTACCAAAGAATGGAACGAATTTTCAACATCTACTTTAACTTGACATTACTACGAAGACTCTGATATCTTTTATCTTTGGAGGTATTCGAGAGAAATGAAATATCAGACATCAATAGAAGGCATTCATACTCATTAAAAGGGGTGATGCTTGTGCGGAAAGTGTTGATACTGGCTCTCGTGGTTTTGGTTTCTTTTGCGTTTGCTAACATCATGGCGAGTCTCTACGACAAACCCATAGGTTTCGCTTCCGTTGCGGCTCTCGGTCTTGAAGGTACCACAGGTGGTGCGGGGGGTCCTATCGTTGTCGTGAAGACCGCCGAAGAGCTCGAAAGGTACGCTAAGGCTGATGGAAGGTACGTCATAGTTATAGATGGTACGATCGTCTTTGAACCGAAGAGGGAAATAACGGTTACATCGGACAAAACGATAGTTGGTATCAACGACGCAAAAATCGTAGGAGGAGGTTTCAACATCAAAAACCAAAAGAACGTCATAATAAGGAACATTCACTTCGAAGGTTTCTACATGGAAGACGACCCGCAAGGAAAGATGTACGATCTTGACTACATCGAGATCAACAACTCTCACCACGTTTGGGTGGACCATTGTACGTTTGTGAATGGAAACGACGGAGCAATTGACATAGTGAACTTTTCAAGTTACATCACCGTTTCTTGGTGTAAATTCGTCGATCACGACAAGGTCTCCCTCGTTGGAAGCAGCGACAGAGAGGACAGAGCAAAAGCTGAAGAAAGCTACAAAGTGACGTACCATCACAACTACTTCAAGAACTGTATACAAAGGATGCCGAGGGTAAGGTTTGGAATGGTCCACGTGTTCAACAACTTCTACAGCGCCGGTTTCAGAATGGGTGTTTCAGGTAACGTGGTACCGCTGTACGGTGTCGCCTCCACAACGTACGCGAGAGTCCACGTGGAAGCCAACAACTTCATGGGATTCGGTGCAAAACTCATGGAAGAAGCCAACGTTGCGTTCGCCCCAACCGTTGTTACAGCCGGTACTTCCCCGAAAGGTTTCCTCTCCCTTGGAACAGGAGACGCCAAGAACGTCTTCACTTACTGCAAAGAACCCGAAGTTAACCTTCTTGAAGAAGGGAAGCCAGTTTTCAACCCAGCCGATTTTTACGAATACAAACTGGATCCAGCCGACAAGGTGCCTACCATAGTTGTAGAAGGAGCTGGCGCCGGGAAGTTGATCTTCGTGGAGCTTGAGAACTTGAGATGACGCAAGACAAAAAAGAAAACCCCCAGGGAAATTCCCCTGGGGGTTTATCTTCTCCGTGTTCGCCCTCAACGAGTTTTGAAGAAAAATTGTTCGGGTCTGAGGTTCTTCGGGCTCCTGAGTGGATCGTCCCAAATCAGACCTTCCGGAACGTTCCTGAAGTTGTTCTTAACGACCATGAGGGCAGGACCTGCTCCCACAGTTCCAACTATCCACAAATTCTTCTTGTGAAGCTCGATGATCTGCTTCATGTACTCATCCCTCTTTTTCCCGTCGACCTCCACTTTCACCTTGTCGTAAAGTTCGTAAAGTTCCCACAGATCTGATCCTTCCTCGGGAGCTTCTCCACCTTTCCTACCACTCGTGTACCAATTGTACGAGAGCGGAGCGAAGTACTTTCCAAGCAACACGGACGGATCGGCCAATATCAAGGAGTTTCTATCAAAAGACCACGCAGCTATCTGCATCTCACCAGAGGTGTACCTCACGTCGAACAGGGACCTTTCGATGGGTTTCAACAACACCTTTATTCCAACCTTTTATCATTTCAAAAGCTTGATCCCAATAGGAGAATATCGTGGGATACTCGATGATTATTTCCAGCCTCTGTCCGTCTGGTCTCAATCTAAAGCCTTCCTTGTCTTTCTTGTTGAGGCCGATTTCGTCGAGCAGCTGATTGGCTTTCTTTGGATCGTACTCCGCGTAGGCCTTCTCCCACTCCGGATCGTGGTACTTGACCCCTTTGATCAAAGACGCCTGCCTGGGCTCACCAAGACCTTGGTAGACGAGGCGCCATATCTCCTCCCTATTTATGGCCAAGGATATGGCTTGCCTGAACTTCACGTTCCTCAACTGGTCTCTAATGTAACTGTCCCCTTTGTAGTTTTGGTTGAAGTACAAGGTCACATCGCTTCCAGTAGCCAACTTTGAAACCAACAGCCTGTAACCTCCTCTTTCCCTGTTGGCCGCCAGAACCTGATACTCTGACGTTGGTATGTTCCTGGCCTGCATGTCAATTTCACCGGTGATCGCTTTGTAGACGACCATCTGAGAATCTTGCACCAAGTAGTGCACTATTTCGTCTACGTATGGGAGTTGGTTTCCGGCTGGGTCGACTTTGAAGTGGTACGGATTTCTTTCCAGAACGAGCATGGTGTCTGTGGTTCTTCTGGAGAGCTTCCACGGGTAAAGGACGGGCAGATCAGGGTTGACGAGCCAGACCGATGAACTCAAACACCTACTCTGTATGAACTTCCACCAATTCTCGAAGCCGTTAGCTTTGGCTATCTCTTGAGCCTTGGCTTCACCCACGTACTTGGGATGGAATTGCTTGATGTGATGGGAGGGTAACATGAAACCGGTGACGGTACCTGGGTGTGCAGCCGAGATGAGAAACAGCGGGAACAACGGATAAGGTTCTTTGAACATCACTAATCTCACATCTTCCGTTGTGACGGGTGTACCGTCCGACCATCTGAGACCTTCTCTTATCTTGAAGGTGTAAACCCTACCATCGGCCGAAACTCGCATGTCTTCAAACAGGTTGGGAAGCACTTCCGCGCCGTTTTTGTTTGGAAGAAGTGGATATTCAAAACAAATCTTGTTTGATCCCCATTGATCAGACAATCCGAACCAAACTCTTCTCCACGTTCCTCCGTACTGTCCTATTTCCTCGAAGGGGACCACTTTGGGAGTCTTTCCCGCACAGGGGAAGTTTACCTTGCTTTACAAGTTCCGCGAGCATCGGCGCTTCGTTGAATTTGTCGATCCTCTTCCCAGACAGCTTCTCGTAATCCGTCAAGTTGCACCGCTCGCCAGGCAAAATCTCCTTGAGACCTATTACAAGAAAATTGCTGTAAATCAAAAATTAAATTTCTAACGTTTTTCCAAAGGAGGGTTTTTCCCGTTTTTCAAGAGCTCAACCCAACTAATAGAAACTTTCGCCCAGTTGTGATAAACTATTTTTTGAAACCTCTGAAATATCACATATCTTTTCTTTTGTTGGGGGGGGATGGATGATCAAAGGTAAAGCGATGGTGCTTGAGGCGTTCAACAAACCACTTGTTTTGAAGGAGTATGAAATCAAAGAATTACCACGAGGGAGTGTTCTCGTGAAGTTAGTTTCAGCGGGTGTT
>JAUQPE010000026.1 GCA_030550515.1 Thermotogota bacterium | reverse complement strand
GAGCACCTCGTACAGATCCTCAACGGTCTTTATGAAGTGTGCGTGTCCTATGATGACGTTTGACCTTTCGGGAATCGGCACATCAACCACTTCGAATTGAACCGACAAGGATTTCACCTCCCCACCTATGCTAGGGTTTTCCCTGTTCATCAATTTTACAACTTTGAATCTTGTACGATCTGATTGCTTCTCAAGATTAATGTTAACAACCGTCCCCTGAAACTTGACAAAATAATCTCTTTTTGGTAAACTTCTCATGGAGACTTTTCCGGTAACGTTACCGATAATTTTACTGGGGGGTGCTCTTATGCGTGGGTTTAGGTTTTTCCTTCTTTTGATACTCGTCGTGGCTTCTTTCGCTTTCGGCAAGGAAAGAGTTGTCATCAACAGCTATATGTCTGACCCTGCTCCCAGAAAAGCGCTAGAAGAGTTAGTGAAGATGTTCGAGCAGAAATACCCAGAGTACAAAGTTGTCATCAACACCTTTGCGCACGAAGATTTCAAGGTTCTCCTGAGAACGTGGCTCGCGTCACCGAAAGGAACTGCAGATGTCGTGACATGGTTTGCGGGAGAGAGAATGAGGTACTTCGCGGAAATGGGTTTGATCGTGCCGGTAGAAGAAGTTTTTGCGGGTAGCAAATGGGAAGATTACTTCCCAGCGTCTTTCAAGAGTACGTGTTCTTACAAAGGCAAAATATACTTCATTCCTCAAAGTTGGTACTGGTGGGGGGTGTATTACAGAAAATCCGTCTTCGAAAAACTTGGGATCAAACCTCCAAAAACTTGGGATGAATTCCTTCAGGTTTGCGAGACTTTGAAGAAGAACGGCATCGTCCCCATCGCCATAGGGACGAAGTTCCCTTGGACCGCAGCGGGATGGTTCGACATCCTGAACCTCAGGATCAATGGTTTGGACTTCCACATATCTTTGACGGCTGGAGAGGTTCCCTACACCGATCCAAGGGTAGTCAAAGTTTTCGATTATTGGCGAGTACTGGTTGAAAGGGATTATTTCTTGCCCAACCATTCTTCTTACGAATGGCAAGAAGCGGCAACTTTCCTGTTCAGAGGACAGGCTGGTATGTATTACATAGGTCAATTCATAAAGGATGTAGCCCCGGCGGAAGTGAAGGATGATCTAGATTTCTTCAGATTCCCAATCATAGATCCGTCGGTACCCTTGTACGAAGAAACACCTATCGATGGTTTCATGGTACCAGCGAACGCACCGAACAAGAAGGGTGCTATCGCCTTCCTCAAGTTCATAGCCTCAAAGGAAGCTCAGGAAAAGTTCGCAAAGGATCTGGGAAGATTGGCGGCCAACGTCCATGTTGCCCCACCAGATGAGCATGCCAGGAAAGGATTGAACATGGTTCTCGAATCTGCCGGTGTCACACAATTCTACGACAGGGATAGCAATCCAGAAATGGCTGAAGTTGGTATGAACGGTTTTGTGGAATTCATGCACAATCCAGCAAAAATCAACGATATTCTAAGGAGACTTGAGAGCGAGAGAAAGAGGATATACGGTAAATAGATGAGATACATTGGGGAATGGAACTTTGCTCCACGGGCCTTTGCCCGTGGAGTTTTTTTGAAGGAGGCGATCGTATGAAAAAGATCACCCCATACTTGTTCTTGATAGGTCCACTCGCCATGTACATCGTGTGGGTTTTGTTCCCGATCTTTCACACCGTGATCGTCAGTTTCACCAGGTGGGATGGTATGACGAAAATGAGGTTTGTTGGATTGCAGAATTACGTTCAACTTTTCAGGGATCGTTACTTTTTGCTTTCATTCATCAACAATTTGAAGTGGATGGTGGGATTTGTTCTTCTCTCCATACCTCTTGGCCTACTCTTTGCGCTGCTTATGGATCAAAGGTTCCCAGGTCATCGAGTGTACAAAACTTTGGTGTACCTTCCCATGGCTCTTTCCTTTGTGGTTATAGGGCAAATCTGGTCTTGGATCCTCGAACCCACTGGTGGTGTTGTGAACACGTTTCTACGTTGGATAGGTCTCAGTAATTTCGCAAAATCTTGGTTGAGTGATCCTAAGGTGGTTACGTATTCTCTCATATGGGCAGCTCTCTGGCGACAGATTCCATACGCTATGGTTTTGTTTCTGGCGGGATTGCAGAACGTGAATAGGGACCGTGTGGAAGCTGCGATGGTGGATGGTGCAAACGCCCTCCAAAGATTTTGGTACGTTGTTCTTCCAGAACTCAGACCTGCCATGGTGGTGGCTGTAACAGTGAATGTAATAGATTCTCTTCGAGCTTTCGATATTGTCTACGTGATGACACGGGGAGGACCGTTTTACTCCTCCAGTGTCATGGCCAACTACATGTACATACAAGCCTTTCACAACTATAGGATGGGTTACGGAGCAGCCATCTCGGTGATTCAATTTCTGGTCACTCTGATCTTCATTTTGATCTACGTTTTAAACGTTATGAAAAAGGAGGAAAGAGAAGTATGATATCAAGGAAAAAATGGCTTTTTGCACTTCTTTTCTATGTTTTCTGCACTTTCATTGTTGTTTTGTGGATGATACCTTTTTTGGTAGCCATATTCACAGCTTTCAAAACGATAGACGAGATTTTCATGCTCAGGAATTTTTGGGCACCGCCACGTACGTGGACTTTTGAAAATTTCAAAGTTGCATGGAAAGAGGGTAAGATGGGAAGGTATTTCATCAACACCCTTTGGGTGACTTCGATATCCGTTTCAGGTACTCTGTTTTTATCCAGTCTCGCAGCTTTCGCACTCTCGTGGTACGATTTTAAAATGAAAAAACCAATCTTGATGATGTTCGTAGCTGGCATGCTTATCCCCTTCCAAATGCTCTTGATACCAGTTTACAAGTTCTCAGTAATGACGGGCTTGTACGACACGTTGACGGGTGTGATCTTGTTTCACATCGCTTTTCAACTTGGTTTTTGCACGTTCTTTTTGAGAAACTTCATGATCACTATACCTTCTAGTCTATTTGATGCTGCCAGAATCGATGGGGCAGGTGCTTTCACAATATACGCAAAGATCATCATGCCACTTATGAAACCAGCCATGGCAGCCCTTGCGATACTCGAATTCACGTGGATATGGAACGATTACTTGTGGTCTCTGATCTTACTCCAAAGCGATGTTAAGAAGACTGTAACGATCGGTCTCACAGCGTTTCAGGGTCAGTGGATAAGCAGTTGGAACATCATAGCAGCCGGAAGTCTTTTGGTCGCCTCTGTTCCAGTTGTGGTATTTCTCGTGTTCCAGAGGTACTTCATAAGGGGTTTAACATTTGGGGGAATCAAAGGATAACATTAAGGTGAGATAACATTTCTTCAAAAGCGAGTGGGGGAGGGTATGAATCTTGAGAAAGAAAAAATTTGTGACCATAAGAGACATAGCCGAGAAAGCTGGCGTTTCCATAAATACAGTCTCCAGGGCTCTGAACAACAAACCAGATGTGAGCCAAGAGACGAGAGAGAAAGTGCTGAGAGTGGCAAGAGAGCTTGGCTACATAAAGAACACCGGAGCGATCGCTTTCAGAAGTGGCGCCACCAAAACTATCGGCGTCATATTTGAAGATAGTTCTAACCCGTTCTACGCAGAGGTCTTCAAAGGTATTGAAGCCACTGCAAGAAAATACGGTTATCAGGTTGTTCTCATGAACACTGAGAGAGACTATATAAGAGAAAAGCAAGCTGTGGAAACACTCATTAAAAAGCGTGTTGACGGAATCATAATTTCTCCAACGCAGTTTGAGAGTGAAGACATTGATCAACTCCTAAAACTCAACTTCCCTTTTGTCATTTTGGGTGTCCATTTCGAAAACGTCGTACTCGACGAGGTGTACTCCGACGATTTCAAAGGAGGTTATTTGGCTACGAAACATCTCCTGGAGAAAGGTAGGAAAAGGATCCTTATGCTCAACGGATACATGTACAAGTCGGTTGCTCAGATGCGTCACAGCGGCTACGTGAAGGCGTTGAGAGAGTTCGGAATGGAGCCTTACTACATGGTTGAAATAGAAGAAGGGTACGAATCAGCTTTCAACAAGATAATGGAACTCAGGAATCTGGATTACGATGCTATATTCTGTTTCAACGATGTGTTCGCTATCGCTGCTTTGAAAGCTTTGAGAGTCCTTGGGAAAAAGGTTCCAGAAGACGTGGCTATCGTCGGTTATGATGACATACCTTATGCGGAGTTCGTTCACCCTACACTCACAACAGTGAGAATAGACAAGTACTTGGAAGGAGTAATCGCCTTCGAGATGCTCTACGAACGGCTCTTGGGAATAAGAGAAGAACCAAAACAAGTGGTGCTGGACGTGGAACTGGTGGTGAGGGAGAGCACTTAAGTGCTGTCGAATGAGGTGATCGAAAAGTGATTGCCATACTCGACATGGGAAGCAATTCCTTCATCTTCCTCGTCGTTTCCAAGGACGGGAAAGGTGTGTACGAAAGGGTCTACGAGGTGGGAATCGCCGGTGATTCAACAAATTTTGACAGAGCCCTCGCTACCTTTGAGGAAATCGAAAGGTTGGCGAAGTTGTACCGCATACCCTTACACATCTTCGGTACGGCCTTCTTCAGGAAGAACCCAGAGTTGTTCCAGAAGATTACGAAGGGAAGAGGTAGGATCATCTCGGAAGAGGAGGAAGCGCGTTATTCTTACCTTTCAGTTGTGAGGGATTTTTGCGTGAGAGAAGCATTGGTTGCGGACCTCGGTGGAGGGAGTCTCGAGCTCTGTTGGGAGAATGGTTTCGTGAGTTTGGAGCTTGGTACACACGTTTTGAACAAACTTTTCCACATAAATCATCCCTTCAAAGGTTCCCTGGAAGAGATCGTGACTTTCATTCGTGAAAAGCTCCCGAAAGTGAGGAAGAGACATCTGTTTGGAATAGGGGGAAGTTTTGTAACCTTGTGCGCCTATCTCCTGAAAGAGTGGAACCTCGACAGGATTCATGGAATGAAGTTGTCTCACGACGACGTCTGGAGCATCGTTGACGAGATACGCACGATGGATTACGAAGCGCTCTCTTCTCTATCCTTTCTACCAAAAGGTAGGGAAAAGACCCTCCTTGCGGGCGCGATCGTGGCGCTTTCGTTGTTGGAAGAATATGGCGGCGAGATGACCGTCAGCACGAAAGGGTACAGGTACGGTATCGCTTACGAACTCTTGAGCGTGAAAAACGCAAGCTGGCGTGCCCGGGGGGATTCGAACCCCCAACCTCCAGATCCGCAGTCTGGCGCTCTATCCAACTGAGCTACGGGCACCTAAAAAAGCTGGCGGAGAGGGCGGGATTCGAACCCGCGGTGGGGAAACCCCCACACTTGCTTAGCAGGCAAGCGCCTTCGGCCACTCGGCCACCTCTCCACCGCCGTCATATATTATACACGTAAACCTCACCTCGTTCAAGGATAACTCCGCGTTTCTCCCTTTTCTCGCATGAATTAGTTCAATCTTATTGTGTGTCGAAACGGACCGCGTTTTTGCGAGTTATCCCGCAGAAAAAACTCCGAGGTGAAGAGGAACATTCCATAACCCATTCGGAAAGGTGCTTAACCTTGACTCTTGAAGGGCATTGTGATAATATTTTTAGTGCCTGTGGGGTCTTTGATGGGCGGGTGTAGCTCAACGGTAGAGCATCGGCCTTCCAAGCCGAGGGTTGCGGGTTCGAATCCCGTCGCCCGCTCCAGTTGCGCCCGTAGCTCAACAGGATAGAGCATCGGATTTCTAATCCGAGGGCTGTGGGTTCGACTCCCACCGGGCGCGCCAGATATCGTGGTGACCATAGCTCAGCTGGTAGAGCGCCTGACTGTGGATCAGGTGGTCGCGGGTTCGAATCCCGCTGGTCACCCCAGGAACGCGCCCGTAGCTCAATTGGATAGAGCGTCGGACTTCGGATCCGATGGTTGCGGGTTCAAGTCCTGCCGGGCGCGCCACCTGGCGATGAATGTAATACCACAACATACACATCATGGTAGAGGAGGTAAGAGTTCATGGAAGTACTCAAAGTTGCTTCCAGTTCAAATCCAAACAAGGTAGCAGGAGCCCTTGCAGGCGTTATAAGGGAAAGAGGAAAAGCGGAGCTTCAGGCGATCGGAGCAGGGGCCGTGAACCAAGCGGTGAAGGCCATTGCGATCGCAAGAGGTTATTTGGCTCCCAGCGGTATCAACTTGGTCTGCGTACCAGCTTTCACGGAAGTCCAGATCAACGGCGAGACCAGAACAGCAATCAAGTTCATCGTTTTCCCGAAGGAGTGAAAAATGGTTTTCGATCCATGGGGTCTCGGTGAACAACCGAGACCCTTATTTTTTGGGAGGTGGGGAAGTTGAAGATCTCTATAATCGGAGCAGGAAGTGTGAGATTTGCCCTCCAGATCGTCGGCGATATAGCCCAAACGGAGGAGCTTTCCAACGAGGACACACGAGTCTTTCTGATGGACATAAACGAAAGGCGTCTCAACGCTTCCTACATTCTCGCAAACAAATACGCACATGAGCTCGGCTCTCCCATCAGGATAGTGAAGACGAAAGATCTAGACGAAGCTGTGGAGGGGGCGGATTTCATAATAAACACCGCTTACCCATACGATCCACGTTACCACGAGGACGGGTTTCAGAGGTGGGAGATCGTCACGGAGATAGGTGAGAAACACGGTTACTACAGAGGAATAGACGCCCAAGAGTTCAACATGGTCTCCACTTACACCTACGTCCTCGCATCCTATCCAGACGTCAAACTGGCTTTGGATATTGCCAGAAGGATGGAACGGTTGGCACCAAAGGCGTATCTCATGCAGACAGCCAATCCGGTTTTTGAGATCACCCAGGCGGTGAAAAGGCTCGCAGAAGCCAACATCGTGGGTTTCTGTCATGGTGTGGCGGGCGTCTACGAGGTCTTCAGGGAATTGGGATTGAACCCGGAGGAGGTGGACTGGCAGGTCGCAGGCGTCAACCACGGGATATGGTTGAACAGGTTCCTTTACAAGGGAGAAAACGCCTACAAACTCTTGGACGAGTGGATAGAGAAGCGTTCGCACGAGTGGAGATCCAAGAGTCCATGGGACGTGCAACTTTCTCCTGCGGCCATCGACATGTACAAGTTCTACGGCATGCTTCCCATAGGAGATACGGTCAGAAACGGTAGCTGGAAGTACCACTACAACCTCGAGACGAAAAAGAAGTGGTACGGGGAGTTTGGAGGGATAGACAACGAAATCGAAAGGCCAAAACTCCACGAAGCACTGAGAAAAACAAGAGAAAAGCTTTTAAAACTCGCCGAAGAAGTCCTCGTAAACCCAAGGTTGAATCTCACCGAGGAGTGGCCCGAGTTCTTCAGAAAAGGCCAATTGAGCGGAGAACAGCACGTACCTTTCATAAACGCGATCGCGAACGGGAAAAAGGTCAGGCTCTTCCTGAATGTGGAGAACATGGGAGCCGTGAAAGGGTTTCCAGACGACCTGATCATGGAGCTTCCCGTGATCGTGGACAAAGATGGCATCCATAGGGAGAAAGTAGAACCGGACCTGACGGAGAGGATCAAAAAGTTCTTCCTTTGGCCCAGGGTGTTGAGGATGGAGTGGTACTTGGAAGCGTTCGTGTCTGGAGACAGGAGGGTACTCGAGGAAATACTCATCAGGGACCCCAGAACGCGTTCCTACGAACAAGTGTGTGCAGTGTTGGACGAGATTTTGAGTTTGCCGTTCAACGAGGAACTGAGGAGGTACTTCGAAAAGAGGTAACCCCCCGGGGAGGGGGGTTTTGGCTGGGGCGGGTGGATTCGAACCACCGATTAGCGGATCCAAAGTCCGCCGCCTTACCGCTTGGCCACGCCCCAACGCTCCTCTTCGTGATATAATTTTACCATTGCGGGGAGGGATTTTCAAGGAGGAAGACGCATGGAAAAGATCGTCCTCTTCTCCAAGTTGGACGGTAGGAGCGTTTCGTTGAGAAAAGGCGAAAACCTACTCCGTTTAGCCGAGGAGTACCAAAGATACTTCAAGTACAAGATACTTGCCGCTAAAGTGAAAAACAAAATCGTGGAATTGTTCAAACCTTTGGATAGAGGGGGAGAACTACGTTTCATCGATCTCACGGATCCGGATGGATTGAGGATATACCAAAGAGGTTTGATATTTCTGGCAAGTTGTGCTTTGAGAAAGTTGAACCCAAATTGGCGCCTCAAAGTCCTGCATTCCCTCGGGGAGGGTATATACTGCGAAATCTTCGAAAACGAAAGTCTACACGTTCCAAGCAAGGAGGAGATCGAAAAACTAGAAGAGACGATGCGAGGGTTGGTGAAGAAAGACCTCCCGATAGAGAAGAAAACGTTCTACAAAGACGAGGCTCGGAAGATCCTCTCGCAAGAGGGGCTTCAAAAGACAGTAGAACTCTTCAAGTACAGGAAGAAAAGAACCGTAAAGCTCTACCACTGTGATGGATTCTGGGCGTACTTCTACGGGTACCTCCCACCATCCACCGGAAGGTTGGAGGTCTTCTCAGTTCAACCTTACAGTCATGGGTTCGTGCTCGTGCATCCCGATCCACGAACGGGTGAGGTTCCAAAGATAGAGATGCCAAAACTCTCTAAGGTCTTTCTGGAATACGCAAGGTGGTTGGACGTTTTGGAGATAGAGTACGTCTCGGATTTGAACAACATCATCACTCAAGGGGAAAGAAAAGTGGCGGAGTTGATGCTCCTTGCGGAAGCCCTGCACGAGAAAAAGATCGCCGACATAGCTGACGAGATCTCAAGCCGAAAGGGTGTACGCTTGATACTGATCGCGGGTCCCTCTTCATCTGGGAAGACCACGTTCGCCAAGCGATTATCGATTCAACTCAAGATAAACGGTCTGGAGCCAGTTGCCATCTCCTTGGACGACTACTTCGTCGACAGGGAGAAGACTCCTAGAGACGAAGAGGGGAACTACGATTTCGATTCCATAGACGCCTTGGACGTCGCTCTCTTCAACCAGCATCTCAAGGAGCTTTTGGAAGGGAAGGAAGTGGAGATACCGAAGTTCAACTTCAAGTTGGGCAAGAGGGTGAAAGGTAAACCCGTGAAACTCGGCAAGAACAACGTCCTCCTGGTCGAAGGCATACACGGTCTGAACGAAAGACTCACCGAAGCTGTGCCGAGAGACCAAAAGTACAAGATATACGTGAGCGCCTTGACCCACTTGAACATAGACGACCACAACAGGTTCTCCACGACGGACACACGCCTCATAAGGAGGATCGTAAGAGACCACAAGTTCAGAGGTTACAGTGCTTGGGAAACTTTGAAGAACTGGCCAAACGTGAGAAAAGGTGAGGAGAGGTACATCTTCCCATACCAAGAAGAAGCGGACGTCATGTTCAACTCCGCCTTGATCTACGAGATCCCAATCCTGAAAATATTCGCCGAGTCCTTGTTGATACAGGTTCCAGAAGACTCTCAAGAGTATTCGGAAGCCCTCAGGTTGCTCAAGCTTCTCGATTTCTTCCTTCCCATAACCAACGTGGAGGACGTGCCGGACAAGTCCATTCTTAGGGAATTCATAGGGAGGAGTGTATTCAAATATTGATGAAGAAACTGATGATCGTGATCGTGGTGTTGGGGTTATCTTCCCTCGCTTTTTCCATCGAAATATTTGCCGGAAACGAGGTCCTCGTGAGGACGACAGAGTTTCATTTGGGTTTCGAGGATGTGAGGAAGGTGTTGTCCTACATCTCCAGTGCGTTTCAAGACGATTCTTTCAAAGAAGGAACCATCGGTAGTATGAGGTATGTTGAGTTTAGAAAACACGTTCTCTTGCACACTGATGGTATATACGTACTTGACGACGAGAGAATCCTAGCGGATGGGGTCCCCGTGGACGTGCTCAAACGTTTTGGGATCGAGTACGTTCAAAACGATGGTAAAGTTTACATCGTGGACTGTGAGATTTTGGCGGTGAAAGAGTTAGAAAAAACGGTACAGATCGATTTCAGGGGTGTCAGGCGTTTCGACGTTTTGGAAGATTCGGGGACCTTGAAGATCGTTGCCGCGTCTTGGTTGAAGTTTAAGCAGGAGACCGTTCCTCCGAAAACGATCCTTTATAGACTTGAAGAGCGAGGTATGAGAATTGCAAAAATTGCCGAGGAACCGGGCCAAGTGAGAGTTATGTTGGAAACACCCGCAAGGCGAGATTACTTGGTCAAAGATTTAGGTGAAAAAGTGGATCCTCACGAGAAAAGAGTGGTGTTTTTGATAGGATACGGCGATGGGCGGGTCATCTACAGAAATTACACGAGAGATCTCAAGGGGTTGGATTTCGTCTCTTACTCTCAATCCAAAAAACTCGCACAAGAGATAGCCCAGTCCATGAACTACAAGGTTGAGGAGTGTCCCATATACGACCTGCCTCTTGGAGGCGTAGGCGTGTTGGTGTTGGTTCGTAGCGAGCAAGAGAGAGAAAAACTCTTAGAAATCATAGAAAAGGTGATGCAGTGATGAGGAAAATTCTATCGATCTCTTCTGCGTTGATCGCCGTGATGTTCTTGTTCGCGGTTGAAGTGAAGGTGTGTTACTTGAACGAGAAGTTGTCACCCGTGATCAAAACCTTTGAAGTGGAAGGAGATGTGGTGACAGCCATTTTTCGAAAACTCGCCTCGCCCCCACAGGGTTTGAGAACCTACGTCCCATCGGGTGTGCTCAGAGCTTACTTTTTTGTTGGAAATACCATGATCATCGACCTCGAGGGGAACAAACTGAAAGGCTTTTCTTTTGAGGGAGAAAGGTATTTCTTACACCAAGTTCTGTACACGATCTTTGTGAACTTCAGGAACGTGGCGTCTGTGTATTTTATCGTGGATGACGAGAGAAAGAACGTGCTCGTGAGGTACGTCGACATCAGGTTCAGTTTTCCCAGAGAGGTGTGGGAAAAGTGGCCGATACGTTGAAGCAGATGGAGAAGGTCTTGATACTCTTCCAAGACGGTTCGGAATACCTTGTAAGGCTTGAAGAGAAGAAACTCCACACCCACCTTGGTACCATCGATCTGGGTGAGCTCATAGGTAAAGATTACGGCGACGTCGTGAAAACTTCCACGGGGAAAGTGGGCTTTATTCTGAGACCTACGCTCTTGGAGGAGATAATGAAGATGAAGCGAAGGACACAGATCGTCTATCCAAAGGATTCTTCGTACATCGCTTTGAAGCTGGACGTGAAGGAAGGCGACAAGGTGATAGACAGCGGGGTAGGAAGTGGCGCCATGTGCGCTGTTCTTGCGAGGCACGTAGGAAAGACCGGTAAGGTTTTCGCTTATGAAAGGAGAAAAGAGTTCGCGGAATTGGCCAGAGAAAATCTGAAAGAGTGGGGGCTCTTGGACAGGGTTGAGATAAAAGTCAAGGACATAGGGGAGGGATTCGACGAAAAAGACGTGGATGCTCTTTTTTTGGACGTGCCCGATCCGTGGAACTACGTAAAGGTTTGTTGGGAGGCCTTGAGAGGGGGAGGAAGGTTCGCCGTCGTCTGTCCCACGACCAACCAAGTGCAGGAGACCCTCAAGGAGATCAACAACCTCCCGTTCGTGAAAGTGGAGGTATGGGAGAGCCTTTTCAGGGCTTACAAACCTGTCCACGAGAGGTTCAGACCTGTGGACAGGATGGTGGCTCACACGGCTTACATGATCTTCGCCGTGAAAGTGAAAGAGAAGGAGGCGAGAATATGAAGTTGAGGCAGATTTCACAGTTTGTTCTCGTCAGCGTCTTCGTGCTCGTTCTGACTCTGATCCTTGGAGGATCCACGAAAACCAGCCTCACCATCGAACAGGTGAACAAAGCTCTTAGCCCGTTTTTCGATTCCCTGTCGATCATACTGAATTACTACTACGACAGAAGCTCTCTGGATTTGAACAAGTTGATCAACTCGGCGATAGACGGTCTAGTCAAGGGTATAGGTGACGATTTCTCCTATTATCAAGATCCAGAGACTTACAGAGAGAGCCAAATCGAGATGAAAGGAGAATACGGGGGTATTGGAATAGAGGTCACATACGATTCCAACCGAAAGGCCATAAAAGTGATCGCCCCGATGTACGGAACACCGGCATGGAGGGCAGGTTTGAAATCTGGAGACCTGATAGTGACGATAAACGGAGAACCCGTTGCGAAGATGACGTACATGGAGGCGGTGAACAAGTTGAGGGGAGAGCCAGGTACGACGGTGAAGATCGAAGTGGTCAGAGGGGAAGAAACCTTGGAGTTCACCATCGTCAGGGAAAAGATAGAGATAAAGATGGTGCTGTACTCCTTTGTGGAAACCGAGAAGGGAAGGATAGGGTACGTGAGGATCACCAGGTTCGGCGAAAGGGTAGTGGACGACATGAGGAACGCCTTGAACAAGATATTCGAGAGGGGAGTCCGAGGGCTTCTCCTCGACTTGAGGGATAATCCAGGTGGATACCTCGATGCGGCGCTCAGCGTTACCAGCATGTTTGTGGATAAAGGGGTGATCTTGAAGGTGAGGAATGGTTTTGGAGAAGAAGACGTCTACGAGTCCTACGGCAACAAGTACCCAAACGTTCCCATGGTGGTACTCGTGAACGAGGGCACTGCCTCCGCCTCAGAGATACTCACCGGCGCACTCAAAGACCACGGACTCGCGATTGTGGTGGGGCGGAGGACGTTCGGAAAAGGAGCGGTTCAAACTGGGTTCCCTCTGAGCAACGGTGGCGTGCTCTTTTTGACGACAGCTCGTTATTTCACGCCGTCTGGTAGGGACATACACAAGTTGGGGATAGAACCCGACGTATTGGTTGAAGAGAGAGTGGAAAGGGAAAGACATGCGGAGACCAGAGAAGAGATAGAAGTTGATGTGGAAGGCGATCCCTTCATCAAAAAGGGTCTAGAGATTCTATTGAGCAAATTATGACCAGAAACGGTTTCTTGGTGTTCCTGGTGACGGTTGCCATGCTCTTTTCTTTGATCGACATGTGCTTAAAATGGGAGCGCAAAGTTTTCATTCGTTACCCTTCTCCTCGAGTAACTTTTAAGAGCGCGTGGATAACGAGTCTCGAGGAGATAAAAAGGGAGATGGAGAAGAGTATACTGATAAACGAGGTTTTGAAAGGTGTGGAGAGTGTCTTTTACTTCCCTGAGTCCTCAACCTTTTTGTTTGTTGACGAAGAATCTTTTAAAAAAGCTCAAGAAGTCGTCAGAAAGGAGATAGGGAATGAACCAAAGCCTGTGGAGAGGGATAACGAAAGGGTATTTCAAACAAACGGTATCACGTTCGTATTGAAGGTGAGAAAATGAGGTTTTTCTTCGATCTTTCTGACCTCGATGAATCGATGAGACGTTTTTCAATCGTAGTTCCCGTGACGGTGTTTTTCGTCAACTTGTTTGGGCTTTGGGACGAGTTTGTGGTCATCTTCAACTCCTTGAGGATCGGAAGGAAGGTTCTGGAACTCTTCGTGGTGTTTTTTTTGTACACTCTCTTCGTCTCAGGTTTGTACAAAACGGTCTTGAAAAGACCTCCAGAAGAGATGATGGTGTCGTTCTCTGTTTATGTATTTTTCCCACTCTTTGCTTTGTTCTTTGATCCTAGGATCGTACTTTGTGTGCTGTTTGTTGTATCGATCTCAATTCTCTCTGCTGTGAACATCAAGAACGTCCACGTCATTCTCGCGCTGAGGCTACCTGTCCTCCTCTTCGTCCTTTGGAAGATGACGGAGTGGATGAGGTGAGTGGAGATGAACATAGCGATGTTCTCTGATACCTACGTGCCTCAAGTGAACGGTGTGGCCAATTCCATCAAGATATACAGGAGGAAGCTGGAGGAGAGGGGGCACAAAGTTGTAGTTGTGGCACCAACGGGACCGGCCAACGACGAAAACGTGTTGAAGGTGAGGAGCATTCCTTTCATAATGGAGAAACAGCACAGGATCGCCATCGCCTCCACGAAAGAAATACTCGACTTCACAAGGAAACACGAAGTTCAGCTGATACACAGTCATTCTCCCTTTTTCATTGGCTTCAAAGCCCTGAAGGTTCAAGAAGAGATGAGGATCCCACACGTTCACACCTACCATACCCTTCTCGTGGAATACAGGCATTACATTCCGAAACCCTTCACACCACCCAGGGGAATCGTGGAACATTTTAGCGTGTGGTACTGTAACTTCGTCAACACGGTGATCGCCCCGACCGAGGAGATCAAGAGAGAGTTGGAAAGTTACGGTGTGAAAAGACGCATCGAAGTTTTGCCAACCGGAATTGAAGTGGAGAAGTTCGAAAAGTGTCCAGAGAACGTGAGAGAAAGGTTGGGGTTATCTGGGAAAAGAGTTTTGTTGTACGTTGGTAGGATTGCCAAAGAGAAGAACGTGGATTTCCTGTTGAAAGTCTACGAGAGGGTGCGATCGAAACTTTCTGACGTGGTCCTCCTGATAGTGGGAGATGGGCCCGAAAGGGACGAGGTCGAGGAGTACGCGAAAGATAAGAAGCTGGAGGTAGTAATCACAGGTTTTGTACCACACGATGAGATCGCAAAGTACTACAAAGCTGGGGACGTTTTCGTTTTTGCCTCCAAGACGGAAACCCAGGGCCTTGTTGTCTTGGAAGCCCTCGCTTCAGGTGTTCCCGTCGTGGCGCTCAGTCAGAAGGGAGTGAAGAACGTCTTAAAGGAGAGAGAGGGAGCTTTTCTCATCGAGGAAGAGTCTGTGGAGGCGTTCGCAACCAGGATAGAGGAGTTGCTGAACAAGAACGAATTGCGTGCGGAGCTTTCCAAAAGAGGCGTGGAATACGTGAGGAGGAACTGGTCCGTGGACACCTTCGTTGAAAAATTGGAACGAATCTATTATGAGGCCATCCAAGAAGGACCGATTCCGATAAACACGACTCTCTTGATAAAGGAATTCGTGAAGTTCGAAAAACTCAAAGGTTTCTTCGAAAGGGTCGAGAAGAGGATCTGGAGGTGATAACGTGTGGCCCCAATTTATCATTCCACTCCACCTCTTTTTGGGACACGTGGTGGCTGACCACGGTTTCACGAACAACGCCAAGATAAGGGAATACAGGGGATTAAAGCTCGTTGGTCATATGGTTTGGTCCATCTTGGCGATTTTGGCCTTCACTTTCGACACGTTGTTGAAAACACTCGAGGGAAGGATGGTCCTCCTGGCTTCTTTTCTCGTGCACGTTGCTGGCGACTACTTGAGGACGGAGTTTCACAGGTTGGGAAAGAAAAGGTGGATAGACTTTTTGGAACTTTTCGAGCTGATTTTCTTCTTCGTCGTAAACTGGTACTTCAAAGATCTCTTGAATGCGTCGTACCTTTCCACTGTGTTCGTCTTCTACCTCATCGGAATGAACCTTGTTTCCGTGGCGGCAACTTACTTCTTCAGGAACTTCAAACCCGGAAATCCAAACATCTCGGATATAGAGGGGATATCCGAGCGTTTGGCCTTCTTTGTCTTCTACCTTGCGGGCAAGCCTCTCTTCGCGTTCTTGTCGCTTCTGATAGGT
Organism: Thermotogota bacterium; assembly: GCA_030550515.1. GTDB lineage: Bacteria > Thermotogota > Thermotogae > Thermotogales > Thermotogaceae > JAUQPE01. The sequence continues at coordinate 33,305 of JAUQPE010000026.1, read as the reverse complement.
TTCCTCTACAGACTCTGGAAGTTCAGAAAGCCTAGGGAGGATTGGTGGGTCAGCCCAGCGTGGGGGATCCTCGTTTCGGTGCTTTGGAAGTTCCTCATGTACAGAGGGCTTGCCTGATATGACTTACGCTATCGGTGACGTTCACGGATGTTTCGATGCTTTGAAAGACCTTCTGAGCAAGTTACCCCTCACAGAGGGCGATGAACTGGTGTTTTTGGGAGATTACGTGGACCGTGGGCCAAATTCCAAGGAAGTGATCTTGCTACTTGAAGAACTCTCGAAAAACTACAAATGTGTGTTCCTGCGTGGCAACCACGAGGAGATGCTCTTGAACTGTGTTGAAAAGGGCAGAGAGTGCGACGTTTGGTACTTCAACGGAGCCAGGGCCACGTTGGAAAGTTTCGGCGGGAAGGGAGGGCTTCTCGAACATTTGGACTTTTTCAGGAGTACCGTTTATTTTTACCAGAAAGGCCATTACGTCTTCGTGCACGCCGGCGTGAGGCCGGGGATACCTCTCGAAAAGCAACACCCCTTCGATCTTGTGTGGATAAGGGACGAGTTCATATATTCGGAAAACCCGCTCCCTGGTAAGATCGTGGTCTTCGGGCATACCCCTCTCATGAAGCCCTTCGTTGGTGGGGACAAGATAGGATTGGATACCGGATGCGTTTACGGAGGATTTCTCACCGCTTTCAGGATTGAGGATGGTACGATCTATCAGGTAAAATGTTCAAGTGGAGGATGGTTCCGATGAAGGCAGTCTATCCTGGATCTTTCGATCCCATCACGCTTGGGCACGTGGACATAGTGAGGAGGGCTTTGAAGATAGTGGACGAAGTGGTGGTGCTCGTGACGGAAAACCCAAAGAAGAGTTACCTTTTTTCTTTGGACGAACGGAAGAGGATGGTTGAAGAAGCCTTGAGGGGCATCGAAGGTGTCACCGTCGAAAGTTACAGAGGGCTTCTGGTGGATTACCTCAAGATGAAGGGAATAAGGCTCTTGATCAGGGGTATGCGTGCGGTGACTGACTTCGAGTACGAGATACAGATGGCTTTGGCCAACAAGAAGCTCTTCCCCGAACTGGAGACGGTGTTTTTGATCTCCGAGGAGAGGTTTTCTTTCTTGTCCTCCAGCTTGGTGAAGGAAGTGGCGTTCTACGGTGGTGACGTGAGCGGGTGGGTACCACCAAACGTGGTGGAGGCGTTGAAAGAGAAGTTGAGGAGGGAATGCGATGAGGATAAAGGTGAAGGTCAACGGTGAAGTCAAGGAGTACGAGGTGGGTGTCAGCCCCCACGATATAGCCAGGGAGAACGGTTTCAAAAGGGCTGTGGGGGCCATAGTGAACGGGAAACTTTGGGACTTGAAGAGACCGTTGGTTGAGGATTGCGAACTTGCGTTCGTCGATCCAGAAAGCCCGGAAGCGCTCGAGTTCTTCAGACACACAGCTTCTCACGTGCTCGCACAAGCCGTGATGAGGATTTACGGGAGAGAAAACGTGAGGCTTGGTATAGGCCCAACCATAGAGAACGGCTTCTATTACGATTTCGACATCATAGGTGGCAAGATCGGTGAGGAAGACCTGCCAAGGATAGAGGAAGAGATGAAGAAGATAGCGGAAGAAGACCTGCCTGTGGAGCGTGTTGAGGTCTCCAAAGAGGAGGCCAAGAGAATCTTTCACGATCAACCTTACAAACTCGAGTTGATCGATGAGATAGGAGAAGACAGGGTATCGATTTACAGACAAGGCGAGTTCGTGGACCTCTGCAAGGGTCCTCACCTCCCCTCCACAGGTTTGTTGAGGCACTTCAAGTTGCTTTCCGTCTCCGGCGCGTACTGGCGTGGGGACGAAAAGAGGCCCATGCTCACGAGGGTGTACGGCACCGCCTTCGCAAAGGGGGAAGACCTCGAGAGGTACTTGAACTTTTTGGAAGAGGCACAGAGGAGAGACCATAGAAAGCTCGGGCCACAGCTTGAACTCTTCTTGCTCAACACGGACTACGCACCGGGTATGCCTTTCTTCCTTCCAAGGGGCGTCGTCGTCTTGAACGAGCTGATGAGGTTCTCCAGGGAGAAGCACCTGAAGAGGGGTTATCAGGAAGTCTTCACGCCTTTGGTGATGAACGAAAAACTGTGGAGGATTTCGGGGCACTGGGACCACTACGCGGAAAACATGTTTTTCGTAGAAAAGGACAGCGAAAGCTACGCGGTGAAGCCGATGAACTGTCCGGGGCACATCCTCATCTACAAGAGCAGGGCCGTCTCCTACAGGGACCTTCCCATCAGGTTGTTCGAGTTCGGAAGGGTCCACAGGTACGAGAGGAGTGGGGTGCTCCATGGACTGCTCAGGGTGAGGGCGTTCACCCAGGATGACGCGCACATATTCTGCGCACCAGAACAGATAGAAGACGAGATCTTGGGGGTGTTGGATCTGGTCGGTGAGATATACGGTCAGTTCGGTTTCACGTACAGGGTAGAGCTCAGCACCATGCCGGAAAATCACATGGGAGACGAGGAAACTTGGGAAAAAGCTACGAACGCCCTCATGAACGCTTTGGAGAGGGCAGGATTGGACTACAAAGTCAACGAGGGAGAAGGGGCCTTCTACGGTCCCAAGATAGACTTCCACATAAAGGATTCGATCGGCAGGGAATGGCAGTGTGCGACCGTTCAGCTCGACTTCATGATGCCCGAAAAGTTCGATCTCACCTACATAGGTCCCGACAACAGGGAGCACCGAGTGATCATGATACACCGGGCGATATACGGTTCTCTCGAGAGGTTCTTCGGGATCCTCATAGAACACTACGCAGGTGCCTTCCCAACGTGGTTGTCGCCGGTGCAGGTGGTGATCATCCCGATATCCGAAAGGCATGAAGAGAAGGCAAAAGAGGTGAAAGAGATTCTCGAAAAAGCCGGTGTTAGGGTTGAGATAGACGACAGGAGAGAAACCCTCGGCTACCGCGTGAGGCAGGCGCAGCTTCAGAAAATCCCCTACATGGTCATCTTGGGCGACAAGGAAGTCGCAAGCGAACGCATCTCTTTGAGGACAAGAAACGGAAAAGAGTACAAAGACGTGTCGCTCGAAGGGTTCGTTGCGAAGGTAACGGAGGAGATAAGGGATCGAAGGAACGAGCTCTCGTTTTGAGGTGATACGGCGTGCGGTACTACCTGGAAGTGGACTTCGAGAAGGCTGTAGAGAAGTACGACAAGAGCTTGGAAAAGGTGCAAACCCTTGAAGAAGCAAACGTGGCTTTTTTGAGAAAACCCGCGGAATTTCAAGGGGTGTCCGTCCTTTTGAAAGACGAAGGGGTAGAGTTCTACCTGGCGGGTAGAAAGGTAGGGGAAATTGGCCTGCTCGATGAGGACATCGTCGTTCCTCTGGCGCTCATGTTGGCCGGCAAGAAGGTGATTCCCCTGGATTGGGCCAGGAGGATGGTGAGTGGTCTCCTGCAGGGGATGATCGTTCTCATGGAGACGGAAAGTGAGGACAGCACGAGCCATTCCCAAAGGGTTGCCAGGCTCTCTGAAAAAGTGGGGAAAGCCCTTGGCTTTTCTCGAGAGGAGCTGTTGAAGCTGAGAGAATGCGCTATGTTGCATGACGTCGGCAAGATTGGGATAGAGCAACTCATGCTCTTTACTCCCACACGCATCAGGATATTCGAGCAGTACCCCCAGGATCACACCATCATGGGTTCCGTTTTTTTAGCGTCTTTGGAACTTCTGTGGGACGTTGTACCAGTCGTCAGACACCACCACGAGAGGTGGGACGGGAATGGCTATCCCGACGGTCTGAGGGGTGAAGAGATTCCCCTCTTTGCGAGGATCATCGCTGTGTGCGATTATTACGATGAACTCACACATTTCGTCTCTTCAGAGTGGGAAAGCACGGTGAAAACTCACGAAGAGGCCATCGAGATGATAAAGAGGGAATCTGGCAAGAGGTTCGACCCAACGGTGGTGGAGGCTTTCCTCAAGGTTTTCTCAGACGAGGGTGTCCAAGAGCACGCCGAGTAGTAGTTCTGGAATCTTCAAGCCGGACTTCAGTACGGTTAGGGCGATTTCGAGCCTTCTTATGTCTTCTTCGAGTCTCTCCTTGATCAAGGGATTCGTTTCGCGTATCAACTGAGCTCTCAACTGGTTTATCTTGTCCTCTATCTCCCTTCTGGTGTCCTCTTCGAGTATCCTTTCGACCGGTTTGTACACGAGAACTTGTGTGCGTCCCGCAACCGCTGCGAGGAACGAGCCCCTCTTTCTCAGGTCGAGCGAAATGTTGCTGTACACCACGTACCCGCCTTCCCTCATGGCCTCCTTTTTGAAGGCCACGAGGTTCGAGATCTCCTGGGAGAGCACCCTCAAGATGCTCCTACTTGCGGGAGCGGAGTACGCCAAGCCAGGTTCTCCGGGATCGAGTCGATAGCCGAGAGTGGGGTTGACCAACATACACCCATCCCCTCAGATGTTTCCGAGAATCCCCGTGATCGAAGCCTTGACGCTGACACCGCCCTGCGAGAAGTGGAAGATCAGTTTCGGGAGTTCGGCTTTCTTGTGGAAACCACTCTTTCTTCGCAACCCAATCTTCTCAACCACCGGTCTCCAACTGCCACAGTTGATGTACAGTTTCTTTCCATCCCTAACTGGTATGATGTTGTAGGAGAAGTGATGGATGTGTCCCATAACAAGTATATCAACTTTCCCTACCCTCTCCAAACCTTCCTCGTAACCGATCATGTACTCTCTCCAACGCTCTTTTCCCTTCAAAATGCCCTTCGCCCACTTCAACAAGTAATCGACTCGCCTCATCCGCCTGAGACGGTAAGCGGTTCTCACGAGGATCCTTCCCAGTTCGAGTCCACCGAACCTGTTCACGAAAACTCTGGACAACCAATGTGTCTTTGGGAAGTTGTTCTTGATCCACCTTCTTGCTTCTTCCGTTCTCAACATCTCCAAAAACTTCTTCACCCATTCCTCGAGAAGATCCATCCCAAGGTCGTAAAACTCCGTCACGTACTCAAACCAGTGGAACAGGTCGAGCAGTGGACGTACGTTGTCGTAGTCTTTGATCACCTCGTCTGGGACGAAGCTGGATATGAACGAATCGAACTCGATCATCATGTACCTCGAGATGAAATCCCCAAGTGGCGGTATCACTTTGCCCGTCTTCCTGTCCACAGAAAACCTGTTCAACGTGTCGAACTGATTTCCATGAAGCGCTAGGATTCTGTATCTTTCGTCGTAGAAGAAAGGAAGTATCTCCAATTTCTCGAATCTCTCCTTCATGGCTTTCTGCAGAGATTCGTTCTTGAGAAGGTGGTAGTCATGGTTTCCAACCACGTAGAAGATCTTGTGCCTCTTTGAAAAGCGCTTCAACACGTCGAAAAGGGCGGTATGCCTTTTTTCTATGGCATCCAAAACACCTCCGTCCAGCTTCTCGACGACCTCCTCGAATGGAACCAGACCTAAGCTTCTCACCTGCTCACTTTCCGTGATTTCCAAACAGTCCCCGACGAACACGAGTTCGACCTCGTTTTCGTCCATGAAATCGTTCAGGAAATCGATCAGATCCTCGTCGTACAGGAAATCGTCCTTCGCGGATCCGTCGCCGATGTGAAGATCGCTGATGAATATCCTCTTCATGATCCATCCCATCTTTCGAAGAATTTCCCAAGTTTTACGCAGAAAACGCTGGTATCGATGCGCACTTTCGAATCTTTCGGGACTAGAAAGGTTTCAAAGCGCTTCACTCTTTTCCCGTTCAGTTCCCCCTCTTTCAAAGCGATCAGGATACAGAAACCATCTATTTCACCTCGGTCTTTCATTATTTCCACCGTGAAGTACTCACACTCGAACCGATCCGACCCCTCGAAGAGGATTTCTTTCAGCTTGCACGGTTTCATCACCTTGGCTGCTTTTTCGAGGTGCGTTTCCCTGGGGCGCCCCCAATCGTAGATTCTGTAGGTGACATCGGAGGCTTGTTGCACTTCCAAAAGTAGCCCCCCAGGTCCCAGCGCGTGGACGGTACCCGCCGGGAGGAAGACGAAGGTACCCCTTCCCACCCTGATCTTCTTCAGGGCCAAATTCCAGTTTCCGTTTTTCAAGGCTTTCAGTACTTCAGAAGGATCTTCCCCCAACGCCACCGTACCGTCTTCGAGAAAATGCCAGGCTTCCGTCTTTCCCCACGGTTCCCCTTCGAGCTCTCTAGCCTTCTCGTCGTCTGGATGGACTTGCACGGAGAGCCATTCGGACGCCGAGATGAGCTTGATCAAGAGGGGAAACCTGGGGAGCTTCTTTCCGATGAGGGATTCCATGTCTTCGTTCAAATCGAGCCCACCTTCCATTTCCGTCACAAGCAGAGGATGTCCGGAGACCAACCAAACCTCCCCTATTTTCTCTCTTGAACCGAACATCTTCCCCAGCTCTTCGTTCCCCCACACCTGTGGCCTCAGTCTCGGAAAGATCCTGATCACTCCGAGTAACCCCCCACTCTGATCTCTCCGTCTCTGTAGTAAACCACCGCCTTGACGATGGGTTTTTCGACGTGGAAGATCCTGTTGAACATGACGATTTCGACACCTGGAAAGATCATTTCCTTCGCCACCACCTTGGCCTCCGCGACCATTTCCTGTGCCTTCTTCACCAACTCGTTGAGCTCGCTTTCGTTCTTTTGTATCGCCTCTTTCAAGTTTATAAGGGTGTTTGTGATCTTTTGGAGCAGAGCCTCCTTGTCTGGTGGCAATGTCCCCAAGGACGATTTCAGCTTCCTCAACTCGATCAAAGCCTTCGTCAGCTTTTCGACGTTCGCCTTGTCGAGAGAGATCTGTGCTTCCAGGATTTTTATCCTCTCGTTCAAGGTTGGATCCGTTCCGACTTCCACGCGTGTCTTCACGCCAAGGGGAGATCCTATCTGCCAAGCCTCAACTTTCATCCTGGCCAGGATCAAACCGCCTCTGATGCTTCCCTTGTTGCCCGAGAGTATCACGTTGGACCCCGAACGAACGGTGGAGTTCTCGATCAACCTCTCCACAACGATTTCTCCTGCTTCGACTTCTGCGTTCTCCACGAACACACTTCTCAACACGCCTTTCGCCTTCACAAAGGCCTTCCCTCTCCCTTTTATACCGCCGGCCGTTACGTTCCCTTCCAAGGAAATCACCGTGGCCGCTTCTATGACTCCTTTGATGGTGATATCCCCTTGCACCTTTACAACGAAATCTGGTTTCACGTCGCCTTTAACCAAGAGCTTGCCGGGGAATTCTATGTTACCCGTCGAGTAGTCCACTTCCTCGACTTCAAGCGTGTCCAAAACGCTTATCGTTCCACCTTTTTCTACAACCAAGATGCCGCTTCTGGTTGCTACAATCTTGTCCCCATCCAACACAACGTTCGAACCGATGTGGTATTCCGGCATGCGACCAGGCTTGGATTTCACGGGGTTTCCAAACACATCCTTCCCATCGACACCTGGTGTTGGGGGAACAATCTTTGCGATCGTTTCGCCCTTTTTGACGATGATCCTCTTCTTCTTCGGTATCTCCTTCAAATCTATCCTGAACTTTTCTTCCTTCTCTTCGGACACCTCTTTCGCTTCCTCTTTGATGAACTCGACCCTTCCGTCCTCACCGTCCAAGGGAGGGGTACCCTCTGCGATCAAGACGGGTGTGTTGTACACGGGAGAGGTGGCGAGGCGTACCAAATTTTCTTCCAAGATACCGTGCTTTATTCCCGCTGTTTTGATTGCTCCCATGAGCTCTTCCAACGTTAAGGGTTTCTCCTCTTCTTTTTCTTTTCTGAGGAGTACGTAGGCCTTCATCCTGTCTTCGGAGATGGAGAACTCCAAACGCACCCCTCATTCCCCCTCACCATGCGTTTTCTTCCAAGAACTCTTTCAAAGCTTTCAAGGCTCTCTCAGCGTATCTTTTTCTTCTTTCGTACTTGTCCCTTCCGGAGACGGGTGGTAAAAGCCCAAAGTTGACGTACATGGGCTTCAAATCGCCTTCAACTCTCTCTATTATATAGTCGAAAAGGGCACCCATCATCGTCTCCCGCGGTAACTTCAAAGGAGACTTCCCCTCGAGCAACCTGCAGATGTTGTAAGCAACGTATATACCCGAAGCAGCCGATTCGAGGTACCCTTCCACCCCCACGATCTGACCAGCGAAAAAGATGTTCCCCTTCTTCTTGAGACGGAAATAGGGATCCAACACTTTCGGGGAATTTATGTAAATGTTCCTGTGCATCACACCATACCTCACGATCTCAGCGTTTCTGAGGCATGGTATGAGGCTCAAGACCCTCTTCTGCTCTCCCCACTTCAGCCTCGTTTGAAAACCCACCAGACTGTAAAACCGTCCTTCCTTGTCTTCCCTTCGCAGTTGAACCACAGCGTACGGCTCTTTCCCAGTCCTGGGATCGATCAATCCGGTGGGTCTCATGGGACCAAAACGTAGAGCGTCTTTACCGCTTTTTGCGATCTCTTCTATGGGTTGACACCTCTCGAAAAGGAGCTTTCTATCGAACCCTTCCATTTCTATGACTTCCGCTTCCACGAGGGCCTTCCAGAATCTCTCGTACTCCTCCTGCGTTAGAGGACAGTTTATGTAGTCGTTTCCCCTTCCAAACCTGTCTCCCCAGAAGGCCCTCTCTATATCCACAGACTCGAACGTAACGATCGGTGAGACCGCGTCGAAAAAGAACAGGAAATCTCCAACCAGCTCTTTCAAAAATTCCAACATCCCTTCCGAAGTTGCTGGACCCGTGGCGACCACCCAAACACCTTCGTCCGGATCGAATCTCGTCACCTCTTGTCTTATCACTTCGACGTTTTCCACGCCTTCCACGATCTCCGTCACCCTTCTTGCGAAGGCAATCCTATCCACAGCCAACGCCTTCCCAGAGGGTACTCTCGTCTCCTCCGCCACCGTCAGGACAACGGAACCGAACATCTTCATTTCCGCTTTCAGAAGCCCCTCTGCGTTTGTAATGTCTTCGGATTTCAAGGAGTTGCTGCACACGAGCTCCGCGAAATAACCCGTTTTGTGTACCTCCGTCATCTTCAAAGGTCGCATCTCGAAGAGTCTCACCTTGACACCACGTTTCGCCAAATTGTACGCGATTTCTGAACCCGCAAGGCCTGCCCCAATCACGTTGACCATGTGCCATCTTCACCTCAACTTTCTCACCAACACTGTGAGGTTCCCGTTCTTCAGGTTTCTGACTTCCCAGTGATCCACCAGATTTCGGATTATGTACAACCCGTATCCACCAGTCCTAGGGTTTTCCGGATCGGGGGGGATCGGTCGAAGGTTTTCCTTGTTCACGGGGGGGCCAAAGTCCCTGATAACAATCCGGAGCTCGTCACCCTTCAGCAGATACGAGATCACGATCTTTCCTCTCTCGGATTCTTGGTAAGTGTGGATGATCACGTTACTCAGAGCTTCTCCGAGAGCAATTTCTGAATCTATCGCTATATCTTCCGGCACATCGTTCACAGCGAGAAAGGACTTGAGCGCGTACCTTGCTATCCTCACACTCGAACGTTTGGAAAGAAGGAAGATCGTTATCACGCTTGCCACGTTTCCTCCCCCAACAACAACATCGCCTCGATTGGTTTCCTCACGGACACCAAGTACTTTTCTTCAAATGCCAGTATCTCCTCAAAAACCTTTGATTTTTCAATTCTCGTTCTTCTTTCGACTTCATCCAAGTCGCCCAGCAGCAAGTACATCCTGATTGTCTTGGGGAGGTGAAGCGCGATTTGGAGTTTCCCTTTCAAAACCGGTAAATCTTCGTAAAAGAACACACCATCCTCCCTTGTGTACTTGGCGAGCATGAATACCTTTCTAACAGCTTCGTGTAGATCTTGTTCCGAATCGGAGAAGACCAACTTTCCCCCTTCGATTTCGAGCACACCTTTTCGAAGACTGGCCGGTGCGATACCGATGTCCATCTCGTCAAAGTAGAATATCCCGTCCACAATCCCTGCCATCTCCTTCCTCACCGACATCCTCTGCTCGAAGTTCGGAATTTCCAGACCAAAAACCCTTTTACCCGGTCTCCAACTTCTTGAAAGAACCTCGACGGCTCTCTCCACGGTTGGGTTGTAGCGTCTGAGCTTTTCAAATTGGCTGTTCAAGTATCCGGTGAGTATCTCAGTTGGTGTGAATTCGTTCGAGAACACCGCCATTTTACCCAAGATGGTGTCGACAGGGGTACACAGGAAGGTCGTCTTGATGGGAACGTTCGACTCCAAAACCAACTTGGAGATCTCCAAGACCTCCTCAGGTTTCATCCCGAGACCGTTCCATAAGATCCTTCTTCCATCACATACCGTGAGCGAGGGGGTTAGCTTGAGCATTCCTTTTCGCCTTCCTCTCCAGGAAACTGAAGACACATCCGCAGTAATTCTGCCTGTAGATTTCGAGCTCTTTGGAGAGTCTCACACCAGCTTGGTAAGCACCCTTCTTCCTGAAGTTCTCAAAGAAGAAGATCAAACCATACCCTCTCGCGATCTTCTCCCCTATTCTCCTCACCATTTCCAAATCTTTCCTTGGACTCGCCAGGAGCGTTGTGGAGAAGACTTCCTCACCGCTTTCTCTCGCCATCTGAGCCGTCCTCTTCAGAACAAATTCGATACACCTTTCGCACCTCGTGGAACCCTCTCCGAGACGCTCGTAACCGCGCACTTGAGAAAACCATTCTTTGACGTCTTCCATGCTCGGATCTTCGAATTCCACATCCAATTCGAACGCTTTCGCCACGATTTCTACAGCATCTCTTCTCCTCTTGTACTCTGCGGGTGGGTGGATGTTCGGGTTGTAGAAATGAAAATGTACGTCCTTGACGTGAAACAAGGTCGTGAGAAGGTCGGGAGCGCAACAAACGTGTACCAACATCTCAGATCACCTCAGAACAGTTTCGAAGAGTCCAGGAGTATGGTGACGGGACCGTCGTTGACAAGGTGAACGTTCATGTGGGCACCGAAAACACCCGTTTCCACCCTGATACCCTTTCTCCTCAGGAGTTCCACGAACAAATCGTACAGTTCTTTCCCCTTCTCCGGTGGTGCCGCGTCCGTGAAGGAAGGCCTCTTCCCCCTTCTACAATCCCCGTAAAGTGTGAACTGGGAGACCACCAAGATTGCTCCTCCAACGTCTCCTACCGACAGGTTCATCTTGCCACCTTCATCTTCGAAGATTCGAAGCCCTGAGACTTTGTCCACCATCCACTCACAGTCCCTCTCCGTGTCGTCTTTTCCGATACCGAGGAGGACGAGCAACCCTCTCTCTATCGATCCGACAATCCTGCCATCCACCTCTACCCTAGCCTCGCTGACCCTTTGGACAACTGCCCTCATCATTGGATCACCCTTTCTGCGTCCAACACGTACCTGTAAGTTCTGAGTCTTGAGATGAACTCGCCAAGTTCCGCGGTGCTGTTGACTCTTATGTGCAGCTGGAGGAAGAACGGCTCACCCATCTTCAGTACTTTCACCGCTACGAACTCTGCTCCCAGGGCCGTTACCCTGTCCACGAGACTGGGTAAGTTCTTCTCGGAATCGAGTACCACCCTCACGAAGGCGTCGAACCTTTCCGAAGAATCGACTACCCATTCGGCCCTAAACAACTTTTCTTCAGGCATTCCCCGCAGGTTCCTGCAGTCTTTTCTGTGAACGCTCATACCCTTTCGGCTGACTACGGCGACTATAGGGTCGCCTTTCACAGGGTTACAACACTTGGCTATGTGAAGCTCTATACTCTCGATACCCTCGACCTTGACAACGGATTGTGTACTCTTCTTCCTCTTGCCAACCTGTTTTCTGGTAGGGAGAACCTTTTGCCCTGTTATGGCCTCCACCAAATCTTGGACGGTAATCGTACCCTCTCCGATCTTCATGAAGAAATCCTTCTCTTGGTAAAGGCTCAAGTGCTTCTTTATGCCTTCAGCTTGTAGGGCCTCTTCGAAGGACTTTCCAAGCTTTCTACAAACTTTTCTGAGAATTTCTTTTCCCCGCTCTACGAGCTCTGGTGCCAACTTCTCCTTTATGAACTTCTTTATCTTTGCGCGCGCGTTTTGGGTTTTCGCGTACTTCAACCAGTCGATGCTCGGTCCAGGCGAGTTCTTGTTGACTATGATCTCAACCACGTCCCCATTCTGGAGCTGATAATCTATCGGTACTATCTTTCCGTTCACCTTCGCCCCAGCGAAATGATGGCCGATCTCCGTGTGAATAGCGTAGGCAAAATCAATGGGTGTGGCCCCTTTGGGAAGGTGCTTTATGTCTCCCTTTGGAGTGAACACGTAAACCTCATCCATTTGGAGTTCTTTCTTTATGTCGTCGAATTCCGCAAGTCCTTGTGCCAGTTCTTTCCTCCATTCGAGGAGCCTCTCTATCCACTCCTTGGCGGTCTTCAGATCGGGTTTTTCTTTGTAAATCCAATGCGCGATCAGACCGTACTCGGCTTCTTTGTGCATCTCCTCGTCTCTGATCTGCACTTCAAGAGGCTCACCATAGTTCGTTATCACCGTCGTGTGGAGGGACCTGTAACCGTTCGACTTTGGGGCAGCTATGTAGTCCTTGAATCTCCCTGGGAGGGGTTTCCAAAGGTTGTGAACAATCCCAAGGACCGTGTAGCAGGTGGTGACGTCCTTCACCACCACCCGCAGAGCGATTAGGTCGTATATCTCCTCGAACTTCTTTCCTTTCTCCACCATCTTCCTCCAAATGCTGTAGTAGTGCTTGTATCGACCTTCCACGATCGCATCTATGCCGTGTTCTTCGAGGGCGCTCTTCAAGATTTTTATGTATTCGTTCGTGCGATCCTCTCTCTCTTTCTTCTTCTTCGCAACCAACTCTTTGATCTTGTAGTATTCCTCCGGATAGAGGACTTTGAAGGCGGCGTCTTCCAATTCGGATTTCATGGTGTATATGCCGAGCTTGTGGGCGAGGGGGGCGTAAATTTCGAGAGTCTCGTACGCCTTCTGCCTCCTCTTTTCTGGGTCCTCGACGAAGTTTATGGTTCTCATGTTGTGCAACCTGTCGGCCAACTTGACGAAGATCACCCTCATGTCCTCCGCCATGGCCAAGAACATCTTCTGAATGGTTTCCATCTTCTTCTTGGAATCTTGGTCTGGCCCCACGGTGGTACTTATGTGTTCCACCTTCGTCACGCCATCGACGATCTTCGCTACTATTTCCCCGAATTCTTCCTTCAGTCTCTCTATGGTGACTTCTTGACTGTCCTCTATCGTGTCGTGCAGGAGGGCCGCCGCCAGGGTGATCGTGTCAACCCCAAGCTGGGCGAGTATCTTCGCAACTTCAACGGGATGAACGATGTAAGGTTCTCCGGAAAGTCTGGTCTGTCCCTCGTGAACCAAGTACGCAAACTCGTAAGCCCTCGCAAGGAATTCCTTTTCTTCCTTGGATAAGGGCTTCCCTCTCAGCGTTTCAAGTTCACCCACTACCTTATCCGCTTCGACTTTCAGTTCCGTACGGCTCAACATCCTTTCACCTGCTTACAAAACATTATAGCATGGGGGAGAGGAACGTAAGCCGGATTCTGTCGAGGGTGGTCATCAATCTGGGAGGTGTGTCACCACACCCCTCGAGCGGCCTACCCGGGGGAATAGGGGGAGCGACCCAACCCCCTGCTCGGCCTTGCTCAAGGTGGGGGTTGCCAAGCCACCAGGTTGCCCTGGTGCTGGTGGGCTCTTACCCCACCGTTCCACCCTTGCCCTGTCCGGGCGGTCTTCTTCTCTATGGCCCTGTCCGAGGGTCACCCCTCCCGGGCGTTACCCGGCACCCCGCTCCAGAGTCCGGACTTTCCTCGGGACGCACGTGTGTGTGCGCCCGCGACCACCTGCTCCTCTCCCCCGTCTTAATAGACTCATCGACCTCTCGTAAAGGTTCCAACGAGGAAGGCCAGCAACAGGATGATACCACCAAGAGACTGTGCGAGCGACATCCTCTCCGACAGAACGATCGCGGAGAGCAACAGGGAGAACACCGGCTGGACCATGAAAACGAGCGCGGTGGTGTTGTTTCCAACACATTTTTGGTACTTTGTTTGTAGGAAGATTCCAAAAGTTGTGGCGAATACCCCCGTGTAACAAGCTACGATCAGGGATTCCTTCGGAAGGTACCATCTTTTTCCCGCTCCAAACAACGCGTTCGTCGCCGCCGCCGTGAAGAACTGCCAAAACATCATGTCCCTTTCCTTCTCCACCCTCGAGAACTTCGTTATCAAAACGACATGAAAGGCGAACAAAACTGCGCAAAACATCTGAAAGACGTCACCCAGTGATATACCTTTCACACCGCCAGTCAGAAGGTAAAGTCCTAACCCTCCCAAAGTAAAGGATACGAATTTTGAAGGCACCAACCTCTCTTTCTCAACGAGATAGGCCACAGCGGGTACCATCAGCGCAAAACTCGAAACTATGAACCCACTCTTCGAAGCCGTTGTGAGTTGAAGACCCCATATCTGAAACACGTACGCCACACCCAAGACCGTTCCCAGCACGAACCCTCTCTTGAACTTTCCTGGCCCGAACAAGAACAGGGACGTGAGAGTCGCCACACCGAAGCGTAGAAAGTTGTAAGCGAACGGTGAGACGTCGCCGAGTACCAACTTTTGAACTGGGAAAGTGGAACCTTGAATCAGAGACGCAACCGACAACCACAAGATCGCCCTCCCGATTGTCCTCATCCTTTTCACCCCATCTATCCGTATTGTACAGTCCTTTCCTGGCAAATTTTCTCGAAAGAAATTTTATTTCTAAAGAAAATTTTGTGTTATAATACGCGGGAAAAAGTGGTGTAATCCGTGAGGGTGAAGATCTACAGGTAGGGTTTGTTTTTCAGGAGCGAAGATCCCTTTTCCAACGAGAAGGAAAACCCTCCTTCGGTTGGAGTCATGTAAACCGTGTGACCCGTTCCAACCGGAAAGTTCAACAAATACTTCCCCAACTCTTTTAAGTTTCCACCGTTTTCGAGCCAATCGTTTACAAAGTCGTACAGGATCACGCTGTTTACCCTCAGGTTTCCAAGTTCCAGAGAGAAACACATCGAGAGCTCTTCAAAGCTCGAAACCAAGATCCCAAACATCCCTTTCCACTTGTCCGTGTAGTTGAAAACGTCCCTCTCCACCCTCATCTTCCCAAGGTCCCAGAAGCACCTGCCGGTCAGCAGCAACATCACCAGACTTTCGAAATCTCCTACGGAGTTTGTGGTTATCAAGTTGAAGAGTTCTTCTGGATCGAACAACACGATCGCTGCGGGATTCAGGCACTTTACCTTCGCCGCCATGGCTTGATCTTGCGTGTCGAAGACCAACTCGGGATCTTTCAACCTCTCCTTGACGTATTCCCTGGCCCTCAAGATATCATCTTTCGCTGACGAAAAGACGAAAACGCACGAAAGGGTGAGCAAGAGAAAAAAGGCCAGCGCCCTCGCTTTCATGCTACCACCCTGCCTTCACACCGAAGTTTATGCCGAACTTCTCCATCGACAGCACCACCCAAAACTTGACGCGCTCGTTTGCCATTCCCAGCCAGACCTCCGGAGACACGCCCCTGAAATCCGTCCCAACGCCCCCTCCGATTGAAAAACTTCCCCTCCTGAAACCTACGCCGATGGAAAGGTACCCACCGTCGACGCCTCTTTCCCCAAAGATCAACCGGGCTTCTCCGTAGGAGAAAAGAGACGCACCTATCGTCTTCACGTCCTCCAGCTTGATGGCAAGAACGGGTTTGTCTGTTGAGACGCCAAACAAAACGTGGAAATGCATGTCTTCCAGAAACTTAGTGGAAGCTCCCGCGAGCAAGACCGCTTGTTTTCCGATCGAAATTTCACAAACGAACGCGAACTTTTCCTTCAACTCTCTCGTTTCTTCCCTCTTGAACTCCACGCGAGCAACCTCCAAAACTTGTATTTCCAGAAGTCCCTCTTGGAACAACAGCGCCGTTGTCTTCTTGGACGGCACGTTCACCACTGTCTCGACTTCGAAAGGTCCCTCGGAGAGTTTCACCCTCAAGCTCGCCCCCTGAAGGAGAAAGGCTACATTCAACTTCCAAGAGTTCTCGGTTATCTCCATTTTCGACTCCTTCGACTCGAGGAGCGGAGCGATTCCCGTGAAGAACCTCTCCTTTCTCTCTTTGGAGAGTATTTTCAGGATTTCGTCAACAGCGATTTCGTTTTTCAAGACTGTCGGAACGAGAGGTAGAAGTCTTTTGAGCTCGATCTTCTCTTCCTCGGTGAACCTTGTGTACCTGTACCAGACGAACTTCTGCGCTTTTTCGACATCGAGTTGCCTCACTAATTCTTCGATTTCTTTGAAGATCCTCTCCCCAGAGAAGATCACGAGTTGGTTCTCTCCGATTCCCGTGACGTAAGCCTTGTAGTCCGATAGGTACGGTAAGACCTGCTCGACCGAGGTATGTTGCAGCGTTATCGAGTGTAACTTCCAAAGTTTGGAATCACTTCCTACTCTCGTCACCACTACGCACTGTTCGTCCTCCTTGATCCAGTCGTACGGTGTACCGGTCAGCAGGAGGTTCAACGCCGTATCGAGACTCACGCCGTACACCTTCAAACTCACCCTACCTGTGACATCCTGTGGGAAGATGATTGGCACCCCGCTCGCATGAGAAAGTGTGGCGAGAGCTTCTTTGAGCTCGACGTCCTGAAAGACCAAGTCCAGAGGGAAGACCACAGAGCAGGCGGCCAAGAACAAGAGGAAAACGTGCTTCATCCTTCTTCACCCGCTCTGACACACCTTATCAGTATCAGGATCTCTTTGTGGGTTTTGGTGATCGTCTCCTTCTTGAACAGGTAACCCACGACTGGGATATCGCCCAATATCGGCACCTTGTTCACCGTCGTACTGTACGTGTCGAACCCCACGCCACCCACCGTGACGGTTTCTCCCAACTTCAAGCGCAGGGTACCCGTTAGGGAGTGTGTGGTCGTCGTTGGGAGCTCCCGGTTGGTGTTCAAGATGTTGGAAGACGTGACCTTCACGTCCAAGAGGACATTATATCGCCTTCTTTCCTCAGAATACCACCGTTGGCGTGATCGTGATGGTTACGCTGACTGTGTAGGAGGCAGCGGGAGTGTCCTTGTTAACGTTGAGGTTGAGGGCTTTGACCGGGTACGTGCCATCACCGAACGTGCTGACTGGGTAGTAACCTCCAACGCTGACCCATCCTGCCAATCCGTTCCAGTTCGCACTTATTGCGATGTTCACGGGAGCGTTCGAATCGATAGCCAACGAACCGAGTACGAGCTCGGCGAGGGGACCGTAGTCGAGAATGTCAGCCTCACCAGGTGTGAAGGTTGCGTCGAGCCATTGGTGGACCCTTATCGTTGCGTCACCTGTCAAAACCGCGTTGAACCCTCCCGGTCTTCCGGGAAACATGGCCCCGGCGAGTAGCAGCGCTCCAAACACCACGACTAATGCCAGAACTAACAACCTCTTCATACTAACCCCTCCTCACACTGAAGTGTTTTTTGAGGTACTCACGGGTAATTTAAACGACAAGTTCTTAAGTGGACGCCAAAAAATTACTCAAAAAACACCTGGTGATCGCTTAAAAATCCCCTTAAACGACTTAGATTAACCTCACTTGATTGAACTTGACAACCAGTGGAGGGGGTGATATATTTAAATAACGGACTATTGGGTGCGGGGTGGAGCAGCCCGGTAGCTCGTTGGGCTCATAACCCAAAGGTCGTGGGTTCAAATCCCACCCCCGCTACCAGCCCTCCCAAGTTGCGGAGAGAAACCGGGGATGTCCCCGGTTTCTCTTTTTTTGATCATGAGTGTCGATGGGAAAGGACGAGCCCCTCCGCTTGAACAGACTTGAAGTCAGGTGCCTTTCACTTCACCATCCTTATTTTCTTCCTGTCGACGGTTGCCGCTGCCAAGATGATCGCCACGATCCCGAAGATCACCATCTGGATGTCTCTACCTATGGCCATCATCTGGAGTCCCGTTTGTGTCCACGTGATGATGATCACACCGAGCAGTGTGCGGTGTGGCCCTCCCACTCCACCGGTGAGTGCCGTGCCACCGGCCACTATGCTCGCGAAGAGGGGAACGGAGAGGTCACTTCCAAGTTGAACTGATCCACCACCAAGTTGTGCCATGTACAGAACACCCGCCACACCAGCGTAGAGACCACTCAAAGTGAAAACCAACGTTCGGTGGAATACAATGTTAACTCCTGACAGTTCCGCTGCCACCAAATTTGATCCCACCGCGTAAGTCTTGCGTCCAAAAGGGGTGTATAAAGCAAGAAAAACACTCAACACCCATATCCCCATGGCCCAATAGAAGATGGCGGGAAGCCCAAATATCTCCTTTATCGCGAGGGCTCTGAAGGCCTCATTGTAAGTCAAAAAGAGCTTGCCTTTCGAGAAGTAGAGGACGATCCCTTCCACCACTATGGAGACGCCCAGCGTAGCCATGAAAGACGGCACATGAAACTTCGCCACTAACAACCCGTTGAGGAAACCAAAGGCGGTGGTCAATGAGATGGCCAGGGGAATCACCAAAAGCCCATACCTGTCCATGAAGACCACGCAGAACAGCGCCGAGAGCTTCAACAAACTCACCACGGAGAAATCGAAAGAACCCATCATGATCACGAAAGTCAGACCGCAGGCTACTATCAAGAAATAAGACATCGCGTAGATCAGGGCTCTCAACCCGTTGTAGCTCAGGAAGGCTGGGTTCATGGCTTGGAAGACGAGTATGATGAGGACGGTGGCCGCCAAAGAGGAAACAACGGAAACATTTTTGCGAAACCAAGCAACAAACGTCACTTTCATGTGACAATCATCCCCTTCAGCTTCCTCGTCCCAACGAATATAGCGCCCAGCACGATGAAACCAAGGAGTAAGTTCACCAGCTCTGGCCTCAGGAAGGCAAGACCTAGGCCTCGTTGGATGACGGCGAAAGTGAGGGCTCCAAGTAGGGTTTTTTCTGGCCCACCGCTTCCACCGACCAGAGGGGTTCCTCCAAGCACGATCGCGATGAGTGGTTCAACCAAGTTCCCAAGTCTCAGTTCTGTGGGTGCGGCACCTCCAAGGAGCGGAAACAAGATGATCAGACCCACCCCCGTGAACAAACCACTCAAGGTGAAGGCGAGTACTTTGTATTTCCTCGTATCGATCCCACTCAACTCGGCACCCTCTTCGTTGGATCCAATTGCGTACAAGTACGTTCCTACCTTCGTGCCCTTCATGATGAATATCGCGGCAGCCATTATCGGAATCGCTAAGACAAGCGCTGTCGGCACGTAGGGTGAAAGGGAAGTCGTGATGAACCTATAGCCTCTCACCATCCTGGGGTATCCACCGGACAACCAAGCGGTTAACCCCCAATAGCTCACCGTCACGCTCAGGGTCAGTATGAAGGAAGGTATTTTGGCTTTCACTTGTACCAGTCCTGTGAGAAGGCCGGTAGCCAGTCCAAGCAGGGGATAGACGAGTATTGCAAGGCTTCCAAGCTTTGGGTGGAGGTACCAGGTGAGGACTCCTCCGAGCATCCAGATACCCACGTAGGTGAGGTCCATGGATCCCGTCGTGACCACCATTGTCGGGCCGAGTGCGAACAGAGAAAGTCTCAGGAACTGTCTGAAGATCGCGGAGATGTTCACCGGTGACCAAAACTTCTGGGGATAGATGATACTGAAGAGGACCAAAAGTGCCAAGAGCACAAAGATCACGAAATTTTCCCTGAAGATCCTCAAAAAAACCCTCATTTCTGCTACTCCTCCCTCAGGATTTTCTCCAACTCTTCCGGGGTGACCGTCTTCTCAATGCGCCCTCCCTTTATGTAAAGGATCCTATCGCAGAGCAGAACGTATTCCTTTGGATCGTCGCTGACCAACACCATGGAGATCCCGTTCTTCTTCATCTCCAATAGGGCTTCGTATATGTCTTCCCTCGCACCCACGTCTATCCCTATGGTGGGATCCTCTAGCAAGAGTAACCTGGGTTTTCGCTCCATCCACTTGCCGACCGAAACTTTCTGCTTGTTACCACCACTGAGAGAATAGCACTCCGCCCTCGGGGATGGCGCCTTTATCTTCAACGTCTTCATCACCTTCTCTGCAATCTCCTCTTCTTTTTTTGAGTTGAGGATCACACCCCCCAGTCCGATCACCTTCTCCAGGTTGAGGATGGACAAGTTCCTGGCTATGGACCAGTTCAAGAAGAGCTCTTTGCCAGTCTCTCCTGAGAAATACCCTATTCCTCTCTTCAACCTCGCGTAAGGTGGTTCACCCTTCTTCAAAGGTCGCCCGTCGAAGACGATCTCACCCTCATCGAAATCCATGATACCCGCGAGGGTTTTGATTATTTCTGCCTTTCCAGATCCCGCCGTTCCAAACAATCCAAGGCATTCCCCTTCGTGTAGATCGAAAGATACGTTGTAGTAAGAACCTCTCTTACTTAAATTCCTAACGCTGAGCAACACCCTCCATGGTGTTTCTCGGGTAACGGATTCCCTCCTCTTCAAAAACTCCGAAGAGCTCCTTCCAACGATCTCTCTAAATATGTCCTCTTCTGATAGTTTCTCCTCTCTTAAGTTGTGCGAGACGACCACCCTACCATCGCGGAGCACGTATATCCTATCGGCGAACCCCAGGATCTCCGGGATGATGTGTGACACGAACACAAACGAAGTGTGTTCTTTTGCTTTAGTCATGAATTCGAACAAGTGTTTTCGGTGTTCGACAGCGAGGGGGGCTGTTGGTTCGTCGAGGATCACCACAGGGGTGATCCTGGTATCTTTGCATCTCACCCTGATGGTAAGGATGGCCTTCGCTATCTCCACGAGTTTTTGAACTGGCAAAGGTAACTCGTACATGTAAGTGTTTGTGTCGCATTCTATGTTGAGTTCGCTCAAAATCTTTTCTGCTGTCTTTCTCATCTCTCCGATCTTCAACCTTCCGAAACTGGAGAAACAATCTTCGTTTCCCAACATCAAGAACTGGTAAACCTTCAGGTGAGGTATCACACCTTTCTCTTGGGGTACCAAAGCGATCCCTCGTGAAGCCGCCTCTCTTGGATTCCTCGGGAACGGTACCTTTGTGCCGAAGAAGTACATCTCACCACTATCTGGGGGGAGAACACCAGCGAGGATCTTCATCAGTGTAGATTTTCCTGCTCCGTTCTCACCCACGATTCCAAGGATCTCACCCGGATACAGGCAGATGTTAACGTCGATGAGGGCGCGAACGACACCGTTGAACGTCTTGTTCACACCCTTTAATTCCAGCAAGGGGATCTTCTCTGAGGCCATCTCACACCATCCTCCGATAACGAAGGGACCCCACAGGAATGGGGTCCCTTCTGAGTTTCCTCACCACACAGGTTCCACTTTGAGCTCAGGTGGGAACCTCTTGGAGTATTCCTCTGCCTGTTTCCAGGTGTCCGCCCAGCTGAAATCCAGGAAGTATTTGTGAAGAGCTGCTACGTGTGCCCTGAAAGCTTCAAAACTCCCACCGAATCTCGGGCTCAAGACGGGGTAGTAGTAATCGAAACGGCCGAGGTGCTTGATTCCGAACTTCTCAGCACCAGCGTGTTTGTCGTAAGTGAGTCCAAGTTCTTTGCACTTGGCATGAGACATGAGCCTGAAATCGAACGGGTAATTGGGTTCCTTCTTCTTCATTTCGACGAGAATCTTGTCGAAGTACTCCTTCGGGTCGGCCATCGCGAAACTCGGATGGTCTATAATCCCAGCCGCTCTAGCGAGAGGTTCAATCTCCTCGAGCCTTCCGTAGACGGTCAACCTCGGTGCCTGAATCATCTCTTCGGGGAGAGGATACCACGCACCAACACACATGTCGTACAACATCGGGACCATTCTTCCTGCAAAGTAAGGTATGTCGAATCCGGAAGTGCACAGGAAGTTACCCTTTAGTATCTCAAGCGCTGTGCTGTACTCCATATCTCTGGAAGCCGTGTACGGTCCTACTTTCAAACCGTGTTCCTCCAGGACCCTGAGGGCTCCCATCGTTTGAGAGTCGTTTGCACCCCACAACGCCTCGTAGTCTCTGCGCACGGCGAGAGATGCGAGTGCTGCCTTTCTACCACCCTCATACGTCCATTCGCCGTACTGATGGCCAAGGATCTGGATCTCAGGGTAGTGCTTCCACGCCATGTAGACACCGAGGTTTATGTAAACTGTGGAAACGGTGGCGACTGTCTTAGAAGCTTGGTGATGCAGGAGTTTTGTCTTGCCATCGCGCCTCATCTTCTCGAACAGTATCATGAGTGGGAAATACGTTTGCTCGTCTGAAAGTGGTGTGTTGTCTATCACCCAATAAGGTCCGAGGTCTCCCGGTAGGAAGTCACCCGTGTAACCGAAGAATGTTGCCATGAAGACGCGATTTTCGTTGCAGATTCTGACGAGCTCAGGCATCACGGCGGCGGAAGGACAATTGTAGATGATGGCCTTCGCACCGGCAGCGATCATGTTTTGGGTGGTCTCTATCCACGCAGCATCCGTTTCGGCAACGGCTCCGATGAAGTCCAGACCGAGCTGACGACAAGCTTGTTCAACGGCTTGCCAACAGATCATGAGGTATTCCTGTGCAAGTCCCCACGTTATGTAACCAATTGCGAATCTTTCACCTGGTTTTGCGTTTGCGTAAGTCTTAGCCAACTCTGCCCTCAGCGCTTCGCGATCGAGACCGGGACGAGCCTTCACGAAGTCCTGGAACCACTTTGGCTGGGCCGTCAACACCACACCAATCAGCAACAGGAAAACAACAACCAGCCAGGCTTTTCTCATACGTACTCACCCCCCGCATGGTTTATTATAACATTATAACATTACACCCTGTCAAGTGAAACTTTTCTCAGCCTTGCGGCAAGGTTCGCTCAGATTTCTATCTTGAAGGTCACGCCCTTTTCTGCTAGATCCTCTATCGTTAAGTCATTGTCTACCGTTCCACTTTTGAACAGGACAAGAAGGTCAGCACTCTCTTCCAACGGAAAGGGTATCCAATGCCAAGTACCTTCCTTCAAGAGTACGCCCTTACCTGGCTTCACGTAGAAGGCTTTCACAGTGGACGGATCGGGATGATCTTGATGGGGTGTGGGGACACCAACCAAAGCGACGACAGGCTTGTCGATCGCAAAGAATATTTCTTCAGTCTTCACGTGCCTTTCGAGTTTGCTGAACTCTGGGGGTCTCTTGAACACCCTGAGGTATCCGACGGTGAGTTCACCCTCAACCCTCATCCTAGCCAGGCCATCCCAGAACGTGAAGATGTCCTCTCTCATTCTCGGGTTGAGTTTCCCGACATCCAGGACGCAACCGTAGGGAGAGAATTTTTCTTGGGTTAACTCCTCCACTTTCAAACGAACCAGTTCCATGGTCATCCCCCCTAAATGTAATATCATTATTATCTTATCACTTTTCGAAAACCAAGGATGCCGAACGCATCGTTGAGAGAAGGGGGGAATTTGTCAGGAAAGCACAACTATCGGATCTTTTTTCAAGAATCTCTTGTCGCTCGTGAAGAATATCACTTGACGTTTTCTGGCGACCTCGACCAAATACTCCCAAACCTTTTCCACTCTTTCATCGTCGAGATCTACGAAGCTGTTGTCAATTATGAAGGGGTAATTCACTTCCAGCAATTCTGAGACGTTCTTTTTCAGAAGGAAGGCAATCAACGTGAGACAGGACTTGCTCATCGTTCGGGAGAGTTCTCTGTCTTCGTAACCTCTAATTCTAACCTTCAAATCCGGGTGAACTTTGAAGTTCACCACCGCTCCAAAGAAGTGCTTGTAACCTTCGATTAAACCGATCTCTATCTCTTTCGTGTACCCTTCGAGGAATTCCTCTAAAAGTTTCTTCGCCTTATCCTTCAGAAGTGGAATGTGACCGATCTTTTCCGAAACCAAGGCGTACTCAACCTTCTTCCTGTACAATTCCTCCAGGACGTCCCAAGGTTCCTCCAATCTATCGAGGCGCATCTCTTCGACCTTTCGTTTCAAGAATTCTATGTCCCGCTTCAACGAATCTAATTCAACCGAAGAAACTCTTTGCTCAATTTCTTCCCTTTCTTTCATCAACGCTTGCAAACGCTTTTCTATCTCTCTCAGCTTCTCCTCCAACGCCTCTCTTCTTCTGTAAACTTCAACCGCTTCCTTCATATCTTCGACGCTGACGAACCCCATCTCCGTGAGCGCGCTTTTCACCTCTTTTCCCACACGGTTCATGAAGCTTTCTAGCTCCTCGACGGCCCTGTTTTTCTCCAACAGCGCAGCCTCAATGGTTTCTTTACTCATCAAGAGCTCGTTCAATCTCCTCTCCAGCGCGTCGATCGCACTTTCCGGATCTTTCCCAAAGGCACTCAGATAGGGATGCCTGCGCAAAAACTCGGAGTTAAGATCCCTCTTCAGGCGTTCTTCGAGAGAGTTCAGGTCTTCCACTCCGGTGGTTCCTTTGATTTCCATAATCATCGCAGAACGCTTCTCCATCAGGTCTTTACGCTTTGCCGTAAGCTCAGAAAGTGTCCTTTCCAACTTCGCGCACTCTCTCTTCGTGTAAAAGTACCTCCAAGCAAACACACCTGTGAGAGAAAGACCCAACGCGGTGAGGATCAACAAGTACCTGCTCGAAAACAGGGAAAACAGAGTGGAAACCAAGGAGAGCGCAGCTGACGATAGGAGAAGCACTTTGAAGAGAGAAAGCTTCTTGTCTCCTTTTGCCAACACCTCGCCAGCTTTCACCATCTCTTCGTTCACTTCGTTCAACTCGTTTTCTACGCTTTCCAGCGGTTTCTTTAGGCGTTCCAAGATTTCCCTCAACTCGTGCTTCTTTTTTTCCTTCAAAACTTCCGCTTGCAGTTTCAAGTTCTCGATCCTCAACATGAACCCTTCAAGGTCTTCCGCTCCGACCTGTGAGATCAATTCCTTGATCTTTTCCCTCGTTTCTGCGAGTTTCTCGTTCAAAACTTCGATCTCTCCGATTAACTCTTCCTTTCTTCCTTTTGAAAAGGCGAGTTTCTCCACCTTATCTTCTATCTCCTTACAGGTTTCAAGTGAGATGAGTCTATGTGGCATCCTCTCAAGTTCACGTCGTGTTGCTTCTCGTTCCGATTCGAGTTTTCCTATCTCGGCGTCGATCTCTGCGAGTCTCTTTTCTTTTTCTCTCATGAATTTCTGCATCTCGGATGAGAACCTATTCTTCTTGTTATCAAGTTCTTCGAGGAGCCTATTCCTCTCAACCAGCAATTTCTTTAGCTCGTCCCTCCTCCCATACCACGCTCCAAGCTTTTTTTCTAACTCCTTTATCGAAAGATCAATCTCCCTCTCCATCCTCCTGAGCCTTTCGAAAGAACTTTCAAGTATCTTTCTGAAGAAAGTCGCCGTCTCTGTGTTGTAGCGATGTTCCTTCAAAATCTTCATGATCTTCTCGAAACCATTGTACGAGGGATCTCCTGATTCTGGGAGAAAAGAGGTGAAGAAGTACTCGTCGGGATCTATTCGCCCTTCTCCGAAGAGTAACTCTCTTCCGTCCAACGTCAACTTTCCACCAAACTTTCTGGAGTGCCACGGTCTGAAGTCTTCCAAATTTTCCAAATGGCCAGTCAGGCAGTACTTTATGAAGTTCGCCAGCGTTGTCTTACCCGTGGAATTTTTACCGAAGACGATGTTGATGCCTTCTTTGAACTCAACCGTGAAATCCTCGAACTTACCAAAGCCTTCTATAACAACCTTCTCCACTCTCACATCTATCTCCCCTTCACAATTCCTTCAAAAGAGCTCTCTCCAATTTTGTCCAGTCACCAACTTTGTCCAACACCTCACCGATGAACTTTGCATTTTCAACGTGCTTCAACCTTTCGTATTCCTCCCGCCACAAAAAGCCTTTAAGAACCACCAAGTCGCTCGAGGGGTACCCAAGTGCGAGGTCGCCGAACACGAACTCTTCCTCGAATTTGACTCTCAAAAAACCGAGATCCAATTCGGTGAAGGTGCCATTCGAAAAGATCAAACATTTGCATTCGGTGGCGAAGGGTGAAGAGCTGAACTCCGGGTAATCGTATTCGAAGGAAGTTTCCACACCCGGAATGTGGAGTTCCTTCACAAGTTCATCCGTCACCACGCAATCTTTTGGAAGGTGTTCCAGCACAAACTCTTCGACCGTTATTGGATCGGCTTTCTGCCAAAATAGGTTTATGAAAACGAATTTTTCTCCTTTAAATTTATTTAAAACATAATTCAACACGTTGAAGCGTGCCATATCCGCTTCTTTCCTGAACAATATAAGTCCTTCCGGGTAATAGAAAAATCTCAGATCCTTCACGAGAATCATGTTCATAACGCCATCACCTCATGCGATTTTTCAGGGAAAATTAAGTTCGTTTTTGCGAACACTTCAAGTATACGTTACCGTGTTGGGATAAATTAGTTGTTGCATGTCCCCCCATCCCCCGATCCCCCCTGAAGACCCGATGAAGTCTAAAAAGTCAAAGGGAGGGACGTACCGTCCCTCCTCTTGTTTTACCTGGGAATGTAGAGGTTCAGATCCCTGGCTATGTTCTCAATCCTGCTCCGTGTCACCTGTACGATCTTGGTTGGGTGATGAGAGGTACCGACGCCGAACACCAACAAAAACACGCGGTTCGGCACCCCAACCACCAAACTCGCGTCTCTCGGGATGGTTATGTCGTAACTAGTCTTCACCTTCGGCTCCTTGTAGTAGAAGAACCTGTACGGGGAAAGGCCAGGTTTGAGGTCCCTCGAAAAGATGACGGTGTCGCCCTTTCTGATCGTGACCCAAACGGGATCGTTCCCTATGATGAAGACCCTTATGTACCCGGTCGTTGGGTCGTCGTATAGCTCCGAAAATATTTTTTCCAAGTCCACCGTCGCTTTTTTGAAGTACTCGTACGCCGTGATGTAGTGGCTCAAAATAGAATTGGGAGCCAACAGCTCTTCGATCATCTTCATTCTCGGAGAGTTGAGTTCTGAGAGAAATCTCTTTTCAAGGTCTTCGAATTTTCTTCCTAGACGCCTGATCTCTATCAGGTTGTAGACTGAGAGGATGAAGAACATCAAGATGGCCAGAACCAACATGGAAGCTAAAAGAGACACAAACCAGTTTTTTTTCCTCATCCTATCACCCTAATTCTGATATGATTCTCCTCGCTTTCTGAACGGTGTTATCCACTTTCTTCACACTGGTCTTGAACTCTTCCGCGATTTCCTTGTAAGAAAAACCGTTTAGCCATTTCAAAAATATGTCTCTCTCCGCTCCTTTCAGTCTCTCCAACACTTTCTCTAAGATTATATCAGAGAAGACTTCCAACGGTACGTCACGCGATGTGTCCACAATTTCGTATTCGGGAAATTCCTCGTCCTCAGTTTGCTCAACGCTGATCGCGTCAGACAGCATTTTATTTTTCTTTCTGTTCAAGTAAGTGAGGAAGGACTTTATCTCCGATTCAACGCTTCTCCACGCAAAAGACGTGAAAGAACTCTTACCCTCTTCGAAGTAGAACACCGCCTTTATCAAACCCACGACACCACACTGCACGATGTCCTCCCTTTCGGCCCAAGGGGCGTAGTAGTTCGAAGAGATTTTCAAAACCATCGGATAATACTTCTCTATGATCAACTCCATAGCTTCCTTGAAACCTGCCTGGGCGTATTGGACGAGCACCTCCGTTCTCTTTCCCCTGAGTTTGTACCTCAACATGTCATCTCAGCGACCTTGGATCCAGGGCATCCCTCAAAGCGTCTCCAACGAAGTTGAAGGAGAGGGCTGTGATGAAGATGAAGGCACCAGGTATGAGAAGCCACGGGTACTTCGTCATGTAAGTGATGTTCTGGGCCTGTGCCAACATGAGACCCCAACTCGCACTTGGTTCCCTTATCCCAAGGCCAAGAAAGCTCAAACCCGCCTCGCCCAGGATGTAACCTGGGATTGCCAACGTGGCCGAGACGATGATGTACGTCGCGGTGTTCGGCAGCACGTGTTTGAACAGGATGTGTGCGTCAGAAAAACCGAGGGCTTTCGCGGCCTCGACGAACTCCCTTTGCTTTATCGACAAAACCATTCCCCTTATGACTCGTGCCCTTCCCGCCCATCCTATGAAGGACAGTATGAACACCAACATGATGTAGATTCTCGTTGACGGTATGTCCAAGGGAAGGAGGGATCTGAGGAGTATGAGGAGGTAAAAACCGGGTATGGACATGATCACTTCCGAAACCCTCATGAGGAACTCATCGAACAGGCCACCGTAGTACCCGGAGATCCCTCCAAGTACCAAGGCGAACGAGAAGGTTACGATCATACCTATGAAGCCTATCGAGAGGGATATCCTGGATGCGAAAACGATCCTGCTCCATAGATCCCTCCCGAACTGATCGGCTCCCAAGAGGTAGAACCTGACGTACTCGTTGTTGTCGTGGTTCTCCACCCCGAACAGGTGGTAGTGGAAAGGTATGAGCCATAAGAGATAGCCTATACGGTTCTTCTCATCTCCTCCCCAGGACTTCACAAACCACTTGAATGGATAGATCTTGTAGTCGTAGTCTTTCACGCTTCCAACCACGAGTTCCAGATCTTCGCCTTTCTTCACCATGATCGCGTTCAGGCGTTGTTTCACGATCACACGATCGATCTCTTCGGGCGAGTTTATATCGTACAGAAAACCGTACTTGGCGTAGTAGATGTCTTTCGCCACTGGGGAATCCGACGATATCTCGGCTTCTCCTCTGTTCAAAACATCCAAATTGTAACCGGCGAGAAAGTAATCCAAAACGGTCGTGGAAGAGTCCACCTGCAACTCCAGCCCATCCTCCAAAACCACATAGTACTCTTCGTCGATCACGAAAGAGAAGCCTGTGACTCCATCCTTTCCAATCTCGTACGCGTGCTCCTCGCCGAACATGTCCACGATGAGTCTGTTCGGGAAGATCATCTCGAAGAACTTCCTTTCGTAAGTCGTCTCGTCGACGAAACTGATCATGGGAAGAACGTAGGGTTTCACCCTTTTTCCCTTGTACTCTCTGTGTACCTTCGTCCTCGGGGCGAAAGAGTGCCTCAGCGATTGCTCGTAAGGGTGATGAGGCGCGAGAAAATCGGCAAAGAGCGCCATGAGGTAGAGGACGATCAGGACCACCAACCCGAACATACCAAGCTTGTTCCTCTTGAAAGCGATCCAAGCGAGCTCTCTCCTTGAGAGTATTTTTTCTTTAAATTCCACCTCAGCTTCGCTGATCAAGATCTTTTCTTCAGCCATTTCCTTTCCTCCCTCACTCGTATCTCACTCTTGGATCGACAGCGGCCAAAAGTATGTCGGCTATCAAGTTACCTATCACGAGCAGGATAGCGCTTATAACCGCAGAGGCCATAACCACGTACACATCCTGCTGTAGAAGCGCTTGATAGACCAACCTTCCCATTCCAGGCCAAGAGAAGATGTTCTCCACGATCAAAGCACCACCCAGTATGCCGGATATGCTGAAACCGAGCAAGGTGATCATGGGGTTTATGGCGTTCCTGAAGGCATGCTTGTATATCACGACCCTCTCGGGCATTCCCTTCGCCCTGGCGAATTCCACGTAGTCTTCGTTCAGAACGTCCAAGAGACTACCCCTCATGTACCTCATCAACGAGGCGAACCCACCAAAACCCAACGCAATGGTTGGAAGGATGAGGTGTGAGAGAATGTCTTTGAATCTCTCCCACATCGACATCTGGAAATGGTTCACGGAGATCATACCCGCTATGGGGAACCAACCAGTTTTTGCGGCCACGAACAAGAGCAGAATGGCCAGGAAGAACCCTGGCAAGGCGATACCACTGAAAGCGATCACCGTTATGATCTTGTCCCACAGGCTGTACTTCTTCAGGGCAGAGAAGACACCGAAGACCACTCCAAGGATCCACTCAAAAGCCAACGAAGAAAGGGAGAGTATCACCGTGGCGAACACCCTCTCCCATATCAACGAAGAGACGGGTCTCCTGTAATAGAAAGAGTAACCGAAGTTACCGGTCAAAAAGTTCTTGAGCCAGATACCGTACTGGACGATCCACGGTTTGTCCAACCCCAACTCTTTCTCCATTTTCCTCAGGAAGGCTTCGGAAACCGAAGGATCCAGTCTGTACATGTCCAGGAAATCGCCGGGAGCTGCTTGCATGATGATGAAGACGATGAAAGTGATCACGAAGAGTTCCGGAACCATTATTATTAGCCTTCTCAGTATGTATTTGAGCAAACTTCATCACCCCATCCGTTCTTTTCTGAAAGAGGGGGCCGTAACCCCCTCGGCATCACTGTTCTTTCCAGATACAGTCGTGGTTCCAACCCCACATACCACCAAACGCGGTTGGTTCGAGGTTGTGAAGCTTCTTGCTGTAGGCGTACAGGTAGAGCTGTTGCACGGTGTAGATGAGTGGCAAGTTCTCAGAGACCAATTTCTGGAATTCCCTGAACATGGCCTTCACCTTTTCCTGGTCGAGGATCTTCACGTTCTCCTTGAATATGGTATCGATCTTGGCTTCCCAGTCAGGCGAGTAGTAGTCTTCCCTGTCGACGTATGCCTTCACGTCTGGGTGGTAGTTCCAGAAGTGCAGGGCACCCTTTATCGTCCAAACGTTGGCACCACCCTGTGGTTCATCGGATCCTGTGAGTCCTATTATGACCGCTTCCCAATCACCTGTGTTCACCAGCTTCTGAACCAGCGTGTTGAAGTCGATGGGTGCGAACGTTACATCCATTCCGAGTTTCTTCAAGGCATCAGTTATGATGTTTCCTATACCTTCTCTGATCTGGTTTCCTGCGTTCGTCATGATGGTGAACTTCACGGGATTACCGGCGCTGTCCAAGAGTCTTCCCTTGTCGTCCCACTTGAACCCACCGAGTTTGAGCATCGTCCTGGCGAGATCGAGGTTGTACGGGTATTTCCTGAGAACGGATTCGTCGTAATACACCTTGGCTGCGGCACTGATGGGTCCCCATTGTTCCACGGCAAGACCGTTGAATATCGTGTTCACTATGGACCTCTTGTCGATGGCGTACGCAACGGCCCTCCTGAAGTACTCGTTCCTGAACCACTTCCTCTTCACTGGATCCGGCGTGTTCCAGTTGAACGTGATGAACTCCGTTCCGAAGTTCGGACCACCGGTACCCACGACCCAACCTTTCTCCGCAGCCTTCTTCCTGAGGTCAGCGTACTCGGCCCCCCTCGGTCCGTAGACGTCCACTTCACCCTTCTCGAACGCAAGCCTCTGGGCGTCCTGAGTAGGTATTATCCTGAAGATGATACCGTCGAGGTATGGAAGTTGCTTCCCTTCTTTGTCGTATTTCCAGTAGTACGGGTTCCTGACGAACTTCACGTACTGGTCTGGGACGTACTCCACCGGTATGAACGGTCCAAGTCCCACGATCTCCTTCTTGTTGATGGCGTCGACCGTCCAGAACTCCTTGAACCTTCCTTCTTTCACGTACTTCTCCGCCAGATGCTTCGGGAAGATCGGGATTCCACCTATGTACCTGACGGCGAGACGATAAGGTTCTTTCTGGATCGTCTTGAGTGTGTAGTCGTCGATCTTCACGGCCTTTGGCCAGTTGTCACCGAAGAGGTCTTGCATGTCGTTGGGTATGTCTGGGTTGAAGTAGATGTCGTTGATGGTGAAGACCACATCGTCAGCGGTGAATGGATGCCCATCGGACCACTTGATTCCCTTCCGCAGATACCAAGTGATCTCCATACTACCGTCCGGATTCTGCTTCAGCTCCCACCTCTCTGCGAGGGCAGGATGGATGCGGGCGTAGTTGTCCATCGCGATCATACTCGCCATGAACCTTGCTATGACGTCCGTTGAGCTCGTCTCCTGGGCCACCACATCGTTGCAGGTCCTGGGACCGGAGAGCGTTGGGACGATCAGGAATCCTCCGTGTTTGCCAGTGACGTTCGCCCCGATGTACGTTTCGGAGTGTGCAAAAGGTGAAAGCGCGGCTATCAACGTGAAGGTTGCCACAACCAAGAAAACCAAAACGGACAGCCTCCTCATACCGTACACCTCCCTCTACGATGAATGAAGGTGGCACGCCACCCAATGACCTTCGCTCGTTTCCTTGAAAGCAGGGTATTCCCTCTCGCACACTTCCATCTTGTAAGGGCACCTCGGATGGAAGAAACAACCGGCCGGTCTGTTTATAGGGCTCGGTACACCCCCTTTCAGGATGATCCTCTTCCTCGTCCGTTCCACTTTGGGATCCGGTATCGGAACCGCCGAAAGAAGTGCTTGTGTATACGGATGAAGGGGGTTATCGAATATCTCGTCTGTGTCTCCCATCTCTACGATCCTTCCAAGATACATTATACCGACTTCGTGGCTTACAAACCTCACCAAACCGAGGTCGTGAGAGATGAAGAGGTAAGAGAAGTGATGTTCCTCTTGTAATTTCAGGAACAAGTTTATTATTTGTGCCTGCACCGACACGTCAAGAGATGCGGTTGGTTCGTCCAACACGATTATCTCTGGATTTATCGATATGGCGCGGGCAATCGCTATCCTTTGTCTCTGCCCTCCGCTGAACTGGTGTGGATAGCGCTCCAGGTGAAAATCCCTCAGGCCGACGCTCAAAAGGAGCTCTTTGGCTATCTGGATCGCCTCTTTTTTGTTCTTTGCGATTCCATGAAAGAGTATCGGTTCCGTTAGAATGTCTCCCACCGTCATCCTTGGATTCAAAGAGCTCATGGGGTCTTGGAAGACGATCTGAATCTTCTTCCTGAAACGTCTCCTCTTCTCCTGTAGATCTCCCAACATGATGTTGAGGAAGACTTCTTCGTTCTGTTTTGCCTCTTCGAAGAAGATCTTTGCGTACTTTTTGTCCACTCCGTCCAAAGTATTCACGATTTTCTCTGGATCGGATTTCTTGACCATCTCTTTGAAAACGTTCACGTAAGTCGATACAAGGTAACGCCTGGCCTCGCTCTCCTTCATGAAATAGTACGTGGTATCCTCGCCACCCACGACGATCCGACCAGCGGTAGGCTCGATCAAGCGTAGGACGGTCTTGGCTACAGTTGTTTTGCCACAACCAGATTCCCCGACTAGTGCGAAGGTCTTGCCCTTCTCCACGGAAAAACTGACTTCGTCAACTGCTTTGACGAAATCCACGGTTTTCTTTATGAAGAACCCCTTCTTCAGTGGAAAGTACTTCTTCAAGTTTTGAACTTCCACAGCTTTCACACTGCATCAGCTCCTTCAAACGAGTAGTCTGTACCCAAGTTTTCCCGCCTCTTCTTTCAAATCGTC
>JAUQPE010000008.1 GCA_030550515.1 Thermotogota bacterium | reverse complement strand
ATAGGTTTCTTCATGAGGGACGGTGGACACGGCATAACAGAAGAAGACATCGTCAACCTTGTGGATTTCTGCGATTTCATCTTTGGAAGATCCGAAAAGGAAAGAAACTTTCACACCAGTAGATTCCGAAAGGAGTGATTCGAAACCGGCGCACATTACTTGCCACTTTAGTTGACATAGATGTAAAAAATGTGATATATTCCCCATGATGTGATACATTTTTTTCTTAAAGAAAATCACTCCGTTCGACGAGGTTGAGGTGGCTTTCCTTTGTAGTTCTGTTGCTGCTGCTGACGAGCCTGGGGCTGGCATGGACAGTCTACGCGACACCCGAGGACTACTACAAAGCGACGGGAAAGAGGATCACCAAGTACAAGGAAGCGCCGATGCTGGCTGAGCTTGTAAGGCAAGGGAAACTTCCACCCGTCGAACAGAGGCTTCCGGAAGAGCCACTCGTGGTCGTTCCAGAGGAAGAGGTCGGCCAATACGGCGGAACGTGGAGAAGGGCTTGGAAGGGCCTTGCGGACAGGTGGGGTGTCTACAGGATCATAGCGGCGCACTTCGTTTTCTGGGACAAAGAGGGCGGGGAGTTCTTACCAGGAATCGCGAAGAAGTGGGATATATTGGAAAACGGCAGGGTTTACGTGTTCTATTTGAGGAAAGGGATGAAGTGGTCCGATGGTCATCCGTTCACGGCAGACGACATAGTCTTCTTCGTGGAGGACATCGTTGGAAACGACGATTTGACACCCGCAAAGCCTGGATGGTACAAGGTTGGTGGAAAGCCTGTCAAAGTCACGAAAGTGGACACCTACACCGTGAGGTTTGAATTCGCAGCCCCGTACCCGTTGTTCATGATGGAACTCGCAAGAGGTACCTTCTGCGCTCCCAAGCATTATCTGAGTCAGTTCCATCCAAAGTACGCTTCGATGGACGAGATCAAGAAGAAGATGGTCCCGGGCACGCACAACACGTGGGTGGACCTGTTCAACGACAAGAACGACTTCTTGAAGAACAAAGACCTCCCGACGATACTCACTTGGAGACCTATCAACGATCCCACCGAAAAGTTCTTCATACTCGAGAGGAACCCGTACTTCTGGGCTGTCGACATCGAGGGTAACCAACTTCCTTACATAGACCGCATCAGGAACGAGTACGTCACCGACAACGAAGTGATCCTTTTGAAGGCCATATCCGGGGAACTTGACTTCCAGTGGCGCTACATCGGACTCATGGGAACGCTCGCGAACTACCCAATCCTCAAGGAAAACGAAAAGAAAGGCGACTACAGGGTCTTGCTCTGGTTCAACGCCAACGGTTCTGTGAGCCAG
This sequence comes from Thermotogota bacterium, assembly GCA_030550515.1. Classification (GTDB taxonomy): domain Bacteria; phylum Thermotogota; class Thermotogae; order Thermotogales; family Thermotogaceae; genus JAUQPE01. Next base: position 6,507 of record JAUQPE010000008.1, on the reverse strand, counting down.
CTCATGCTCAACATGACCCATAAAGATCCCGTGCTCAGGCAGATCTTCAACGACGTGAGGTTCAGAAGGGCGTTGTCGCTCGGCATCGACAGGGAAGAGATAAACCAGGTGTTGTTCTACGGTCTCGCCGAACCTCGTCAAGCTTCGTTCGTGAGTGGTTCTGCTTACTACGATCCAGAATGGGAAAAAGCCTACGCCGAGTACAACCCAGATCTCGCGAACAAGTTGCTCGACGAGATGGGCCTCAAGTGGGACGCAAAACGCCAGTACAGGTTGCTCCCAGACGGAAGACTTCTGAGGTTCACGATCCAAGTAACTGGCCAGCAGCACGTTGACATCTGGACGATGGTGAAGGAGCAGTGGAAGAAGATAGGCGTTTTGGTGGAAATAGAGAACCTCGAAAGGTCTCTCTACGAAAGCAGACTTGGGGCTGGAGATTTTGACGCGCAAGTGTGGTTGCTCGACAGGGCGGCTCAACCCGTAGCAGACCCCATGATGATCATACCCGGTGCAACGCAGTACTCGACCTCTTGGTACGTCGGTTGGTCCAGCTGGTGTAGGGCCTACCTGAACAACGAACAGCCACCCGCGGACGCCGAAGAGCCACCTGCGGAGGTCAAGAGACTGGTGGACCTCTGGAGACAGATCAGAAGCTCGACGAGTCCTCAACAGATCAAGGAGTTGATGAAGGAAGTGACCAAGATACACAGGGAAAACCTCTGGATGATAGGAACTGTGGGAGAAGACCCGTCACCGGTCGTGGTGAAGAACAACTTCAGGAACGTGCCAGAAAAGCTCGTCGCGGAAACGCCTTTCTTCACCCCTCTGAACGCCATGCCGATGCAGTTCTTCTTCAAGCAGAAGTGATAAAATCGGAAACGATGACCCCCGCCTCCGGCGGGGGTTTTCGAGCACAGGAGGTGCCCCAAATGATCAACCCAAAACTTCCAAAGATATGGTACGGTGGAGATTACTACCCAGAACAGTGGGATGAGAAGACGTGGGAGGAAGATTTGAGACTCTTCAAACTCGCCGGGATCGACGTGGTTACGCTCGGTGTATTCGCCTGGAGTCTCATCCAACCGGATGAGGAAACGTACGATTTCTCGTTCTTAGACATGATGGTGGACAAGTTGTACCAGAACGGCATCCACGTCTGTCTTGCCACGCCCACAGCGGCCCCACCACACTGGATGACGCAAAAATACCCGGAGGTGTTGCTCGTAGACATCAACGGTAACAGGAAGGAAAAGGGTGGTAGGGCCAACTTCTGTCCCAACAGCGAAAAGTACAGGTACTTCGCCAGAAAAGTAGCGGAAAAGCTCGCGGAGCACTTCAAAGACCACCCAGCGATCGTGCTTTGGCACGTCAACAACGAGTACCTGAACTACTGCTACTGCGAGAACTGCGCGAAAAAGTTCAGGGAGTGGCTGAAGAAAAAGTACGGAAGTCTAGAGGAGTTGAACAAAAGATGGTACACGAGGTTTTGGTCGCAGACCTTCACCGACTGGGAAGAGATCCCCGTACCAACCACGAGGAGCGTCCTGTTCATGAGAAAAGATAGGTACGAATCGGCCTTGCCGGAGCTCTACCTGGACTACAGAAGGTTCATGTCCGAGAGCATGCTGGAGTGCTTTTTGGAAGAGTACAAAGCGATCAAAAAGCACACGCCACACGTACCGGTCACAACCAACCTCATCGCGGCCACCTTCAAACCTTGGAACTACTTTGAATGGGGGAAGCACATGGACGTGGTTGCGTGGGACAACTACCCGGATTACAGGGAAGACTTCTCAGTCGTCGCTCTGAGGCACTCGCTCGTGCGCGGTTTGAAAGGCGGAAAACCCTTCGTGTTGATGGAGCAGTCCCCTTCCCAAGCCAGCTGGAAGTGGTACAACCCGCAGAAGAGACCAAAGGTGATGAGACTGTGGACTTACCAAGCGATAGCGCATGGAGCGGAAACCGCGATGTTCTTTCAGATGAGGCAATCTAAGGCGGGAGTGGAGAAGTTTCACGGAGCGGTGATCACGCACGTTGGGAACGAACACACTAGGGTGTTCAGAGAAGTGGCGCAAGTAGGAGCGGAGCTCAAAAAGCTTGGGGATACCCTCTTGGACAGCAAAGTCGTCTCAAGGAGTGCCTTGCTGTTCGACTGGGAAAGCTGGTGGGCCCTCGAGGATTCCCCAAATCCAAACATCGATTTTCTCTACCTCAGGGAAGTGGAGAAGTACTTCAAAGCCCTCTTGGAGAGCGGAATAGGTGTTGATATAATCAGCAAAGAAGAAGACTTCAAAAAGTACGACATCATCGTCGCACCGGCTCTTTACATGATTGAGAAAGAAACCGCGGAGAAGCTGAAGGACTTCGTATCAGCGGGTGGGATCTTCCTGACAACAACGATGAGTGGGATCGTCGACGAAAACGGTCACGTCGTGCTTGGAGGCTACCCCGGATTGTTGAGGGAACTTCTTGGCTTGTGGGTTGAGGAGATCGACGCCCTTCCCCCAAGCGATGCGAACGAAGTCGTGATCTTTGGAAAGCGTTACACTTGCAGACTCGTTTTCGACGTGATCAGAACCACCACCGCAAAGACTCTGGGAAGGTACGAAAAGGATTATCACGCCGGACAGCCTTGCGTGACCGTGAACGCCTACGGGAAAGGGTTTGCCTATTACGTCGGTTCCTCCGTGGAGTACGCACTGGTTAAAGATTTGATCCTACACATGTTGAGAGCGCACAACATCCACCCCGAGATAGAACCACCCGAAGGCGTCGAGTTTGTCAAGAAAGAGAAGAACGGAAGACACTTTTACTTCCTCTTGAACCATTCCGATAGCAAAAGGACTGTGGAGATACCGGAAGGGCTATTCAGGGACCTTTTGACGGATAAAGAATTCTTCGGAGTCGTGGAGTTGGAACCGAAAGACGTGGTGATTCTTGTAAAAATAAGTTAAAAATATCCACCCAAGTCCGATACGGACTCCCTCTCGCGAGGGAGTCTTTTTTTTGAGATGTCACTTTTCAACATCGCCGAACAGACGTTGTATTGTAGAATAAGAATGTGATCTGAGAGGAGGTAGTCGTCCTTCTGGGAGAGGAGATTGTCCTTTTTTTCTTTGGTTTTCTTCGCGGGTTTCGTGGACTCGATCGCTGGTGGGGGAGGGATCATCTCGCTTCCCGCCTACCTTTCAAGCGGGATCGCAAGTCACCTTGCCTTGGGGACTAACAAGTTCTCCTCCACGATAGGAACGTTGTTTAGCACCATCCGCTACGCGAAGGCCCGAGCCATCGTCTATTCTGTGGCCGTCCCATCCGCCATAGGTTCCGTCGTGGGATCGTTTGTTGGGGCAAGGTTGGTTCTGGCGATTCCCGATCGCGTCCTAAGGATCACCGTTCTTTTTTTGATACCGATCGCTTCTCTTGTGGTTCTCCTGAAACGCCCCCAAGAGAAACAACCACCTGATTCGGGGAAACCCGAAATTGTCGTTTCCTTTCTGATAGGTGCAGCCATAGGGATTTACGATGGTTTCTTCGGACCTGGAACTGGTACCTTTCTGATAATCCTGTACGCGTCTCTCCTTTCCTTAGACCTCGTGAAAGCCTCCGGAACCGCAAAGCTTGTGAATCTTGCCTCAAACGTAGGGGCACTCTTTGTCTTCGTATTGAACAGACGCGTTATCTACTCGTTGGGGATACCGGCGGCCCTCTTTGGGATACTCGGGAACTGGATCGGTTCAGGTTTTGCGCTGAAAAAGGGGGTAGGCGCGATTAAGGTGGTGATGATGGCGGTTTTAACGTTGCTTTTTGTTAGGATTTTGTTGAGTCTTCTTTGAACGAACAGATGAGGGGGGAGAAAGGATGTGGAAGGTTCTGCTTTTTTTGGCCATCTACGTCGTTCTACACTTTGGATACGAACTCACACAGCTGGAGTTTCTGAGACCCTTCTGTGGAACGGACGAATCCGTCTTCGAGCATTTGAAGATAGGCTTTTGGGCCTACTTTTTCTCCACTTTCATAGAATTTTTCGCTTCCAAGAGCGTGAGGTTTTGGTTTCCAAGGCTTTTGTCGAACGTCTTGGTTCCATGGGCGATACTGCTTATTTGGTACATGTTCCCGCTCTTCGTTGGCCACACGGGTTCCCCTGTGGTCGAGATAGTTTGGGCGTTCGTTGTGGTCTTCGTAACCGGTCTTCTCGGTGTCGCGTTCGAGAGGGACCTTGAAAAGATCCCCTTGAGGTCGCGGGTGAAGACGATAATCCTTTTACTCTTCGCTCTCTCGGTGGTGTTCTACGTGGGGTTTTCCTTCTCGAAGCCAGAGGTAGACTTCTTCAAAGTACCGTGAAGTCGAGAAAACGTTTTCAGTGTGATATACTGGAAAGAAAAAGAAAGGTAGGACACGCCAGGGGGTGGGGTGGATTTGTCGGGGGAGTGGTTCTTGCAGCTTTTTGAAGATCTGCCAAAGCTCAAGTTGAAGGCCTTCCTTTGCTGGGAAGAGCGATGTTTCGTGGTGAGGTTTTCCAGCGAACCGAGTTTTCTGATGAAGGGTGAAAAACTCTCTTACGACGAAGTTTGGTCGAGGTACAGGACTTTTTCAAAGACCCTCAGGCGAAGGTACAACGTCTTTTCGACCTTTCGGGATGGTGAGCCAGAACACTTGATCTTTTTGGTGGGTCCCGTGAGTGAAAGGGAAGCCATCCTGATCCAGACGTTGCTCAAATCCGCTGCAGCGTGGGAAAGAGAACGACGTGCCTTGGAGAGGGCCCTTTGGGAGAACGAATACCTCGCCTACCACGATCCGCTCACGGACCTTCCCAACAGGAGGTACCTCGAAATTTTTGGGGAAAGGTACTTGACCTTGGCCAGGAGGGAGAAGAAAGAAGTTTTCGTGGTGTTCCTCGATCTCCTGGGTTTCAAGAGGATAAACGACCTGTACGGTCACAACACGGGTGACGAAGTGCTGAAGGTTGTCTCCGATAGGTTCCGAAAGGTCGTGAGGGAGAGCGACTTGGTGGCAAGGATCGGTGGAGACGAGTTCGTCATGCTACTTTACGACATGAAAGAGGACGGGTTGAAAAGGTTTTTGGAGAGATTGTACGAGCAGCTGGAGTGTCCCATGAAGACCGAAAGAATCGTTCTCAGAATCAGCGCCAACTTGGGCGTTTCAAGGTTTCCACAGGAAGGGGAAGAGCTGAAAAGTCTCGTAGAGTTGGCAGATCAGAGGATGTACGAGGCGAAAAGGTTGGGCCTTCCTTTCGTTTTGGGCGATAACTCCCTTCCTTTGAATCATTCAAGCCGTCTCGTCGGTGTCGAAGGAAAGTTCTGATACCTTCCCTTCCTTTTTTTCCAAGCGTGTCTTGAGTTACCTTTCCAGAAATTTCGTAAAAATTCGCTTAAGTTTTTTATGAAAAAGGTTCTTTTGTATTATAATTCTTCGGGAGCTACTTTTGTTAACCTTCCACAAGGAGGTCTCCAACGTATGCGCTCGCTCAGGACCAAGATCATCGTTTGGACTGTACCGATATTGACAGGTGCTTTGATTTTTCTCTCATTGTTTTCAGCTTTGCTTGTCAGAAACACGATATACGAGGAGAGAAAACTCAAGCAAAAACACGTCGTTGAAACAGCCTACTCGGTGGTCAGCCACTACTACAACCTCGCAAAACAAGGTCTTCTGAGTGAAGACGAAGCTAAAGAGCTCGCAAAGAACGCGGTGAGAAATCTCAGATACGAAACCGTCGAATACTTCTGGATCAACGACGACAAGCTCCCTTATCCCACCATGATCATGCACGCGACCAACCCTTCCCTCGATGGTAAGGTGCTGGACGATTCAAGGTACAACTGCGCGACCCTCATGGAGACGTTGACCGACAAGAAAGTGATCAAAACGGACGGAAAGAAGAACCTGTTCCAAGCCATGGTGGAGGTCGCGAACGAGGATAGAAACGGTGGTTTCGTCCAGTACATGTGGCCAAAACCCAGGCCAGATGGCACGCTCACGAAGGAATCCTATCCGAAACTTTCCTTCGTGAAGAAGTTTGAACCTTGGGGTTGGATCATAGGGAGTGGGGTCTACATAGACGACATCCAGAGCACCTATTTGGCTAGGCTCACCACTCTCGGTCTTTTCAGCGCCGTCGTGATCGCCGCGATCGTGATCTTTCTCGTTTTTGTGAGTGGAACCATCATCAAGCCGGTGAAGGTTCTTCAATCTAAGGTGTTGGATCTTGGGAAAGGTGACTTGACGGTGAACTTCAACGTGAAGGGAAGAGACGAGATCGCCCAGATGGCGCAATCTCTCAACCAAATGGCGCAGCTACTGAGGGAAGCGGTGAAGGTGGTGAACGATTCCTCGGAGCAAGTACACGCTTCTTCCGAGGATCTCGCCTCTTCCGCGCAGGAGTTGAGCGCGTTTTCTGAGGAGCTGGCGTCACAGATGGAAGAGATAAACAAGTCAGTCCAAAACGCCTCCGCCTCCCTCCAGCAAGTCACAAGCGGGGTCCAAGAG
>JAUQPE010000016.1 GCA_030550515.1 Thermotogota bacterium | reverse complement strand
GGACAGGCTCGTCGTTCACGCTCACCTTCACCTTGGGCGTTCGAGACAGAGCGACCGGGTGGCTGGTGTAGCAGAGCACCGTGGAAAAATCGGTGAGTCTCGCGAACAACACCCGTGGAGATGTGTCTGGTCTTTCGTAGAAGATCTCCTCGACACCCTGTATTATCCACACTTCCGCTTTTCCGTCTTTTATGTCGATGAACCTGTCTTTCGCCACGTCTTTTGCCTCCCATTCCCTCAGCCTCACGATGATGCCCACTTTCGTGAGGTCCATCGGCAGAACGACCGTCGCCTTCATCCCGAAATCGTCCCTTTCTGTGAACTGATAAGCTTTGCCGTGCTCAGAAATTGGCTCCACTGGCCAGATCCAGAGGTTCCAACCCTCGTAATCCCCTTCGAACCTGTGGTAGTGGACCACGATGGTTGTCTTGGAAAAAATCACGGAAATCAAGAAAAAGAGCGCGAGAAGGAAGAGCAGTCTGAACCTCATTGCGCATCACCCCTCCCGTGCAATATAATATCGCACCCTCGTCAGTACTTCAAACCGGTGAGGGGAGCGATCCCTTTCATGAAGTACTTCTGAGTGAGGATGAAGAAGACGAGGATGGGAAGGATGACCACGCACGAGCCGGCCATCTGAAGGCCCAGATTTTCGCTGTACTGACCCGCCAAGACCGAGACAGCGACGGGAAGGGTGTAATACCTCTCGTCCTGGGCCACCACGAGAGGCCACAGGAAGGAATTCCAGGAACCCGTGAAGGTGAAGATCGCGATGGTGACGATGGCAGGCCTGGAGAGGGGTAGGACGATCTTGAAGAACACGTAGTCCTCCCTGGCACCATCGATCCTGGCGGCTTCTATGAGTTCGTTTGGGATGGAGAGCATGTACTGTCTCATGAAGAAGATGTTGAAGGCACTGGCCACGCCCGGCACGATCAACCCCGCGTAGCTGTTCAACATCCCGAGTTGCTTCACGATCAGAAAGACGGGGATCAGAGTCATCTGACCTGGAACCATTATCGTGGCGAGCACCAAGAGAAAGATCTTGTCTCTACCTTTGAACCTGAACTTCGAGAAGGCGTACCCCGCGGTGGATGCGAGGAGAACGGAGAGGACCGTTATGGAAACCGCCACGATCAATGTGTTGAAGAACGGTCGGGAGAAGTTGACCGCCCTGAAGAGGTCCAGGTAGTTCTTCAGAGTGGGTTCTCTGGGGATCCAGCGCGGGGGGAACACGAAGATCTCGTGGGGTTTTTTGAATGACGTGGAGAGCATCCATGCGAACGGTATGACCATCGAGAGGGAAAAGAGCACCAAGATAGCGTGGGAAAGTAGCTGGCAGAAAAACTTTTTCATGATCTCACCTCATTCCCTCGAGAGCTTTAACCTGAGCACGGTGAGTGAGATGATCAACAGGAAGAGCACAACGGCGATCGATGACGCGTATCCGAGCTTGAAGAACTTGAAACCTTGTCTGTAGAGGTACAGAACGATGGAGAGGGTGGCGTTCATCGGTCCTCCCTGTGTGAGCATGTACGGTTCTTCGAAGAGCTGAAGGTAACCTATGATCATCATCGTGGTGACGAAAACGGTGGTGGGTCTCAGCATGGGGAGCGTCACGTACAAGAATTTCTGCCAAGCGTTCGCACCGTCCAGCTCAGCTGCTTCGTACAACTCTTGCGGGATGTTTTGGAGCCCAGCGAGGAACAACAACGTGTTGTAACCGAGGCCTCTCCACACGACGAACACGATGATGGCCAACATGGCCCACTTGGGATCGCTCAACCACTGGGGTCCCCTGATACCGAAAAGGCCCAGGACCCAGTTCATGAGTCCGTAGCGTGGGTTGAAGATCCAGGACCACACAATCGCGATCGCGACAGTGTTGGTGACGAACGGAAGGAAGAAACACACCTTGAAGAGGTTCTTCATCCTGGTGTCTTTCCTGTTCAAAAGAACCGCGTTCAAGAGCGCCAAAACTGTCGTGACGGGTAGGGCAATCGAAAGGCAGTAGAACGTGTTGAGGAACGCTTTCCAGAACAGTTCATCGTGGAAGAGGTCTCTGAAGTTCTCTAGCCCGATGAATCTCGCCCTACTCCAATCCACTAAAGCGTAGACGTTGAAGTTCGTGAGACTGAGCAAGAAAGACGCGAAGATGGGAACTATGGAGAAGATCAGCAAAAGAAAGAGAGAAGGCCCAACGAACACGAACACCCAGAATTTACTCGTTTTCAAGCGAGAACCTCCCTTCAAAAAGGGGGGGCAGGACGCCCCCTCATTTTCTAACGATCTTTTCTATGTCTCTCTTCAGCATGTTGGCGGCTTCTTGCGGCGTTCTCCTCTTGAATATCACCTCTTCCACTCTCCTGGAGATCGCTGTCGCTATCTCTTCCCACTGAGGGACGTTGGGTGGTGACATAGCGTCCTCGAGCTGCGCTCTGAAAACCTTCATCATGGGATCGTTCGCGAGTTCCGGGAAATTCCAGGCTTCCACTACTGCGGGAAGGTTGGAAACCAACCTGTACCATTCGATCTGGTTCTCAGGTCTCGTCATGAACTCGATGAACTTCCAAGCGAGATCTTTGTTCTTCGAGTTCTTGAAGATCACCCAATTACACCCACCAACGAAAGAGGTTCTTTTCACTTTCTTCGGCATGAGCGCGACGGACCACTTTCCTTTCACTTCTGGAGTCTGCTCGTCGATCATCCTCACCATCCATGGCCCTGAGAAGAAGATTGGAACGGTCCCTTTCGCGAAGTCTTGGAAGAGGTTTCCTCCCGCCGTGGGTGCCAGTCCTTCCCAGAAGAACCTCGCGTAGAAGGTGATGGCCTCGACGAACTCAGGATCGGTAACCCTCACGTTCCCTTTCTCGTCGAGGATCTTCCCTCCCGCCTGCCAGACGAAAGGCATGAATTCGTTACCGAACACGCCTGTGAAAAGGAGAGACAAGGCGTAGTACCCTTCACCTCTGGCCTTCAATTTCTTCGCGACGTCGTACAACTCATCCCAAGTTTGAGGCGCTCGCTCGTATCCAACTTCCTTGAGGATATCCGTTCTGTAGAACATCACCCTGACATCGACGTACCAAGGGATCCCGTACACACCCCCGTTCATGGTGACGGTTTGCCAGGAACCATCGAAGAACGTCTCTTTCTTTATGAAGGATTTCGCGAGATAAGGTGTGAGTTCCTCGAAAGCGCCGATGGCACCGAATGGAGCCATCCATGTCGTTCCCATCTGGGCGAGGTCGGGGAGCTGTCCTCCGGCGATACCCGTCAGGAGCTTGTCGTAGGCGGCGGACCACGGAATGGCTTGTATCTCCACCCTCACGTTTGGATTTTCTTGAACGAACTTCTCCGCCATCACGTTGAGTTTCTTCGCTTCTTCTCCCATCGCCCAAATTTGGAGAACTCTTTGTTGGGAGAGCGCCACGAGAGCGAAGAGGAAAAGGTAGAGGAAAATCATCAGCTTTCTCATGGTACCCCCTCCTTACTCCACGAGTTCCAACGTTCCCCAGCTCTCTGGACGCGCCCACGTGTCCGCGACGGGCGTCCAAGACAGGATGTTTTCCCTGACGTACTCGCCGAGTTTCGCATCACGTTTGTTGGAGTTGTGGATCGTGTGGCTGAACCCTATCACCGTGCCAGACTTTGGAACGATGCCGAGGTATTTGAAGGGTATGGAGACTTCCACCACGTAACCGTTCTCCGTCTTGGACGATGCCACCTTGACTTCTGGTGCCACTTTTTGGATGGGACCGGGGTTTGCATCTTCGTGCCTCACGGCTTGCGGGTTACCCGCTGTATCGAAGGGCAAGATGGCTATCTTGAATATCCCGGCGTTGGAGCCAGCCCTCGAAGGATCCAGGTAGAACTCTATCGAATCGGTCCGGTAGAAGGCTCCAAGATCATCTGGCGCGATGTTGATCACCAGGTATTCGTCGAAGACTCTGGCCGCCAGGTACAACCTCTCATCGTCCCAAGCCGCGTAGAAGTGACTGTGCAGGATCTGAGTTCTCTTGTCCACCTTTCTTATACCACCAGCCGGCACGTTCATGTCCTCGTCGACGACGTTCCGCGGGACGCCTTCCCAATCGTCGAGGTTACCGTCGACGACGATGGTTCTCTTTGGAGCCTTCGCGATCCTACCGGTTGGTCCACTCGTCATCTTCTTGTACTCTTCCATGTACCAAGGAGTGACCGCGTAGTCGGAGACTTTTTCCACGAAACCGATCTTCTTCAGAGCTTCTTGCACATATGGAATCCTCATGAAGGTATTCCATACAAAGCCTGTCCTGTAGTTTTCCAGCATGGTCACGATGACTCCTTGATCTATCCCTACGAACTCTTTGGAGAACCACCTCGCGTCGACGTTGAAACCGCTCACGAAACCGTACCTTCCCCACACGAGAGGACCGTACTTGCCCAGCATACCGCGGATCGCCCGCAGGGAGAGATCCGGTGTGAAGACTATCGAGGCGATCGAAGCGTATGGAGCGATCGTTCCGTCGTGGTTTCCTTCAGAGGCACCGTAGTGTTTGTAACCCGCGGGACCGTCGCAGGCGCTGAGGCCCCAAATGTCCACGTCGTAGGTCTCGTAGGAGAACCTGTTCATGAAGGAGAAGAGGTAGTTGTACCTCGTCGCAAAAACGGCGTTGTTGAAGTAGTTGGCGTACTTGTCTTCTCTGTTCCTGAAGTCGATCCACACGCACGGGTACTGGTAGACGAATAGGGACTCCGTGGGACAAGAGATGAACGTCTCGCGAACGGGTCTGAAGATCTTGTCCCATGATTCTGAAGGTATGGGATACGTTGGAGAGCCTATGGCCAACACGTAAGCCAGTATGCCTTCGTTGAACGAATCCCAGCGAGCGTTCAGGAATCCCCCTTCAGGTTTCCACCCCATGTACAAAGTGCCGTCTTCAGAAAGCATCCATTGCCAGTTCACTCTCTCGTACAACTCCCGAGCGATTCGTTCTACCTCAGTTCCTTTGAAGTACTCACCAGCAAAGAGCGCACCGGCGATGAAAATAGCGGTGTCTATCGAGGAGAGTTCGCAGTTCCAAACCCTTCTACCCGTTTCCATGTCCACGAAGTGGTAGAAGAAGCCGTTCTCCCCTTCCACACCGCCGTTCAAGAATGTTTCGAGTGTGGTGAGAACCCTATCGTAGCCCTCCTCGCGCGAGATCCACCCTCTCTCAACGGCGATGGGAATGGACGTCAGGGCGAACCCCACTGCGGCGATGCTGCAAGGGGAATCTTTGGTGGACCTGTCCTTCACGAGGCCGTTCTTGGGGTTCACTTCGTACCAGAAGTACTCAAAGGTTTTCTTCTGAACGTAGTCGATGATCTCTTCGTCGCTCATCTGTAACATTTTCTCCACTTCCGCCTTGATTTCTGGACTGGCCAAGGCGATCTGTTCTTCTATGGTCAACACTTTTGCCTTTTCAACGTGTATGCCGTCCACGTAGAACGGATCCAAAAGGGGTATCTTCTGGTTCTTCTCGTTGAAGCCAGCGAACGCCAAGTACACCATGTACCTCCTCTCGGGGGATAGGTCCCTCATCGGTCCTGCCACTTCGAAGGCGATCTTGTTCCATCCCTTTCCAACGTCCTTTGTCTCGGTGAACACCCCACCAACCCAACTCCAGCCTTCCGTCACGTCGGCCATCCCCAGGAAGTACATGGTCGGTATAACTTTCATCTCGTGCGGCACGTAGACGTGCATGTACACTTTACCGCCTTCGATCCATCTTTCCACATTTTCCCCTTCCAACGGCATCGCTATCTTCGTCTCCAAAGCCTCACCGTTTGGGATCACCCTCAAGGATCTGAGTCCTTGAGATACGTATTCTTTGCTCAGTTCGAAGACGGCCCCTGTGTTATCGTTGTGGTACCTGGAGATCTCCTCAACTGTTTCCATCGGAAACACGTAGTTCCTCACGGTCTCCTCGAGCTCCGAGTAAGCCACGAAGTGGTCCACGTAGAATGAATCGACGATGGGCACTTTCTTTCCGGCTTCGAAATCGATGAAGGCAAAGTACAGCATGTACTTGCCAGATGCCGACAATTTCTTCATGGACGGCGAAAGTTTGAAGGTAACCTCGTTCCATCCCTTTCTGGTCTCTGTTTCCGAGAATACCCCATCTACCCAGCTCCAACCTTCCGTCACGTCGGCCATTCCCAAGAAGTACTTTTCTGGGAAGGTCTTGGCGTCTTCGGGTATGAAGACGGCGATCTTGAGGATGTCCGCTTCGGAAAGACCTTGTACGATTTCTCCCTCGATCCTGAAGGCCAACTTGGTCTCATCGCTCTTTCCAGAGGGGATCACCTTGACGGAGAACTTCCCTTCGTAGACGTATTTCTCGCTCAACTCGAACTTGGCACCCGTGTTGTCATCGCTCAATCCGGAGACGTCTTCCATGGGATTTACCACGACGAACGAGAAACTCAAGACAGCAACCAACAAGATACCGAGTAGCACCCACTTCCTCATGTAAAACACCCCCTCAGTAAACGATCTCCACGAGGTTCTCCCCTTGAACGTACGGGATCAGGTTACCTGGGAGTCTCTCGCCGTTGAGTCTTATCTCCGAGAAATCCGGAAGTTCCTTTCCTTCAGGGTTGTTTATCACGAACTTGTAGAATCCTTCTCGGATGCGGAATTCGAAGACCGCCCTATTCCATCTTCTCCGATTACAAGGTGAAAACAACAAGCCGTGTTTTGTCGGTTTCAAACCTAAGAAACACTCTATGAGGACTTTGTAAAACCAAGCGGCGGAACCTGTGTACCACGTCCACGCGGCCCTTCCTTCCTCCCTGGAATAGGGTCCGTTGCTGTTTCCAGGCGTGACGTAAGGTTCCGCCACGTAAGCGTCTGGGTTTCTGAAAGACCTCAACACTGGCGACAGACCGTTGTAGACTCTTTCAGCCAGATCTCGGTCTTTGAGCTCCCAAGCTGCCCAGATCGTCCAGGTGGCGGCGTGCGTGTAAACTCCCCCGTTCTCCCTCGTTCCTGGGGCGTACCTGGTGATGTACCCGACGTTCTCGTCCACTTCCAAGAAAGGTGGGTGAAGGAGCAGAGGACCGTAATCCGTGAGGAGCCTCTTCCTGACAACGTCCATCGCCTTCGATACCTTGTCTTCGTCCGCGATCTTGGAGATGGCCGCCCAAGTCTGCGCGTTCAGGAAGACCCGATCGTCTTCTTTTCCTCCGACGATACTCCCGTCGTCATCCGTGGCTCTGTTGAACCACTCACCATTCCAAGCGTACTTTTCGAAAGCGCTCTTCAAATCCCTCTTCGACGATTCGATCCATTTCCTCTCTTCTTCACTCAATTCGAACAGATCGGCTACCTTACCGAGCACGTGGTACAGGAATTCGCTAACCCAGAAGCTTTCTCCTTTTCCTCTCTGCCCCAAACCGTTTAGGGCATCGTTCCAGTCACCGTGGAGGATCAGGGGTATGCCTCTTTCAGAACGGTTGGAGAGCGTGGATCTCAGACTCCTGAAACAATGTTCCTTCAAGGTGGCGAGACCCCCATCCACGAACGGTACCATTTCCTCGAGGATCCCTTTGTCGCCCGTGTGCTCAATGTACTCACAAACGACGAAAGGTAGCCAGAGGAGGTCGTCCGACCACCTCTCACCCGGTGTCCTGCCGCTCAGAGGGGTCCACCAGTGGTGCACGGAACCGTCTTCCCTTTGATGAGAAGCGTGAAGCAGTATCTGAGCCCTTGTCAGGGATGGTTCGAGCCACAAGGCCGCAAGACTGTCCTGGAGCTGGTCTCTGAAACCGTACGCCCCACCTATCTGGTAGTACGCGGTGCGTCCCATCAGTCTTCCGGCGATGGCTTGGTAGGGGAGCCACCTGTTCAACAGGAGTTCTAGATCCTTGTCTGGAACGTTGACCTCGAACCTTCCCAAGAATTCTTCCCAATGCCTTGAAGTCTTTCTGATCATTTCTTCAACGAATTCGACATCGCGGAACTTCTCTATCAGTTCCTTCGACTCTTCCTCGTCTCTCGAAACACCAATGAAGAAGTTCACGGTTTCCTCGGAAAAGGGCATCAATTTAAGTCTCACGTGCAGTGCGTTCACCCCGTCTATGTTTCGGCCAGACGTTCCAAGGCACCTACCTTGGACGACCGCTTGGGGATTCTTCAGGTCGTTGTAAAGTCCCAAGAAACGGGCTTTGTCCGTTTCGAAGGATGTCACTTCTCGGTTCGTGGAGTGAAACAGGATGAACGGGTAGGAGTTGTTCCAGGGTTTCTTCCCCGCAGTCCACATGTGTTTTTTGTTGATGATGCCATTCTCGAAAAAGCTCGTCTCGAAGAACAACCTGTGGAATTCGCGGTGGGTGTCGGAGAAGGTTCCCATGTTGAGTTCGAAGTAAGAAAATATCGACAAGGAAAGTGCCCTGGGTGTGTTGTTCTTGAGGACGATCTTCACTATTTCCACATCGTAATCCACGGAAACCAACACATCCGTCCTCGAGCTGAACTTCTCGAAAGTTGTAAGAAAAGAGGCCTTCCCAGGGGAATAGATCGCTCTGTAATCTCCATCCCTTCGCACAGGTTGGAACGTGACGGAGTACACCTCACCGGTCTCCTCGTCGAGCACGTAGAAGTACTTTCCGTAGTCGTCCCTCACGAGGTCTTGAACCCATCGAGTCAACATGCTCTCGGAAGCGTCGATGTAGAAGGAGTAACCACTGCCCACTTGGGAGTAGACGGCCCCATACCTTCCGTTCGTCAACACGTGAACCCACGGAGCGGGAGTTCTCACGTTCGTGATCACGTAGTTTCCGTGTTCGTCGAAGTATCCGTACTTGGTTTTGAAAAACTCCATGATGGAGACCTCCTCGTTTCGATATGAAACCGGTTTCATAAGAACACGACACAAAAGTAACCACTGCACGAAAGACTCAACATCCACACGAATTTCGTACGACCAATTCGGCCTTCAACAATATCTTGACTGGATTTTTGAAGGTGTCCGGATTTTCTATCCTGTTCAAAACCCTATCTGCAGCGATCTTCCCGCATTCGTACATGGGCTGGTGAACGGTCGTGAGCGGTGGATCGATGTGTTGGGCCCAGAAGGCATCGTCGAACCCAACGACAGCTATGTCCTTGCCAGGTCTCACGTTCAATCCCTTCAACTCCTCGATCACCCCGAGCGCCATCTCGTCGTTGGCGCAGTAAATGGCCTCGAGCGATCTCAGGTGTGGCCTTATCTCCTGGAAGATCCTCCTTCCACCTTCGTAGGTGAAGTCGGAAGAGAACACGAGAACGTCGTCGACGTTCAAACCACTCTCCTTCAAGACACCCATGAAACCCCTGAACCTCTCCTCGCTGTCTTCACTCTCTTTTGGACCTTTCACGAACGCGAACTTTTTGTAGCCGTGAACTTTTACCAGATGTCTCGTCAGGTCGGCGCTGGCTGACCGGTTGTCGACCATTATGCTGTCGAACCCAAGATCGTGGAAATCTTTCAAGAGAAAGACGATGGGGAGGTTCAAGCTGTGAATCTTGAGTTTCTTCAGTTGTTCCGGGTTCAGGGTGGGATCGAAGATGATGGCACCGTCGACCCTCTTCTCTTTCAGGGCAGCCACGTACCTTTCCCTCGCCTTCGATATGTGCTTGCCCGAATCCAACACCATGAGGAGCGTGAAGTATCTGTTCTGCGACAACACCTCCTCCACACCCCTTAAGACCTCACCGTAGAAAGGTCCCGACGTGCTGGGAAGGACGAGCCCCACCGTGTAAGTGCGCTTTTTACTCAGACTCACCGCTTTCGAATCTGGAGTGTAATCGTACTTCTTCACGATTTCCAAGATCTTCTTCCTCGTTTCTTCGGAGACGTAACCGGTTCCATTCAAAACTCGCGAAACTGTCGCTTTTGAAACACCTGCAAGCTTCGCTATGTATGAGATGGTGAGTTTCAACTGCGACACCCCTTTTTCTGTGACCGGTTTCATGACGATAATATAACGAAAAAGTGTCCGATTTCAAAACAACGCGAGGGTAATTTTTCCACCAAATTCTCCTATTTTCGCTTTTTAGGACTTATTGGAGGAGAA
>JAUQPE010000028.1 GCA_030550515.1 Thermotogota bacterium | reverse complement strand
CATGGCTCCTGTGAAGATAGGGATAATCGGTGCAGGAAGTGCGGTCTTTTCGCTGAGGTTGGTGAGCGACCTATGCAAGACACCTGGGCTTTCCGGCAGCACTGTCACGCTCATGGACATCGACGAAGAAAGGCTCGAGGCCGTCCACACGCTGGCGAAGAAGTACGTGGACGAAGTCGGGGCGGACCTGAAGTTCGAAAAGACCCTCAACGTGGACGACGCGATAAGGGACGCGGATTTCGTCATCAACACGGCCATGGTGGGTGGCCACACCTACCTCGAAAAGGTCAGGCAGATCAGCGAAAAATACGGATACTACAGGGGAATAGACGCTCAGGAGTTCAACATGGTGTCGGACTACTACACCTTCTCCAACTACAACCAACTCAAGTACTTCGTTGAGATCGCCAGGAAGATAGAAAAGCTCTCTCCGAAGGCTTGGTACATCCAGGCGGCCAATCCCGTCTTCGAAGGTGTGACGCTGGTCACCAGGACCGTTCCGATAAAGGCCGTCGGTTTCTGCCATGGGCATTACGCCGTGGAGGAAATATTCGAGGCGTTGGAACTCGACCCGAAAGACGTGAACTGGCAGGTTGCAGGTTTCAACCACGGAATTTGGCTCAACAGGTTCCTCTACAAGGGAGAAAACGCTTATCCTCTGCTTGACAAATGGATCGAGGAGAAGTCGAAGGATTGGAAGCCGAAGAACCCGTTCAACGACCAACTCTCCCCCGTCGCCATCGACATGTACAGGTTTTACGGTGTGATGCCGATAGGAGACACCGTCAGGAACGCCATCTGGAGGTATCACAGGGACCTCGCCACCAAGAAGAAGTGGTACGGTGAACCTTGGGGTGGTGCCGACTCGGAAGTCGGGTGGAAGTGGTACCAAGATTCCCTGGGTATGGTCACCGACGTGACGAAGAAAGTGGCCAAGTTCATAAAAGAGAACCCCAAGGCGAAACTTGCGGATTTGGCAAAAGTGATAGGAGACAGTCTCTCGGAACAGGAGTTCATAATCGAACTCAACAGGATCCTCGACCCCGAGAAGAGAAGTGGCGAACAACACGTACCGTTCATAGACGCCCTTCTGAACAACAAGCGTGATCGATTCGTGATAAACATCCCGAACAAGGGTGTCATTCCCGAAATACCGGACGACGTGGTGGTGGAAGTGCCAGCCATCGTGGACAAAAACGGCATACATCCAGAGAGGATCGATCCTCCTCTCCCAAGCAGAGTCGTGAAGTACTACCTGTACCCGAGGATGATGAGGATGGAGATGGCCCTCGAGGCCTTCCTGACGGGAGACATAAGGATCATAAAGGAGCTACTCTACAGGGACCCAAGAACAAAGAGCGACGAACAAGTGGAAAAGGTCATAGAAGAGATACTAGCCCTTCCGGAGAACGCCGAGATGAGAAGGCACTACCTGAAAAAGTGAGCGAGTTGGAGAAGCGAAAGGGGCCGAAAGGCCCCTTTTTCTTTTGCTATACTCTTCACCTGGGGAGGAGAGAAGGCATGAAGAAGTTGATAGCGACAGCCGCGAACGAAAGGATAGGAGGATTCCTCGTGAACGACTGGTACAAATCCTTAAAGGAGAACGTCAAGCTCGACGACACGGATGTGCTGGTGATCGACTACGGGTTGGGACCTTGGAGGAACTTTTTGAAAGACGTGATACTCTTCTCCCCGGTGTGCACGAGTGGGAATCTGGTCAACACGCGTTTCATCAACCTCGCCATTTTCCTCGAAGAACACCCCGAGTACGATCAGGTGCTGTTCTGCGACGGTGGAGATTTGATCTTCCAAGACGACGTATCGCACTTGTTCGAGCTCGAGAAGAACGCGTTTAGGATGGTTTTGGAGAACGAAAGCCCTCCCATAGATGTCGTTGTGAAGGATGAGGACTTGATCGATGGAGAAAAGATCAAGAGGTTTCTCAGGGACAAGAGGTTGTTCAACGTAGGTTTCCTGATAGCCCCCAGGGAAAAATACCTGGAGATACGAGACTTCATGGAGAAGAGCGTGAAAAACATGAACGCTTGGGGGGTTGATATGATAGTGATAAATTACTTAGCTTACCGTGGAGAACACGTGGCGTTGGACACCAAGTACAACTTCATCCCCTCCACGGCAAAGAAGAAGTTCTACGTGAAAAACTCAAAGTTCTATCTGGAAAACGGCGAGCTGATCCCGGTCGTTCACAACGCTGGAAGGTTCGATATCATAAGACCTGTGAAGAACTTCGGTTACGGAGAGGGGAAAAACATCGTCGATCCGATCAGCGTTTGGTTGTTCCGGATAATCTTCAGGTTGTCCAACCTTCTGAAGAAACTCTCCTGATCTTTTCCAACTCACCGATGTGTTCGGCCAACACCGACACGATCCTCTGGTCCAGTGGCAGTTTCCTCATCAAATCCAACGCCTCTTCCACACTCAACGCCTTCCTGTAAGGGCGATCACTCGTCAAAGCCTCGAAGACGTCAGCGACGGCAAGAATTCTTGCGAGCAGGGGAATTTCTCCGTCCTTTAGACCGAACGGATAACCCGATCCATCTTGCCTCTCGTGGTGGTACAGGACCACGGGCAGAACCTCTGAAAGTTCCGGAAAGCCCTTCAATATCTCCGCGGCAACGAGGGGATGTCTTTTCATTGTTTCGTACTCTTCCTTGTCGAGCCTTCCCGGTTTGTTCAGAATGTGAGGTGGTATCGCTATCTTTCCGATGTCGTGCAAAGTACCAGCTACCCTCAACGCCTCAACGTCGCGCGATCTTAGACCCATCTTCTTCCCCATCAACTCCGCTATCTTGCTCACCCTCTGCGAGTGCTGGGCGGTGTAATGGTCCACGCTACCGACAATCCTGACGAGCCTTTCGAGACCTTCCGTTTCCCAGTGGACCTTCAGTATGTTCGACACCAAAAAGTTGTGGAGCACCAAGATCAAGACCAAGACGGCGAAGGCACTCAAAGTCCCCCTGATGAACCACGTTCGATGGAAAGAGTACCTGTACCTCAAACCGAAGTGAGTCGGTTTACCCTCCTTGTCGAAGCGAAAATCGGCGCTGATCGCTTCCAGTATGGAATCGAGATCCCAAACTACTTTTGCGGTTTTATCCACCGCATGTTCTTCCATCAGGTCCGTGAAGATCTTGAAGCGGGCCCACAACCTCTCGCCGTCGGACTCGACGATGTAGAGTCCTTCGAAGTTGGGCGGAACGTCTTCCACGGTCACATCGGCTATGAACGGGTCTAGAGACATCATCTCCTCGAACTGCGAGGCGATGAAATCGGTGTCGTTCCTCTCTATCGCCTCTTTCATAAGTGTCCATTGAAAGTATCCCGTGGAGACGAAGTGTGCGGACCTCTCTATCAAACACTTGAAGGCCTTGAGTTGGTCTTGAACGATGAGCCCCTGTACGTAGTACTGTATGAAGACCACGATCACAAAAACTACGGTTGCCGCCAAAACGAAGAACAGGCTGAACCTCTTCACGTAAGGGTTCATCGTCGCTCCTCCTTCGTTCACCGCTTGAGCCTGTACCAGATCATCCCCATCCATTCGTAGATGGCCCTGCTGTTCAAGTAGAGGGAGTAGGCGTTGGGAAGGAAGTCCACGAATTCTGGATCCCCAAAGAAGAAGAGGGCTGGGTGAGGGTGGACCTCCCTGAAGAACTTCCTGAAAGTTGTCAGCGCCCGACGCATGTGTAGGGAATCGGTTACAAGAATGATTGGGCTATCTCCAACGAGTTCTCTCGTGTTTTTTGCGTTCTCGTAAGTGTTCTTGGATTTGTCCTCCACCAAAATGTCGTCTTCTGGTACTCCAAGTTCGATCAGTTCTTCCCTCATCACCCAGGCTTCAGGTACTCCCTTCACGAGACTTCCTCCCGTTACGACTACTTTGGTTCGTAAAGTTCTGTACAATTTCGCCCCAGCCAAGATCCTCGTCGATGTCGCGATTCCAGGTTGATCCCCCATCCTCGTATTCCTCTCTATCCCCCCACCCAGAATCACGACGTAAGCGTTCAAAGGAAGGGAAGGAGAGAGCACCACCCCTCTTTCCAAGGGATAGAGAAAGATCAATTCACCAAGGTAACTGCTCAAGACGTACAGCACGAGAGCCAAAAAAAGTGAAAAAGACCTTTTCTTTCTTACGAAGAGTCCCAAAAGTACCAAAAGCAGAAGGATACCTGGTGGTACCAAAAGGTAAGAGAAGATTTTTTGGAAGACCAACCTTGTCCCCTCCTTCGCTCTCTTCCGGCACCGAGGAGATTATATACCAACTCAAAGAAACCGCCTTTGGGTCGATAAATCCTGTGGAGGAGAGAGTTTGGATATGAACCTTTGGAGAGTCGTCGGAAAGAGGGAAGACGTGGTGTTCGTCGAGCGAAACGGTAAGGTCATGGTTTTGAGGATGAACGAGGAAACCCCAAAGGTGGGGGACAGCGTTCGTGTGTGGGAGAACAGATTTTTCTCCGGCAAAGAGCTGAAGGCACAATTCGTCACCACCCTGGACGCAGAACTTTCCAGAAAACTTTTGAACACCCCCGGCTTGCCCGACTTTTTGTACGAAGTCTCGAATGGCTTCAAAAAAGAATACATCCATTTCTTGAGGGCTGTCTTGAGATACGTCGATCCTGTGAAGTTTCAGACCTTCTCTAAAGACAAAAAGAAAATACTGATCGACTACTTCTCGAAACTCTTTGCAAATCCTGTAAAACTGTTCGAGCGAAGTTTCTCCTTCGAAGATTTCGTGAGATTCCTTTCGAGGGAATATTCGCTCAGAACAGAAAAAGCCCGGAACGTGACCACATGGGAGCGAGATCTCGATCTATCGGAAGTTTCGAGGGGAAGGCGTTATCTCTTCTGGGAAGGGAGGGTGTATTCCACGGACACGGGTGAAGAGGACCTCGTTCAGACTCGGGATTTCGTTTTGAGAGAAAGTTTTCTGAAAGCATCCATAGCCCTCAAGCTCCCCATCTTCCGAAGTGATCGCTTGGAGGTTTTCTCGCTCGAAAGACAACTTGTTTCCAGAGGTCTCCTATGGAAGAGTTACGCTTTGATACCGTTTCAAGAGAAAACGTTGGTTGGGATCTTCAAGGACTTTTCCTTTCCTCCTTTCTTTTTGAACGTGAAAGTTGGTGAAAACCCGTTGCCCTTCCTGGTCGCCCTCTCCGAAAACAACGCCTTCGTGAAGAAGGTGATGGAGAGGTGGCAGATCTTCTGGCGCGAAAAGCCGGTGGCCGATCTCGAAGTACCTTTCAAGACCGCAGAATTTTTACCGAGAGTCGATAAGTTATCGCTCCCACACGGAGCGGTCTTGGACCCGGTGTTCTTGATGAACGAACTGCTCCAACCGGAAGTACGATTTTTCAGCTTTCCAAGCATCGGCGTACCGGAGATGTGGTGGAACAAGAAAAGCAGGCGGATGGTCTTTGCCGTGAGCACCGCAAGGTTTGGAAAAGTGGTGGTGGACCTCCTGTACGAGAACGACTCCGTCTCGTTGAACTTCTACGTTGAGCACAACGTTCAAGACTTGATGGCGCACAGGAGGGAGCTCGAAGAGGACCTTCTTTCTTTGGGCTTTTTGGTGAAAGCCCTAGTTTTCTCGAAGAAAGATCCCATGAGGATGGAGGGATTTTCGGCTTATGGATGAGGTGCAGAAGGCGGTCGCCCTCAAGTACGACCCGAGCACCATGAGTGCCCCCACGGTCGTCGCCAAAGGTGTTGGGGAGATAGCGAAGAAGATAGTCGAGGTGGCGAGAAAGCATGGAATCCCGGTAGAAAAGAATCCGGAACTGGTGGATGACCTCCTGAGGTTGGATCTCTTCACGGAGATACCGGAGGATCTGTACGTGGTGGTGGCGGAGATCCTGGCCTTCATTCGCCGTCACGACAGATGAAAACCCCCCGATCTACCGGGGGGTTGGTCGGGGCGACTGGACTTGAACCAGCGACCTCTTGCACCCCAAGCAAGCGCGCTAGCCACCTGCGCCACGCCCCGCTACTTTAGAATTTTATCACCGTAGGGAGTGAGAATCAAGTTTGCTCACCTATCTCTCTCACCCTCTTCCTCGTTTCAAGCGCCACTCTTTCCCACCTTCCAGAGAGGAAATACGCTGTTTTTAGAGAGCTCCTGACGGCCATGTCCACTATCATGCCAATCCAAGCGCCGAGGAGTCCCAAGTTGAAGTACTTCACGAGGATGAAGGCCACAGGAAGCCTCACAAGCCACATGGCCAAAAAGGTGAACATCATCAGCGAGGACGTGTTACCGGTGCCTCTGAGAGCCCCATTCATCGCAGTCTCGACGGCTGGAAACACCTGAAACAACCCCACCAACCTTACCGGAAGCACCGCCAATTTTATGATGGCCGGATCGTTAGTGAAGATCTTTATGAGGAGTTCGGGAAAGCAGAACACGAAAAGCCCAACACTCACTTGGAAGGCCAGACTCAACTTGAACCCTTCCCTGACGACCATGAGCAGTTCTTCCCTTTTACCTTCCCCGTTCCTCTGCCCGACCAGCGTTGTGATCGCAACGGCTATCCCAAAGGCGGGCATGAAAGAGAGGGACTCCACGTTTATGCCGACACGGTGCCCCGCGTAGACCTGGGGTCCTGCGATGAGCAGTATGTTGGCAAAGATCAGGATGCCGACCGAAAAGGCCAAGTTTTCCAAAGCCGAAGGTACACCTACTCTGAAGATCTCTTTCAAAGATTTCACTCTCAAAGGCTCAAACTTCTCCAACAATCCTACATCTCTTCTCCTGAAAACCACGAATCCCAACACGAAGGAACCGAGGAACCTGGAGATCACCGTCGCCAGCGCGGCGCCTCTCGTTTCCATCCTTGGGAAACCGAGCTTGCCGAATATCATCGCGTAATCCAGGAGTATGTTGAGGAGGTTGCTGAAAGTCGCAACGAGCATGGGGGTCTTCGTGTCACCAGCCCCCCTCAACGCGGACGAGAGCGTGGTCATGAGTGACAGACCGAGGGAACCTAGGAGCATGATCCTAAGATAGTTCGTGGCGTGCGTTCTCATCTCGGGATCGACCCCTCGAAACACGTTAACAAAGACATCGGAGAACAGGGAAAGAGCCATGAGGAGAAGACCTACCATGACGCTCGTGATGACGCTGTTCCACACGATCGTTCTGACGATCTTTTTATCTTTCGTTCCGATCGCGTTCGCCACGGTGACCGTCACACCCGTGCTCAAGGCGACCAGGACCACTTGGATGACGAACAAGATCTGGTTCGCCATCCCCACACCCGACATGGCTTTCCAGGAGAGGTGCCCCAGGAAGGCTGTGTCCGCCATGCCGAACACCATCTGTAGGGTGTTCTCACCCATGGCGGGAAGGGCCAATCTGAGCAGCTCTTTCCTCACCCATCCCTTTTCCCTTTCAAGCGAAGCTCTCTCCGTTGAAGAATTCTCCAGAGACACCACCCCCACGATATTATGCCACAAAGTTCGCTTTCGAAACTATTTTATTCAAAAAATGAACCATTCAAAAAATAGAAAGTCAAAAGATTGAAAGGAGAGGTAGGATGGACCATTTGGAGGTTTTGAAATCGATTTTTCTTCTCGTGATGAAGTTTTCGAAATTTCTCCCCCCGATCGAGGAGCTCTCCGATATGAGGTCTTCCGAGATCTACTCGTTCCTTTACGTGGCCCTTTTCGGTCCCAGGAAGATGAAAGATATCTCCGAATTTCTCTCGACCACCAAGAGCAACGTCACGGTGGTGGTGGATGCGCTCGAAACCAGAGGGCTGGTGAGAAGGGAACACGACACGACCGACAGGAGGACGTACCAAGTCGTCTTGACGGAGAGGGGAAAGGAGTTGTTCGAGAAGGTTAAGGAAAGCTTCGGAAGGTTGATGGATTCCGTCATGGAAAAACTTTCGCCAGAAGACAGGGCGGTGATAGGTGAGGGTTTCAAGAGAATGGTCGAGGTACTGCTGAGGGAGGGATGAAGAGCGTGAAAAAGTACAAGTTCACGATCCTGTATTCGATTCTCACCTTTGTCGCGGTGATCCTGGTTCTGACACTCGGGGACATCGAAACGGGACCCCAGGTGTTCCTCCCGGGGTACGACAACAAGACCGGAGAAGTGACGAACGAAAACGTGAAGAACTTACTTCGAACGGCGAGAGAATTCGGTGGAAGCTCCTCGATCGTGATCGTCGTGAGAAAAGAAGCGAGCTTCTTCGAAAACGCTGGAGACCTCAAACTTCTTCACGAAAAGCTGGAGAAACTCCCCTACGTTTCCTCGGTTCTGAGCGCCGTCAACCTTCCGAAGGTGGTGGGCGTTCGCTTGGGGACTTACCTGGATGGCGAAAAGATCTCCCCCGAGATCCTGGAAGACGAAAGCGGGAAGAGTTTCGTCACGGAAGATGGAAGGTATGCCCTGTTGAACGTAACGTTCAAACCGGATGTGGAAGCCAGGAAGAAGATAGACGAGATGAAGAAGTTGGTATCCACACACTTTCGGGAGAACTATTTCTTCGGAGAGGTCGTGATAGACAGCGAACTCTTCAGGGAACTCGTCAACCAGACGTACTTTTACCCCTTCATCATGTTCGTGCTGGTTTTTCTGCTCTTCTACTACCAATTGGGGTCTCTCAGGGCCACGGTTTTCTCCCTCTTCGTACCAGTTCTCTCAACACTCGTTGTGTTCGCCGGTCTCTTTCTGACGGGAGTTCCCCTCAACTCGCTCACGGCCATGACCCCTTCCTTCCTTCTGATCATAGGGTCCGCTTATGGACTTCACTTCTACAACGCCATCAGCAGGTACGAGGACAAGAGAGAAGGTGTAAGACAGGTCTTCAAACCCATACTCTTCTCCATGTTGACCACGGTGGCGGGCTTTCTCTCGTTCGTGTTCATCGATATAAAGGCTTTTAGAGAGCTTGGCATTTTGGTCTCGTGCGGTTTGGCGCTCGTTGTACTTGCGATCTTCACTTCAGGTGTTGAACTCTTCGAGGGTTACCAACCAAAAAGGGGCCCTAGAAGCTTTGGAATCAAATATTACGGCAAAAAGGCGTCTCTCGCCGCGCTCTTCATCTTCCTCGCGTTCGGCCTGCTCTCCGCACTCACGCTGAAGAACGTAGAAATTGGTTCCGACATGGTGGAGTTCTTCTCGAGGGATTCGGAAGTGCGGAGGGCGCACGAGGTCATCACCAAAAAGTTTAATTTGAGGGAACCCGTGTACTTGGTCTTGGAAAAGGATACACCGTTTTTGGGAACGGATTCGAAAACTTTGAAGGAGATCAAAGAAGAACTCGAGACGCTACCGTACGTGTCCAGCGTGGTGTTTCCCGTGAATTTCCCTGTGCCCCTGTTGTACAACCTCGCAAGGAACAACGAATTTTTGAGGACTTTCATCGGTGACCGTAACAAGATAAGGTTCATCGTGAACCTCACCCCCCAAGGATACGACGAGATCGAGAGGACCGTCGAGGAGATAGGAAGGGTGGTGGGAAGAACGGGTTGGAAGTACTACGTCGCTGGAGCCGTTTTAGTGTGGAACGACGTGAACAAAGGCGTGCTCAGGTCCCAAATCCAAAGTCTCGTTTTAGCTGCCGCAATGATCTTTGGGATGGTTTTGATCGTCTTCAGAAATTTACTTGTCACCGTCAGCGTGATGACGCCTTTACTGTTCACGACGCTGTTCAACTTCATGTTCATGTGGTTGTTCAAGATAAAGCTCGACATCTCCACTTCGATCACCTCGAGTATCCTGATGGGACTGGTGGTGGATTACTCCATACACATCGCCCACGAGGGCACCAGAAACGATCCCCTCGACACCCTCAAAAACGTGGGGCCAGCGATAATGGCCAACGCCTTGGGTTTGATCGCCGGCTTTTCCGTTCTGCTGTTTTCCAAACTTTCGCTCTTCAAGAACGTCGCCACCTTGATGATGCTTGGGATAGCCGTGGGAGCGATTTTTACGTTGATCGTTCAACCTTTGATCTTGAAGCGGACTTCCCGTTGTTGATTTTTTTCTTTCGTGATATTATAATCGTACCGGAGAGGTGGCCGAGGGGTCTAAGGCGCACGCCTGGAGAGCGTGTGGTGGTCAAAAGCCACCCGTGGGTTCAAATCCCACCCTCTCCGCCAGAGAAACCGGGACTCGCTAGTCCCGGTTTTTCATTAGAATGTGAGGTGATCGTCATGTTCGAAGAGTTGATACTCGAAAAGGTGAGAAAGGAAGCCGAGAGGATCGCGGGGAAGAAAGGGTTGGAGATATTCGACATCCAGTACCGAAGGGAGAGAAGGGGTTGGGTGTTGAGGGTTATAATAGACAACCCGAACGGTTACGTGAGCGTCAGGGATTGCGAACTGTTCTCAAGAGAGTTGGAGAAATACCTGGACAGAGAGGACTTGATAGAGCATTCTTACACCCTCGAAGTCTCTTCCCCTGGGCTCGATCGACCCCTGCGTGGCCCCAAAGACTACGCCAGGTTCGTGGGAAGACTCGCCAAGATCGTCACCAACGATGGCAAGGTGTACGTGGGAAGGTTGGTTGCGTACAAGGACGAAGTGGTGACCATCGAGGACGAAGCGGGAACTCACGAACTCCCACTTTCGGAGATAAGGAAAGCGAACCTCGAAGTCGAATTTTGAGGAGGTGATCACATGAACATCGGGTTGTTGGAAGCGTTAGACCAGCTCGAAGAAGAAAAGGGCATATCGAAAGAGGAAGTGATACCGATACTGGAGAAAGCGCTGGTGAGCGCTTACAAGAAAAATTTCGGAAGCTCGAAAAACGTGGAGATCGTCATAGATAGGAACACCGGAAACATAAAGATATACCAACTGCTCGAAGTTGTCGAAGACGTCACGGATCCGGCTACCCAGATCTCCCTGGACGAAGCGAAGAAAGTGGATCCAACGGCTGAAATCGGGAAGGTCGTGAAAAGAGAGCTGAGCGTGAAAAACTTCGGAAGGATCGCTGCCCAGACGGCCAAACAGGTCCTCATCCAGAGGATCAGGGAGCTCGAAAAGGAAAAACAGTTCGAGAAGTACTCGGACCTCAAAGGTACCGTGACGACGGCGGAGGTCCTCAGGATCACGCCCGAGTGGGCCGACATCAGGATCGGTAAGCTAGAAACACGACTGCCAAAGAAAGATTGGATACCTGGAGAGGAGATAAAGCAAGGTGAACTCATAAAAGTTTACATAATGGACGTGGTGAAAACTACAAAGGGTCCTAAAATCTTGGTGAGCAGGAAAGTTCCTGAATTTGTGATAGGTCTGATGAGGTTGGAAATACCAGAGATAGAGAACAACGTGGTCGAGATCAAGGCTATCGCGAGGGAACCCGGTGTGAGGACGAAAGTAGCCGTTTTGTCCCACAACCCCAACGTCGATCCTATCGGTGCGTGCATAGGGGAAGGTGGCTCCAGGATCGCAGCGATCCTGAGAGAACTCAAAGGTGAAAAACTCGACGTGCTCAAGTGGTCCGATGACCCAAGACAGTTGATAACCAACGCCTTGGCGCCCGCGTCCGTGATAGAG
Organism: Thermotogota bacterium; assembly: GCA_030550515.1. GTDB lineage: Bacteria > Thermotogota > Thermotogae > Thermotogales > Thermotogaceae > JAUQPE01. Next base: position 55,687 of record JAUQPE010000028.1, on the reverse strand, counting down.
GTGGAAATCTTGGATGCGGAAAACAAGGCGGCGCGTGTGTTGGTTCCACCCACCCAGCTTTCACTCGCCATCGGGAAGGGTGGCCAGAACGCCAGACTCGCAGCCAAACTGACAGGTTGGAAGATAGACATTAAACCCATCATGAATTTGTGAACCGAGGAGGTGCCCCGATGTACGAAGAACTTCGCAGCGAACTGAAGAAGAGAAAGCGTCGAATTACCGCTCAGAGAGAGATGATACTCAAGATATTCCTCGAATCCAAGGGAAGACACCTTGGAGTGGAGGAAGTCTGTAGGGAACTTCTGGACAGGAACATCCGCATCAGCAAGGCGACCGTTTACAGGGCTGTGGAGTTGCTCGTGGATCTTGGATTCTTGAGAAGGCTCAATTTCGGAGACGGAATTTATCGTTACGAGATAGTCGACAGAAGCGAAGTGGAATCGCACCAGCACGTAATATGCAGGGTGTGTGGGAAGATAAAGGAGATCAATTCGGAGATGGTAAAAAAGATCGTCTCCGAGATCTCGGAGAAGACTGGTTACATCATAGAAAACCACGATTTGAAGTTCTACGGTCTCTGCCCGGACTGTAAAAGAAGGTTATCAGGAGGATGACGGAAAAGAGTGGATACGTCGCAAGTGGAAGAGTAAAAGAAGGAAAACTGCTCGCAAGGTCTACGAGGTATTCGAGTGGAACGAGCAATACCTTACAAACTCTCGATGCCGCGAGCGCGGTTGCACGAAAACCAATCGAGTAGAGGACGTACGACGAGTAAGAAAAGAAAACCGCCACGCCGACGAGTACTGACGCTGGGAAGACGAACAACATGGAGAACGGATTGGTGGTTCCAAAGAACAACGCGAGAAAGGGTAGCGAAGCACAGTAAGCTTTCAAATTCATACTCCAAAAATTCTTGGAGTCAAGGATGGCGAGTGTCACGAAGAAAGAGAGCAAGAAAGAAGGTGAAGTCACCATGGTGGGATCCAACGCCAACATCACGGACCCCACCATGCTTGTGACCTCCCGAGGAGATGCCCGGACACCGAACATCTTAAAAATCCGCCACACCACAAGCGTGAGGAAGGCCCTGTACGCAGAAGGAGCCCCAACCCCTAACACGTACGGTAGCATCGCGCAGAATGAAAGTACGTCGTTCAAAAACCTCCTCCAGTTGAAGATGGAAAAGAGGGTGGAGTGGAGAAAGAAGATGACTCCGATGTGAAAACCAGAAACAGCGAAAAGATGTGCCAAACCGCTCTTCGTAACCTTCTCGCTCTTTCCCACGCCGAAGAGTAGCGCGCCAAGCGTTTCGTTGTCTACGTCTTTCAAAAACTTCTCCCTGAACGCTATCGAGTTGGAGAGCAGAGAGCCAACCTTCACTTCCCGAAGATACCGGGGCCTCACCACGTTGCCGTCGTAGTAACCGATGAGGTACACGTGACTGCCGGGCGTGAGAGCCCTTTTCACTTTCATCGGAGACGCCCTGCGCCACCTTTCCCCATCCAACACCTTCACGCTCACCAGTTTGGAGTACGACATGTAAGAGCGCTCCACCAAAGCGACGAATTCGTATTCCCCGGCTGGAACTCTCAAGATGCTTGTGTAGACTCCAAAAAAGAGGATCAAAGAGACGGACAGCGCCAAGAGAGGTTTCTTTCGGAGAAAAAGGATCAGGAAAGGTATCGCCAGGAGGATAGGAAGAGGAAAGCGAAAGGGAGCGCCCAAGAGCGCTCCCAAAGATACGGAGAAGAAGACGATGGACCAACTCATGCGCCGAACTTTTCCAACCTACCGGCGTAGGCGAGGGCCAAAGTCATCACATCGCTGGCGTGGACAGTCCCAAGGGTTCCCTTCGCACATTCAAACTCGTCGAAAGCGTTGGAAGCTCCTTTCCTTGCGTACTTGGACCAGATCAAGAGGGGAACAGGGTGCCAGCTGTGGGCCTTGAGTGGAACGGGAGTGGAGTGATCCCCGGTCACTATCAGCACGTCTGGTTTCAGAGAGATTATCTCCGGTATGACTTTGTCCACTTCCTCTATCACTTTTACCTTCTCTTCGAACTTTCCGTCCTCACCGTAAGAGTCCGTCTTCTTCACGTGGATGTAGAAGAAGTCGTAGTCGTTCCATCTTTGCTTCAGCGTCTGGATTTCCTCCTCCACCGTCTGTCCCGTATCCAAGACTTCCATCCCGACGAGCTTTGCGATGCCACGATACATCGGATACGTTGCGATCGCACCAGCCCTCATCTTGTAAACTTCACAGAAGTTGGGAAGTTTCGGATACTTGGAGAATCCCCTCATCAAAGCGAAGTTCATCTTCGGTTGATCTTTTAGGACTTCCGCTATCTTCCTTATGAGTTCGTTCACGATCTTCGCGGTCTTCTTCGAAGGTTCGTCCAACCCCTCCGCCCACACCATGGGTTTTCCTTCTTTCTGAGGGTCGGCGTCCGTGACGTTGTCCCCGAGTCCTTCACCGGTGAACTTCACCACAAACCTGTGTTCCTTACCGGGATAGAAGTTTATCTCGACGTCTTCGATCTTCTTTATCTTCTCGGAGAGGAGTCTGACTACTTCTGCCGATTCCTCCGTTGAGGGACGTCCCGCCCTCCTGTCCAAGACGACTTCCCCGTTCCACGTGGCGAAGTTCGCGCGGGCGACGACGTCTCTTTCACCAACCTCCACACCGCTTCCGAGGGCCTCCAGTATTCCCCTACCTATCTGGTGCTTTATCGGATCGTAACCGAACAGCGAAAGGTGCCCAGGCCCACTCCCAGGGGTGATACCGGGAAGCACGGGTATAGTCTGCCCAAGGTCACTCTCTTTGGCCAGCGCATCGAGGTTCGGTTTTTTCGCAGCTTGAAGTGGTGTCTTTCCGTTAAGTGGTATGTCACCCACACCGTCCATCACGAGCAGAACGACCTTACTCTCGTTCTTGACGACAAGTTTTGAAACGAACTCTTGCTTGTCAAACATCGTCACACCTCCCTCTCAACTTTTTCAACTCATCGAAGATCGCGGCGAGTTCTCTGTCTTCCAAGACAGGCGCCCCAACCTCCAAAGATTGTAGCAAAGCGATAACGAGATCGGTGAAACGTCCAACGTCCAACTTCTTGAGGTCTCTGAAACGGGCAACCTTGAGTGCGAAGCTCCAATTCACGTCTTGAACCTCCGGTACCACCCTCTTCAAAAAGCTTCCAAAGTCTAGCTCTTCGGCAAGAAGAAGCTCCTGCACAAGCCTGACGAACGCTATCCCCGCCGCTATCATGGCCGAGTTCCCGTACACCGCGGATAGGAACTTCACCACGTTCTCTTCCACTTTGAAGAGATCCGGCGAGCTGAACGCCAGTGCGACCACGATCTCCGCAAATTCCGAAGAATCGACGTCCGTCTCGTAGAAAGGAAATCCTCCCTCCCTTATCCTTTCGATCCTCTTTTGGACTTCTTCAATCGACGAGTTCAAATCCCGCGCCAAAGCCACCATGTCGAGGCGGCCGTTAGCCAAGTAATCGGTGACCCACTCGTGCTCTGGGAAGGGAACGGGGACAAACCTCACCTGAGCGAGCTCAATGAGGTGCTGGGCGCGTTCCTCCAAGTCTCCGGTGACCTCACTCAGAACCTCAACGGCCCTTCCCTTGTCGAAATGGAGTAGCAGGACTCCATAGTTGAACTTCAAGATCTCTTCCTCTCTGTGGGTGCTCGCGGCTCTTTCGAACACTTCCAGTGCTTCCTCGTAGAGACCCAAGGTCTTCAACATCAAACCGTATTCGTTCGCAACAAGAGGATCGTCGGGGTTCTTCTCGTAGAGTTCTTTCAAAATCCTGAAAGCTTCAAAAAGCTTTCCAAGCTTCGTCAAGGTATAAGCGAGGTTCAACTTCACGTCGTCCTTTTCGCCCAGCTCTAAGGCTTTCCTCAAGTATCTTTCCGCCTCTTTGAACCTCTGAAGCTGGTTGTGTATCACCCCGAGCCTCGCGTAAGCCTCAGCGAAGTTTGGATCCCTTTCCACCACGCGTTGGTACTCCGCCATCGCTTCGATGAGCCTTCCCTCTTGAAGGAGCGTGTCGCCTTTCGCGAAGAGTGGGAGCAGGAAATCCTTATCGATTTCGTTGGCAATCTCGTAGAACTTCAAACTGTCCTCGATCTCACCTTTTTCCCTCAAAACGTTGGCCAACTCGAAGTAAGCCGGCGCGAAGTCTTCTCTCATCGATACGGCGAGCCTCATCTCCACCTCGGCTTCCCCCAGTTCGCGTTTGTGCTTGTGAAGAAGCCCCTTGTAAAAGTGATACCTGTAGTCGTAAAGGACGGATTTCGCTTTCTGCAAGACTTTTTCGGCTTCTTCAAAATCCCCTTCCCTCAGTAGTAACTTGAACTTCTCGTAGAGAAAGAAGACGTAGTAAGACCCGTAGTATTCGTCTTTCGAGACCTCGTATTGACTCTCCAACCCCCTCAAAACGACGTCAAGGGGTATTCTATTTTCGTCCAGTATCCTCGGAAGGTCCTCAACGAGGACAGGCAACTTCACTGGGAGGTTGTTCTCCTTGGCTTTCTCAGGGTCGAGGGGAAGATATACGATGGCCTTTATGGCACTCATACCCCCTCACTGAAGGAGCATCAAGTACGGGTAGTGTGGTTGCCCACCTTCGAGGACTTCGAGATCCAAACTGGGATAATTCTCCCGAACGAATTTCTCGATCTCCTCGAGTTCCCTCTTCTGGTAGTTATCCCCGAGAAACACGGTGAGGATTTCTTTCTCGCCAGCCTTGATCTTTTCAAAGGCTTCTTTCAAAGCTTTCACGATGTTTGAAGCGCTGGAGACCAGCTCTTTCCGAGCGATGACCACGTAATCACCCTTCTTTATCTTCTTCTTACCGTAAACGGCGTCTCTCACGGCACGGGTAATGGAAAGCGGCACGCTCTTCTTCACGCTCTCTTCGAAACGTTTCAGAAGTTCCTCCGGTGGAAGTTCCGGATCGTATTCCACCATAGCCGCCACGCACTCCTGGACGTATGCTGTGGGAACTATGAGGACTCTCTTTCCGTTCACCGATTCAGCAACTTGTTTGGCTGTCAACAGGACGTTGTGGTTGTTGGGGAACAGAAAGATCAACTTGGCCGGCACGCGATCCACCGCACTTTTCAGATCCGAAAAGCTCGGATTCATCGTCTGACCGCCGGCGACGACAACATCTACCCCCATGCTTTTCAAGATGTCGGCTATACCTTTTCCGGGTGCCACGGCTACGACCCCTATTTCCTTCAACGCTTGAGTCGCTATCACGTGCTCGTGTTGAAGTCTCATGTTGTCTATCTTTACCTTCATTATTTCACCGAAGTTCAACACCTTCTCGAGCACTTCCCCTGGATGGTTCGTATGGATGTGTAATCTGAACACGTCGTCTTGTTCCACGATCACCACGGAATCTCCTATGTTCTGGAGAAAGGATTCCAGTTCTTCCCTGTTGAAATCCCTCGTTCTCTTCACAGCCACTTCGGTGCAGTACTGGAACGTGATCTCCTCGTAGACTATCCTCTGGAGTTCGTCAGCGGTTGCCTGCTCTATGTGTTCGAGGTCTACTTTTATGTCTCCTTTCACGGCATCCCTCATGCCTTGGAAGAAGTAGTACAACCCCTTGGCTCCGGCGTCGACCACACCCGCTTCCCTCAGCTTCGAGAGCATAGTTGGGGTCTTCAAAACAACTTCTCTTGTCTTTTCCACGATGAAATCGAAAAGTTCTTCGAACGTCTCGAATTTCTTTCCTTTTCTCTCCTCGTCCAGCACCCGTATCACCGTCAACATGGTTCCTTCCACGGGTCTGATTACCGCGCTGTAGGCGACCTTTCTGGCGTTCGAGATCATCTTCGTGAAGTCGTTGGGGGTGATGAACTCTTTCGGAGAAACCTCTGCGAAACCCCTCAGGATCTGAGACAGGATGACACCGGAGTTTCCCCTCGCCCCCATCAACGCTCCTTCTTTTATGGCCTTCCACACCTCTGGAAGACTGTCCGTATTCAGACTGTCCACGTATTTGCAAGCTTCGAGTAGAGTGGAGCACATGTTGGAACCTGTGTCACCATCCGGTACGGGGAAGACGTTCAAGGCGTTTATCTCGTCCCTGTGTCGCAAGAGACTCTCCGTACCCTTTTTGATGAGGATCTTCAGGAACCTTCCGGTGATCTTTTTCAAGTTTTCAACCTCCTAGTCCTCAACGCATTCCGACCACATGGACGTTAACTTTGACTTTTTCGCAGTTTGCAAGGGTCCTCAACTTGTGCGTGACGTTGTCGATGATGTTTCTCGCCACTTCCCTTATGTTGACGCCGTACTCAACCTCTATGTACAGGTCCACGTTGATCGTCGAATCCTCGTCTTCCTCCACTTTTATTCCCTTCTCTCCCCCGAAGATCTTCTCGAAGAAAGTCTGCGTACCTATCCCCACGGCACCGTAACTCTCCAGTGTTGCGAGGTAGACGATCTTCTTCAAAGCGTTCGGCGTGATCTCAAGAACGCCACCCTCGAGGTTGATCTTCATGTTTTCCCCTCCTCGTTTTCTCTCTTGGAAAATATGCGGACACGACTTCAAATAACCCCTTTGCGTCCAACCCCAGCACCTTCAAGAGTTCCTCCCTGTTACCTTGAGGCACAAAATGATCCTCCACTCCCACGTTCACGATCCTTCCCTTCCAGCCCATCTCGCTGAGGAGTTGACCGAGGTAACTGCCGAACCCTCCAATTTTAGTTGACTCCTCGACGGTGAAAACCAAGTTGTGTTCTTCGGCTAGCCACCTCAACTCCTCTCGATCAACTGGTTTGACTTGCAACGCGCTCACCACCGAGATATCCTCCCCCAAAATCTCCACAACGCTCAACACCTCGCGCAACAGAGTACCGACCGACACCAACGCCACTCCCTTACCTCTCCGAACGATGTTCCAGCGCAGGGAAATTTCTTTCATGTTTTGAAGGACAGTCTCGATGTCGTCTTCGAAGTACTCCCTGGGATACCTGACAACTGTTGGTCCTTCAAGGTTTCTCAACACCGTGTAGATCGTATCCGCAAACTCTTGCGGAGAGGAAGGAGAGAGGATGCGGATGTTCGGTATCGAGAGAAGAAAGTTCAAATCGAAGAGACCGTGGTGGGTGGGCCCGTCCTCTCCAACTACCCCAGCCCTGTCCACCGCGAGCAAAACGGGAGCGCGCTGAAGGGCTACGTCGTGAACGATCTGGTCGTAAGCCCTCTGCAAGAAGGACGAGTACACGGCAACAACCGGTTTGAACCCTGCCAGCCCTAGGGCCGCACCGAAGGTCACACAGGTTTGCTCGGTGATCCCAAGATCGAAGAAACGCTTCGGAAATCTTTCCTTGAAAGGTTTGAGGCCAGTCCCATCTTCCATCGCTGCCGTCACAGCGACTATCCTTTCGTCCTCTTCAGCCATTCTCACCAAAACCCTTCCGAAGAGCTCACTGTAGGTGTGTCTACCCGCGTTACCAACGGTAACGCTGTGATAACTGACAGGGTCTTCTTCGGCGGGGGGAAATCCTTTCCCTTTCTTGGTGACGACGTGAACGAGGACGGGATAGTCGTAGTCCTTTATCCTTTTGAAGACGTTCTCCAAGAGTTTTATGTTGTGCCCATCGAAAGGACCGAAGTACTTGATACCAAGGCTCTCGAAGACGTTCACCCCTTGAACGATTCCCTTCAAGCCGTTCCTCCACGATCTCATCTCTTCTTCTATCTCCATACCGACGTCTGTCTTCTCAAGGATCTTCTTCAAGAGTTCTTTACCTTTCAAGTACACACTGTTGGTTCTGAGCATCGATAGATGGTAGGCGATGCCTCCAACGTTCTTCGATATCGACATCTCGTTGTCGTTGAGAACGATTTTTATCTTCGAATTCAAGTTTTTGACCTGATTGAGGGCTTCCAGCGCTTCTCCGCTCGTCAAGGCGCCATCACCAATGACGACGACCACGGATCGTGCCTCCCCCAAGAGGGCAAAGGCCTTCTCAAACCCCAGCGCGGCGGCTATGGATGTACCCGAGTGGCCCGTCCCGAACCAATCGAGGGGAGATTCTTTAGGCGTAGGAAAACCACTGATCCCCCCAAACTTTCTCAAATTGTGGAAGTCCTTGTCCCTTCCTGTCAGGATCTTGTGGGTGTAGCACTGGTGCCCCGTATCCCAAACGATGACATCCCTCCTGGGATCGAACACACGGTAAAGAGCTATCGTTAGTTCGACCGTCCCCAAGTTCGATGCGAGGTGTCCCCCGTTTTCCAAGACAACTCTCACGATTTTTTCCCTGATATCCCTTGCCAATACCTCCAACTCCTCATAACTCATATCCTTCAGCCTGTCCAGCAGCATCTTCCTCTTCCCCTTCCAATTCCTTCATCACGTCCACGATCTTCATTTGGTGTTCTCGAAGGATCCTCTTGCACTCTTTGTAGAGCTCCACCCCTCGCTCGAACAACTTCAAAGATTCCTCCAAGGAGACATTCCCACTCTCGAGCCTGCTGACGATCGATTCCAGCTCTTTCAGCATCTCCTCGAAACTCACCCTATCACCCTCACCTTCCTCTCCCCGTCTCGAAAGATCACCCTCAACTCCTCACCAACAACGACGGACGAGGCATCGGTCACGACTTTTCCGTCCCTCATCACAACCGCAAATCCCTTCTCCAAAGGTCTCTTTGGGTTCAAATTCTCGAGGACGCGGAACAAACCATCCAAACTCTCCCTTCTTCTCTCACCCAAAACCAACACTGACCGTTCCAACCTCTCCTTCGCTTCTTTGACTTTCTTTTCCAGGATGGAGTTTACACTGAAATGGTACTTGCAGAGATAAAAAAGTTTCGTCTTCAAATCTGAAAGTCTTCCCATCAGTGAATTTCGCCTCTCCTCAAAAACGGCGATCAATTCCTCTCTCAACTCCTCTAAAGTCATCCCGGACAGCTCGATCCTCTCTAACACGTTCTCCTTCAGTCTCTCGAAGAGTTTCTCCAACCCTTCGACCAGTTCCATCGCATCGGGGAAAGCGTACTCGGCGGCTGCTGTGGGTGTGTGCGCGGAGAGATCCGCAACCAAATCTGCAAGGACGCGATCTACCTCGTGGCCTATCCCGGTGATCACAGGATGGCGTAGCTTCAAGATTTCCCTCACCACCTCCTCCTCGTTGAAGACCCAAAGGTCCTCTTTAGATCCCCCTCCTCTCACAATCAAAACAACATCCAAATCGAACTCATTCGCAAGCCTTATGGCCCTGATCAACTCCTCTTTCGCGTCCTCACCTTGAACGGACGCGTGAAACAGGTAGATCTCTCCCGTGAAGAACCTCTCTCTGGCCGTCCTCAAAACATCCTGAAAGGCCGCAGAATCTCGGGAGGTGATCACCCCTATCCTCTTTGGGAAACGCGGAATGACCTTCTTTGGCTTACTCAACAACCCCTCTTCCAAGAGCTTCCGAAGGGTGGTTTCGTATCTGAGTTGGTAGAGGCCTGTGCGATCCAGGTACCTGATGTTCGAACATATGAAGCGGTAAGTCCCATGGGGTGGGTATACCTTGACGCTCCCCTCGGCGAGCGCCATCCTTCCCTCCACGAGCCTGAGCCCCATGTAGTCCCCACCGAAAAACACGCATTCGATCTTTGCTCCCTCGTCCACCAACGAGAAGAATATGTGACCTTTCCTTGGCCTGACGTTCGATATCTCCCCGTACACCCAAACGTTTGTGAGGTACGGGTCGTTTTCGATGATCTTGCTCAAGTACTCCGTCATCTCGGAAACGGAATAGACGTAATACTCATCCATGGAGTGACATCTCCAACGCCTTCACGACGTGTTCGAAGAGGAGGGCGGTGGTCACTTGCCCCACCCCTCCAGGAACCGGCGTCACGGCAGCCACTTCAGCCACCGACGGGTCCACATCCCCACAGACTTTTCCATCCACAACGTTTATTCCCACGTCGATCACGATCGCGTTCTCCTTGACCATGTCTCTCTTCAAAAAATGGGCTCTGCCGACGGCCACAACCACCACGTCGCTACTTCGAGTCGCGTTGACCAAGTCCAACGTCCTCGAGTGACATACGGTGACGGTGGCGTCCCTTCCCTTCTTGAGGAGCATCAAGGAAAGAGGCTTCCCTACCGTCACGCTCCGCCCAATCACGGTCACCCTCTTTCCGGAGAGCTCGCAGCAGCTCTCCAGAATCTTGACGACAGCTTCGGCGGTGCAGGGTGGGAAGCGTTCCTCTTCGTACGCGAGTAATCCCAGGTTCCGCGGGTGAATCCCCTCTACGTCCTTTTCGGGGGATAGGACCGCTGCCACTTCCTTCTCGTCGATTCCCTCTGGAAGGGGTCTTGCGATGAAGATTCCGTGAACGTCTTGTCTTCGCGAGAGCTCTTCAATCACCCTCAAAACGCTTCTCCCATCAACCTCGACAACCTCGTATGAAATGCCAAGCTCTCTCGCTTTTTTCATTTGGGACTTCAAGTAAGACAGAACAGATGGGTCGTTCACCCCCACCACGCTCACGAGCTTTGGGGATGTCCCCAGTCTTTCCACTTTGTTTCTCACGCCTTCCTCTATCTTCTTGGCGATCGTCTTGCAGTCTATCCACACGGGAAGATTCCTCCTTCAGAGCCCCACGATCCTACCCTCTTCGTCCACGTCTATTTTCAAGGCGTTCGGTTCTTTAGGAAGGCCGGGCATCAAGTTGATGTCTCCGGCAAGTACGACAACAAAACCTGCACCAGCAGCGATTTCGAAATCCCGAACCACAAAGGTGTATCCCCTCGGGGCACCTCTCAGTCTCGGATCATGTGACAAGGAATTCGGTGTCTTGGCGACGATGATAGGATAACCGTCAAAGCCGTTTTTCTTCAGAAACTTCAGGCTCTTTCTTGCCTCGTCCGTGTACTCGACGCTACCGGCCCGGTACACCTCCCGCGCGAGGATCTCCACCTTCTTTTCGATGGGATCGGACCAGTCATACAACGGGGTCGGCTCACTTGCCGGTTGGGAGGCTTCGACCACAGCCTTCGCGAGCGCTTCTCCCCCTTCCCCGCCTTTTTCGTAGACCTCGCTCAAGGCAGCTCGAACCCCCATCTTCTCGCACTCGTTCAGAACGAAGTCCAACTCCCTCTCGGTGTCACCTTGGAACCTGTTCAACGCGACCACGACCGGTAAGTTGAATTTTCGAAGATTTTCCACGTGGATCCTCAGGTTCTCGAACCCTGCCCTCAACTTCTCCAGGTTTTCTTCCTCCAGTTCCCTCTGTGAACAACCACCGTGGTACTTCAACGCCCTCACCGTGGCCACAACAACGGCGACCGATGGGGAAAAGCCTCCAACTTTGGAAACGAAGTTCAGGAACTTTTCGGCACCGAGATCCGCCCCAAAACCCGTTTCGGTGACCGTGAAATTCGACAGCTTTAACGCAAGTTTGGTGGAGACGATCGAATTTGTACCGTGGGCGATGTTTGCGAAAGGACCTCCGTGTACGAAGGCAGGTGTCTGCTCCGAAGTCTGAACCAGATTCGGATCCATGGCATCTCTCAGGAGGGCCGTCATGGCACCCTGCGCTCCAAGATCCCTTGCCCTCACCAACTTCTCGTCCGTGCTCAACCCGATCACAATGTTTCCGAGCCTTTCTTTGAGTTCTTGGAGGTTTCTCGACAGACAAAGAATCGCCATCACTTCAGACGCAGCGGTTATTATGAAGCCGTCTTCCCTTGGCACACCGTTCGTGTTCCCACCGAGCCCCACCACTATCTTTCTCAGAGCCCTATCGTTCATGTCTATAACCCTTCTCCAGAAGATTCTGGTGACGTCTATTTTCAACTCGTTACCATGCTTCAAGTGGGCGTCCAGGAGCGCGGAAAGCAGATTGTGGGCCGCACTCACAGCGTGCAGGTCTCCGGTGAAGTGCAGGTTTATATCTTCGGAAGGGAGGACGCGTGACCTACCCCCTCCCGTGGCGCCTCCCTTCACGCCCATGATAGGTCCGAGCGAAGGTTCCCTCAAGGTCACGATGGAAGGATAACCGAGTCTGTTCAAGGCCATCGAAAGTCCTATGCTCGTGGTGGTCTTACCTTCACCTGCGGGAGTTGGGTTTACCGCCGTCACCAGGACGAGTTTCCCATCTTCCTTTGTATTCATTTGTTCCAAGAGCTTGTGAGAGACCTTGGCGATGTGATGTCCGAAAAATTTCAGAGAAGAGGCGGGGATTCCAAGTTTTTCAGCGATTTCGTTTATCGGTTTCATACTTTCACCTCATATGTTGAATTTTTCCTTTGGAGCGTGTTTCTTCGCTATCCTGTCCAACACGCCGTTCACAAACTTTCCGCTTTTCTCCGTTCCATACCTTTTGGCTATCTCTATCGTTTCGTCCAGAGTGACCTCTATCGGTACGTCGTCCTCAAAGATCAGCTCGTAAGTACCCAACCTCAGTATGTTGCGGTCCACAGCGGAGAGACGGTCTAAAGTCCAGTTTTCGAGGGATTGAGAGATGATCGAATCAATCGTGTCAATGTTTCGAAAGATGTTTTGTACGTACCGAATGGCGTCTTCACGCGCCTTCTCGTCGTAGCTATCGTCCAGAATTTCTTCCAGTATCTTGAGGGGTTCTTCATCTCTCCTGAATTCGTGCTGAAACAACGTTTGAAAGACTGCCAACCTCATCCTTCGCCTCGGTGTTTTCATTTCTGTTCTCCTCTCGGGGTTCATTCCAAGTATTCACCCTCTTCTGCCCTTTCCTTCTCCTCTTTCTCGTATACGTCTTCAATAGTGATGTTCACGGAATCCACGGCGTAAGAAGTCATCATCTCCACATCTTTCTTTATCCTCTCTATCAAGCCAGAGACGAAGGAAAGAATAGGTACCCCGTATGGGGCGTCCGTTCGAAAGGAGATGACGATTTTATCGTCTGGGGTCCTCTCGACCTCGATGCTCTTCTTTATCTTCTTCACGATCTTTGAAGATTTTCCGTAGTACTCTAAAGCACTCCTTATCGCGATCTCTTTGATGACGCTGTCAGATATGTCGATACTACCGTATTCTTCTTGCATGAAACTCCCCCCCTCTCACACGCGCTCGACGTATTCACCTGTCCTCGTGTCAACCTTTATTCTATCACCTTTCTCAACAAAAAACGGGACAGTAACTCTCAAGCCAGTTTCGAGAATCGCAGGTTTTCCACCGGAGACGGTGTCACCCTTGAAACTCGGTTCGGTCTCTACAACCGTGAGCTCAACTGTAGTTGGAAGCTCAACAGCAATGGGTGTACCTTCGTGGAACACGAGGTCGAGCTCGAGGTTCTCGGTGAGATAGTACTTTGCGTCACCCACCTCGTCCTCAGAGAGCACGTGTTGTTCGTAGTCATCCAACGTCATGAAGTAGTAGTGCTCGCCGTCGTTGTAGAGGTACTGAGCCTTTCTGAAGCTGAGTTCCGCCTCGGGGACTTTGTCACCACTCGGGAAATTCACTTCGCGAACGAGTCCCGTTTTCACGTTCTTCAACTTGGTTCTGATCAACCCGCTGCCTCTTCCCATGAAATGCTTGCTCGCTTCGAGGACTCTGTATATCTCCCCTTCGTAAACTATGAACATGCCCTTCTTGAGATCACCCACTTCGATCATCCCAGATAACACCCCCTTACAACAAAAGTTATGAGGGGGAGGACCCCCTCATAGATTCTAGCATAGCAAATTTTCAGAGCACTTCCTTGGCCTTCTTCACTATGCTTTCGGTGTCCAAACCGTAGAGTTTGTACAAGAGTTTGTAGTCACCGGATACGGCGTGCTCTGGTACACCTAGCCTCACGTACTTCTTCGGAACCATCCCGCTCTCCAAGAGGACCGTTCCGAGGTAACTTCCAAGCCCTGTGAAGACGTTGTGGTCTTCCACAACTATCACAGGTTTGTTTGCGACCAACTTCAGCGTGTCCAGATCCAGGTCTTTTGGACAAGAGACGTTCAACACGGCCGCATTGATCCCTTCTTTTCTGAGGAGTTCGGCGGCTTCTAGAACCATGTGAACAGTGGAACCGTAGGAGATGAGCACGATGTCCTCTCCATTTCTCAACAGATCTATCTTTCCGTACTCGAACGTGTACCCTTCTCCAAAGTAGGGCTCGCCCTTTTCGTTCAAGATGATGGGAAGTTTCGCCCTACCCATCGCTATGACAAAGTTCCCATATTCCTTGGCGACGTACCTGACGACTTTGTCAGTCTGGTTTGGATCGGCCGGGACGATCACCTTGAAGTCGTACCAGTTCAGCGGACCAGACACGTAATCCAAACCGTGGTGGGTTTTTCCATCTTCACCGACGTTCAAACCACAGTGTGTTACCACGATCTTCAAGTTCGTCCCGTTTATCGCGTTCAAACGGTGTTGGTTGTAGGTCTCCGATATCCCGAACACACCGAAATCCGCGAAAAAGGTGACCACACCCTCAGCCGAGAGGGCTCCTGCCATCGCCGCCGCGTTGTGTTCTTGAACACCAACCTCGATCACCCTGTCTGGAAACTCTTTGTCGAGATAATTCAGCATGACCGAACTCTTGAGGTCACAGTCCACGGCGACTATCGGTGTCGCACTTGGATCGTTTACGTTCCTCTTCACCAGATCAAGCAATGCCTTCCCGAAAGCGGTCCTGTTGTCGAGGGGTTCTTTGTAGACGATGGGGGTCCCAGTGTCAACCTTCACGGGGTAGACCTTGTACACCTTCTTGTGCTTTTCGACGGGCAGTTTCTTCCTCTTCTCCACGTAAACATCCACGTCGTTCTCGATCCCAAGTTCCGCCAGTGCCTTGTCTAATTCCTCCTTGCTGAGAGGTTTCCCGTGGTACTTCACCTCGTTCTCCATGAAGGAAACACCCTTTCCCATGACGGTCCTCGCTATGATGGCAACGGGGTTGAGTTCGTCTTCGACGGCTTCCTTCAAAGCGAGATACAACTGCTCGTAGTCGTGACCGTCCGTCTCTATCACCCTCCAACCGTCGGCCAAGTAGTTCTCCTTTATGTTCACGGGCATAACGTCCCTAGCCCTTCCGCTGATCTGAGCGTCGTTGTAGTCTATTATCACCGTCAGGTTCGTGACGTTGTACTTTCTCGCCACCCTCCTGGCCTCTGCGACCTGTCCTTTGGCTTGCTCCGCGTCGCTCATGATCACGAAGACGTGGTAGTCCCTCCCCGTGTACCTTGCGGCCAACGCGAATCCCAAGCCTGCGGAGAGTCCCTGGCCAAGGTTTCCGGTGGTCCAATCGACTATTCCAACCCCCCTGGTGACGTGACCCTCAAACACGGAAGAGGGATGCCTGAACCCAACGAGTACCTCTTCGAGATCGACGAATCCAAGTCTCGCCATGGCGGCGTAAACTCCAGGGGAGGTGTGTCCGTGGCTGATCACGATCCTGTCCCTGGATGGATCGTCAACGGGTCTGAGTTTTGCGTACTTGAAGACGGTGAGAAATATGTCGATGGAGGACATGGAACCACCTGGATGACCTGAGTTCGCGATGTAAGTCATCTTCAGTATGTCTCCCCTGCAGAGCCTACCGAGTTCCTTCAGCGTCTTCACCTCTTCCTGCGGGAGTTTCTGGTACGGGAATCTCTCCATCAGTTCACACCTCCTGGTTGTGAAATATAATCTCTTTGGATCTCTGAAAATTTTATCATCAACGCTTTGTCAAATATTTTTCAAGGAGGAAAAAATAGGATGTTCAGGCTGGTCAGCGAGTTCGAGCCGGCAGGCGATCAACCTCAGGCCATAGAGAAGCTCGTCGAAGGTCTCAAGAAGGGCATGCGTTTCCAGACGCTCTTGGGCGTCACCGGGAGCGGCAAGACGTTCACTATGGCGAACGTCATCGCGCGCGTCAACAGACCCGCCCTCGTGATATCACCGAACAAGACCCTCGCCGCCCAGCTTTACCAGGAGTTCAAGACGTTTTTCCCATACAACAGGGTCGAGTTCTTCATAAGTTATTACGACTACTATCAACCCGAAGCATACATCCCCACCAAAGACCTGTACATAGAAAAGAACGCCGACATAAACGACATCATTGTGAGGATGAGGATGTCCACCCTGAAATCCGTGAGAACAAGAAAAGACGTGATCGTCGTGGCGAGCGTTTCCTGCATTTACGCGACGGGAGATCCAGCGGACTTCGACAGGATGAACGTGAACCTCTCGGTGGGAAGCAGAATCGACCCAATAGAGCTTGCCGAGAAGCTGGCGAGGATAGGTTACCAGAGAACGGAAGACGTGAGTCTTTCTGGGTGCTTCAGGATGAGGGGCGACGTGTTGGAGGTGTACCCCACTTACCAAGACGAGGGGATAAGGATCGAGTTCTTCGGAGACACGGTGGAATCCATCACCGTCATGGATCGACTCAACAGGAACGTGGTGGAGCGTCTCGACAAGGTGATCGTATACCCAGCGATCGAGTTCATAACCACGGAGGAGAAGATAAAACGGGCAGTCGAATCCATAAGACAAGAGTTGGAGGAGAGGCTCGAGTTCTTCAAAAGACAGGGGAAGATGTTGGAATACGAAAGGTTAAAGCAGCGGACCCTGAACGATCTAGAACTGCTGCAAGCGATGGGTTACTGTCCAGGGATAGAGAATTATTCCAGGCACTTCGACGGGAGGAAACCGGGAGAACCCCCGTACACCTTGCTCGATTACTTCGACGAAGATCTGATCGTGTTCATAGACGAGTCGCACATCACGGTTCCTCAGCTCCGTGCGATGTACAACGGTGACAGGTCGAGGAAGAAGAACCTTGTGGATTACGGTTTTCGCCTGCCTTCCGCTTACGACAACAGACCCCTGACCTTCGAGGAATTCCTGAAGAAGGTGAACCAGATCATCTTCGTCTCCGCCACGCCGGGAGACTTTGAACTGTCGGTGTCCGAACAGGTGGTCGAACAAATAATAAGACCTACGGGGCTCGTGGACCCAGAGGTCGAAGTCCGCCCCACGAAGAACCAAGTCGACGATTTGATAAACGAAATAATCAAGGTGAAGCAGAGAGGGGAAAGGGCGTTGGTGACGGTCCTCACCAAGAAGACGGCGGAACTCCTGAGCGAACACCTCACGGAACTCGGCATAAAGGCCCTCTACCTCCACTCGGAGCTCGACGCCATAGAACGCGTGGAGGTCCTGAAAAAACTGAGGAGAGGAGACGTCGACGTGGTGGTGGGGGTGAACTTGCTCAGAGAGGGGCTCGATCTTCCCGAAGTTTCCCTCGTGGCGATCATGGACGCGGACGTTGAAGGCTTTTTGAGATCGGAAACCACGCTCATCCAAATCATAGGGAGGACCGCTAGGAACGTGAACGGAAAAGTCATCATGTACGCCGACAGGATAACGGACTCGATGAAAAGAGCTATCGAAGAGACCAACAGGCGAAGACGCATACAACTTGAATACAACGAGAAACACGGTATAAAACCCACTTCCATAGTGAAGCCACTCAACATGGAAATATTCGAGCGTTTCATGGTGAAAGAAGAGGAAGAGCTCTACGAATCGCACCTTCGCAACATCTTTTCCCTTAAAGATAGCTTGAGTCTTGAGGAGTACGCAGCCCTTCTCGAAGAGGAGATGTACCGTGCAGCAAGTGAGCTACGCTACGAAGACGCTGCGGCCATCAGGGACGAGCTGTTCCGCGTGAGAGAGGAACTTGGAAAGGTCAAGGAAAAGAAAAAGGGGAGCTGAAGCTCCCCCTTACTTGGCGGGGACGACGGGATTTGAACCCGCGACCACCGGTGTGACAGACCGGCATGCTAACCAGGCTGCACCACGTCCCCAGGACCGTGTAATATTCTCTCAAAAAAGTCCCGCCTTGTCAAGAGTTACCACATCCAGCGTCGCCATGTTTATTCCTCGCACCATCCGTCCTGGTCACCCACGTTTACAAAAAAGAAATAACACTTGAAAACCATCTTCATAGGAATTATTTCTGATGATCGTATAATTATGTTATCAAAAGGAACGGAGGAGGTTGTGGTTCGATGGGAGAAAAAGTGGTGTTAGCTTACAGTGGAGGTCTCGACACCTCCGTGATACTCAAATGGTTGTGCGAGAAAGGCTACGAAGTCATCGCCTACGTCGCGAACATCGGGCAAAAAGATGACTTCGAAGCGATAAGGGAAAAAGCGCTGAAAACCGGCGCATCGAAGGTTTACATCGAAGACTTGAGAAAGGAATTCGTCACCGATTACATATTCACAGCCCTCATGGGTAACGCCCTGTACGAGGGTAGGTACCTCCTCGGTACGGCCATCGCCAGGCCCCTGATTGCGAAAAAACAGGTCGAAATAGCCGAGAAGGAAGGGGCGCAGTACGTCGCGCACGGCGCAACGGGCAAGGGGAACGACCAGGTGAGGTTCGAGCTCACCTACGCTGCGCTCAACCCGCGTCTGAAGGTGATATCTCCTTGGAAGGATCCGGAGTTTCTGGCGAGGTTCAAAGGAAGAACCGACCTCATCAACTACGCCATGGAGAAAGGGATACCGATCAAGGCATCGAAGAAGAGGCCCTACAGCGAAGACGAAAACCTCATGCATATCTCTCACGAAGCGGGTAACCTCGAAGATCCTGCGTACATCCCGGACGAAGACGTCTTCACTTGGACGGTCTCCCCGAAAGAAGCTCCAGACGAGGAAACGCTCCTGGAGATACACTTTGAGAAGGGAATACCGGTGAAGGTCGTGAACTTGAAGGATGGAACGGAGAAGACGGATCCTCTCGAACTCTTCGAGTACTTGAACGAAATCGGCGCCAAAAATGGAATCGGAAGGGTGGACATGGTGGAGAACAGGTTCATAGGCATAAAATCCCGTGGGGTGTACGAGACGCCGGGTGCCACCATCCTATGGATAGCCCACAGGGACCTGGAAGGGATCACCATGGACAAGGAAGTGATGCATCTCAGGGACATGCTTGCTCCGAAGTTTGCGGAGTTGATATACAACGGTTTTTGGTTCTCTCCGGAGATGGAGTTCTTGCTCGCTGCGTTCAAGAAGTCTCAGGAGAACGTGACGGGAAAGGTGATCGTCTCCGTATACAAAGGTAACGTGATGCCGGTCTCCAGGTCATCGCCGCATGCACTCTACAACCTCGAACTTTCGAGCATGGACGTTGAAGGTGGATTCAACGCTATGGACTCGCGTGGTTTCATCAACATCCACGCCTTGAGGTTGAAGATGTACAGTCTCTCCAGAAAGGGAGAGAAAGCATGAGTGAAAAGCTCTGGGATAAGGGTTACAAGGTCGACGAAGAAGTGGAGAGGTTCACAGTCGGTGACGATTACAAGGTGGACATGAGGATAATTGAGTACGACATCGTGGCCTCGATCGCCCATTCCAGGATGCTGAAGAAGGTCGGGTTATTGACAGAAGAAGAACAGGAAAGTATAGAGAAAGTCCTGAAAGAGCTTTTGGGTCTTGTCAAGAAGGGCGAGTTCAGGATAAAACCGGAAGAAGAAGACAGCCACACGGCCATAGAGAACTTCCTCGTGGCGAAATTGGGTGATGTCGGGAAGAAGATCCACACCGCTCGTTCCAGGAACGATCAGGTTCTGACGGCGCTCAGGCTTTTCTACAAGGTCGAGTTGAAGAACGTCGAGTCCCTACTGCTTGACCTTCAGGGGAGCGTCAAAGAGTTCTCGGAAAAATATGGGACGGTGAGGTTCGCTGGTTTCACGCACACACGAAAAGCCATGCCCACGGACTTCAAGACTTGGTCGGAAGCCTTGATCGATGCTTTGGAAGACGATCTAAAGCTCCTAAAGGTGGTCTACGAGATCGTGGACCAGTCGCCTCTCGGAACCGGGGCGGGGTACGGTGTACCCGTAGAGATAGACAGGGAGTTCACGGCAAGGGAACTGGGATTTTCGAGGGTTCAAAGAAATCCCATCTATACCCAGAACAGCAGGGGAAAATTCGAATACCTGATCTTGCACCTTCTCACGCAGATATCCTACGATCTCAACAGGTGCGCGAGCGACATCATCTTCTTTTCCATGCCGGAGATAGGCTATCTGAAGCTCCCGCGCGAGGTCTGCACCGGAAGCTCCATCATGCCTCACAAGCTGAATCCAGATCCCTTGGAACTCGTGCGGGCCTACCACCACGTTCTCGTTTCGCACACGGTACGTGTCCTGTCCATCCCTTCAAACCTCATTTCCGGCTATCACAGAGACCTACAGCTCCTCAAAAAACCTGTCATAGAATCGTTCGATATCGTGAAAGATATGATCAGAATGATGAAACTGATCTTCGAAAGAATGAGTGTGGACCAAGAGAGGGCCGAGGCCAGTTTGACCGAAGACGTGATGGCGACGCATAGGGTCTACGAGTTGGTGAGACAGGGAATACCGTTCAGAGACGCGTACAGGATGGTGGCAGAAAAGTACGGGGGGGAAGGGAGTTGATCAGGGTAGGCATACTCGGTGCGACGGGTTACACGGGGTTGGAGCTGTTGAGGATCCTGAAGAACCATCCATCGGTGAGGATCACCTACCTATCGTCGAAGAGCTTTGTTGGAAAGAGCATGACGGAGGTTTACCCACACTCGTTGGAAGAGACGACACTGGAAGACATCGATGTCGAGAGGTTGAAGAAAGAGTGCGACGTGGTTTTCATGGCCCTCCACGCCGGCCTTTCGTACGAGATCGCCAGAGAATTACCGAACCTGAAGATCGTCGACCTCGGAGCAGACTTCAGGTTCGACGATCCTCAGGTTTACGAAAAGTGGTACGGCAAAAAGTTGGAGGGTTATGACCCTGAAGGCAGGGTCTACGGTCTGCCAGAGATCCACAGGGAAAAAATCAGAAACGCAAGAATCGTGGGAAACCCAGGTTGTTACCCCACGAGTGTGATCCTGGCGCTCGCCCCCCTTTTGAGAGAAGGTCTTGTGGAGGAGCGCGTCTTTGTGGTAGACTCCAAATCTGGTGTGTCCGGAGCGGGTAGGAAGGAGAGCCTCGAGTACATGTTCTCAGAGGTGAACGAGAATTTGAAGCCGTACAGCGTGATTTTTCACAGGCACGTTCCGGAGATGGAACAGGAACTCTCGAAGATATCGGGAAGGGACGTCAAAGTCGTGTTCACGCCCCATCTAGTGCCGATGACGCGTGGGATCCTCTCCACTATCTACGTGAAAACATCCGAAAGCGTTGAAAAGATTCACGAACTCTACGTTGGCTTCTACGAAAAGGAACCTTTCGTTCACGTGCTCCCGCTGGGAGTGTATCCCTCCGCGAAGTGGTGTTACGGCTCGAACCACGCGTTCATAGGCATGCAAAAAGACGAGAGGACGAGCACCCTCGTTTTGACGTGTGCCATCGACAACTTGGTGAAGGGAGCGTCAGGTCAAGCTGTGCAGAACATGAACATCATGTTTGGTATCGATGAGACGGTCGGATTGGAGCACAAACCCATATATCCATGAAAGGGGCTGAGGAAGAGGTGGGCATCCCGAAGGGTTTCAAACTGGCGGGAGTGCACTGCGGTATAAAGAAGAAGAGAAAAGACCTCGGCATCGTCTACTCCGAAGCTCCCTGCGTGGCGGCCGCCGTCTTCACCACCAACCTCGTGAAGGCAGCTCCCTTGATTTACGACGTGGAAGTTCTGAAGGTCAACCGGACCAACATTCGCGCGATCACCGTCAACAGCGGCGTGGCCAACGCGTGTACGGGCGTTCAAGGTTTGAAGAACGCGAAGAGGACGGCGGAAAAGACGGCAGAAGTTCTGGGGATTCCCACGGAGAGCGTGCTGGTCTCATCGACCGGCGTGATAGGTGTTCAGCTACCCATGGAAAAACTCGAGAGGGGCATAGAAGAAGCCGTGAAGCATCTCGGGGAAGATCCCATTCCGTTCGCCGAGGCGATCATGACAACCGATACCAAGATAAAGTTGCACGAGAGAAAGGTCTTGTTAGGTGGCAAAGAGGTGACGGTGCTCGGTGTAGCCAAGGGTTCTGGAATGATCCATCCCAACATGGCCACCATGCTGTCCTTTCTTATCACGGACGCCCGGATCGACCCTAAAGCGTTGGAGAGCATCTTGAGGGCATCCGTCGATGACACGTACAACATGATAGACGTGGATGGGGACACGAGCACGAACGACATGGTGGTGATCCTCGCTAACGGGTTGGCTGGAAACGTTGAAATACACGAAGATACCGATGAATACTGGAAATTCTTCGAGGCGGTGCACGAAGTGAACACCGTTCTGGCGCGGAAGATAGTTGAAGACGGTGAAGGGGCCACCAAGGTGATCGAGGTGGTGGTGCTGCACGCTCCAGATAGGGCTTCCGCCAGAAAGATCGCGCGCGCCATAGCCTCTTCGAACCTCGTGAAAACGGCCATCTACGGTGAAGACGCGAACTGGGGAAGGGTCTTCGCGGCTGCCGGTTATTCCGGCGCCGTCTTCGATCCAGGGAAGTTGGATCTGTACTTCGAGAGCGAGCACGGAAGAGAACTGGTGGCGATGAATGGGGAAGGGATACCGTTCAACGAGGTGAAAGTCAGGGAGATCCTGTCGGCAAGTTTGGTCAGGATCGTTCTCGACATGAAGCAAGGAAACGCGAGCGCGACGGCGTGGGGGAGCGACCTTACGGAGAAGTACGTGGAGATCAACGGGAGGTACAGAACGTGATGGAAAAGATGGCGAGCGTGCTCTTGGAAGCCCTACCCTACATAAGAGAGTTCTACGGGAAGGTGTTCGTGATAAAGTTCGGTGGTAGCAACCTGAAGCTCAACGGTTCCAAAGAGGCCTTCATACAGGACATCATCTTGCTCAAGTACACCGGCATAAAACCGGTGGTGGTCCACGGAGGAGGTCCCGAGATCACGAACCTGATGAAGCAACTCGGCGTGGAACCCACCTTCAAGAACGGTTACCGTGTCACGGACGAGAAAACCATGGAGATCGTTGAAATGGTCCTGGTGGGCAAGATCAACAAAGACCTCGTGATGAGTCTGAACCTCCACGGCGGAAAGGCGGTGGGGCTCAGCGGAAAGGACGCACAGTTGATCGTGGCGGAGCGAGAAACGAAATACGGAGACATCGGTCTCGTTGGGAAGATAAAGAAGGTCAACCCCGAGATACTTTTGACCTTGATCGCGAACGACTACATCCCCGTGATCGCCCCAGTCGGCTTTGGAGAGGACGGCTTGTCCTACAACATAAACGCGGACATCGCTGCGGCGGAGATTGCGAAGAGTCTTGGAGCGGAAAAGTTGATTCTCCTTACCGACGTCGACGGTGTCCTCAAGGACGGAAAAGTCATTTCTGAGCTCACCGTCGAAGAAGTTGAAAAACTCATAGAGGATGGTGTGGTCACGGGTGGCATGATCCCAAAGCTGGAGTGCGCCGTAGCTGCGTTGATGGGTGGTGTCAACGCCGTCCACATAATAAACGGCGGTGTGGAACACGCCATATTGCTCGAGGTATTCAGCAGAGAAGGTATAGGAACCATGATAAAGAGATCGGGGGTGCGAACGTGACCTACCTCATGAACACGTACAACCGTTTCCCGATCACCCTCGTTCGCGGGGAAGGGGTATGGGTCTTCGACACGAACGAAAAGGCTTACCTCGACTTCACAGCTGGGGTTGCCGTGAACGTCCTGGGACACGCCCATCCCAAACTCGTAACGGCTTTGAAAGACCAACTTGAAAAGCTCATTCACTGCTCGAATCTGTTCTGGAACAAACCACAGATCGAGTTGGCCGAACTCCTTTCAAAGCACACTTTGAAGGGCAAGGTGTTCTTCGCGAACAGTGGAGCGGAGGCGAACGAAGCAGCGATA
Organism: Thermotogota bacterium; assembly: GCA_030550515.1. GTDB lineage: Bacteria > Thermotogota > Thermotogae > Thermotogales > Thermotogaceae > JAUQPE01. The sequence continues at coordinate 31,867 of JAUQPE010000028.1, read as the reverse complement.
AAGATCGCAAGAAAATATGGAAGGATGCGAAACGAGAAGAAAGTGAAGATACTCGCCGCTCACAACTCCTTTCATGGGAGGACGATGGGGGCCCTGACGGCCACCGGACAACCCAAGTATCAGGAGAAGTTCAAACCACTCGTGGGGGGGTTCGATTATTTCGAGTTCAACAACGTGGAGGATCTGCGATCCAAGATGTCCGATGAGGTGTGCGCGGTGTTCCTCGAACCCATACAAGGTGAGAGTGGTATCATACCGGCAACTAAAGAGTTCCTCGAAGAGGCAAGGAAACTCTGCGACGAGTACGATGCGCTGCTCGTCTTCGATGAAGTTCAATGTGGCATGGGAAGGACGGGAAAACTCTTCGCTTACCAGAGGTACGGAGTGGAGCCGGACGTGCTCACCGTGGCGAAGGGACTGGGAGGAGGTGTGCCCATCGGGGCTGTGGTTGTGAACGATAGGGCGGACGTCCTCGAACCGGGGGACCACGGTTCCACTTTTGGAGGGAACCCATTAGCTTGTAGGGCCGGTGTGGTGGTGATGGAAGAGATCACAAGGGAAGAGTTCTTGAGGGAAGTAGAGGAGAAAGGTGAGCACCTGATGAGACGATTGAAAGAACTGAAGGAGACGTACCCACAGAAGATAAAAGACGTGCGCGGGATGGGGCTGATGGTTGGCGTCCAGTTCGTCGAAGGGGTGAACAACCGCGAGATGGCGAACAAGTGCCTGGAGGAAGGGCTCCTTCTCGTGCCGGCCGGCAACAACACCCTCAGGTTCTTGCCGCCTCTCGTGGTGAGTTGGGGTGAGGTAGACCTCGCCGTGAACCTTTTTGAAAAAGCCATAAGAAATTGAAAGGGGGCTCATTCAAGCCCCCTTCCTTTTGTTCCTCCTTTTTTTCTTTTTCCCTTCCTCTTTTTCTTTCATAACCTCACCGAGTTCCCCCACCTGTTCCAAATCTCCGCCACACTTTTCGCACTTCGTGTTCAGCTGGTATTCTATCGAAGCTGCGGAATAGTACTCGACACCGCACTGTTTGCACCTGTAGATGTAAGGCATACAGCAAGCCCCCTCTTGCGAAAAAACTGGGGTTTCTTCGCTTCGCTAGTCAAAGATATTATAAGGTTTCAACCGTCTTCCATCAACCCACGCCTTTCCTCGGGAAGGCTATTGTAACAATATGTTTACAATAAGATTCTCTTGAACCCATCAGTTTTTTATAGTATATTTTTCTAACGGTGTCAGCGTTGAAAGCCCCCATCGTCTAGCGGCCTAGGACACTGGCCTTTCAAGCCAGAGGCCGGGGTTCGAATCCCCGTGGGGGCGCCACAGGGTCACCTCATGAGGCTCACCTGAAGGGGTGAGCCTTTTTGTGTAAAATTAAGTGTCGTGGGGGTGACAGAACGTGAAGAATCGCGGCTTGCGTGCGTTCTTGTTCTTTGTTGTAGCCTTCTTTCTCTTCCTCGGGTACTTGAATTCCTGCTCTTCGAATCGCCCTCCCACCAAGCCTTCGAACCCTAATCCCTCCGATGGGGCAACGGGTGTGTCCATAACACCTACGCTCTCTTGGAGTTGTTCCGATCCAGACGGCGATCCTTTGGTGTACGACATATACTTTGGAAACAATCCTGACAAGCTCCTGCTGGTCGAAAAAGATCATCCGACGACTTCCTATCAACCGCCCACAACCTTGCAGTTCGACACGATGTACTTTTGGAAGGTCGTGGCAAAAGACGACAAGGGAGACGTCACGGAGGGGGATTTGTGGGGCTTCAGAACGTTGGGGCTTTCGGTGCTCTACGAATTTCCGTTGGAATCGGATACCACCGCGGGTCCCATCTTTTCCTCACCCGCCGTGGGACCCGATGAAAAGGTGTACATGGGTTTCAACGGAGGTTACTTGGTCTTGTCGCCGACCAAGACGGAATTCGTGAAGACCAAGACGTTCGTGCAGTCCTCCCCCATCGTGGATCGTGCGAGCAACAAAGCCTTCTTCGTGGACGACGAGGGACAGTTGCTCGTCTACCCCGATAAGGCAAGTTACAGGATTTCCAACCGCCCTTTCTACGCGGCGCCGGTGATCTTCAAAGATCACGTTTACGTCGTCGACTCGGATGGCCAAATATTCATGGTGGAAAAATCAACACCCTCAAAGTTTCAGAAGATCGCAAGTTTGGGTGAGGGAGTCGTGGCCAGTCCGGCGGTGGTCGACGACAAACTCCTCGTTGCAACCGTTGAGGGTAACGTGTACGCGGTGGAGCTTCCAACAGGTACGGTTCGTTGGCGAAAGAATTTCCCTGGGGAACGTTTTTTCGGAGGGTTCGCGGTTGACCCCAAGAAAAACTTGTACGTCGCTGGAAGCGCTTTGTGGTGTATCAGTTCATTGGACGGGAGAGTTCTGTGGTCGTATCGTCTCAGAAGTCAAGCCTTCGGAAGTCCTGTGATTTCCAAGGATGGCGTGGTGTACGTGGGTGACGTGTCGGGAACGGTTTACGCAGTGGGACCTGGCGGGAAACCACTCTGGAGCAGAACTTATCTCAGTCCGATCTTTTCCAGCTGTCTGCTGGGCGACAACGGGTTGGTCTACGTTGTCGGGGGGACGCACCTTCTCGCCCTACAACCGGACAGCGGGGAACTCGTGAGTTTCGTGGAGTTGAAGAGTTTCGTGGAGAGCAGTCCTGTTTTGACTTCCGGCCTCATCTTCCTTGCAGACGAAACGGGCCATTTCTACGTCGTGCAAGCCTTGAGTGAGACCATACAAGACCCAGAATCGTCTTGGCCCATGTTCCAAAAGGATTGGTACCACTCGGCCGCGAGGTGATGGACCATGAGGAAGGCCCTTGCGTTGCTTTTCATCTTGGCGGTTTCGATGACCTTTGCCCAGCATCCGCTTGATGTTTTGGTGAGATCGAGAGGAGAGTCAAGATACGAATTGATTCTGGAGAGGGTTTCTCAAGAAGGCGACAAAATTTTTGTCATGAAGGTCTTCGGGCTTGATTGGATGGGTTTGGGGTGGTTCCACAGGGTGGGGGTGATCCTCCTGAACAACCTGCGATCGCACGAGAAGGCGTTTCTGCTGATCGCTGGTGGGTCCAGGCGAGTGGAAGATCAGTCCTACTACGAGAGCTTTCTGGACGAGATGATGCAGTACCTCGAGATTGCGCGCAAGTTCGAGGCACCCTTCGTGGTGGTCGCGGACGTGCCCAACCAACCGATTTGGGGATTGAGAGAAGATGCGCTGATCTCGGAGACTTTCAAGCTTTTTCTGGAGAAGCGTGAAAAGGATCTACCGCTCCTTGTCCCGATGACCTACGGCGTGATCAAAGCGATGGATGCGGTACAAGACTTTCTCGCAAGGAAAGGTGCGAACGTGAAGTACTTCATGGTGTCGGGCGCTTCGAAGAGGGGATGGACCGCGTACCTCACCGCAGCCTTCGATTCGCGGGTCTTCGCGATCGCACCGATGGTGTTCGACAACTTGAACATCAAAGCTCAACTCGAGCAACAGAGAAGGTATTACAACGGGTTCAGTGAAAAACTCAAGGACTACAGCGAGAGGGGGCTCCTCGAACATCCAAGCGATGAGGCTTCGACCGAGCTCTTGGAGATGGTGGACCCGTACGCTTTGCGGCTCAGACTCTCCCTTCCCAAGATCTTGGTGCTCGCCACGAACGACGAGTACTGGACCGTGGACTCCGCCAACCTGTACCTGGACCAACTGCCGGGCGAGACCTACCTGTTCTACTCACCGAACGACAGGCACGAGCTGAAGAACGTTGCCGAGATCGTTCAAACCGTGTCGAGCTTCTTCAAGCTCTACCCGAACTTCCCCAAACCTTCTTTCGAGTACTCGGGGAACGAGATAAGGGTGAGAAAAGGGGAAGGGATGGTGGGTGCGGAGGTCTGGTTCGCGAGATCAAGGAGTCTCGACTTCCGTTCTTCGGTGTGGCTCAAGTTGGGTGTTCACGAGGAAGATGGCGTGTACGTTGGAAGACCCCCTTCCAAACCCGAGGGAACGCATCAGGCGTTCTTCATGAGGGTGCTCTACGAGCTGAACGGTGAAAGGTTCTACTTGTGTAGCAGGATGGTCGTCGATTAGCCCTCTTCCCATATCTTCTTTATCTCGTCCTGATACTTCTCGAAGATCTCGAGGAGTTTTGGGTTGAACTGCGACGGCTTGGTCTTCTCGTCTCCTTTGAGGATGATCTCCACAGCCCTTTCGTGGAGAAGGGCGGGCTTGTAGGGTCTTTCGGACCTGAGGGCGTCGTACACGTCGACTATACCCACTATCTGGGCTTCTATGGGTATCTCGTCGTCTTTCAAGCCAAAGGGATAGCCGCTGCCGTCGTACCTTTCGTGGTGGTACAGCGCTATGTTCCTGGCCACCGCGAACCTGTCGCTTTCCCCGCTGAGGATCCTCGCCCCCCAGAGAGGATGTTTTCTCACCACTTCCCATTCCTCCGACGTCAGCAGACCTTTCTTGTTCAGAACGTCACGCGGCACGAAGAGTTTTCCCAAATCGTGCAGCGGTGAAAAGAGCGCAATCTGGTAGACCATCTTCTCGTCAAGCCCGAGCTTTTCAGCGATGAACCTGGACAACCTCCTCACGCGTTTCACATGCTCTCCGGTGGCCTCGTCGAAACCTTCCACAATCTCCGCAAGCCTTATGGCGAAGCTCTCGTAGGCTTCTTCCAGGAGTTTACTTTTCTCCAAGAGCTCCCTCTGGGTATCCTCCAACTCCTGGTGGAGTTTTTCCAGCTCTTGATAAGACGCCTCGAGCTCCTGATAAGAGGCTTCGAGCTCTTCCCTTTGCGTTTCTACGGTGTTGACCATCTCGGTGATTTTCTGCATCAGTATTTGGATTTCTTCTATCGTGGTGTTTGCCTCGGAGAGGTTAAAGTACCTGCTCGTTGCGTAATTTTTGAACGCACCGACGAGTTCCTCGATGGGTCTTTCCAGGTCTCTTTCGATGAAGAGACGCACCCTTTTAACCAAGAAATGGTAGAGGACCATCACGAAGGCCACCAGGAGGAGAGAACCCAGAACGGAGGGCAAGATCAATCTAACCAACGGAATCTCGTGCACCAGGTAGAAATTGTGCGGGAGCTCCCTGAAGAGCACCAACGTGAATTCGCGAGGAAGGAAGTTCAACTTATCGGGCTTGTGAACGTTCAGATCTATCAGATTTTTCACTTTTCCACTCCTGAAGACAACACCACCCGTTTTGTGGAGGATGTACATCCCCTTCAAAAGCACTTCCCTTTCAATGTATCCTGGATCGATGTCGGAAGCGATTACCCCTAAGAGGTCCCCGTTCTCGTCGAAGATGGCCTTCGAGAAACCGACCGTGAGGTCTCCTGTAAACCTGTGAACGAGTGGCGGTGACACGGCGAAGTTCGTTGGATCCTCGAGGGCCAATTTGTACCAAGGCCTTTCCCTTGGATCGTAATCTGGCGGGTACTCGTAGGGGGGATAGGAAAACGTTTTGCCGTCTTTCCTTCCGAAAACGAAGAACATGGTCGTGTGTTGGAAAAGATCGTGGGAGACCCTCAAAACTTTTTCTATTTCTTCTTCCGATTTGAAGAAATCCGGATAATTCGAAAGAAACATCAAAAAGCTGCCGTAACTTCTCACCGCGTTTGTCCAGTTCTGAAAGGCCTCTTCGAAGTTGTCCTTTTCGAAGTGAAGAAAAACGTTGAACACGAAAACGAACGTCAAAGCCGAGATGAGGATTGCCCCTATGGTCACGAAGAGATAACTCCTGAACAAAAACTTGCCGATGGCCTTCCGGAAAGGCAAAGTCTTCATCGTCTTCCCCCCAAAGTCGCCTTGTGGGGAGCAAAACCAGAAAGTCCATCCGTGGACACTTCTTCGACGCGGTTTCACACAAGAGTATAACACGAAGGCTTCTCAAGAAGGGAAAACCTCTTCCTTCTCTTCGAAGATCTCGCGGTATAGGTCCAATCCAAAGCTCGTCTCGGTCGGTTTCCCTTCCTTCACCTTAAACGTCCTCTCACCGTTTTCTTTTCTCTCCGCCACGAGGAACACGACCTTTTCATCGTCCAAGAACCGCCTGGCTAAATCGAACATGTGGGTGACGTAAAAGACCCTCACACCGCTATCGATCAGGGCCTTCACGATTTGGTGGGCAACCTCCGAGCCTTCGTGTTCGTTCGTTGACGAGAACGACTCGTTGAACAAGATTAGGGAACCCGCGGAGACGTGGTCGAGCATCTTGCTGACCCTTTCGAGCTCCTCCTCGAACTTCCCTTTCTTCAAGTTCGCGTCTTCTCTGCGTCTAAAGTGCGTGAACACACCTTCACAGATGCTGAGAGAAGAAGATTCCGCCGCAACGAACATGCCCGCCTGCGCCATGATCTGAGCTTGCCCCACACTCCTCAAAAACGTCGTCTTACCACCACGGTTCGCTCCCATGATAACGAACAACCGTTTCCTTTCTGCCTCAAGCTCGTTCCCCACCACGTTCGTTCCTTGAGAGAGCGCCAAAGCGATGTCCTTGAGATTTCTGAAAACTATCCTCTCTTCGTTCGTGGGAAACACCTCAGGGAAAGAGAAGGATATTCCAATCGCCCGCAGACTTTCCACGAGGTTCAAACACGCAACGTAGAAGGCCAGCTCCAACTGGAGCGTGTTGAAGAAGCTCTCCACGTGGTCCGCCGCGATTGCCACGTTGGTGGCGATGTCCTTCAAGCCTAGGTTGACGATGGATTCCAAGACCTTCGATCCTATCTCGTCGCGGGGGTGTAGCTTGTAGGAGAAGACCTTTTCCCTCTCGAAGATCCTCTGAAACCAGTTCTTCCCTCTGGGTTTTGACAGAGTGTGGTCTTCTCCCTCGTTCCCCTTCCCCAACCTCACGCTGAGCAGTACACCCTTTTGAAACTTCAGATTTTCCAAGTGTTCCCCCATCTTCGAGAGGTACTCGTCGTCGAGCTCTTCCTGTAGCATCTCGAAAAACCTCTTGAAACCCCTCGAGCGAAACTTCTCGAGGTTCTCGTCGGCGATCCTTCTCAGTTCCTTCAACCCCCCAAGCATGGCTTCCAAGGCGTTCCGCGCACCGTTCAACACGTTGTTGGGCGTTTTCCAACCGAACACACCCCACCATCTCTTCCTCTTGCTCTCCTTTATGCTGATGGGTATCTGGTAAAGCCGTCTCACAACATCCGGATGCTCTAGACAATCCTTCACGATCTCCTGTCTGTATCGAATAACGCTCGTATCTTTTTCCGGATAGAACAAAACGTTCATCGCCACGTTCCGGAGGAACTCGTCCCCCCGACTCATGTGTTGCACGATGACGTCGAATCCCAGATCCTTCACCAAATCCATCGCGTGAGGTGGTAACTCCTTTTTTAGGTTGAAGTCTCTGTCGGGGTACATCAGGTACACCTTCATCTCCGTATCCTCCTCCTGACCTCTTCGTAGGTGAGCCCGTACTTTCTTGCAAGCGACAGGGCGTAAGCGCGACCGTCCGCCCTCTTTCTCACCACCTTGAACGTCCGCACGGTTGGATCTTGTGGAGAGACGAGGGCAACCATGCTCACCACCTTCTCGCTCACTCGGGAGAGTTCGTCCAGGAACGTCACCCACACGACGAAACAATCGATCTTCAATAACTTTTCGAGCACTCTCAAACTTATGTCCAAAGAATCGCGGAGAGTGGCGGAAGAGAACGCTTCGTTCAAGATTACGAGGCTGTTGGGAGTCAGGGAGTCGATGATGCTCTTCATCCTCAAGAGGTCGTCTTCCAACTTGCTTCTCACGTTCTGAACGTGCTCTTCCCTCTCGAAATGGGTGTGTACAGCGTCAACGAGGAAAAGTTTGGCCCTGCGAGCGGGTACGGGAAGGCCAAGGCAGGCCAGGTAATGGATCTGCCCTACCATCCTGGCGAAGGACGTCTTGCCGCCTTGATTTGGGCCTGTGACCACTATCACCCTCTCTATCCCATCCAAACGGTAACTGTTGGTGACGATCTTCCCCGTCAAGCTGTGGACCAACATCAGGTCGAACCCGTCCTCCACGAACTCGTCCCTTACGGAGGTGCGAACTTCTGGATAGCAGAAAGGAAGACCTCTCTCCCTCAAAGGTTCGATGAAGTCCAGGTAGGCCAAGAAGAACTGTACCTCTCTCTCGAAGTTCAAGATCACCTCGTCCAGGAAACCGCGATGGTTTTCGCAGAACGTGTCCAACTCCTCAAACGGTTCCGGATACAACCTTCTCACAAAGTCCAGGATCTTCGCTTCGACGTGGCTCATGCCAATTCCCTTGACCAGGTCGAAGGAATACTCACCGATTCGATCCTCTTCCTTGAACTTTGAGAAGAACGCTTCAATTTCAACGGCGTAGTCTTTCTCGCCCTTGTAGGGCTTCACACTGAACTTCCCAGGTTCCACGATGAGACAGTACCTCACCCGAGAAAGTCCTTCCTTCACCCGAAGGGCCTCCTCGAAGAGGGATGAAAACTCCGGAGATCTCGCATAACCTATCAGGTACTCTCTGATCCTCTTCAATCCCTCCGAACGCAAGCCCACCCTCTCGAGGGACTCGGAGAACACCTTGACCGTCCTGCAGTACTCGAGGACGGCTTCCAAAAACCATCCCTTCTTGTTGTACTCGTAGTCCAACCTCTCCAGCATCTGAAGGTATTGGTGGACCGCCACCATGCCTTTCGAGAACTCCAACACGACCTTTCGAACCTCGGGATCTTCCAGGTCCCTTGCCACCTCCTGTCTGTAGACTATGGTTTCCTCGTCTCGGACGGGCATCGTGAAGAACGGTTTCAGATCGTACCTCTCCCTACCCTTAACCGTCAGGTCTATCAACCGTCCCAGGAAGAGGTCTTCGAAGGCCTCTTCCGATACTTTCACACTTTCGAGGGCTTTCGCATCCTTGAACAGAACGCTTGGGAACAACGCCACTCCCTCCTCAAGAAAAATAAAAAAGCCTCTCTGATCTTTCGACCAGTAGAGGCTATCAGCCCTCTCCGGGCGGTTTGGGCGAGCCTCATCGCCCTTCTCTCATTCACTTGACCTCGTCCCAATTATATCATATGTAAACTACTTCCGTTTCTTCCGCGTTTGGAAGGTTCAGATCGGAAAAACTCAGGATCTCGAGGAGAACGTGGTCTTCCAGGTAAGTGATGCTCGTCACGATCGCCCCCAACCTCTGGAGTTGATTCATCCTCTTGCCGTACTCGGCGAAATCCAACCTCAACCTGTACTTGTAAGCCTTGTGCTTCTCCACAATTGAAGCCTTCACTACGGCTTCTTCCGCACTCTTCGTGTACGCTTCGATGAGACCCCTCACACCCAACTTCACCCCGCCAAAGTACCTGCTCACGACGACGGCTACGTTGACAAGTTGGTACCTTCTGAGGGTGTTCAGGATGGGAAGACCCGCCGTACCGGCCGGCTCCCCCGCGTCCGAGCAGAACTCGACCAGATTGGATTTCGAGAGAACGCGGTAGGCGTAGCAGTTGTGGGTGGCGTCCCTGTACTTTTTCGACACCTCGGCCACGAACTCCTTCGCTCGTCGTTCGTCCTCCACCGGCGCAAGGTTGGTTATGAACAGCGACCTCTCCACGTTGAGTTTCGTTTCGACGCGATCCTTAACCGTTTTGAAACTCTCCATCCCTCAGATCTCCCTCCTCACCTTTCTCCTCACGTATTCCAGCGCCAACAGGTAACCGAACACCCCAAGCCCGCTGATCTGGCCGTCGCAGACTTCCGCCGTGACGCTCCTCCTTCTGAACTCCTCCCTCGCGTGGATGTTCGAGATGTGCACCTCCACCTTCGGAACCTTCACGATCTCGAGCGCGTCCCTGATGGCGTAACTGTAGTGCGTGAAGGCACCCGGGTTTATCACCAAGCCGTCGTAGTCCATCCTGTGTATCCTGTCCACGATTTCTCCTTCAGAGTTCGACTGGAACACCTCCAAATCCACCCCGTTTTCCTCCGCCCACTCGTTCAACTTTCCAACGAGGTCTTGATAGCTCTGCGCGCCGTAAACGCTCCTGTCCCTCTTCCCCAGCATGTTCAAGTTCGGACCGTTTATCACCAGAATCTTCACGCGACCACCTCCAGAAGTTCGAGGGGATCCACCTCCAAAAAGTCTACCTCACCCATCCTCCTCGGATATGGGAACCTCACCTTGGAAGTTGCGATCTTTTTGTCGTTCAAGATGAGTTTTTTGGCCTGTTCTCGGTCGATCCTCTCTCCCACCAAACCGGGTGCTATCTGGAGGACCTTCTCGAGAATCCAATCGTAGACCTCTTTGGACGTGAGGCCTCTCTTCCAAGAGAAGAAGGCCTCCCTCTCCAAACCCCAAGCCACAGCCAGACCGTGCGACACCCCGGTCAACATCTCAAAGACGTGTCCCAGCGTGTGCCCCAGGTTCAACACGTGTCTGAACCCTTTGTCGTGCGGGTCTTCCCGCACCACACGGGCCTTCTCCTCCACGGAAAGTCTCACAAGTTCGGTCAAAACCTCCAAGTTCCTCTCCTGCGTGATCTTTCTCACGTCATCGAAGAGTTCCACACCCCTACCGGAGATCACGACCATCTTGAGCGCTTCGACCACACCCTCTTCGAAGCGCCCCTGGTCCATGGAGACGGTGACGGCTGGATCTATCAACACGTCGTCCGGCATCCTGAAAGTACCAACCACGTTCTTCACGCCGGCGAAATCTATGGCGTTCTTCCCTCCCACCGAGGCGTCGACTTGGGCGAGAAGTGTGGTGGGATAAAAGGAAAGGCCAGTACCGCGCTTGAAGGTGCTCGCGACAAAACCCGTAAAATCGGTCAGAGCACCTCCCCCGACACCGGCGATCGTCTTTCCCCGCGGAAAGTCCATCTCGACGAGCGCAGAATACGCCTTGGCGACCCATTCCAACGTTTTCACTTCTTCCCCGTCGGGAAACGCGATCCTCCTCTCTGGGAGGAACCCTTCGAAGATCTTCTCCACCCTCCACGTCGTGAAGACCAAGTCTTCTTTCTTCACCCGTTTGAACCCACCGACGACGACGCTGAGGGGATGAGGTTCTTTCAGGTTCAGGACCTCCCTTTCTTCGAGGACTTTCAAGACGACCACTGCGCAGGTCTCCCACTCGTTCAGGTTCGTGGTGTCCACCCTCTCGAACTCCTCGTAGAAGGCTTTTCTCTTTTCCCAGATCTCGTAGATCCTCTCCTTTCCATCCTTGAGGAGGGGTCTGTTCCTCACATCCACCCTCTCCAAGAGCACGGAAGGAGGTGCGTACAGGAAAATCGTCTTTTCCTTCTTGAGGAGCTCTCTGTTCTCGCGGTCTAGAACCACGCCTCCACCCGTCGCCACGACGACGTTGTCTTTCGCCAACAGCTCCCTCAAGAGTCTCTTCTCGAGTTCCCTGAAGGTCCGCTCGCCCTCTTCCTCGAAGATCTCCCTCACGCGTTTTCCCTTCCTCTTCTCTATCTCCTCGTCCATGTCGACGAACTCCATCCCAAGGATCCCTGCCAACCTCCTACCCACCGTGCTCTTCCCAGAACCCATCATCCCAACGAGGAACACCTTCATCTTGGAACCTCCTCTTCAGATCTTCGAAGTTGTCGTTCCCGTAGCGTTCGAGCAAGGCATCGGCGAGCACGACAGCCAGTGCCGCTTCGCACACCACCGAGGCGGGAGGGACGGCCGTGACATCCGATCTCACGTAAGGCGATTCTGCTGGCTCCAAAGTTCTGAGGTCCACAGACTGAAGTGGGGTACCCGTCGTGGGTATCGGTTTCACAAAGACGTTCACGACGATGTCCTCACCGTTGCTGATCCCTCCCTCTATCCCTCCAAGCCTGTTGGTCTTCCTCCTCGCCCTTCCATCCTCCACGCAGAACTCGTCGAGATAGGAGAGACCGTAGGACAATTCTTCCTCGCCGATGAGGATGCCTTTCACCGCGGGGATGGCCAAGAACATCGCCCCTATCTTGGAATCGAGTTTTTCGAAGAAGTTGGAATAGCCGCCGAGCCCTGCTGGGACGTTTCTTGCGATCACCCTCACCTTCCCACCGAGGGTGTCACCTCGATTCCTCGCCTCTTCTACCTCCCTCACCATCTCTTCAGTGGCCTTTGGGTCCGGGCAGAGGACGGGAGACTCGTCCCTCCTCCTCACCAGCTCGTCGAAGTCGGTGGGAACCTCCCTCAACTCCACACGGCCAAGCGCGGTGACGAAACCAACTATCCTGATCCCGAACTGCTCCAAGAAGTCTTTCAAGAGGGACCCAACGGCCACCAATCCCACGGTCCACCTGGCGCTCGCCCGCTCCACGTACACGTTCAAGTCGGGGAGTCTATACCTCATCCACGCGGCGTAGTCCACGTGCCCTGGCCTTGGAACGCTCCTCACTTCCTTCACCGGGTTGCCCGCCTTGTTTTGGACGAGGATGGTGATCGGCGCCCCCGTGGTCACACCTTTCCACACCCCGGAGACCACCTCGAACTCGTCCGCCTCCAGCTTCATGCGCTGGCCTCTTCCAAAGCAGTTCCTCCTCCTTTCGAGGTCTCTCGCCACCTTCTGCTCGTTCACCCTGAAGCCAGCCGGGAACCCTTCCAAGACCACCACGATGTACTTTCCGTGCGAATCCCCGGAGATCGTCAGCCTCATGAGAGGACCTCCCCGAAGACTTTTTTGAAAGTCTCGTCGTCGTAGAGACCCCATATCTTCAGGTTCTCCATGGCCTGGTAGTAGAACATGAGGTTACCCCTCACAACGTGCCTCACACCCGCACGTCGCGCGAGGTCCAAAAGTGGCGTTTCGAAGTAGATCACGTCGTAGACCAAGGAGAGGTTGGCCAGATCTTCCTCGGAAAGGTCGAACCTCTCTCCCTTCATCCCGACGGAGGTGGTGTTGAACAAGCTCTTGGAGTTTCTCACCGACTCCTTCAAGCGTTCAAAGGGAACCACCTTCACCGGGAAGCCAAGGCTTTTGGCGCGATCGAGTGTCCTGTTGGTGACGGTGATGTCCCTGATTCCCATCTCCAGTAGCGCGTACAGCAACGCACGGGCTGTTCCTCCAGCTCCGATGACGAGTACAGGTTCTTCCACACTCGTTCCCTCCAGAGACATCAGCACGCCGATCCAGTCCGTGTTGTAACCTTTTCTCCCGTGCACACAGTTCACAGCTTGGATCTTGGTTGCCTCCTTGGTGGGTTCCACGTAGGGAATGATCCTCTCTTTGTGTGGTATGGTGACGTTGAAACCATCACATTCGCTCAGAACCCTCTTTATTTCCTCGTCGAAGACATCTGGGGCTATCTCGGCAAAGTCGTAGAAGTGAGGCATGTTCAACAACCTGAAGTACTCGTTGTAGAGCCTAGGAGAGATGCTGTGCCTGACAGGGTAACCCACGATGCAGAACTTCACGCTATCACCTTCTCGAGTATCCCATAAAATTCCGGGAAAGACACGGAAACGCACTCGTGGTCCTTCACTTCCACCCCCTCCTCACTCAAAAGCCCCGCCAGCGAGAACATCATGGCCATCCTGTGGTCGCCCTCTGGATCCACGACGCCTCCCCTTATCCTCTGCCTCCCGACCACCCTGAAACCGTCAGGGAACTCCTCGATCGTGACGCCCAAGCGCCTGAAGTTTTCCACCACCACCCGTATCCTGTCGGATTCCTTCTTCCTCAGCTCCTCGGCGCCTTTGACGACGGTTTCACCTTCCGCAAACACCCCAACGAGTGCCAGAAGGGGAACTTCGTCTATCATGGAGGGTATCATCTCGACGGGAACTTCTATTCCACGCAAGTTCGGCGAACTCTCAGCGACGATGGTGCCGATAGGTTCCACATCTTCGTTCTCCACCCGCCACTCCACGTTCGCTCCCATGAGCTTGAGCGTCTTGAGAAATCCTATCCTCGTTTCGTTCAAACCCACTCCCCTGACGACGATCCTGGCGTTCGGATGGATGACCCCAAGAGCCACGAAGAAGGAAGCGGAAGACACGTCACCTGGGATTTCCATGGTGAACCCCTTGATCGAGGAAGGCCAGACGGTGACCCTGTTCCCCTCTTCCTGAATGGAAGCACCCAGTTTCTTCAACATCCTCTCGGTGTGGTCTCTGCTCTTGACGGGTTCTTCCACCGTCGTCTTCCCCTCGGCCCTCAGCCCCGCGATGATCACCGCGCTCTTGACTTGGGCGCTGGCAACCTTGGACTCGTACTCTATGCCCTTCAGCCTTCCACCTTGGATCGCCATGGGCAGAAAGTTGTTCTCGCGCGCGAGGAACTTCGCCCCCATCATCCCTAACGGTTCCATGACCCTCGCCATGGGTCTTCTGGAGAGCGAATCGTCGCCGTAGAGAACGGCGAAGATCTCGTGCGACGCGATCACGCCCGCCATGAGCCTCGTGGTGGTGCCGGAGTTGCCGCAGAAGAGAGGTTCGGTGGGCGTTCGAAAAACACCGGGGGTCACCTTCATCTTCGTCCAATCGCCTTCAAACTTGGTTCCGAGTTTTTCCAGTACGTCCTTCGTCCTCTCCGTGTCCAAGCACCTGAGGAGGTTGTACAGGGTACTCTCCCCTTCGGCGAGCGCCGCGAAGATCAAGGCCCTGTGGGTGATGGACTTGTCCGTTGGAACGGAGATCTCTCCCCTCACCTTTCTCACCGGAACCAGCTTCACGTTATCACTTCCCTTATCAGCTTTTCCAGGCGTTCCATATCCCCACCATCTATCGTGCATTCCACTTCTTTCAGGAAAGAGAGCACCACTTTCAAGTTTTTTAGGACGTTGTCTCTATTGTACCGCATCATGTCGAGGGCCATTTGAACGTTCTGGTGGGCGAGCCTCGTCGTGGATTTGTAACCTGGCCCAGCGAAGTCTTCGTACGCCTTTCCCACAAACTTGCCAGCAAGCGATAACAGGTACTGAACGTGACTGACGGCGGCCACGATCTCGTCGTGCTCTTCCGGATCCAACCAAACGGGAACGGCGCCGGTCTTCCTCACGACTTCCTCAGCGATCTCCACTCTCCTTCCATCCAGACCGCACAGGAAGAAGGGTCTCCCTTCGAACATGTTCGGATCCCAACCGGCCTTTCCCTTCTTCTCGTTGCCCGCCATCGGATGGCCACCGACGAGTTTGAGACCTCTCTCCCGCGCGATCCTCACGAAGGGCGTTTTGACGCTCGCCACGTCCATCATCAAACCGGAAAAGCTCGTCTCCTTGAGAAATCGCTCTTCTTCGCTCATGGGTACCGCAAGGACGAGCAGGTCCGAGTCGTAGAGATCTTCCGGGCGGTCTACAACTACGATTCCTTCACTTTTGAGAGAAGACCTCACATCCTCGTCCACGTCGAAGACCCTCACCTCGAAGTCTCTTCTCAACTTCAAAGCCAGAGAACCACCTATGCATCCCGCTCCCAACACGGAGACCCTCAATTCAACCTCACCCCCAGGGCGTCAGCCAGGACTTTCAACTCTCTCATGAGCTCCTCGAACAACTTGAAGTCGAGACTCTGTTTCCCATCGGACAACGCCTTTTCTGGCTCTGGGTGTACCTCCACGATGACGCCGTGTGCCCCGACGGCCAACGCAGCCCTCGACAAGGGAATGACCAAATCCTTCCTCCCTCCAGAGTGACTGGGGTCCACGACGATGGGAAGGTGCGACTCTTTCCTTATTATGGGCACGGCGGAGATGTCAAGAGTGTTTCTGGTGGCGTTTTCGAACGTTCTGATACCGCGTTCGCAGAGGATGATCTGTTTGTTTCCGGAGACCGCTACGTACTCGGCGGAGAGCAGAAACTCCTCTATCGTGTTCATGAAGCCTCTCTTCAGGAGGACGGGTTTCCCGAAGTTTCCCGCCTTCGAGAGCAACCTGAAGTTCTGGGCGTTCCGGGCACCTATCTGTATGATGTCGGCGTACTCCGCCACTTTCGGAAGTTCCTCTTCCCCGAGGGCCTCCGTGACCACGTACATCCCGTACTCGTTCGCGGCTTCCCTCAAGTATTCTAACGCCTTCTCTCCAAGGCCCTGGAACGAGTAAGGAGACGTACGGGGTTTGTACGCGCCCCCTCTGAGCACCCGAACGCCGAGTTCCCTCAAAAAGTGGGCGATCTCGAACAACATCTCCCTCCCTTCCACGGCGCACGGTCCCGCCATCACGGTGAAGTAGCCGTTTCCGATTTTCACGTCTCCCAGCTCGATCACGGTGTCGTGTGGCTGGAACTCCCTGGAGACCAACTTGTAGGGCTTCAACACCCTCATCACGCGTTCCACGCAATCGAGCGATTCGAACTTGTCGGCGACCACGTACCTGTCGTCCCCTATGATCCCGATCACGGTCCTCTCCTCTCCTTTAGAGATGTGACACCTCAAGTTGAAGCTTTCCGCGAGTTTCACAACTTTTTCTACGTCTTCCTCCGTGGACCCAGGTTTCAGAACGACTATCATGCGACACCACCTCCCGTTATAAAAAAAGGGGCTCCGCTGCCCGGAGCCCCTTTTCTCTATCCCTTCCGCTCCGGGCAGATACCGAAAAGGCACCTGCCCGGAGCGTGTTCCGCTCACGGACAGGTGCCCCTGTTAAACCAATAATAGTAATAACCCTTGTTAACCTCGAACTTCCATTCCAATCGACGCATCCACTTCCACCCCTGTTTGTCACATATTCTACCAAAACGTTTCGCAAGGTTCAAGGTTTACTGTTAGAATTTTTACATCACAAACCTTCACGGGAGGAGGGATCGCTTTGAGGAAGTGGTCGCTTTTGACTGTGCTGTTTTTCTCACTCGTTTTGGCGTTCTCGATCAACCTGCCAACACCAGAGTACGTTCATCGGGTGTTGCCCAACGGCCTTCAAGTCTTCATCTTCGAAGATCGCACCGTTCCTTTGGTGAAGGTGCAGGTCTGGTACAAAGTGGGATCCATCGACGAAACCGAAGGCAAAACAGGGGCAGCGCATCTGCTCGAGCACACCATGTTCAACGGCACACATGCCCTCGAGAAGGGCAAGATTGACGAGTTGATCACCTCTGTTGGTGGGGAGTGCAACGCGGGCACGTACTACGACTACACGGTCTACTACGAGATCGTCCCTTCCGCAAAGCTCGAACTCGCGCTGGCTATAGAGGCCGACAGGATGAGAAACCTCAAGATCGATCCGGAAGACTTCTACAGGGAACTCGAAGTCGTGAAACAGGAAAGGAGACAGAGTGTCGAGAACAACTTCATAATGTCCGGTTGGGAAGAGTTGCAAGGAAAGGCCTTCCGTGGGACTCCCCTGGGGCACCACATCATCGGTTGGATGGAAGATCTGGAGAGCATGACGCACGATTACATCAAAAGCTTCTACGAGATGTTCTACGCACCCAACAACGCCATCGTCTCGATCGCGGGTGACGTGGACCCGCAAGAGGCACTGGAGTTGGTGGAGAAATACTTCGGAGAGTACGAACCCGCAAGGATCGAAAGGCCCGAGTACACGCAGGCGAAGATCGAGGGAGAAACCATCCTCAGGCTTCCAAGGCTCACGGGGGTTGCCTTGATGCTTCAGCTCTACCAAGTTCCCGAGGGAAACCACGAGGACATCGCCGCCATCGAGGCGCTCCTCGACATCTGGCTCAACAGCGAAAGCTCCAGGGTGAACAGGGAACTCTACTACAACAGAGGATTGATACTCGCCTGCGGTGGGTTCACCACAACCTTGAGGATCCCCGGGTACGTCCTCGTTTACGCGTTCGCTTACGGTGAGGAAGACCTCGATCAGATCAAAGAGGCGATGGACGAGGAGCTCGAAAAGATCGCAAAAGAAGGCGTCTCTCCCGAGGAACTCGAAAAGGTGAAGAAGTCCAAGCTCAAGCAGTTGGTCTTCGCGCTCAAGGACATCAGGGAACTGGCGGACGAGGTCGTGCTCGGTGCCCTAAGGTACGGCGATCCACTGTTCTACAAGAAGTACATCGAGAACGTTTCGAAACTCACCGAGGAAGACATCCAAAGGGTGGCCAGACAGTACTTCCTCACGAAGAACAGGTACGTGGGCTACGTGGTCCCGAAGGACTGAGATAGGGGGTGAGAGGAATGTTCAGGGATAGATTTGCGAACGCGTTGCTCGTCGTTCTGGTCGTTTTGTCAACGGTCGTTTCCGCCGTCCAGTTCACGCCGGAGTTGTTCGAACAACTCGCCGGTGCGAAGAACAAGGTGCCGAACATACCGATCCCAGATTACGAGAGGTACGTCCTGCCCAACGGAATGGTCGTGTACGTCGCCGAGGACAAGAGGCTGCCGATCGTCGAGGTGAAAGGTTACGTCAAGTACGGTTTACTGAACGAAAGATCGGAGATCGCGGGGATATCCAACTTCATGCTGGATCTGATGAACTCCGCCACCAAGAACAGGGACGAGATCGCGCTGGCTGAAGAAAAGGAGTTGCACGGAGTCTCCATCGTTTTTGGCGTGAAACCCGATTACTACGAGATCGGCGCCTCAGCCCTATCGGAAGATTTGGAGGCCCTCTTGGACATCCTCGCGGACGAGCTGAGAAACCCACAATTTCGAGGCGACAACTTCGCAAGGAAAAAGCAAGAGCACCTTCAGAGCTTCGCCCACGCGAAGACCCAAGAGCAGAACTTGGCGAGGATGTACTTCTACAGGGCGCTCTACGGTGAGGACCACCCGTACTCCTTCCTCTACAACTACGACCTGCTCTTGAAGACGGTCAGCGCGCTCACGCCCGAACAGGTTGAGGACTTCCACAAACAGACCATCACACCCAACAGGATCGTACTGGTGATCGTGGGAGATTTCGAAAGGGAAACGGTAAGAAACGTTGTGGAGCGCTATTTCGGCGACTGGGAACCGACCGCTCCAGCCGACATCACACCCCCCAGGGTGACGAACAGGCCGCCGTACGGCGAGATCCTCGTGGTAGACAGGCCTACTTCCACGCAGGCTTACCTCATGATGGGTCACGATCTCTTCGATCACAGGTTCGAAGGAAGGATAGCGTTCCTCATGGCGAACAGGGTGTACGGCAGCGGGATGTTCAACTGCAGGCTGATGAAGGTCTTGAGGACCCAGAAGGGATACGTCTACGGAGTTAGCGCGGGGATGCAGAACCACGAGGTCGCCGGTGAATACTTCATCACCACATCCGTTCGCTACGACGCCATTGCTGACACGATCAAGACTGTGGTGGAGGAGATGAGAGCGATAAAGGACGGAGAGAGACCCATCACCGAAGAGGAACTCTTCGAGGTCGTGAACCTGTACAACGCCCAATTCCCGAATGCCTACAGGGACACCATATCGATCCTTGACAGCGTCGCCTTCAACGCCGAGATAAGGGGAAGGAGCCCAAACTACGTAAACGAGTTCATCCAAGCCTACAACTCGCTCACCGCCGACGTGGTAAACCAGGTATTCTCGGAGCACGCTCATCCGGATAGACTTTTCGCCGTCATCGTCGGACTCAAGGACAAGATCGTGGAAGATCTAGAAAGAAACGGTTACAAGAACTACAGAGTTGTCTCCTCGGGGCGGTGAACTCACCGAACTGTTCACACCGGCAGCCTCCTCTCTCCGAGAGCGAGCAGGAACGTCACTGCGATCAACAGAGAGACCGCGCCCGCACCGTAGTAAAGAAAGTGGACCGGCACCCTGTCGGTGAGCCAACCGTACATCACAGCCCCGAGAGGTGCCATGCCGTTGCTCACGAGCATGAGCGAAGAGAAGGCCCTCGCCCTCACGTGCGAGGGCGTCATCTTTTGGAAGGCTGTGTCGAACGGAACGTTGATCAGAGGGTTCAGAAGGCCCAAAGTCGAGAAGTTAACGAAGAGCAGCCCAAAAAGGGTCGCCTTTTCGAGCGTTGGTAGCACGGTGGGTGTGGCCACCACCCCGAACACTACGATGGGGATACCAAAGAGCAACAGGGACACCTTCATGACCTTCCACATGTCTCCCTTGAAGAGGTGGGAGACTATCAGAAGGTTCGCAAAGAATGCGCCGAGCACGAAGGAAGACTCCAAAATTCCAAACTCCTGGGCCGAGAACTTCATGATCACCCTCAAGGTGTAGGGATAGACGACGTTGAAGAGGGGTGATACGAAGAAGTTCAACAACAGGGCGAAGGTTAACACCATCCGGAGAAGCGAAGAGTGTCCCCACACGAACTTGAACCCCTCCTTGAGGTCTTCCACGATCTCGCGAAAAGTGGGAGGATCCTTTTTGACTTCCTGCCTGTAGACTATGAACAGCTCGCTGACGGCCGAAGCGATGAAGGAAATCCCGTTCAGGAGGAAAACCACCGCGATACCGTAAAAACCGTACAACATCCCTCCGATGGCGGGCCCAACGAGTTGAGGAAAGAGCCTCACCATCCCCATGATGGAGTTGGCCTTCATGAGAAACTCCGACGGAACCATGTCTGGAAACATCGCGCCGGTTGGTACCTCGAAGAGGTTGTCCATGGCCGCCATGACGACCTGAGAAAGGCAGAGAACTTGGAACGTGATCTTTTCATTGAAGGCCAGAAGGGCCAGAAGGCAGATCAAGAGCCCCCTCAAGAAGTCCATCGACACCATGAGGAACTTCCTGTCCGCCCTGTCTCCTATGACCCCCGCTATCGGCATGAGAAAGATCCTGGGGATCATGTAAGCGGCGGACATCGTAGCGACCGCAGTTCCGGAACGCGTCAAGTCCAGCACGAAGAGGGGGACGGCGACCATCTGGATGGAACTTCCCAGTATCGAGACGAAGCGCCCCAACGCGAGAAGGATGAAGTTCCTCTTCCACGACATCCCCTTTTCCCCCCCTTCACGGACAGAACATGGGCGTTGCACTTCCGGATCGGGACCAATGTCACCCGGAGCGGAGAGACTTCACGACACCTCGTCTTCTTTTTCCTTCTTACCCGGGGTAACCACTATGTTGCCGACGAGAGGGGAAACCATCTTCAAGATGGTCTCGACGAGGAAATTCGAAATGTGCGTCACAGATCCACCCACTTTCGGTTTCTCTCCTTCCTCTTCCGCTCCAACGAGCACGAGGTCTTTTTTCACCGTTCCACCTGCGAACACTATCTTTCCTCCGATGACGACCATGTTCCCTTCGACCTCTCCGGAAAAGAAAGAATCGCAACTCAAGAGCACCAGATCACCGATCACTCTTCCTTCTATGAGGGTCTTCTTCCCTGAGAGGACCAACTTTCCTTCGACCGTCTCTCCTTTTCGCAAAACGTACTCCCTCTCGTCGAGTTCCTGAAGACGTTTTCGTGTTTTTTCTTCCCCTTCACCTTTTTGTGCTTGAAGCGCTTTTAACAACCTCTCCCCTTCCTCAGGACTGATCTCGCCCCTCGCAACCGCCTCCAAGATCTTCCTGACGTCATCCGACATCGCTCTCTCCTCCCTTCTTCTTTCTCTTCAAAATCTCCAGTGCCTCATCGACACTGAGCTTTCCCTCCTTCACCTGCTCGAACAAACTTTCCTCGGAGAGTTCTTCCTTCTCCTCTCCCAGAGGCTGGAGTTTCATCTTCTCGAGGATCCTCTCAAGCTTTCCCCTGAGGGCGAAGTATCCTTGTCCCGTGTATCGCTCTATCTCTTTGAGGTTCCCGCGCGCTCTGAAGAAGAGCACAACGAATTCCATTTCCTCCTTGTCCAAGAAATCGAAGGGACTCGCCTTGAAACGTCCCCGGACCGTCACGTCGTCTCTCTCGCAGCGAAGCTCCGTCACCGTCATCTCTCTCCCACACACGGGGCACCTCGGCAACATTTTTGCCACCTCCTGCAAAATATTTTATATCATATCCAAATTTTTTGTCAACATATGCAAAAATATTGGATCGGCGCGTTCGGGATCCACCGTGTTAGAATAGCGAGGTGACGAGTATGTTCCTCCCGACCACGAGGGAAGAGATGGGAAAGTTAGGATGGAAAGAGTTGGACGTGATACTGGTGACGGGGGATGCCTACGTGGACCATCCCTCCTTTGGCGTCGCCCTGATAGGGCACTACCTGCTCGCGCACGGCTTCAAGGTCGGAATCATCGCACAACCCGATTGGAAAAGCGACAAAGACATCACAAGACTTGGAAGGCCCCGCTTGTTTTTCGGCGTCACCGCGGGAAACGTCGACTCCATGGTGGCGAACTACACGGCCTCCAAAAAGAAGCGGAAGACGGACGACTACACACCCGGTGGCGTTGGAGGCAGAAGACCGGACAGGGCGACCATAGTCTACACGAACCTCATCAAGAGGAATTTCCCGGACGTTCCCGTCGTCCTCGGCGGTTTGGAGGCGAGTCTCAGGAGGTTTGCGCACTACGATTGGTGGGAGGACAGGGTGAGAAAATCCGTCCTCGTCGACGCGAAGGCCGATCTCTTGGTGTACGGCATGGGTGAAAAGGCAGTCCTCGAGATCGCGAAGATCCTTTCCACCACCGGAAAGGTCGAAGACTGCAGGAGTGTGAGGGGTATAGTCTGGTGGACTTCCAAAAAGCCCGACAAGGGGATCGAGCTACCTTCCTACGAGGAGATCGTCAACGAACCCGTCCTGTACGCGAAGGCCGTGAAGATGCAGACTTTCCTCACAGACCCGCACAGGGATCTGATCCTCTTCCAGAGGCAGGACACCAGGTACGTCGTCCAAAATCCCCCGCAACCTCCACTCACCCAGGAAGAGTTGGACGAGTTGTACCTTCTGCCCTACGAGAGGGACGTCCACCCGTATTACTCGAGTATGGGAAAGGTGAAGGCGATAGAGACCGTGAGGTTTTCCATCACGGCCGTTCGCGGATGTTTCGGTGGTTGTTCTTTCTGCGCGCTCACTCAGCATCAGACCACCCATGTGGTTTCAAGGAGTAAAGAATCGATCTTGGAAGAGGTAAGGATACTGACGAAAAGGAAGGACTTCAAAGGTGTCATCACGGACGTTGGAGGACCCACCGCCAACCTGTACGGTTCTTCCTGCGTCACGAGGGAGGAAAAGGGACAGTGCCAGAGGTTCTGCATGCACCCGAAGGTCTGCTCTGGTGTGAAACCCAACCACGAAGCCTTTCTGGATCTCCTCGAGAGTGTGAAGAGACTGCCTAAGGTGAAACACGTTTTCGTCTCCTCGGGGATAAGGCACGACCTCGTCTTCGCGGAGGGAGATCCGGACGTCTTCATCAAAGAGCTCGTAAAGTACACACCCGGTCAACTGAAGCTCGCCCCCGAACACTCCCACCCCAAGGTGCTATCCCTCATGAGGAAGCCTCCCGCAGAGCTCTTTTTGGAGTTCAAGAAGAGGTTCGAGAAATTCGCTAGAGAGTTTGGAGAAGAAAAGTACGTGATCGGCTATTTTGTGGTCGGACATCCCGGTGAGGGATGGCGGGAAAACCATCACTTGAAAGAGTTCATCCGCAAGCACTTGGGTTACATCCCACAGCAGGTCCAGATCTTCACACCCACCCCCGGCACGCTCAGCACGGCCATGTACCACAGCGGAATCGACCCCATCACAGAAGAGAAAGTGTTCGTGGAAAGATCGCTGAAGGTGAGAAACAAGATGAAGGAAAACGTGGTCGGGAAGATCGAAGAGAAGAGTTGGGACGGGTGAGGGTCGCAAACCCCAAGAGCGTGTTGGTCGCATCAATTTGAAAGAGGTCGTTTTTTCCGCTCTTGGACTGAAGAGGTTCTTCATAAGGGGTCTGATCGCTGGAAGTCTTTCTGGAACCTGAGAGAAGTGATAAAATTGAAAGAAACAACGCGGGGCTTCTGCCCCTTTTTCTGTGATGGGGAGTGATCGAAACTGCTGATCTTCGATCCGTTCAAGGGGAAGTGGTTCGAAGAGGACTTGGAAACACCATTCCCATCGGACGGTCTGGTCGCCACGCATCCCTTCGTAGACCTCCACGTCCACGTGAGGTTGAACGGAGGCGAAGACTACGATTCCTTAGAGCAGGCCGCGCTCGTCGGGGGTTTTTCCACGCTGGTCCTGCAGCCCAACACCAAGCCCCCCATAGAGACCCACGAAGTCCTTGAACACCACCTGTCACTGAGCAGGGGAAGGCGTGTGGAGTTCCTCTACGCCGTGTCTCCCTTCGGAGAGCTGGAAGGGGAAGGAGAAAGGGTGGTGGGTTTTTCCACGGACGGGATAGAGTACGACTACCCAAGGCTTGTGGAGACGATGAAGAAAAAAAAGAAAAAAGATGTCCTGTGGTTCGACCACAGCCAGTGCTACGAGTTGGACGGGATATTCTACGAGGGTACCCCTCTACCCTTTCCAAAGAGACCCAGATCGAACGAGGCGATCGCTGTGCTCAGGACGGTTTTCACGGGACTTGAGTATGGTTTTTCGAGGTTCCACGTACAACACGTCACCACCACCTTTTCGTTGGATGTCATAAGCTTTCTCAAAGGAATCGCTCGAGTCTCCTGCGAAGTGACACCTCACCACCTGTTCTTTTGCTACGAGGACATAAAGAACTCGAACTTCAAGGTCAACCCACCCCTTGGATCTTCCGAAGACAAAAGGGCCTTGGTGGAAGCCGTGAGGAGAGGTTTGATCGACGTTCTCGCCTCCGATCACGCCCCGCACCCGGAGAAACCCCAGGACTTTGAGAAAGCGCCCTATGGGTCCTCCTCCATAGAGATCGCTTTTTCCGTCTACTACACCGTTCTCGGTGACTTGGAGTTGGTCTTCGAGAAGATGACGAAGGCGCCTCTCGAGGTCCTCGGAAGGGGTGGTGCTCTCTCACCGGATAACCTCGTGTTCGTGGACCCGAAGGCGGAGTACGTCGTGGACGTGAAGAAGTTCAAGAGCAAAGGTAGAAACAGCATGTTTGACGGTGTCAAGCTGAAAGGGCGAGTGGTCGCCTTGAAACTCCACGGGGAATGGGTGATGCTGGATGGAGAGGTTTTGCCTCACCAAGAGAGACGTCTTCAGGGTTAACGAGGACACCTGGATAGTGTCCTTCGAAGAGACGATCGATTTCCTCCCAGGACAGTTCCTGATGGTGGAAACGCCAAAGCTCGTGAGAAAGCCCTTCGCTTTGGGATACTGGGGCGGGCATCTTGCGATCTCCGTTCAGATCAAGGGGGTGGGGACGAGCTGGATCGTCCACGAGTCCAAAAGGCTGAAGGCGCACGGTCCACTCGGGAACGGTTTCGTCAAGCCTGGAAAAGGTGCACTGTTGATCTCTCCAACGTGTGTCACGATGGCGTGGGCTTTCAAAAAATTCATGGATGTGGACGTGATCGTGGGCAGTCGAACACCCGTCCTCCTCGACCTTGGTTTCGAGACGGTGGTGGGAGACGAGGCCTTCCTCGAAAAACTGAGGGAGGTCTCCAGGAAAGACTACGATTGGTACCTGGTTGCTGGATCGAGGAGTATGGAGAAGGTGTGCTGGGAAGAGTTGAAGGGGAAAAGGGAAGTGTATTTCTCGCTCGAAGAATACATGGCGTGCGGGATAGGTGCCTGCAAGTCGTGTGCCACCTTGACGAACTTTGGCATCAAACACGTGTGCACGGACGGACCGGTGTTCAGAGGTGAGGACCTGTGTTGGAGTTGAAACCTCCTCTCGTGCTGCTCTCAGGACCTGCGGGCTTTGGAGAGTACTTGAAGCTCATCGACCACCGTTTCGTTGGCGCAGTCGTCTTGAAGACGGTAACGTTCAAACCAAGAGGTGGAAACCCTCCTCCCAGGATGGCCGAGGGACCCTTCTTCCTCTTGAACAGCATAGGTTTGGAGAACCCGGGTGTTCTTTCCTTCCTGGAAGACCTTCCAAAACTTGCCGTTCCCACCATCGCAAGTTTCGGCGGGGAAACGTACGAGGAGTACTTGGAGATCGCAAAGCTCGTGAAAGACAAAGCCAAAGAGTTCGTCGCCGTGGAGTTCAACTTTTCCTGTCCGAACGTGAAGGAAGGGGGACTCACCATCGTCCGAGACAAGGAGAAATGGAGAAGGCTCCTCGTGGAACTGAGGGAGATCTTGGACGATTCTTTCCTGATAGCAAAGGTTGGAATAGAAGGGTTGTTCGTCGAAGACGCGGCGGAGATGGCCTACCAGGCGGGTTGGAATGGGATGACTCTCGTGAACACCGTGAGGGGATTGATCGTCGATAAAGGAAAGATCTTGTTGGGAGGTCTTTCCGGTCCCATCCTGAAACCCATCGCCCTCAGGGCCGTCTACGAGGTCAAGAGGAGGTTTCCGAACCTGTACGTGATCGGAAGTGGGGGCGTTTATTCGGTGGAGGACGCAAAAGATTACCTGATGGTCGGGGCGGACGCGATCGGGATAGGGAGCGCCCTCTTCAAAGACCCAGGTATCGTCGAGGAGATCGGGAGGTACCTGTTGGAGGTGAGAAGGTGATACCGGTGTTGAGCTTGGACATGGAAGATCCCCTAAGGTTCATAGACGAGCACGGTAGCTTCGAAGTGGTGAAGGTGGGACACAACTTGGCGGTGAAAGGAAAGGCTGTGCTCGACGAGCTCCACAAAAGAGGCCTCAAAGTCATATTGGACTTGAAGTTCTGCGACATCCCTTCGACGGTTGAGAGGGCGGTGAAGAGTTGGGACCATCCCTCGATCATCGGCTTCACCGTGCACTCCTGCGCCGGATACGAGAGCGTCGAGAGGGCAATGAAGGCTACCAACAAACACGTCTTCGTCGTCGTCAAGTTGACCTCGATAGCGGGAGACTTGGAAGAATACCTGGAGAAGATCTTGAAGCTCAACGAGATGGGATGCGACTTCGTGCTGCCGGGGAACTGGGCAAGAGAGTTGAGGGGAAGGATAAAGGGGAAGATCCTGGTACCCGGGATAAGGATGGAGGTGTCCGCGGACGACCAGAGAGACGTGGTGACCCTGGAGGAGATAAAGGATGTGGCGGATTTTGGTGTCTTCGGTCGAGAGGTTTACCTCTCGGAGAACCCCAGAGAAAAGATGGAAAAGATAAGGGAGATGATAGCGTGGTAGAGGAAATCCTCAGGAAAACTGGGGCACTCTTGGAAGGGCACTTCATCCTCTCTTCCGGAAAACACTCCCCAAAGTACATCCAGTGCGCCAGACTCTTCGAGTACCCAGAGTACGGCGAGATCGTGGGTAGAGAGCTCGCAACAATCTTGAAGAAGTACGATGTCGAGACGGTGGTCGGACCCGCGATGGGCGGGGTGATACTCGCTTACGTCGTGGCGCGGTACCTCAACGCACGAGCGCTTTTTGCGGAGAGGGAAGAGGGTGTCATGAGACTCAGGAGGGGCTTTGCCGTGAAACCCGGCGAAAGGGTGGCCGTCGTCGAAGACGTTGTGACCACGGGTGGTTCAGCGCAGGAGGTAAAGAAACTGCTTGAAGAGATGGGAAGCGTTGTGGTCTGCGTTGGCGCGATCGTTGATAGATCTGGGGGCAGGGTCGACTTCGGCGTGCCTTTTGAAAAGCTCCTCACTTTGGAACTTCCGACCTACGATCCGAGCGACTGTCCCCTCTGCAGGGAAGGTATCCCAGCGGAGAAACCGGGGAGTAGGGGTCTGAGATGATACTGAAGAACGCACTCTTTTGGGACGGAAAGACTTACAGGAAATCTGATCTCTTCGTGGAAGGTGGGAAGTTCTCCCTCTCTTCGGGTGGACCCACGCTGGACGTCGGAGGGTTCTTCTTGGTACCTGGCTTTGTCGACTCCCACGCCCATCTGGTGGGAACGGGTTTTTCGCGCGCGATAGTGAACTTTTCGAAATGGGAAGAGTTCTTCTCCCTGAAGGTCGAAGGGGGCATGGTGCTGGGAAGGGGTTGGGAGGACTTCCCTTCGAAAGAGATTTTGACAAAGCTCGACGAACTCGATAGACCTGCTTTTCTGTTCAGGAAGTGTGGACATGTGGTCCTCCTCAATAGGAGGGCTATGGAGCTCTTAGGCACGAAGGAGAGGTTCCTCAAGGAAGACCTGGAGGAAGTCCACAAACTGATCCTGAAGGGGGAAATACAGAAGTTCTTCGACATCGGAGAGGACGAGTTTCTCAAGCACGGTGTGACCTTCGTTCAAAGTGACGACTTGCACGGTGTGGATCTGAAAACCCTCAAGGAAACGCTCAAATGTTCAAAGATACGCGTGTTCGAAAAACTGAACCTGAAGATTCACGAGCTCAGTTCGGAGTGCTTCGGAACGATAGGGGACAGGGTGTACGTGAAGGGAGTCAAGGTCTTCGCGGACGGGTCCTTGGGGGCGAAGACCGCTTACATTTCGGGCGAGTACGAAGATGGCACAAATGGTCTCCTGTTGGTGTCAAAAGAGGAGCTGGAAGAGTACGCGAAGTTTTGTTCCAAAAACGGCTTGTTGTTGAACGTGCACGCGATAGGTGACAAGGCTCTGAGTGTGGTTTTGGACGTGTTGACCAAGTACCCAGGTCACCGGGTGATCCACGCCCAACTCATGAAGGAAGAAGATCTGGAGCGTTCGAAAAACGTTTTCTTCTCTGTTCAACCACACTTCTTCTTCGAAGACCAAAAATTGCTCAAGAATTTGAGGGTGAAAGCGCTGATGTACCCGTTCTACGAGATGTTCAAGAGAGGTCTTCCGGTGGCGTTCTCGTCGGACTCTCCCGTGTCACCCTGCGATCCGAAGTACGTGGCGGAACATGCTTTGAAGATGGGATTTTCCAGGGAGGAAACCTTTTACCTTTTGACGGAAGCTGGAGCGAGACAAGTGGGTGTACCCACGGGAAAGATAGCGCCGGGTTTCCTGGCCGATTTTTGCCTGTACGAGAGAGACCCACTGTTGTTCGAGGACGACCCCGTGGCGGTCTTCGTGGGAGGGGAGCTAGTAAAAACAAAAAGTGGAGCAGGCGGTGGGACTTGAACCCACACCCTCCGCCTTACCAAGGCGGCGCTCCACCCTTTGAAGCTACGCCTGCTCGCACACCTCCTATTTTAACACAACGGGGAGGACCTTTCAACGACTCCTTTCAAAACCTTCCCGAGACTTCAGGCCGAGGAGGTCTTCTCCTCTATGGAGAAGAAACCCACTACGGCGATGATCGAACCAACGATCATCAAAATCGCGCCGATTCCAAAGACTACCAAGAGTATGGCGCCCCACTTGTAAAGCGTGGCCACGGTGTTGAAGATACTCACTCCCGTGACCTCGGCCAGCAACCTGTACGCCTTCACGTACGAAACCAGACTGACTATCAAGAGGATCAGAACCACAATCAAAAGAACGACAAAAGAAGCACCTAACGCGAAGACGTCCAACGTCAGCGCGCTCAGGGCAGCGCCCATCAGCCCAAAGAACGCGACCACCAAAGCCACAAAGCTCAAGATCATAGGTAGCAGGAAATACCTGAAGATCCTCTCGTCGTTCGCGATCCTGGAGATCCTGTAGACACCCACGAGGAAGAGGATGACACCTAAAAAAGAAAAGATCCACCCCACCGCTGGTAACAAACCGAGCAGGTAAGCGAAGATCAACCCCACGCCAGCCAGGATTCCCGCTTGCTTCAATTTCGATCACCTCCCCC
The DNA here is from genome assembly GCA_030550515.1 of Thermotogota bacterium. Lineage (GTDB taxonomy): Bacteria > Thermotogota > Thermotogae > Thermotogales > Thermotogaceae > JAUQPE01. The sequence goes on along the minus strand of JAUQPE010000028.1, from coordinate 2,414 downwards.
GTTGATGGGACTATTCTACCACTTCCGATGGAAGAAAACAAAAAAGGGGAAGAGAACTCACCTCTTCCCCCTCAACGAGACCCTCTCACTAAGTTTCAATCTATTCTTCGAAACCCATCTTCTTCAGCATCTCCACAACTTCCCTGTTCACGACGTGCTTTGGTATCTTCTTGTTGAAGTAGTCGACGATGGCTTGGGCAGCCATCATGTTCATCCTGTATATGGCCTCCACCGTGTGTGCGCCGATGTGGGCCGTCGTGATGAGGTTGGGACAATCGAAGAAAGGAGAATCTTCCGGTAGAGGCTCTTCCTGGAAGACGTCGAGGGCGGCACCAGCTATTCTACCTTCCTTCAACGCCTTCACGAGCGCATCCTCGTCCAGGAGGCCCCCTCGGGACGTGTTTATCAAGAACGCGCTCTTCTTCATGAGGGAGATCTCTCTTTCACCGATCATGTTCCTCGTCTCTTCGGTCAGGGGAGCGTGGATGGAAACAAAATCGCTCTCTTTCAGGAGAGTTTCCAAGTCGACAGATTGTGCCGAGTGAGCTTCGATCGTCTCTTTAGAAGCGTAAGGATCGTAGACTAAAACCCTCATCCCAAGGCACACCGCCCTCTTCGCCACTTCCCTACCTATCGCGCCGAACCCGATCACGCCAAGCGTCTTTCCGCCCACTTCGTATCCAACAACACCCTCCCATTTCCTGTTTTTGAAGAGCTTCTCGTGAGCTATCATCAGTTTCCTCGCCAACGCAAAGATGAAGGCAATGGTGAGCTCGGCGACCGCCTGCGAGTTCGCGCCCAGCGTGATGGTGACGGGAATACCTTTCTTCGTGGCGGCTTCCAGATCTATGTTGTCCACGCCGACACCGTGTTTCGCTATGATCTTCAAGTTGGAGCTCTCTATCATCTCGGCGGTCACAGGATTCGTCCCCACGATGAGGGCATCCACTTCTTTGAGGAAAGAAGGTTCTAAGTTTTCAGAGCGCAGTATCTCAAACCCATTTCTCGATAGGAAGTTCAGTGGTTCCTGTGAGTACCTGCCGAACGTTCTCGTGACTATCAGAACTTTGGCGCCCACGTTTTTCCCCCCAGTTCAGTACTTCAGTTCTGACACAGCTAGCCTGCTCTTGTTGAGGTACTCTATCAACTTTGGATCTCTCGCCACAAGAAGCGTGTAGATGGTGTCCAGTATCACGAGCTGGACGATCCTGGAAGTCATCGCATCTGTCCTGATTCGCGTTTCTTTGGTGTTCGTCACGAGCACCACATCAGCCACTTTCGCGAGCGAAGACTTCTTGTTTCCCGTGATCGCCACCACCTGCATTCCAATCTCGTGGGCTTTCTTGGCGAAGTTGACGATGGACTTTGTCTCGCCCGTGTGAGATACGGTAACGAGGAGATCGGAAGGACTGGCCACGGCCAGGATCGTCGCGATTATATGATCGTCGTTGGCGAACAGACAATTTTTCCCAAGCCTTGTGAACTTATGGAAGGCATCGAAGGCCACGGCGGCAGACGCGGCGAAACCTATGAATACGATCCTCGTGGCGTTTTTGAAAAGGTTCACGGCTTTTTCCACGCTCTCCGTGTCTATCGTATCCAAGGTGTCCAAGATCGCCCTGACCGTGGCTTTGAAGATCTTCTCCGTGATCGTTCTGGTGTCGTCTTCGTCCGAGACGTCTTCGTAGACGATTTCAAGCGGCGCCTTGGAGATACTCTGCGCAAGGAGCACCTTGAACTGTTGAAAGCTCTTGAGGTTCAGCTTTTTGTAGAATTTCACCACGGAAGCTTCGCTCTTGACACCTGCGTTCTTGCTTAGGTCACTTATGGAACACTCCAAAACCTTCCTTGGATCCTGGAGGATGAGATCCGCTATCTTTCGTTCGGCTTTTGTGAACTCGTCGTATTTTTCCCTTATCAAGTTGAGAACATCCATGCTTTTTCCCCCTACACAGCCGTCGAACCCCCGTCTATACTTATGATACTACCCGTCATGAACGCCGCTTCGTCGCACGCAGCGAAGAGTATGGCGAACGCTATCTCTTCCTCCTTGCCCAACCTCTTCATGGGAATCCTGGAGACCATCCTTCGCATCGTCTCCTCTGGATCTGGCGAGGCCTTCACCCGTGCGATTAATCCTTCAGAATACGTCGTACCTGGGCAAACCGCGTTCACCCTTATACCGTGATCCACGTAATCGACCGCCAAAGACCTGGTGAGACCGATCAGGGCAGCCTTCGAAACGCTGTACACGCAACGCCTTGGAATTCCGACAAGTCCTGCCTCGGACGCCACGTTCACTATCACTCCCCCACCTTGTTTTTTCATCTGTTCCACGGCGTACTTCGACAACAGGAAAGGCCCCTTCACGTTCACGGCGATCGTTCTTTCGAAATCCTCTTCAGACGTCTCCT
>JAUQPE010000018.1 GCA_030550515.1 Thermotogota bacterium | reverse complement strand
TCCGAGTTGCCCTTGCCTCAAAAACAAGTTTCAATCGAACCTTAGAGGTATGGAAACTCAACTCCGGGAGCGACGGCGCGGTCGCTCCCTTTTGCCGGTTTCAATCGAACCTTAGAGGTATGGAAACGCATCACAAGAGAAAACATCTGGAAGCTTCTTTCCAAGGTTTCAATCGAACCTTAGAGGTATGGAAACGCTTTTTCACATTTTCACAAAGTGCGAAAATGATTTGTTTCAATCGAACCTTAGAGGTATGGAAACCTTATAAGTCCGCTGTGTATTTCTACAACGTGAAAGGGTTTCAATCGAACCTTAGAGGTATGGAAACTTTGCTTTTCGCATCACTTCAGAACGTATATAGCGAGTTTCAATCGAACCTTAGAGGTATGGAAACCGCGTATGAGCGCACGCGAACGCAGATGCGACGCGGGTTTCAATCGAACCTTAGAGGTATGGAAACAGAAGACATCGAACTGATCGAACTTGCACATGCGTTGTTTCAATCGAACCTTAGAGGTATGGAAACTCGCACCGCTTGGTGCATGAGTCTTCCTCCTTCATCTGTTTCAATCGAACCTTAGAGGTATGGAAACGAGGTATCCCGCCCTGAGGTCCTGCCTTTAACCCAGCCCGCGTTTCAATCGAACCTTAGAGGTATGGAAACGCAGAAACGCTGGAAAATGTGGTGGTGAGCTTTGAGTTTCAATCGAACCTTAGAGGTATGGAAACATTTCGAAGTCTACGATTTTGATTGTTCCTTCTTCTGTTTCAATCGAACCTTAGAGGTATGGAAACTAATAAATGATTTCGAAATCGACGAAGAAGAAGAAGGTTTCAATCGAACCTTAGAGGTATGGAAACAACCCCACCGCTAATTTTGCCGCCCTGAATTTTTGTGTTTCAATCGAACCTTAGAGGTATGGAAACTTGGTTCGTTTCCGAAGAGTATATGTTTTTGAATCTCTGTTTCAATCGAACCTTAGAGGTATGGAAACTTCACAATCTTTCGCGCGCACTTCGTTCCTTTTTTCGTTTCAATCGAACCTTAGAGGTATGGAAACGTGAGGTGGTAGCGTGTTCGAAAAATGTTAGATTCAGCGTTTCAATCGAACCTTAGAGGTATGGAAACGAGTGAAGTTCCCCTACTGCGGGTGGTGGAGAGAGAGTTTCAATCGAACCTTAGAGGTATGGAAACGTGTTTCAGAACGCGCAGAATCTCACCACGACCTCACCGTTTCAATCGAACCTTAGAGGTATGGAAACGCTTTTCCGTGCAAGAGTTCCTCGACGTCCAAACGAGTTTCAATCGAACCTTAGAGGTATGGAAACCACTTTGTTCCCTTTTTCACAATCTCGCGCTTTGTGGTTTCAATCGAACCTTAGAGGTATGGAAACGAGAAAGCTACGGCGGCCTGCCAGACATGATGATCGGTTTCAATCGAACCTTAGAGGTATGGAAACGCGCCCGCTTGGGACTGACGAGGATCGGAGGCGTCAGTTTCAATCGAACCTTAGAGGTATGGAAACCATGTCGTATGCGGGCCTTTTCTTTCGCGAGATGGCGGTTTCAATCGAACCTTAGAGGTATGGAAACTGAAGATAAGCAACGAGGTTAGAAGCAAACGTAGAGTTTCAATCGAACCTTAGAGGTATGGAAACACGGAAGAGGATTTATTTAAAGAATACGTTAAGGAAAGTTTCAATCGAACCTTAGAGGTATGGAAACAATATCACTTTTTTTTGAAAGCTCGGATCCAACTTGGTTTCAATCGAACCTTAGAGGTATGGAAACTTCGCGTCTCATCAGCGTTCGCGCGCGCTCGCGTGGTTTCAATCGAACCTTAGAGGTATGGAAACTGCGAGAAAGCGCGCGAAAGCGCGTGTGAAAGCGCGGTTTCAATCGAACCTTAGAGGTATGGAAACCTAAAATGGTAGGAGCGCAAGAGGGGGTCCGCGGAAGTTTCAATCGAACCTTAGAGGTATGGAAACCATCTATGAGCACGGGGGCGTTGTTGTAAAGCCTAGTTTCAATCGAACCTTAGAGGTATGGAAACCGCCGAGAAGCGAGGGGCATATCGTATCGAACGTCTCGTTTCAATCGAACCTTAGAGGTATGGAAACTCGAATATTACTCTTTTCTGATATGCTGGGTCTAACCGTTTCAATCGAACCTTAGAGGTATGGAAACAAAGAAGACATAGCAACTCTTCGTGCCCAACTAAGTAGTTTCAATCGAACCTTAGAGGTATGGAAACTCATTCTCTTCACCCCCTTTCGCCTCCCATCATAGCGTTTCAATCGAACCTTAGAGGTATGGAAACATGAAGTAGTAGTACTCCCCCCGCGCCCGCGGAAGGGTTTCAATCGAACCTTAGAGGTATGGAAACCTCTTTTTTGTGTCAAAAACGCGCCCAAAAATGCCCCAGTTTCAATCGAACCTTAGAGGTATGGAAACGCGCGCTTAGAAAAAAGATATTATTTTTTCTTTTTTTTATGTTTCAATCGAACCTTAGAGGTATGGAAACTTATGTACGACAAGTCAACAGGATGATTCGTTTTGCGTTTCAATCGAACCTTAGAGGTATGGAAACAGCTCGATCTCTCTTATGAACAAGTCACTCAATTTCGTTTCAATCGAACCTTAGAGGTATGGAAACTGAAACACCAGCACAAGCACAAACGCGTCTATTCCAAGTTTCAATCGAACCTTAGAGGTATGGAAACGCGAATTTCCTGAAGGCTCTCTTGACACCACCACGCGGTTTCAATCGAACCTTAGAGGTATGGAAACGGGTCTTCCGGGGGGTACCAGAGGCCCCGAAAAATGGTTTCAATCGAACCTTAGAGGTATGGAAACAAGGACACATGGGCGATGCTTTCGAAGGACTGAGGGTTTCAATCGAACCTTAGAGGTATGGAAACAATAATCTTTTTTTGAGAAGTTTGGTCCATTCTTAGTTTCAATCGAACCTTAGAGGTATGGAAACGTGTATTGAGATTATGATTCCGTTTTCCAATTCGTAGTTTCAATCGAACCTTAGAGGTATGGAAACTAAGGTTTTCCATATAAAAAGAGGTAACTGGCAACGGTTTCAATCGAACCTTAGAGGTATGGAAAGTGATTTGACTTTTATGCGCCGCCGCAATAACCCCTAGTTTCAATCGAACCTTAGAGGTATGGAAAGCGGAGCAGCCTTCTTCTGACGAGCGCTTCAAGCTGGGTTTCAATCGAACCTTAGAGGTATGGAAAGCATTGAGAATGGAAAGAAATTCTTCGGTCGAAACGAGTTTCAATCGAACCTTAGAGGTATGGAAACCCGCGATCTTTGCGAACTCTTCTGCGACATCGCTCAGTTTCATCAGTTTCAATCGAACCTTAGAGGTATGGAAATGCCAGCTTTTTTGGTTATTTCAAGTGTTCGCTCGATCGTTTCAATCGAACCTTAGAGGTATGGAAACGAGAAGAGGTGTGAAAACAAAAGAGCCGGGGATGTCCCGGCTCTTTCGGTTTTGGAATACGATGCGCGCTCAGATGTGGGTTTTCAGGGTTTGCCACCACCGCTCGACCTTCTCTTTGAGATCCTTTCCCCCATCCCCGCTCACCGCGAGTTCCAGTAAAATCTTGGATTTCGGGCACATGTTCTTTATCGTCTCTATCACTCTCTGCTTTCCTCCCCCACCGTGAGTGCAGAACGGCACCACGATCTTTCCAGAAAGGTCGTGTTGCGAGAGAAAGGTCGCGACGGGAGGAGCGATGGTTCCCCACCAATTCGGCGAGCCAACGAACACCACATCGTAATCTTCGATGCGTTCTATCTTCGCCTTCAGCGGAGGTTTGAAGCCCGCCTTTATCTCCCTTTTGGCCTGTTCCACGGTCTCCTTGTAAGACTTCGGATAAGCGTCCTCCGGCACGAGTTCGACGAGGTCTCCTCCCACAACTTCTCGAATCGTTTCGGCCACCCTCCTCGTGTTCCCCGACCAGCTGTAATAGACTATCAAAACTTTCATATGGATCCCCCACCTTCTCTCACAGATAAGTCATCCTTTCCAGATCCTCCGGATACCTCTCACCCCAGATTTTAATCTCGGAAAGCACATTGTCTATCTCTTGGAGTTCCTCTCGTGTCAGCTCCACAAAGACCGCGCCTACGTTCTCCAACAAGTGGTCGAGCCTGGTCGTCCCAGGGATGGGGACTATCCAAGGTTTCTTCGCCAAAAGCCACGCGAGGGCTATTTGGCCAGGTGTGGCGCCTTTTCGCGCGGCGATCTTCTTGAGCAGCTCCACCAAGACAAGGTTTTTCTTGATGTTCTCAGGCGTGAAGCGAGGGATGCGACTTCGAATGTCCACCTCGTCGAACTTGGCACTTTCATCGATGGTTCCCGTCAAGAACCCCTTTCCCAGAGGGCTGTACGCGACGAATCCGATACCGAGTTCTTCGCAGGTTGGTATGATCTCTTCTTCGGGTTTTCGCCACCACATCGAGTACTCGTACTGCACGACACTTACAGGACAGACCGCGTGGGCGCGACGGATGGTTTGAGCCGACGCTTCGCAGAGTCCGAAGTGCTTGACCTTTCCTTCCCTTATCAATTCCTTCACCGTTTCTGCGACCACTTCTATGGGAACGTTGGGATCGACCCTGTGTTGGTAGTAGACGTCTATCGCTTCAACTCTCAACCTCTTGAGCGAACCCTCGACAGCTCTTCTGATATGTTCTGGCTTGCTGTTGAGGCCCACCCATCCTGGCCTCCCATCCGGGTACATTTCGAAACCGAACTTCGTGGCTATGACCACTTGGCCCTTGAACGGTTCCAAAGCTTCTCCCACGAGTTCTTCGTTGGTGTAAGGTCCGTACACCTCGGCCGTGTCGAAGAAGTTTATACCAAGTTCAACGGCCTTTCTGATGAGCGCGATCATCTCCTTTTTGTCTGGCAAGGGTTTTTGGCCAAAGCTCATCCTCATGCAACCAAGGCCTATAGCGGAGACCTCGGGACCTCTCGCGCCCAGTTTCCTCCTCGGTATTTCCATGCACATCCCCCCTCACTCTTGGTGAATTCTCCAAGAACAGAGTCGTCTAACAACTTCCGGGTCTCTGTGGGAAAAGAACGCGCTCTCCCCTCTATCCAACGTCGCGATCCTTTCCAGGTCCTCTTGGTCCAGCTCGAAATCGAAAACTTTGATGTTCTCGATCAACCTCTCCTTGCGCACGGTTTTCGGTATCGCAACGATACCTCGTTGTATCAACCACCTCAATATCACCTGAGCAACGGTCTTGTCGTGCTTGGCGGCGATGGATTTGAGGACGTCGTTCTGGAAGATGTTGTTTTTCCCTTCGGCGAACGGCGCCCACGCCTGGGGTTGTATCCTGTGTTTTTTCATGAACTCCACGTCATCGTGCCTTTGGTAGAACGGGTGGATCTCGATCTGGTTCACGGCCGGAACTATTTCGTGATTCATCATCAGGTCCATCAAGCGGTCTGGATGGAAGTTGGATACCCCTATCGCCTTGACAAGTCCCTGCCTGTACAACTCCTCCATGGCGTTCCAGGTGCAGTGTACGTCTCCGAAGGGTTGATGGATGAGATAAAGGTCAATGTAATCGAGTTGCAGCTTCTTGAGAGATCTTTCGAAAGCCTTCTTGGTGGAATCGTAACCCATGTCTTGGATCCAGATCTTCGTGGTTATGAAGAGTTCCTCCCTTCTCACTATCCCCTCCTCTATGGCCCTTTTCACAGCCCTACCAACAGCCTCCTCGTTCATGTAGGAAGCTGCCGTGTCGAAGAGCCGGTATCCCACCTTGATCGCCTCGTAGACGACCTCTTCGCACTGTGAAGGGTCGGTTATCTGGAAGACCCCAAGGCCCAGGATGGGCATCTCGACCCCGTTGTTCAACCTTACCTTCAACATGCCAACACCCCCTTTCGATTTTCGAGTTCGCTCTCAATATACCACTCCATCGAAACCGAAAGGTAGAGAAGCTTTATCAAATGTTTGCCCAATTTTCTCATCCCGTTTTAGAATTAAGTGTGGGGTGAGAGGGAATGTCAAAAAGGCGCGTCGAGGAGATCAGAAATTATTTGGTTCACAAGATCTTGAATCTCTTGGAGGATCGCGAGCTCGTGAAAACGCAAGTTCCTGGTCTTTTCTTGAGCCGATCCGATAACGCCACCGCACCGACGAGTTACATCCTCCCGGCGAGTTTGTGTTTGGTCCTTCAAGGGGCAAAACGTGTCTTCCTTGGGAAGGAGGTCTACGTCTACGACGCCAACCACTTCCTGATAACATCGGTAGACCTTCCGGTCACGGCGCAGGTGATAGACGCCTCGAAGGAGAAGCCCTACATCGGTTTGAGGCTGGAGATAGACGTGTCCGTTCTTTCGGAGTTGATCGTCGATCTTGGACTTGACGGGGAAGACATGCGGACCTACAAAGGCATAGCCGTCGGTGAAGTCGACGGGAAACTGCTGGACGCCTTCAGGAGGATGGTGGAACTGCTCGAAGAGCCACACCACATACCAACTCTCGCTCCAATGGTCCATCGGGAGATCCTCTACCGCTTACTGATGCGCGAGCAGAGGAACAGGCTCCTCCAGATCGCGGTCGCGGGTACGAGGGGATACCAACTGATGAGGGCCGTGGAGCACCTGAAGAAGAACTTCGCGAAAGACTTGGACGTGAGGGAACTCGCCAATTCTGTGGGGATGAGCGTCGCAAGTTTCTACCGACACTTCCAAAGGATGATGGGTATGACTCCCTTGCAGTACCTGAAGAAACTGCGTTTATGCGAGGCGAGGAAGCTAATCCTGGAAGGTTTCGACGTGACGAGCGTGGCCTATCAAGTGGGATATGAAAGCCTTTCCCACTTCAGCAAGGACTACAAGAGTTTCTTCGGGGTGCTCCCATCTCAAGACCTCAGGAGGTTCCAGGTTGAGGGTCGGGCGAGGCGAACCGATTCCTATTCGGTTCAAGACTAGATGATTTCCTTCACTTCCCACTTTCCGCTCACGAGTTTCACGCCGAGGTATACGAACGGGGTGTCCAACAAGGCCAAGAAGAACTTGACGGTGTATTGAGAAAAGATCATGCGCACCAACGTGTCCGTTGGAACGGTCCCAACGAACGCGACCGTTATGAAGACAAACGTATCTATCAGTTGCGAGACCATCGTGGAGAGGTTGTTTCTCACCCACAGGTGACTTCCCTTCGTGACGCGCTTCCAAAGGTGGAACGCCAACACGTCGTGGGTTTGCGAGAGAAGGTAGGCGAGGATGCTCGCAAAGACTATCCTCGGGGTCGAACCGAAGACCTTCACGTACGCCTCGTTGTCCTTGAAGAAAGAAACGGCCGGGTAGCGAACGGTCAAGACGGAGTAGACCACAAGCATTATGGAAACGACGAAACCTGCCCAAACGACTGTCTGGGCCATCTTTTTCCCGTAAACCTCCGAGACGATGTCCGTGATCGCAAAGGTGATCGGATAGCAAAGAACCGCGATCGGAACGATGAACGGGCCCAAGTTCACCAACTTTCCGGCGATCACGTTGGAAATCGTGAGCGAAGCGATGAACACGCTCGTGAGCAGGACGAGTTTCTCATTCATCCTTTCCATCTCTTTCCCCTCCCAAGCTTCCGATCTGCGTGGTCGTCTTTATACCGCCCCTGATGTTGTAGATCACCGTGACCCTCAAACGGTTCGTGTTGAGGAGTCTTTTCAAGTCTTCGTAGATCCTCTTGGTCGCTTCCTCTTGGTAGATCCCCACGTTTCTGAAGCTGACGAAGTAGTACTTTAGGGACTTGAGCTCCACGATCTTTCCACCGTCCGGGTAGTACTCGATGATCACCCTTCCAATGTCTGGAAGGCCCGAGAAGGGACAGACCGCCGAGAACTCTTCCGTCTCTATCCTTATGTACTCGTCTTTTCCGTCGAAATCTATCGCCTCCAGAAAGTCCGTCCTGATGGCGTCGTGCCCTTTGAAATCGAATATCCTACCCTCCGCCTGTGGCATGTCTCATCCCTCCAACATGAGTTTTATCTTTTTCAACACGTCCTTCGGATCCCTACCGAACACCCTGATCATGGCTTCCTTTCCCCACCAACCTTCATCGTATATTATATCCGGCGCGGTTCCAAGCACCTCGACAGCCTTTCTCACCATCCACTTGAGGGACTCTCCCTCCGTCTCGCTTACCTCTTTCGGCTCTTGGGACCTGTCGTGGCGGTACACCTTCAACCCCCTCGCCTTCGCCCTCTCCACGTACTCTGGTTGGTACCTCACGTTGACGGTGCACCTCATGTGCGGGAAGCGCTTCATCACCTCGAGCGTCATCCTCGCGGTGTGCGACCTGTCCTTGAAGGACGCGCAGGAGACCACCACGCCTTTGCCTTCCTTCAGCCTGATCCTGCCGGGGAACTTCCCCACCTCTTCTTCGGTCTTCGCCCAGGGCAGGGCGTAGGAGACGTTCTGGCCGACTTCTGGGACCGTGAGGTGGCTGATCTCCAAGTATTCGGGAAGAGTTTCGTTGAGCGTTTCCAACACGTCGTGTTTGAACCAGTCCCTGGCAAGTTTCTCCGTTTCCACTTCCCCTGAAGACCTCTCCAGGATCTTCTTCATAAGCTTCATGGACGACCTAATCGCTTCTTCCACGGGATAGCCGTAGTCCAAAAAACCCGCCACCATGCTGGAGAACGCGCAACCGGTACCGTGGAATTCTCCCGTCACGCGTTCCTCCTCGAATATGAAACCTTTGTACCTCACCCTTACCTTCTCACCTTCCTCATGACCGCCGGTGATCACGAAGTTTTCCTTCACGGTCAAACTCTTGGCTTCCTCGGAGTTCAAGATCACGTAGTCCGCCCAGTCGGTGTACCCGTCCACTTCCCTCGGATCGAGGAACGAAAACCCCGAGGAGGACTTCAACACAACGTTCCAGACTAGAATCGCATTTGGAAAGGTCTCCTTGAGCCTTCTAACGACCTCCGGCCTCGCCAAGCCCACCTTGACGACCTTTGGGGGTTCCAAGACGGCGATCTCTTCCCTCATCTCCTCCCACTCCCTGAACTTGACGGAGAAAACCGCTTGCGTGTTCTGAACGGTCAGAGCGGAGATCACCGCGTTCGATTTCACCCCGAGGAGGGAGAGGACCTTCACGTCCTGCAAGACACCCGCACCGCCGGACGGGTCGAACCCGGACACGACGAGCACCATCACAGATCCCTCCAGTAGGAGAAGAGTTTTTCAAGGCCGTCCGCGCATTCCGGCGTCGCTTCGATCACGAAGTCGACGTCGAACCCCTTTAAAAATTCCAGAAGATCGAGGAATTCCTCGGAGTCGCCCCAAGGCGCGTGGTGACACCGCTTGTACGTCTGAAGGTCCGCGTAGTACAGGTGAACCTCGCTGATGAGATCGGCAAGTTCCTCCACAAATTTTCTAGCGGAGAAACCGTACACCTTCGAATCGATGAGGAGGTGGCCGACGTCGAGACACATCGTGCAACCGGTGTCTCTCAGGAAAGAAGCGTAATCGCGCGCGGTGTGGAAGTGGTCGTTCCCGTAGACGTTCTCCACGCGCACGGGAAGGATCTCGTTCAAGGTTCCAAAATGTTTCACGGCTTCCCCGTACACCGAGAGCCAATTCTCCCTCTGGATGGCGCTCGGAAAGTGAACGACGACGTATTCCGCGCCGATCCGCCTCGCCAAGAGCGCGCATTCCCAGTTCACGGAGTACGTGTCCCTTCTTTCTTTCTCGTCCAAAGACGTCGGAGCGGGATGGTGGTTTTTGTACCTGAACACGAAGGGCGCGTGAACTCCAAACCTCTTTCCCGAGAAAGATCCGATGACTTTTTCCAGCTCTTCTCGTCTGAAGAAGCCCAGTTCGTAGACTTCCGCTTCGGGAAGCTGGTCAATCAATGACGCTTTGCTTTTGATGAGACTGGTCGAGATCCCTTTCCGTTTCAAGCGCGAACTCCTCCGCTATCCTTATGGCGCAGAATGGACCACACATGGAGCATCCCCTGTCCGGGTACGGCCTTTCCTCCCTCTTCTTCCTTGCGATGTCCTTTCCAACGCACAACTTGAACATCTTCTCCCAATCGAAATTCCTTCTAGCGAGCGCCATCTCCCTCTCGAGTTCCAACGCTCTCTCGTTTCCGCGAGCCACGTCGGCCACCATGGCGGCGATCTTGGAGGCGATCACGCCTTCCCTCACGTCTTCCACCGTGGGTAAGGAGATGTGCTCGGAAGGTGTGACGTAACACAAAAAGTCCGCACCGAAGTATCCTGCCAACGCCCCGCCGATCGCGCAGGCGATGTGGTCGTAACCCATGGCGCGGTCCGTTGGCAGTGGACCGAGAAGGAATATGGGTGCGCCGCGCGCGGCTTTTTTCATCAACTTCACGTGCACCTCGATCTCGTTGAGCGGCACGTGCCCAGGGCCCTCCACCATCACCTGTACGCCTTTCTTTCTGGCCTCTTCCACCAGCTCTCCTATCACGAAGAGCTCCTCGAACTGCTGAGGATCGCCCGCGTCCACCACGGCGCCCGGCCTCATACCGTCTCCCAAGCTCAAGGTGATGTCGTACTCTCTTGCGATGTCGAGCAGTTCGTCGAAGTGTTCGTAGAATGGATTTTCCTTGTTGTTCTTTATCATCCAACCCGCTATTATCGATCCGCCACGGCTGACGATCTTCAGGACACGTTTGGACTTTCTCAGATATTCGAGGACTCGTCTGGTCACCCCAACGTGTACCGTCATGAAGTCGATGCCGTCTTCGGCGTGGGCGATCACCATGTCGAAGAAGTCCCTCTCGGAGAAGTCCACCACGCTCTTTCCGAGCTGGTAGCTCCTCACGGCCGAGTCGTAGATGGGGACGGACCCGACGGGAACGGGTGACATCTCCACTATGGCACGCCTCATCGCCCTGAGGTCGCCCCAGGTGGAGAGCACCATGATGGAGTCCGCCCCGTACTCCACCGCAACCTTTGCCTTTTCCAACTCCTCTTCGAGTGAGGAAAAGCCCACCGAGGTTCCTATGTTGGCGTTCACTTTCACGGAAAAGCCCTCTCCGACGATCATGGGTTTCTCCAACTTGTGGAGTTTGTTCTTCGGTATCACTGCCTTACCTTGCGCCACCTTCTGGCGGACCGTCTCCACGTCGACTCCTTCCACCTTCGCCACCTTCTCCATCTCCTCGGAGACGATGCCCAGCCTGGCCATCTCCATCTGGGTCATGCTTTCACCTTCAATCTCTCGCTAATCATCCTGGCAACCTTCACGCCCGAGAGCACCATCCCACCGAATATGGGTCCCATCCTGGGACCGCCGTGGACCGCGCAGACCGCCATGCCCGTGACGAAAAGACCAGGGAACACCTCTCCCGTGTGCTCCACGACGAAAGGTTCCGCCTCTTCCGCGTTCATCGGAAACTCCGTTTTCATCTGGAGCAATCCCCTTTTCGCCAAGAGCGTTACAACGCTCGCCGGATGTCCCGTTCCATCCACCACGCACTCCGCCTTCACGGTGATAGGGTCGACATGCAGACCCAGTCTCTTCGTTGGGCCCCAGTTGACAACGACGCCGCAGACCCGACCATCCCTCATCGCGACGTCCTCGACCGAGACGTTGTTGAACACCACCACCCCTTTTTCCGTCGCGCGGTAAAGCAGGGCGGAAGCGAAGTGGACCGAGTCCACGATCAAGTGCCCATCTCGTTCCGAGTACCTCACCCCAAGCTCTCTCAAAAAGTCCTCGATTTCCTTCTCCAGCACGATCTCGTTGAACATCATCCCGCCACCCCAGATGCCACCGCCAGGAACATTCCTCTCTTCGAAGACCGCCACTTTCAAACCTTTCTTTGCGAGTTCGTAAGAGGCCACAAGGCCACTCGGCCCAGCGCCGACCACGGCCACGTCCAGTTCCAAGCACGACCTCAACTTCCCGTAAAAGCTGTCCAAGATCAACTTGGATATGGTGACGTCTCTCATCAGCGAGACCTCCTCACAAAAAAATTTCCCTCCGCTTCAGGCGGAGGGATCTCTTCTTTTCTCTCCCCATTCCCTCCGCCGGTATTACCCGGATCAGGTTCGAGGGGTCGAGGGCTTCCGCCCTCCTCTCAGCCCCGGTGTCAGGAGCTCCCCCTGGGGAGAGAACACCATAGTTTTTCCTAAACTATTATAACACGGTCCCCATCAACTCGTGCAATTTTTGAAAGTTCTCCTCTTTCCCTATCACCAAGAGCCTGTCTCCAGCTAGTATGACCATCTCACCGGTGGGGTTGAAGATGGTCTCTCCTTCCCTCATCACCGCGATGACGAACACTCCGATTTTCCTCGACAGGTTCAACTCCCCGAGAGTCTTTCCCGTGATGGGACACCCCTCTGGAACGCGGATCTCCTCGACCCTGATCGGGATTCCACCGAAGGAGAGAACGTCCAGGAAGTTCACCATCGATGGGTTCAAGGCCATCTGGGCGAGCCTTTGACCTGTGACCTGTGACGTCACGATCACCTTGCTTGCGCCGGCGTAGAGGAGTTTGTTGTAGGATTTTCTGTCCGACACCCTCGCTATGATCTCGAGGTTTGGATTCAAGGACCTCGCGGTGAGCACCACGAAGGTGTTCTTGGTGTCGTCTGGAAGCGTGATGATCAAGGTCTTCGCCCTGTCAACGCCCGCTTTCAGCAGAACCTCCTCTTCCGTGGCGTCCCCCACGATGTACGGCACGTCCTCGTCCAACACGGTTCTGAGCAGATCGATGGCCCTTTGGGACACGTCTATCACCACGACAGGCTTTTTGGCCTTCCTTATCTCGGCAACGGTGTGTCTGCCGGTCCTACCTGCCCCCACGACTATGAAATGGTCTCTCATCTTCTCCATCATCTTCGCGATCCGCCTCCTTCTCATGTAGTCTCTCATGTGCCCTTCCACGATGAAGGAGGTCAACGTGGTGAAACCGTAAAGCACGATCGAGATGCCCGCGCCGACGAGTATCACAGCCGTCACCTTTCCAGCGAGCGAAACCTTTTCCGGAAGCGAGTATCCCACCGTCGACACGGTGATGATCGTGAAGAAGAAGGATTCAAAGTAAGACCACCCTTCCGTTCTGTGAAAGGAGAGGGTGCCAAACAGCAAAACGAAGGCTATCATGGCGACGATGACCAACACCTTCTTTTCCACGCCCATACCGTCACCGACCTGATTCGACTGAAGGTTAGTCGTTTTCGTTAGATTTTATCACGCCGATCTGTTAAAATTTTGAATGAGGAAAGATCTCACGAGTGGAGGTGGAAATATGGCGGAACAGTACCACGAACCCATCGAGGAACTCAGCGGAAGGGATAGGGATTTCATCAGGGCGCTCAACAGTTTGAAGGAAGAGATCGAGGCCGTGGCTTGGTACCACCAAAGGGTGGTCGCGACCAAGGACGAGACGATCAAGAAAGTCCTGGAACACAACAGGAATGAGGAGATGGAGCACGCGGCCATGCTCTTGGAGTGGCTGAGGAGGAACATGCCCGGTTGGGACGAAGCCCTCAGGACTTACCTGTTCACCGACAAGCCCTTGACGGAGATAGAGGCGGGCGGTTCGAAGGAAAGTACCTCGGGCGATCTCGGCATAAGGAAGCCTCCCAGGAGGTGAAGGACAATGGAATTTCTGAAGAGGTCGTTCGCGCCTCTCACGGAAAGGCAATGGGAAGAGATAGACAAGAGGGCAAGGGAGATCTTCCAAAGCCAGCTCTTCGGTCGAAGGATCGTGGACGTGTTGGGACCTTTCGGTTGGGAATACTCTTCTCACCCGCTGGGTGAGGTGGAGGTGCTCTCCAGCGAAGACGAAGTGGTGAAGTGGGGGCTCAGGAAGTCCCTGCCACTCGTCGAGGTCAGGGCGACTTTCAGGTTGAACCTTTGGGAGCTCGACAACGTGGAAAGGGGAAAGAAAGTACCAGACCTTTCCCCCCTAGAGGAAGTCGCAAGGAAGGTCGCCGAGTTCGAGGACGAGACGATCTTCGAAGGATGCGAAAAATCCAAGATCAAGGGACTGCTGGAGTACGCGAGTGCGAGAAAGGTGGCTTCGTCCACCGAAGACGTTGGAACGTTCCTGGGAAGCCTCGTGAAGGCGCTCGAGATGTTCGCAAGAGACGGGATCGGGGGACCGTACCATCTCGTCATCAACACGGACAAGTGGGCGAAACTCGTTGGGAAGTGCGCGTATCCGATAGAGGAGAGGGTCGAAGACTTACTTGGAGGAGAGTTGATCGTTTGTCCCAGGATCGAGGGTGCCCTCGTCGTGTCCGGAAGGGGAGGGGACTTCGAGCTGATCCTCGGTCAGGACCTGTCGATAGGCTACGAGGACAGAGAGAAAGACCATGTGAGGTTGTTCATAACCGAGACCTTCACTTTCCACGTCGTGACGCCCGAAGCCTTGGTGTGCCTGGAACTGTGAGGTGACGATGCCGGACGTCGTCTTGGTGTATCCCCCGATGAGGGGTGTGGACCACTTCGAGCATCTCGGTATACCGTACTTGGCTTCCTTCTTGAGAAGCAAAGGTTTGAGCGTGCAGATCGTAGACGCTCAGCTGGAAGGGTGGAAGCCAAAAAGGGCGGCTGAAGAGATCTCCAAGATACCGGCAAGGATCATCGGGGTGACCGTTCCCTTCCAAGAGTACGCCTTGGAAGTTTTGAACTTCATCACCACCTTGAAGCGAAGCACGGGCGCACATCTCGTCATCGGGGGGATCTTCCCTTCCTTCGCCTACAGGGAAATCCTGGAAAGCTTCCCGGCGGTCGACACGGTGGTGATAGGGGAAGGCGAGGAGACCCTTTACGAGCTCTCCAAGGCCATCCTCGAAGGTAAGGATTGGCGCGACGTCAAGGGTATCGCCTACGTTGAGGACGGTCAGGTCCGCGTCACGCAGACAAGATCGTCCATAAGGAACCTGGACTCCCTTCCCTTTCCCGCCAGAGACCACCTGCCCAGGATATACGAAAAGACCAATCTTTCCTCCATGATCACTTCCAGAGGATGCTACGCGAGCTGCACCTTCTGCAGCGTGGTGCCGTTTTACTCCCAGTTCGGTCCCAAGGTGAGGCTACGCAGTCCGGAGAACGTGGTGGACGAGCTGGAGGAATTGGTGAAGGGGTACAAAGTGGAGAACGTGGTCTTCTGCGACGCGAACTTCACCATATCGAAGGAGAGGGCCGCAAGGATCGCCGAAGAGATACTGAGGAGGAAGATAAAGGTGCGTTACGCGATAGAGAGTAGGGTGACGGAAGTCGACGAAGAGCTGTTCAAGCTCTTGAAGGAATCGGGACTTCGGAGGGTGTTTCTGGGTTTGGAATCTGGCTCCCAGACCATGTTGGACAGGTTCAGGAAGGGTGTCACGGTTCAGCAGAACCTGAAGGCGTTGGAGACGATGGCGAAGCTGGACCTTTACGTTTCACCTGGCTTCATCATGTTCGACGACGAGACCACGTTGGACGAGGTCATCGAAAACCTTCGCTTCGTGAGGTTGGCGAAACGTATCATGAGCGCCAAGATCAGACCCATAGACATAACCAACAAGATGTTGCCCCTCGCCGGCACGGAATACGAGAGAAAACTCAAGGAAAAGGGAAAATACGAGGGCGACGTGTTCGACTTTCGTTACAAAATGAACGATCCCGTCGTCGCCTTCCTTTACCACTTCTCCGTGACCTTTTCCAAGTTCCTTTACGCCGCGAAGAAGTTGTTCCCCGGTTCTCGCTTGAATTGGGACGAACTTTGGATGAGGGATCAAACCAGCTCCAACTGAAATTTCCCCCAAGTCCCGACGACCTTCCCCACCACGCCGACGACGCCCAGGATCTCCGGCGCGTTCTTCGCTTCCTGGATGAAGGCCGGAAGGTGATGGGGTTTCTCGACCATATCTTCGAAAAGTTCCACGACCTTCCTTGCGGGTTCCGTTCTTTTCGAGAACACCAAGACCTTCTTTTCCTCGCTCGGGGAGGCGGAGAGGACCACGCAGGGTGTGATCTTCTCCGGGACTTTCACGGTGAGTTGCCCGTCGACGAACAAGTTGATCGGCTTTTTCAAACTCATGAACACCTCTTCGTTTCTTTCCACAACCATCTCGTCCATTTGAAGCGAAGCGAGTAGCCTTTCGCCAAGCTCCTCGAGGGATAAGTCTTCCCTGATCAACGCTCTGATCTTTTCGCGGTCCAGAACCACGGAGCGTTCAACCGACACGATCACGCCGTCGATGTCAAACTTTTTGAACCTTCCGTTCGCGGAAACTTGGATAACGTTTGTGATCCTCATGATCCCACCTCCCATCAAAAAAATGGGGCCGACCTCTTCGGCCGGCCCCTCGGGATCGAGACTTCTCAGCGCAAGAGAACATCCCGGTCCCTCTGGGGCCGGCCCCTGATCGTAGTGCGCATTATCATGTTACTCAAGATGCCTTCTTCGTGGAAGGAAAACCTGAAATCTAGCACGCGCATCCCCTCGTTGAGGAATATACCACATCTGTTTTTAAATTTCTGTTAATCCAGCTGGATTCAGTGTTTCCAAAAGTTGTTCGATCTGTTGAGATGTAAGCATTTTCATGCGAAGATCTGAGAGGGGTGAACATCGATGGTGACACTTGAAAGTCCAGGTACGGAAGATTTCGTGTGGAAAGGAACGCCACTTTCGATGGAACTCAACCTCTGGAACGTGAAGGAATACGAAGGAAAAGTCCTACTCAGGTTCGATGGGGAAAAGGTGGAGTTTTCCGCGGGTTTGAGTAAGGTGGAGATAAAATCTCCAGAGCGGTACGTTCTAGGTTATCCGGAGTTCTACTACGGTTACAAACCTTGGGAGAGACACTCGGCGAGAGGAACCAAGTTGCCGACCGCGTTGAAGGATTTGAGGGTGTTCGACGTGTGCCTGAAATTCGAGGTGAACCACGAGAAAGGTTTGCCGTTGAATTTCGCCATGGAAACCTGGCTCACGCGAGGAAGGTACCAAGCGGAAGCGTCGCTGGGTGACGTGGAGGTGATGGTTTGGCTCTACCACCACGGGCTCAAACCGGGTGGAAGGAAGGTGGGGGAGTACGTGGTACCCATGGAGCTGAACGGCGAAGAGGGTGGAGAAACGTGGGAACTGTGGCACGCGGAGTGGGGTTGGGACTATTTGGCTTTCTGCATCAAGGAACCGATCCCTTCCGGGAGGGTGAAGCTGAACGTTCTGGACTTCCTCGAGATAGTTCAAGACTACCTGAAGAGCTCTTCCAGGGTGAGGGACGTAGGTGAGCTCTTCTTCACGGTTTGGGAGATCGGAACGGAGTTTGGAAGTCCGGAAACCAAAAGGGCACATTTCGAATGGAGCGTGAGAGACCTTTCTCTGGAGGTGATCGGCGCATGAGGAAGTCGTCGGTCATTTGGATTCTCGCCTTGCTCGTTTCTGTGGCGCTGGGAAGCGTGGTTTCGCTCACGAGCCCCGGCCTTGCGGAGGTCGAGTTCCGGGGTCTCCCGATAGTGTTGGAGTTCAACTTTTGGAACGTCAGAAGCTATAACGGAAACGCCCTCCTGAAGTTCGATGGGGAAAGGGTCCTGTTCGAAGCGGACTTGTACGACATAGTCCAAGTAGATCCAAACAGATGGGTCCACGGCTATCCGGAGATTTACTACGGTTACAAGCCTTGGTCGGGGAAAGGCGTCTCCTCGGATGTGTTGAAGCTTCCAAGAAAGGTGAGCGACCTGCCGGATTTCCATGTAGTTTTGGAGTATTCTCTCTGGCACGAAGAGAGGTTACCGTTCAACTTGGCGGTCGAGAGTTGGATCACGAGGGAAGAGCGCCCCAGGATCGTCACGGCGGGGGACGTGGAGATGATGATCTGGCTGTACAACAGCATCCTGACCCCCGGCGGTGACAGGGTGGGTACGCTTCAGGTAGAGATGGAGGTGAACGGAGAAGTCGTCGAGACCATTTGGGAGGTTTACTACGCGGAGTGGGAATGGGACTACTTGGCCTTCAGACTCACCACCCCTCTCAGAGAGGGCAAGGTGGTCCTGCCGGTGAAGCCGTTCGTGGAGAAAACCAAAGAAGTGATAAGGGAATTTTCCAGGATGAAGAGGGTGTCGAACTTCGACGAGATGTACTTCGAGAACGTGGAAGTCGGCACCGAGTTTGGGGATCCGCGCACCAAGGAGTCGAGGTTCGGTTGGGAGATCAGGGAATTCTCCATACTCGTGAAATGATGTTCACCTTGTCCGTTGCTCCTTCCAATAGCGCTCACCCAGTGCCCTCGCCACAGTTTCGGCGAGGGCGCTTTGTGCCGCGGCTTTCCTCGAGTACTCGCGTATGAGCATCTCTTTGAACCACTTCTCGGCTTGCGTTTCCGGTATCAGATCGTACCTGGGAATGGCCTCGTACATCCTCTTGAAGACCACGTAGAAGAGCTCAGAGGCGAACTCCACGCTTGCGCTTCTCAAATCACGGATGGCGGAGGACACAGGCGAAACCACCACACCGAACACCTCACATGATCACCAGTTCCGCCGCGATGTAACCCGCCTTGTGGAGCACTTGTAGGATCGCTATGATGTCTTGTGGTGTCGCCCCAGCTGCCCTCAACGCGCTCACAAGATTCGCCACCGTCGCTTCCTTATCGCCTATCTTTCCACTGCCAACGCTGATCGTGAAGTTCCCGTACGAAACGACGAAATCGGTCAGTTTCACGTTCCCACCTATCACCACGGTTCCCGTCCTTTCGTTCACGACGATTCGAGCGGGACTGTCGAGCTGTACCTCAACGTCCTCCAAGATCGCCAAGAAAGTGATGACGTCGTCGCGGAAAACGGTGGGGATGACAACCTTCACCGTTGAGGGGTCCACCGCTTTAGCCAAGATCATCTCGAACTTCTTATTTATGGCGCTGGCGACCCTGGCCGCCATGGTCACGTTCGGTTCTCTGAGGAAGATCGTCACGCTGTCGCTCTCCGCAAGACTCGAGGGTATGTCCCTCTCCACGATGGCGCCACCAGGGATGTAGCCCACGACCTTGTACCTCTTCTGGAGGTTTGCGGACTCCCTCGCATCCAACCCTCCTACACTCACGGGACCTTGCGCCACGGCGTACACCCTTCCGTCCGCTCCGTAAAGAGGTGTCTGTACCAGAAATCCTCCTTCCAGGGACTTGGCGTCGGCCAGCGAGGCCACCACACAGTTTATCCTCATCCCGTTTTTCGCAAAAGGCGGGATGTCCGCGAGAACCATGACGATGGCAGTGTTTCTGGATTTCACGGAGTCGGCTGGTATCTGCACGCCGAACTTCTTCACCATCTCAGCCAAAAGAGGCGTGTTCACGTTTCCCGAGTCTCCCGTGCCGTTGAGACCCACGACCAACCCCACTCCGAAGAGCTGGTTGTCCCTCGCCCCGCTGAAGAATGCGATGTCTTTCAGTCTCACGACAGATGGGAACAACATCAGAGAGGCTGAGATCAGCACCAAGAGGAACACTTTCTTCACAGTCTCACCTCACGTGAAGAGGCTCGCCAGGAAGGCCAGGACCTTATCGAACCAACTCTCCTTACCCGGTTCGCTGCTGAACACCAGCCTGCCGTTCACCCAGATCTCCGCGTCCGCGACTTTGGAAGAGTCGACTTTGTTCCCCAGTTGAACGTCCTCTGGCCTCACTTTCCCCTTTATTATGATCTCCTGCAGGTTCTTGTCGACCTTTATTCTCTTCTTTCCCTCGATCACCAAGTTGCCGTATTTGTCGATGTCCACCACAACTGCGGAGATCTCCGCCACCGCGACAGAACGGATCTCGCTTTCTCTCCTCTGAGCGGGGTTGTTGTTGATCGGGATGAAGTTTCTCAGGGAGACGTTGGTCGTCGCCTCCACGACTCCCCCCACGATTCCCATCAAGATCTTTTGAAGCTCAAGGCTGTCCCTTTCGGAAGACATCCTAGCGCTCTCCCTTATGACTATCGTCACTATGTCTCCCACCTTGCTGGCCCTCTTCACGGTCAGCAGGCTCTTGAACTCTTCGTTTTCTGAAGAGGCCCAGATCGAGAAAGGAAAGCTCACCGTCGCAACCAGACAGAGCAACAAAAAAATGTGCTTTTTCACTGTATCACCCCTGTGATCTTGAGGGTAGGACCTTCGAGCAAAACACCCGTCACGGTCCTTCCAGTTTCCGTGTTCATCGCCTTTACTCTCTCACCAATCCTCGCGTTCTCCAAGAGTTTCACAAACGTCGACACCTTCAACGCACCCGTGTCGAGAAACGCCGGAACGATCTGGTCTTTGAACGCATCGGGTGGTCGCTCCAAGTGTCCGCGTTCGATGGGCGTCCCCGACGCGATGTACCTCTTCGCGATCTTTCCAACAACTTCTGCGATTTCCAAAACTGGCTCTCCTATCCCCAAAATGTTCTTCCTCTCCAATACCACGTCTTCTTCCCTCACAACCTCTCCCTTCCTTATATTTCTCTTTGCCACCACCACGCTCCTCTCACAGGACAACTCCACGTTCAACGTCACGGAGGTCCTGTCGGCGAACCTCAAGAACACGCTCGCGAGAGTCCTCGATATCCTGGTGACGCGGATCTGCTCCACTTTCAAGTCGGACGGGTACCTTCCAAAGCTCTTCAAAACTTTCATCGTGAAGTCCGTCTCCAACCCGTAGGCCCTCTCCAGTTCCCTTCGAATAGCCTCGGCTAAACCTTCCTCACCCAAAACCCACACGACCACTTCGTCTGGCCCTTCGAACTTGTAGCTGGGGAAAGACCTTTCCAGTTGTCTCTTTCCTATCGAGTAGACAAGGCCAGGAAGCAGTACGGAAACTGTCCTCTTGTCCCCAACGGGTGTGGAGAGTAAGTCGTCCAACACCAAATGCCCAGGTTGGGCGTGGACGGTTTCTTTCAGGATCAAAACGTTCTCAGCCAAGAGCGAGCAAGAGAGAAGCATTAAAACCAGAAAGAACCGCATCTTTCATCATCTCTTGAGGTTGGAGATAGTCCTCAGCATGTCGTCGGCGGTTTGGATGACCTTGGAGTTGAACTCGTAGGCCCTCTGGGCGGTGATCATGTCCACCATTTCTCTCACGACGTCGACGTTGGACTTTTCCAGGAAACCTTGCTTTATGGATCCGAAACCATCTTGACCAGGCGTTCCCTCTATGGGCTCTCCGGACGAAGGTGTGGCCACGTAGAGGTTGTCGCCTATGGCCTTCAAGCCCGCGGGGTTGACGAACCTAACCAACGTGATCGTGCCAAGTTCTTGAACGCTCCCATCCTGAAGTTCCACCGAAACGACGCCGTCCGGTGACACGCTGATCGAGACGGCGTTTTCGGGTATCTCGATGTTCGGTATCAGGAGCAAACCGTTCGCCGTCACGATTCTACCCTCGCTGTCCACCTTGAAACTACCGTCCCTCGTGTAAGCGATCCTACCGTCCTGGAGTTGGATCTGGAAGAAACCGTCTCCCGCTATGGCCAGGTCCAAGGCATTACCGGTTTGCTCGAAATTTCCCAAGGTGAAGATCCTGGTGGTGGCAGCCGTCTTCACGCCGTGACCGACGTACAGACCCGTCGGCGTCGAAGAGAGGGCAGCCGTTGGCGTTCCTGGATTTTTCGCGTACTGGTAGAGTAGGTCTTGGAATTCCACCCTCATCCTCTTGTAACCGGTCGTGTCGACGTTGGCGAGGTTGTTCGCGATCGTGTCGAGCTTCAACTGTTGCGCGGACATACCCGTCGCCGCCGAGTAGAGAGAGATCATCATGCTACACACCTCCAGATCACTTCAGAGTCGCGAGAGAGTTGATCAGCTTGTTGTTCACCTCGTCGTGAGTGAGCAAGGCCTTCTGGGCTATCTCGAAGTGTCTGTGGGCCGCGATCAACTCGACCATGGCCTTCAGGGCGTCCACATTTGATTTTTCTACGTAACCTTGCAAAATCCTGAAGTTCTGGGAGGGGGATGGGTTCTCACCGGTGAAAAGGGTGTTGGCAAACTTGGAAGGGTTTTCTATGGAATAGACCCCTATCCTCGTCACGAAATTTCCCTGAGCGTCCCTCACAAAACCATGTTGATCCACAACGAAACCGTCGAAAAAGCTTATTCTTTCACCGTTCTCGTCCAAGAGGTAACCACCGTAGTTGGTGACGATGTATCCCTCTTCGTTCACCTCGAACTCCCCGTTTCTGGTGTAGTAGACCGTCCCGTTGAACTCAACCGCGAAAAAGCCTTCACCATCGATGGCCAGGTGGTACGGAACTTTCGTCTCTTCGAGCACACCCTGCGTCAAATCGGGTCTGACCTCGTCCAGAACGACGGCGTACTCCAGCGGACCGATCGGGATCCTCTCCACCCTTTTCCCTTCCGGACGCGCCTCCAACCTGTATATCTCCCTTCTAAGGTACGCTCGAAAGGCCTGCGTGTCCCTCTTGTAGCCGACCGTGTCGACGTTGGCCAAGTCGTTTGCGATCCTGTCGACCTTGGCCATGTCGATGAGCATACCCATCGCCGCGTTGTAGATTCCCCTGGTCACGCTCTCACCTCGAGTAAGTCTCGCAGACGGTTTTCAGAAGTTTCTCGTCCTCGAGCAGAACACCCGTTCCTCTGGCGACGCAGGTTATGGGGTCGTCGGCAACGATCGTTTGAACGCGTATCTCTTCGGAGATCAACTTGTCTATCCCCCTCAAGAGTGCCCCTCCGCCCGTGAGGTGAACACCGTTGGATATGATGTCGGCGGAGAGCTCTGGGGGCGTCTTCTCCAGAATGTTCTTGATCTTGGTGAGTATCATGGACAGGATTGGTTCGATCGCTTCCAGGATGTTGGTCGAGGTCAACCGTTCCACCCTTGGAAGTCCCGTCACCATGTCCCTGCCGCGTACCTCCATTTCATAATCTTCTACGGATGGGTGGGCCTTTCCTATCCTTTTCTTCACCTCCTCGGCGGAGGATTCTCCCACGATCAAGCCGAACTTTCTGCGCGTGTACCTGACGATCGCCTCGTCCATCGCGTCTCCTGCGATTCTTATCGCTTCCCCAACGACGATGCCTCCAAGGCTTATCACCGCTATGTCCGTTGTGCCACCACCGATGTCCACGATCATGTTACCCTCCGATCGCGTGATATCTATGCCGGCACCTATGGCCGCGGCGATGGGCTCCGAAACGATGTAGACTTTTCTAGCACCCGCACTCAAGCCTGCTTCGAAGACGGCCCTCTTCTCCACCTCGGTGATCTTGGTGGGCACCCCTATCACGAGCGAGGGCTTCACTATGGAAAACTTTCCCACGATTCTCCTCAAAAACTCTTTTAAAATAGCCTCTATAGTCTTGTAGTCGGCTATAACACCGTCCTTCATGGGCCGAACGGCCTTCAACCCCTCGGGAGTTTTCCCAAGCATCTTTTTGGCCTCTTCCCCTATCGCGACTATTTCTCCCGTCTTTTCCGAGACGGCCACCACGGAGGGCTCGTGAAGGACAATACCTTCGCCCCTCTTGTAGACGATGATGGAGGCCGTTCCCAGGTCTATCCCTATGTCCGCTCTCAGCATCTTTCTAACCTCCCTTTCTCCGACAAAAAAATCTGGTGTGCCTGGCGGGATTCGAACCCGCAACCTCTGGATCCGGAGTCCAGCGCTCTATCCGTTGAGCTACAGGCACACCAGTCTACCACCATCGATCAAAAACTCTCTCAACCTATCGCAATCCTTCCCTGCCAGGATGAGATCGTACTTTTCTTCCCTCAATTCTCGCTCCACAAAGTATCCTCTCTCGTGGTAGAAGTAAGCAAGAACGGGATTTCTCGTGACGACCAAAACTTCGGATGCCTCTATTTCGACGTCCGGATCTGGGAACTCGTATACAAGCACCTTGTTTCCCTTTTCCTTGACGGATTTCCTCTCCCTCGGATCGCAAACCTCCCAACAACCCCTTTGGTTCTGAACGAAGGTCTGGAATATGAGCGAAGCGCTCACCTTGTCGTCTTCTTTGGATATCCTTTTGGCTATCTTCGTGGTCATCCTCTCGTCGCAGAGGTACACCTTGTACTTTCTGGAGAAACTCAAAGCGCTCCTCACGACTTTAAACGTCTGCGTGGAATACCTGCCACTCATGGAGATGGGTAACCCAAATACGACGATGGTCGGTTTCAAATCGGCGATCACTTCTTTCAACTTGGAAGTTGGAACCACGATCGTTTTCCTTGGGAGCACCTCTCCGTAACTCACGCCACATTTTTTCTCGCCATAATCCACAGCCACTATCAACCTTTCACCCTGCTTTGAAAGAAAGCGTATATTTCCCTCACTTCTCCCATCAATATCCGCCCACACCTCTCAAATCCATCTCTTTCCAGTTCTCCTTCCCAAACCCTCCACATGTAATTTTGCATCTTAGTTTGAGCGTTTTCAACGTCCAAGGAGACTTCGATGAGTTTCAAGTAGGTCGACAGGACACCTTGGTTGTCCGTTTCCAAAAACTCGGACAGCTTCCTTTTCAACTCGTCCGCATCCACGCTGGTCAATGCGATGCTCAGGATTTCCTCGACGGTCTCCTCACTCGGGAAGAGGAGCTCCAATTCCCTCTTTCTCTGTAGGTAGTTCTCCTCGGAATAGCAGAGGTTGATCACGGCTTTTCTTCTGAGGAGATCTTCTATTTCAAAAAGCGAGAGAGGAAAATCGTAGAAAAAGATGTCTCCTTTCACGTGCGTTGGAAGACCATCGTTGTTGCTGGTGAAGATCACTCTCTGAGCCGCTCCACTCTCTATCTTATCTATCAACTTTATCTTCTTCTCCGTTTCGATGGTTCCGTGGTATATGAGAACACCCAGATCCTTCAGCTCTCCATAGATTTTGGGAACAAACCTCTTCTCCGAAACGACCAGCGCAAACCTTTCCAACGCTTTGAGTTGTTCCAAGTGGAATCTTCCCCTCTGGTCGGACATGAAGAACTCTTCCTTCTCCGGAGGACTGATATGATGGTGTCTGAAGCCAAGGTTTTCCAGCAAGGTTCTATCGAAACTGGTCGACGAGAGTATCAGGAACTTGTCTGGGTATCGATCGATCAAGTTCAAGAAATCGCTCACCAAGTCGTTGTTCGAGTGTTCGAGAAACTCCTGAAACTCGTTCACAACGAACAACTCGAACTCATCAATGGGAAGCTTTCTTAGAAAACCAGCCAACGTGAAGAGCACAACCCCTTGATCTTCGTCTCGATCGAACAAGGAATTCACGTATCCTATCTTTCTGGTCGAAGTGTGATACCTCATGAGACACCCCAACACGTTTTGAGACGTGGCGTTTGTGAGCGAAACGATTCCAAGCCTTCCCTTCACCTTACCCTCCAACATCAGCAAGAACCTAGCTTTGAAGTGGTAGGGAAGCTCCAAGGATACCCTTCCTTTAGTCAAGTTCTCTTGGGATTTTTCCAACCGCTTCGATTCCCATTTGGTGGTCCCCACGGGTTTTATATCGATCGCCAGAAGCTGAGGAGAAAAACCGCTTTCGAGCAAACGAAAACTCATAACAGCATCCCCGCGGTAGAAATCTAAGGACACGGTGGAGAAAGTTTCCACGAGCTTTCTGAAGTTGAACCCGAACGCCTCAACCCTCTTGCTCCCATCCCCGAACACGACGAACACGTTGGATTCGTCTTCTCCAAAGAAGCTGATCTTCTCCAACGAAAGGTCCCTGAAGAGGAAGACAGGTTCGGGGTTTCCCTGCCCAAAGGGCATGAGTAGCTCCAGTTCTCTTTTCAGATCTTCGTTAAGATCGGAAAGCCTCAGTTCAGCGTCTACCAGGATCTTTTCTTCCTTAGATTCCACGGCCACGTTCCTCACCAGCTCGAACAGACTATCCAGCCTGTCGCGTCTCATCGTGAATCCCATGGCGGACGAATGCCCACCAATTTCGTCGAAAATTTCATAAGAATCGATTGGGAATATGTCCATGACGTTGAAGCCGTTTGAACTCCTGATGGAACCCTTGGCAACTTTCTCCAAGAGGGAGACGACGACAACGGGCTTTTCGTAGCGGTTGGCGAGTTTTGCTGCGACGATGCCTATGACTCCAAGATGCCAATTCTCCTTCGCAACGACTATGACTGGATTTCTCCAAAGCTCAGCTTCCTCTATCATCTTCACCGCTTCCCTGTATATCTCCCTCTCTATCTTCCTTCTCTTGTCGTTCAAGAGCATGAGATCGTCCACGAGTCTTTCGGCTTTGAAGGGATCAGCCGTCGTGAGGAGTTCAAAGGCTTCCTCCGCGCTTCCCATCCTACCGGCCGCGTTCAACTTCGGGGCGACCTTGTAACTCACGTCGTGGGAAGTGGGTCTCTTGAGTTCGAGCCTTTCAAGGAGTTTACGGATGCCAACTCTCTTGGTGCTTTGCATCTGCTTCAGACCTTCCTTGACGAAGAACCTGTTCTCGTCCAGAAGTGGGACCATGTCGGCGACAGTTCCCAAAGCGACGAGCTCGAGGAATTCCCGAGGGTCCGATTCGTTCAAATACCTGGACAAGGCCTGTATCAACTTGTACGTCACCCCAACACCCGCCAGTTCGCGGAAGGGATAGGCTTCACCTGGCACCTTGGGGTTTATGAGGGCATCGGCAGGCGGAAGGGAGGAATTCTTCACTTCGTGATGATCCGTGACGATGACCCTTATCCCATTGATTTTGGCGAGCTCGATCGCTTCGTTTGCGGTTACACCACAATCGACCGTGACGAGGTACGACACACCTTCTCTAACGAAGGATGAGATATTTTCTGGTTGTATCCCGTAACCCTCTTCCATTCTGTGTGGGATGTAGACCCTCACGTTCCACCCGTTCTTTTCGAGGAATTCTTTGAGTATGGCGGCCGCCGTGATGCCATCCACGTCGTAATCCCCGTGGACAAGGACAAGGGCTCCCTCCCGACGAGCCCTCAAGAGCAACTCCACCGCCTTTTCCATGTCCCTGAACAGGAACGGATCATGAACTGCGCTTTCATCAACAAAGAGAAAGCGCCTAACTTCCGCTTCTTCTTTTAAACCCCTGTTGACCAAAATCCTGGAAGCGATCTCGCTCAAACCGAACGTTTTTGAAAGCGATTCAACGCTCTCCTCGTCAGGGTTGGACATCTCCCACCTTTTCATCCTCCGTGGTCTCCTCTTTCACGTTTACGATAATTTTACCATGAAGAGTGTTAAAATCGAGCAAGAGGTGATGTTTCGTATGTTCAGAAAGGTTTCGAGAGACCCCATTCACTTCGAGATCCACCTGTACCCTCTGGAGATCTTGGTTACCGACACCAGGATCATGCAGAGGCTCAGGTTCCTCTCGCAACTTGCAGGAGCGACGGTGGTCTACCCAGGCGCCACGCACACGAGGTTCGCCCATTCTTTAGGGACCATGCACTTGGCTGGTGTATACGCCAAAAACTTGTTTTCGGAGCCAGGGAAGATCAGGATAGTGAGACTGGCTTCTCTCTTGCACGACGCCGGGCATGGTCCTTTCAGCCATCAATTCGACGATGCAGTCTACAAAAGGTATGGTTACAAAGACGGACACGACGAGTTCAGGAAGAGGCTGGTTCTTGAGAAGCTCCCGGAAGAGATGTTGAGGGTCTACGAGTGTTACAACGAGAGGATGAAGAGCGCGATCGAAGAGGATCTGGAACTCACCCTGGGGCGGGAGATCTCCTTAGAAGAGGGTTTCAAGATTTTGGCCGAAAAGATCGTCGAAGTGTTCGAAGGGGAGAAGACGGGATCCGTCGAGTTCAACGTGATACAAGGCCCGCTTGGTGCGGACAGACTCGATTTCCTCTTGAGGGACTCCTACCACAGCGGAGTGGGGCATTTTGCCCCCATGAACGTGGACAGGATCCTGAGGTACTCTCTGGTGAAGCAAAAGGATGGGAAACCTATCCTTTGTTACCACGTGAAGGTCGTCGACAACATATACTCCGTACTTTTCAGCAGGTTCATGATGTACAAGAACGTCTACTTCCACAAGACGGCAAGGGCAGCAGATCTCATGATACAAGAGATATTGAGGTACGCCTGCGATGTTCTTGATTTAAAAGAACGCTTGAACAATCTGGACGAATTCCTGAAGCTCACGGACCACTCCATCCTCGTCGAAC
This sequence comes from Thermotogota bacterium, assembly GCA_030550515.1. GTDB lineage: Bacteria > Thermotogota > Thermotogae > Thermotogales > Thermotogaceae > JAUQPE01. Next base: position 39,837 of record JAUQPE010000018.1, on the reverse strand, counting down.
TGGAAAGGTGTACGGACGACTCCTGGGAAGGTCGAGAAGCCAAGAAACTCGTCGAACGGTTCAAGGCGAGAGATCTTTGGAAAATGGTCTTAGAGAGACCTCTCACCATGCCAGGAAAGGATCTCTCCACCGTGAGCGAGCTTTACGGTCGTCGTCTCGTGGACGCCATAGTGGAAAACCTTGAAGAAGCGCTCAGATCTGGGAACGTGAGAGACGAAGACCTCGAAAAGATCAGAGACATCTGTAGCCACAAAGAGAGATACTTCAAGATCGACACTCCCTACAGACTCACGATCCTTCACCCAGAGGAGTTCGTCCAAAGTAACGTCTTCCTCTACGATCCCACCTCGGACGACACACTCAGTTTCGAAGACTACGTGAGGAAAAACCCAACGTACCAAGCTTTTTCAAACAACATACTTCAAATCGTCCGAGTGTACGTGACCGAAGACATAAGAGAGCTGTTGTACAGGTACCGTGCGATCCCATGAAAGTGTGCGCTGATCACCCCAAGACTTCAAGCTCTTCTCCCAAAGAACCCACCCTTCCAATGGCGTCTTCCAAGGCCAGTATGGCTACCTCTATTTGGGAGTCGTCGGGTTTCGAAGTTGTGAGGTACTGGAGGAGATAACCCGGCAGGTAAAGCGCCTTCAAGATCTTGTTATCCCTGAAGAGCGCGATCAACTTCAAGACTTCGTAGGAGAGCCCGGCGACGATGGGCAGTAGCAACAACCTGGAAAGCAGGCGAGCCCAGAAGTTCATGGGTACGAAGGCACCAACCGCGCTGAGAAGGACGATCGCCAACATCAGAAAGATCATGGCGAAGTTGGTGCCACAACGAGGGTGGATCGTTGAATAATTCTTCACCTTGTCAGATGAGAGCGCTTCTCCACTCTCGAAAGCGTTCACAACCATGTGCTCGGCACCGTGGTACTGGAAGACTCTCTTGACATCTGGAAAAAGCGACACAAACCAAACGTACAGCAGGAACAAACCGAGCCTTATGAAACCCTCCACCAAGGAATACACGAACTCGTTCTTCTTCAAGTCAAGCAAGTTCGTGATCAAGATGGGAAGCAAGATGAAGAGACCAACGGCGAGTCCCAGCGCGAGCACCAAAGATAGGTACTTTTCGCTGTTTTTCATCTCCTCGCCGGAGGAGATCTCCGCCGATTCGTTCAAACCCTTCACTCCGTAATACAGGGAGACGAAGAGGGCGTAGAAACCCCTCAAAAAAGGTATCTTTGAAAGAGGGGAGGGTTTGATCTCGCCAAGTCTCTTCACTACAATCTTTCCTTCCTTGTTTCGAACCGCAAGCGATACGTACTTTCCTATCATCAGAACTCCCTCTATGACCGCTTGTCCTCCCACGCGCATTCTTTCACTCCTCTCCAAAACCAATGATACATTGATCGAGTGATATAATCAATCTATGGTGATCAGCATGGAAGGAGAACATCCTTACGTAAGGTGGGCCATCAGGGTGATAGAAAACTACGTTCGATACGGTAGGGTGATAGAGCCAGACGAGAGTGTACCCAAAGAGCTCTTCGAGAGGAAAGCGGGCGCCTTCGTCACTTTACACAGGAAAGACGGTTCGTTGAGGGGTTGTATTGGGACCTTCCTTCCCACCAAACCGAACCTCGCGTTGGAGATAAGAGACAACGCCATCGCGGCCGCAACGGAAGATCCCCGTTTCCCACCCGTCAGCCCCGAAGAGTTGGACGACATCGTCGTGCATGTGGACATCCTGAGCAAACCCGAACCCGTGAAGAACGTATCCGAGCTCGACCCAAAGAGGTACGGTATCATCGTGGCGAAGGGGTGGAGGAGGGGTCTACTCCTTCCCGACATAGAGGGAGTGGACACCGTCGAAGAGCAGATCAGGATTGCAAAGTTGAAGGCCGGCATTCCAGACTGGGACAAAGACTTCGAGATCTACAGGTTCACCGTTGAAAGGTACAAGTGAGCAGGAGGACGAAGGATGGATAGAGTGGCCATTCACTTTGAGAACCTTGAGAATGGGAGAGTCAGGTGTCTTTTGTGTCCCCATCGTTGTGTTCTGAGCGAGGGACAAATCGGTTTCTGTGGAGCCAGGAAGAACGTTGACGGTGCCTTGGTCAGCTTGAATTACGGTGAGGTCACGGCGATAGCGATGGACCCGATAGAGAAGAAGCCACTTTTCCATTTCAATCCTGGCGATCAAATCTTTTCCGTTGGAACCTTCGGGTGCAATTTCAAGTGCGGTTTCTGTCAGAATTGGACTATATCCCAGATGCAACCAGAAACCAAGAAAGTGATGCCGGAGCAACTCGTCAAGATCGCAAAGCTTGGTAGAGGCTCAAAAGGTATCGCCTTCACCTACAACGAACCCCTCATCTGGTTCGAGTTCGTTTTGGACACGTCAAGGGTAGCCGTCAAAGAGGGAATGTACTGCGTACTCGTGACAAACGGGTTCGTAGAAGAAGGACCCTTTGAGCTCTTGTTCCAATCCGTACACGCCATGAACATCGACCTAAAAGGTTTCAACAGGGAGTTCTACAGAAAGATAGGAGGAGATTTGGACGTGGTTTTGAGGAACATAGAGAAAGCGCACAAGGCAGGTGTACACGTGGAACTCACGACGCTCATCATCCCTGGCGAGAACGACGACATAGAAGAACTGGGAAGAGAGTTCGAATGGATCGCGAGTTTGAGTAAAGATATCCCTCTGCACATCAGCAGGTATTTCCCGAACTACAAATATCGGATACCCCCAACTCCCGTGGAAAAGCTCGTCGAGATCTACGAAGTGGCGAGAGAATACTTGAACTTCGTCTATCTCGGAAACGTCTGGGACGAGAGGTACGAGAGTACCCATTGCCCCGATTGTGGTAGTTTGGTGATCAGAAGGTTGGGATACGAAGTGGAGAAAGTGGGACTCGACGGAGAAGGGAAGTGCCTCAAATGTGGCCGACAGATAGCAAGAATATTCGAGTGACGAGACAGAGAGTTTTCCTCTTCTCCTTCCTTCTCCTGGCTGTCCTAGGGTTCTTCCTCACCATGATTTTGTTGAGAAAGCCCGCCGAATACTACGAACTCAAGGGTTTCGCTTTGGGAACGTACGTCAGGATCGTGGTGAGCTCGAAGAGGATGAATCCCAAGATCATAGCCGAGGCCATTCTGGACGACATGCAGAGGATAACTTACAAGTTCTCCACCACGGATCCCAGAAGCGTGTTGAAGATGTTGAACGAGAGGCCAGACGAATGGGTAGACGTCGACGAGGAAACCTTCGCGCTCTTGAAGGCGGCCTACGCCTTCGCTGAACTCACGGAAGGGGCCTTCGATCCCACCATCGGAAGCCTCTTGGAGTTGTGGGGATTCCAAGGAAACTACGAAAACCTCCGTGTCCCTTCTAAAGAAGAGATCTCGAAAACGCTTGAGCGCGTAGGGTACACGAACGTTCATTTCGACGAGAAGAGGATGAGGGTGATGTTGAAGAACGGCGTGAAGTTGGATCTCGGCGGTATCGCAAAAGGTTACGCGCTCGAAAGGGCAAAAAAGATTGCCTTGTCTTTCGATCCCCAAGCAACAGGGTTTGTCGAAGCGGGTGGAGACATAGTTGTGGTGGGCCCGAAATTTGGTAAATACCCGTGGGTGATCGGTGTGAAGAACCCGCGAGGAGAGGGGATAGTGGGTTACATCTACCTGAAGAGTGGGGCAGTCGCCACTTCCGGAGACTACGAAAGGTACTTTGAGGTGGATGGGGTCAGATACCACCACATCCTCGACCCAAAAAGTGGGTACCCCGCCCAAGGTGTGTGGAGCATCACCGTGATCTCGGAAGACGCCGTGACCGCCGATGTCCTCGCGACGGCGGGATTTGTGGAAGCTGGTCGAGATTGGAAAAAGGTGGTCTTGGACTTTCCGAGGATGGGAGGGCATGTGATGTTGATTCTGAGCAGCGGGGAGGTCAAGAAGTCTGACACGTTCGAACTCTTCGAGAAACAGTGAGGTGAAGAGAAAACTTTTCTCCAGAAGAGATCTTTGGATCTTGCTGGCCGTTTCGCTTTTGCTTGTTGGATTTTTCATCTTGAGGTACTACGAAGCCAAAGGCAACGTGTTGATCGTGGAAGGAACGAATTTCAAAAAGATCATTTCCAAACCGGGCGTCTACGACATCGATAAAGAAGGAAAGGTTGTGATGAAGGTGGAGTTCGACGGGGAGAGGGTGAGGGTGATAGATTCGGTCTGTCCGTTGAAAGTTTGCGTGAAGACGGGTTGGGTGAAACCTGGAGGGACCATAATTTGCGTGCCAAACGCCATCGTCATCCATTTCGAAGGAAAGAGAGATTACGATACAGAAACTTGGTGAGAAAGATCTCCTTTCTCTCCCTCATGACCGCTGTCTCCTCTGTTGTGTACGTTCTGGACTCCCTGATTCCCTTTCCCGTTCCCTTCGGAAGGTGGGGGTTTTCGAATTTCGTGGTGCTATGGCTCGCCTCTGAAACGGGTTTGTGGGACGCCGTGACGGTAGCCGCGCTGAAGAGTATGTTGGGATCGGTCCTTACGGGTAGCTTTCTCTCGGTTTCGTTTTTCGTGGGGTTTCCGGGATCGGTTTCCGCCGCCTTGGTGGAATCGTTGCTGGCCACTTTTGGCTTCGGTTACGTCGGTTTGAGTGTGGCGGGATCCTTCGTCAACAACTTCGTCCAGTTGATGATAGTCTCATACCTCGTGGGGACCCACGTGGTCTTTTCCCTTTTCCCGATGATCGTCGCTCTTGGAAGTGTCTCGGCCGTGGCGAACGCCTTTCTTGCCAGCAGGTTGGGAGGTGTGATTCTTGAAAATCATCTTAGCTTCTTCTTCGCCGAGAAGGAGAGAGCTGATGAGGATCCTGGGAGTGCCATTTGAGGTCGATCCTCCGAGTGTCGAAGAGGAAGAAATCGGAAGGCCAGAAGAGGTTGTGCTTTCTCTGGCTTTGAAGAAAGCGAAGGCTGTCTTCGAAAGGCGAAAAGACGAAGGCGTGCTCGTCATAGGCTCTGACACGGTTGTTGAGATCGATGGAGAGATTTTGGGCAAGCCTTCCTCTAAAGATCAAGCAAAGGAGTACCTGAGGAGACTCTCTGGACGCTGGCACAGAGTTTACACTTCCGTGGCCTTCGTGTCCGATTCGGAGGAGAAAGTCTTCGTATCCGTGACCAGGGTGAAATTTCGAGACGTACCGGAAGAGGTCATAGACTATTACGTGAACGAACATCAACCCTTCGACAAGGCTGGCGCGTACGGGATACAGGATTTCGCGGCTGTGTTCGTCGAGGAGATCGAAGGAGACTTCTTCACAGTCGTGGGTCTTCCCATCGGCGCCGTGTGGCAGTACCTCTACGAGAAGGGATGGTGGAAGGTTGCTTCCAAGGGAGAGGATGTTGAAGGCGGGTGCGGGAGCGCTTTCGAACGCTGAACTTTTGGCGGTGATCCTGAGGACGGGGATCAGTGGGAAAGGTGTTCTTGAGCTCTCGGAGGAAATCTTGGAGAAGTTCGATCACTCTCTGGTGAGGCTCTTCAACGCCAGTATCGAGGAGATCGCATCGATCGAAGGGGTGGGACTTGTAAAGGCGATCACCGTGAAAGCCGCCCTCGAGCTAGGGAAAAGACTCCACGAAGAGTACGAGAGGATACCGGAGAGGCTCGATTCCCCGGAGAAGGTCTTCTTGAGGTGCCGAGACATGATCTTTCTGGAGAGAGAAACGGTGAGGGTGATATGTCTGGACAACAAACTCAACGTGATAGTGGAGGAGGAAATCTCCGTTGGAACCGTGAACATGAGCCTCATACACCCACGAGACGTCTACAGGGTCGCCGTTCGCTCGAACGCTTCGGGCGTGATCGTTGTCCACAACCACACTTCTGGGGACCCAGAACCAAGCGGAGAAGACGTGAAGGTGACCAAGGTTTTGAGAGAGGCGGGAGAGATATTAGGTATCAACTTGGTCGACCACGTGATCGTGTCGAAGAGAGGATACTACAGCTTCAAGAGGGAGGGGAGAATTTGATCAGCAGAGAAAGAGCTTTGGAACTTTTGAACGGGCACCTGAAGAACGAAAACCTTCTGAAACACTGTGTTGCCGCAGAGGCTGTCATGAGGGCTTTAGCCGTGAGGTTTGGAGAAGATGAGGCGCTGTGGGGCCTTGCTGGACTTCTCCACGATCTGGATTACGATGAGACGAAAGACAAACCCGAAGAACATGGACTCAAGACGGTGGAACTGTTGAAAGGAGAGGACGTCCCCACATCGGTTCTCGATGCCATACTAGCCCACTGCGGAAAGAAAGAACCCGTCACGTTGATGGAAAAGGCACTCTTCGCGGTGGATCCAACCACAGGTTTCATCGTGGCGGCTGCCCTGATAAGACCCGAGAAGAAACTGGCGGTCTTGGATGTAGAATTTCTCATGAGGAGGTTCAAGGAGAAGGCTTTCGCCAAGGGCGCCAACAGAGATCAGATCAGGTACTGTGAGCAGATGGGACTGTCTCTTGAGGAGTTCTTCCAAATAGCACTTGAAGCCATGAAAGGTGCGGCTTCGGAGATTGGTTTGTGAGGTGATGTTTATGATCGAGTACAAGATAGAAGAAGCGATAGATGAGTACAGAAAAAATTACACCTTTTCTCCCTACCACGAAGACGTTTCTTTGGAGCGCGTGAGAAAGGCCATCGAACACACGAACCTGAAACCGACGGCCACACCGGATGACATAGTGAGATTGTGCCTCGAGGCGAAAGAGAACAGGGTGTACGGGGTTTGCGTCAATCCCTGTTACGTCCCACTGGTCAGACGCGAGCTGGAGAACACGAACATCAGGGTGGTGACCGTCATCGGTTTTCCTCTCGGGGCGAGCGATACGAGGGCGAAGATACACGAAGCCAGGTTTGCGATCGATGCTGGAGCGGATGAAATCGATATGGTTCTCAACATAGGTATGCTGAAGGCCAAAGAATGGGAGTACGTGTACGAGGAGATCAGGGGAGTGGTGGAGGCTTCCCCGGGTAAAGTCGTGAAGGTGATCTTAGAGACGTGCTACCTCACCGATGAGGAGAAGATAGCGGCGTGCGTGATATCAAAGCTCGCCGGAGCTCACTTTGTGAAGACTTCCACCGGTTTTGGACCACACGGAGCCACCGTGAGGGACGTGCACCTCATGAAGTGGATCGTGGGAGAGGAGATGGGGGTGAAGGCGTCTGGGGGGATAAGAACCTACGAGGACGCGGTCGAGATGATCAGATACGGCGCGACGAGGATCGGGACCAGTTCTGGTCACAAGATCGTCAAAGAGGGGGAGGAAAAACATGGAAGTTGAGAAGATGAGCCTTGAGGAATTCTGTGGAAAAGTCGCTGAAAAGACTCCAACACCTGGTGGGGGAGCAGTGGGGGCAGTCGTCGGAGCGATGGCCTGTGCCTTGGCTGAGATGGTGGCCAACTTCACCAGAAAGAAAAGGGGCTACGAAGACGTTGAAGCGGAGATGGAAAGGATCGTTGAAGACATGGAGGAACTCAGAGAGAGGCTCTTCATCCTTGCGGGCAGGGATATGAAGGCGTTCGAAGAATTGATGAACGCGCGTAGGCTTCCCGAGGATTCAGAAGAGGAAAGGATGTTGAAGAGGAAGAAAGTCGAGGAGGCAATCTTGGAGGCTGCCTCTGTTCCTCTCGACGTGATACGCGCCATGAATCAGCTTGCGCGCGAGCTGGAAATCCTCGCAGAGTTTGGCAACAGAAACCTGTTCTCAGACACACTCAACGCGGTGGACTTGTGCGAAGCCGTGTATCGCGTCGCAAAGGTGAACGTGCTCATCAACGTGAAAGAGATGGAAAACGAAAAGACGAGGAAAGAGTTTCTAGAAGAACTCGAAGAACTCGGATCGCAGATAGAGGGTAGCTGCAGAAGGATCAGGGAGATGTTGGAGGTAAGACTGTGGAATTCGAAGTGATCAAGACGGTTGGGAAGGCAAGGTTAGGAAAACTGAGAACACCTCACGGAGAAGTGGAAACACCTGTGTTCATGCCCGTTGGGACCAACGCCAACGTCAAGTTGTTGACACCAAGAGACCTTGAAGAAATCGGAGTGGAGATTGTCCTCGCGAACACCTTCCACCTCATGCTGAAGCCAGGTGTTGAAATTGTGAAGTTGCACGGTGGACTCCACGGCTTCATGAGGTGGAACAGACCCATCCTCACGGACAGCGGGGGTTTTCAGGTGTTCAGCTTGCCGAAGATCAGGATAGATGACGAAGGTGTGGTCTTCAAGTCTCCGCTGGATGGATCCTCGGTCTTCATGACACCGGAATTGTCCATGGAAGTTCAGATGGTCTTGGGATCCGACATCTGTATGGCTTTCGATCACTGTCCACCTGTAAACGCGAGTCACGAAGAGACAAGAGAGGCCACCGAGAGAACGTACAAGTGGGCGTTGAGGTCAAAGAAGGCCTTCCACGGAGAAGGTCAAGCGCTCTTTGGGATCGTTCAGGGGGGATTGTTTCCAGACCTCAGAAAAAAGAGTGCAACAGAAATCGTTTCCATCGGATTCGACGGTTACGCAATCGGAGGGTTGAGTTTAGGGGAGGAGAGGGAGATCACGTACGACATGACGGAACTCGTCGTCGAACACTTACCAGAAGACAAACCCAGGTACTTCATGGGGGGAGGTTCACCCGATCTCATTCTGGAGCTCGTCGAGAGAGGCGTGGACATGTTCGACAGCGTCTTCCCCACACGCTTGGCAAGGCATGGGACGGCGCTCACGTGGAACGGCCGGCTGAACGTGAAGGCCTCATACAACAAAAGGTCCCTCGAACCTATCGACGAGAGGTGTGAGTGCTACGCGTGCAAGACCTTCACGAGGTCGTACATCCATCACTTGTTCAACAGGGGAGAGTTCTTGGGGCAGGTACTCCTGACCATCCACAACGTCAGTTTCATGGTTTCCTTCATGAAGGAGCTGAGGAAGGCGATATTGAACGACAAGTTCCAAGAGTTCAAGTCCAGGATGTTGGAGTTCTATTCCGATCAAACCACCCAAATCTTCTCGACTGAGGAGGGGTGATCGAGCATGAAGAAACTTGCGGTTTTCTTGTTGATCTCTCTGTCCGTGTGGGCGGTTGCCGTCGAGATGGAGATCTTCTCGATCGGGGAATGGGGATTTTTGAGCAACCCCGCCAAACTCTACTTCACGGAGAAAAAAGGAGTAATGGGCTCTTACAAAGTGTTCTCAGGGGACGGGAAGAGTCTGGGGACTTTCTCCGTGGGGCTCTTCCAATCACCCGAGGCGAAGATAGCTGGTGTCCTGTACCTGCAGAGGAGTGGTACTGAGACATCTCTTTACAAGACTACTCTCGGGTACTCTATCGCCATGGAGCCCGAAAAACACGTGAAGGTGGGGGTGGGGGTCAGCCTCGTTCAGAGCAGTTCCTCCACCGAACTCACCCTTTCAGGAGGGCTGTACGGCAACTTGATGAAGGATTTTGGTTACTCGCTCTACGTGAGGGACTTTCGGATTTGGTCTTCCAGGGGAGAGTACTTGGGTGGGGAGTACGTCGCCGAACTCTTCTACGAATCGGGGGAAGGCAACAAGGTGTTGTGGTCGCTCTCTTTCGATCAGGAGATACTCGAAACGGGTTTTCAGTTTGTCATCGGTCAAAGGCAGAGGGCTGGTATCGGTGCCTTCTTTTTGAACAATTTGGAGAACGGAAAGAAGGCGTTCAAACTGGCGCTCGGCTTCTATGGAAACGTGGAGAACGTGGCCGTCGGTTTCGATACGCACATCCTCACTGAAGGCGTGAGCAGCAACAGGTTCAACAAGAACTACTACAAGAGTGGTACAGGAGTGAGCTTTTCTGTGAGGTGGTGAGATGTTCCTGAAGGTCATCTTCTCCGTGATCGCAGTGGCTGTAGCCTACTCTCTCTACAGGTGGTTTCTGCTCTTGATCGTTCGCAGCATCGAAAAACTGGGTAAAGAGATCCAGATGAGGAACACCATCAGGTTCTTCCTGGGTTTTCTCACCTTCATAGTGACGATAATGGTCGTGCTCAGGATCTGGAACATCAGCATACTGCCACTACTCACCGGTGTCGGTATAGGCGGTCTCGTGGTGGGTCTTGCCCTCCAGGAGCCTCTCGCAAACCTTTTCTCCGGCTTGTTTTTGATCACCACGAGGGCCGTCAAAGAGGGGGAGGCCGTGGAAGTCGGCGGAGTCCAAGGAACTGTGGAATTGGTGAACCTGAACCACACGGTGATCAGAACCTGGGATGGTAGAAGGGTTTTGATTCCGAACAAGATGGTCTGGGGGCAGGCCATCGTTCACTTCTGGCCCGATGGCGTGAGGAGGCAGGAACTGAGGGTGAGCATACCCTACACAGCTGACATGAAGAAGGCCTTCGAGGCGATACAGAAGGCGCTGAGCGACGAACAAACCGTTGAGAGGGAACCGTCACCGAACATCGTCTTCGGCGATTTTGGTCCATCTTCCGTGAACGTGATAGTGAGGTTTTGGGTCAACAGGGAAAACTTCTTCTTGGGTGTGACCAACTTGGCGATGAGGATAAAGGATTACCTGGAAAAGGAAGGGATGAGGATCCCTTATCCTCAGCTGGAGGTGCACCTCAGCGAAGAGTTTGTGAAAAGGTGGAGGTAACGTGAAGGCGTTTGAGATAAGGATCGAGGGGATCGTGCAGGGGGTAGGGTTCAGGTACTTCACCAAGAGGGTTGCCGAAAGGTACGGGATAAAGGGCTTTGTGAGGAACGAAGAAGATGGTTCCGTTTTCATACACGCCGAGGGAGAGGAAGAAAACCTCAAAAAGTTCCTCGCGGAGGTCTCGAGGGGACCTTCGGCTGCGGTGGTTACAGACATCCACGTGAAAGAGGTGCCTCCGCAGAACTTTCGAGACTTCGCGATAAAACGTTAAAACGAATTTGCCGAAATTGTGTGGATTAAGTTAAACCACCCACCTTGCTTAACCATTCTGTTACGTTCTGTCCCCATCCGCTTAGTGATACGGCAACCCTCGAGTAAAGGAAGGCGTCTAATATCAAGGAGTGCGCCCGGAGGTGTGGAGATGTTCGAGAGTCTTCAGGAAAAATTGTCTAGGGTGTTCAGAAATCTCGCTGGGAAGGGAAGAATCACGGAAAAGAACGTTCAAGACGCGGTGAGAGAGGTGAAACTCTCCCTCCTTGAAGCTGACGTGAACTACAAAGTCGTCAAAGAGTTTGTGGATGGTGTTCTCCAGAGGGCTTTGGGAGAGGAAGTGCTCAAGAGTTTCACACCCGATCAACAATTCATAAAGATCGTCAGAGACGAACTTATAAGGATCATGGGGGAGAGGAACGTACCACTCAAACTCGTACACAGGCCTTCCCCCATCATGCTCGTGGGGCTTCAGGGAAGCGGGAAGACAACCACTTGTGCCAAACTTGCAAAATACCTTCGAAAAGAGGGTAGAAATCCCGTCTTGGTGGCCGCCGACCTTTACAGACCGGCGGCGGTGGAGCAGCTCGTAAAACTCGGAAGTCAAATTGGGGTCGAAGTGATACACGATAACAACAAAACTCCCGTTGAAGTGGTGAGGTACGCTGTCGAAAGGGTGAAAGACAGCGGTAAAGACGTCATGATCGTGGATACGGCGGGAAGACTTCACGTAGACGAAGAGATGATGGAGGAGTTGGACAGGATAAAGGAAATCCTGAACCCCGACGAGATACTGCTCGTGGTTGACGCAATGATGGGTCAAGACGCCGTGAACATGGCGAAGACTTTCGATGAGAGGTTGAACCTCACTGGTTTCATAGTGACGAAGATGGACGGCGACGCGCGAGGTGGTGTGATCCTCTCGATAAAGTACGTCACGGGAAAACCCGTAAAGTTCATTGGAACGAGCGAAAAGCTCGATGGCTTGGAACCGTTTCACCCTGACAGGATCGCCAGCAGAATCCTTGGGATGGGAGACGTACTCTCCCTCATAGAAAAGGTGGAGCGCGAGCTCGATCAAGAAAAGATGAAGAGACAAGCGGAGAAGTTCCTGAAGGCCGAGTTCACCTTGGAAGACTTCAAAGAACAACTCCAAGAGTTGAAAAAACTTGGCTTAACGTCGGTTCTTGAGATGTTACCCGGTGCCCCCAAGATCGATGTGGAGATGAGCGAGAAAGAGCTGAAGAAGATCGAGGCCATTATAAACTCCATGACCCCAGAGGAGAGGAGAAACCCCGAGATCATAGACGCAAGTCGAAAGAGAAGGATCGCGAAGGGAAGCGGTACAACCGTCCAAGACGTGAACAAGCTCCTCAAAACTTACGAGGAGATGAAAACACTCATGAAGAGGATGAAGAAAGGGAAATTCAGGATACCATTTGCGTTCTAGGAGGTGTGTGATCCGTGGTAAGGATCAGGTTGACGAGGATGGGAAAGAGGAACAGGCCATTCTATAGGATAGTGGTCGTGGACAGCAGGAAAAAGAGAGACGGTGCTTACATCGAGTCTCTCGGTTACTACGATCCACTCAAGGAAGACGGCATAAAGTTGAACGTGGAAAGGGCTGTGGAATGGGTCTTGAAAGGTGCGCAGCCAAGCGATACGGTGAGGGACATCTTCAGGAAGTTTGGCGTGATGAAGAAGGTCCACGAGATCAAGTACAAGAAGGAGGAGGCACCATCCGAATGATGAAGGAGGTCCTCGAGAAGATACTCAAGGGTATAGTGAAGCACCCTGAAGAGGTCGTCGTCATGGAGTTCGACGAAGACGGGAAGAAAGTGCTGGAGATCGTCGTCAACGAAGAGGACGTGGGACAGGTCATAGGAAAGGATGGCCGCACCATCAAATCTCTCAAGATACTCCTGAGCGCCCTCTTCGAGGACACCAAGGAGATCACTTTGAGAGTGGTCCGGTGATAGGATGATAAGGACGTTGAAAGACCTCCTGAATGACAGGATTGCCGTAGGTAAGATCGTCAACACCCACGGCCTCAAGGGAGAGGTAAAGTTTTACCCCTACACGAACCTAGAGCACGTCGTGAGGAACCTCACGAATGTCGTTCTGTTCAACGTAGAGAAGAAGCTTTTCTACAACCTGGACGTTGAATCGGTAAGGAAAGCGAACAAATTCTTTCTGATCAAGTTCCGAACGGTGAACACCATAGAAGAAGCCGAAAAGATAAAAGGTTGTGAAGTCTACATAAAGTACGAGGAGCTACCTTCTTTGAAGGAAGACGAGTACTACTTTTTTGAAATACTCGATTGTGAGGTTTCGTACGAATCTGGAGAGGTTGTGGGAAAAGTCGTGGACATACTGGAGACAGGGGCCAACGACGTCTTGGTGATAAAGAAAGGAAAGAGGGAAACACTCATCCCGATGACGAAAGATCACGTTTTAAAGATCGACAAGAAAGGTAAAAAGATAATCGTGAAGAACGTGGAGTGGCTCTGATGTTGATCACCATAGTCACCATCTTTCCCGACATGGTGGAGGTCGTGAAGAAATATGGGGTCGTGGCGAAAGCGGTGGAAAACGGACTGGTCGACATAAGAGTCGTGAACTTGAGGGACTACACCACTGACAGGCACAGAACAGTCGACGACTACCCTTACGGTGGAGGAACGGGCATGGTGATGAAACCAGAACCGTTCTTCAGATTCTACGAGAGTTACGTGGAAAGGTATGGAAAACCCTACGTGATACTCACCAGTCCACAGGGTAGGACGTTCAACTACGAAATCGCTGAGGAACTGTCAAAGAAGGACAACATCGTTATACTCTGTGGGAGGTACGAAGGGATAGACGAAAGGGTCATGGAGATAGTGGACGACGAGATCTCCATAGGAGACTACATACTGACTGGCGGGGAACTCCCCGCCATGGTGATAACGGACGCCGTGGTTAGGCTCGTTCCAGGTGTCGTCGAGAAAGAGTCGGTGGAAAGGGAATCCTTTCACCAAGGCCTTCTGGACCATCCCGTCTACACGAGACCTTACGAGTTCAGAGGGAAGCGCGTACCGGACGTGCTGCTCTCTGGTGATCACGAAAGGATAGAAATCTGGCGCAGGAAAGAGAGTATAAAGAAGACCATTATGAAGAGACCGGACTTGTTCGTGAAGAAGCAGTTGGATGAAGTGGACAAGTTGGCTATAATAGAATTGTTCAAGGAGTTGATGAAGGAGTGCTAGAGAAAATCTACATAGCGCTCATCCATTACCCCATAAAAGGGAAAGATGGCTCCATCATCTCCACCGCCGTGACGAACTTGGACGTTCACGACTTGGCGAGATCCGCCAGGACTTACAACGTGAAGAGGTACTACATCGTGACGAATCTACCCGCCCAACAAGACGTTGTCAGGAAGATGCTCCACTTTTGGCGCGAGGGTTACGGTAGCAGGTACAACCCTTCCCGAACTGAGTCCCTTCGAAACGTTGAGTTGAAGTCCTACCTTGAGGACGTCATAGAAGATATAGAGAGGGAGGAGGGAGAAAAGCCTCTCATCTTCTTCACGTCGGCGCTCAAAAGGCCTTCTTCCATAACCTACGAGGAAGGAAGGGAGATCATATTGAATACGGAAAAACCCGTCTTGATTCTCTTTGGAACTGGTTGGGGACTTCCAGATGAGATCTTGGTCATCTCCGATTACGTCCTCGAACCTATAAGAGCCGGATCGGATTTCAACCACCTCTCCGTTAGGGCAGCGGCGGCGATAATACTGGATAGACTCATAGGAGAAAATTACACCGTGAGGAGGGATGCGTGATGAGCATGGACCATCTCGTGAGAATAATCGAGAAGAAGTACGAAAAGAAAGAGATTCCTGATTTCAGGCCAGGTGACACCGTGAGGGTGCACATCAAAGTGATGGAAGGAGACAAAGAGAGAACCCAGATCTTCGAAGGAATAGTGATATCCAAAAAAGGTTCCGGGTTGAGCAAAACCTTCACAGTTCGTAGGATCGCCAGTCACGGCATCGGCGTGGAGAGGATATTCCCACTCCACTCACCAGTCGTGGAAAAGGTAGAAGTGGTGAGAAGGGGTAAGGTGAGGAGAGCGAAGCTGTACTACTTGAGGAACGTGAAAGGTAAGATAAAGATCAAGGAGAGGAAAGAGAAGGCATGAACCTTAAAAAAGAAGCCCTGGAGTGGTTGAAGGCGTTCCTCTACGCTTTGGTCGCCGCCACCATCGTGAGACTCTACATCTTCGAGACCATGTTGGTGCCAACTGGATCCATGATCCCCACCATCCAGGTGGGGGATCGTTTGTTCGTGGAGAAGATCACCTACACCGTGCGCAAACCGATGCCGGGCGAGATCGTCGTCTTCTGGTCGCCGTTCTTGGACGAAAGGGCGAGCAGGATGCTCGGTCTTTTCGACAAATTCATGGATCTCTTCGCACCCAGGGAATTCAGAGGACACGTGAAGTACGTGAAGCGCTTGATCGGAAAGGGTGGGGACGTCATATCCATTGGAGAAGATGGGAGAGTCCGCGTGAACGGCGTGGTACCGGATGCTCTGAAGAACATCGTGTACGAACCGGAAGGGATATTCAAGTACGAGAAATTCTACGAGTGGCTCTACACCGCCAGCAAGCTCAGGAGCAACAAAGCAGAGTACAGGAAGTTCCTCTTGGAACTCGCCCAAAAGCACGGGAGATCCGTGGCCATACTGATCTTCTCCTTGGTCGGGGAGGAGGATCTTCAGTACGGTGAACCTTTCCTCCCCGGTTTGTTGAATTACTTCGATCCAAGCTTTGTTTACTACGACAAAAAGAAAGGCAGTTATTTCATCCCCGGAATGGTCTACCACGATTTTTATGAAAAGTACTATTCGGGTTTAGACCTCAGCAAATACATAACCAAGGAAGAAGGAAAGATCGTCTTGATCGTTCCAGATGGATTTTTCTTCTTCATGGGTGACAACACAAAAGAGAGCCTGGACAGTAGGTTTTTCGGTTTCGTACCAGAGGACCACGTGATCGGCTGGCCCATTTTGAGGGTGTGGCCACTCAACAGGTTTGGCCCCCTGGATCACCTCAAGTTGCCAGTGTTCTGAGCGTCTCTTTGAATCATTCCCCATTCCTTTGCAGGTCCGCTGGTCCTGTCGTACACGAGGAACAACTCACCTCTTCTGTTCACAACCACGACTCCATTTTCAACTATGAGGATCGGTGCGAGACTTTCACCCACGGTTACCTTCCACCTCAAGTTTCCGAGTAGATCTATGGAGTACAACTCGTTTCCAGAAACGAAGTAGACGTGTCCCTCTTCTGAAACTGCCACAGACGAAGGATTTGGAGCGGAAAATATTCTCCGGCTGTCACCAGTTCCCACAACCACGATGTATATTCCATCCACGCAGCCAACCACCAAGAAGTCCCTGTAAATCAAAAGACTACTGTCCTTCGTTGCAGGGAGGTCTTTCCTCCACACCACTTCACCGGTGTTCCTGTTGATCCTGTAGACCTTCCCAGAGAGCGTTCCCACGAACAAGGAATCTCTCGTCAACACGGGACCCACCACGGGCCAGCTATCTAAGGTAGCCTTCCATCTCAGCGTTCCCCTGGCGAAGATCGAATAAACGGAATTCTGCGACGTTCCAAAGTAGGTGTTCCCAAGGCTGTCCGTCACCACCTTCGTGGAGATCCACTCATCGTTTTTGTAACTCCAAAGGATCTTACCGGAAAAATCGAGCAAGTGCAGATAACCGTTGTCTGAAGCGACGTGAATCCCGTACGGACTCACGGAGAAAGGTCTCGAAAGGTCGGAATCCAACCTGGTCTTCCACATCAACTTTCCATCCACCGATATCGCGTAGACGAAGTCGTCCCACCCCGCCACGTACACAACGCCGTTGTGAAAGACTGGGGGAGAAGTCACGATGAACCCAGTCTTGAAGACCCAGTTCTTCTTGCCCGCGAGGGATACGCTGTGGACGTTCCCATCCGTGTCCACCACCAACACGTCGCTACCAGTGAAGGCAGGAACTCCCCTGACTTCCGATCCCAAACTCGTAGACCACACGATCGTTCCAGGCGAAAGTACCCTCTCTTCTTTGGGCGCATACATCATCACTATCCGTTGGGCGGTCAGGCTGTACTCGTCAACTTTCAAACTGGGAGACACAACGTAAAGCCTGTTGCTCGAACCAAGGAAGAAGTTCCCTTCGGCGAACACGGCAGATGTGATCGGTGACGGGAAACTCCTTCTGGATACCCTTCTCGGTGCCCTCACATTTTCGGTGTTGTAAAAACTCACGTCCCTTTCCGAATAAAGGATCAAGATATCCCCGTACCAGCACAGTTTTCCTCTCTCTCCCAAATCTATCGAGTAGACCACTCGGGGGACTCTTTCCCTTTCAAGGCTGACGATGAAGAAGTTTCTGTTTTCAGTGATGGCTGCGAAAGCCTTTTTGACAGGATTGTAGGTTATCGAAAAAATTTCGTTTCGCGCCTCTATCTTCCACACGGTCGTCTTGTCTTTCTTGCTGAAGAGCTCGACGAACCTACCGTACGAGACGAGAAGTTGTTCTCCGATGAGGATTACGTCGTTCACAACCGCTGAAAAGGACAACCTCTCAAGGTTCAGCGTGCTTGGATCGATGAGGAAGACCGTCCTCCCACCCCACGTAATCAACACCTCGCCATCCCAGAGGATTCCCTCCCCAGCCACGTTGACCGTCCTAGCCAGAAAGTTACCGTCTAAGTTGTACTCGTACACCTTGTCGGATACAAGGTAAACTTTGTCTGAGACGATAACCCCGTCTTTCACGTTGAAGGGTAAAGTCACGCTAGCGAGAGTTCTCAACTTCCCAGAAGACAACTCAACTATCGTGAGTCTGTTCCCAGAAATAGCCGCAAAACGAAAACCGAACACCAAGCTCAGAGGGAAGAGAAAAACTAGAAAGATCGCCAAATACTTTTTTTTCATCTCTTTTCACCTCAAAACCGCTCTGAAATTCGTCTTTTAAAATATTACCATGGGGTGATCGAAGTGAGAAGATTAGCTGTTGTGGTGGCTTACGACGGAAGCGATTTCTTCGGCTACCAAGGACAACCGGACGTGAGGACGATTCAAGGAGTGATAGAAGACGCTTTGGAGAGAATCTTCAAACAAAGAATCTACACACAAGCTGCCGGGAGGACTGACGCAGGTGTTCACGCAGAAGGCCAACTTGTAGTCTTCAACTGTCCCAACGACAACATGACCTTGTTGGACGTGAAAAACGCCTTGAACGCCAACCTTCCAGATGACGTCTATGTGAGGGAAGTGTACGAAGTACCCGAAAACTTTCATCCCCGTTACGACGTGAAGAAGCGTATCTATCACTACTTCATACACACTTCAAAGGAGAAAAACGTGTTTTTGAGAAAATACGTTTGGTGGTTCCCTTACGATTTGGACGTCGATCGAATGAGAGAAGCGGCGAGATACCTTGAAGGAGAGCATGATTTCAGCTCCTTCAAGACGGGTGAAGACGAAAGGGATCCCGTACGCACCATATACAGGATCAGGATCTTGAAACTCAAGAAAGATTTGGTGCTCGTGAGGGTTGAAGGAAGGTCTTTTTTAAGGAGAATGGTGAGAAACATAGTGGCGGTCCTCGTGAAGGTGGGACTTGGGGACTGGCCACCACAAAAGGTAAAGGAGGTGCTCGAAGCACGCGACAGAAGCGCCGCTGCTGGTACCGCGCCTGCCCATGGTCTGTACTTCTACAAAGCCTTGTTCTGAGTGTCCTAGTTTTTGGGACCTTGAACTTCAAGATCGAAGAAAACGGGATCTTGTACTTTCTCGGCGAAAGTGAACCAACGGGGGAAGAGCAAAAAATCATCGAGGAGTGGAAGAACCTTCCCGTAGTTTTGCTTGTCTACGATGGACCATCGGAGATGAGATCCACGGTGGAGGACGCCTTCTGGAAGAATGGGATCTTGGTAGGCATCGGGGCGCCGATTTTTGTGAAAGTGAGGGCGCGGGAAGGTTTAGTCGCGTTCCAGCTGGTCTACGGCGAGAAGGTCGTCGATAACTTCGAAGCTCCTTCCCCGAAGGAGAAGTTTGCGGATGATCTCTCGAGAGCGTTAAAAGAACTCTTTCCTGATGTGAAGCTTCCCGAACGCTTTTTACTCATAGTATACGAAGGGGGAGAGTACAGGAAAAAGATCGAAGACGCAAGGAGTTATCTGGAGAAGAACGTCGTGGTTAAACCCGTGCTGGTGGTTCCACGTTGGCCCGAAAAGCACACGCTTCAGGTCGGAGAGAGAGTGGAAGTTGTAGAGGAGGGGTTTCGACAAGTTGGAGGAAGGATTGTTTACGTGGGAAGGGATATGTTTTTCCAAACCTTTCCGGATTTCTTTGAAAACGTCGAGATGGTTTTCTTGGACGGCGAAGACGTTTACATTCACAAAGGTGGCTCCCTCACCAACGGGAACAGGACTGTCAGCGTCGAAGATCCACTGGACGTCTACAAGGGTATCGTGCTCACAAAAAGAGGGGAGGTCTTGAGGGACAGAAAGATCAGTTTCGGTGAGCCTTTCCTCTTCAGATGGGAAGATCTGGTACTCACAGCGTCCGGCAGACTCTTGAACTTTGTGAGCGGGTGGGCTTGGGAAGTTTCGAACAGTCCTGTAGAGTTTGTGTTTTCCAAGGGGAAGTTTTACGTGCTCGACGTTTGCGGGTTTGTCAGGGTGTACGATCTTTCGAGGAGAAGGCTGATTTGGGAAAGGGGTTTTGAGGGGGCGTGGGGATTGGACGTTTGGAACGACAAAGTTTACATCGGGGTTGGGCGCAACGTCCTCGTTTTGAACGAAAAGGATGGGGAAATAGTTGGTACACATGAAGCAGAAGATTTCGCGGTGTGGGAGGGGAGTCTCTTGCTTTTCAAGAACGGCTCGGTCGATGGAGAGAGTTTGGGGAAAGGACGATTCCTCAGAAATAGGGGATGGCCGGTCTTCTTGGGGAAAGAACGATCGATCGTCTTCGCGAAAGAAAAGAGGATCTTCGAAAGTGTGCAAAGCGTTAGACTGTTCCAGTGGGGTATCGTGGTGAAGACGAGGGATGGTGTATGGCTCGTGAGAAGAGAATAAGACTCGATCAATTGATGGTGGAGAGAGGCATCGTGGAGAGTCGTGAGAAGGCGAAAGCTTTGATCATGGCTGGAAAGGTTTTTGTGAACGGCGAGAAGGTCACGAAAGCGAGCAAGACCTTCTCATGTGACGCCGTCGTCACGATTGAAGAAGGAGAAAGATACGTCAGCAGAGGAGGTTACAAGATAGAATCCGCTTTCGAACAATTGCCTGTAAGCGTGGAGGGGAAAGTGGCCTGTGACATAGGGGCGTCGACGGGTGGTTTCACGGACTTCTTGCTCCAAAGAGGGGCAAAAAGAGTGTACGCCGTGGACGTTGGACATGGACAGCTTCACTGGAAACTGAGAAGGGACGAAAGAGTTGTCTTGTTGGAAGGCGTGAACGCCCGCTATCTGAGATGGCAAGACTTGGGAGAAAAGGTTGATTTTGTAACGTGCGACGTGTCTTTCATATCCGTCAAGAAGATCCTGCCGAGCATCTACGACATCCTCAAAGACGATGGAGAGGCTCTCGTACTCGTAAAGCCACAGTTTGAAGCTCCTAGAGGTTCCGCAAAGAAAGGTGTGGTTAGGGATTTTGCAACCCACGTGGGGGTGTTGGAGGACATCCATAGAGCATTGATAGACAGCGGTTTTACCGTGAAGGGATGTGTGTTTTCGAAACTAAAGGGAACCAGTGGAAACGTCGAGTACTTCTTCTGGGTGAAAAAGGGGAAAGGACCATCAGAAGAGATAGATTTCGAAAGGATCGTAAAGGGCGCAAAAGATTTCTTCGGGGAGCTGGAAGAATGAGGAAAGCGATTTTGTTTTTTTCACTGATCGCACTCTATGGAACGGCGCTTTTGAGTTCGATCCTCGATTTCTTTCCTTCCAGCCACGACTACTTTGTCCTGATAGACGGAACCAAAACGCTCTACGATGGTTTGAGGGGGCTTCCTTTCTTTGAGTTACTGTTCGGGGAGAAAGGTTTGGGATTTGAGGGAACCGTCAACAGGACCTTGGCTCAAAAGGTTTCGGATCCCACTCCAATCTTGTTGGCGTTCTCCAAACGTATCTTGGTAGCGGGGAAGGGACGGTTCGCTTTGACAGATCTTTTGAAGTTCGACATTGAGCACTATATCAATTTCCCGAGGAATTTGAACGAGAAAGTGTTGGTGGTAGAATTTGAGGGAGACTTTGTCAAATTCTTGGAAGAGTTCTCTAGATTTCTGGGAATATCCCCTCAAGGTAAAGGTGACACGTTCTTTTTCCGAGACAAGAAGACCTCTTTGTACCTCAAAAGGTTTGGGAGATATCTGGTTATGTCCGGTGTGGATGTTAACGCGCTGGAATTTGGAGCGCAAAGGTTGGAGAAGGCGTTGGACGAAATCGAGCTGGATGAAAAGGGGAAGGTGTTTGGTTACTTCAGAGAGTTGGAGTTCATGGGTTACAGTGGAGAGGCCTTTTTGAAAGGAGAAGTGAAGGACCTGTTCTTCGAGATCGTTCTGGAACACAAGGTGGTGTGTGAATCCCAAACAACGGTTGGTGACAACATGGCTTTTCTTCCATTTCTTGGCGATCTCTACGTTCGCGTTCCCAAAGGTGACACGAAAGGTTTCGAGACGTTTCTCTTATCGTGGTTCGCGGGAAATCGGGAGGAAGTCACCAAACTCAGGGACATATTCAATTTGGTTGGCGCTCGAGCGCAAGAGAACGTGTTCGTCGTGGGTAACCTCTGGGATCCACCGTCTTTTTCGGTGTTCTTTAAAGGGGCGGGGCTAAAGGAATTGGAGAGTGACTTGGTGAAGTACGGGGCGATCAGAAAAAGGGAAGGTGAGATGGAATTACACCTAGGAGAAACCCAGTTCAAAATCTACGAGTACAGGGATTTCTTGATCTTCTCATCGCTGGAAAAAACCGTTTTGACCAGGACTTTCGAAAGGAAAGTATTGGGCGATCACCCAAGCTATCAGTTCTTTCTCAGGAGGTTTCCTTTGATTGGTGGCGGGATCTGCATGTTCGTCGATCTCGGAAGAATCGTTGGCAAGCTGGTGGGATTGAGAGTGAACGCTAGTTTCTTTCTCCTTCAGTATCTTGGAGCGGGTAAGATAACTTATCGGATGGGGGTAATGTGAGATGTTCTTCTTCGACAAGGACAAGTGGACACTGAGAAGGTACAGGAAGATCGTGGACAGGATAAACCAACTCAAACCGAGGTTTAGATCGATGACCAACTTGGAACTTGTAGAATTCTCGAAAAGTTTGAAGGCTTCGATTTCCAAGTTGGAAGATCTGGATGAACACCTGGAGGAAGCCTTTGCTTTGGTACGTGAGGTGGCGAGAAGAACACTGGGTATGAGGCCCTTCGACGAACAGGTGATGGGAGGAATCGCCCTACACGAAGGAAAAGTCGCAGAGATGAAAACCGGCGAGGGGAAGACACTCGCGGCTACCATGCCCATCTACTTGAACGCCCTACTCGGTAAGGGCGTACATCTTGTGACGGTGAACGATTACTTGGCGAGGAGAGACGCACTCTGGATGGGTCCCATATACCTCTTCTTGGGACTGAGAGTTGGGGTGATAAATCCGCTTGGGAAGTCTTACGAGGTGGTTTGGAAGAACCAAGACCTCTTCGAGAGAGCCCTGAAAGAGAACCTGAGTGTCTGGCCTGACGGTTACGAAGACGAGGTGCTGAGAGAGGAAAGCATGAACGGGGAAGCCTTGGAAGCCTTCTCTGTGGAACTCAAGGAGGTCTCCAGAAAGGAAGCGTATCTTTGCGACGTCACGTACGGCACGAACAACGAGTTCGGGTTCGATTACCTCAAGGATAACCTCGTACTCGATTACGACGAAAAAGTCCAAAGAGGACACTTTTACGCGATCGTCGACGAAGCAGACAGCATTCTGATAGACGAGGCGAGGACACCCCTCATAATCTCCGGTCCCTCAAAAGAGAGCCCTTCCACTTACAAAAAGTTCGCCCAAATCGCACGAAAGTTCGTGAAAGACAAAGACTTCGTCGTCGACGAAAAGGCCAGGACGGTCATCCTCACGGAGGAAGGAATAGAGAAAGCCGAAAAGATCATAGGGGTGGACAACCTCTACGATCCAAGCAACGTGTCCCAACTGTACCACTTGATAAACGCCCTCAAGGCCCTCCACCTTTTCAGAAAGGACGTCGACTACGTGGTGATGAACGGCGAGGTGATCATCGTCGACGAGTTCACGGGAAGGCTCCTGCCGGGCAGACGCTACAGCGGGGGGCTCCATCAGGCGATCGAAGCCAAAGAGGGAGTCCCCATCAGGGAAGAGACTGTCACTTACGCGATGATCACGTTTCAGAACTACTTCAGGATGTACGAGAAACTCGCCGGTATGACGGGAACGGCCAAAACGGAGGAGAACGAGTTCATCCAGGTGTACGGCATGGAAGTCGTGGTGATCCCAACTCACAAACCGATGATAAGGATAGACCACGACGACTTGATCTTCAGAACGCAGAAGGAAAAGTACGAAAAGATCATCGAAGAGATAGAGAAGAGACACAGGAAAGGGCAACCCGTTTTGGTTGGGACGACTTCCATAGAGAAAAGCGAACTTCTGAGCGAGATGCTCAAGAAGAAAGGTATCCCCCATCAGGTCTTGAACGCGAAGTACCACGAGAAAGAAGCCGAGATCATAGCCAAGGCGGGTCAAAAGGGAGCGGTCACCATCGCGACGAACATGGCCGGAAGGGGAACGGACATAAAGCTCGGCCCAGGCGTTGCGGAACTTGGTGGACTCTGCGTGATAGGTACGGAAAGGCACGAGAGCAGAAGGATAGACAACCAACTCAGGGGAAGAGCGGGAAGACAGGGTGATCCCGGCGAGTCGATCTTCTTCTTATCTCTAGAGGACGACCTACTCAGGATCTTCGGTGGAGAAAAAATAGGGAAGATCATGAACCTGTTGAAGATAGAAGAAGGTCAGCCCATCCAACACCCCATGTTATCCAAGTTGATAGAGAACATCCAAAAGAAAGTTGAGGGGATAAACTTCTCGATAAGGAAGACCTTGATGCAGATGGACGAAATTTTGGACAAACAGAGGAACACGATCTATTCGTTGAGAGACCAGATCCTACTGAAGGAGGACTACGACGATTTCCTAAGGGAGATCTTCGAGGACGTTGTGATGGAACGCGTCGAACGTTTCTGCAGTGGGAAGAACTGGGATATCGAAGGTTTGAAGAATTCACTCTCTTTCCTCCCCAAAGGTCTTTTCGAGCTCGATGGCAAAAACTTCTATTCAGACGAGGAAGTCGCACAGTATCTGATGGACAGACTTTGGGAGGAGTATCAAAAGAAGAAAGCGGAGATAGGAGAAGAGTACGAGAAGGTCGTGAGGTTTTTGATGCTCAGGATAATAGACGAGCACTGGAGAAGATACCTGGAAGAAGTGGAGCAAGTGAGAGAGTCGGTGCAGCTGCGATCGTACGGCCAGAAAGACCCCATACTCGAGTTCAAGAGGGAGACCTTCTTGATGTTCGACGAGATGATGAGAAGGATTAACGACACGATCGCAAGTTACGTGTTAAGGGTGGTGAAGGTCTCCGACGAGGAGAGGCGGGAGGCCCAGAGGGAGATCGAGAAGGTCCGGCTGGTCCACGAGGAGTTCAACCTCGTGAACCGAGCCATGAGGAGGGCTTTGGAGAAGAAAGACAAGAAGAGAGACGGCCCATCCGGACTTGGTAAAATAAGAGTGAAGAGGTGATGGGAATGATAAGCTATGAAACGAAAACCAAGATCGAAGAGCTCGAAAAAAAGTTCAAAGATATCCTCTCGGTCGTGGACGAGGAAAAGATGAAGGAAGAACTCAAAGAGCTCGAAGTGGAACTTGCGGACCCGACCGTTTGGAGCGATCAAAAAGTTGCCAAAGAGAAAACGCAGAAACTCAAAAGGCACAAGAGACTCGTAGAGGATATAGAAAGAGTGCGAAAGCTGTTCGAAGACCTGGAGGTCGCGATCGAGCTTTCGGAAGAGGACCTGGAAATGGTCCAACACGTGGAGGGTATCGTGAAGGAACTGGAAGAAGCGGTGAAGAGTCTCGAGTTGGAAATGATTCTGAACGGAAAGTACGATCCCAACAACGCCTACCTGTCCGTCCATCCAGGTGCGGGCGGTACGGAGTCGCAGGATTGGGCTCAAATGTTGCTCCGTATGTACATGAGGTGGGCCGAGAGGAAAGGATACGAAGTGGAGATCGTCGAATACCAACCGGGTGAGGAAGCAGGTGTCAAGAGCGCGATGATCCTCATCAAAGGAGACTACGCCTACGGCTACCTCAAACACGAATCCGGTGTGCACCGCTTGGTTAGGATTTCGCCCTTCGACGCTCAAAGAAGGAGGCACACGTCTTTCGCGTCGGTGAACGTGATACCGGAGATAGATGACGATGTGGATATAGAGATAAGACCGGAAGATCTCAAGATAGAAACCTTCCGCGCGTCCGGGCATGGAGGACAGTACGTCAACAAGACGGAATCCGCCGTTCGTATCACCCACATCCCTACAGGGATCGTGGTCTCCTGTCAAAACGAAAGGTCACAGCACCAAAACAAACAGACCGCCCTGAAGATCTTGAAAGCAAGGCTCTACCAGTTGGAGATGGAGAAGAGAAGGAGGGAAATTCAAGAATTGCAGGGAGAACTAAAGGAAATCGCGTGGGGAAACCAGATCAGATCTTATGTCTTTCAACCTTACACGCTCGTGAAAGACCACAGGACCGGTGTGGAAACGGGGAACGTGGAAGCCGTATTGGACGGGGAGCTGGACATCTTCATTGAGGCGGAACTTGTGTACTTCGCGAAGAGAGAGAAAGCCCTAACCTAATCGAGACCGTACTTCTTCACCTTGTAGGACAACGTCTTGTAGTTCATGCCCAGCATCTCGCACGCTTTCCTTCTGCTTCCCCCACTTTCCTCGAGGGCTTTCTCTATCACTCTCTTCTCTATGTAGGACACGGCGGCGTCCATGAACTCTTTGAAGTTCAACGTAGAAATCTTCTCGACGTTTTCCAACAAGATCTTCACCTGTTCGAATGGGTCTCCCTCCAGGAGTATAAGGTGAACCTTCTCCAAAAATTCTTGCGTGTTTCCGGGCCAGTGATAGTTCATCAAGAGGTCCAACAGGTCTTCATCTACCTTGACGACCTTACCTTTCAGCTGCAGGGATTTCAACACACCATCCAACATGTAGGGAATGTCAGCCTTTCGCTCTCTAAGGGGCGGGACGAAGACGTATGGAAGATCACGGGGAACGGTCTCCATCCCCAAGACGATCTTTCTGCCCGAGATCTCCGGTACGCGGAAATCGGAAGGAACGTCGTCTATGAAGAGCGTGGCGGAATTTTTGCTGAAAGAGATCTTGTCGTGATAAGTCAACTGAACGTACTCCCCGTTCGTGACGAACTCAACGTACGCATGCTTGTGGACTCCCTTCTCCGCCACCAACGCAAAGACGTTGTAGGAGTTGTAATACTTTTGCACCTGAAAGAGCGTCCTCTTTATCACCGATCCCTGAAGCTCGGGAGTGTAGAACAACAGCGCGTACTTGCTTCTGAGCCGATCGCACTCTTTCTTTTTGACGGCAAGCTGGACACCAAGCAGGAGGGTTTTGAAATCATCTACGAAGATCGTGTCCTCCAAATCCAATATCTTTTCCCCCAACACCACATCCCACTTCTCCGAGAGCAGCTTTTCTTTGTATCCTTCCCCTTCATAGAAGTCCCATTCAACCTCTTCTTGAACCTCTTTGAGCAGTTCTTTCATTTTTTCGACGAAGTCCCTTCTCACCAGCACCCTCACCATGCTATCAACTCCGTGCTGTTAGAATTATACCAGACATAGGTGGGAGGTGAGGCTTTGAAGCTCAGGAAGTTAACCGATGACCTCTTCGTCCCATCGTACGACGGTTATTCGATCGTGAACTTCTCTAACCTCATATTGGAACATTTCGGCTCGGTAACCTTCCACGAACCCTTTCCTTTGGAAAGGTCATATCTTTCCGGTGCGGAGAAAGTGGTCGTCATGGTTCTGGACGGTGTTGGATACGAAAAGTTCGTCAAAAACCTCCCAGAAGATCCCACCCTGAAGGTTTACCAGTGTACCTCCGTTTTCCCAACGACCACCGCTACGGCCTTGCCGAGTATCTACTCTGGATTGACACCGTTGGAACACGGTTTTCTCGGTTACTTGTTATACTTGAAGGAAACGGGGTGTCTCGTTAACGTGATAGACATGTCTCCTCCCGGTTACCCACGGGACACCGTCCTGAGAAACCTCAACACGTCTTTCAGGACGATCTTTCAGGTGCTTTCCGAAAAAGGTGTGAAGAGCTTCTTCTTGGTCCCAAGGCACATCGCTGGCTCCGGTTTTTCGAAAATCATGAGTGTGGGGGCAGAACAAGTACCGTTCTCGGGGTTCGGTGACATGATCCAAGCCATCTTGGACATCTCGGATGGAGAGGGAAAAAAGCTGATATTCTCCTACTGGCCCTCTTGCGATAGCGTCGCACACAGAAGTGGTGTGGGAAAAGCTTACGAGGTGGAACTGCGGTGGTTTGTGGAGATCTTAAAAAAGGAACTTCTCAGGAAGTTGAGGCCAGACACAACCTTTTTCCTGTTGAGCGACCACGGTGTTATCGAGACGCCCCAAGAAAACGAGATCTGGTGGGACAACTCCTCAGAGGTGATGAAATTTCTGGAGAAACCCCCGTCGGGTGAACAGAGGATGATGTACCTTCACACACGCAGAAAGAGAACTTTGGTAGAATATCTCGTGGAGAAGTACAAAGATCTCGCACTCTTTCTCGATCCGAAAGAACACGTGTGGCTCTTTGGAAAGGGGAGGCGTCACTGGGACTTTTTCGAAAGGGTAGGGGATGTCGTCTTGATAGCGAGAGGGAACTACTCTTTTAACTACAGATACACGGGTAAAGAAGAGAGCTTGAAAGGTAGACACGGAAGCCTGACGAAGGACGAGTTGCTCGTTCCCCTCGCGGTGTACAGGAGGTGATAAATTCCAATTCAGGAATCCAGAACTTGGATCTGTGGACGAGGACAGGATGAAGGATTTGATCGATAATTTCGTTAGGGGTTATCCTTTCTTTGTGTTCATAGGAAGCGACAGCGACGTGAGAGATGGAACTGTGATCTACGCCACAGCGATCGTGGTTTACAGGTTGGGCAACGGTGCCACCTACTTCTACACCGTAAGAAGGGACGGAAAGAAAGGGGACATGTACACGAGACTCTTCAAAGAAGTGGAGATGAGTCTTGAAGTAGCTCAATTCGTTGAGGAGAAGCTGAAGCTTGGAAAACCGGTAATTCACCTTGACATTGGTTACGACGGTCTCTCGAGAGAGCTCGTTTCCGCCATCGTGGGCTACGTGAGGGGAATGGGTTACCGGTATCAGATAAAGCCTTTCTCTTTCGCCGCAAGCAAAATTGCGCACAAACACACCAAGTGAGGAGTGATGAGTTTGAGCCTGAAGATCTTTCTCGGCGTCAAACGGTTGAGCGATGAGCTCCTCTCTTTTCTTCTCGATCATAGACTGGAACCACTCCTCGACGAGAAAGCCCAAATGACGACTGACGCCTTTTCCTTCAAGAAGGTGGACGCAAGGGGATGTCTCTCGGAGAAACCGAACGTCGTGGTTATCGAACTAGAGCGCCCCTCGCCTGAAGGAAACGAATACGAGCAATTGGTCGCTTTGGAACCCGACCAAGTTATGTTGTTGTTGTGGGCGATCAAAAACCACAGAGAAGTCGTTCCGGTGGTTGAGTTGAAAGATCTCGAAATCGTCCTCGAAGAAGTGAAAAAATCTGGAGACGTACCCCTGCAGCTTAGAAGGAGATTCGCTTTGAAGGCCCTTCACAGGGTGATTCAACTTCTCTCCTCGATTGAGAGGGGACTTTCGGATGTTTTCTTCATCAAAGATTGGGAAAGTTTGGCTTTGAAAAAGCTTGGAAACCTCGGAAACTACTCTTTGTTCTCCGAAGAAGAAGGTTGGAACGTACCACCGGAATTTTCGATCGACGTGGCTCTCACCGTTCACTACCTCTCGCTTCTACCCGAAGGATCTTCCGTGTTCGTCAGGGAGTGGGCGCCAATCCATGCAGCAGTTGACGGATCCCTTCCAGAAGACAAGGATGGAGTTCTAGGATTAAAAGGGGAATACAGAAAAGATGAGGGATACAAGTTCGTGGTAGCCAGGAAGATCCCTGAAGGGGTCCAAGGCCTTGAGATTCGGAATTTTAAAGCTCTGGAGCGGGGAATGCTGGCCTTCGGCCACTTTCTCCTTCTGAGAGAAGTTGTCCAAGAAAATGATTTTGCAGCCGCTTTGGCGTGTCACCCGGTCTTCAACTCGGCCGTTTTGGTGAGGGAAGGAAGGTTGATAAGCTCTTTCACACACTTCGATGAAGAGCGCGTGAAAACCGATCTCCTGGAAAGAATGGGAGGCTTCGATGGGGTGGAAGTCGCGTTCAACTTCGAACTCGACGAAGGTTTCGTGGCAACGCTGAAAGAGAGGGGAGCAAGACGGGTGATCTTTTTGGACTCAAGGGGTATCTGGAGAAGACGCTGAACTTTCTCTTCCCAAACTTTTGCCCTCTTTGTGGTGAAAGGATCGACTTCTTCGAGCCGGTTTGCGAGGAGTGCCGAAAGGAGATCCTGGGTAAGGGACCTTCTTTTCGGGTGGAAGAACAACGCAGATACCGAGTTCACATCTTTTCGAGCTACGAAGGAAAGCTCTCGGAAGCCATAAAGCTGTACAAATACCGAGAGGACCTGAAGATCTCCGGTTTGCTGGTAGACGTTTATTTGAAGCTGTTCGAGTATTTTCCACCAAACGGTGAGATCCTGACTTGGGTTCCCTCTTCGCGAGATTCTTTGGAAAGGCGAGGATACGACCACATGGCGAGGCTCGCCAGAACTCTCTCCAAAGAGACGGGAATCCCTTACAAGAAAGTCTTGATCAACGTGTCGAACGGACGTCAGGTGGAGAGGGATGGAAAAGACAGGAAAGAGATGGGCAGGTTTCGACTTTCTCTCCCGCCTGCAAGGAGGGTGGTGTTGCTCGATGACGTCTTGACGACGGGTACGAGCGTCAAGGACTGTGTCAAAACGCTTTTGGCGGGTGGTGCGGAGTACGTGGAAGTTTACGTTTTGGCGAAAGGGTGAGAGCATGAAGAGGATGTTTTTGGGTGTCGCTTTGATGCTTTTTGCGAGTGCTTGTCTAGGTGGATTCGTCTTTTTGAAGGAGTTGAACGTGAGTTTTCCAGAGGAGATGTACAAATTTGTTGGGACGAAGACCTTCGTCGTAAGGTTCTTCGTACTCTTCGGCGACGAAAAAGAATTGGGAATCGTCTTCAACGGGTCCTTTTTCGCCCCACACATTCAATCCTTGGATCGATTCACGTTAAAAGTTGAGACCGGAGAATCAGTTCACACTTTCTTTCTCCAACCGACGAGGAAGGGGTTCTATTTCGCGATCGGGGACCATCTCTTGATCGTTCCGAAAGGTTCCAAGGTTTTCCTGGAAAATCAAGAGATCCCTTTGTATTGACTAATCTTTCCTTTCCGTGGTAATATATCTAAAGCGGTGGGAGCGTAGCTCAGGGGAAGAGCGCCTGCCTTACAAGCAGGAGGTCGTAGGTTCAAGTCCTGCCGCTCCCACCAGATCGAAAGGAGTGGCCAGGTAGCTCAGTTGGTAGAGCACTGGACTGAAAATCCAGGTGTCGGCGGTTCGATTCCGCCCCTGGCCACCAGAGGTCGATCCTCGGTACGTCAGTTTTTCACCACAACGAGACGGGGCTCAACGCCCCTTTTCTGTTTATTCTATTCCGATCTCGAGGGATCGAGCCGTGTTGGGGACGCGCTGTCTAATTGCGTTCGTTTTTGTGGTCTCAATCTTACTTTTCTCGTGCGGGCCTTCGATAAACGACGCGAGCTCGAGCCAGAAGTCGTTTCATTTGAAGCTAACCCAGTACCTGCTCGATGAGCAAGGGAGAGTGGTTTCTGGACCATTTGTCGTGACACGTCGCATCTCGCATTTGCCATGTTTCGGCGCGGTTATCGTGAAAGAGGAAGATAAGGGTTACGTATACCTCGGGAAACCTGCTCCAGTCTCCTCCGTGCTCCAACTTTACCCTTATTTTCAAGCAAACCCTTTCAAAGTCGTCGGAAAAGCGCAGATCTCTGAGGGAAAACTCACGCTGGAACCTGATGCGAAACCTTTTTGTGCCGCTTGGCTTGACTCTCAGAACGGAAACGAACTAACGGGGATAGAAGTCGTTTTCACTTCCTTTTCGGACACGATGGGAATCTTCTACGCTACCCAGGGTGGCCCAGGGGTGTTGCTGAGGCAAGATGGTTTCAGCGATTATTCTTACGCAATGGTGGAATTCAACGTTGCGGATGGAGTTGTGTCGCTCCTGGGGACGCAGATGGCGGGAAGGGGGAAGACTGGTAAGGGGTTTCGTGCGGGGCAGAAATTTTCCCTGTTGGTAGAAGTGTTCGACGGTGTCGTGCGCGTCTTTTCCGAAGGGAAACTCGTGGCGCTTTTCATAGGTCCAGGGTTGAACACCACTCGCGCGCATCAAGGGATGTGTTTTGGGATCTTCTCTTTCGGAAAACTCACGATAGAGAAATTCTGTGTTTATTCGTACGACGGTGAACCAGCCCCAAACCTCACGGAGGAATACGTCCTTTCCACAAGTTCTCTTCCCAGTCTAGAACTGTTTTACGAGGGAGGTTTTTCCCGCCATCCTTATCTGTGGTAAGATTGAATAAACCACCCTGAGGAAGGATGTGCGCCAAATGGGAAAAGCAAAGTACTATGTCGATTACAGGAGGCTCCTTCAGCCCTTTCACAGGTACTCCTGCCATCCCAGCAGGGTGAAATTGGCTGAGGTTTTGGGAGTAAGCCCTTCCGTTATCGCTCGAATATCGAAAGGAGATCCAGTCGGTGCCAAAACGGCACAAAAGATCGCGGAGAAGTTCCCCGAAGCCGTCTTAGAAATCGGCGAAGATCGCTCGATTCCAAAGTTTATGGTGAACCTCGCGAAAGCCATCGAAGAGATCAAAAACGCGGGTATCCGCGATGGGAAAAGGACGTTGATCGTGGTGGAAAGGGTGTACGAAAAACTCTCAAAGGAAGAGATAGAAAAGGTCGCCCGAGAGAGGAGAGGAACCGTCGAGCTAACGTTTTTGGGAAGGATCCTCCTGAAGGGGCACGAAGAAGACGTTTGGGGAAAGTTCTGGCTCGAGTTCTATTCGAATTCTCTCGACGAATGGTTCTTTTCCTTGGTGGATTGGGAATACAGGATGGCGACGCACGGTAAGAACCGTATCACGTTTTGAAAAAGATGAATTCACCTTGCCAAACCCTCTTGACAAGTCTCGTTTTCAAATGTTATGATTGGATCAACAAGATCTCAATCGAACCTACAAGGTATGGAGATATAACTTTTAGTTTCAACTTCACGTATTTTTAGACGTAGGCTCTCCTTTTTCAATCGAACCTTAGAGGTAGTGGAACGAAACGCGAAGGCCGGGATTCGATCCCGGCCTTGTTTGTTTTGGCCAAACCCGAAGGACAAAAAAGTGACCGATCCAACGCACGAAACTTGCTCCGAAAGGGTTTTGGATGTAGAATTACGGAAAAGCAAGAAATCAACGCGTGGAGGGAGAGGGCTTGATAGTTGCGAAGAACCTCACAAAAAAGTTCGGAGAGTTTCTTGCGGTAGATCACTTGAATCTTGCGGTGAGGAAAGGTGAGATCTACGGTTTCCTCGGTCCAAACGGTGCGGGGAAGACAACGACGATAAAGATGCTGACGGGTGTTTTGAAACCCACCGAGGGTAGTGTGGAGATACTTGGTATGGACTTGAGGACGCACGAGCTGGAGATAAAGAGGAGGATAGGTGTGGTTCCGGAAGAGCCCAGACTCTACCCCCACCTCACCGGTCAGGAGTTCTTGGAATTCATCATCGACTTGTACGATCTCGACAGGCACGAGGCGACGAAAAGAGTTGTGGAGCTCTGCGAGGCCTTCAAGGTGGATTTTCTTGGAAAGAGGATAGGAGAGTTTTCTCACGGCATGAAGCAAAAGCTCATCCTTGTGAGCGTGTTCATGAGGAAACCGGAAGTGATCTTTCTCGACGAACCCACCGTGGGACTCGACGCGAAGAGCGCGAAGATCTTGAAGCTGCTTCTGAGAAAATACGCGAGCGAAGGCACCATCATCTTCATGACCACGCACATCCTCGAGATCGCGGAAAAGATGTGCGACCGGATCGGGATCATAAACAAGGGAAGGTTGATCGCGGAGGGGACCATGGACGAACTCAGAACCCTCGCGAAAGATGAAAGGGCCACCCTCGAAGACCTTTTCCTTCAGCTCACGGCCGAAGGTGAGGACATAGAAGAGATCATAAAGGAGCTGTGAGAAGATGAGGGAGCTTCTCGTTCTCATAAGGTATGCGCTTCCAAGGAGGAAGTTGTCGGGTCTTCCTGGTTTTCTGATCGGTTTTGGGCTTACCATGATTTTTCTGTTCGTTTTGTGGTCTCCCCTCTACAGAAGCGTGATCAACCAGTTCGGTTACGAGGTGTTCTTGGCCTTCTTTTCCCTCGGCTTGACTGTTTTCTCCATCCTCTTCCTCTTCGGTTACGTCTTCAACCTCTCTTACTCCCTTTTGAACAGCGAAGAGATCGAATTCCTGCTCACGTTACCTCTGAGGAGGGGAACGATCGCACTCTTTCAGTCGATACAGTCCGCCTACTTCCAGTTCCTCCAGTTCTCCATCCTTCTCTTCAACGTATCTTTCTCGTCTTACCTGCTGAGGGATTGGGTGGTGTTCTTCACGGGAATCCTTCAAATCGTGTTCTTGATGAGTGTTGGAAACGTCCTTTCGTTCCTCTTCAGCAGAACTCTCACGAAAAGTACTGCGCGAATTGTTTTCGTTGTGATCCAATTGCTCTCCGTTTTCACGTTCCTCCTCTTTCTCAACATCGACCTCGTGAGATCTGCCTCCATCTCTTTGAGGTTCATCCTCTCTGACTGGAACTTGTTCGCCCTCCCAGCTCTTTCTTACAAGAAACCTTTCCATCTGCTCACAAGTCTAACCTTTGTTGTTTTCACCGTGTTGGCGAGTTTCTTCGTAGGTGAGAGGGTGTTGTTCGAACCTGTGACGGGGAAGGCGGAAAAAAAGAAACCAAGATTTGGCTTTTTGAAAGGTTTCTACGCCAAGGACATGAAGGTCTTACTCCGAGAGGAGAGGATGATATACTTGGTCTTCTACCCGGTAGGTTTTGGGATCATCTTGGCGTTGTTTGGAGGAAAGGACGACATGCTCGGAAGCATCATGATAGTCCTAGCGATCTCCATCCTTTACAACTCCACGATGGCGGCCTTGTTGTGGAGGTACGAACTCCTCACGTGGCCCATCTTCAGGACCTTCCCCGCGGACGCGTGGAACCTGTTGAAGCCGAAGATCCTCCTTCCTTCACTTCTGAACGGTGCGGTTTTCTTGGCTTTCACCGTCTTTCTGACGCTCTACACGGGTGACCCCCTGTACCTCCTGTTGAACCCGTTCGTCTTCGTGGTGTACGTCCTTTCGGCCATCCTCGGCGTGACCTTTTTGAAGGTGGACGAGGCGGCCAAGAATCCATCTAACCCGGCGAGGATATTCTCGTTGCAACAGATTTTGCTCGTAGAAGCCGTTTCCATGGGATTTGCGATCGTGCTCTTCTTTTCTTTGAAGTTGATCAGGGAAATGCCCATCGTTTCGATCGTAGGTCTTTTCGGCGTGCCGATAACCTTCTCGTTAATCGTGCGTGCCCTCAAAAAGCACCTTGTGAAAAGGATCGAATTGTTCGAGTGAGAGCATCTTGTTGAAAGCCCCTTTCACCCTACCCGAGAGGTCTTGAGATACAGAAACGGCCCACTCCATTATTTCCCTCTTTTCCTTTCCCTTCAAAAGGAGCGCCAAAAAGACGACATCGAAGACGTCTCCGCTGCCTATCCTGTACGGAGACTCCACGCCGTTTCCTCTCACGAACACCTCACCCCATCTTGCCCCTTTCGGTCCCAACTTGATCACGTCGCATCTCTTCTTGGAACACTCCCTCTCGTTTCCGATGACGAAGATTTTCCCGTCCATATCGGCTGGGTCCACGCTGGAGAGGGGCCCAAGGTCGAGAAACACTTCCTTGGCCTCCCTGCACACCCTCCTGATCGTTTCTGGAGGGACCTCGCAGTTCACGAAGACCAAATCGTACTCCGAGAGCGCGTCAAACTCGACCTGTAGCCTGTTCACACCACGGTTCACACCCACTGGCTTTTCGTTCAGGGCAATGTGAAGGCCCGTTTCGCCTTCTTTCACCCTCATACCACACGTTTCGAAACCAAAACCCTGCAAAATCCGAACGATCTCGCTTGCGTAAAGGTCTCTACCCAAGTTGGAGAAGAACGCCACTTCGAAACCCAACCTGTACAATCCAAAGGCCACGTTCAAACCCGATCCTCCTGGGGACTGCAGGATTTCCACCCTGTGTGCCTCCTCACCGTAGATGAAGATGTCCCAAAAAGTTCCTCCAATTATCGCAATCTTCAAGACGAGTTCACCTCCCCATGTTAAAATCTACCAAAATCCGAAACGGGGGGAAAGAGCGTGAAGCTGATGGATCTCTACAAGTTGGGGACACCCGCTGCGATCGTTGCGTGGGGTCAACTGGGAACCTCTCACGCGAAGACTACCTACGGTCTTTTGAGACACAGCAGGTTGTTCAAACCCGTGTGCGTGATAGCTGAGCACGAGGGAAGGATGGCAGAAGAATTCGTGAGGCCTTTGAGGTACAACGTTCCCATCGTTTCGAGCGTGGAGAAAGCCGTGGAGATGGGGGCGGAAGTGGTCATCGTTGGCGTGTCCAACCCAGGGGGCGTTCTGAACGAGGACGTGGCGAAGATCATAAGGGAGGCCTTGAGAAGGGGGCTCGACGTGTTGAACGGTTTGCACTTCAAGATCTCACAAGACCCGGAATTCGTCGAGCTGGCTAAGAAGACCGGTGCGAGGATCGTGGACGTGAGGGTGCCTCCCCCGGAACTCAGGGTCTTCAGCGGGGACGTTTACAGGAGAAGGGCCAAGGTGGTGGCGGTCTTTGGGACGGATTGTGTGGTTGGAAAGAGAACGACGGCCGTTCAGCTGTGGGAGAGGGCCATGGAGAGAGGTTTGAAAGCTGGTTTTCTTGCGACCGGTCAGACTGGGATTCTGATAGGTGCGGAAGTTGGCTGGGTTATAGACGCCATCCCTTCCGATTTCGTTTCTGGGGTTGTCGAAGAGTGCGTTCTCGAACTCGAAAGGATGGGAAAAGAGATCATCTTCGTGGAAGGTCAGGGCGCGTTGAGGCATCCCGCTTACGGACAGGTCACCCTCGGTCTACTCTACGGGTGTGACCCAAACTACGTGTTCCTCGTCCACGACCCAACCAGGAAGCAGTTTGGCTCTTTCTACAAGATACCGAAGGGTCCTGATTTCGAAGAGGAAAGAAAACTCATAGAAACCCTGTCCAACGCGAAAGTGATCGCCGGTGTGTGCCTGAATGGGTCCTTTGAGACGGATCTTCCCGTGTTCAACCCGTTCAACGAAAAGGATCTGGACGAGATGATCGATATGATCGTGGAGGACCAGATCACTCTTGAGATCTGATGTTATCCACGGAGAAGGAAAGCACGAAAATGATCAGCGTGAAGGTCCCTGCGCTCACCAGATAAGGGAGCGTGGGTTTCGCGGAGGCCATGATCCCCGCCATGAGTGGCGAAAGCAGCGTGACCATCTTCCTGTAGTTTAGAAGCGTGGACAAGTACTCCGAAACCTTCTCCTTCGGGACACAGGCGAAAACCCACGACCTGTAATGCGGAAAGGCGAGCATCTCGCCGAACCGCGCCATCGTGTGGGTCAACAACACCAGGTGGATTGGAGGGTTCAGGTACATGATGACGGCCCACCCGACGATCAAGGCGTAACCCAAGATCATCGCCTTCCTACCGTCGAA
Organism: Thermotogota bacterium; assembly: GCA_030550515.1. Taxonomy (GTDB): domain Bacteria; phylum Thermotogota; class Thermotogae; order Thermotogales; family Thermotogaceae; genus JAUQPE01. The sequence goes on along the minus strand of JAUQPE010000018.1, from coordinate 2,691 downwards.
AACAGCAGTCTCAGACACGTAGGCGGCGACTATGGCGATCACGGACATTGCCGCCTCAACGAGCATCACCTCGAACAAGGTCAACTCGAGGGTGTTGACGATGTAGTTGAGCAACACGAACTCCGGTACGATGTTCCACGCGAAAAACATCAAGGTCTCCGTGAAGAGCACGAGGCTGTAGTCTCTATCCACCGAAAACTTGAATTCCTCTATCTCAACTGCTTCCCCACTCCTCGTCCTGAAAGAACGGTTCAGGGTCAGCAAGAGGGACGAAATGAGGAAACATCCGAAAGCCACGAACCCTACCCTGTAGTGGTTGGGGCTGTTGAACACGTAGCCGAACAGGTACCCAAAGAACAGGTAACTGGCCAGTTGCAACGCCTCGGATACCTTCAGGTACCAACTGTACACTTCCTTGGCCATCTCTTCCGGATAGATCACCCTTTCCACCATCTGGTGAACGGGATAGAAGAGGGCGGAAAGGCCACTAGCCAACGCACCGAAGAAGAGAACGATGGGTGCGTACGTTCCGAGAGAGAGACCGTACAGGATGAGCGCCACGCCCTCCAGGGTGTCCACGAAGATCAACACCTTCTTCAAAGGCCTACCCCTGAGCAACTTGCCCAACAGTTGAGACAGGGGTATCAAGAAGGCGTGGATGAGGGAAAAGAGCACCCCCGTCTCCAGGACGTCGTACCCACTCATGTACATGTAAACGGGAAGCATGTAGTAAGTGACCATCAAGGGAGACGTGAGAACCTTGTAGAGGAGATAGCGACGAGCCCTTCTGGAAAGCCTGCCCCATCTCATACAAGGTCACCCAGGGTGGAATTATATCATCCCTGAGTTTTATTTCAGCGCTAATAGAAACAATTTTAGATAAGAATACACATGTCCAGAAATCTTTAATAATTCGTATTTTTAGCTTCAAATCATTTTGTTAATTTTAGAATAATTGTTTTTGGAACTTGACACACGACGAATACGATATTGTTTCGCGAAATAAATTACGAAGATAGTTTTAAAAATGATAAACTTATTTAGTTCATACTGAAAATCCGTTTTCACAGGTTTCGTCATCTGACAGTTGAAACGGTCGTCTTTATGTTACAATAACATGAAGGGCACCTTTTGCCTTCTCGCGCTTCGTCGCGACCCTCACAGGGAAAGCGCCATGGATGTCACCTCAACGCGAACACTTGGGGGGGATGTCCATGCGCAAGCTGGCACTCTTCCTTTTTCTTTTCCTGGTCGTTGCTTGCTTTTCCGGACTGATCACGCTTCAAAAGCACGGGATAGAGTTCTTCTACTTGGAGGAGTACTTCTCTGTCCTCCAACCTGAAAGATACGACTTGGCTACCTTGGTAGAGGGTGTGGACGGAGACACGGTGAGGGTGATAACACAAGCCTCGGCAGAGACGGTGAGGCTCATAGGAGTCGATACCCCGGAGACGGTCCATCCGATCATCCCCGCTGAACCCTTTGGAAGGGCCGCGTCTCTCTTCACGAAACGCCTCATCAAACCTGGTGAAACCGTCCTGCTCACCTACGACTGGAACGACAGGGACAGGTACGGAAGGCTGCTCGCGTACCTTTGGTTCAAAGCGGAGTGGCAGGGAAAGGAACACTGGATACTGCACAACGTCGTGCTCGTTTTGAACGGCTTTGGACAAGTTTACACCGTCTTTCCGTTCAGAGAGGATTACATGGAAATCTTCCAAAGAGCGGAAGAAATCGCGAGGGAAAACGGTTTGGGTTTGTGGGGAAGCGTGCCCGAAAGCGAGATAGTGGATATGTTGGAGAAGGGAAGGTACAAACCGACGACCTCCATCTCGGAAAGGCCTGCCGTTAAGATCGTCTCGATTCAGTACAGGGGTCCCAACGAGTACGTGCTCATCAAGAACGTGGGAGACGTTCCGGTGAACCTCCGCGGTTGGAAGCTTTACAGCAAAGGAGGGCAGTGGTACACTTTTCCGGAGGTTATCTTGCAACCAGGCGAAACCGTCTCCGTTCACTCGGGGCCTTCCGCTTCCGGTCCTCTCGTTTGGACGAAGAGGTACGTGTGGAACGATAGGGGAGACAAGGCCAGTTTGTACGACGCAAATGGTAGGTTGGTGGACGAGTACAGGTACTGAAGGAGGTGTGAGTGTGAGACCTTCGCTCAAAACTTACGTCGTGGTGGTCATGCTGGTTGTAACCTTGTTGACCCTGATCCCAATGTGGGTCGTCTCCTTCAGAACCAACTCGAGGCTGTTGAAAAACGTCTCGGTCCAGCTTTATTCTCAACTTCTCGATGGTGCCGTGGAGGTGATGAAGGAATACGTAAGGCGAGAGTATGGAGCCTTAAAGTTCGAAGGTGGCGTGTTGGTGGACGCCTCTGGAAATCCCATCAAAGACAGGTTCGAGGTGGTGGACAAACTTTCAGAGCAGATGAAGGTGGTCGCCACCATATTCCAGAGAGAAGGCGATGATTTTGTCGGAATCTCCACTTCTGTGAGAAAAGACGACGGAACAAGAGCTGTTGGCACGTTTCTTGGGAAAAGCTCCGCCGCGTACCAACCGGTGATGGAGAAAAAGAGGTACATCGGAGAAGCAAAGATCCTTGGAAAGAATCACATGACCGTGTACGATCCCATTTTGGACGAAAGGGGGGAAGTCGTAGGGATCCTGTTCGTTGGCGTGCCCATGGAG
>JAUQPE010000017.1:57080-68086 GCA_030550515.1 Thermotogota bacterium | reverse complement strand
TCCTCCCACCAACGCCCACTTTCCAGGTTTTTCTCCGAAGACAAGGAACACCCATAAGGGGTTCAGGATGGGTTCGAGCATGGCGATCAAAAGGGCTTCTATAGCCCTCACGTGTTTTATCGATACGGAATAGAGAACGTAAGGGATGCCAAGTTGGAACACCCCCAAGGAGAGTAAAACCATCGCGCTCTTTGTCGTGATGTGTCGAATCGATGCGAGCACAAAAGGGAGTGTCATCAAAAAGGTCAAAACGTTCCCTAAAAAAGTCGCTGTTATTGGGGATCCGTCTTTTTGTCTCCTCATGAATATGTTGTACAAGGCGAAAGAGATCCCACTCCCGATGGCCACGCAGTTGCCCAAGAGATTGGTTGGATCGAGTTCATCAAGGAAGAAAAGCACGAGCCCCAACATCGCCGTTGAGATTCCGAGCCAGTCCCTTTTAGAAGACATCTCTTCCCTCAGTAGAAAAGGGGAAAGAAGAGCAACATAGATTGGGGCGGTGTACTGCAGAAGTATCGCGTTAGCGGCTGTAGTTAACTTGTTCGCCAACACGAAGAGAGTTACCGTTCCGGCGAGGAAAACGGAGGCCATCGCTCGATCGAAATTCAGCTTCAGGTCGACCTTTCTCGTCCACAAGAGAATGACCAGCGAAGCTATCGCGCTTCTCACGCCCGCGATCGTGAATGGGTTAAGGTCTACAAGTTTTATCAAAACCCCGCTTGTGCTCCAGAGGGTGGCCGTGAGCAGGAGAAAGAGAGAGGCTTTCTTCTTGTTCAGACGCACCACCTCCTGGGAAATTGTAAAACTCTATGGGGAGGAGAGAAGGTATAATTTATCAAAACGAAACCAGAAAACAAAGATAGGTGGGGGGAAACAATTGGGAAAGAGGATTCTCATCGTCGATGACAGCAAGTTTTGGAGGCTCGTACTTGTTGACATCGTGAAAGAAATCTGTGGAGAGTGTGAGATCTTCCTCGCGTCGAATGGGAACGAAGGCATCCAAATGGCATTGAAGCACAGACCGGATTACGTCCTCACCGACTACAACATGCCAGATCTCACGGGACTTTACCTCTCAGTCACGCTCAGGGAGCTGGAGTGTTTCAAAAACACAGGAATCGCCATATTCACCGCCTCATCGGATGTGGTGAACGAATTCTGGGCAGAGAGAAGTGGCGCCGATAAGTTTATAAGCAAGATGCTCGAAAAAGAGAAGATGAGAGAGGAGATAAAGGAATTCCTTTCTCTTGAACGCGTCACCGAGAAAATGGAAACCATTCACGTAAGTAACGTTTTCCAAATCGTCGAGAACAGGTTGAAGAAAGAGATATTGGAGAAGGAAATACTGTCTTTCCTAAGGTACGCGAGGGACGAGATGTACGTGGTGCTTTTGCTGGAGGATTTGTTCAAGAAGTTCGCGGAATTCAAAGGGTTCAGGGTGCTCCTTCTTTCCCCAACTGAGGGAAGGATTTACTCTCTTGGAGAGCCCGTTAACAAGGAAAGGTTGAAGGGAAAGCTCCTATCCTCTCTCGAGAAACCGACATCTCCTTCCTCTTGGAGCTTCCAAGGAAGTTTTTTGGAAGAGGATAGAGCACCGAAAGACGGATTCGTTCACGTGGTGAAGGAATCGATGGAATTGGGATGTATCCTCTTCGAGGAACCCTTTAGCGAGTTCATATTGAAAAGCGTTGTTTCGATCGCTCAAGAAAGTCTTGTGACGCTTTTCAGGAACTTGAACGATTTCAGGGATTACATCGTAGCTTCTGCAACTGACAGTCTCACGGGTCTGTACAACAAGAAGGCCATCATGGAGATCTTGGACAGAAGGTTGAAGGTTGGTGAAAACACTGCGGTTGCGATGATAGACATAGACGATTTCAAGAGGATAAACGACACCTTTGGTCACACGAAAGGGGACGTCGTTTTGAGGAATATCTCGACCATCTTAAAAGAATGCGTGACGAATGGAAGAGTTGGAAGATACGGTGGAGAAGAATTCATGATCGTTTTCGAGAATGGAAAGAACGTGATCGAAACCATGGATTCGATCATGGAGAAGGTCAGGGGACACAGGTGGGAAGAAGTTTTGGGAAGACCGGGCGCTCGGGTGACGGTGAGTGGTGGGGTGGCTTTCTCCAGAAAGGGAATCTCCACGATAGAGCTGGTGGAACTGGCCGATAGAAAGCTTTACGAGGCGAAGAAGGCCGGAAAGGATAGGTATTTCGTGTTTGAAAGCTGAACCTTTTGCTGTTATAATTTTCGAAAAAACAGAAGGTGGGGAGCATGCACGTTTTGAGGTTGGTGTCCGATCTGGAAACTCCAGTTTCTACCTTTATGAAAGTCGCGGAGAACGAGGAGTATGCCTTCCTTCTTGAAAGCGTGGAACTCGGTTCTGCCTTTGGAAGGCATTCGTTCATAGGCATCGGTAAAAGGGACGTGTTCACGCTGGAGCGAGGAGTCCTTCGAACTGCCACAAGAGAGGTGGAGTACAAGGGAAGCCCTCTCAAGGCACTCAAAGAGTGGCTTGGGATGTACAAGTACGAGTTGAAGAACGACGATCTCCCACTCTTCAGGGGTGGGGCGGTGGGGTTCGTGAGTTACGATTACGTGAAACACATAGAGAAGATCGACGTCAGAGAATCCATCTTTCCAACCTTCCAGTTTGTGATACCCGAACACCTTTTGATCTTCGACCATCTCAAGAACTGCATGTTCATCGTCAGCGAAACTCCCGAAGCGCTCGCCGAGAAGATCTTCAAACCGGTGAACCAGCGGAACGAGAAAAGACCCTTCGTCACGGATCCGGAATCCAACTTTGAAAAGGAACAGTTCTACAGGGCGGTTGAGAAGGCGAAGAGGTACATAGTGGAAGGAGACATATTCCAAGTGGTGTTATCGCAATGTTTTTCCTTCAAGACAACGCTCGATCCGTTCTACATATACAGGGCGCTCCGGTTGATCAACCCTTCACCTTACATGTTCTTCCTGAAGTTCTCCGACGTTGTGATATTGGGATCCTCACCAGAAACGATGGCCAAGGTGGAAGGAAACAAGGCGGTCGTGAAGCCAATCGCGGGGACGCGCCCTAGAGGGAGAACGGCCGAAGAGGACATGAGGCTCGAGAGAGAGCTTTTGAGCGACGAGAAAGAACTCGCTGAGCACGTGATGCTTGTGGATCTTGGCAGGAACGATCTTGGAAAGGTGTGCCGTGAAGGTACCGTGAAGGTTGAGAAGATGATGGTGGTGGAAAGGTACTCCCACGTGATGCACATCGTGTCCCAAGTTACCGGTGAAGTCAGGGAAGACAAAGACGCCATCGACGTCTTCGAGTCCACTTTCCCCGCTGGAACCGTCTCCGGCGCGCCGAAAGTGCGAGCGATGGAGATCATAGAGGAGCTGGAACCGACTCCCAGGGGACCTTACGCGGGTGCGGTGGGATACTTCTCCTTCCCAGACGACAGAGGAAGGATGAACATGGATTCAGCCATAACCATAAGGTCTTTCTTCTTCAAGGGGAATCAAGGTTGGCTTCAAGCAGGAGCGGGTATCGTTTACGATTCTTCGCCTGAGAGGGAGTACGAGGAGACCTTGAACAAGCTCAGGGCCCTCTTCAGAAGTTTGGAGATAGCCCAAAGAATCCAGGGGGGATTGTCTTGAAGAAAGTCATCGTCATCGACAACTACGATTCTTTCGTTTACAACATCGTTCAGTACATAGGCGAGGTGGAGCCAGGGTGCGCGATCGAAGTCTACAGGAACGATGCCATAACGGTTGAAGAAATAGAAAACAGAAAGCCCACACACATCGTCATCTCACCAGGACCGGGTAGGCCAGAAAACGCGGGTGTGTCCGTCGAAGTCGTGAAGAAATTCTCTGGAAAGATACCGATACTTGGGGTGTGTTTGGGACATCAAGCCATAGGTTACGCTTTCGGAGCGAGGATAGCGCACGCGAAGAGGATCCTTCACGGCAAGACCTCCAAGATCATACACAACGGTCGTGACATATTCGCCGGAGTTAGGAATCCATTGATGGCAACCAGGTACCATTCGTTGATTGTGGAAGAGTCGTCTCTTCCTCCGGAACTTGAGGTGGTCGCAAAGAGCGACGAAGGAGAGGTCATGGCGATAAGACACAAGGAACACCTCACCTTTGGAGTACAGTTCCACCCCGAATCCATCCTCACCGAGGATGGGAAGAAGATGGTGAAGAATTTCTTGAACATAGAAGAAGTGGTCAAGGCACAAGATCTTCGATCAGAAATGAACGTCACCGCCGCAACCGAAAGACTCGTGAAGGGTGAAGATCTCTCCTTCGAAGAGGCCAAGCAAGTGATGGAAGAGATCATGTCTGGAAAGGCCACGGACGCACAAATAGCGGCCTTCCTCGTCGCGTTGAGGATGAAGGGGGAGACGGGAGACGAGATAGGTGGGATGGCCTGCGTGATGAGGGAAAAGGCCGTGCGGATCCGGACTTTCTCCCCAAAGACGGTGGACAACTGTGGAACCGGTGGTGATGGTGCCGGCACTTTCAACGTCTCAACGGCGGCTGCTTTCGTGGTGGCATCGGGGGGAGTGCCGGTCGCAAAACACGGTAACAGATCGATAACGAGCAAGGTGGGGAGCGCGGACGTTCTAGAAGCGGGGGGTTACAAGCTCGAGAAGAAACCGGAGGAAATGGAAAAAGAACTCAAGGACGTGGGGTTTGTTTTCCTGTTCGCTCCCCTCCTGCACCCCGCCATGAAGTACGTGATGCCGGCGAGACGCCAGATAAAGCTGAGGACTGTGTTCAACATCCTGGGTCCCATCGTCAGTCCAGCGTGGGTGAAGTACCAGGTTGTCGGTGTCTTCGATTTCTCCTTGGCTCCGAAGATAGCGATCGCTCTGCAGAGACTCGGTGTGGAGAAGGCGGCGATTGTCTCCGATGGGATCACCGATGAGCTCACGACGTGTGGAGAAAACAGGATGCTCCTCGTGACACAACATTCCATCACGCCTTACGTGTTCGACCTCAAGGAAATGGGGTTGAAGAGGGGTAACTTTGAGGAATTGAAGGGCCCCCAGGATCCAAAGGAATCCTTCCGACTCATGGAGAGAATCCTCAAGGGAGAAGGCACCAGAACCCAGATGGAGACGGTGGCCTTGAATGCGGGACTTGCGTTCTGGCTCGTCGGTGAAACGGACACCTTCAGGGACGGGGTGGAGAAAGCCATAGATCTCATGACGAGCGGAAAAGCATACCAAAAGCTCAGGGAGGTAATGGAATATCAACAAGCTTTTGGAGATAGTTGAGAAGAAGAAGGAAGAGATAAAAAAGATCAAACTTGAAGAACTCGTTCCCAAAAGGAGGAACAAGTTTTTCTCGAAGGCGCTCTCCGGAAGGGAGAGGTTGAAGATCATCGCGGAATTCAAGAGGGCCTCTCCTTCCATGGGAGAAATAAATCCCTTCGCTTCCTTGGAATCCCACGTTTCGATCTACGATGAATTGGCGGACGCCATCAGCATACTCACGGAAAGGAATTACTTCAAGGGTGATTTTTCGGACGTGGACAAGGCCCGAGGGATCACCAAGAAGCCCATCCTTGCGAAAGACTTCTACGTGCATCCCCTCCAAGTGATACTCGCGTCTCATCACGAGGCGGACGCGGTGCTTCTGATAGCCAGAATCCTCACAAAGGACAAGTTGAGGGAACTCTACCTCACCGCCGAGGAACTGGGGATGGACTGTCTGGTGGAGGTCCACACCAAAGAAGATCTGGACAAGGTGTTCGAGGCGATCGAGCCCGAGATGATAGGGGTGAACACGAGGGATCTCTCCAGTTTCACGATAAACAAGCGTGTGCTCGAGGAATTGCTCCCGTTGATACCCCGGGACGTTATCGTCGTCGCGGAAAGTGGCATAGAGAGGCCAGAGGAACTTGGGATCTTGCGCGGCAAAGTCAACGCCGTGCTCGTTGGTACCGCCCTGATGAAGACGGAAGATCCAAGAGGGCTTTTGGAGATGATGAGAAGATGGTCAGAGTGAAGATATGCGGTATCACGAACTTGGAAGACGCAAGGATGGTGTACGAGGCTGGGGCCGACGCGATTGGTTTCGTCTTCTACCCGCGCAGCAAAAGGTACGTCTCTCCCGAGATCGCGCGGAACATCGCCAGGTCGTTACCTCCCTTCGTCTGTAAGATCGGAGTGTTCGTGAACGAAGAGCCGGGGAAGATACAGGAAATAGCTTCTTTTGTGGGATTATGTGCCGTACAGCTCCATGGAGACGAAGACCTTGACACCTGCAAGAGGGTTGCAGAAAAGGTACCCGTGATAAAGGCCATTGGGGTGAAGACGGAAGAAGACGTCAAGAAGGCGTTGACTTTCAGAGAATTTCCCGTTCTGTTCGACACAAAAAGCGATACTCGCGGAGGAAGCGGCTTGGTCTTCGATTGGAATCTGTTGATCCCGTACAGGAACTTGTTCGACTTTCTGATACTTGCGGGGGGGTTGAATCCTGAGAACGTATCGGAGGCTATAAAGGTCCTTCATCCGAACGCCGTGGATGTCTCTTCAGGTGTGGAATCCCTTCCAGGTAAAAAAGATCCAGCTGCGGTGAAGTTGTTCATAAAAAAGGCGAAAGGGACGTGGGAAGGATGAAAGGATACTTTGGACCGTACGGTGGACAGTACGTGCCGGAAATCCTCATGCCGGCTTTGGAGGAGTTGGAAAAGGCTTACGAAGAGGTGTCAAGGGATGAGGCGTTTTGGGCGGAGTACAGGAAGTTGTTGGAGGACTACGCAGGACGCCCCACACCACTTTACTTTGCGAAGAGGCTGAGCGAAAAGTACGGTGCGAAGATCTACTTGAAGCGCGAAGACTTGCTCCACACTGGTGCGCACAAGATAAACAACGCGATCGGTCAGGTTCTGCTCGCTTTGAGGATGGGAAAGAGGCGAGTGATCGCCGAAACGGGAGCGGGACAGCACGGGGTGGCCACTGCAACGGCAGCTGCCCTTTTTGGTCTTGAATGCGTCGTCTACATGGGAGAAGAAGACATGAACAGGCAGAGACCGAACGTTGAAAGGATGAGACTTTTGGGAGCAAAAGTGGTACCGGTGAGCAGCGGCAGCAAAACTTTGAAGGACGCCATAAACGAGGCCCTCAGAGATTGGATCACCAACCTCCCCACCACCTACTACGTTCTGGGATCCGTGGTGGGGCCACACCCGTATCCCACTATCGTGAGGGACTTCCAGAAGATCATAGGTGAGGAGACGAAGCACCAAATCTTGGAAAAGGAAGGGAGGCTCCCCGACTACGTGATCGCCTGTGTGGGAGGGGGAAGCAATGCGGCCGGTATGTTTTACACTTTCATAGATTCTGGTGTGAAGCTCGTGGGGGTGGAGGCTGGCGGGAAGGGGCTGGAGACCGGCGAACACGCCGCTTCTCTCCTGCGGGGAAAAGTTGGTTATCTCCACGGCAGCAAAACCTACGTGCTCCAGGACGAATGGGGACAGGTGAGAACGACACACTCCGTATCGGCTGGTTTGGACTACTCCGGTGTGGGTCCCGAACACGCCTACTGGAAAGAAACCGGTAAGGTCTTCTACGATGCCGTGACGGACGAAGAAGCCCTCGACGCCTTTTTGGAGCTTTCAAGATACGAGGGTATAATCCCTGCGCTCGAGAGCGCACACGCCTTGGCCTACTTGAGAAAGATCGAAGACCTGGATGGAAAGATCGTGGTGGTGAACTTGTCTGGGAGGGGCGACAAGGACCTTGCGAGCGTTTTGAGTCATCCTCGCGTTCGGGAGAGGATATCATGAGGAAAGGTTTCATCGCTTACATACCGGCGGGATTCCCTGACCTCGAGACAACGGAAAAAATCCTCCTTTCCTTGAACGGTCTTGGCATCACCGGTGTGGAGATTGGGGTTCCGTTCTCCGATCCCGTGGCTGATGGTCCGGTCATCCAGATCGCCCACAAGGTTGCCCTCGAAAACGGTGTCAACTTGGACAAGATCTTGGAGATGGTGTCCAATTTGAAGGTCGACTACGACCTGTACCTCATGAGTTACCTCAACCCTATCTTGAACTACCCAGCCGGAAAGGAGATACTCATTCGAAGACTCAGAGAGGTTGGGATAAAGGGTTTGATCGTTCCAGACCTTCCCCTCCGCGAAGTGGAGAACGTCGAGATCGATTTCCCGCTCGTGCCTTTCGTTGCACCGAACACAAGGGAGTCCGACCTCGAAAGGATAAGGAGGGTTTCCGCACCTTTTGTCTACTACATATCCAGGTACGGTGTGACGGGAGAGAAGGAAGACCTCCCCTTCGTCGATCACATGAAGATGGTGAAGGAAAAGTTGCGTTTGCCACTCTTCGTGGGTTTTGGGATATCGAAGAGGGAGCAGGTAGAGAAAGTTTGGGAAGTGGCCGACGGCGTGATAGTTGGGAGCTTGCTGGTTAGGATCATCTCCGAGACATCGAGGAAGGAAGTGGCAGCGAAGGTGAAAGAGAAGGTGAAGGAATTGATCGGAGATCATTCATGAAAGAATGGGTTTTTCTTTAAGAGTTCACCAACGGTGACGACCTCTCCGTGGCCTGGACACACAAGCCAATCTTTTGGTATCTCTGAGAAGAACCTTCTGACCTTCTCCAACGTTCTCTCCATCTCCTCTTCTGAGCCGCTGAGGTCCACTCTTCCTATGGTGTCTGCGAACACGGTGTCACCTGTGAACACCACGCCCTCGAAGACTACGAAACGAGACCCCCTTGTGTGCCCAGGTACCGCCAAAACGTTGAAGAACTTCTCGATTTCCTCAAAAGGAAGATCCAAGACCACGTTCCAATCCATGAAGTCTGCCGAAAGGTTTGCCTTGGGATCCGAGAGCATGTGGGAATCTTCCTTGGACACGAAAAGTTTCTTCACCTTCAGTTCTGGAACGCCGGAGATGTGATCGCAGTGTCCGTGCGTGACGAGCACGAAGGCGGGTTCGTTCACAAACCGTGAAATCCCCTCCCCAGGATCCACAACCAACGTTTCCCCCAAAACTTCCAGGACGTAGGTGTTCGTCTCGAAAGGGGGAGAAGTCACGAACCTAGACACCTTCAAATCCATATCCCCCGCTCTCACATGAGAAGGTTCATCAGCAAGTGAGGAGCGTAGAAGTTGTGGACCATCAAAAGCGCGTTCGCGTAGTTGTTTCTGAATAGGTTCAACACGGCGTCTCTGTTTACCCTCTCGTCCACTTGGAAGATGCTTTCGTAAACCCTCAAGCTCAACTGAGCCCTGTTCACGAGTTCACCTATTCTTGTGGAGACGCGCTCTTGAACTTCCTCTAAGTTTCTGGACAGCTCTTCGATTCTTTCGAGGAAGTTTTGAGCGTTCTGGCTCGACGGGATGCCAGCTCTCAGAAACCCAGAGATCTCGCGTTCGAGCTGGGAAAGTCTCGTCCTCGTTTCCTCGTCGATGGAACGTGCCGCGCGCAAAACTGCTTGAAGGTTTTCTTCGATCCTACCAACAATTCTCCCGTATTCGTTTTGTTCGACGTTTTCCTGAGAAACGTACAACTTTCTGAGCTCTTCCAATGCCCCAGAGATCCCTTGGAGGCCTCTCTGCACCTCGTTCAGCGCGCCAACTTCTTCGATGGAACGTCTAACGATGTCGTGATGTTGCTGCAATCGGACTCTCAAGTCGCGCGGGAGAATCGAAATGGAAAAGTCCAAAACGGGATTCTCTTGGGGTCTGACGACGGTGTTGGGATAAAGCTGAAGGTTTTGAACGTACCTCGAGGAAATGGGATCTATCCTCACGTTAGTCCCCCTCTCTGATTCTACCACGTCGCAGCAAAAAGAGTATCAACACTGCCAGAACCTGGGAAACCACGGAGACCGCCACAAGAAAGGCCGCGTGCCTTTCGTAGAGGATCCCCATGATCCACGAACCGACAAACCAAGCGAACCCGTAACACGTGAAGAAGAAACCGTAAGCTCCTCCCCTCTTGTCCGGCGGTGTGATGTCTGCGATGACTGCCCTCATGATCGACTCTTGAGCGCCCATCCCTATACCCCAGAGCGTCACACCCGCGATCGCCAGGGGGACACTTCCAAGGAAGGCAAAAGGCGCGAAAAATGCGGAGAGGCCCGTCGCGATCATGAGTGCGGAAAGACCCACCCTGTCGTAGGTCTTACCGAAGAAGAGGGCGCTGAGGGCGTCTACCCCCATGGCGTAACCGTAGAGGGCCGGGATCAGGTGATCGCTCATCCGTCCCTTCAGGTGGAAACCAATCAGTGGAAAGTCCGCAAAACCAAAAGCGATGAGCATCACCGCGACGAGGTACACCCAGTAGGACCTCCCCAACTTTCCCGGAACGACGTCGTACTTTTTCACTCTGAGTTCATCGGGCTTGGGATAGGCGATCCTTGCGGAAAGCAAGAAGACCAAAGCGGTGAGAGCTGGTACGGCAAGAAACGCAAAGGACAGCTTGTAATCGTTCTTCCAAGCTAACAATAACGAGACGAGGATGGGACCAGTGATTGCGCCTATCTGATCCATCGCCTCGTGCAGACCAAATGCCCAGCCAACACCCACGTTTTCCGCGGCGTAAGAGAGCATGGCATCTCTTGCTGGAGTTCTCAGCGCTTTTCCAAACCTCTCCAGCACAACGAGAGCCAATGCAAACTGCCAGCTGCCAGCTAGAGCCAGTGCGGGAACGACCAGGAGGTTCACGGTGTAACCTAGAATCGTGAAAAACCAGTATTTTTTCGTCGCATCGCTCAAAAATCCCGAGAGAAGCCTGAAAGTGTAACCGATCATTTCGCCGAATCCCATCGCAAATCCAACAACGGCGGCGCTTGCCCCAAGGGTTTGAAAGAACGGGCCCAGAACTCCCCTGGCTCCTTCGTAGGTGATGTCCGCAAAAAGACTCACAAGACCAAGTAGAACAACAAATCCTATCGCCTTCTTTTTGTCCATCGCACCGCACCTCCTTTTGTTACAACAACAATGATATAATGGAAATGG
>JAUQPE010000017.1:0-57056 GCA_030550515.1 Thermotogota bacterium | reverse complement strand
GAAAGAGGGCGTCTTGAACAGTTAAAAAGAGGTGAAAACGTGAGGAAGATTTTCGTCGACACGACACTTAGGGACGGTCACCAATCTTTGATAGCCACCAGGATGAAGACGGAGGACATGCTGCCCGCGCTCGAGGCGTTCGACAGGATGAACTTCTACTCGATGGAGGTTTGGGGTGGTGCCACCTTCGATGTGGCCGTGAGGTACCTCAACGAGGATCCTTGGGAGAGGCTGAAGAAGATCAGAGAAGGTCTCAAAAGCACGAAAATCCAGATGCTTCTGAGGGGTCAAAATCTGGTTGGATACAGGCACTACCCAGACGACGTGGTGGAGCTGTTCATAAAAAAGGTCGCCGAGTACGGTCTCGACATAATAAGGATATTTGACGCCTTGAACGACGAGAGAAACCTCGAAAAACCGATAGAGTTCTCCAAAAAGTACGGCTTACACGTTCAAGGGGCGATAAGCTACACGGTCAGTCCCGTGCACACGGTGGGGTACTTTGTGGACTTCGCTGAAAAACTCGTCGAAATGGGAATCGATTCCATCTGCATAAAGGACATGGCGGGGCTTTTGACTCCCAAGAAGGCTTACCAACTTGTGAGGGCCCTCAAAGAAAGGTTTGGGCTTCCCGTTGAGGTCCATTCTCACTGCACGCTCGGATTCGCACCGCAGGCTTACCTTGCTGCCTTTGAAGCAGGTGCGGATTTAATCGATACGGCCATATCCCCCTTTTCCATGGGAACTTCTCAACCTCCTTTTGAATCCATGTACTACTCGTTGAGGGAGAGCGATCCAGAGATAGGTGAGTTCGACAAGGAGGCTTTGAAGTTTTTAGTCGAACACCTCACGAAAGTGAGGGCAAAGTACGCCGAGTACGACGTGGCGATGAAGTTTCCAGACTCCAGGATCATCTTCTCTCAGGTACCGGGTGGGATGTACTCCAACCTCATCAAGCAGCTCAAAGAACAGCGTCTGGAACATCTCTTGGACAAGGTGTTAGAAGAGATCCCGAGAGTCCAAAAGGACTTCGGCTATCCACCTCTTGTGACGCCGACGAGTCAAATCGTTGGAGTTCAAGCTATCCTGAACGTGGTGTACGGCAGGTACGAGAGGGTGACCGCCGAGACGAAGAACTACGTGAAGGGTCTCTACGGAAGGCCACCAGCTCCGATGGATCCAGATCTGGTGAAAAAGATCCTGGGTGACGAGAAGCCCATAGATTGTAGGCCCGCAGACCTTCTGGAACCGGAAGTCGAGAAGGCTAGAAGGGAACTTGGGGTGCTCGCCGAGAGGGACGAAGATCTCCTCATCGCTGTCATCTTGGGCGAAGTCGGAAAGAGGTTTTTGAGAAAGAAATACGAAGAGAAGATAGGGGTGGACTTTTCCTACCTGGAGTCGATAGCACCTTTCACCGACGACATGCCCGTGTACCCTATCTGAATCTCGAAGACGTTCATGTTTGACTCTCTCCTGTAAACGATCCTGAAACCGTGCATTTCGAGGAATCTCCTCGCGATGTACAGTCCTATTCCGGTTCCCTTTGCCTTCTTGGCTTTCTCGAAGAGGTTTGTCCGAACTTCGTAAGGGATCTCTTCCCCTTCGCTCTCCACCGTCACTCGATCTACGCCAACGCGCACGACGATTCTTCCCGTGGCGTACTTTACAGCGTTTTCCAAGACGTTGTAGATAGCCCTGAAGAGCTTCATCGGGTCGCCTTCGATGTGACACTCTCCTTGATAAGAGAATTCCACGTTTTTTTGGTATTTCTTCTCGAGTTTCTCCACGGCGTCCCACACAAGCTCGACCAAGTTGATCGGTTCTCTTTTCAGCTTTTCGATTCCCGTTTCCAACTTCGCAAACTCATAATACTCGTCCAACATACGATGAAAGGTCTCATCTTTGACATCCTCACTGATCAGACTTTTTAAGTCGTGGATGAAGGTAGTGAATGTTTCCCTCAATTTATCCCTCTCCGTCACTTGGTTAGAGAGAACACGGACGAGATCGTTCACCTGATTCACCAGTTGAGAAACCTCATCGCTGAAGGGGTCGTGATATTCTTGGCGTTTCCTCAGGTGAATGATCAACTTTATGATCCTCTGCGTGACGAAGATGTGTTCGATGAGGCTCAAAACGACTGAAGAAAGGAAACCAAACAGCACAACATCCAGGAAATCCATTTTCGAATGCCAAAACATTCCAAGTATCGTCACGTTTATCAGAAAGCTTAAGAGAAAGAGACGAAGAGATATCAACTCTCTTCCCCTCCTACGAACACGTATCCTATCCCCCATACGGTCTTTATGTAGCGCGGCCTGTTCGGGTCCTCTTCTATCGCTTTCCTCAACCTCTTGATAGCGGTGTCCACCGCCCTCGGCGAGACTTCTTCGTCCCCCCAAACCACTTCTAACAGGCGTTCTCTCGAGATAACTTGTCCTTTGTTCTCAACGAGGTACACGAGAGTCTCGAACTCCCTCTTCGGGAGGTATACCCTTTTTCCCTTCACGTAAACACATCCCCCGGACAGATCCACCTTCAGGTCTCCGAAATCGTACAGGTTCTTTTTGTTCCTCTCCAAAAACCTCTTGATCCGCGCAATCAAGACGTCAGGGTTGAAGGGTTTTACGACGTAGTCGTCCGCACCAACTTCGAACCCCTTGAGCACACTCTCGTCGTCTCCCAAGACAGTGAGGAGTACCACCCGGGTCTTGGGGTTGCTCTCCTTGATGAGCTCACACAGCTCGTAACCGTTCCCATCCGGTAACATCACGTCTAAAACCACGAGGTCGAGGTCTTCGTCGCTTTCAAGGAAACTCTCTGCGGTACTGAAGGTGTACACCTTCGCACTCCTCCAGGTGGAAGATATCTTGCTGGAGAGCTCCTTCAAAACGACTTCGTCATCGTCAACGATCCCAATCCTCCACATCTTCGATCCCTCAGAGGAATTTTAGCACCGGAAGGAAGAGGGAAAAGGAAACCATCACTATACACGGACCTGGTGGCAGGTCGAACCTGTACGCCAGATAGAAACCAAGCACGAAGGTGACAAAGTTGTAGACGACGGACACCAAGAGGAGTGAGGAAAAACCTCTTGCGAAAGCTTTGGCAACCATGCCTGGGATGATGAGCATGGCGCTCGTCAAGACTATGCCGACAACCTTTACGATGGTCACCACCACCAAAGAGATGAAGAGAAGTATGAAAACTTTTACGAACCCCGTTTTCAGTTTGAAGAACTTCGCCATCTCTTCGTCCACCAAGAAATACTTGATTTCCCAACGAAACGCGATCAAGAACACCAACACAAAAGTCAACACGAACAACGTCATCCACACATCCGTTTTGTTGACCAGCAATATGTCTCCGAAGAGAAAACCGATCACATTCGCCTTGTACCTCTTGGGCAGTGAAAAAAGGATCATTCCAAGCGCCATGAAGAAGGAAAGGAGAATACCTATGGCACTGTTTTCGCTGACTCTTCTCCTAGAAAGTGCGCTCACAGAAAGGGCGAAGGCGATGGCGGTAAGTAGGGAGACGACCCTGTGATCGAACCCGAGAAGAAAGGCGAGGGCGAGCCCCGCAAAAGTGGCGTGCGCTGTACCATCACCGATGAATTCCATCCTCCTGAAAACGACGAACGGTGAAACGATCGCCGCGAGCACGGCAACCAAAATTCCACCCACGAAGGAGATCCTGAGAAATTCGAATCTCGCGAGATCCTGTACAAAACCCATGACTTCTCACTTCCTGTGGAAGATCTCGTAATGTCTGTTGCCTTTAATCCAAAGGTCGAAATCTACGAAGATCTTCTTCAAATCCTCGATTTTGATCTCGGAAGTGGGTCCGTGGCAGTGTAAAGTCCTGTTCAGACACATGACCGTGGTGCAACTTTGGAAGACCATACCTATGTCATGGCTCACCATCAAAACCGTTAGGTGGGGGATCCGTTTCTTCAAATCGTCGAGGAGTTCGAAGAACCTCGCCCTTCCCATCTCATCCACACCGGCCTCCGGCTCGTCCAAGATCAGTACGTCCGGTTCCGCGAGGATGGCCCTCGCAAGGGACAGTCTCTGGAACTCTCCTGGCGATAACTCTCTTATGAGATGTTCGCTTTTGTTTGAAAGCCCCACCTTCTCCAGCGTTTCTTTCACCTTGTCCCACGAGATCTTCCTTCCCTTCGCGTACGCACCCATCGCAGCGAACTCTCTAACTTTCATCGGAAAATCGCGACGTGAAGTTTGAACCTGAGGTAAGTATCCAACTCGTCCCAAAACTCTCACGTGTCCCGTGTACTTCTTTATCTCTCCCACGAGTATCTTCACGAGGGTACTCTTTCCAGCACCGTTGGGACCTATTATCCCCACGAACTCACCTTCTTCGACATCGAAGGACACGTCTTTCAAGATGTCAACGCCTCCAACGGAAAAACGAAGGTTTCTTACCTCCACTATGACGCTCATCTCAGCGCCTCCAAAACGACTTTCAGGTTCTTCTCCAACAGTTCCAAAAGGCTTTTTTCGCCATCGATGCCAAGGGGATCGAGAACGTAACTCTTCTTTTTGAGTTCCCTCTCCAAAGGTTCCACGACCTGCTGGGGCATCTGCGGTTCTCGAAAGATGGCACGGATGTCCCTGGAGGAACCAAGGATTTCCCTTATCCTAGAAAAACTCACTTGAGCCTCATGGCCTTCCTCCATGAGCGAGACCATCTCCAACCCGAAATCTTTGAAGAAGTAGAGGAAGCTGGGGTGTACTACGATTACCTTAACACCTTTGTACGTTGAGAGAGTTTCCCTTGCCTTCACCGTGAAATCGTTCAACTCCTCGATCAGCTTTTTGGCGTTCTTCTCTATCTCTCCCGAAAGGTGCGGGAACTTGTCCATCAGGACCTTCGACAACGAAGGAACGATGTAATCTTTCAAAAGGATGGGGCTGAGCCATACGTGTGGGTTTTCGTCCACGAGCGTGTGGCGAGGAACCAAGTCTGCAACAAAAACGGTCTTTTCCCTGTAATTCTCGAGGTATGGCTCAAGTCCTAGACCGTTCGCCACTATCAGCTTTGCTTCCTCGAGTTTCTTGGCGTCGGATGGTTTCAAAGAGAAGACATGGGGATTCAGATCGGGAGGAAGCAGAAGAGACACGATTTCTCCAGAACCGAGAAGTTGTTTCACCAACAAGTAATATGGATTTATCGTTGTTATCACGGCTGAGAGAGTGAAGCTGGAAAACAACAGAAAAATTATGAAAACTATGAAAGAAAACTTCTTCATTCACTCACCTCCCACACTTCGGACAAACTCCGTAGACTAGGAACACGTGTTCTTGCTCTTCAAAACCGTATTTCTTTCGAATTTCTTGGAGGAGCTGATCGGAACACTCGTCGAAAGGCGTCAGTTCACTACACTTCACGCAGACGGTGAAGTGAAAGTGAACCCCTTTCTTGAAGAAGTACCTGGGACCGTTTCCCACGGAAAACGATCTGATGAACCCTTCCTTCTCCAAGAAGTTCAAAGCGCGGTAAACGGTCGAGAGATCCACATCGAGTTTCTCAAATATCTCACTGGCTGTCAGAGGTTTCTTCGAGAGTTCGATGATCTCGAAAACCTTCCTGCGGTTTTCCGTCATCTTGGCCATCCTCTCACCTTGCAATTGCAAAGCATTTGCAAGAAAGATTCTAACACAAGAAACACCCCCTGTGAAGGGGGTGCCTGAAAGGTTCACTCGCACTTCGACCAACCGCAGTTCCTACAACTCACGCATCCCTCTTGCCTCATTAGGCTGTTCTTCGAGAGGCACACGGGGCAATACGTGTTCCCGTCCTGGTCGACGTAATAACCGTTCAACCACTTTAGGTTGTGCGCCAAAATGAATTTCTCGCGCTCGACTGGCGCTTCAAGGGTTTCCAGTTCTTCGTCTCTCTCTCCACCCGTTCTGAGCCACAACCTGGCGAAATCTTCAATGGCCTTCTTGATCTCTTCGGCGAGTCCTTTCGAGTAATCTCCCTTCACTTTCGAAAGCTGCTCTATGATCTCCTCTATGGAGACTCCCGCCCTCAAGGCGATGGAGGAAAGCCTTCCTATAACTTCAGCCATCTCCGTACCGTTCGAGATGAAGATTTCGATGGCCTCACCGTTGTCGTCGAAGGATATGGTTATGTAGGTTGTGCCATCTGGTCTCTTGTACTTCCTCGTCACGCTCCTGAGGGTATCCTTTCGAGGTTTTGGCCTCAGCTTCATCTTTTCGTCTACAACGAAAAATTGTATCTTTGGTGCTTCAGACGTCTTCAAGGCCTTGGTGAGCACTTGGGTCTGGAGAGAGCCATCCCTGTAAACCGTCACGCCTCGAACGCACGTCTTGAAGGCTTCGAGAAAGACCTCCAACACGTCGTCGACGGTTGCGCTCTGTGGCATGTTGATGGTCTTGGAGATGTTGTTGTCCACGTACCTCTGGAACGCGTCTTGCATGAGCAAATGATCCATGGGGTCTATGTCCAAAGCTACGACGAAGACTTTTTTGATCTCGGACGGGACCCCGTCGATGTTTTTGAGGCTCCCCTTCTCTATGAGCTCTTTCTCCATCTTCTGGAGCAATACCGGGTCGAGCTTTTCCTGCAGGACTTGGTTGACGTAAAGGAGGGGTTCCTTCGAGCCGTCTTCCCTGGTCACGTAACGCGTGTAAGCGAGTAGAAAGTTTGGTTCAAGGCCTGAGGATGTGTCGGCGATGTTGGAGATCGATCCGGTCGGCGCGATCGTGAGGAGTGCCACGTTCCTCCTGTATTCTTTGCTCGCCTTCATGACCTCTCTTATCTCGTCGTCGTAGTTGCTCATACCCATCGCGAAAGGCACGAAACCCGGCTCGGTCCTGTACCTCGAGATCTCCAGGAGAGGGAAGTTCCCCTTCTCTTTTCCAAGCTCATAGGACGTCTTGTGGGCGTGTAGGGATATGAAACCCATTAAGTTCGCGGCGAAATCGCGAGCGTCCTGTGAATCGTATGGGATACCTATCTTGTAGAGCAGGTCCGCAAATCCCATGATCCCAAGTCCAAGTCTTCTGCTCTCCTTGACCGCTTTGGTGATCTTGTCTATCGGGAAGACGTTAACGTCTATCACGCTGTCCAGGAACCTGACGGCTATCTTCACCGCTTCTTGCAAAGCTTCCAGGTCCACGAAGCCCCTGTTGTAAAACTTCGCCACGTCTATTGAGCCGAGGTTACAGGCTTCGTAATCTGACAGCCCTATCTCTCCACACGGGTTGGTCGACGTGATTTTCTTGTGAGGGTAGAGTGGGTAGTACTTGTTCATCTCTCCAAGGAAAGCGACACCAGGATCGCCTGTTTTCCAGGCGTTCTCCGCAATCTTCTTGAGGAGATACCGGACCTTTACCCTCTTCCTTATGGAACTTCTCGGATGGGATAGCTCGAGCTCTCCGTCTTCTTCGTAAAGTTTTAAGATCTCCTTTTTGTCCATTGGGATGCCGACCGAGAGGTTGAAGAAGTTCAACACCGCTTCCCCTGTGTTCTCTTTTTTCGCGTCGATGAACTCCTCTATGTCCGGATGGTCTATGTTCAGGATTCCCATCAAAGCACCCCTTCTCCTGTATCCTTGCTTCACGACGGAGATGGCTGAGTTGAACACGTGCATAAAGGAAACGGGACCAGAGGCCTTACCGTGGGTTCCCGCCACAAAGCTTCCTTTTGGGCGAAGCTCCGAAAAGTTGCTGCCAACACCTCCCCCCACCTTGGTTATCAGGGCGTACTCCTTTACCGCTTCGAATATCTCGTCTATACTGTCTCCAACGGGAACCACAAAGCATGCTGAGAGCATGTGAAGGTGACTCCTGGAGCGGAATATCTCCTCGTAGTCTTCCAAAGTCATGAGCTCCAAGGGCTTCCAAAGGAGCTCGTACCTCACACCGAGCCCCGCGTTGAAAAGGGTGGGACTGTTGGGAATGAAAAGTCGAGCCTTCAACAACTTGAAGAAAGTGTCTTCCCATTCCTTGATCCTATCCAACTTATCGGTCCTCTTGTAGGAAGGGTTGAGGAGCTCCGCCGTTGCCACCACTCTGGCCACGCGCCTGGCGACGTCTTCCCATTTCGTCTCCAAAAAATTCCCCTCAACGTCTCTCATGAAATATCTGTCCCTCAGGATGATCTGGGCGTTCTTCGAGGGTTCCACCCTTATCCATTTGTCTAGGACATCAGATAGTGCCATGGAACATCCCTCCTGTCATTGCGCTCCTTACCCTACTTACCCAAAGAATTATAAACCTCCTCGAGGGAGTGTTGGGTTAAAATATTCTTTGCCATGGAAGTGCGAGAGATACGTGTCAAGAGCGTTTTGAACAGGTCTGGAGAGGATTACACGGTGAACCCATACGTGGGTTGCTCGCACGCCTGCGTCTACTGCTACGCCAGATACTACACGAAAAAGTTCAAGGGCTTCGATGGATGGGGAAGCGTTGTGGAAGTGAAGGTGAACGCGGCCGAGGTACTGGAGAGAGAGCTCACGAGGAAGTACCCGCGCAAGGTCTTCATGAGCACGATATGTGATCCATATCAACCCATTGAAGCAGAGTACCGCATCACGAGGAAGATCTTGGAAATTTTCGCCTCGCACGGAGGGCTGTTGAAGACGAAAGTTACCATCGTGACGAAATCAACGATGGTCCTCAGGGATTTGGATCTTTTGAGAGAGCTCAAAGCAGTCGTGGCGCTCTCCTTGACAACCGACGACGAAGACGTTCGCAGGCTCTTTGAGCCGAACGCCAGCAGCGTAAGTGAAAGGGTAGAAACCCTCAAAATCTTAAAAGAAAACGGTCTGAAGACTTGTGTTTTCATCAGTCCGATACTTCCGATGAACACTCAGAAACTCGTCTCGATGATAGAAGGCCTGGTGGACTGTGTGTTCGTGGATCCTGTGAACTACAGATGGTTAGTTGAAGATTTCTACAAGAAACACGGCCTCTCCTGGGCGTTGAAGGACGAATACTTCGAGAAAGTCAAGAGAGAAATCTGTTCCAGACTGGGAAAGAACCTCATTCTTTGAACATGTCCCTCAGCGCAAAGTAGAGCTTTTTGAACTTCTCGTGCACGAGGTTGTACTTCTCCGCGTTTTCTAAGTCAGGTTTTGTGGCGCTCTTCACCTTGTACCAACTCTTCGAGATCTTCGCCGGATGTTCCCCAGAAACCCCCGAGAACGCAAGGATCGCCGCACCGTACGAGGCCCCCTCATCCACGTAGGGTTTCTCTATCTCGAAACCAGTCATGTCGGCGAGCATCTTGTTCCACACCTTGCTCTTCGATCCACCACCGGTGATCCTCACACTCTCGATTTCCACTCCGAGCTCTTTCAGGATATCGAAGGAATCCTTTATGCCGAAAGCCACTCCTTCGAATATCGCCCTCACGACGTCCCATTTAGAGTTGAAGGAAGAGATCCCGAAGAAGACCCCTCTCGCGTACGGATCCCTGTGTGGGGTTCTTTCACCGTTAAGGTACGGCAGGAACAGGACACCGTTCGATCCGATGGGTACCTTCTCAACCTCGTCGTTTATCTCCTCGTATCCTTCGTTCAAAAATCTTTCTTTGAACCACTCAAGCGAGTAGGTGGCGGTGAGCATCACGCCCATATGGTACCTCATACCCGGAACCGTGTGGGCGAAGAAGTGAACCCTTCCCTTTGGGTCCGGTGAGCCTGAGACGGTGGGGGCGACAACCGTACCGGAAGTTCCAAGACTCACCATCACATCGCCTGGATCGGTCACAGCTATCCCAAGTGCCGCACAGGCGTTGTCGGCGCCACCCGCCACAACGAGTGTCCCCTTCAAACCGAGGTCTTCAGCCACGTCGGGTTTCACTTCTCCCACCACACCGTTCGACGGGAATATCTCGGGAAGCATTCCAGCTGGTATCTTCAGTTCCCTGAGCACATCCAAGTTCCAATCCATCTTTGAGACGTCGTACATGACCGTCCCAGAGGCATCGGAATGCTCGGTCTTTATGTTTCCGGTGAGCATGTAGTTGATGAAATCCTTCGGAAGCATGAACTTGTAGACTTTTTCGTAGACTTCGGGCTCGTTCTTTCTGAGCCACAGGATCTTAGGCAACGTGAAACCCGTCAAGATAGGGTTCCCGACCATCTTTAGTACGTTCCCTTCTCCACCCAGGGCTTCTGTGGCCTCTTGACATTCCGCATGGGTTCTCTGGTCGCACCAAAGGATCGCGTTCCTCAAAACCTTTCCCCCTCTATCGATGACCACCAAACTGTGCATCTGACCGCTAGTGGCGATGGATTCTATCCTGGCGTTCATACTCCTGGCTCGCTCCGAGAGCCTCTTTAAAACCTTTTTGACCGCCTCCCACCAGTCGTAAGGGTCCTGCTCGGCCCATGCGGGTTGGGGAGTGATGAGGGGAAGTCTTTCGTTCTCCACAGCCAAAACGTTTCCTTGCTCGTCAACAAGGATGCCTTTCACTCCTGTCGTTCCAACGTCGAGCCCCACGAACGTTCTCATCGAATATCCCCCCTATTCTGTTTCCTTTGACCAGACGCGTAGTACATGATCTCTTCTTGCGTTACCTTCCTTTCCCTGTTGTCCAGCACAGCGGTGATCTCACCTTCCCACATGACGACGATCCTGTCGCTCAAGTTCAATATCTCTGGGAGTTCCGAAGAGATCATGATTATGGATTTGCCTTGCGCGGCGAGTTCTCTGATCATCCTGTGGATCTCCGCCTTGGTGGCCACGTCGATACCTCTTGTTGGTTCGTCGAATATCAGTATGTCGGCGTTCAGTGCGAGCCACTTCGCGAGGACAACCTTCTGCTGATTTCCTCCGGAGAGGTTTTCGACTATTTGGTAAACGGACGGGGTCTTTATGGAAAGTTTTCTCACGTATTCCTCACTCACCTTTTCCTCCTCTCCCTCGTTCAGGATGAACCCTTTTTTGCTCAACCTTTTGAGCGATGGCAACACCACGTTGTCCTTCACGGTCATCTTCAGAACGAGACCTTGGAGTTTTCTGTCTTCAGGTATCAACCCTATTCCAAGTCTTATAGCATCCATGGGTGTGTTGATCTCCACCTTTTTGCCACGCACATAAATTTCGCCAGAGTCTTTCTGGTTCACGCCGAACACCAACAACATGGTCTCTGTCCTACCGGCTCCGACCAAACCTGCAAAACCGAGAACTTCTCCCTTTCTCAATTGGAAGGAGACGTTCTTCACACGGTTCTTCCAGCTGAGGTTTTTCACCTCGAGGACAACTTCGCCTGGCGTGGTCTCGATTCCGTGGGGAAAGTACTCCACGTCTCTTCCAACCATCAGCCTTATGATCGTGTCAACATCTATCTCTTCTTTCCGGAGCTCTCCAACTCTCTTTCCATCCCTCATGACGACCACCCTGTCGCTTATTTCCTTAACTTCTTCTAGTTTGTGCGAGACGAAAACGATGGAAATACCTCTCTCTTTTAACCTTTTGATTATCTCGAAGAGCCTTCTTGTCTCTTCAACTGTTAAGGACGATGTGGGTTCATCCATAAAGATCACTTTCGGCTCTTTCACGAGAGCTTTGCATATCTCCACCATCTGTCTCTGAGCGGTCGTGAGATCGCTGACGTATGTGTTCGGGGAGAAGCGAGCGCCTATCATGTCCAAGAGTTCCTGTGCCTTCCTCCTCATGGTCTTCTCGTCTACCAAGCTGTAAAGGGCTTTTTTCTTGCCTCTCACGAGTTCGTGAGCGAGAAAAATGTTCTCGCTCACCGTGAGATTTTCGCACAGGTTCAGTTCTTGATGGATAACGCTGATGCCCCTCTTGAAGGCATCGAGCGGTGAGTGGTAAGACACTTTCTCACCGTTAACGTAGATCTCGCCAGAATCTGGTTTCAATGTTCCCGTAAGGACCTTTATCAATGTCGATTTACCAGCACCGTTTTCTCCCACGAGGGAAACGATCTCGTTTTCGTACACTTCAAAATCGACGTTATCTACCGCTAAAACACCTGGAAAGCGTTTTGTGATCTTTTTCGCTTCGAGCAACATCGGCACGTCACCTCAACGTCAAGGGAGGGGGGAACCCCCCTCCCGTACGCATCAGAACCTTATCGGTATTCCAAGTCTTTCCATCTCTTTGAGGTAGTCGTTGAGGTTCTGGGGAGTGACTACGTCGACGCCCGTATCTATGATGTAATCTTCTTTCCCATCGACAGTAACTTTCGGAAGCAACGCGAGGGTGTTTTGTACGCCTATCTTTTTCATCAGATAAAGAACCGTGACCGAGAGGTAACCCATCATGTACGGCCTCTGTCCCATGGTCGCTTGGATGACGCCTTCCTTCACGTAACCAAGAATATCAGGAGTCGTGTCGAAGCAGACTATCTTCACCTTTTCGACCTTCTTAGCGTTTTTTACGACGAGCGCCTGGCTGGGACCGTTGTAGGCGTACACGCCGAAGAAAGCGGCCAAATCTGGATGGGCGTTCAAGGCAGATTCGGCCAGAGCGACAGCCCTTGAACCATCCTCTTCGTCGTTGAGGATGTCCACTATCTGGATGTTCGTACCAGCAATCGCGTCTTTGAAACCTTGAATCCTTTGGAGAGAGTTCATGGCGGTGAGTGAACCCGTGCCTATGACAACCTTCCCTTTTCCTCCCAGTATCTCCTTCATAATCGTTCCCGCTCTGTAACCAGCTGCGTAGTTATCTGTTCCTATGTAAACGTATCTACCACTGTTTGGAGAGTCGGTATCCAACGTTATAACGGGTATTCCCTGTTGCAGTGCTTTCTTCACGTAGGGTATCACAGCGGTCGGATCGGATGGCGCTATGGCTATACCGTCAACTTTCTGGGCGATGAAGGCTTCCAACATCTGAATCTGGGCGTTCACGTCTTCTTTCTGAGGAACGAAGAACCTTGTGTTGACTCCTAGAGCTTTCCCTGCGGCTTTGACACCTTCCTCAACTTGTGACCAGTACGGGTGCACGGACTTTCCTATGACACCTATAGTGAGGGCGAAAGAAACGGTAACCACAAACAACACAGCCATCAAAAAGAACTTCTTCATACGAACACCCCCTTTTGAAGTTGTGCGAATTTCATTTGCTCGCCAACCTCTTCCTCAAAATGTCGAGGGTAACTGCCACCACTATAACCACACCTATCACAACGTTGTGCCAGTACGTGGAGACGTTCAGCAGAACCAACGCGTTCCAGAGCAAGCTGATGATACCCGCTCCGATGATTGCACCGATGATGCTACCTTCTCCTCCTCCAAGACTTGTTCCACCAATGACGGTTGAAGCGATAGCGTACAGCTCGTACATACCACCAACCCCTGGTTGTCCCTGGGAAAGCCTGGCGGCGACGATGATACCGACGAGTCCCGCAAGAAGCCCAGAAACCATGAAAGCGATGATGCGTACCCTGTCCACATTTACCCCTGAAAACCTAGCAGCGATTTCGTTGCCTCCGGAGGCTCTCAAGTGTTTTCCGTAAACGGTTTTTCGAAGGAAGAAATCCGAAATTAATGTGGTGACCAACAGTATCCAAACAGGAATAGGAATTTTCAAGAAATCCGCCTGACCGATCCTCAAAAAGGTATTCGGAAGGCCGATGATCGGCCATCCTTTCGTTATAACTGCAGCGAAGCCACGGGCGATGGTCATCGTGCCGAGGGTTATTATGAAGGCCGGGACTTTGAGTTTCGTGACGAAGAAACCGTGCCACGCCCCAACTCCCAGCGAAAAAGCGAGAATCAAAAGCACTGACAACCAAACATCGACGCCTTGTTTCAAAAGCCACGCAACCATCACGCCCGTGAGAGCAACCATGGAACCCGGTGAAAGGTCTATGGCCCCTCCACCAGAAATTATGACGAAGGTTTCTCCTATCGCAAGAAGCCCAAATATCGCAATTTGCCTCCCAAGGGATTGAAGGTTAAACAGCGTGAGAAACCTCGGATTGAGAATCGCTGTGAAGACAGCGAGTATCACAAAAGCCAGGAGAGGCCCAAGTTCTCTGAAGCCCTTAGGCTTCCACTTCTTCACAGAAGATACCCCCTTCAGTAGCTCATCGTGTAGATTTCTTCCAGATCCTTCACACCGAGCCCACCTGGCGTGACCACCACCACTCCTTTGAGGATCCTGTAAGCGGTCTCCGCCATAGCGGGTATGTCTTCCTTCTTCACACCGAGTTCGCCGAGACGTTTGTTCAAACCAAACATCTCTTGGAAATCCCTCAACTTCTTTATCGCAAGTTTTGCGGCTTTTTTCTCGTCTGTCTCGTAAACGCCGAAAACCTCCCTTCCAACTCTGGCAAGCCTTTCGTAGGTGTGATCGAACACGTACTCGAACAGATAAGGTCCCGTGATACACAACCCTAAACCGTGAGTGATCTCTGGATAAAAACCGCTTAGACCGTGTTCCAAGGCGTGGTTGGCGATCACGCCGGTCAGCGTTTCCGTGATACCGGCTTCAGTACTCGCCCAGGCGAGGTTCGTCCTAGCCTCGAGATCTTCACCGTTCTCGTAGGCCACAGGAAGATAGGTGACGATCCTTCTCATGGAATCAAGGGCGAGAACGTCCGAATAAGGGTTGGCCTTAACGTTCAAAAAGGCCTCTATGGAGTGATAGAAGGCATCCATGGAGGTGTAGACCGTCTGATCCTTAGGAAGGGTCTTCATCGCTTCTGGATCAACTATGGAGAGGATAGGGAAGGTGTTCCTGTAGCCTATCCCGACCTTCTCTTTAGTGGCCGGATTCGTGATCACTGCGAACGGGTCAGCCTCCGTTCCCGTACCATGGGTGGTGGGGATGGCCACGACGGGGATCGCCTTCTCCGGGGTCTTTCCACCCCCGACGGGCACGTAATCCCAAAATTTCCCTTCGTTCGGAGCCGTGATGGAGATCGCTTTAGCTGTATCGATCGCGCTGCCTCCCCCTAGGCCAACGATGAAGTCTATCTTCTCCCTCCTCACAATCTCGGCTGCTTCGTCGACGTGATCGGAGATGGGATTCGGTATCACCTTGTCGAAGACTAAAGTATCTATTCCAACTTTTCTCATGAGTTCCTCCACCCTCTGCAGCAAGCCTGTCTTTTTTGTGCTGGTTCTACCGGTGACGATCAGTGCACGTTTGCCCAGCGTCTTCACCCTCTCCGAAAGCTCGCTCAGTTTTCCCACACCGAAAACTATCTCTGTTGGAAGGTACGATCTTATTACGAACACATCACTTCCCCCCTTTCACCGTACGTTCTCGATGATGTCTTCTATGGCCAAAACGGCTGCCCCCACCAGGTTGGAACTTATGGTTCGAAAGGTTGTCGGTCTGATCTTCAACTTCTTTGTGGCTGCTTTTAAAGCCCTCTTTTTCACTTCTTCCTCGATCACTTTGTAGAAACTCTCACCCAGATCTTGAACTTCACCACCCAGGATCACGATCTCCGGGTTCAGTATGTTGACCAAGTTCACGATGCCGACAGCGATGTTTTCCGCAAACCTTTCCATGACTCTTCGAGCGTTTCCGCGTAGCTTCAAAGCTTGAAACTTCTCTATGGCGTTCTTCCCTTCGAGACCATCACCGTACTGCTCGATGGCCCAGTTTATCGACGAAAACAGTTCCCAGCAGCCCTTGTTCGAGCAGTGACAGAACCTGTCCGAGTACAAGTTCACCGTCATGTGTCCCGCTTCTCCCGCAGTGAAAGAGGGTCCCCTATAGATCTTTCCGTCTATCAACAAGCCCGTTCCAACACCCTCTCTGATTATGATGAAAACCGCTTCTTGGACGTTTTTCATATCTTCGGAATGATACTTCTCCGCCAACATGGAAAGGTTGGCCTCGTTGTCGGCCAAAACGGGAACGTCGACGTCCAGCAGTTCTGGGATGGAAACGTCTTCCCATCCAAGATTCGGGGCAAGCAATATTTTGTTCTCCTTCATGTCCACCATACCTGGGATGGAGAGCGAGATGCGGGCTACATTCAGTTCGTCGCGAGTTCTCAGGTATATCTCTTTAATCTTCATGAAGAATTCCACAGGATCTTTTGGAGTGTAGAAGTTTCCTCTCATTTCCACTTCACCATCGAAATACCCGATTCCATAAGTGGTTATGTTGACTCCCACATCGAACACAAGGCTCAAAAAGGCTTCTTTCTTCAGATCCAAGAGCACTCTCCTTCTCCCAGGGGTGCTTTTACCGATCGTCCCTATCTCTTTTATGTATCCCTCGTCGAGGAGTTCTTTTGTGAGTCTGGTGACGCTGCTGGGAGTGAGCCCCGTAATCGTGGAGATGTCGGCACGCGAGATGGGGTGTTCTTCGTGTATCACTTTCAATATGCTCTTTTTGTTGAGGATCTTTATCCGTGGGGAATTGTACTTCAGATTGAATCGACCTCCCTTCGATCTTCTGACTCCTTTTTTAATTATATTCGGGAATCAACTTTTAACTCAACCACTAATAGGAACGGTCGCAGGAAATTTTAAAGAATTATATCTTTTTATCAGTTTTTGTTGAAAGAATTCTCAATTTTTCTGTTATCTTCCCCACACCTCTGGTACTCAAGTTTCTTTTCTGTTTCAGTTGATACCATCCCTCTGTAAAACCAAATTCGAAGGCGAGTTCCAATACTTCCTCGTATTCATCATCATTCACTCGTCTGTTGATCTCAGGGAATTCCTTAGCCCCGAAGTGGGGAATGTATTGCAACATGATGGAAACAGGAATTGATGTCGAAAGAGATGAGAGAAATCCGAAGATTTCCTTGTAGTTGACCACACGATTTGGGAGAACGAGGATCCTTACAATCACACCTTCCATCCTATCTTCGCGGAATGGACCTACCTGTCGGTACATCTCTATTATGGCTTTTTGGGTGACCTTCCAGTAATCCGGGGTGAGGGAATACTTACCGGAAGCTTCTTCGTCTGTGTAGCGAGCGTCCGTGAGGTACACATCCACGACCCCTTCCAGCAAAGCCAGAGTTTCTAGCTTTTCGTATCCACTCGTGTTGTAGACGACGGGAAGGTTGAACCCTTTTTCCAAAGCCATCCTTAACGCAGAGATTGTGAAGGGAAGATGGGGAGTGGGTGTGACCAAGTCCAACGTTGTCGCACCTTCTTCCTGGAGGATAATGAAGAATTCAGCGAGGTCTTCAACGGAAACCTCGACTCCCACACCTTTCTGACTGAAACCCATGTTCTGACAATAAACACATCGCATTGTACAACCAGAAAAGAACACAGCACCAGCGCCTTTCTCCCCAACGAGCGGTGGTTCCTCTCCCAAATGGAGAATTGCGTTCGAAAGTTTGGGAAGAGGCCCCACACCACAGAAACCTTTCTGGTGGTACCTGTTCACCCCACATTCCCTTGGGCAGAGTCTACAGGAGGACAAGTTAGACCAAAGAACATCTTCCACTTCACGGATCCGATTCAACTTCTTCCGAGGTGGGAACATACTCGATGTTTGCCCCCAGCTTTGCGAATTTCTCGAGAACGTTCTCGTAACCCCGGAATATGTGATGTGCCTCGTGGATCTCGGTCTGCCCTTCTGCCATCAACCCAGCTATCACCAAGGCGGCTGTAGCTCGAAGGTCTGTTCCAAGAACGGGCGCCCCACTCAACTTCTCCACACCCTTCACGATGGCGGTGTTCCCGGAAACTTCTATGTTGGCCCCCATCCTTCTCAACTCGCCGACGTGCAAGAACCTCGTTTTGAAAACGTTCTCGATGATCGTGGAAACACCTTTTCCCACGCAAAGGTAAGCCATCATCTGAGGTTGAAGATCTGTGGGGAACCCTGGGTAGGGGTTCACCACCACGTCCACAGGTGACGGTCGATCATCCATGGAAACTTCGACGAA
The DNA here is from genome assembly GCA_030550515.1 of Thermotogota bacterium. Lineage (GTDB taxonomy): Bacteria > Thermotogota > Thermotogae > Thermotogales > Thermotogaceae > JAUQPE01. The sequence continues at coordinate 39,206 of JAUQPE010000017.1, read as the reverse complement.
ATCCTCTCCAACCCCTAGAGTGGCACCTGTTCTTCTCATAGTTTCCAAGAGCGCTGTGAGGTGGTCTGGTTTTACTCCCCTCACAGTCCCCCTACCGCACGTTGCGGCGATGGCTATAAGGTAGGTGCCAGCTTCTATGCGGTCTGGGATGATCTTGTGGGACCCACCCGAAAGTCTCTTAACCCCCTCGATCTCTATCCTGCTGGTCCCTGCTCCTCTCACTTTCCCCCCCATCGCGTTCAGGAAGTTTTGAAGATCCTCTATCTCCGGCTCCATAGCTGCGTTCTCGATGACGGTGAAGGTGCCTTCCATCAACACAGCGGTAGTCATGAGATGTTCTGTGGCCCCCACGCTGGGAAACGGAAGGACGATTTTCACGGAATCAACCCTTCCCACTCGGGTGGCTTTCACGAAGCCATGTTCCACTTCTATCTCGAAGCCAAGTTTCCTCAACCCTTCTATGTGAAAATCGACGGGTCTTACACCTATCGAACAACCGCCGGGCAACGCCACTTTAGCTTGTCCCATCCTAACCGCCAAAGGACCAAGCACGTTGAAGGAAGCTCGCATCTTCCTGACAAGCTCGTAAGGTACTTCGGTGTTCAACTTGGAAGAGGTATGTTTCACCCTCACGCGGTTATCTTCGAACGAAACCTCGAAGCCGATGGAAACCAAGATATCTTTCATCACGATGATGTCTAAAAGTTTCGGAACGTTCTCTATAACCACTTCTTCATCACAAAGAATCGAAGCAGCCATGATGGGAAGGGCCGCGTTCTTCGCACCGGAGATCTGGACCTCGCCTTTCAAAGCTGTCTTTCCCTTAACCAAGAAGACACCGCTCAAGTTACTCCACCATCCTTTCCAATTCTGACAAGGCCAACTCGAGGTCCACGAAGTCCTCTGGGTAATTCTTGAAGGAGAGTTTCACACGTAGGCTGGGGATGTTTTCGAGGGAATTGGAGATTCTCTCCATTATTTTTCCTGAGACTTCCTTGTTCACATCAACGGTGAACATGATGAAAGTGTCTTCACTGTAACGAGCAACACTATCCAAAGGCACCCTCACGCACTCTTTGAGGCTCTTTCCGACTTTCATGAGTACCATCTCTTTGTTCTCCAACTCTTTCAAGTTGGAGAGTTTCACCATGAAGATGGAGTAAGGGATGTTCTCTTCGAAAGACTTTTGGTGTTGGTAGGAAAGAAGCTTCATGAAGTGATCCCTCGAATACACCCTCGTCGTTGGATCGATCATGCTTCTGGTTCCTAACTTCTCGAAAAATTCGTCGAACAACTGGAACTGTCTCTTGAGAATGTCGTTGTATTCGGACAGCAAGGTTTCGAGTTCTCTTTCACGTTCCTGACAGGCCTTGAGTTTCTCCTCAAGCAACCGAATCTTTTCCAACAGGACTTCTCTTTCTTCTTCCACCATACTCACACCTCCAATTTCACTAATCATTATAAAATATCTTCCGTCGGAAAACATCGAAAAAATTGTTGGTGAGTTCGAGAGGTGATGGTAGTGGTTGTGAGTTTTGAAGATCTGGAGGATTTCCTCGCGTGCCCTAAGAGGTTCTTTAAAAACCTTCCCAAAAAGGAAAGAATGAATTTCCACAACGAGACGTTTTCCCTCCTTCTGAAGAGTGGCTTTTCGGTGGAAAAGCCTGTCGTGCACTGCAGAGTTCAAGAGATAGAACTCGTTGCAATGCCTGACTTTCTCGTCAAAGAGGCTGACGGTTGGCGGATCATTTTGAAGAAAACCGCGAAAAGGTTCAAGGATAAATATTCTCTTGAGGCTTCCTTCAACGCCTTCGTGTTCTCCCAAGCTGGTTGGAACGTGAGTTCCGTCGAAGTTCACTCCGATCATTTTGTGAGGAAAGTGGAGAATTGGAGAACACTTGTTCCGCTCGTGACGAGCGCCGTAGCGAGCATGAGCAAACTCGATTCGGAACCCATGCCCTCGCCGAACAGGACGTGCAGACATTGCGAGTTTATAGAAGACTGCGAGAGGGAACTCTTGGACAAGAAGAGTTTGCTCCTCGTCAACGGTATCGGGAAGGAGACGGAAAAGGTACTAAAAGGACTTGGAATAAACGACTTGGAGGATCTCGCCGCTGCAAGTGATGAGAAACTTGTGGGAGTTTTTGGGCCAGAGAGGGCAAAGAGGTTGATATACTCCGCCAGATCTTTTCTCGAGGAAAGGGTAATCGTGTTGGAAAAGCCGGAAAAAATGCCGGAGGGAATCGTTCTGGATGTGGAAAACTATCCACCAGACGAGATCGACTTCCTCTACGGCTTCTTGGTGAGGAACGAGTACAGGTACTTCCTCGTTGACAACCCTCAAGATGAAGATCGGGTGGTGGGATTTCTCGAAAGTCTTCCGAAGGGATCTCCCGTGTACCACTACCACGGTCCCGAGCAGAGAAAAGTGGACCAGTTGTTCAGGAGAAGAAAGAGAAAATTCTTTGGAAACTTCATCGACGTCTACACTGTGCTTAGAAGGCACTTCGTATTGCCGGTCTTTTCTTACTCATTGAAAAGAGTTGCAAAATTGTTTGGATACCAGTGGAGGACTAATTTAAACGGTTACGCCATCGTCAACCTCTACGAAAAGTGGGTTGAGACACGGGAAGAGTCCATAATCAACCTCATCCTCCAATACAACGAGGACGACGTCCGCGCGACAAAAGTTGTGATCGATTTCATAAACTCTCACTCTTCTTTCTCGTAGGGTATCCCGTCCGCTGCCGGTGGTCTCGTCTTTCCCACGAGACCGGCGACGACTACCAGGGTCACGATGAACGGGAAGAGGTTGAAGAGGGGTTTTGCGGTTGCCGGAACGTGCAAGAGCGGGGAAGATTGCAGCTGGTTGGCCAAAGCCTCGGACATCCCGAACAGGAGACACGCCAAAAGTGCCCCTATTGGGTTCCAGTTCCCTAAAATCATGGCAGCGAGTGCGATGAACCCTCTTCCTCCAGTCATGAGTTCTCTGAAATTCCCCACTTCCCCTATGGAGAGGAACGCACCTCCCATAGCAGCTAAAGCGCCACTCATCAGAACTCCAAAATACCTTATGGCGAAGACGTTGACTCCAAGAGTGTCCGCGGCTTCAGGGTTTTCTCCCACCGCCCTCATCCTGAGTCCCAGAGGGGTTTTGTATATCAGCACCCAGGCAAAGAGTACCAAAGCGAAAGCAAGGTAGACGATAGGACTTTGGGTCCCGATCGCTTCTCCCAGGAAAGGGATCTTTGAAAGACCTGGAACAGTCACTTCGGGTATTCTGCCGACGTACGGGGTTTGACCAGGCTGCCCAAAAATTGGTTCCATGAGAAAACCGGTGAGCCCCTGAGCTATCAAGATCAGGGCGCTCCCGCTCACCACCTGGTTTCCCCTCCACTTTATGCTCGCCCAGGCATGAAACCACACGAATCCCACGCCGATGGGTATGACAGATAGGAACCCAAGCCACACGTTTCCCGTGTAGTACGTCACCACGACGGAGAAGAACGCTCCAAGGAGCATGATACCTTCCAGCGCAATGTTCACGACGCCGGTTATCTCGCTGAACACACCTCCAAGTGCCGCGAACAAGAGCGGTGTGGTCGCGGTGAGGGTGAGCTTGTAAAAGAGAGGGTTCGTGAAAGTATCCCACAACGCCAAGAGCACCCTCATCATCTTTTCACCTTCTTTCTGATGACGATCGTTCTGACGATCCTATCGGCGGCCACCAAGAAGATCACTATCCCTTGGACGATGGTGACGATGTGTTTCGGTACTCCCACAAACTGCATGTTGTTCGAACCTGTCCTCAGTGCCGCTATCAGGAGAGCGGCGAAGATGATACCTATGGGATGGTTTTGGCCTATGAGCGCTATGGATATCCCATCGAATCCCTTTCCACCCGACAGTGTACCGAGGAACCTGTGGTACTGTCCCATCACTTCCAAAGCGCCCGCAAGTCCGGCCAACGCTCCGCTTATGGCCATGCACATCACGATGTTCTTGGAAATGCTTATACCACCGTACTCCGCAGCGTACGGGTTGAAACCGACCGCCTTCACTTCGTATCCCGTGGTTGTCTTTTCGAGAAGGATGTACATCAGAAAGGCCGAAAGGACTGAGATCACGATACCAGAAGTGAGTTCCATGGCGCCGACGGTGAGTATCGGTGGAAGTTTGGCTGAAGGTGCGATCTCCGGGCTCTTCGGTGTACCGGATCCCACGGCCAATGGTCCCGTTATCAGGTAAGACGACAAGTGCGACGCTATCCAGTTCAGCATGATCGTGGTCACGACCTCATGGGCGCCCGTTTTGGCCTTGAGGTAACCAGCTATCGACGCCCAAGCCATTCCACCGAGTATCCCAAAAAGCATCGTCAGGGGGACTGCAAGGGCAGGAGGTATTCCCCTTAAATTCATCCCTACGACGGTCGCTAGTATCCCTCCCATGATCATCTGCCCTTCGGCGCCTATGTTGAAGAGACCTGCCCTAAATCCAAATCCCACGGCAAGTCCCGTTAGGATCAACGGCGTGGTCTTTATTATCGTATCGGTGAAAGCTTGAACGTTTCCAAAGGCTCCCAGCACCATGGCTTTGTAGGCGACGAGGGGATTTTGACCTATCAACACTATGATCACCGCGGCGACGATCAAGGCAAAAACCACCGAAAGTATGGGAACGAGGAACGCCCATATCCTCCTGTTCATCTTCTGATCTCCTCCAATCTGTGACCCGTCATCATGAGCCCCACCTCTTCCATTGTGGTCTCCTCAGGCTTCACCTCGCCCATTATCTCTCCGCCGTACACGACCAAGATCCTATCGCTGAGCGAGAATATCTCGTCCAATTCCATCGATACGAGCAAGATACCAACACCGGAATCCCTCATGGAAAGGAGCGTTCTGTGTATGAATTCGATCGCACCAACATCCAAACCTCTGGTGGGCTGGGCGACTATCAGAAGTTTGGGTGAAAAACTCAGTTCCCTCGCCACGATGAGTTTCTGCTGGTTTCCTCCTGAGAAGTTCTCGGCTGGGAGGTCCACGTTGCGAGGTCTCACGTCGAATCTTTCGAAGAGTTCTTCGGCGAACTTCCTGATCTCTTTGTGGTCAAGAAAGCCGTTCTTGGAAAATGGAAACATCATGTGCCGGCCGAGTATCACGTTGAAGTAAGCGGGATAGGCTGTCACGAGACCTCTCCTCAACCTGTCTTCTGGAATATGAAAGATCCCAAAATCGCGAAGGATCTTGGGATTTTTTCCCGTTATCTCGTGCTTTCTGAACAACACCCTTCCCTTCTCCACGCGTCTCAACCCAGTCAGGGCTTCCACGAGTTCGGTCTGACCGTTTCCAGCCACCCCTGCGATCCCAACGATTTCCCCCTCCCGCACGGCGAACGAGACACCCTTCACCGCGTCCAATCCACGATTGTCCTTCACCCACAGGTCTTGTACCTCCAAAATCACTTCGCCTGGCTCTCTCGATGTCTTCTCCACAGTCAGAACCACGTCCCTTCCCACCATCAGCCGGGCGATTTCCCTAGGATTGGTTTGCGAGGTGATCAGGTTACCGGTGGCCTTTCCTTGTCGCATGACCGTTATCCTGTCGGAAATCTCCATCACTTCGTTCAACTTGTGGGATATGAAGATGATCGTTTTTCCACTCTGTTTGAGTTTTCTCAATATCTCGAACAACTCTTTGGTTTCTTGTGGGGTGAGCACAGCCGTTGGCTCGTCGAGGATCAGTATCTCGGCTCCTCTGAGGAGGGTCTTTATGATTTCGACTCTTTGCTGCATGCCAACGGGCATGTCTTCTATTTTGGCGTCTATATCAACGAAGAGGCCGTACTCTTCGGAGAGTTTTTTCACCTCTTCCCTGGCCCGTTTCCTATCGAAGAATATTCCCTTCCTCGGCTCCATGCCGAGGACCACGTTCTCGAAAGCGGTGAGATTGTTGACCAACATGAAGTGTTGGTGCACCATGCCGATCTTGTGCTTGATCGCATCGCCTGGCCCGGAAAAAGACACCTTCTTACCGAAAATGTAGATCTCACCTTCGTCCGGTTTCAGGAGACCGTAGAGTTGGTTCATCAGCGTCGTCTTGCCAGCTCCGTTCTCCCCAACGACAGCGTGGATCTCCCCTTTTTCCACAAAGAGATCCACATGGTCGTTCGCCACAACACCTGGGAACTTCTTGACGATACCCTTCATCACGACGGCGTATTCCACAACATCACCCCAACATATCAGAATGGAAAGAGAGGGAGAGACCCCCTCTCAGAACGGGAATCTTATGGTTGGAACTTTGAAGGCGTCGAGTTCTTCCTGGGTTTCTGGAACTTTGAGGGTACCTTCTTTCATCAATTTCTCCAGGTAAACGAGCTCAGCGATCACGCGGTTCGGTACGATACCTTTCGTGTACTTCATCGGGCTGATCCCAACCCCGGCTTCGGCGATACCGAGCACCATGTGACCTCCCTTGAAGGTGCCTTCGTAAGCCCAGGTAACGGCCAAGTAGGAGGCGGTGTCAACTCTCTTCATGGCGCTGGCGAGTACGGCACCTGGAGCCATGTAGTCTTGATCCATGTCCACACCGATGGCGAAGAATCCCCTGTTGTTTTCCAAGTAGTAGTTGATGAAATCGACGAGGTTGCTCGACTTTGTGAGAGCGCTGAACCTCTCTCTGGCTGCTTCTATTACGCCGTTCCCGCAGGCACCGGAAGCGTGGAACACGATGTCGGCGCCCTGGTTGAACTGAGACATGGCCAAGTCTTTCCCTTTCTTGGGGTCTTCGAAGTCTTGCGTGTAACCTCTCAACACTTTAACATTCTTCCTGTAGAGTGTGTTGTAAGTCTTCACACCTGCCTCGAAACCGTACCTGAACCTCTCAACCGGTGGTATCGGTATTCCTCCGACGAAACCAACCGTTCCCGTCTTCGTCATGGCCGCTGCGAGGTATCCAACGAGGAAGGCACACTCCTGCTCTTTGAAAGTGAAAGTGAGGACGTTCGGGAACGTCTGGCCCTTTGGTGGCGTGATGTCGATCCCCACAAACAGCGTCTTCGGGTATTGCCTCGCAACCCTGAACAAGGCGTCGGTCATCATGAAACCAACAGCGAAGACTAGGTCCGCTTCCTCCGCAGCTTTACTGAGGTTGGGAATGTAGTCGGATTGTTCGTAGGACTGAATAACCTTGGCTTCAATGTTGAGCTCTTTTACAGCTCTTTGGATCCCAGCCCACGTGCCGTCGTTGAAGGACTTGTCACCCAAACCACCCACGTCCGTCACCATCACCACCTTGAAGCCCATCAGCAAGACACTCACCAAGAGTACCAGGGCGATCGACAATCTCCTCACAGCACATCCCTCCCCTTCAGAGTTCTATGGATCAAAATCGCACTCACCAAGAAAGCAAAGATATCGATCAACGGCAGGTACGAAGCGGATAGTGTGTGTACGCTCATGGGGTACAAGCCTCCTTCAACGAAGATCGAAAGATCCCTCCAACGGAGTATAGACCAAACAACTCCCACGTTGAACGTGACGATCGGAAGAAGGACCCACTTCTTGTTTCCGATGACGGCAACCAACAACACCAGAAGGAAGAACCCCACCAACTTTTGGGTTCCAGATAACGTTTGGTAGGGCTTGAGAGAGAAAGGTTTCTTAGTGGTCTTCATGGATATCTCGCGGTAGACGACTGCAGAAAGGGCATCTCTCTTCAAGGACCTTTCAAGCGAACTGTACAAATCTTCGGTGAACCTGTCAGAAGTGTAAGAAGTGATCCTTCGAACCTGTCGTTTTATTCTATCAAGCAAGGAACGATAACTCTTCTCCCTGTTCCTTTCCTCGATTATGTAATCCGAAACGGCACTTTCCACTTCTTTGAACGTCGCTATCCTCCGTTGGAAGTTCTTTGGAGAATAAAACTCAGAGAAGAGAGGCGTATCCGCGTATGTTCCGTAATAGGGATCGTGCTCGAACACTTCCAGCGCACCCGCTTCCAAGAACTTCTCGGGAAGGTACGAAAGGTACAACACAAGCTGACTGGTTTGCTTGCGACTCGCGTAGAGTAGAGACATGAGTCTCTTCAAGTTTGATTTCAAAGGAGACGTTTCATCTTCGAAGACGTCCACCTTCAGGGAGGTGTAGAAGGGGCTTTTCTCAAAATTTTCGTCCATTGCTAGTTCTCGAACGAAAAGATGTGAGGGTACAAAGGCGAGCGATACGAAGATGCCTATGAGGGCCAACGATAGGAACTTCCGACGTTTGAGAAGCAGCACACAGAGAAAGAGGAACGCGAAAAAGAGCACGGAAGAGTACACGGCAGTTTCTATGGTGTCCAAGAAGAGGGATTCCCTAAGCCACAATATCGCGATCTCTAAGGAACCTATTACGGCGATCAGTACCGATATCTTCTTACGGAAAATGTAGAAAAAGATTGCATAAATCGCGAACCTCAACCACCAGAGACCCGGTTTCTTTGGAAAGAACCCTTTGAACTCTTGGGCGATAGTGTTTTGAACAATCGCCACACGCTCGTTGAGATCCCTCAAGAGGAAGTTCACCTGTCTGCGGATAGTTCGCCCATATTCGCTTTCGCCCACCACGCGTGTGAACTCGTTTCTCAGCGCCGTTTTTATTTTTTCTTTGATCGCTTCATCGAAAAAACTCAGCACTTCGGGGTTGATTTCTTGAGGGGTAATCGGATAGTTGAAACCAAGATCGATCACAGGGGTATCGAGGAGGATCGGTGGTTCTTCTTTCGTGCCGCCAGTGTGGTAGGCGAACAACCACTCCAGCAGGGTTGATCCTTGCTCCCTCACAAAATCTCCATACCTGTAGAAAAACGACGTGAAAGAAGGGGAGTTCTTGAGGACACCTTCCGGATCGGTGCTCAGACTCATTTTCGCTTGAAGGTAGGCTAAGAACAGGACGTTTGCTAGATCTTTTGTGGTGTCTTCTTCCCTCCAGTTCGTGTAGATAACGTGCAAGTAGTCCCCGACTGACCTCGCGAATTCTGTTCTCTCCACACTGCCAACCAGGGCTTTCTTGTAAAACCTGTAGAGTTGGAGCAGGTGAATGTTCTCTTCAACGTACCTGACGAAAGGATCGGAGAAGGTCTTCCCTTCGTAATCTCTTATCATCTCTTTGAGGTGTGAAAAAGCTACCTCACGAGAGAGCGCGAAAAACGAGCAGGGCAGTAAGAGCGCCACAACAAGAATCATCGCTTTTCGCATTCTACCAGCTCCTCCTGTGAGATTATATCCTATAATATCTCCGGAAAGGAGTGAGGTATCCATGAGGGAAATCCCAAAAGAGATTATAGAAGAGGTGGAAAAGCTGCGTGAAGAGATAGAGTACCACAATTACCGTTACTACGTTCTCAACGATCCTGTGATCACCGACGAAGAATTCGACAAGCTGATGAAGCGCCTGATCGAGTTGGAGAAGAAATACCCAGAACTGGTAACGCCAGATTCTCCCACCCAGAGGGTGGGAGGAAGAGTTCTCGAAGGTTTCAAAACGGAAAGGCACACGGTTCCCATGTTGAGTCTCGACAACACCTACAGTGAAGAAGAGATTTTGGAGTTCGACAAAAGGATAAGGAAAACTCTCCAAGAAGCGGAAGTTGAGTACGTAGCGGAACTGAAAATAGACGGTGTTTCCATCGCGCTGAGATACGAAGAGGGAAGGTTCAAAATGGCGTTGACGAGAGGGGACGGTTTGGAAGGAGAAGATGTCTCGGAGAACGTCAAGACTGTGAGGAGTGTACCTTTGAGGCTCAGAAAACCGTTGACCGTGGAAGTCAGGGGCGAGATCTACATGCCAGTGGACGAGTTCAGAAGGATAAACGAAGAGAGGCAAGAGGAAGGCCTTCCTCTCTTCGCCAACCCTCGAAACGCTGCTGCCGGAACTTTGAGACAGCTCGACACATCGGAAGTGGCTTCGAGAAAACTCGATTCCTTCATTTATTACGTCGTCGAACCCGAAAAGTACGGCTTGAAGTCTCAGTGGGAAGCCCTGGAATTCTTGAAAGAGTTGGGCTTCAAGGTGAACCCGCATTCCAGACTCTGCAGGAACATTCAGGAAGTCGTTGATTACTGGAACGAGTGGAAGGAGAGGAAGAAGGAGTTGGACTACTGGGTGGATGGGGTCGTCGTGAAGGTGAACGGGTTCGACTCCCAAAGGGTCCTCGGAGAAACTTCGAAAGCTCCGCGCTGGGCCATCGCCTTCAAATTCCCGGCCGAGCAGGCGAGGACAAGGGTTATCGATGTCACGATACAGGTGGGAAGAACGGGTGTGCTCACGCCGGTTGCGGAATTGGAACCTGTTCAACTGGCGGGAACTGTCGTGAAAAGGGCGTCCCTCCACAATTTTGACTATATAAAGGAAAAAGACATAAGGATCGGGGATCACGTGTTCGTGGAGAAGGCCGGTGGGATCATCCCGCAGATAGTGAAATCCATTCCCGAGCTTCGAACGGGTGTTGAGAGGGAGATAGAACCACCGGAGTCGTGTCCGGTGTGCGGTGGAAAAGTTGGAAAACTCTCCCCCGAGGAAGTGGCCATAAGGTGTCTCAACCCACACTGTCCTGCAAAGCTCAAGAGGGCGTTGAAGACGTTCGTTTCTCGGGATGCGTTGGACGTGGAAGGGCTCGGGGAAAAGTTCATTGAAAAGTTAGTGGACTCGGGACTCGTGAAGGACATGGCGGATATATTCTATCTCACGCCCTTCGAGCTAGCCCAACTGGGACCTGGGGTGGGGCAAAGAACGATAGCGAAATTGCTTCAGGAAATCGAAGAAGCTAAAAGTAGGCCACTCTACAAGCTCATCGCGGGACTCGGCATTCCTATGGTCGGTCAAAAGATTGCCAAGACCCTAGCCGAGCACTTCGGGTCGTTGGATGCCCTCGCGAACGCCTCGTACGAGACCTTGCAAGATATCGAGGGAATCGGACCGGAAGTGGCGCGGAGCATCGTCGAATACTTCAGAAATCCAAAGACCAGAGAGATACTGGAGAAGTTGAAAAAGGCCGGGGTGAAGACGGAGGAAAAGGTCACAAAGTACGATGTCTTGAGAGGTTTGACGTTCGCGGTGACGGGTACCCTGAGGCGCTTCACGAGGGAAGAGATCCTGGAATTCTTAGAAAAGATGGGCGCGAAGGTGGTGGACAACGTCAGTCGCAACGTGGATTACCTCATCGTGGGGGAAAATCCCGGTTCCAAGCTAGAGAAAGCCAAAGCCTTAAGGGTGAAGACGATGAGCGAAGACGAGTTCCTGCATTTCCTCAAAGATCGGGTGGAGAAGAAAGGATACGACTTTGAGGAACTCATGAGGAGTTGGAAGGGATGAGACTCATATTCGAGGGAAGACCATCCAGAACCTTCTGCCTCGCTTTGGTCTTCAACGTTGGTTGGAGGAACGAGCCTCCGAACAGGAGGGGGACAGTCTCCGCGTGGCTCTCACGCGTTGAAGAGTACATGAAAGAAAAACTACCGGAGTACTTTGAAATCGCAAAAAAAGTCGACGCGGAGTACTCCCAGCTGAGCGTGTGGGGGATATCCGAAGACGCCTCACTGGTGCCAGGGGCCCTGGCGAAGGCGTTCGAGATACCATCCCAAGAGTTCTTAGAAATCGGGGGTGGGGTTCTCTTTGCGGTGGCGAGCGGTGCCGTGAAAGGGGACGTTCTGGAGGAACTCGAGGCCATGAAGATTCCGGGGTCTCAGAAGAATCCGAAGCTGTTCGTGAAACCAAGGAGTTTCGTGAAGACCAAAGGCCTCACGAGGATTGAAACGCTGTTCTTGTACCAGTTCCTCAAGAGCGGGGGTGAGGAATTCTATCTGGAGCTTTCCCCCACAGGTGATAGGATCCACTACGGAAAGAAGTGTTCGATGCCTTCCTTCAGCGAGGTTGAAAGGTTCAAAAGGAAGTTCAAAGCCATGCTTCTCAAGAAGATCGAGACGAACACCGGCGCGGTGGACCTTCTAGTCTCCCTGAACGTTTTCCAGCAGGGGCAGGTCCTAACAAGAGACGTCGTGGAGGGGATCGAGAGGATGAACCTGTTGAAGAAAGTGGACGTCCTCGAGAGAGCGCTCGGGAGGGTTCTGAGTTGAGTCTGGAAAAGGCGGAATTCGTCGACAGAGTGGTCATATTCGTGAAAGCTGGAAAAGGTGGAAACGGTTGCGTGAGTTTCAGAAGGGAAAAATACGTCCCCAAGGGAGGCCCCGACGGTGGAGACGGAGGGGATGGGGGTTTCGTGTTCTTGAGGGCCAACCCGTCCCTCTCCACCCTCTTGGAGTTCGTGAACAAGAAAAAGTTCGTCGCCGAGGACGGAAAACACGGAATGGGCAAGAACAAGAAGGGTAGGAACGGCAGAGACCTCATCATAGATGTCCCTGTGGGGACGGTGGTGAAAGACGCCAAAACTGGCGAAGTGATAGCCGATCTGGACAGCCCGTGGAAGATGGTGTGCGTCGCCAGAGGCGGGAGGGGTGGTAGGGGTAACAGCCGTTTCGCAACTTCCACCAGGCAAACTCCCATGATTGCGGAAAGAGGGGAAAAAGGAGAGGCGAGGTATTTGGAATTGGAGTTGAAGCTGCTCGCGGACGTCGGACTGGTTGGATACCCGAATGTGGGTAAATCGTCGTTGATTGCCAAGATCAGTAACGCGCGTCCCAAGATCGCAAATTATCCCTTCACGACCTTGATACCAAACCTCGGTGTCGTAAAGGTGGGTGATGAGTTCGATTTCGTTGTGGCCGATATACCTGGGTTGATAGAAGGTGCGAGTGAAGGTGCGGGACTCGGCAACGTCTTCTTGAGGCACGTGGAACGTTGTTCGGTGCTGGTTCACATGGTGGATATCAGCTGCTTTGAACGCGACGATCCCGTGAGGGATTACTTCGTCATCAGAGAGGAGATGAGGAAGTATTCCCCCTTCCTCTTGGAGAAGCCTGAGATCGTTGTGGCGAACAAGATAGACTTGCTGGACAGAGATACTTTGGAGACAAGGTTGAAGGCTTTGGAGAGAGGCATAGGTAAGGAAGTCATACCGATATCCGCCCTCACAGGTGAAGGGATAGACAGACTCTTGGAGAAAATCGTACCCCTTGTGAAGGAGAGAAAAGTGGTGAGGATGCCGGAAGTTCAATCGATCAAGAAGCCGTCTCCCGTGTGGAGGAGACTTCCGGAAAGAATAGACCTAGTTGTCCTCAGAGAAGGTGAGGCTCGGTGGGTTGTTGAAGGTGACGGTTTGGAAACTTGGTTGGAACGCTTCGATTTGAACCAAAAGGACGCAAGACTCATGATTCTGGAGGTTTTGGAGAAGAACGGGCTTGAGGAGAAACTCAAAGAGGCTGGTGTGAAGGATGGTGACACAGTCAGGATCGGAGATTTCGAGTTCGAATACAGGGAATAGGATCGGGATCTTCGGAGGAACTTTTGATCCCGTTCATGTAGGTCACATCATCGTCGCCCTTTACGCCCTCGAACACCTGTCTCTCGATCTTCTCCTGATCGTCCCCTCCTACAACCCCCCTCACAAGAAGCCCTCCGCTCCGTTCGAGAAGCGCTGCGAGTGGTTGAAGAGGGTTTTCAGGGGTGTGGAAAGAATCGAGGTGAGTGACTTCGAGAGGGAAAGGGGCGGGACCTCCTATACCATCTATACCGTCGAGCACTTCGCCTTGCTCTATCGAACTCGCCCTTACTTCATAGTCGGCGAAGATGCTCTCTCCTACATAGAAAAGTGGTACAGGTACAGGGAGATCTTGGAAAAAGTCACGTTGGTGGTTTACCCTCGCTTCTGTGGAAAACCTTTCCACTTTCACGCCCAAGAGGTCCTTGGAAGTTTGGAAGGGATCATCTTCCTTGAGATGCCGTTGATCCAGATCTCTTCTTCTGAGATAAGGGAAAGGATAAAGGCAGGGAAGAGCGTGAAAGGGTTCGTCCCAGAGGAGATCCGAGCCGAGGTGGAAGAGTTCTATGCGGTTTGAGATAGGTTTGGCGCCTATGGCAGGTTACACCGACAGGGCCTTCAGGAAGATCTGCCTTGAGTTCGGGGCGGACTTCGCTTTCACGGAGATGATAAGCGCCAAAGGGCTGCTAGTGGCCTGTGAAAAAACGAAAAACCTGCTTCCAGGACCGGATGAGAGAAACGTGGCCGTTCAAATTTTTGGATCCGATCCGGACGTTCTGTCAACCGCCGCCGAGGAACTTTCGAAGGAGTTCTCCTGGGTGGACTTGAACGCCGGCTGTCCCGTGAGAAAGGTCATCAGAAGGGGTGAAGGTGGGGCCCTTCTGAGAGACTTGGAGAGATTAAGGTATGTGGTGAGGGCCATGAGAAAGAGGATGAACGGGAGATTCTCCGTCAAAACGAGGTTGGGATGGGACAGAAACGAGATAGAGAGGATTTATGCCGTCTTAATCGAAGAGGGTGTGAACGTCGTCTTCGTGCATGCTAGGACAGTTGTTCAAGGCTTCTCCGGAAGAGCGGATTGGAAGGCCTTATCTGTTTTGGACAAGGTCGTACCCACATTCGTGAGTGGGGACATCTTCTCACCTGAAGACGCGAGAAGGGCATTGGAAGAGAGCGGGTGCCATGGCGTCATCGTCGCAAGGGGCGCTATCGGGAATCCCTGGATCTTCAAGCAGATAAGGGATCTTTTGGAAAAAGGCGGTTACGAGGAACCTTCGCCGATGCAGGTATACGAGGTGTTCGTGAAACATCTGGAACTTTTGATCGAAAACAAGGGAGAAGAAAAGGCTTTGAAAGAGATGAGAAAGTTTGTGGCTGGTTACACTAAAAAGATGAGAAACGCGAAAAAATTTAGGGAGGTCTTTATGAAGATAGAGAACGTAGACCTTCTGAAAGAAATGGTTTATAATTTTTTCAAAGAACAGGAGGTGTGAAAAATGTTTTCGGCTCGTGAGCTCTTGAAAATCGCGATATCTGTGGAAAAAGAGGGAGAGGAGTTCTACAGAAGACTCGGAGAGAGGTTTCAAAAACCGGACATCAAAGAGTTTTTCCTCTTCATGTCTCGCGAAGAGGCAGAACACGCCAGAATCTTCGAAAGAATTGGAGATATGATCGGAGCAAACGAAGAGGTTTACTTGAACATGGAGGAAGCCGAACCGTTCCTCAGAAGCTACGTGGAAGGAAGGTTTTTCCCTTCTTTCAAGACCATGGAGGAATACCTCAGGGACAGATCTGTAGAAGAAGCTATCGATTTTTCGATCTCGCTGGAGAAGGAGACCATAATCTTCTATTACGAAATTTCTGAGACGCTCAAAAATGAAAAGGCCAAAAACTTGGTTCGTGTGATAATACAGCAAGAGAAAGGTCACGTGTCCAAACTCTTGAAGGTGAAGGGGCTGATCGGCTGACATGCCTCTCTTCAGGTACGTGGCGATGGAGGGGAGCGGAAGGAGGATAAGAGGCGTCATAGAAGCCGAAAACAAGTTGAAGGCCATCTCCGTTCTCGGAGAACGAGGGTTAGTCGTCGTCAACATAGAGGAAGAGAGGGCCTTCAAGAAAAAATCTCCTTTTTTCAGCGTTTCGGTGGCTGAAATTGCCACTTTTTGCAGACAACTTGCGATAATGATATCCGCTGGGATAAGGATAAAGGACGCTTTGAACGTTCTCTCTAAACAAGAGGTCTTCTCCAGAAGGTTCAGGAAAGTCATTCTCGACATCGTCTTGGACGTGGAAGCGGGTTCAACGCTGGCCGACGCTTTCAAAAAAACCGGAGTCTTTGACAACGTGCTCGTCAGCATGTTGGAAGCGGGAGAAGAAGGCGGTGTGTTGGACAGGACGCTGAACAAGGCTGCGGAATACTACGAGAACACCAAGAGACTACAAGACGAAGTGAAATCGGCAATGGCTTATCCCATGTTCGTGTTGGTTTTCGCGGTGGTGATAGTCCTGGTGATCAGCTTTTACATCCTTCCAAGCTTGATACGAGCGTTCGAAACTTCCATACCACTGTCCCCCACGATAGGTTTTCTTCTCAAGGTGAACGAGTTCCTTGGGGCGAACTGGGGTTGGTTCATTCCGGTTGTTGCGGGTGTTTTTGCGGCTTTGTTCGTGTTGATGAAGTCGAGGTATGGAACTTACGTGAAGGAGTATCTCTCCATTCTGTTTCCGCCTGTGAGGAAGCTGAGACACAACATGGGACTCGAGAGATTCGCGAGAACGCTCGGAATTTTAGTTGGAAGTGGTGTGAGGGTGACGGAAGCCGTCAGAATGGCGGCGCGCGCCTCCGACAATCCCAGGATCATGGAGAAGGCAGAAGAAATGGTTCGGATGATAGAGGAAGGGAGGACCCTCCGAGATACTTTCGCAGAGAGCAAGGTCTTTCCACAACTCGTCTACGAGATGATAGGAACTGGTGAGGAGACAGGAAAAGTGGAAGAAGTCATGGAGAAAGTGGCGGACTTCTACGAAGATATCGTCAGAAACGGTGTGAAACAGCTTGTTTCGCTTGTGGAACCTCTTTTGATAGCCGGAGTGGGGGGATTCGTGGCTTTCTTGGCTTATTCCATATACACCACGGTCTTCCAACTCCAAAGGAGTATAGGTGGATGAGCCTACTGGAATTTTTACTCGCCTTCTTCATCGTCGGAGCGGTCACGGTGTCGCTTCTTTTCTGTGTTCCTGGAGATGACGTCGAACCTTACATTTTTAAAGTGAAACTTTTCAGAATGTGGGAGAGGTCCCTGAAGAACGGTTATCTGGAGGTTGGTGATGGAAGGTTGATCTTTTACGACCCACACAAACTTAAGAGGGAGCTTGTGACTTTCGATTTTTCTTTCAAGACTTTCCCGAAGGTTGTGTACGTGAATGGGTTCGTGAGTGGAGGGGGTACGGTGATCGGAAAGAATTGGAGCGTGACGATAGAGCCTGCCACGGGGAGGATGAGGATAAAGTAAGGGGGGTGTTACCTTGCAGATCTTTTACAACGACGTTCTCGCGATCGACGTGAACGTGCATGCGGTGTGGGTAGGAAGGGGAAGGAAAAGGGGCGGAAGGTTGAGTCTTGTTTCGCAAAGTTATGAGGTTGTGGAGGGCGTTGACAAGACTTTCGAAGTCTTAAAGAACCTCTCCAAATCGGTTAAGAAGGACGAGGAAGACATCGTGGTCGCGAGTCTACCTATGGAGAACGTGTTGATGGTCAACCTAAAGGTTCCAAGGACTGTGACTTCGAAGATGGTCAAAGACTACGCCGTCATCGAAGTTGCGAGGAACCTTGGAATCCTTCCCGAACAACTTCAGGTGGCCCTGTTCAGCAGGTACGAGGACAACGGGCTGTTCTTCGTCTCTAAAAAGGATCAGGTTAAAGATTTCGTCAACAAGCTCAAGCTTTCCGGTTTCCCGGAGGCGGATGTCGTCGTTCCAGACGTCGTGAAGTACCTGGAGGTCTTCGAGTACTACACGAGGAAAGAAAAAGTAACGAGCGCGCTGCTCGTTATTTGTTCCTTTCTCAACGATTATTACGCTATACTCACCTTGAGGGATGGAAAATACACCTCTTGCAGGTTGATCTTCTCCAGCTTTTGGGACTACCTCTACGTGGTTCAAGACACGCGGGGGATTCCCATCGGGGAGATGTTGACCGGAAACGTGAGAGAAAACTTGAGCTTTTTGGAACCGTACTTTTTGGATTTCTTGGCGGAATTGGATAGGGAAGCGAAGCTGTCCCTTGACGAGGCGAAACTGTCGATGCTGGATCGACAGTATCACCTGATTGACCTTCATTTTTTTTCCGATGTTTACAAGAGCGTCGCTGGAAAGTACGAGGGTACCGTCTTGAAAAGGGGGATAGTCCTGGAAACGGGCGGGAAGGTCCCGTGCGGCTTGCTGGGCCTCCTGATGAGAGGGGGGAGGGAGCTTGGAAAAGTTAAATCTTTATCCCTATAAGAAAAGGAGGGTAAAACTCACAACTTTTCTCGTCTTGGTTTTGATCATGTGTTTGCCTCCTCTCGCTTTCCACACTTATTTTCGCTTTTTGAAAGCCCAAACGGTCGAAGAATTCAAAATGAGATACGCGGATGTCTTGAGGGCTTTCTCTGTGAACCTCAGCCTTGATTCCAGGAAAAACCTGCAGGAAGTGGATAAGGCCATCAAGATTTTCCAAGAACAACTCAAGGATCTGAGAAGGAAGATCGAGAACCTGAACAACTTTCTCACCCTCAGAAAGGAAAACGAGGAATTTCTGGAAGAAACGTTGAGGCTCTTTTCGGTTGGAGGAAGATACTTGAATTACCTAAAATACACGAAAGGTACTCTTGAGTTAATCTTCTACGAAGTCTCTTCGAGTGCGGAGGAAGAACTCAACTTCTCTCCCGCCTTTTCCGTGGAAGTGGTAAAGGAATTCGATCAACCTCTACCAAAAGGTTTCTATTTGAGGAAGTACAAGGTTGTTTTGAGGAGGAGATGACATGACGATAAACAGGAAATTCGCGGTTTGGTTTTCCACATTGCTGCTGTTGGCGTTGATCTTTGGATTAATCGTGCCAGACTTCCTAATATTCCTCTCCAACACTAGAAAGTTGGAGGGAAAGCTTCAGAACTTTCAGAGCGCCTACAGGTTGTACCTACTCAGAAGGGGAGAGTACGAAACGATCGTGCGCGCCATAAAGGAGACACAGGATGTCCCTTATGGGGAAGGTGTCTCCACGGTGAGCGTTGGAGAAGCGGAAAGCCTGGTGGCGCAGCTGTTATCCACCAAAAAGATAGCTCTCAGGGAATTGGAAATAAACAACAAATCCGGCATACCCGTGAATTTTCTCGGTTTTGACCTCGGCTCACCGCGAGTTGTGGTTAGGATCGTTGCGGAGCGGGTGAGAGAATGACGCGGAGAACGGTGGTCTTGCTGGTGATCCTGGGAGTTGTTTGGGCCATCGCATTTTTATTCTTGTCCCGCGGGCAGGAACCAAGTTTGGTCTCTGAAACTCCTCGTGAAGACCTCATGGGCACTTTGGCGAACACTTTTGTGAGGCCCGATCTGAAAGAGGTGGCCTTGAGGACGGTTGAACATCCCGTTTTCCTCTTTCAAACGGTGGCGCTTGCCTTCGATAGAGACGAGGCGGACAAGCTCATCCTCGCGCTTCCGAGAGTGGGCGAGTACAAGTTTTTAGGTTTCATCCGCTCCAAGGAGGGAATCAGAATAATCCTTCTCAAAGACGGCACAAAACTTGAGATAACGGGTGAAACGCCAAACTTCGGAGATTACACGGTGGCGTACGCGTCGAGTTTGGGATTGATCGTGTTGGACACGCGCAGTGGGGCTTTTTACTCGATAAGGTGAAAAGGGGAGGGGATACACCGTGAAAGGAAGAATAGCTTGCATTCTGATACTTTCCTTACTCTTCACACTTGGTTTTGCGGTTTCTTTGGTGGAAGTGACACCAAGGGTAACCGAGAGCAAGGTGTCGATCGAGTTGGTGTTGTCTGGAAGACCCGTGGAGGCACGAGTCGAAGCCAACACTTCGAAAACGGTTTATTCGGTCTTCTTGAAGGATGTCACGATGAGTGGTGACAGGTTGATCTTTCCAGTTGCGGTTGGACCGGTGGAAATGGTGAGGGTTGTGAACGTGGGGAATGGCCTTACAGTCTTCGTGAACCTCTTGGTACCGTCCCAAGTCTCTTACGAGCTGAAGAACAACGTCTTCCTCCTGCAGTTTCCAAGGAGCGACGAGAGGTTCGACGTCGTTTTTGAGGGGATGAGCTTTGAAAGCGTTCTGAAATACCTCGCCGAGCGTTTGAACTTGAACGTCGTGATCGCCGATTCTGTCAGGAATTTGTCGCTCAACATGAGACTTGTAGGTGTGGCGCCGGAAGATGCCCTCAGGGATGTGCTCGTAACACTTGGAGACGTTTCTTACTCTTACTTTCCGGACGGGACTATGTTCGTGGGAAGGTACGAAGAGGTTTCGGAGAGGTTCCAGAGGTTTTGGGGGGTGTACAGGGTAGGTGAACAGAGTTTTGTGGAAAAGTTGAAGGCATTGATCTCGCCCGACAAACTGGCCTACTTGCCTTCAAAGTCCGCTCTCTTTGTCTACGGAACGGCTCAAGAACACGATTTGATAGCGAGTTTGATTTCCGTTTCCCCACCCCTTCAACGCAGAGAAATCGTCTTTACTGCCCCTGTGGATCAGGTGATCGAGCTCCTGGACGGTTTGAGGAACGTTTACCAATTCGAGTACCAGATCCTGAAACCCATTTCGAGGGTGATCCTCACGGGCGGTGAAGAGGCACTCTCGAAGATCGAAAGGTACTTGAAACTTCTGGAGGCGAAAGAACAAAAACTCGCGGAGCCGACGACCGTCCCCACCAAGCGGTTCGCCTTCTACAGTTACGATCCGGAAACGGCCTCAAAGCTCATAAGGCTGCTCCTTGGTATTTCAGCAGAACCTCATCCGGAGCTGAACCTGGTGATCTGTCAAGTTCCAATAGATCAGGAGCAGGAACTCTTGAATTTCTTGGCAGAGAACAACCTCGAGTTGAGCTCACAGGTCTTCTCCATGACGATATCGAAAGGGGAGGAAGAATTTCTGAAGGCTGCTGTCGAGTTTTTGGGAGTGCCTTCAAATCGCCTGAGGCTTCTGAATGTGGACGGAAAGAACCTCAGGGTGGTGTTCAACCTCCCGAAAAAGGTTTTCGATGGTATATCACCTCTGCTTGAGGCATTGCTACGAGAGCGTCGAAAAGGATTCAAGACGATTTGTATGGAATTTCAGAACGAATTGGAAGAAGGATTGCTTGCGGTAGTTCAGAGGCTCTTCAACGTCGATACCAAGAAGGTAGGAAAGTTCTTGATATTGGAGGGAACCGAGGATGACCTGTTGAAAGCCGAGAATTACCTGAAAGAAATGACCAAAGAGCACCTCAAGTTCTTGAACGTTTCCATTCCGGAACACGGCATCGAAGGTGTGAAGGCGTTCCTCAGGGAAAAATACGGAGTAACCGTTTCCACCTTCCCGGGGCTCAACGTGGTGATGTTGTCTTCACGAGACGAGAAGGTACTTTCAGATGCGGCAAAAGAACTGGAGGAACTCGTTGCCGAGCAAAAGACGATGAAAATAGTCGACAGGAAGGTGGGGCTCCCCCAAGAAGTCGTGAAGAACTTGTTAGCACAAGTTTATGGTGTCTCGGTGGAGTTCTTGGACACAGGCGTGTTGTTGATCGGTGAGAGGAAGAGAGTGGAAGAGGCGCAGGCCTTCTTGGATCGCTTGTCGACCCTGAAAAGCGAGGAGACAAGGGAGGTTTTGAGGATACCGAAGTGGGTGGCGGGAACGGATAGGTTGATGGCCTTGGTGGCGAGTAGTACGGGAGTGGCTTACGAGCTACTCGGTGACCTGGCTGTCGTCTTTGGAACGAAAGATGTTGTAGAGCAAGCTAAGAAACTCTTTGAAGACGTCTTGGCCAAACTCGGCGAGGTTAAAGAGAAAGAAATTGCCGTCTTCGTGGATATTCCGAAGGATTTCCCCATCGACGAATTCTTGAATTTCTCCAAAGAAGTTTACCCCGAGGTTTCTGCGACGAAACTCGAGAAGTTGGCCTTGATCGTTGTTCGTGGTGCGCAAGACGATGTCCAGAAAGTGTTGGAAGTTTTCGAAACCTTCCAGAAAAGGTTCTCGGTGGTTTACAGGGAATACGTTTTCGAGCGAGTCATCTTTGAAGTGGATAGCGGGTTCCCATTTGAGCAGTTCAAAGCCTTCTTGGAAGCGTTCGTGTCGGATGTGAAGCAGGTGATCTATCTGGACAAGATAGGTGTCGTTCTGGTGGAAGCGCCGGCTTCCAAGAGGCAGAAAGTCGAAGAGGTATACAAACTCTTCAGCGAGAAAGTTTCGAAAGTTTCCGAAAAAACCGAAAGAAAGACCGTGCCGATACCAGCCAACTTGGATTTGAACGAGGTCGTATCCTATCTAGGAAAGATCTTTTCCGATCTGAAGATCGAGGCGTTCCCCAAGCTCGGCTACATCTTACTGCTGGGACCAAAAGACGTGGTCGAAAGAGCGGAGAGGTTGATCAAACAAGTCGAAGAAACCCAAACCAAAGAGTACATCACGGTTATGAAGGACAAGATTTCCGTGAAAGCCGAGGACGTCCCCCTGTTTGAATTGATCAAGGAAGCCGCGAGGAAACTGGGTATCTCGATCGTGTTCGCGGACGTTCCAACCGAGAAGGTCACGCTCTTCGTCGACAACGTATCTTGGGACAACTTTGTGGGTATCGTTGGGAAAAACTACGGGTACGTTTTCGACAGGAAAGACAACGCCTACGTGATCTACAAAACCAAGCAGGATCCCACCAGGAGGTACGTGTACGAGATCTCCCACAACTTCGATCAAGTGAAGGCGCTGATAGAGTTTTATGGTGGGACGGTCTACGTCGACGCTCTGAACAATTTCATGATAGTGACGGGCATCTCCGAAACCGTGAAGGCCGAGATAGACGAGATAGTGAGAAAGATCTCCAAACCGACGAAACAAGTGGAAATATCCGCAATGATGGTGGACAGATCCCTCTTGAGCAGTTTGAACGAGAGCATCAACATCGGACTCGTTGGACCCTCAGCGAACGCACCGAACGTGAACGTGGGCTCGGGCGGTATGACTTTCACTTTCAACGTCTCCGATTACCTCAACTTTGAGAGGATCATCAGCAGCGTGCTGGGGTCCACTCTAACACTTCAGGTGGCGGACAGAACTCAGGGAAGTCTAGGCGATATCCTCGCTAGCCCGCGTGTCGTGACGGTGAGCGGTAAGGAGGCCAGGATACTCATAGGAGACCGTATCCCCTACATTACCGACACGAACGGGGACGGCACACCCGAAGTCCAGTTCCTGGAGACGGGTATCGAGCTTCGGATCACGCCGCACGTGAGGGGCGATGACACGATAGAGGTCGATCTCTTCGTCAAAGCCAGCGAACCTGGAAACTACGTGCAGAACATACCTGGCGAGAGAACTAGGGAGGCTAAGACCTTCCTCATCGTCAGGAACAACTCCACGATAGTCATAGGTGGGCTCACGCGCGAATTCACGAACGTCACGGAAACGAAGCTTCCCTTCTTGGGGGATTTACCCATCATCGGTCGTCTCTTCAGAACCAAGACGGAAGAGAAACAGAAGAGAGACCTCACAATCTTCGTTACGGTGAGGGTGGTGGAACCGTGAACAGGAGCCCGGCCGTTTCCGGTTTCTTCTATCCAGCCAAAAAGGACGAACTCCTACAACACGTGAGGCTCTGCTTTTTAGACAGAAGGATTGGACCTGGGAGTTTGCCCGAACCTAAACCTTCGCCTCTGGAATCGCCGGTGGGGTTGATCTCGCCTCACGCCGGCTACGTCTACAGCGGGCCGGTGGCGGCTTGGGGGTACTTGGAAGTAGCAAGGTTCGGTAGGCCAGAAACGGTCATCGTCATTGGACCAAACCACACGGGACTGGGAAAACGTGTTGGGGTGTGGCGATCCGGTAAGTGGATCACACCCCTTGGTGAGGTGGAGGTGGACGAGGAAACCGCGGATCTGATCTTGGAGAACTCCGAATACGCGGAAGAGGACACGCTCTCACACATCAGGGAACACTCGATAGAAGTCCAGCTGCCGTTTTTGCAGTTTGTGTTTCAAAATTTCTCGATAGTT
Organism: Thermotogota bacterium; assembly: GCA_030550515.1. GTDB lineage: Bacteria > Thermotogota > Thermotogae > Thermotogales > Thermotogaceae > JAUQPE01. Next base: position 15,560 of record JAUQPE010000017.1, on the reverse strand, counting down.
CCCATTTGCCTCATGGATCAAGGTCCGAAGGTTAGTGCCGATCTGGCCAAGGCCTTGAAAGTCGTTATGGAGAGAAAGAAGAGCGTCCTGATCGTCGCGTCGACGGATCTCAACCACTATGAAGATCAAAACACCACCCTTAGGAAAGACTCCCTTATCATAGACGCGATAGAGAAAGGGGACGCAAATCTGCTCTACACGTACCTGGCGCAAGAAGACGTCAGCGTGTGTGGTTACGGTGGGATCGCCGTCTTGTTGAACCTCGGTTTTAAGGAGAGGAAGGTGTTGAAACACGCGACCAGCGGTGACGTCTCGGGTGATTACCTGGAGGTGGTGGGTTACCTCAGCGCAATAATGTACTCTTGAGCTCCCTGACTTCCTCGATCTTGAGAATTTTTCCAACGATCAAGAACAACGCGACGCTCAACGCTACGTTTGTGACCGTCCAAATCCTGCCATGAAAGAGTAATTTGAAGGAATACGTGAAGACCCCCATGACGCCACTGGCGATCGCGATCTTTATGATAGCCCTCCAGTCAGGCTTGAATCCGTGCCTCAAGATGAGGTAAGTCGTCCCCAGGATGGAAGACAAGGTGGTCGCAAGGGCGATGCCGCTGACTCCCAGGGTGAATCCAAGCACGACGTCCAAGATCGCGTTGGAAACGGACACGATCAGCATCGCTACGAAGGGCGTCTTCGTGTCCAAAGCGGCGTGTCGCGCGCGGGAAAGCAAGTTGAAGACGGATACGAACAGAAGTCCTGGGGCGTACATCGCCAGGACTTTACTCGCTTCTTCCACAGCCCTCGTGCCGAACGCGCCGTAACCGAAGAACAGAGTGATCAACTCCCTGGATAGCAAGAAAAGACCCAGGGAAGCGGGAAGCGCGAAGAAGAAGTTCTTGGTGAAGAGATCCCCGAGATCTTTCTCGTAATCGTCCGTCTGGCTCAAAGTGGAAAGCGCCACCGTCGAAACTGCCACACCGAAGATGCCCAATGGAAGCTGATAGATCCTGCCCGCAAGTTGCACAAGGGACAGGGAACCCTCCCCAAGGAAAGAGGCCACGTTGGTGTCCACGAGAGTCGTCACCTGCGATGTGGCCATGGTGAGTGAGGTCACCAGGAACATCTTGTAGAAGTTCCCCAGCCCCTTCAGAGTCGGCCGGTATCTGAAGTTCCTTGGCAACAGCACGAGCACGGCGACGAGGTTACCCAGTGTGAAACCCCAAGTCGCAAGGACCACGTTTCCCGTGAGGGCACCAACCATCACACCGACGTTGGAAAACAAAGGCGTCATTGCGGGCAGGAAGTACCTGTGCTGGCTGTTGTGCAACGCGTAAAAGAGCGCCCAGACGAATTCCAGAACGACGAAAGGGGCGGTTATCCTGATTAGTCTCGTCGCGAGGAGCTTTGTCTCGCCACTGGCTCCCGTTGAGAAGATGGCTGGGATCACGGAAGGAAAGATCTCGACGAAAACGGTTATCGAGAGCGTTACCAAACCCAAGGACGTGAGCACGGCGGATACGAAGGCCTGTTTTTCCTCTTCGGTTTCGAGGTTGTTGTACAGGGGAAGGAAGGCGGAGGTCATCGCCCCTTCGGCGAAGGTCCTTCTCAAGAAAAAGGGAAAGATTATCGCGACGTAGTAAGCGTCCAAGAGTGTGGAAGCCCCAAAAACGCTTGCAAGGATTGTATCCCTCACCAAACCGGTGAGACGCGACAAGAGTGTCCCGAAGGAAAAAGCCAACGTCCTTTGAACGACTGACATCTCCGTTTTCCTCCTGAACTCAAGTATTCTTCGAGACGCACGATAATATTATACGGGAGGTGAAAGAATGGTGGACGGCGTGGGCGGTCCCGGAGAAGTCCGAAGGATCGAAGGAATCCAAAACCCCTTCGTAGAAAAATCGAAAGGGAAAGAAAGGAAGGAAAAAGAAGACCAAGTCGAGATCAAACACGCCTCTTTGGTGTCGGATCTGATCGAAGAAGCGAAGAAAATACCATCCGTTAGGGAAGAGTTGGTCGAGGATCTGAGAAAAGCCATAGAGAGCGGTAACTATTTTGTGGACGTTGAGAAATTGGCGAGGAAGTTGCTGGAGGAGTTGTCCGAATGAGGGAAAAGGTCATCGAGGTTTTGGGCGAGAAAACCGCGTTGATGAGAAAGCTCAGGGAGTTGTTGGGTGAGGAGCTAAAGGCGGTTGTCGCAAAAGATTTCGAATCGCTCAACGCGATCATCTCGAAGCTTGAAGAACTCTCCCTGGAGCTTGAAAGGGTGAACGGAGAGTTGGAGGGCGTGTTACGACTCCACGGGGAAGGGGTGAAACTTCTGGACTTGTTGGATGTGTACGGAAAAGATGAAGAAGTGGTGGTTACTTTGAGCGATTTCTTCAAGGAGTTAAACGATCTGGTGTTCGACGTGGAGAGGCTGAGAGGTGCCATCGAGTTTCACCTTCGTTACATAGATTTTTTGAGCGGTCTGGGTTCGAAGGAGATTCTCTACCAGAGGGATGGTACTTTGAGACCCGAAAGTGGGAACAGATTTCTGGGGAGGTCATGAGATGCCGGACATACCGCTCCATGGAACCTTGAACACGGCTCTCTTGGGCGTGTACACTCACAAGCTTGCCATGAACGTTGTTGCCCACAACATCGCCAACGCGAGCACGCCGGGTTATTCCAGGCAAAGACCCGTGATCGAAGCAACTCCCCCCATACCCCTCACCACCCTCACGCAGCCCTCGGTTCCCCTCCAGATAGGAACGGGGGCGAGGGTGAAGACGATAGAGCGACTGAGAGACCTGTTTCTGGACATCCAGTACCGGCAGGTGAGCAACAGGTACGCGTATTGGGACACGGTGTACACGAATTACCAATACGTGGAGAAGTTGTTGATGGAACCCGGCGAGAATGGGATAAGAAACTTGGTGGATTCGTTTTGGAACTCTCTACAGCAGGTGATGGCAGATCCCGCAAACCCCGCGGCGAAGGGACAAGTTGTAGCGTACGCCCAGCAGATGACGATGCAGGTGAGGGATCTCTACAGCAGGCTCTGGCAACTCAGGGACGATATCAACAACGAGCTCAAGCAGAGGGTGGCCGAGATAAACCAAATGCTCAAAAGGCTCGCGGACATAAACGAAAAGGTCAGGATCGGCATCGCGTTGAACTCGCCGCCAAACGATCTTCTCGACGAGAGGGACAGGATACTCGACGAGCTTTCCACCTTGGTGGACTTGTCCTACGCGGAGTCCAAGGACGGTCAGATCACCCTGAGGATAGGGGACCAGATCGTGCTGAATGGTTCCGTCTACAACGAGCTGAGGTTGGCCGAAAGACCCTACGGTAGAGGTTATTACGAAATATTCGTTAGAAGCGCGAAACTCAACGTGAACGGTGGAAAGTTGAAAGCTTTGTTCGATCTGAGGGATTCGATACTGGTGAAGTACATGAGAAAGCTCGACGAGTTCGTGCTGTACCTGACGGACACGGTGAACCTCGTCCATCGGGATGGCTTCGACATCACTGGGCTGGTCACGGGCTTGGACTTCTTCAAAAAGATAGAGTCGACCTCGTCGGATCCAGCCATCTTCAGGGTCAAGGGGAACAGAAGACTCGAGCAGGGTCCATACCACGTGGTGACGGGACTGAGAAACGCGTCCACTCAGGAAGAAGTGAGAAACAGAATTTTCAGTGGAAACGATCTGATCATCGCCTTCGGTGGATCTTTTGCCGAAAGGACCGTTCAAAAAGGCGAAACGATAGGAGACGTTGTGGACACATGGGATCTCTTGTCGACGAGTCTTGGTGTTGGGGGGCACGCGGGAGGTTACAGGCTGTACTTGAGCGACACGGGAGATCTCCGCGACAAGCTTTTCATCTCTCTTGGAGATGCGTTCAAGAGTATGGGATTTGAGACGGAAACGCGTGGCTTTCTAACGTTGAGGGAGAGCGCGCTTTCGGATTTGGAGAACAAAGTCTACAGCTTGAGGTTGGAGTACACCTTGCTGGATGGTTCGAGGGTGAGGGAGGACGTGGATATAGACCTGACTGGCGGGGTGTCACTCGAGGCGATCAGGGATTCGATCAACAGTTCCTCGCGACTCAGGGCGCACATCTACAGCGACCCCACAACGGGCGAGAGGATGCTCTTGGTACTGCCCGATGAGTCTTTGGGTTTCGACTTTTCCAGGGTGAGCGTGGTGGGAGACGACGATTTTCTGACGATCTCGAACGCCTTCTTGAGGAACTACAACGTCCTCAAGTATTCGGACACTTTGGAGAACATCTTTTATGGACAAAACGGTTTCGATCCGACTCAGAGTTTCAGTATCAAGATCGGTGCCACGAGGATAGAGTTCGATCCAACCGTTGACACGCTCGAAGACCTGGTACGGAAGGTGAACGAGAAGGGCACGGGTGTTCTCGCGGAACTTACTCCCCACCGCTTCTTCGTCCTCAGGGCGGCCTCTCTGTACGATTTCGATCTGAGGGCGGTGGAGATAGAAGGTCCACAGGGGTTGTTCGAAGCTCTGGGTTTGATAGATCCAGACGCGGATCCCTCCACACAAGACTGGACGGTTCCCTTCAAGCTCTTTTCCAGAGAGTACGACTTCAACACGCTGAAGGGGATTTTCAGAATAGCCGACCTCTTGACGTTTGACAAGGCCTCTTTGGATGAACCGTTGAACTTGGTGTACCAGTTCGAGGTCAGTTCGAGCCTTGCCAAGAATCCTGGGAACCTTGCCGTGGATATCGGTCTTGCCGCAAGAAACAACGACTGGAACGCCACGGCCATCAGGGCGGTCGGTGGGGCCAACGTGGAGGTAATGAAGAGGTTGTACGAGCTGTACACGAGAAGGTTACTGTCCAACGGTAAAGAGAGCTTTTACGATTTCTTCGGGGGGCTCATCGGAGAACTAGGTGTGGAGGCGGAGACCTCGAACAAGTTGAAGTTGAACACGGAACTTTTGAGGCAAGAAATAGACAACGCCAGGGAAAGCGTGAAAGGTGTTTCCCTCGACGAGGAGATGACGAACATGATCAGGTACCAGCACGCCTTCAACGCCGCCGCGAAGTTGATAACAGTCATTGACGAGATGCTCGCGACGATCGTGAACATGGTGAGGTGATCGGCGTGAGGATCACCAACAAGATGATTAGCGACAACGTCTTCCTCAACATCCAGTCCTCGCTTCGAAGGATCTCGAAACTCCACGAGCAGCTCTCTTCGGGTTACAAGGTGAAATATCCCAGCGACAACGCGGTCGTCGCCACGAGGGCCAGCGACATCATGACGAGGCTGAGGGAGATCACGAGGTTCAAGGAGAACATCGATCACGTCCAAACTTACGTCAACGCCTACGACAGCGCTATCCAAAAGGTCTCCTCGTTGGTTCAACGCCTGAGGGAGCTCCTGGTACAAGCTGCCAACGATACCCTCTCTCAAGACGAGAGGCGAGCGATCGCCGAGGAGATGGAGAAGATAAACGAGAACTTGGTGGAGATAGCCAACACCAGGGTTGGCAACGAGTACGTGTTCGGAGGTTACGACGCGTTCACGCCACCCGTCAGAAGGGAAGGTGATGAGTGGAAGATAATGATCCCTCCGGAGGCCTCGAAGAAGAGGTACATTCTCGCGTTGGGTCACACGGTCGAGTACGGCGTTACAGCAGATGAAGTCTTCAGGTTGCCAGACGGTCGCAACATCTTTCAAGTGATCGATGAAGCGGTGAAAAAGCTCAAGACGGAAGAAAGGGTTTCGAGGTGGATCTCAGAGATCTCCCTGAAGAACCTCTCGATCTTCGAGGAGAACGTCATGAAGGTGATAGGAGAGATCGGAGGAACGAGCAAGATGTTGGAGATGATCGGGAGTCGACTGGAGGATCTGAACTTCTTCTTCACCGAATACCTGTCGAAGGAAAGGGATGCGGACATCACGGAAGTGATCTCCAAGTTGACGACGGAACAAGCGGTGTTACAGGCTGCTTTGAAATCCGCGGCTCACGTTCTTCAACTCACACTCGTGGACTTTGTGAGGTGATGGGCTTGCTCGTCAAAACGAAGTTGGGGGAACTGAACTTGAAGGACGAAGACGTGATCGTCTTCGAAGAGGGTGTGCCGGGTTTCGAACACCTGAAGAGATTCGTACTGGTGTTTCCAGAGGAGACGTATCCGATAGGTTGGCTCCTCTCGGTTGAAGACGAGGAGGTAGGCCTTCCGGTCGTCGATCCAAGGTTGGTGAGGGTGGACTACGACCCGGAAATCCCTCAGGAAGACCTGGAGAAGCTGTCGGTCACTGGGAAAGAAGGTCTGATCCTGCTCTCGGTTGTAACCATTCCGCCGGGAAAACCCGAGGATGCCACCGTGAACCTCCTGGCTCCCATCCTGATAAACCCCACGATCAAGAAGGGAAGACAGGTCATCCTGTACGATCAAGGCTACGGACTCAGACACAAGATCTCTGAGGAACTCGAGAGAAGCAAAGCGATGGTATAATTGTGTGAGAACAAAAGCCTCCCCCACCGCGCGGTACCCTTTCGGGTTCAAAGGGGAAGCCGGTGAGAATCCGGCGCGGGGCCGCCACCGTAACCGGGGACGAAACCCGCAAGACGGCCACTGGGGGATGTAAACGCCCCTGGGAAGGCGCGGGGAGTAGGACGATCCGGGAGCCGGGAAACCCGCCCGTGGTGGAGGAGACCACCTTCCTCGAAGCCAGGAAGGTGGAAAAACTTTTTGTGAGGGGAGGTGCCCTTCACATGAAAAGGTTCCTCTCGGTCGCGCTGATCTTGGTGAGTGTGCTCGTTCTCTCCGCCGTCACGGTTATCGACGACGCCGGCAGGGTTGTGACGCTTCCTCGGGTTCCCACCAGGATAGTCAGCCTTTCTCCCTCGGCCACGAGGTTTCTGATCTTCCTGGGACTGGAGGACAGAATCGTCGGCGTCACGGATTTCGACGAGTACGACAGGGCAGAGAGAGTTGGGATGATGGTGCCGGTGAATCTGGAAAAGGTGGTTGCGTTGAAGCCAGACCTCGTGGTCACCTTCGGGGGTTTCCAACTTCCAGAGGTTCCAAAGCTGGAAAGGGCAGGTTTGAACGTGTTGGTGATCAATCCCACCTCTTTGAACGACGTGATCAGAGGCGTGGTGTTGTTGGGAACGGTCTTCGGCGTGCAAGAAAAGGCGAGAAACTTGGCGGAAGAGTTGAACAACAAGATGATCGAGATGGGGAAGAAAACTTACAACGTGCCACCCGACAAACGACCAAAGGTCCTCTTCATGCTCTCGTCTCCAGGTCCAGACGTGAAGGAAATATGGACGTGTGGTGCGGGATCTTACTTGAACGACCTCATCTCCCTCGCCGGTGGTGTGAACATCGCGGCGGGAATAGCCGGACCAAACGGTTGGCCACAGGTCTCGTTGGAGTACGTGGTTGCTCAGAACCCAGACGTGATCCTCGTGGGAGTTTACGTACCGGGCACGGAAAAGCAGGAAGTTGAGAAGGTGAAGAACTTCGCACTTTTCAAATCGGTGAACGCGGTGAAAAGTGGAAGGATCTTCCCAGTCGATGGGAACCTCGCGTCTCAACCTTCACCCGACATCTTCCAGTTGCTGGACGTGTTCCACTCGTTCTTCTACGGAGGTAAGGGAAATTGAAACAGAAGAGAGTTCTACTTGTGGCAGTCCTTCCAGCAAGCCTGTTGCTAGGGATCGTGCTCGGGAGCGTCAAGTTGGACCCCCTGGAGACCCTGGGGGTCCTTTTTGGTTTGAAGAGGAACGAATTCGTCGAGAGGATCCTCGCGTTGAGGCTGCCGAGGGTCTTTGCCAGTTTCTTGGTCGGGATGGGACTTTCGCTGGCCGGCAACACTTTTCAAAACCTCCTGAAGAACCCACTCGTGGACCCATACCTGCTTGGGATCTCCTCCGGGGCATCTTTTGGGACGGTGTTGTCCATATACCTTGCGGAAAACTTCAGGGTATCTTGGCTCTACAGGATGCCGCTGTTGAGTTTCACCTTCTCCGTTTTGGCCTCCTTCTTGACCCTCTTGATCTCCAGGAGGGACGGAAGGTATCCGGCCACGAACGTTGTTCTGTCCGGTGTGGTTGTGAGTTCCCTCTTCAGCGCCCTCACGTACACGATGATCGTCATGTTGAGGCGAAACGTCACGACCATAACCGTGTGGTTGTTTGGGAGCTTTTCCGGCGCCACCTGGGAAGACGTGATTTTCGATTTGTTCGTGGCCTCCACGTTGTTGGTGTACTGTTTGATCTTCTCAAGACACCTGGACGCCATGGCCTTGGGGGAGGAAGAAGCGTTCGTGCTCGGCGTGAGGGTGGAAGGTTTCAAAGTGTCGACCTTTCTCCTTGGGAACTTTGCGGTCTCTCTGTTGGTCGCGAGGAGTGGGGTGATAGGCTTTGTGGGGCTTGTGGTCCCACACATCTCGAGGTATTTGACCGGATCGAGCTTTTCGAAGACCACTTTGACCTCCGTGGTGGTAGGGGGAGTTTTACTGAGCTGGTGCGACACGCTGTCTCGGAGTTTCTTCAGCCCGACTGAGCTTCCCGTTGGAGTGGTGACCGCCCTCATAGGAGCGCCATTCCTCGCCTTCCTTATGAAGAGAGGTGTTCAGAGTTGAAAGTCGTGAACGTGGAGGGGCTGTACTTCTCTTACAAGAAAGGGTTTTCTCTCAAAAACGTGAGTTTTTCGGTGGAAGAAGGGGAGTTGTTTGGGATAATAGGTCCAAACGGTGCGGGAAAGACCACCCTCCTCAAGATCTTGGTCGGCTTGTTCAGACCATCCATGGGAGTTGTGGAGGTGTTCGGGGAACAGCCCTGGAGGAAGAACAGGAGGGAGATGGCAAAGCTCGTCACGCTCGTCTCTCAAGAGTTCAACCCTTCTTTGGATTTTTCGGTCGAGGAGATCGTCTTCCTTGGGAGGTTTCCCCACCTTTCTTTCCTGGGAACTCCGACGAAGAGGGATAAAGAAATCGTCGAAAGGAGTCTCACCGCAGTCGGCATGAGCGATTACAAGACGCGAACGTACTGGACTTTGAGCGCCGGAGAAAAGAGAAAGGTGGTCTTCGCGAAGGCAATCGCGCAGGACACGAGGCTGATCCTCGTGGACGAGCTCACCGCACACCTCGACTACGCCAGCGTGAGACTCCTCTGCAAGGTCGTGTCGGAATTGAAAAGAACTGGCAAGACGATCGTGGCCGTCTTCCACGACCTGAACGTCGCTTCGCAGGTCTGCGACAGGATCATGGTCATGAAGGACGGGGAGGTTTTTGGAATCGGACGTCCAGAGGAGATCCTCGAGGAGTCAACTTTGGAAGCCGTCTATGGGGCGAGGTTCTTGGTGCTGCGTCATCCGATCTCAGGCAGACCGCTCGCCTTCCTTGAATAACCTCTTCAGGAATTTGAGATGTTCAAGGGTCTGGAACGAATCTCCCCCTTCGTGGTTGTTGTAGTGGTAGATCCTGATCTCCTTGGGTCCCGCGTAGTGGTTGTAGGCGGCAAAGACCGTGGATGGGGGACATATCGTGTCCATCAACGCCACGGAGAACAACGCTGGCACTTTCGCTCGAACTGCGAAGTTCACGCCGTCGAAGTAAGAGAGGGTTTTGAAGACAACATCTACTTTGTCACGGTGGACTTTCAAGTACTGGACGATCTCACCGTAAGGCATCGTGTCCACTATCTGAACGGCCCTCCTGAAGTGACACAAGAAAGGCACGTCACAGATCAGCGCCTTCACCAAAGGCGAGAGGGCGGAGACGGCCAGGGCGATGCCCCCACCTTGACTTGCGCCAGCCACGGCGATCCTTTCGGGATCGACGAGGGGAAAACTTGCGGCGGCTTCGACCGCCCTCACCGCGTCCGTGAAGACCCTCCTGTAGTAATAGGTCCTCGGATCCAAGATCCCACGCGTCATGAAACCAGGATACTGAGGATCAACCCACTCGCAAACGTCCGGAGTGTCACCTTTCCTCCAACTACTCCCCTGCCCACGTGTGTCCATCACGAAATGTGCGTATCCCGCGCTGCTCCAAAGAAGCCAATCGTACGGGAAACCCCTTCCCCCGCCGTAGCCGATGTACGTTACCACGCAGGGAAACCTTCCGTTGCGGGCTGGAACCAAAAGCCAACCTTTTATCCTCTGACCCATGAAGCCCGAAAAGGTCACGTCGTAAACTCTCACCAGATCGAGATGGTAGTCCACTTCTTCGAAGACAGGGTCCAGTGGATATTTCGAAGTCTCTTCCAGGGTTTTTTTCCAGAATTCGTCGAAGTCTTTTTCTTCGTGTCTTTCTGGTTTGTACTCGAGAAGCTTCTCCAGTGGGAGGTCGAAGTAAGCCACGTCCCGTCACCTCGAATCCCCCGCGCGAGGCGGGGGGAGGCTATCACTCGACGTAGGCTTCCGTGAAGAACTTTCTTCTTTCGTACACGGTTCTTTTTTCACCTTTGACGGTGAAGGAGCCGGAGAGTCTTATGTCTTCGGAGGAAGATCCGACCATGACCTTGTATTCTCCTGGTTCCACAACAAGCTTCATGTCCTTGTCGTAGTAAGCGAGAACGTCCGTGTGCAGGACGAAGACCACCTTCTTTCTCTCACCAGGCTTCAAAGAGACCCTCTTGAACCCTTTGAGCTCCTTTAAAGGTCTTGTCACGCTCGCGTACTCTCTTCCGATGTAAAGCTGCACCACCTCGTCCCCTTCCACTCCTCCAACGTTCTCCACTTCCACCTCTACCCTCACCACACCAGCAACACCAACTTCCCTCGGATCTACCCTCAAGTTTTTGTACTCAAACCTCGTGTAGGAAAGACCGTAACCAAACGGAAAGAGAGGCTTCACACTCTCGTCCACGTAGTCCGTGTGCCAGTGAGACCTACCACCGGATGGTTTGGTGTAGTGGAAGAGCGGTATCTGACCTGCGCTCCTTGGGAAGGTGATGGGAAGTTTCCCTGAAGGGTTGACCTTCCCGTAGAGCACGTCGAAGATCGCCTGAGCTCCGGCTTCTCCTGGGAGCCACACCTGAAGGATCGCGGAGACCTTGTCCACGAGGTCCGTGATGGCGTAAGGTCTTCCCGTGACGAGGACCAAAACGACGGGTTTTCCCGTCTTGGCAAGTTCCAAAACGAGTTCTTGCTGGACGCCTGGGAGTTTGAGGTTTGCGGAATCTCTGGACTCTCCACTAGTGCAATCTTTGGTGAGGCCAGACCTGTCACCAACCAGCACCACCACAACGTCTGACCTTTCCGCCACCTCGATCGCCTCTTTGAAACCGCTCCTGTCCTCCCCTGTCACTTCGCAACCCTTCGCGTACTCAAAAACCACACCCTCCCTCTTGAACACGTCCAAAACGCTCGGTATGGTGGAAAGATGCTGCTCGATGGACTCTTTGAGTTTCAACAGGGCGGGTTTCGCTGTTCCAAACACGGCATCTATGTTCTCGAGGAGCGCCATTATGTGCGCCAAGTACATGTAGTCGCCCAGCAAGTTTCTCACGTTGTTGGCGTGAGGTCCAATGAGCGCGACTTTTTGGTTTCTCTTGAGAGGGAGCGTCCCGTCGTTTTTGAGCAGAACGATGGATTTTCTTGCGATCTCGAGCGCCAGTTCCTTCCTGTCCGGAATGACCGCCCCCTCTTCGTCAACGTAGGGATTTTCGAACAAACCCAACATGAACTTGACCCTCAACACCCTCGAAACCGCTTCGTCTATGACGGATTCCGGCAACTCGCCTTTTTCGACGAGCTCTTTCAGGTACGTGTAACATTCAGTCTTCGGAAGCTCGATGTCCACACCCGCTTCGAGAGCGAGTTTAGCCGCTGTGGCGAAATCTTTCGCCACCCTGTGGTAATCGTGCAGGACCTTCACGGCGAAGTAGTCGGACACCACTATTCCTTTGAATCCCCACTCTTTTCTGAGTATGTCCGTGAGGAGCTTTCTGTTTGCGGCACAGGGGACACCGTCTATCTCGCTGTAGGAGTTCATCACGGACAAAACGCCAGCTTCCTTGACCGCAGCTTCAAACGGGAAGAGGAAGACTTCTCTGAACTCCCTCTCCGCGATGTTCGTTGGAGCCCAGTTTCTGCCACCTTCCGACGCGCTGTATCCAGCGAAGTGCTTCACCGTCGCGATCACGCCGTTTTTGATGTCTTCACCCTGAAGGCCCTTCACGTAGGAAACACCCATTCTTGCGACAAGGTAAGGTGACTCTCCGAAGGTCTCCTCGGTTCTTCCCCACCTTGGATCCCTCGCCACGTCCAAGACCGGTGCAAGGCCTTGATGAGCGCCTATTCTTCTCATGTCCTCTCTGATGGCTTCCGTCATCTTTTGTACCAGTTCTGGTTCCCAGGTGCTTGCGAGTGCTATGGCTTGTGGGAAGTTAGTGGCGCCAAGTCCCATGTAACCTGTGAGGCACTCTTCGTGCACGATGGCGGGAATACCAAGCCTTGTCTCTTCGACCAGATACCTCTGTATCTCGTTGATGAACTTTGCCGCGTCTTTCGGCAAAAGGTTCGTCGATCCACCTGGCCTCGTGACCTGACCTATACCGTATTTGAGAAGCTCCTTGGCCTTCTCCTTGGAAAAACGACCATTCTCATCGATCAATTCGTAACCCCACACGGAACCAAGTTGGGCGATCTTTTCTTCGAGCGTCATCCTGGAGAGGAGGTCTCTCACCCTGACTTCTACCGGTTGGGAAGGATCCTTGTAGAGCGGCATGTTTTTCCCTCCTTTTCCATTGAGGATCGTTTGATCGCTTGTGAAACACAGAAAGAAAACGCACGCCGTCAAGAAAAAGATAGTCCTCTTCATCTGTACAGGAAACACATCACTTTCACGCCGTCAACGTCAAAATACGGTGGCACCTCTTTTTTGCAGACATCCATCACTTTCGGGCACCTTCCCGCGAACTTGCATCCCTGCCTCAGGTACTCCTCGTGTTCGACATCAGCCAACTTTACAACTTCCTTCCACCTCTTCTTTGGATCCGCCTCGGGAACGGAATCCCTGAGAAGTTGCGTGTAGGGGTGCTTGGGGGATGTGAGGACTTTTTCGGCTGGTCCTATCTCCACGATGTTTCCCCTGAACATGATCGCCACTCTGTCGCTCACGTAGTAAGCTGTGGTGAGGTCGTGCGTGATGTAGAGAACGCTCACGCCGTACTTTTCCTTGAGATCTTTGAAGAGGTTCACTATGGACATCCTCAGGGAGGCGTCCACCATCGAGACGGGTTCATCGGCTACGAGTAACGACGGGTTCGAAAGGAGTGCCCTCGCTATGGAGATTCTTTGAAGTTGTCCTCCCGAGAACTCACTCGGGTACTTTTCGGAGAATTCTTCGAAAGCGATACCGACCGCGGCGAGTTTCTCCTTTATAATCTCCACAGCCTTCTCCCTTGTGTCCGCTAGACCCAAGTTGAAGATCGTGTCGTAGAAGTAGCTGTCCACTTTCCTGAGAGGGTTGAAGGTGGAAAACGGGTTCTGAAAGACTGCCTGGATCTGTCTCAAGAGCTCCCTCCTGTCTTTGTGGTTGAGGTTATCCACCCTACGCCCTCTGTAGTGGATCTCACCGGAAGTTGGCTCTTCGAAACCTAGGATGATCTTCGCCGTGGTGGTCTTACCACAACCGCTCTCTCCCGCCAGGGTGAAGATCTCCGCCTCTTTTATCTCGAAGCTCACCTTGTCCACGGCGACGATCTTGATCCTCGAAAATATGCTACCTATGTGGTAGATCTTGCTCAAATTCCTCACTTCTAGAAGGTTCATCCCCTTCCCTCCTCGACGAGCCAACAGGCTACTCTGTGGGCTCTACCGTAATCCTTGAGTACGGGCACTTCCCTCTTGCACCTGTCGAACGCGTACGGACACCTCGGGTGAAAAGCGCATCCAGGTGGAAGGTCCGCCAAAGAGGGAGGACTTCCCGGTGCGCTTTCTCTCCTTTCTTTGTCTCCGAACTTGGGGAGGGAGTGGATGAGGTACTTGGTGTATGGGTGCATCGGGTTGTCGAAAATCTCCTCCGTTTTGGCTTCCTCTATTATCTTTCCAGCGTACATGATCGCTATCTTATCGGAGATGTTCGCGTGAACTCCCATGTCGTGTGTGACAAGGATGATGGTGTTCTTGCTTGCCTGTTGGATTTCTTTCAAGAGTTGGATAACGCCCCTCTGGGTCACGACGTCCAACGCGGTTGTGGGTTCATCCGCTATGATCACCTTCGGGGACAGAACGGTTGCGAGCGCTATCGTTACTCTTTGCCTCATGCCACCGGAGAGTTGGTGCGGATATGCGTTCAGTATCTTCAAGGGAAGCCCGAGCTTTTCTATGTGTTGCTTCGCTATCTCGTAGAGCTCTTTTTTTGTCTTTCCCTTCACGTGACTTTCTATGAAGTCCTTGAAACTGTCTTTTATCTTCAAAACGGGGTTCAGAACGCTCATGGAACCTTGGGGAACGTAGGAGATGAAGTTCCATCTGAATTTTCTCCTCTCTTCCTCACTCAGAGAGTAGACGTCGTAGGATTTTCCGTCCACGTAGTACAGGACCTTTCCTCCAACGATCCTCTGAGGCGGTTCTATCGCCGCAAAGAGCGCCTTAAGCAACGTGCTCTTTCCACAACCGCTCTCCCCAGCGATCCCATATATCTGGTTCTCCTCGAACGTGAGATCCACTTCGTCAACCGCTTTGATGACCCTCTTTTTACCGTAGATGTCTAAGATGTAATAAGACTTCAAGCTTTCGGTCTTGACGACCTCCACGTTCATCACCTCATCCTTGTTGTCCTATCCTCTGTATTCTCATTCTTGGATCCAGATACTCGCTGATGCTGACGGATATCAAGTAAAGCGCTATGAAGAGGAACACGGACGTCACCACCGGTGTGAGCACCCACCACCAATAGCCCAAAAGCAACGCCTGGTAATTTATCGCCCATTGCAACGTCGTTCCCAACGTTGGAACGTTGAGGTTGGTGAGTCCGAGGATGGCGAGCGTGACCTCCATCCCTATAGCCCAAGACATGTTACCGATCAGAGTGGCAAAGATCAAAGGAATCAGGAAAGGCATGTATTCTTTGAACACTATCGATATGGTTTTCGCACCAGAAAGAATAGCTGTGTAGGTGAAATCCCTTTCCCTAAGGCTCAGCACCTGTGATCTGATCACCCTAGCGTCCCACGCCCACCCGAAGACACCGAGTAAAAGTCCAAGTGTGGGAAGGCTCATTCTTCCTTTCGCAATCGTTCCTATGAGCACGATTATTATGAAGAGAGGCATCACGAGGAAAGAGTCGCTCAGGAACATGAGGAACCTATCCGTTCCTCCTCCCCTGTAACCCGCTACCATGCCGACGTTCACCGCGATGACCCTGGAGATCAAAGCCGCTATCAAAGACATGACGAGAGAGTTTCTCACGGCGAAGGTGAGCTGCCAGAATATGTCCTGCCCCAGGGAGTTGGTACCTAGGATGTGCGGCCAGCGTGGAGGAAGGTCTCTGGGCACGACGTTCCACCGAAACGGGTTGTACGGGGAAAAGAAGGACATCACAGCGAGAGTTATCAGAATCACGA
>JAUQPE010000003.1 GCA_030550515.1 Thermotogota bacterium | reverse complement strand
CGCTTTGGCAACGAAGAAGGTACCCAACTTGAAAAAAACGATGGATGCGGTGATATTGGAGATAAAAGACGCGCAGGATGAAGACGGTTATCTCAACACGTACCTCTCTGGAAAGAGAAAAGGTGAAAGATGGAAAAATCTTGCCTGGAACCACGAGCTTTACTGTGCGGGACACCTCATCCAAGCCGCCATTGCCAACAAGAGGGTGACAGGAGACAACGTCTTATTCGAAGTCGCAAAAAGGTTCGCCGATCACATTTACAGCGTGTTCGGTCCTGGCAAGAGAGAGGGAGCCCCGGGACATCCCGAAGTTGAAATGGCCCTCGTGGAACTCTACAGAGAGACGGGGGACAAGAGATACTTGGATCTGGCGAAATACTTCATATATGCGAGAGGAAAGGGACTTGCTAGCGTTCCGAGAAACCCAGGTCCTGAATATTTCGTGGATCACAAACCTTTTGTCGAACTTGAAGAAGTGACCGGTCACGCCGTGAGGATGTTGTACCTCTGTTGTGGCGCCACCGATCTTTACCTCGAAACGGGTGACGAAAAGGTTTGGCAGACTCTCAACAGACTCTGGGAAAACTTCGTGACGAAGAAGATGTACATCACCGGTGGGGCAGGTTCGAGACACGACTGGGAATCCTTCGGTGAGGAATACGAACTTCCGAACAGGAGAAGTTACGCGGAAACGTGCGCTTCCGTCGCGAACTTCATGTGGAACTTCAGGATGTTCTTGGCAACCGGCGACGGAAAGTTCGTGGATGTCATGGAACAGACGCTTTACAACGGACTTCTTTCAGGTATCTCTTTGGACGGGAGACATTACTTCTACTACAACCCACTTGAGGATTCCGGAAAGACCAGGAGAAAAGAGTGGTTCGATTGCGCGTGCTGTCCCCCGAACATAGCGAGACTCATCGCCTCTTTCCCGGGTTACGTGTACACGACCTCCCAAGAAGGAATCTGGGTGAACTTTTACGAAGAAAGCTCCGCCTCTGTGAGCTACGAAAAAGGAGTCGTCACGATAGAACAAGAAACGGATTATCCGTGGAATGGCGAAATATCCATCACACTGAAAACGGATTTGGAAAAACCTTTCTCGATCTTTCTCAGGATTCCAGGGTGGGCCAGCGATTTCTCGGTAAAGATCAATGGGGAAACCATCCATGTGGAACCTACAAAAGGATACCTCCAGGTGACGAGGCAATGGCGGGGAACGAACACGGTGGAGCTCCATCTGCCGATGAAGATAGAGTTCATAGAGTCGCATCCTTTCGCAAGAGACAACCTTGGAAAGGTAGCAGTGAAGAGGGGACCTGTCGTCTACTGTGCAGAGCAAACGGACAACCCTGATTTCCACGTGTGGTCTCTATTGCTGGATGTAGAAGAGAGTGTGGAACCAATTCCTGTTGAGATCAAAGGAAATCGTGCCATTGCACTCAAAGGTAGGGGAAAGGTCTTGGAGACAAAAGATTGGGCTCAAAAACTCTACAGGAAGAAAACAAAAAGTACTACAGGGGATGTGGAGTTCATCTTGATTCCCTACCACATGTGGGCGAACAGAGAAGCTGGTCCGATGGCGGTGTGGTTTGCGACAACATGAGAAGGCCCCGAAAAGGGGCCTTCTCTTATTTCACTTCCTTCCTTGCTCGTACAGGAGTTTCACTTCTTCAGCTGTCAACGGTCGATCGTAGACTCTCAACTCGTCAATCATTCCTCTGAGAGCGGGATCCCAGTAGTTAACGCCTAGCGCAAAGAGGGCACCAGGTTTTATGCTGAACACGTCCGGCACCAACCCCTGGGGATTCGGTTGACCGTTGATTTGGACCTTCAGAGGAACTTCCTCACCGTCGATGAACAACCTCGCTTTTCCCTGATCCACAACGATGACTACGTGGTACCATCTCTCTTTTTCCAAATTGAAAGGAGGAAGGCCGTCGTACCAGATGTTCTCTTTGTCATCTCTTACCCATATGAGGGTACCGTTGTTCCAACCGTACGGTACAAAGCTGAACCAATAGAAGTAGTTGTCTTCGTCTACGTAACAGCCAAAGAAAGTCGTGGTGTGGTTTGTGAAGGCGTCCACCCTGAGCCAGAATGCTACTGAGTAGTCGTAATCAGTTATCAGATCTTCACCCAATACTACTCCCCTTTTTCCATCGAAAACCAAAGCCTGCCCAATCACGCCTTCCGCAAACTCGGGACCTCTGAGGGTGGGGGCGTTTATCCTGTTCCCAACCATCGTTCCTTCCCCAAAGTTTCCCGTCTTGTCCTTCAAATCTCCATCGAACGGATAGTATGCCTTCAGACCCTCATCTAAGCTCGTTGCAAACAAGGTCGCAAGAAAGAACGTTATTATTAGTATCAAGCCAATAATTCTCAAGCTACTCACCTCCTTTCATATAGGATCTTGATTTCATTCATTGTTAGTGCCCTACTATAGATTCTCAACTCATCTATTGCTCCCTTATAAGGTTGATCCCACCAATTAACCCCAAGAGTGAAAATTCCACCTGGCTTTCTGCTGAAAATGTCTGCTATTTTTCCTGTTGGATCTTCCATTCCGTTTATTTGAATCTTCGAGAGGGTGTACTTCCCATTTACATATACAGCTGCATCACCACGTCTTACAACCACAGCCACATGATACCACGTTTCCGGTTTGAATGAAACATCAAGTATGCCGTCGTACCAATAACCACTGAAAGACCAAAGCAAATATGATCCACCTTTCACTCCGGGATGATATGGTGGTATACTGATCCAATTACTAACATCGTAAGCTCCGAAAAACACAGGGGTCCATGGTGTGAAAACATCTGCCTTCATCCAGAAGGATATTGTGTAGCTATACCCCTTTACAAGATCCTCCGGAAGCAATATTCCTCCTTCTCCATCCAAATAAACTGCCTTTCCGGAAATTCCTTCAACAAAACTCACTTTTTCTTCTTTTGGTGTCTTTCCTATTTTATCCCCTATAACTTTTGCTGCTTCAAATTTTCCTGTTTTCTCAGAAAGATCCCCTTCAAAAGAAAACCAAGCTACTAGTGCTTCGTCTTTGTCTGGATCAAACGCTTTCGCTTCTGCTTCCACTTCTTTAGGAAAGAGAGCGGGACACTGAGAAGCAAGCGTTAACAAAATTAACGTAGAAAGAACTAAGAGAAAAACTTTCTTTGACTTTATTGATTTCAATACATCCACCCCCTCGAGATAAAACTTTTCAGTAAGAGAGATAATAAATAGTCTTTATCTCGTGAGGTTTCAAGGGCCTGTCGAAAATGAATAGTTCATCGATAAGACCGTTAAAAGGTTCGTCCCAATAGTTTACTCCAAGCGCAACTATACAATCTGAAGCTTCTGTGAAGATATCTGGTAGTGGTATCCCTTCTATGGATTCTAGCTCTACAGGGGAACCATTTACATACATTGATGGTACACCACCGTCTACCACTATCGCGATATGATACCATGTATCTTTAGAAATAAGAGAGCCAACATTGTAAGTTGACCATTTTTGTGGTTCTGGGGAAGACCAAATGGCTGGTTCTCCCTCTCCCCTCCACCATGGCTTTGGAACGAAGAAACTTATCCAACCTTTATTCGTATATGCAAAAATGGTTGGAGTGTGGTTTGTAAAATTACCAACATTCACCCAGAACAATATAGTGTAGTCGTAATCTTCTACAATTCTTTGCGGCAATATGATACCGCTTTTTCCATCAAAAACAGCTGCTTTTCCTTTTTTTCCTACTTCATAAACTATGTTTCCTTCTGGTTCTCCTATCTTTCCACCACACACTTCAGCTTCTACCACGGATCCTTTGAGTATTCCCTCGAGAGTTTCATCAAACGAGAAGTACGCTAAGAGATCCTTATCTGAGAGAGGGGCGAAGCTGGGCTGTGGTGTTTGCGGTGTAAAAGTACAAGACACTAACATTAAGGAGATACACATGAAAACCAACCCTAAAAGTGTCCTCATAACTCCACCCCCACCTTACTTAAGTTTCTTATACAACACATTCACCTCATCTTATACAACACATTCACCTCATCAGGATCAAGAGGCCTGTCGTAGATTCTGAGTTCGTCGAACATCCCTTTGAACGGTGCATCCCAGTAGTTCGCACCGAGTGCGAACACCCCACCAGGCTTCAAGCTGAAGGCATCGGGTAAGAGGCCCGCTGGATTCACTTGTCCGTTGATCCTCACCTCCGTCAAAACTTGCTCTCCATTCAGGTACACCTTCACCTGACCATTGGAAACTACTATTGCCACGTGCTGCCATTTGTTCAGCTCCAGGTTTTTGCTGAGAATTCCGTCATACCAAACGTTTTGAGCCTCGTCTCTCGCCCAGAGCATCGTGCCATTGTTCCAACAGAAAGGCACGAAACTGATCCAATGGATCTTCAACTCTCTATCGATATACGCACCAAAGAAGGTGGTGGTGAACCTCGTGAACTGCTCCGGGTATACCCAGAACGCAACGGTGTAGTCATAATCCTTGATGAGGTTTTCGGGAAGTAACAGCGCCCTTCTTCCCGGAAGCTTGACCGCTTTCCCAACCACACCATCCACGAAGGTGATCTCGCCTCTACCCACGCTACCTATGGTGACGCCAGTCGGTTCCGCCTCTCCGAATTTTCCTGTGGCGTCTCTCAAATCTCCGTCAAAAGGGAAGTACGCCACAAGTGCGGGATCTTTGTTTGGATCGAAAGCGAAAACGCACAGTGCAACCATCAAACCGAGAAACAGGATGAAAGCCCTCCTCATGGATTCCACCTCCCAACTCACTCAGCTTTTATTCCCCACACCGAAACACCTTTTTGAGAGAGTGCCGAAAACACCACCACCCATCTGGACTCCGAGTAGTGCCATTGTTTCAACACGACTCCTTTGTAAACCTGACCGTCCAATTCCACCGTGACGTAACGGCCCTTTTTCTCCCACTTACCAGTGTGAGCGCCAGTGACACTCCCATCCTTGCTCAAAAAGATCCTCTTAGGCCTTTTGATCTCACTCGTGATCTCCTTACCGTGGTTTATGAGCAAGTATTCCCCCACCACTTCTTCTACCTGTACCTCTTTGTTCTCTTCTCCCGCATAAGGGAACGGTGCCATCACAAACCACCCATCTTCGTTGAGGAAGAGCTGGTGGACTCTGAGTTGGTAGGATTCCCCTCTACCTGGAAATCTCGTGTGGAAGAAGATGAAGTACTTTCCAGTTTTAGGGTCGTAGTAAGCAGAGTTGTGCCCCGGGGAAACGTAGCCGAACGCACTCAAACTCAGCCTGCTTTCATCTTCATCAAGTGTGAAGTTCCCAACGAGCTTGGCTCCGTAATTTGCTATCACGTTGCGACCGCCTTGACACTCTGTCATCGGTTTTCCTTCTGGATCGTAGTATGGACCGTCTGGCTTCTCCGATCGAGCGACTCTGATGTTGTAACCGCCCCTGTAATCTAACCCTCCAAAACTCAAGAAGAGGTAGTAATAACCCGTGTCGGGGCTGTAGAGGATGAAAGGTCCTTCCATCGCCGCGTGGTTGCCACCTGCGAGCCTTTTTCCATATCCTTGATCTGGCAATGGTAACCCCGTCACAGGATCCAGTTCCAGTATGTATATCCCTCCAAAGTAAGAACCATACACCATCCACAACCTTCCTTCTTTATCGTAAAAAGTGTGGGGATCTATCGCGTTGGGGTGCTTTCTGGGATCGTAGGGCGTGCCATCCTCGCTTGGGCCATCCGTGGAGAAAATTTGCCCAGACTTCACGATGATGGCTCGATGTTTGTAAGGGCCTTCTATGTTGTCAGAAACCGCCACTCCTATAGCCGATCGAGAAGAACCAAAGGTCGAAGCGCAGTAATACATGTGAAACTTTCCGTCCGGAAGTTGTATCACGTGGGGAGCCCATATGCTGTCCGCACGCGCCCAACTCACCGCTTCTTTGAGATCTTCGAAGATGTTCGGAACGATCGGATTTCCTCGATACACACCCGTGTTGACTTGTTCCCAGTACATCAAGTCCTTGGATTTTGCGACTTGAAGGTGCGAACCGAAAACGTAAAAGGTGTCCCCCACTTTCACAACGGATGGATCGTGAACGACTGCCCATCTGAAAGAGGGTATAGATGGTACTTCGCTGTACAAAAAAACACACGAAACAGTCATTAAAAGTAAAGAAAAGATAAAACCTCGCTTTTTCATGCTTTCATCCTCCTTGCCCTTTCTTTGTACGTATATGTATATTTTATAAAATGGTTGTAGGGACGGTCAAGAGGTAACATGCCATAAAACTATAAGAAAATTCATCTCAAACGTTTTTGCCTTCAAGTCAATTGTTGGATTCTATTTGTAATAGGGGTTGATAACTCATGTGCAAATAGTGTATAATTGTAGTCGATAAGGTACGTACATATCATGTACACTATGTGCGGAGGTGAGTTATTATGAAGCGGTTTCTGGTGTTTTTCGCGTTAATGTTATCGCTCACGATAGGGGTCTTCGCTCAGAAAATCCAAATCACCTTCATGACGCCACTGGGAGGGGCAGACGGGGCATACATGGATCAGATCATACAGAGGTTCAACAAAGAGCATCCAAACATCGAAGTGACACACCTTGTAGTGGTGAGCTCGTTGGAGTACAAACAAAAACTCGCCACGGGTATCACCACCAAGACGGCGCCACAGGTGCTCTTTATAAGAAAACACGACATGCCACTCTTCATGGAACAGTTCAGAACGTTCACTAAAGACGAACTCAAGAAGTACGGTATCGACATCGACGATGTGTACCCGTCCGTGCTCGCGGGGCTTGTGGACGACAAGGGTAGGTATTACGGTATTCCGTTGGATGTGTGGATCTTTTACATGGCGTACAACAAGGCGAATTTTAAGAAGGCAGGGCTCGACCCAGATCTCCCCGCCAAGGCAGGCCCGTTGAACAGAGAACAGTTCCTGAAAGTCCTAGAGGCTCTCAGGAAGATCACACCGGCTGGAACAGCGCCTTGGTGTGAGAACCCAAGCTGGGACTGGATATTCGTGCACTTGTTGTGGCAATTCGGAGGAGACCTTCTGACCCCTGATTTTAAGAAGCCTGCTTTTGAAAAGGCCGGTGTTGAGGTTTTGAAGTTCCTCATGGATTTGCAAGAAAAGGGTTACTTACCGAAGGCAGGAATAGACCCCGGGCCTGTCTTCGAGTCGGGTGACGGTTCGATTCTGATCACAGGCATTTGGACCATCAACCCTTGGTTGGAACTGTTCAAGGAGAACTTCGGATATGCCCCTGCACCGCTTCTCGGTAACACCAAGGCGGTGTTTGGAGGTTCGCACGTGATAGCGCTCCCGAAGGTCATGGTTGAAGACCCGAAGGTGTTCGAAGCCGCAATGACGTGGGTGAAGTACCTGTGGGATCACGCCCTCGATTGGTACGCCGCCGGTCAAACACCTGCGAGAAAATCCATAGCTGAGAGTAAAGAGCTGAAAGAGAAACTACCACACATCTATCTCGTCGCCCAGCAGGTGCCGTACGTGAAGACCTTCCCGATGTTCCCGTACGTTGCCGAGATACTCAGCGAGATCGTGGTCTACATAGAAGAAGTCCTCATCAACAGGAGCATGACACCAGAGCAGGCGATGAAGGAAGCTGCCGCAGCTGTTCAAGAGATCATCGATGATTACTGGGCTGCCCAGAAGAAGAAATGATGGGGAGTGAGGAAGTTGAAAAGCCAACAGGAAGTTTTGAGAGTTTCCGTTGAGACCGAAAGAGAACTGAAACTTTTGAGGATAAAACGCATTCTCAGGAGGGAGGTAGGAGCCTGGGGGTTCCTCCTCCCCCATTTCTTCTTCTTCATCCTTTTCATAGCCATACCCTTGATTTACGGTTTAACCATGAGTTTCTACAACTGGACGTTGATCGGTGAAACGAGGTACGTGGGACTTGAAAACTACTCACGCGTGTGGAGCGACTCGAGATTCTGGATGGCCGTCAAAAATACGGTAATCTTTGCCATCATCAGTATACCTCTGGTGATGGGAGTTGCCCTCGCTTACGCGCTCCTTTTGAGTAAAAAGTGGTACGGGAGACTTTGGCTCATGACTGCCTTCGTGGCTCCGACCTTCTTCAGTTCCGTCGGTGTTCTCACTTCGTGGCGTTGGATCTTGGGCTCCCACAGAGCGGGACTGATGAACTACTACCTCACCAGGCTCGGAATCTTGAAAGAACCGATCTCTTGGTTCGCAACCTCAACGAGAGCGTGGGCTTGCATAATCGGGGTCACGGTTTGGTGGATAGTTGGATTCAGCATTCTGCTGTACATCGGCGCCCTCCAGAGGATTCCCCCAGAGCAATACGAGGCTGCCAGGATAGACGGAGCAGGTAGGTGGGCCCAGTTTTGGTACATCACACTTCCTTGGATGAGGAACGTTCTGTTCTTCGACGTGATAAGGCAAGTTCTGCTGGCGTTCGGACTCTTCGACCAGGTTTACTTTTTCACGGGTGGAGGGCCAGCAGGTAGGACGAGAACGATGGTGTACTACTTGTACATGGTTGGTTTTGAAAGACAACAGCTAGGACGAGCCGCAGCCATATCTTGGTACATGTTCATGATCATCTTTGGTTTCGCACTGATCAACCTCTTCGTCCTCCTGAAAACTGTCAGGGCAGGCGCCGAGGGGTGATGACGTTGACGAAGAGAAAGATTTTAAACCTCATCCTGTCCATCGTTCTTTGGGTCTTCGCGGCCGTATGGTTTGTCCCCATCTTTTGGATGTTCACCACTTCCCTCAAACAGTCCACCCTTGCGACCTCCGAGTATCCCCCACAGTGGATACCGAAAAATCCTACTCTTGACAACTACAGAATGATCTTTGCGCCGGCCAGTGGAATCAGTGTGTTGCAGGGCATAAAGAACAGCCTCCTGGTTGCAGGAGCTTCAACTTTTCTGGGGCTTGTTGTGGCGATACCCGCCGCCTATGCGTTGTCGAGGCTGAGATTCAAAGGTAGAAACGCGATCTTGTGGATGTACATCGCAATTCTCGCGTTTCCGGGTATCATTTTCTTGATACCTCAGTACTTCATAATTCACAGGTTGGGTCTCATGGACACCTTCTGGGCTCTGATACTCCCTGGCCTTGGAGGAACTTTTGGGGTGTTCCTGCTCAGACAGTACATGCTCGGAATCCCAAGGGAACTCGAGGACGCCGCCTGGATAGATGGTTGCTCTAGGCTGAGGTTTCTGCTCACCATCGTCATACCCTACATAAAGCCTGCGATCTTTGTTCTGGCTCTCATGTCCTTCCTTGGCTCGTGGAACAGCTTTTTGTGGCCACTCTTGGTTTTGACATCCCCGAACAAGTATACACTCCCCATCGCTCTGGTCCGTTTTAGCGCAGGATGGGGAGATCCGTACAGGGGAATAGGCACCTTGATGGCGGGGGCCTTCGTGTCCGTCGCACCTACGATCCTTTTGTTCTTGATTTTCCACAAGTACTTGTTACAGGGTATCTACATCGGAACGGTTGGAAAAGAGTGAAGGAAGGTGGAAACATGAGGTTTATAAGGGTGTTCCTTTTCATCCTCGTTACACTCCTCTTTTTTGGCGATTCTCCGCTCCCAGCACAACAAATCCTCCCAGCACAACACATCTTGGAAGTTTACGTCGATCAAATTGGACCTCGAATCTCTCCCCTCCTCTACGGGATCTTCTTCGAAGACATAAACCACGCCGTAGACGGGGGACTGTACGCAGAACTTTTGAGGAATGGATCCTTCGAACACACCAACAGGAGAGAAGGGTGGGTGATCGAACGCGGTGAGAGGGCAAGAGCCACCATAGTGAGCGAGGAACCGTTGAACAGAAACAACCCAAATTATTTGAAGGTCGAATTGGAAGATTCCGCAGTGAAATTGGTCAACACGGGTTACAATGGGATTCCCCTGAAGAGGGGAGAGATTTACCTGCTGTCCTTTTACACGAAAGGTGATTTCTCTGGAAAGTTGAGCGCATCGCTGGTGAAGGGCGAGGAGAAGCTCGCGGAAACTGACGTTGTCTTTCAGCAAGGTATACCCAACTGGCAGAAGATTTCCCTGAAACTCTCACCCAAGAAAGACGCCACGGATGCTCGCCTTGTGGTTTTGCTGGAAGGAACTGGATGTTTGTTGCTTGACATGTTTTCCCTCATGCCCGAGAAGAATTGGCACGGCATGAGAGAAGATCTCTTGAGGATGTTGGAGAGTTTGAGGCCCTCTTTCGTTCGGTTTCCAGGAGGGTGCCTGGTCGAGGGTGATAGCCTCGAAAACGCCTACCGATGGAAGGAAACGATAGGACCTGTAGAGGAGAGGCGAAGCAAGAGGAACCTTTGGGGTTACCACCAGTCCTTCGGGATCGGCTTCTACGAGTACCTTCTGCTCTGCGAGAGGTTGGGTGCGAAGCCCTTACCCATCTTCAACGCTGGAATGTCCTGTCAGGTGAGGCGTGGGACACAATACTGCCCAGCCGATCAGCTCGACGAGTGGATACAGGACGTTTTGGATTTTCTGGAATTCGCCAACGGATCGGTGGATACTCCTTGGGGAGCCGTGCGCGCATCCCTTGGCCATCCAGAGCCGTTCAACGTCGAGTACATTGGCATCGGAAACGAAAACTGGGGACCACCTTATCACATTAACTTTGAAAAGTTCAGAAAGGCCATTAAAGAGAAGTATCCCAACGTGAAGATCGTGTTCAGCGGGCCTCCATCTTACGAAGGGGCCAACTTCAGACAAGCGTGGAAATGGGCGAAAGAGAACGATGTTGAGATATTCGACGAGCACATTTATGCTTCTCCCGAATGGTTTTTGGCGAACACGGACAGATACGATACGTACGACAGGAACGGACCGAAGGTCCTGCTTGGGGAGTACGCAGCCCATACACCCGGAAGAAAGAACAACCTTCAAGCCGCGTTGGCTGAGGCTGCTTTCATGACGGGACTGGAGAGAAATTCCGATGTCGTCATCATGGCTTCTTATGCCCCTCTCTTCAACAGGGTAGGCTGGTCACAATGGGTACCAGACCTCATCTGGTTTGACGGTTACAGAGTGTTCGGTACACCAAGTTATTACGTTCAGAAAATCTTCAGCGAAAACCGGGGAGACGTGGTTGTCAAATCCACGCTTACAAACGAGGAGTACAGGGTCTTTGGCTACAGGTACAAACACCTCTACCACGTGGTTACTTACGACCAGAAGGGAGAGGAGTTGATCATCAAAGTCGTTAACCCTTGGCCCGAGGACAAGAGTGTGTGGATAGATCTGAAAGGGAAAGTGGAGTTGACGGGTGAAGCCCGAATCGTAGTTCTCACCTCGGCAGACCAGCTGGATGAGAATTCCTTCGAAGAACTCAAAGTGGTCCCCAAAGAGAGCGTGCTGTTCGGCATCAAAAATCCGTTCGAATACACATGTAAAGCGTTCTCTGTCAACGTGATCCGCTTGAAAGTGAAGAGGTGAACCAGGTGTGAGATGGATGGTGATAATTCTCATGGTTGCCTCGACACTCTTCGCAAGAGAGATCGTGGTTGATCTTTCGAAGACACTTGGGCTTTTGTCGTATGGCGCGGTTGGGTCTCACTACGCCCTTTCGGAGCCGGACGTCCCAAGTTTGGTGTCCCTCGTTCCGATCAGGGTGAAGACCGTGAACCAAAAAGCCCCCGATGGTCTACAACACCCCGGTGCCGACGCCCTCA
>JAUQPE010000023.1 GCA_030550515.1 Thermotogota bacterium | reverse complement strand
CGTATCGATAAAACACGTGAGGGCTATAGAAGCCCTTTTGATCGCCATGCTCGAACCCATCCTGAACCCCTTATGGGTGTTCCTTGTCTTCGGAGAAAAACCTGGAAAGTGGGCGTTGGTGGGAGGAGGATTGGTGATATTTTCGATGCTGACGCATAGCTTGACCTATTTGGAACGGAAGACAAGAAAATGAGGTTTCTGGAGCTTTTGCCTTTCTGTGTCTCAGGGCGTGCGTCCCTCGTTCTCCTTTTTTTAGTTTTTTAATTTTTTTCGGAGCCAATACCTAAATGTCTTCAATATCTTCATCGCTCGCTTCATAATTTTGCCCATGTTTTTTGCCCTTTTTGTTCTTCCCTTTTTTTGTTCTCCCTCCTTCTCCTTGACTCTCATCTTATCAATTTGTGTGCGAACCAATTGCCAAGTTTCTTCCATGTGCATTTCCAACACTCTCTTTACCGCTTCACCGAGTAAGGAGAGCTTATCAACGATAACTCTGAGATCGGCGTCTTCCAAATTCTTCCTCAATTCTTCCTTGTTCTCGGCTAGAAAGACAATCTTACTTTCGAAGGAATAAATGCTTTTGTAGCCCTCCACTCGTTCCCCCAGCACGCTATCGATGAAATCTTCAATATTATCGTAACCACCACGATACCGTTTTATCTCTGCATTCATAGCGTCAACCAACCTTTCCACTTGCTCCACTATTTTGTTTCGATCACGAACCGAATACACCTCTTTCACTTCCACGTCGTAAACTCCAAACGCTCGAGCAAGTTCGATAAAGAGTTGAGGTTCGCTTATGTACAATCTTTCCAAATAAGCGGACAGCTTCACTTTTTTTTCACGCCTCCATTTTGCTCTCTTTCTATCACTTTTTCTTTCCAGAATTCTCCTAACTCACCCAACACCTCTTCTCTAATGGCTTTGAAGGCATCAACAACCTTGTTCAAAGTTTCTATATCCATGCTCGCTATATCTCTAAGGTTGCGTATCGAACTATCTATCACCGAAAGGTAAGAAACACACTTCTCTTTGTTTTCTTCAACGGATTTCGCAAAAGATTTTCTCGTTTCTTCCATCAGCTTCATCAATCTGTCTCCCATGTCTTTTTTGAACTTTTCTATCTCTTTTTGCACTTTCCATTTTGCTTCATCTCTTCCACTCCTGATATCTTCATAAATTTCTGGATCCACTTTGTACACATCTAAACCGAACAAGTAACTGAGAAAGTAACCAAAAAGGCTTCTTTTTATGCCGCTTTCAAAATCAATCTCGGATTCGAAAGGCCTGAAAATGGGTTTTTCGAGCCTTTTCATCATTTTTTTGAACGGCTCAAAACTGACTCGAAGCATGATTTCGGGCAAACGCAGGTTGATTTCCACGCCATAGTCCTTTTTCGCTTTTTCCTTGAATTCCTCCAGCTTCTTTTGGTACCTCTGCGCTAACTCCACAAGTTCATCCTGCAATTTCTTCTCCCAATAGTTCAGGTTCTTTTCTTCAAAAAGCTCGCGCAAACTTTCCAAATCAATTTTCAGTCTCTCCCTTGCCTCTTTTTCTTCCTCCTCATCGATCCATGTTATCCGCTCCTCGAGATCCTCGGGCTTTAATTTGCCTTTTCGGACTTTTCTGAGATCACTTAGGATTCTCATGTACTTTCGATCGATCATCTTGTAAAATTCCTGCTCTATTCTATCGAAATTCTCCAAAAGCTCTTCTACGTGCCTTTCTGCGTCTTTTAAGATCTCGTCGAAACTCTTCACTATTGTTTCAAATTCTTTGAGAAATCTTTCTTTTTCTGGTTCTATTTCTTTCATCAAATCCTCAGAAAACTCGCCGAGCGCTTTTTTCATGAGTTCTCTTTTCTCGATTAAGTTCTCTTCGGTTTGTCCAGTCACGTTGTCGATTTTGGTTAGCGCAGAATCAAACACAGTTACGCAATCCCACAACCTGTCGAGCTCAGCCTTATCGTTCACGAGAGTCCTTATGTACCCTTCAAAGATATCAAAACCCGTGAAGGAATACAACTCGTTGAAGCTTACTTCTTTCTTCTTGAAGGTCTTTGAGAAACTGTTGGCAATGTTCTGAACCTCCGATACGTAAGTGTCCGGGATGCTGTCTTCCATCTCGTAATACTTCTCCTCGAGGTAGTTTTTTACGTCCTTTTGCGATAAGATCTCTTCCCCAAAGATTTGGCGCAGTTTTTTCATGTAAAAAGCCAACAGGGCGCTGATTGGTATTACAGCAAAACTCTCGAAACCAAGTGTTTTGAATTTTTCATAGGCAAAATCCGTGATCCTAAGCCTTATCTTTTCGAGATCTGCGTCCTTGAAAACGAGATCTATCTTGTTGACGACGATTATCAGAGAGTTATACTTTAGCTTTTTGCCATGGAAGTAATCTTTCAATTCCTTCAGAAGTTCTACTTCGCTTTTTTGAGCGTATTTGCTGTAATCGATGAGAAAAACGGCCACGTCAGCATCCTCTATGGCTTCCTTAACGACCTCATCATGCTCGCTTCCGGCTAGATCGGGCCCAGGTGTATCCACGATCTCGTAGTTCACGTTCCCTTTCTTTGGGTAGTATATCGTCATTGTTGACAGTTTTTTCCCTTCCAAACTCACTTTTTCGAAAACATCTCTTAAGTAATCTTTCAAACTCTTCGCGTCATCGAACCAGTACTCCAAACCATCATGCTCGAGTTTTATACGCCTACTATGATGTGGTTTGTACAGGATGAGACAGGGCGTGGGAATTTCGTTACTCGTCGGAGCGTATTCCTCCTCTAAGAGACTGTTTACCACCATGCTCTTACCCGCTTTTTTGGTAGCAAAAACAGCGACTTTTATCGGCTTTTCTTCAGCATTTTCTACGGCTTTTTTCATTTCTTCGGCGCTTTCCAGAAGTTGTCCCATCACCGCTTCGACTCTTTCCAATTCTTGCGGATCTGTGATAGAGGCTCTCAAGTTTTTGAATTTTTCTTCTAGTGAATTCTTCAATCTTTGGATCTTTTCCAAAAACTCCTTCCTGTTCTCCTTAAAACTTTCGACGATTTTTTTCCTTTCCAACTCTTCTTCGAGGTACACGTTCGTATTTATACCGAGGTTTACAAGTTGTTGAACCAGCTCGAACATCTCGTTCCTATCGTTGCTCGTGATGGAGAAGAAATCCATTTCGTTGATGTCCAAGAGTTTGTCTCCCAAATCTTTCAGCTCACGGAAACGAATGACCTCGCCGGTGTCGAACTTCTTCAAGATGACGTATTCCTTGAATTTCACGTTTTTGCATCCCATGATCCTCATCTTCGCGTGAGGGTTAAGATCTCTCGATACCTCCTCGAGCGCTCTGTGAAGGCTCTCCTCAGAATCCCAAATGAAAACGTTCCCAAGATCGATGGCTTCTTTCAACTCCCAAACACTTTTCACCGTTCTCACGCGTTCCACGGATTATCCCCCCACTTTGCTCACGCTTCGAAGTTTTTCCTCCAACTCTTCGAGAATTTCCTTAACCCTCTCCAACTTCTTGTACCTCGTGTACTGTCTCGCTTTCTCGTCATAGAAAGAGGAGAGGAAAAGATCGGAATTCCAACGGAAAAATCTGCTGAAATTTCCAGCTTCATCATCTAGATCCTCCAAGATTATCTGAATGTACCTCGTTACCCTGTTTATCACAGCTCTTTCCGGATATATGGCGTTTATCACCGTCTGAGCCAGAAGTTGGGACAGTATTTTTATGTCCGTTTTCACTTCTTCCAGTACTTCTTCGTAAGTTTTAGATTCTTTTGCAACGTACTCTTCTCTGACACGGTTGCTCACAAAATTCTGCAAGTGCTTTATATCCCTTATTACCTCTTTCCCCAATTCATTCAATATCCGTTCCGCGTTGGAAGCTTTCAACAAACATCTGACAACCTTATGTAGGTCCTTCGGCTCATAACTCACCTTTCTCTCTTCAAGGAACTTCAAGAGACTACCCTCAATATCTACCGTCGCGTTGTTATGGTACTTGATCATGAGGAATATGGGATGGCCCGCAAGAGGTTCTTCTGGGTCAAAATCCCTTGCATACGCAAGCAAGCTGAAGAGATCCCTTTTGATCTCGTTGAGTTTGTTTTCTCTATCGGAGGAACCGAGAGGGTTACTTGTGAGAAGTTGTATCACATCACCTGCGAATCTCTCGGCAAGGGTGTTGATACCGAAACGTTCGTAAGAAAAGTCTACCCCAAGGTCCTTTTTCAGATATTCTTCTTCTAACCTGACCTTCAATTCCTCTCTTATTCTTTGGTTATCGGTCATCTCCTCGACAAAACAAGTCAGTATCTCATTTTTGATCCCATCGAGATAATTTTGTACATCGCCTTTCATGATTTCGTCGAATTTTCTGTTGATGATCTTGTAGAGGTAATCCCTCAGTTCTCGATTGAACTTATCTGGTCGCGCCTCCATCGTTGAACTTTCTGCCTCAACGCTTCGACGAATTTCTTCGATTTTCTCTTGTGTGATGAAATTATCGAAAACCAACTCTGTTCTTATACTTTCACACACTCTCTTGGTTATCCTTTCTTCCTTCATTTCCACCTTCAACTGGTTTTGGTACTTTTTGAGTCTTTCCGCTATTTTCTTTTTAGTCTGGCTTCTGATCTTGTCGAACTTCTCCCCATAGAGCTTATCCAAATGTTCGCTATCGTAAAAGTTGAGCTTTTCTCTCAACTTTCCTACCAATTCCTCCACACGATTGATCACCGCATTCACTCTCTTCCTGAAGAGTTCCTTCCTTTCCGTATCGTAGTATTTACGGATAACCTCCATCAGTTTATCTATTCCATCATCAAGGTTCAACCTTCTCAATCCCTCTATTGCATAGTTACCCTCTTCTATTCCGAGCTTTTGCAACCTCGCCATAGCTGATCCATACACAACCCTTTCTTCTGGAAGGTTCAGCTCGTATCTGTCTAGTTCTCCTCTGAAGTTTTCCTTTATCCTTGCAAGACTGTCCGGTTTCACAATTTTGTCCACCATGTTGAGGAAAAAAAACAGTTTTTCCCTCAGCTCCACGCCGTCTTCCTCTTTTGTTTCAGTTATCATTTGAGCCTCCAATCTCTGGATACTGGGTCTCTCAGCGTTTCTCAAGAAAACCACAGCATCGGCGCTCTTTATTTTTTCCACAGTGTACTTTGAATGTATAAGGGTGGGAGAATCGAATCCTGGAAGGTCGTATATCACAACGTTCTCCATGCCCTTCAACGCTGGAGTATAGATTTTGAGCTCCTTTACCGCTCTACTCTTGTGTTCGTGAGTTATGTAATCTCTGTACTCACCGATGTTTTTCGCTCTCAAAACCTTACCGGTAAGATTTTTCTCTATCTCTTCCCTTCCTTCGATGATTTCCTCGAGATCCCTACCTGTTGAGTTCCTGTGAATCTCGTAAAGTTCTTTTCTGTTCTGCTCGAGAAATTCGAAATGGTTTTTTAAATCCTCCAAGCTCACGGAACGAAGAGTCTGTCTTTGGTATTCTGGGTATTCTATCTCTCTGAGCATGGGCCTGAACACTTCCTCAAGAAACTCATTCGGAGAGTAAAAATGTATCTCTATTTCCTCTTCATCACCATAGCGCACGGTTGTAACCGTGTAGGTCGTTCTTTTCTCAGCGCTCGGTAAAAGATTGCTCTGGATGATGGCGTTTATCAAAGTGCTCTTTCCCGCTTTTTCGAGACCCACGAAAGCTATTTCGACAATGCCGCTTTGTATCTTTTCGTGATACGCTTTCAACTTCTTTTGATATTCCTCGAGCGTCGATAAATACTCATTCCCCAAACCAAATTCCTCAAGCAAACGACTTTCGCTGGTTAAGAGTTTTTCAAGCTCGTTTAGAGAATCGAGATACGCTTCGATCTTTTTCACTTCTTGTTTCACTTCCATCTTTTATTCTCCCCCTCATAGTACTCTTCTTGTGTTACATTCCTGACATTGGTATTATAACACAATTAACCTATTCTATCGTGTTTTCGTTTATTCTTAATATTTTTTTCATCTTTTTTTCATTAAAAAGACACTTTTTTGACCGTTTTTGTAAAAATCCATCATGGAAAAAGAAAAACAATATTAAAACTAACAATTCCGATTTTTTTCACCATACCAGATCTCTATTTATTCCACATATTTTGCCACTTTCTGAGCTTTATTTATCATATTCTAATTTAAACAATGTTTTATTTGCTATAAAAAGCCAAGGCGTGCAAATACGGAGCAAGACTTCGATGGATGACTCTGAAGAGTTTATGAATGATTCAATTTAAAGAAAAGGGAAGAGATTGTAATCTTGTATGGCGGCAAATTTTGTAAATTACTTGAAGCTCAACGGATGGCTCAAGTCAATTGGCGTGAAAGCATTCTTTGACGTTAGCCTTGGTGCAGAACCGAGATAAGAAAATTGGCTGGTTCAACCGTGTTTATAGAACCATTCTCTTGAGGAACAAGTGCAAGATTTGATCACGCATCCATGACTTTAAAAGATAATTGAGGCAGTCTTTCTAAAGGAAAAAGCGTCTTGAAACCGTGTTTTTTTGATGATATCATTATCAAATGGTTCGGGGCGTAGCGCAGGTGGCTAGCGCGCCTGCCTTGGGAGCAGGAGGTCGCTGGTTCAAGTCCAGTCGCCCCGACCATTTTTCATCTAGACACGG
Organism: Thermotogota bacterium; assembly: GCA_030550515.1. Classification (GTDB taxonomy): domain Bacteria; phylum Thermotogota; class Thermotogae; order Thermotogales; family Thermotogaceae; genus JAUQPE01. The sequence continues at coordinate 64,310 of JAUQPE010000023.1, read as the reverse complement.
AAAGAAACGAGGTAAGGAGGGGGTGACGAATATGCCAATGTACAGGTACGTGTGCGAGGACTGTGGATACGAAAAAATGGTCATGCACGGCATAAACGAAACGCCTGAAGTGATCTGTGAAGAGTGCGGTTCCAGGATGAAGAGAACCATAGGGAGAGTAGGTATCATCTTCAAGGGAGAGGGATTCTACATCACGGACTCCAGAAAGAGCGGCAAGAAGGAAAAGAGCACCGTGTCGAGTTCCGAGGAGAAAGACTAAAGACTCAAATTGGGATCCGCGTTCAAGTCGAGGGGAGAGAAATCTCCCCTTTTGAATTTTTCATAACCGACCTTTGCCACCATCAGTGCGTTGTCCGTGCACAACTTCAACGGCGGAAAGAACACCTCGTAACCCCATCTCTTCGCCTTTTCCGTGACCTTTTCCCTGAGCCTCGCGTTTGCGGCTACTCCTCCCACGAACGCTACCTTTCTTATCCCGCTGTCCCTCGCAAGCCTGAAGGTTTTCTCCACAAGAATATCCGTCACGGCTTCCTGAAAAGCAGCCGCAACATCTTCGATCTTGTAGTCTTCGTTTCTTTTCAAAAAGTAGAGAACGGCTGTCTTTAAACCCGCAAAGCTGAAATCGTAGTTGGGTTCATCCAGCATCGGCCTTGGAAAGTGTATCTTCCCCGGGTCCCCCATCTTCGCCACTCTCTCTATCTCTGGACCTCCGGGATAACCCAAGCCCAACAGCCTGGCCACCTTGTCGAATGCTTCACCCGCCGAGTCGTCGAGCGTCCTTCCCAGGATTTCCATTTCGAAATTCTCGTTCACCTTCATAAGTTGTGTGTGTCCCCCAGAGACCATCAACACCACGATTGGAGGTTTCAGGTGCGGATATGAGAGGAAGAGTGCGTGCACGTGTGCCTCCACATGGTTCACACCGATGAGGGGAATTTTGAGAGAGATGGACAAACCCTTCGCAATGGAAAGGCCAACGAGGAGGGCACCGATCAGACCGGGACCATAAGTCACGGCGACGGCGCTCACGCTTCTTGGATCTATCGTCTCGAAGACCTTCTTGAGCAGGAGGGAAAGGTTCTTCAAGTGGTGTCTGGCGGCGACTTCAGGTACCACTCCTCCGAAAACCCTGTGGACATCGATCTGAGAGATCACGAGATCGAGTACCACGTCTTTTCCATCATCTAAAACCGCAACAGCCGTCTCATCACAGGATGTTTCTATCCCGAGTATCCTCACTTTCATGCGGTTTCCCTCATCACTACGAGTGGCTTCTCTTTTCCCAAAACGACTTCCTCTGTGACCACGACCTTCTCCACGTTCTTCAAACTCGGTATCTCGAACATCACATCCATCATGATCTCTTCGAAAACGTTCTTCAAAGCCCTCGCCCCTGTTCCTCTCTCCTTGGCCTTTTTGGCGATCAATCTCAGAGCCCCTTCCGTCACCTCGAGCTTTACCCCGTCTATCTCGAAGAGTTTCTGGTACTGCTTCACTATGGCGTTTTTGGGTTCTTTCAGTATCCTGACGAGGTCTTCTTCCGTCAAATCATCCAACGTCGCTATCACGGGGAACCTGCCGACGAATTCCGGTATCATCCCGTACTGCACCAAATCGTCGGGTGTCACGTGCTGCAAGATTTCACCTATCCTCATGTCCTTTTTGCTCTTTATCTCCACTCCAAAGCCCATCGTCGAACTTTGTATTCTACGCTTGATGATCTCTTCAAGACCGTCGAAAGCTCCCCCAGCTATGAAGAGTATGTTCCTCGTGTCAACCTTTATGAATTCCTGGTACGGGTGTTTCCTACCACCTTGAGGTGGGACGTTTGCGATGGTCCCTTCCAAGATCTTCAAGAGGGCTTGCTGGACGCCTTCACCTGAGACGTCCCTCGTGATGGATGGATTTGGAGATTTCCTCGCGATCTTGTCTATCTCGTCTATGTAGATGATCCCGTACTGGGCCCTCTCCACGTCGAAGTTCGTCACTTCCAGGAGTCTCAATATCACGTTTTCCACGTCTTCGCCCACGTACCCCGCCTCGGTCAGAGGTGTGGCATCGGCGATGGCAAAAGGCACGTTCAGTATCTTGGCCAGGATTCTAGCAAGATACGTCTTGCCTGTTCCGGTTGGTCCTATCAAGAGGACGTTGGATTTCTCTATCTCCACGTCGTTTGCGTCCATGTTCGAGAAGACCCTCTTGTAGTGGTTGTAGACGGCCACAGCGAGGGCTCTCTTTGCTCTCTCTTGACCTATGATGTACTTGTCCAACTCCGCCTTTATTTCGGCAGGAGTTGGTACATCCCTTATCTCAGCCTTTATCCTGACCTTGCGATCGCTTTTCAACAAGTCGTGGAACAACTCCACACACTCGTTGCAGATGTAGACGTTGCTCGGCCCAGCGATAAGACGGTCCACTTGCGTTATATCCCTACCACAGAAACTGCAAAATTTTCCAGGCACTCCACTCATCCTCCTACCGTCACAATCTCACTCTCTCCGCGTCGAACCAAAGTCCTTCCAGATCGTAAAATTCCCTACCCTTCTCCGTGAAGATGTGTATCACGATGTCTCCTATGTCTATGAGCGACCACTCGTACTGGTCACCTCTATCGTAGTATATGATTGGGATCCCAGAACTTTTAATGAAGTCTACGAGCTCGTCGCGCATGGCTCTCATGTGTGTGTAAGAGTTAGCGGTGACTATGACAAAGTACTCTGTGGGAATTGGCGTTCGCCTCATGTCCAAGACTACGGGGTTTTCCCCGCCTTTGTCATTTATGATCTTCATGATCTTCCTCAACACGTCCAACACCACTTCCTCCCACCCCCAGTCATTCAACTGTGACACTCTTTGCGAGGTTTCTTGGCTTGTCCGGATCCAACCCTTTCATGTCCGCTATGTGGTAGGCGAAGAGCTGTATCACGGGAGCCATCATGAGGGGATACAAGCTCTCGTGGGTTGGCGGAACGAATATCACGTCGTCGGCTATCTCGTAGAGGCTTTTGTTCCCCTCTGTACCAAGTGCTATCACCTTCGCGTTCCTAGAGCGGGCTTCTATGACGTTGTTCTTCGTCTTGAAGAAGAGCGAGTCGTCTGGTATCACAGCAAAAACTGGGAAGTTTGGATCGAGGAGGGCTATCGGACCATGTTTCAGTTCACCGGCTTGATACGCCGCGGCGTGTATGTACGAGATCTCTTTGAGCTTCAAAGCGCCTTCCAAAGCGGTTGGATACCCGTAATTTCTTCCTATGTACATGAAGTGGTTGTAATCTTTGTACTTTTCCGAAAGTTCCCTTATCTGAGGATCTTTCCTGAGCACGTTTTCCAAAAGTTCTGGCATCCTCACGAGTCTGTCCAACACCGTCTTTGTTTCTTCGTTCCAGACACCGTTGAGCTCTATTATCTTCAACCCCAGCAGGTACAAAACTCCCAGTTCAGCGACGTAAGTCTTTGTGGCGGCGACACCTATCTCTGGCCCCGCATTCATGTAGATGGACACGTTCGACTCCCTGTCCAAAGTGGAGCCGACAACGTTCACCACCGACACAATCTTGGCTCCGTGTCTTTTTGCAAGCCTCACCGACTCCAAAGTGTCGGCTGTCTCCCCAGATTGGGAGATGGCTACGAGCACGTCGTTCTCTCGAACGTGCGGTCTCTTGTACCTGAACTCGGAGGACACATCCACGTCGACATCTATGTCCGTGAAATTCTCCACGAAGTACTTGAACACCAACGCAGCGTAATAACTGGTACCACAGGAAACCACTTTGATCCTCTTGATTCCTTTGAGCAAGTCTTCCACCGGTTCCAGCTCTTCGAGTACCACCCTATCACCTTTGACCCTCCCGACGAGGGCGTTGACGAGCGCCTGGGGGTCTTCCAGGATCTCTTTGTACATGAAGTGCTTGTGGCCACCCTTTTCAGCCGCTTTTTCGTCCCAGTCTATGTAGTAAACTTTCCTTTCACACTTGTTGCCGTCCATGTCGTAGATTTCGTATCCATCCTTCTTCACAACGGCCACATCCCCATCTTCCAAGAAAACCACGTTTCTCGTGTACCTCAGCAAGGGTGTCACGTCCGACGCCAACAGCCCCACTCCGTTCCCAACCCCCAGGACTAAGGGGCTACCTCTCCTTGCCGCAACTATCAAGTCCTTTACCTTCCTGTGCATCACGGCTATCGCGTAAGCTCCCCTCAGCTTTCTCACCGCTTTCATCACAGCTTGAAGCAGGTCTCCTTCGAACTCTTCTTCGATCAGGTGCACGATGACCTCCGTGTCCGTTTCGGATGAAAACTTGTGACCTTTCGAGATCAGGTACTCTTTTATCTCCCGGAAGTTCTCTACGATACCGTTGTGAACAACGGCTATCTCGTTCCTGCAATCCGTGTGAGGGTGTGCGTTCACGTCGTTTGGTTCCCCGTGAGTGGCCCAGCGGGTGTGGGCGATTCCCACCAAAAAACCCTTACTCCCTTTCTCTTTCAAACCGTTCTTGAGTATGTCTATTGGTCCTTTCTTCTTGAAAACTTCGAATTCATCCCCTAAAAAAGCGATTCCAGCGGAATCGTAACCCCTGTACTCGAGCTTTTGGAGGGACACTACGAGGTCTTCCACCTTCAAATTCTCACCGACCATCCCCACTATCCCGCACATTTCCAACACCTCTCTTGATCTCCTCAACTATACCCAGCTCAGCGCCCCTTTTGGCCACCTTTATCGCGTTCTTTATCGCCTTCGCGTCCGACGAACCGTGTGCCTTCACCACAACACCGTTCACCCCGAGTATGAAAGTTCCACCGTAAGATCTGGGGTCGAGTTTTTCGGACATGAGTTTGAAACTCTTCTTCATGAGGATCGCCCCAAGAATCGAGAGGAATCCCCCTTTCTTTATCGAGTCCTTCATGGTCGCCAAGACGAGTTTTGCGACGCCTTCCATCGTTTTCAACGCAACGTTCCCGGAAAAACCATCCGTGACGACCACATCCACCGTTCCAAGGTTTACATCGTGACCTTCCACGTTTCCGACGAACCTCTCACCGAAGCGTTCTTTCAAGAGTTCGTGCGCCTTTTTCAGCTCCTCGTAACCTTTCAACTCCTCCGTGCCTATGTTCAAAAGACCCACCTTTGGATCTTCCACACCCAGTACCTTGGCGTAGGCGATTCCCATGTAGGCGAAATCCACAAGGTGTTCTGGCCTCACCTTAACGTTGGCACCGGCGTCTATCAAAACGGTGAATCCCCTCAGCGAAGGAACGGCGACGCCTATTGCTGGTCTCTCAACGCATTCAAGTTTTCCCACGATTGTCGTCGAGCCAAGAAACAAGGGACCCGTGGCACCCGCGCTCACAAAGGCATCGACTGAACCATCTTTCAAAAGTTGAAGACCCACATGCATGGAAGAGTTTTTCTTTCTGAGCACCTCTAAGGGTTTGTCGTCCATCTTCACCACGTCTTCCGCTACCACAAACTGAACGCCTTTTCCTTTCACCACTGCCTCAGGTCCAACGAGGACTATCTCGCAACCGAGTTCCTCACGAGCTAAAAGAGCGCCCTTCAGGACTTCATCGGGCGCTCTGTCACCACCCATGACATCAACGGCGATCCTCACGGGATCACTCCGCTATTTCCAAAACTTGTCTTCCGTTGTAGTAACCACAATGCAGACAAACTCTGTGAGGCATCTTGTACTCGCCACAGTTTGGACACTTTTCGACGGTGACTTTGACCGCCCTGTAGATCTTTGCCCTCTTGTGGTGTGTCCTGGAACGTGACCTCTTTTGCTTTGGAACAGCCATACTCTATCTGACCTCCTTGAGTTTTTCTTTCAACTTCAAAAGAGCTTCGAAGCGACTGTCCACACTGTCGATCATTTTATCACAGACGTGGTTTTCCTCTTCGTTGAGGTCCGCTCCACAAAAGGGACACAACCCCTTGCAGTCAGGCTTACAGAGCACTTTTTCTGGGACCTCAACCACTATTGCCTCCACTATGCGCTCCGAAAGATCGAACTCCGTTTCATGATAGTATACGATGTTCTTTAAAGTTTCAAGCCTTTCTTCTTTTACATTTTTTCTCATGCTCTCTGGAAGATAAAGCGCTTCTATCACACCGTTTATTTCTAGTCTCGTCGGTTTGAGGCACCTCGTGCACGGGTGTTCGAGGGCTGTTTTCACGTAACCACCCACCGTGAAGCCGTCCTTGGTCTTTGCAACAACCATCTTCACTTTTATCGGTTCGATGAATCTACAATAGCCTACATCGAGTTCTATGCCGTCCATTTTGAATTCTCCTTCCAGGAAAAAACGCTTCCTTTTCTCGATCTCTGCAAGTTCAACTCTCCATTCCATGTGTTCCACCTCTTTTTGGTTTTTCAAAGGATTCGGTTACATTATACTACAAGATAATGAACCTCGAACTGATGGCTTTCCAAATACGGTGAGGGTAGTGCTATCTTTACTATCTTTTTTGATAGTAGTAGTAAATAGTAAAGATTTTAGGGTGTCGAAAGTGGTAAGTTTGGAAAGTGAAATTTTTGAAATCGGCTTTTGGATTGGATTTTTAGGGGTTTTGTAAACTTACCAGGGGGTGGTAAGTTTGTGGTAAGTGAGTGGTAAGTTTCGTTGGAATTCCTCTTTAGAAGAGAATTCCGCGGTGGTAATAACCCGAAAAAACTCTTGGAATCGGGTTTTTAGAAAAATGTGGATCTTCAGGAAAACAAAATTATATTAGTACAAGATCCGATCATGATGGGGCTTTTCAAATTTTTGTATTAGATTTCCTTGTTCTGGAGTGGTATACGGTTTTGAGTGGTAAGTTTGAGATGACCACACCCAGATCTTGGTCACAGTTTTTTCCATCATCAACATCTTGTATAGAAAACTTACCATTTACTTACCATTCGCTTACCACTCACTTACCACCCCTTTGGTCACCGGAGAATTTTTGTCGAAAAGATGGAGGTGATGTTATGGGACTCAGAGAGGAACTTTGGACGTGGAAGAAAGAGAAGGTGGCGGAGAAGGTGGCGGAGAACCTCCGAAAACGAAAACATGAGATTTGGATCGTGAAAGAGCGAAAAGAAGTGGTGGAGAAGTTGGTCGAGTTGATACCAGAAGGGTCATCGGTTGCTGTCGGTGGCTCTCTGAGTCTTATGGACGCAGGCGTTTTGGACCTTTTGAGGAGTGGAAGGTACAACTTCCTGGATAGGTACGCCGCGAAGAGCCGAGAGGAAATGGAAGAGATATTCAGGAAGAGTTTCTCGGTGGACTACTTCTTGAGCGGTGTGAACGCGATAACGGAAGATGGGAGGTTGGTTTTCCTGGATGGGAACGGTAACAGGGTTGCCGCGGTGATCTTTGGACCACGTAACGTGATCTTGATAGCGAGCGTCAACAAAATAGTCAAGGATCTTGAGGAAGCACGGGAAAGGTTGAAGTTCATATCCCCCATGAACGCGAAACGGTTGAACTTGACGACGCCCTGTACGGTGACGGGATGGTGCGAGGACTGTTCTTCGACACAAAGGATCTGCAACTACTTTGTAGTGGTAGAGACGGGTGTGAGATGGCCCGGTAGGTTCAAGATAATCCTTGTTATCGAGGATTTAGGTTTGTAAAGCAAGGGGCAGCGACGCCCCTTGCTTTAAAAGTTCATCGGAATTATTCTCAAGTAATCCTCGAGTTTCCCGTCGTCCAAGCAACATTGGATGATCTCTCTGCCGACTGGGTTCAGCTCGTCTGTGAGGAACTTCCTGAGCTCGCGTTTGAAGAAATCTTTCAACATCTCTGCACCTTTGTCGTAGGCTTCTTCTCCAACCTCGGGTTGAAGTTGTGGTTGCAGAAGTTCCTTCGGTATGTTGATACCGTTTATCTTCATCTCCTTCAGCGAAAAACCTAGCAAGGCACACCTGGCTGGTACCAGCTGGTCCGGTTTGAACTTCACCCCACCCCTTCTGGAGAGGTATTCCCTCGCAAGCCACTCAGGCATGAAACCAACCCTGTAAGCCCCCACGTATTGGTTCGGAACGAGGATGTACCTTGTACCTGGAGTGTCAATGATCTGCTCGAGGAGTATGTTCGCGAGCCTTACCATCTTTCCAGACGCGAACGGCCAGAAAGAACCCACACCTTCACTCGTCATGCCCTTGGTCGCGACGATACTTGGGTTGTCGTGTCCTCTGGGGGCCACAAGGCGCCAGAGCCACGCCAAAGCCGGCGGGAGTATTTGGATGAGCCCCACTATTCCGTACGTGGGACTTTCCTTGAGACACGGGGGAGTCCTGACACCGAAACTCCTGACGTCCACCTCCACGGGATGGTTTATCACGTTTGGAAGCACTCTCTTGGGAAGGATGACCCTTGGGTTTGGGCATCTCACCCCTGGTGAATCTTCGATGTGGTCCCAAATGAGGGCAACCCCTCCAGGTACGGCGTAGAGGTTCAGAAAGATCAGGGGTTCGGGCGGATGAATGGTGATCCTTTCCAGATCTGGAGCGTCTCCGTACTTGGTGATGTGGTCGACGCGTACGAACCATCCATTTTCTGCGTCTTTCGCAACGATCTTTTTTCCCCTTTTCAGTTGCGGATGACACATGAACATGTCGTCCGCTATCGGTTGAAGCTTACAAGTTTCCTTCAGATCGAGGTAAAACTTCTCGCCGGTCTTTATGTTCTCCGCGACCAAGATCCTCCCATCGGGTTCCCTATGGATCTCCTCGAGCATCTCGCTCTTTCCACCACCGCTAGCGCCCTCGTGCATGATGACGAGCTCGTTCTCGTAAGGTGTGATCACCTTCACAGCGGAGGCGTGGGCGGTCACCCATTTCTCTTTTTCCCCAACGTAGAGGAGGAATCCGTACACACCTTTTTTGGCACTCGGGCCAGGGTAGAGGTTGTAGGAGAAGATCTCGTAGTGGTTCTCCGTTCGGTAGTGAACCACAACCTGTTTTCCTCCAAAGTAGATGTGTCTGAAAACCGGGGCGAGGAACATGTAAAGTCTTGGTCTGAAATTCTCTGGTATTTTCTCTGAGGGGATGAAGAACTGAAGGTCGGCGAGAGCCCCAGCAAAGAACGCGGCGTTCTTCGGTGCCACCAAGAGCGCGGGATACCCGTAATCGTACCCACCAGCCATGAACGGCACGAGGAGCAACGGTTGTTCCTTGAGCCACTCGAATGTTTCGCGCCTCACCGGTTCAAATTCCATCCCGAACCTCTCTTTGAACCGTGGTTTGTCCGTTTCTTTGTCGTCTCCAACGACCAGCGTGTCCGGGTCCCTTCTGCGCATGTACGGTTCAACATAATTTATCACCAAGCCGTTCTTACACTTCGTTACGGTAGCTTCCAACACCGTTCCTTTCCCTGGTACTTCGTACTTCACCTCGAAGAAATCCTTTCCATCTACCGCCAAATCCAATATTTCCTGCCTGTCCTTCGGTATGATCACCTCAGGCGCATTCTCCAAGATTTGTAAGACTTCCGGCAGTAGTATAAACTTTTCTGTGATGAGGCTGTTCATCTTCTCACCCCTTCCAGCGTCCTCAGTACTTGAGATGTATTATAACACACAGCGAAGTGGTGAAAAGAGCGAACTATTTATCACAAAGCGTGTTATAATCATTCGAAACCTGAAGGGAGGATCCGTGCGTTGCGCCTGTTTTTCTTTGGCGAAAGCCACTCGATCAAAAAGGTTGCAGAGATTTTCAGGAGCAGAAAAGTGGAGATCGTCGACGACTTGAGGAGTTGCGACGTCCTCGTCACGGACGAACTCGTCGACGGCGAGCTCTTCGGAAAGCTGGTGGTGGATTTGAGTTTGCTGAAAGACGTTTCTGTCCCGTTCTACAGAGGAAAAACTTCTCATTTGCTGAGTTTGATCGTCTTCTTGTACAAGGAACCCGCGCTCTCCAAGGTGTTGGTCTTATCAGAATCCACGGACGGAGAAAGGGAAAGGTTGTTTTTGGACGTCCTGAGAAGCGAAGGCATGCTACTGGAAAGGATCGGTTGGGAAGAGTACGGGGAACTCTTGAAGAGGTTGGCGGTCTCGTTCTGTGCGGGTTCTCTCGTTGACGATTCCATGCTCGGAACGAGTGTTTTCCCGTTTGTGCGTTCCAAAGGGATAAAGGAACGCCTGTGGGAGTTGGGTAGACATGCTCTGAAAGACTTGCCGGAAACACCGAAGGAACCGGTGTGTGCGGACAGAGCGTTGCTTTGGGGAGAGTTCGGCAAACTGGCGTTGGAGCCTTCGAATCTGTTCGAGATGAGGCAGAAGATAAGGGTGATCGACTTTCTAATCCTGGACCTCTTGAAAGAACGAGTAGATCTTGCAAAGAAGATCGCTCTCGAGAAGAAGAGAGAGGATTCCCCGATCGATCTTCCCGATGTCGAGGAAGAGAAGATGAAAGAGTTGTTGGACAGGTCCTCTTTGATCCCCACCCGCGTGAGGAATATCTTCGAGGAGATCATGAGGTTGGCTAAGGAAGAGGAGTATCGTGTCCTGAAAATTTCGAAGACGGTGGCCGTGTTGGGACCGGCTGGGAGCTTCAGCGATGAGATGGCTGTGAAGCTCGTCGGATCCAGGATTCCGCTTAGATACTGTAACACCACGGATGAGATCATAAAAGCGGTGGAATCGGGTGAGACGGACTACGGGATTGTGCCGATCGAGAACTCCACGTACGGAACGGTGCTACCCGTTTTGGACGCGCTCCTCAGTCACGAGGTGGAAGTGTTCGGCGAGTCCAAGCTGGAAGTCGCTCACTGCCTCGCCGCGAAGAGGAAGATGGACCTCAAAGAGATAAAGCGTGTTTACTCACACCCACAGGCCATATCGCAGTGTTTGGGCTTTCTGAACAACTACCTTCCCCACGCGGACATCCGTTACACTTCTTCCACAAGTGATGCGGTAAGGCTTCTGGACGACGAATCGGCCGCCATCCTATCCGAAAACGCCGCCAGGCTCCACGGTTTGTTCGTGTTGAGGAAAGGTATTCAAGACCTGAAGGACAAAAACATAACGCGGTTCTACTTGATCAGGAAGAAGACCGGTAAGATGGAGGGGCGTTTCACTTCGCTGTTCTTCGGAGTGAAAGACAGGCCAGGTGCCCTCAAGGCGGTCTTGGATGTGTTTGCAAGTAGGGGAATCAACCTACGAAAGCTCGAATCGAGGCCTGCCAGGACTTTCTTGGGTGACTACATATTCTTCGTAGAAGTGGAGGCACCACTTGGAGAGGAAGACCTGAGAGAACTGGACAAAGTGACGACTTTCTACAAGGTCATAGGTGTCTTCGATGAGGTGGAAGAACTCAGCGTGTACGAATGAAGGGGGCTTTCGCCCCCTTTGCTTTTGCCTCGATTACTTTACGGGGACCGGTTCTTTCAGGAGTGGGTACTGGAGCGAGTATCCGAGAAGCTTCATCACGATCCGAGGAATGTCGGTGTTGTCGAGGTATCCGGTGAATTGTTCCGCACCTGGACCGAAGGCGAATATGGGGACGGGTTCTCCGGTGTGAGTGGTGGTAGCCCATCCCACGTTGACTTTTTCACCCAAGAGGCGACCAAATTCGATCTTCTGATTTTTGGCGTTCTTCACTCTTTCAACTTCTTGGTCTGTGATGTCGAGATCGTAGTATTCTTTGACTGCTCGTTTGAACTCGTCTGGTTTCGCCGGTGAAAAGCGGGACAAGAACCAGTCCGTCGTTGCCCTGAACTTTCTGATCTTTTCGACGTCCACTCTGTAATCTCCGGAGGAAAGCGACAGCCCTCCCGTTTCGTGATCGCCTGTGACCAGGACAAGCGTGTCCGTGCGTTTGAGAGCGAACTTGAGCGCCGCTTCGACCGCTTTGTCGAACTCGACCATCTCCTTCCAAACACCGTAGATGTCGTTGTCGTGGGCCTCCCAATCTATCTGAGAACCTTCGATCATGATTATGAAAGGTTCGTCGCGACTTGACAGAATCTCCAAGACCTTTTCAACCATCTCATAGAGCATGGGTTGTTCACCGCTTCTGGTGCTCGCAGGCGTCAGATGATCAGCGGCGAAGAGAGCGAGTACTTTTTCTGTGTCCTTGAGCTCCTTCATCTCAGATTTCTTCGTGATGACGGTGTAACCTTTCTTCTTGGCGAGTTCGATCAGATCAAGCCCGTCTTCCCTCTTTCCACCCTTGTCTTTGGGGAGGAAGTAAGCCATACCTCCACCCATCACGATGTCTACGGTTTCGCTCTCGATCAACTGTTTCGCGATTTCGAACTCTTTGTTTCTGTCGTCCACGTGCGCGTAGAACGCAGCTGGTGTAGCGTGTGTCACCCTACAAGTCACCACGATAGCCGTCCTGTAACCGTACTGCTTCAAGATTTCGAAGATGGTCGGGACGGACCTTCCATCCGGGAGCATGCCGATCATAACGTTGGTCGTCTTGAAACCCGTCGCGAGCGCCGTTCCGGCAGCCGCGGAATCGGTCACCCAGCTGTCGTAAGAATGCGTCTTCACCAAGCCGACGTACGGGGTGTTCATGAACGAGAGGTTCCTTCCCTCGATGAGGGCCGTAAGATGAACGTGCGGAAGTCCCATACCATCGCCGATGCACAGTATGACGTTCCTAACTTGTGCCAAAGAGGAGAAGGTCAAAAGAACCAGCAGAAGGGAAACCAGAAGGAGTTTCTTCAACATCCCTCATCACCTCCTGTTTCGAAGGTTAGAGGGTCCTCGTTAAGCGAGTTTATGTTTCGATGAACTTTGATCAAAAAAGAATGCCCCCACGATGAGTTCCGTGGGGGCATCGAGGAAAGCTTATGGGATAGGGAGAGTATCACATCATCCTGTGTTCGCCGAACAAAAGGGGTGTCTCGTCCTTCAAGACCTTCTGTCTCTTCACCAAACCCAGATATACTATGTGATCTCCTGCTTCAAAGCTCCCGGCCTTCTCACACACGAGATAGGCGATGGTTCCGGTAGGAATGGGAAGGTTTTCTTCCATGGTGTACGGATACTTCTTGAACTTGTCGGTGTTCCTTCCCGAAACGGTTCCGAAGAATTCCGCTACGTCTTTCGCTTCTTTTCCCATGACACAAACGGCGAACGTCTTCGCCTTGTCGAGTAGTTCTCTGGAATACCTTGTCTTGCCCACGGAGATGGCCACCATCGCGGGAGCCCAAGAAACTCTTGTAACCCACGCTACCGTTATGCCGTTCATCTTTCCATCCACGTTGACTGTCACGATCGCGGTGGAGGTGTAAAGCTTTCCCAAGGCATCCATACTCTCGACCCCCAAAAAATGATAACATAGTCTCTGGAGGTGGGCGGATGAGTTTCGTCTCCTTCAACAGGAAAGTTTTCCTCCCGCGCGAGAGAATCGTTGCCGTCGTACCGGTAAGTACTCTTGCCTCTCGAAAAATCAGAGAAGTGGATCTGTACAAGAACAAGATGATAAACGCCTCTTACGGAAAGCAAGTCAGGACCGCAATCATAATGGATAGCGGTCACGTTATCCTCATCCCAACGCGTTACAGGATGGCCGTAAGGGCTATTTGGGGAAGGAGGAGAAAGGGTGCTGAGGAAAAGGGTAAAAACTCTTGAACTCGTTCTAATTGGGGCGTCGGTGGTTTTTTTGGTGTTCCTTAGTTTGTTCCTGCGGGATGTCTTCAGCGGAAGAATCATCCTCACCCGCTACATTTTCAGCCTCAAAAACTTTGAGTTGAGGTGGTATTCTGTCCTCGTGCTCTCCGGGTTCTTTGTGAGTTACTTGCTTGCGCGAAAGAGGGCCAAAAGGGAAGGGGTGGATCTAAACCAATTCGACGAGTTGGTCTTTTACTGTGTCGTGGCCGGTGTGATAAGCGCTCGAGTTTATTACGTGATGTTCAATCTGGATTACTATTCAAAGTTTCCGACAGAAGTGTTCAAAGTGTGGCGCGGGGGACTCGCAATCCATGGAGCCATTTTCGGTGCCCTCGTTACGATACTGTTGTACAAGTTTTTCAAACAACCCTCTTTCACACTCGGCCAGATCTTGGACATCGCTTCTTGGGTTTTGCCACTTGGACAAGCCATTGGAAGGTGGGGGAACTTCTTCAACTACGAGGCTTTCGGTGTTCCGACGAACCTTCCGTGGAAGATGTTCGTGCCGCAACCTTACAGGCCCTTGCTGTACAGGGAATACGAATACTTCCATCCCACTTTCCTGTACGAATCGATTTGGAACATCTTCGTTTTTGCAACGCTCACCCTTTACATGTCCAGCTACCGTCGGCGTCGTGGGGAAGTCTTTGCCCTATACTTGGTGCTCTACTCTTTGGGAAGGATGATGATAGAGAAACTTCGAACGGACAGCCTCATGGTGGGACAGATCCGGGTTGCTCAGCTCGTGAGCGCGCTGCTCATAGTGTTCGGTTTCGCTCTCTTTCTATCGCTCCGATCCCTTCCAGGAGACGAAAAAGCTTCTTGAAAGCTTTCGAGCGGTGACTGATCTGTTTTTTCAACTCCGGCGCCTCACCGAAAGTCTTGTCGTACCCGTCGGGAATGAAGAACGGGTCGTAACCGAACCCTCCGCAACCGCGTATTTCTTCCGCTATTCTTCCTTCGACCCTCTCTTCTACCGACAACAATAACTTGGAGTGTGGATCGTAAAAGGTGGCGCAGCACACAAAGGCAGCTTTCCTGTCCTTTCCTTTAAGCATCTCCAAAATCTTTTCCATCTTCACCTTGTAGGGTGCATTTCCCATAAAGCGCGCGGAGAACACGCCAGGGAAACCGTTCAAGGCGTACACGACGAGCCCTGAATCGTCCGCCAACACAGGCTGGCCAAACGCGTTGCCGTAGGCGATGGCTTTCTTTACGGAATTTTCCAGAAACGAGTTTCCATCTTCTTCCACGTCGATCTGGTGCGGGACGGGTGAGAGGGTAACCCCTTCGGGGGCCACCTCCAGGATTTCTTTCACCTTGTGTTCGTTGGTGGTGGCAACGAAGATAACGATGTTATCACCTCCGCGACATCCGTGATAGGAGTATAACACGACGTGGAGTTATAATTAAGCTTGGAAGGGAGGGAATTGGTTTTGAAGAGAGCGTGGGTGAAGGCGCTTGTTTTGGACAGGATCAGCAACACGCCGGTGGTGATATTGGCCATAGAGGGAACGAACAAAGTGCTTCCAATCTGGATAGGTGCGTGCGAAGGGTACGCGTTGGCTATGGCTTTGGAGAGGGTGGAGTTCCCTAGACCTCTTACGCACGACTTGATCTTCAGCATTTTGGATTCGTTGGAAGCGAGGGTGGAGAAGGTAATAATCCACTCTTTGAGAGAGAACACGTTCTACGCTTCCCTGATATTGAGAGATCTCACTTACACAGACGAGGAAGACGATGAAGCGGCACTGATAGAGATAGATTCTAGACCTTCGGATGCCATCATTCTAGCGGTAAAGAAGAACGCCCCCATCTTTGTGTCGGATGAACTCGTGAAAGAGCACGCCATAGAGATAGAGATCAAAGAGGATCAGAACGAAGAGGAGGAATTCAAGAAGTTCGTTGAAAATCTCAACATCGACATGTTCAAAGAGATGATCGAAAGGAAGAAGAGGGAAGAGGATGAAGAAGAGTGACCTCGAAGAAGCCTTGGAAAAGGAACTATCCTCTCGTTGGAACCTCGTCACAGAGGAAGCGATGAGGTATTCTGTCCTCTCCGGTGGAAAGAGAATACGCCCTGCCTTGCTCCTCACCGTTGGTGAAGATCTGGGATTCGAGGAAAAACAGTTGTTGGATCTCGCCGTAGCGGTCGAACTCTTTCACACCGCTTCCCTTATCCACGACGATCTCCCTTCGATCGACAATTCCGACTACAGAAGAGGAAAACCAACTTGTCACAAGGTGTTCGGAGAAGGGATCGCCGTGCTCGCGGGGGATGGGCTTTTCTTTCGCGCTTACGAGATCGTCTCGAAGTTGGGGAACGTTGTCTTGATCAGGGAATTCTCGGAGATGGCTTTTGATCTCCTGATCGGAGAGGCCATGGATGTGGAGTTTGAAAAGAGAGGGTACGCGACGAAAGAGCAAATCGAGAAGATGTACGAGTTCAAAACGGGGGCGTTGTTTGGGTTTTGTTTTTCGGCACCACTCGTGCTAGCTGGAATGGGTCACGAGGAGATGAAAAGGTTGGGGAGAATCTTCGGTGTGGCGTTTCAGATTTACGATGATTTGAAAGATTTGAATGGAGATGTGGAAAAACTCGGAAAGGACACGGGAAAAGATGTCAACAAGATAACCCTCATCAAGAAGATAGGGATTGAAGGATCGAAGAGAAGAGCCGATGAATATTACGAATCCGTGTTGGTTGGTCTTGAAAGGATGAGGTTTGTGAAAACAAGGGATTTCCTTGTCGAAATCAAGAGGGTTATCGAAGAGAGATGAGGATAGGGGAGAGTGTTCGAAAAGTATTTGGGAAGTTGATGAAAAGAAGGATAACACTCCTGCTCTTGGCAGGAGCGGTTTTCATGGTTTTCGTCTTGATTTTCGTTTTCGGTTTTGTGAGGAATTCTTTCAACGTGGCAAACGAAAAGGAAACGAGATTGGGCCTCGATAGGTTTAGGATCGAAATCCCAAGAGGAGCCTTCAGCAGGCCAAGAGATCTGAAAATCGTCAGGCTTTCTCCCGAGGAAAAGAACAGGCTGGCACCTCAACTGTTGGGAGACGTGTATCGGGTGGTTTTCTTGGACGGAGCGGAAGAGTTCTCTTTGAAACCGATAAGGTTGAAGTACTACGTGGACAGGAAGTACGTACAAGGCGCGAATTACAACAACCTCGCGATTGCTCAGTTGTCAAACGAAGGTGGGTTCCGCGTGTTGTCGGGTTCCATGATTGGAAGGGATGAAAAGGGTTACTTCGTCGAAGCTTACACGTATCACCTCACGGCTTTCGGAGTAATCTTAAAAAAATCCTCTTTCCAAGAGCATGGCTTGAAGATCCTGAGGGAGGCGATCGGTTCACCTGCTCCCGCTCTCCTTGTAATTCCGGGAGAAGATCCCACTTTTGAAGGACAGATTGGGGAAAAGAACGTTTGGGAGGAAGTTTTCCAGGATAGGACCGTCGCGGTCTACAAATACGCGCTGTACGATTCTCGTTCTTTTGTCTACAGCGAAATGTTCAGGGAGTTTGTTCAGAGAGAGGGAAGAAGGAGTTTCATCGATTTCGAAGCAGACTTTCTCGCAAGAGAGCTCGAAAAGTACGAAAGATATGAGTTCGACATCATCGCTCACGGAACGGGGGGTCTCATCGTCCTCAGGGCTCTTCAAAGGAACCCAAACGTGAAGAACGTGAGGAGGGTAGTTCTTTTCTCAACGCCAGTAGGAGGGACCAATTTGGTGAATCCGTTGTACTTCTCGTCCGTTTTCTTCGGGAAGGATCCAAAGCTCCTCGAAGAGGTGTTTGGGCTCGATTGGGGAAGGTTGAAAATGCTTTCACTTCACGTGTACAACCTCATAGAAACGCTCGGAGAAGTGGCGACGGAAGTGCTACCTGGTTCCCAAATCGTGAGGGAATTGGAGAAGTTCGATCGTACGGATATCAAGATCTTTTCCATCTGTGGAAACACTCCTCCCTACGATTTGAACGTGGAAGGGACAGAACTCGAGCGGTTTTATCCCGAAATGGTAGCTGGAAAAGGCGATGGTTTTGTGTCTGTGGAAAGGTGTAAGATCGGCAGTACGTTCATTTTCCAAGGAAGTTTCTACGACATCTACCTCAGAAAGGAAAACGTGGAAAGGGTACTTCAACTCTTGAGCTATGAGGTGGCGAATTTTCCTGGCTTCAAGGATGATAGTTATCTGGAGAGGTTGGGAAGGGAGAATCCAGAAAGGTTCACACTGGTCGTTCCCAAAACATCCAAGGAAACTGAAGCGAGGAGAAATGAAACGAGTGTTTTCAAAATATTTCGGTCGAACTTCTTGAAGAAAACAACGGATTTGAACCTCTTTTCCTACAAACAGGGGGCGGTGCTTGGAGAAACCGTGTTCATCGTCTCCGACGAGGGACTCATGAGGTGGAACGATCTCATATTGAAAGGGAGCGTTTCTTTTTTAAAGAAGAACAGTGACCACATCACTTTCGTGTCCGGAGAAGAGGTGTTCTCGATAGACGAAGTTGGTATCAGGAAAACGGGCTTGACCGTGAGAATTGGGTACGTTCCAGCGGACGTGCTCGCTTTGAAGGAAGGTATTCTGGTCTCCAGAATTGCGCCTGGGGGGATCAGGTACTCGGTCCTCAGGAGAAACGAAGAATTCCCCGTGACCACGTCTGTCGGTTCTCGAGTCCAAACGAAGGTGAGTGGAGACAGGATTCTGCTCCTCAGTGAGAAAGAGTTGGTGGTTCTGAACATGGACTTTTCTGTCTCGAAGAGGTATCTGAACACCTTCTTTGTGGAAGGTGAGGTCGCGATCTTGGACGCGTGTTTCGAGGGGAACGATCTCTTGGTCCTCATGGAGAATGGTCATCTGGTAAGGCTTAGGGAAGAGAAGGTAGTGGAAAGGATCACCTTGCCGAGTGTCGATCGCTTTTGGAAGTTGATCCCGCTGAGCGGAGACTGTATTCTCGTTGGTGATAAAAGCGTGCTCTCCAAGAAAGGAGCTCTTCAGGTATTCGAAAGTATCGTGATCGACGCTTTTGGAGAGGGAAAGACGCTGGTCTTGGTCTTCGATGAGGGTATCAGGAAAAGGGTGGGGGTGTTCGAGGTGGGGGAAAGTTCTTGAGGACCGTCTTGATTGTACTAGTTCTCGTTCCTTTGATTTCTTTTTCGTATGACCTCTACGTAACTGCGATGAACGCTTACAACATGGGGGATTATGCGCGCGCCTTGGAGCTCTTTGAAAGGCTTTTGAAGGGGAACCCGAGGGTGGAGGAACTCGATCCTTACGTGAAGCTGAAGATGGGGATCTGCGCGTACGCCATCGGCGATATGTCCAAAGCGAGGGTGTACCTTTCCCTCTTTCCGGAAAACGTGGTTGGCGAAGAACTGCTGAAGAGACTCCAAGTTGGCGAGGAAGAGTGGAGGAGGTATCTGAAACCCGTCCAAACCTCTCCTGCGCCCACACCGAAGCAAGAGCAGAAGAGAATTCCTCTATTCTTTTCGGTCTTGGCTTCGTCTTTCGCGTTTCTTGGAACCTTTCTGCTGATGCGCCTTGTCGTGGGAAGAGGGGCGACGAAGACGCCAACCAGTCACAGACCCAGGATGGAAGTTCGTGAGGTCGAACCACCGAAGGAACCTCCCAGCCCCGTCGTAGAAAGCTCCCAACCTGTCGCTTCAAGCGAGCTCGAGAGCCAAATAAGGGTGATAGAGGAGCTCCTTGGGAAGATCTCCAAAGAGGAGAAGGAAGAGGAAACCTTGGTCGTGGAAGAGGAAGACCTTTTGAAGAAAGCGTCCATCCTCTTGGAGACGACGGAAGAGGTACCTGAAGATTTGACGGCTTCAGAGCTAAATTTGGATCCGTCCGCGGTTTTCGAAGAATTGGACGGCAAGGAGGAGTACACCGAAGAAGACACCAAAAAACTGGTCAAAGCTCTGAAAGTGATGCTCAGGGAGGGAAAATGAGTGTGGTTCTTCATCGCGGGGTTCATGATAGGGTTGGCCAACCCTATCCCAGGCGTGAGTGGGGGAACGATGGCGGTAGTGATGGGTGTTTACGAGGAAACGCTCGACGCGATCGACGATCTTTTCAAAAGAAAATGGGGTTCCCTGAAGAAGTTGGCCCCCATGGGGATTGGGATCGTGACGGCGGTCTTCGCTTTCTCAAAACTCATGGAATACCTCTTGGCACACCATCCAACACCGACTAAGTTCTTCTTTCTCGGCTTAGTCTTGGTGAGTTTTGTGAGGATCGCGAAGAATTCCTCTTCGAGTGGAAAGAACGTTCTTCTGGGGGTTGTGGGTGGGGTCTTGATAGTTTCTTTGCGTTTCCTACAGTTTTCCCATACCGGTGAGTTGAGCCTTTTCGGGGCTTTTTTGGCTGGGACGATAGGTGCTTTTGCCATGGTGGTACCAGGAGTGAGTGGTTCTCTGGTTTTGTTGGCGTTTGGACTTTACGAGGGAACGTTGAGAGCTGTGGCACACGTTGAGCTTTTCGAAATCCTCGCACTGGGTGTGGGTGTCGCTTTGGGACTTCTTTTGTCAGTCAAAGCGATGCGTTTTCTGTTGAAAAATTACAGAAAAGAGGTCTACAGTTTCATCGCGGGTATGGTTCTCGCTTCCGTGTTGGATCTCTGGCCGACAGGCAAGGTGGATCTTCGAACTGGTATCTGGTCGATATCGACTTTCCTGGGATCCATCCTCCTCATGCGGTTCCTTTCGAAACTGGAAGGAAGGTTTACCTCTTGCTCAAGACACGAAGGGCCTGTCTTATGATTTCTGAGGTGGAAAGGCCCGGTTTTGCCACTTCCTTCACCGCTTTCCTGGCCTCTTTCTCTGGATATCCCAGAGAAATTAAAGCCTCGACTGCTTCGTGGTAGGTGCTCAGGTTCTTGACCCTCACGCCCTCGAATTGGTTCTTGAGTTCCGTGACTATCCTCTCCGCAAGCTTCTTCCCAACACCGGGGATCTTCGATAACCCTTCCACGTCTTGCGTCGCTATCATAGCGACAACGTTTTCCACTTCCTCGTTCGAAACTATCTTTAAAGCTGTTCTGGGACCAAGTCCTGTGACCTTCAAAAGGGACAGGAACAAGGCTTTTTTCTGCTCGTTCGAGAACCCGTACAGTGAAACCCCTTCTTGTGAGATCGACATCACCACGTGAAGAGACGCTTCCCTTCCCGTTTCCAACTCGTCGCTCGTGGGAAGGTCGCATATGACCTCAAAGACAATCCCGCAACCTGTCTCCAAAAGCACTACGTTACCGCTCTTCTGAACCACCTTACCCTTCAAAACCGCTATCACAGGTTCCACTCCTCGCCTATTCTTCCCTCCACGAGATATTCCCTGATGTACCCTACCAAGAAGAGAGAACCCGTCACCAGTACCGTGTCGAACTGCTCGAGAGACCTCTCTAAAGCTTCCAGCGGATTCTCCACGGCTTCCACTTCTTCAAAATTTGCTTTGGCCATACTGACCAAATCCTCGAAGTTCTTCATTCGCGAGGAAGGAACCCTCGTGACGAAGACCTTCTTGAAGAGTCCCCTGTACGCCTCGAGTATTCTCATTCTGTCTTTATCGTCCAAGATTCCTATCACGGCTCCCAACTCTCGGTTTGGCAGGTATTTTCTCACTGAGTCCGCCAGGCTTCTCGCGCCGTGAGGGTTGTGTGCGCCATCCAAGATGATGTTCTTTCCGTTTCGTTCGAAGACTTCGAACCT
The DNA here is from genome assembly GCA_030550515.1 of Thermotogota bacterium. GTDB lineage: Bacteria > Thermotogota > Thermotogae > Thermotogales > Thermotogaceae > JAUQPE01. Next base: position 42,996 of record JAUQPE010000023.1, on the reverse strand, counting down.
TCCTGGATTCTTTGCGTTGACGAGTCCCTCCCTTATAGCTCTCTCACTCAGATCCAACTTCGACGCTTCCAAAGCCTTCAAAGCCGCTGCGGCGTTTCTGACCTGGTGCGGACCGTTCAAGGTCAAGACGAGCTTTCTCAGGGTTCTCTCCCCAAGGTAGTCGAACGTGTTGTGGTTCAAAGCGTAGGTTTCGTTTTCGACGGAGAAATCCTCATCGAGGACGAACATCTTGGATCCCCTCTTCTTCGCCACGTCTTTCAAGACTTTCAGGGCTTCTTGTTTCCTCTCGACGGTGACAACGGGTCTCCCATCCTTGATTATTCCCGCCTTCTCCCAAGCGATCTGCTCGATGGTGTTGCCCAGGATCTTCTCGTGGTCCCTGTCAACCGTGACGATGGTGGAAACGAGTGGTGTGACGACGTTCGTGGCGTCCAACCTACCTCCCAGCCCAACCTCCACCACCGCAATCTCGACGTTCATTCTTTCAAAGTACAGGAAGGCCATGGCGGTCACAACTTCGAAGAAACTGGGTGAGAATATCTCGTCTCTGTCGAGTTCCTCCAGGATCGGCGACATCTCCTTGTAAATCTCTTCCATTTCTTCTTCGGATATGTGGCGTTCGTTCAACCTGATCCTCTCCCGAAAGGTGTAGAGGTGAGGCGAGTAATAAGATCCGACCCTGTAACCCTGTGCGATCAAGACACTCGCGATCATGTTGGTCACGGAACCTTTCCCGTTCGTTCCACCCACGTGGAACACTTGGTATTTTCTGTGCGGATCTCCCAACTTGGAGAGCAGAAGCGAGATCCTCTCGAGACCTGGTTTTATGTGGCTCATAGGTCTTTTATGGTAGAGGGTCTTCAGTATGTCCAGGTAATTCACGGCTTTTACCCCTCACATTAACATTATGAGGTCTTTGAAAGATGTGCCGTTCTCGAGCGGCGAAACGCCGAAGATGTCCGCGATGGTTTGTCCAAGATCCGCGAACGTTTCCCTTGTTCCGATGTCCACGTTCTTTTTCAGGAGCTCCCCGTAACCAAGCACTGGCACCATCTCTCTGGAGTGATCCGTGGAAGGTGTGGTGGGATCGCAACCGTGATCGGCTGTGATGAACAGTACGTCTTCTCTTTCCAGCCGTTCGAGGATCTCCTCGAGTCTCCTGTCGAATTCTTCCAGGGCCTTCGCGTAAGAGACGTAATCGTTCCTGTGTCCGTACTTGGTGTCAAAGTCCACGAGATTTGCGAATATCAACGAGTCTCCCTTCCGCTCTTTGAGAAGCCAGACGATTTTGTCCACCGCGTCGTTGTTATCTTTCGTCTTGAAGTTTTCGGTCACGCCGCGGCCGGCGAAGATATCTGTTATCTTTCCAACACCTAAGACTGGTATACCGCTCTCGGTGAGCACGTCGAGTAGCGTCTTCCCCTCTGGTTCCAGCGAGAAATCTCTCCTTTCAGGCGTTCGCACGTAGTTTGGCCACTCTCCAGTAAAGGGTCTCGCGATGACGCGGGCCACCTTGTATCCGTTCTCGTTCAACAACTGCCGGGCAATCTCGCAGTACCTGTAGAGTTCCTCAAGCGGCACGATCTCCTTCTTTGCGGCAATTTGAAACACGCTGTCCGCCGACGTGTAGACGATCAAGGCGCCTGTCTTCTCGTGCAACGGTCCCAATTCCCTTATAATCTCCGTGCCCGAAGCGGGCTTGTTCCCTATGACCTTTCGACCTGTCCTCTTCTCGAACTCGCGTATCAACTCTTCTGGAAACCCGTTTGGAAACAAGTCGAAAGGCCTCTTGAGTACAACGCCCGCCAATTCCCAATGCCCCGTCGTGGTGTCCTTCCCGGGGCTTTTCTCCATCATCTTACCGAAGATGCCCTCCGCAGGATCCACCGGTTTCACCCCGGGTATGTCCGCCAACCTTCCGAGTCCCAACCTCCCCATGTTCGGGAGGTGGAGACCGCCGACGGCTCGAGCCGTGTTCACAAGCGTGTTACTTCCCTCGTCACCGTAGAGATGGGCATCCGGCATGGCACCTATGCCGACACTGTCCAAGACGATCAGAACGATCCGCACGTTATCACCTTCTCCTCAAGGGAAGATTTTAGCATGTGTGATATCATTGAAAAGAAAGAAGGTGAGTGTGTGCCGGGGGGAGACAGGAGGTGTGCCAGATGAAGGAGTACAAACCCCAGGAGATAGAGAGCAAATGGCAGAAAGTTTGGGAAGAGATGGGAGTTTTCCACACACCCCAGAGGTCTGAGAAACCCAAGTATTACGCCCTCGTGATGTTCCCTTACCCCTCTGGTACGCTCCACGTGGGTCACGTGAAGAACTACGTCATAGGCGACATAGTCGCCAGGTACAAGAGGATGAGAGGTTACAACGTGCTCCATCCCTTCGGTTACGACGCCTTTGGTCTTCCGGCCGAGAACGCAGCCATCGAGAAAGGGATACATCCCGAGGATTGGACCAGAAGGAACATAGAGACGATAAGAGGTCAGATCAAGAAACTCGGCATAAGTTATGACTGGAGCAGAGAAATCGCCACCTGTGACGAGGAATACTACAAGTGGACACAATGGGTGTTTTTGAAGCTCTACGAGAAAGGGCTCGCCTACAAGAAGAAGGCAGCCGTGAATTGGTGTCCGAGCTGTAAGACGGTTCTGGCCAACGAACAGGTGAAAGATGGAAGGTGCGAGAGGTGTGGGACCGTCGTTACCATAAGGCATTTGGAACAGTGGTTCTTCAAGATCACCGATTACGCGGAAAGGCTTCTGAAAGATCTGGACAGGCTCGTCGGTTGGCCTGAACACGTGAAAACGATGCAACGAAACTGGATAGGAAAGAGCGAAGGTGCGGAGGTGGACTTCCCCGTCGAGGGTACAGATAAGAAGATAAAGGTATTCACGACGCGACCGGACACCATTTGGGGAGTCACGTTCATGGCCCTCGCGCCTGAATCCCCTCTCGTGGAAGAGCTCGTGATCGGTGACAGGCGTGAAGAACTACAAAGGTTCTTGGAGAAAGTGAGTCTGCAAGACAGGTTCAGGAGGACGTCTTTGGAGGCGGAGAAAGATGGCTTTTTCTTGGGTAGGTACGCCATAAATCCCGTCAACGGTGAGAGGGTTCCCATCTTTGTGGCGAACTACATACTCATGGAGTATGGAACGGGCGCGATCATGGGTGTTCCCGCCCACGACAGAAGAGACTACGATTTCGCCAAAAAGTACGGTCTTCCGATAAAGGTCGTGATAGTTCCCGAAGGGAAAGCCCCAAACGCTGTGGAGCTTCCCTACGAAGAAGAGGGTGTGATGGTCAACTCTGGCCCGTTCAGCGGCACATCCAGCAAGGATGGGATCAAGAAAGTCACGGAGTGGCTCGAGGAGAAAAAGCTCGGTAAGAGATCGGTGCAGTACAAGTTGAGGGACTGGCTCATCTCCAGGCAGAGGTATTGGGGCGCGCCGATACCGATCGTTTACTGCGACTCGTGTGGTATCGTTCCCGTACCCGAAAAGGGCCTCCCGGTCAGGTTGCCCAGGGATGTCGAGTTCCTCCCAACCGGTCAATCGCCCCTCTTCTACCATGAAGGCTTCAAGAGAACAAAGTGTCCAATCTGTGGAAGAGACGCCGTGCGCGAAACGGACACGATGGACACTTTCGTGGATTCCTCCTGGTACTTCTTGAGGTACGTGAACCCGCATCTGGAAGACAGACCCTTCAATCCAGAAGATGTCAATTACTGGCTCCCCGTTGACCAGTACATAGGGGGTGTTGAACATGCGATCCTTCACCTACTCTACTCCAGGTTCATAACGAAAGTGCTACACGACCTTGGTTATCTCAACTTTGACGAACCCTTCACCAACCTCTTCACGCAGGGGATGATTTACAAAGATGGCGCCAAGATGTCCAAGTCGAAAGGGAACGTGGTTTCGCCCGACGACATGGTGGAAAAGTACGGGGCGGACACCCTGAGGATGTACATCCTTTTCATGGCGCCTCCGGAGAAGGACGCCGAGTGGAGCGATGCGGGGATAGAGGGTGTGTACAGGTTCATAAGGAAACTTTGGAACACATTCTACACAGTTTTGCCGCACGTAAAACACGAAACAGTGGAAGGTTTGGGGATCAAAAACGATGTGGAGAAAGCCCTGAGGCGAAAACTTCACGCGATGATCAAGAAGATCACCGACGATATAGAAGGTGGTTTCAAGTTCAACACGGCGATCAGCGGTTTGATGGAGCTCGTCAACTATTTGAATCAATATCTGTCGAGCGTTCCGGAGAGCGAGTGGAACAAGAAACTTCTGAGGGAAATCATGGAAAAGTTGACGCTCGTGCTCTCCCCGTTTGCGCCGCACATAGCTGAGGAGTTCTGGCACGATCTCGGAAAAGAGGGTCTCGTGGTTCAGCAAGCGTGGCCGAGTTACGACCCGGATGTGCTCAAGGTCGAAGAGGTCGAGATCGCGATACAGATAAACGGGAAGGTGAGGGACAAGGTGGTCGTTCCGATAGACATCTCCGAGGAAGAGCTGAAAAACATCGTTTTGGAGAGGGAAAGGGTGAAGAGCTTTTTGAACGGAAAAGAAGTGAAGAAGTTCTTCTACGTGAGGGGAAAGATCGTGAACATCGTTGTCTGAGGTGGGGAGAAATGCCAGAGAAAATCCCTCGGACCGTTTCAAAACGTCTGGTGAGTTACTACATGTGTTTGGAGAAGCTCCTCGACGAGGGGGTAGAAGTGATCTCCTCCGAAGAACTCGCCAGAAGGCTCGACCTGAAGGCCAGCCAGATCAGGAAGGATCTCTCCTACTTTGGCGAGTTCGGGAGGAGGGGAGTGGGTTACAAAGTGGAGTTCCTCTACAACCGCATAGGGGAGATCATAGGTGTTCAGAAAGAGTGGAAGATTGTGCTGGTGGGAGCTGGCAACATTGGTAGGGCGATCGCGAACTACGCGGCCATGAGGGAGAGAGGATTCAAGATCCTCGCGGCTTTTGACAACGATCCTCAGAAGTTGGGAACCGAGATTGCGCCGGGGATCCTTGTGAGGGACGTGAGGGAGCTGGAGGATTTCGTGAGGGAGAACAACGTGGAAATCGGGATAGTAGCCGTTCCAGCCGAAGCTGCTCAAGAAGTGGCGGAGAGGTTGGAGAAAGGCGGGATAGTAGGTATCCTCAATTTCGCACCGGTGAAGCTGAAGACGACCGTTCCCGTCGAAAACGTCGACATCACGGCTTCTCTCAGGGTACTGACGTTCGAGATCGTCAGGAGGAGAGGATGATGGAGTACGACGTGTACGTGAAGGTGAAGAGGGAAGACGTGCACCTTTTGAACCACATACTAGAGGTGGAAGAGAACATGTTCAACATTCGAAGCTACGACGAAGAAAAAGGAGTGCTCAGGATAATCACACCCTTCCCCGAAGAGGCCGTAAAGCTTCTGGAAGGTTGCAAAGGGATGGTCGAGTTGGAAATCCTCGGTGTTGAGGAGAACCCAGGGACGGCATGATCAGACCGGACTTGTTCGCGAAGAGTTTGGAAGAGATCGATTTCAACAAGCTGTTGGTGGAAGGTTACGAGTGTTTTCTCTTCGACTTCGACAACACCATCACCGCTTGGAGAGAAAAGGCCATACCCGAGAGGAACAAAGTCATCCTCTTGGACCTTTCGAAGAGGGCACTGGTTGTGATCGTCTCGAACGGGAAGAGGAAAGACGTTGACCTTCCCGTCGAGGCGATCTGGAGAGCCGGGAAACCGTTCAGTTTAAAGGTGCTGCGGTTTCTCAAGAAGAGGAATTTGAAACCGGAAAAGTGTGTGATCGTGGGGGATCAACTCTTCACCGATGTGCTCATGGGCAAGCTGTTTGGTTTCTACACTGTGAAAGTGGAACCGATATCAGAGCGTGAGTTCGTGGGAACAAAATTTTTGAGGCTCTTGGAGAAAATAGTGGGGAGGTTTTCGAATGAGAACAGGTGAGCTGAAAGTAAACTGGGTGGCCAAGTACATGCCTCTCCTGAACGAGATAAGGGAGGAACTTTCCGCCAAAAAACCCCTTGAAGGTGTGAAGATCGGGATGTCCATACACCTTGAGGCCAAGACGGCGTACCTTGCCCTCACGTTTCAAGCATTGGGGGCGCAGGTGATCCTCACCGGTAGCAACCCACTCTCCACACAGGACGACGTGGCGGAAGCGTTAAAGGACAGGGGTATCTCCGTCTACGCGAAGCGCACGTCCGACGAGAAGGTTTACTACGAGAACCTCCACCGGGTGCTCGACCACCAACCCGACTTCATACTCGACGACGGGGCGGACCTCACCGTGCTCTCTCACACGGAAAGGCGGGATGTTCTTCAGAACCTGAAGGGGGTCTCCGAAGAGACGACGACTGGTGTGAGGAGGCTCAGGGCACTCGAGAGGGAAGGAAAGTTGGAAGTACCGGTGATCGCCGTGAACGATTCGAAGATGAAGTTCTTGTTCGACAACAGGTACGGCACGGGCCAATCCACCTGGGACGCCATCATGAGGAACACCAACCTGTTGGTGGCTGGTAAGAGGGTGGTCGTGGCGGGTTACGGATGGTGTGGAAGGGGTATCGCGATCAGGGCGGCAGGGCTCGGTGCCAAAGTGGTGGTGACTGAGGTAGACCCGATCAAGGCGGTGGAGGCGATCATGGATGGCTTCGAAGTGATGCCCATGAGCGAAGCTGCCAAGATAGGCGACATCTTCGTGACGGCCACCGGCAACAAGAACGTGATGAGGAAGGAAGACATCCTCGCCTTGAAGGACGGTGCGATCCTCGCGAACGCCGGGCATTTCAACGTCGAGATACCGGTCAAGATCCTCGAAGAACTGGCTGTCGAGAGGTTCCAAGCGAGGCCGAACGTCACAGGATACGTTCTTCCGAACGGAAGAACGGTCTTCTTGCTCGCCGAAGGAAGGCTTGTGAACCTCGCCGCGGGGGATGGACATCCTGTGGAGATAATGGACCTCTCTTTTGCCCTTCAGGTCTTCGCTATCTTATACCTCTTCGAAAACCACAAGCGTCTCGAAAAAAGAGTGTACGTGCTACCTCCGGAGATCGACGAGAGAGTGGCCAGAATGAAATTGAAGACGTTGAGCGTCAGGATAGACGAGCTCACAGAGGAACAAAGGAGGTACATGGAGAGTTGGGAGTGAACTCCAAGTACTACCATTCCTGCGTGAACTGCGAAGGAATGAACACCGACGAAAGGAACGAAAAGGGCCTTCCCTGTGAAGTTTGCCTGCCGGAAGAAGTTGATGACGTCTACCTGGAACTCCTTCGAAGAGGAGCCCTCAGAGATTACGAGTTCTACCACGAATTCTGGGAGAAGTTCAAAGACTTCGAACGATTCTTCTTTTCCGTTTTCAAGAACCGCTTGACGAGTTATCAGAGGTTGTGGGCGCGCAGGTTGATCCTGGGAAAGAGCTTCACGATGGTTGCCCCAACGGGTGTTGGCAAGACGACGTTCGGGCTGGTCGCTTCCCTGTGGATGGCGAAGCGGGAGAAAAAGTCCGTCCTCGTTTTCCCAACCATCACCTTGGTGAAGCAAGCGCTTGAGAGGTTGAGAGAGTTCGGGGAAGACGGTGCCAGGATCTACGGGTTCCACTCTTCGATGAAAGCTGAGGAGAAGAAGAGGTTCGAAGAGGCGTTCGAAAGGGATGAATTCGACATCCTCGTGCTGTCCACTCAGTTCGTTTCCAAGAATCGAGAAAAGCTGAAAAACAAGTTCTTTGACTTTGTGTTCGTGGACGACGTGGATGCGGTACTCAAAGCTTCAAAAAACGTGGACACTTTGCTCTCGATGGTCGGGATACCGGAGGAGATAATAGAAGAAGCCTACAACGCCATCAAGAGAGGAAAGAGTTACGAGAGACCAAAAGACTTGAAAACGGGTGTTCTGGTCGTCTCATCCGCCACCGCTAGACCTCGAGGCTTGCGTGTCCTTCTCTTCAAGGATCTGTTGGATTTCACCGTTGGTAGGATCATCTCCGTCGCCAGAAACATCACGCACGTGAGGATCAAGGGCCGCTCGGTGGACAGACTCGTAGAACTTCTGAAGATGCTCGGCAGCGGTGTGTTACTTTTCGTCCAAACCGAAGAGGAGGGAAGAGAACTCTCCAAACACCTTCACGAGAGGGGAATCAAGCTCGGGGAAACCTGGACGAATTTCGAAGAGAACTTTGAAGCATTCAGGAAGGGGAAGTTAGATGTACTCGTTGGAGTCCACGCCTATTACGGAAAGCTCGTGAGGGGGGTGGACCTCCCGGAAAGGATAAAGTACGTGGTGTTCTGGGGTGCGCCCGTGATGAGATTCTCGTTGGACTTGGAGAAGGCCCCCCAGTTCGTCTTGGAGAGGGTCTTAAGGGAGACGGGTGTTCTGAAGTCGAAGGTGGCGGATCGAGAAGCCCTGAAGAAGATGGTCCGCGAAAAGTTCTCGCAAGAAGAATTCCTCGAGAAAGCGAAGGCGATCTTCAAGAGTGTGGAGATCACCGAACACGAGATGATCATCCCTGACGTCTACACCTACATACAGGCAACCGGAAGGGCTTCCAGGATCCTTGGAGGTGTTCTCGTGAAGGGTCTCTCCGTCATCTTCGAAGATGATGACGACATCTTCGAGGCTTTGAAAACGAGGTTGGTTTTGATCGCGGAAGAGGAGATCTTCGAGGAGGAGGAAGTCGATTGGCAAAAGTTGAGAGAAGAAATCGAAGAAAGTAGAAGACGGATACCTAAGAGTGGAGTTTTCGACTCGACAAGGTCTGTGCTGATCGTGGTCGAATCGCCGACGAAAGCAGAAACGCTCTCCAAATTCCTCGGTAAGGCCTCTTCTAGGAGGGTAGGTAACATCCTGGTGCACGAGGCCGTGACGAACGAAGGCGTCGTGTTGTTCACGGCCACCCGTGGGCACGTATACGATCTCGTGACCAAGGGTGGTGTGCACGGCGTAGAAGTACTGGATGGATGCTTTGTTCCGGTTTACAACTCTATAAAGCGTTGTAAGTCTTGTGGTTATCAGTTCACCGAAGATACGGAAGGGTGCCCCAAGTGTTCTTCGGGGGATCTCGATGACAAAACGGAAACGCTCAAAGCCTTGAGGGAAGTGGCGCTTGAGGTGGACGAAGTGCTCGTAGCCACAGACCCCGATGTCGAGGGTGAGAAGATCTCCTGGGATGTCGTTCAACACCTGAAGCCTGTCAACCCAAACGTGAAGAGGATCGAGATGCACGAGATAACAAGGTATGGTTTCAAGAAGGCGAGAGAGAACGAGCGCTACGTGGACTTCAACCTGGTGAAATCGCAGATCGTGAGGAGAATCGAGGACAGGTGGATCGGTTTCGAGCTCAGTGGAAAGCTCCAGAAAGCCTTCAAGAGGCAGAATCTCTCCGCCGGTAGAGTGCAATCCACCGTCCTCGGTTGGATCGTTGAGAGGGAGAAGGAATACGAAGCAAGCGAGAAACTTTTCTCTTCACTCGTTCTTGAGAACGGTTACACGTTGGAAATTGAAGGGAAGGTGGACGCCGGCAGCGTTGAGGTGTTGAAGGTTGAAACCTTCGAGGAGGAGCTGACGCCACCTCCTCCCCACACCACCTCGACAGTCCTTTCCGAGGTGTCCCAGAAATTGAGGATGAACGTGCAAGAGGTCATGGACATCCTTCAAGACTTGTTCGAAAAGGGTTTCATCACCTATCACAGGACCGATTCCGTGAGGATCTCCGTGGAAGGTCAAGCGGTTGCGCGTTCTTACCTGAAAAAGATCGGGAAAGAAGAATTATTCCATGGGAGAGGTTGGTCCACCGAAGGCGCGCACGAAGCCATCAGACCTGCGAAACCCGTGGACGCAGAGGAACTTCAAGAAATGATGGAAGAAGGGCTAATTACAGATCTTACGAGGAAGCACGTAAACGTCTATCGAATGGTCATGAACAGGTTCTTGGCAAGTCAAAGTAGACCTGTGATCGTTGAGAAGTCGAAAGTACTGATGAAGGTGGGGAAAAAAGAGTTGGAAATTGAGGTCATCGTCGACGTAAAAAAGGAAGGTTGGAACACGTTTTCGATGCTTTCGGTTTCGCCAAAGTTTTCTCCAGGAACGTACAAGGTGGTCGAGAAGAAGATTTACAAGAAACACACGGTACCTCTTTTCACTCAAGCTAGCATCGTGGAGGAGATGAAGAGAAGGGGAATAGGGCGTCCTTCAACGTACGCCAAGATAGTGGAGGTTCTCTTCAAGCGGGGCTACGTGTACGAGGACAAGTACGGAAGGATCAGACCCACGAAGTTGGGGACGACGATCTACAACTTCCTCAAAGAAAAGTACGAAAGGTACATCACTGAAGAAACCACCAGAAGGCTCGAAGAAGTGATGGAACTCGTGGAAGAGGGAAGGCAGGACTACCAAAAGATCTTGAAAGAGCTTTACGAGGAAATAAGCATCCTCATGCTTGAGGAGCGATGAAGTTCGCAACGCAACCAAACGTGGGGGATGCGATCCCCCTTTCTTTTTCCGGGCGTTTCTGATAACATTGACCTCGAGGAGGGGTGGATTTGGAAAGGTCGGAGGTTCTCAAGAAAATTCAGGAAGTTTTGTTGGAAAAACTCGGAAAGGCCGTGGAGGTTGTGAGCGAAGAGGATCGTTTCGAGAAAGACTTGGGGTTGGATTCTCTGGACGTGATAGACCTTGTCATGTTCGTTGAAGACGTCTACGGCATAAGGATAGAGGACGAAGAAATAGAGAATCTTTCGCACGTGAGGGATCTTGTGGATTTGACTCTGAGGAAGTTGGAGGAGATGGAAAATGAGGAGCCTGAGAGCGGATGAAAGGTGTCTGCTGTGTAGCCTGAGGCAGGCCGAGAGTCTCCTTAAAAAGTTCGTGAGGAATCCAGAAAAAAGATGGATGATCTTCAAGGAGATCTTCAAGATCATGGGAGAAATGCGCTGGGGCATAAAGCCGCTGGAAGTGAACGGGGCCGTCCACAAGTTCGTCATGAGCTATATGAAGAACGAAGATCCGTTCAAGGAAGAAAAGAGAAGATCGAACGCCCTGGCGATGGAACTTTTGAAGTTCTTGAGGGACGAGATCCTTTCCCAACCTGATCCGATCTACGCGGCTTTGAAGCTCGCCGCATCCGGCAACCTCATCGACCTTGGGATCCCAGGTTGGACTGTGGAAGATGTCCTCGAAAAATTCCACGAGGCGTACGAGAGACCCTTCGATAGAGAGGACTACGAGGAATTCATGAAAGCTTTCGAATCCTCTTCCACACTCCTTTATGTGGCAGACAACGCGGGAGAGATAGTCTTCGACAAGTTCCTTCTGGAGGTCATGAAGAGAGAAAATCCTTCTCTCGAGATCGTGGTAGCCGTGAGAGGAAAACCCATCATCAACGATGCCACGTTGGAGGACGCCGCGGAGATAGGTCTTGAAGAGGTGGCCATGGTGATCGATTCTGGCGTGGAAGAACCTGGTGTCATCCTGGAAAAGGCCTCTCAGACATTCAGGAAGGCTTTCTTCGAATTGGATATGGTGGTGTCCAAGGGTCAGGGCAACTTCGAAGGGTTATACGAGGAAGAGCGTTCCAACCTATTTTTCCTTCTCACCGCCAAGTGCGAGTTCGTGGCGGAAGTTCTGAAAGTTCCTCTCGGGAGCAAAGTCCTTGTCTCCTCTTCCTCCTTATAAGACGGAGGTGAAAACATGGTGAACAAAGTGAGGGAGTACTCGCTGAGTACTCTCGGCGCCATGGTGACAGCCCTTGGTTTGGTTATCTTCTTGATCCCGAACAACATAGCTGCGGGTGGTATTAGCGGTCTCTCGATGATACTGCACAGGTACGTGCCTCTTCCTGTGGGAATCTGGATGTACATCTTGAACACCGCTCTCTTTCTGATAGCAGCTTTCACGGTTGGTTACGAATTCAGTGTGAGGACGATTTACTGTACATTCGTTTTCAACTTTTTCGTCGATCTCTTCGACAGATACATTCGTGTTCCAAAGTACAGAGAAGGGGACCTTTTCATCGCCGTGTTCTTTGGTACGATTTTCACGGCTTTTGGGCTTGCGACGACTTTCTCCCAAAACTCTTCCACCGGAGGAACGGACATCGTCGCCAGGATCTTGAACAGGTACTTCGGTATCTCGATGGGGATAGGACTTCTGGTAGTGGACGTGTTGATTGCGGTGATCGCCGGTGTGGTGTTCAACGCAAGGACAGGAATGTACGCAATTTTAGGGGTGATGGTGAACGGCATCATGGTGGATTTCATACTCAGGGGTTTCGAACAGTCGAGCGAAGTGATCATAATATCTGATAAGTCCGACGAAATCAAAGATTTTGTCTTGTACACTCTCAAGCGCGGGGCCACCTACATTCCAGGGATAGGAGCGTACACGGGCAAGGAGAGGAGGATACTGCTAGTCGTTGTCAGGAGGCGAGAACTCAACAATTTGATAGGGTTCGTCAAGAAGGCGGATCCGAAGGCCTTCGTAATCGTAAAAGAAGTGAGACAAGCCCTCGGTGAAGGTTTTAAAGAGTTGGAGAAAGTGTGAGGTGATGACCAACTGTATTACGAAGCCGTAATCGCTGGCACCGACAAGAGGGTTGTGTGTTCCTCTTCCGACGAGCTCTTCTTGGGTGAAAGGGTGTCCCTCGAGCACAAAGGGGAAAGGGTCAAAGGTTACATCGTCTCGAAAATCGCTTTCTTCAAGGATGCCGTGAAAGTGCGCGACAGGGATGGGGTTACTTTCCTTGCAAAAGAACACCTAGAGCTGGCGAAATGGATGTCGGAGAGGTTCCACTCTTCGCTCGGTAAGGTTTTGGATCTCTTCTTCCCGGATGGCTTGGACGATTACATTCGGGAAATGGTGGTTTCGCAGAGCCCTCTGTTGGATTTTGGGGAAATGGTCGTGGAAGATTTCTTGAAAGAGTATGGAGCAGAGATGTTGAACCAATACCTGAAAAGGGGGCTCGTGACGTTACGAAAGCAATTCTTCTTCCGGACCCCTAAACCTCGCCTCAAAAAGCGCGTCTTCCTGAGAGAGGGTTCGATGAGGTTCGAGAAATCGCTTACCTTGAAACAGCGAATGGTGGTCGATTATTTGTGTTTCAACAACGGTTCTCTTGTGGAAGAGATCCTCGAGGAACTTGGCATCACCCAGAGCGTTTTGGAGGCGCTTCAACAGAAAGGTATCGTGGAGATAAGGGAAGAGGACGTAATCCCGAAGGTTTTCGAAAGGAGAGAGAAAAGGGAGATAGAGTTGGACAAGAGGAACCTCTTCTTCGGGCCAACGGGCAGTGGTAAGACGGAAACGCTCTTTGAAGTGATAGGCGATTACCTGGAAAAAGGACAGATCCTCCTTTTGGTGCCAGAAGTTTCTGTACTCATGCACACGGTCGCCCGTCTGAAAGGGCTCTATCCAGAGTTGAAAGTGGCGATCTACCACAGCTATCTGACGAAGACGAGAAAAGTTCTCGAGTGGTACAGAGTCGTCAGTGGCGAGGCGAACGTCTTGATCGGTACAAGGAGCGCTTTGTTCGTGCCTGCAAAAAAGTTGAAGTTGATCCTCGTGGATGAGGAGCACGACGAAAGTTTTTATCAATTCTCTGAGCCTTCTTACGACGCGGTGGAAGTTGCAAAAAAGCTGGCAACTTTGTTGGATGTATCAATAATACTCTCCTCCGCTTCTCCCTCCCTGACAACCTATTTCGAGGCTAGAGATGGAAAGATAAAGCTTTTCAAGTTCGAAAAGAAGTGGGCGGATACCACTTTCGAGATCGTGGACATGAGGAAAGAAGAAAGAACGGGAAGCTTTGCCAGGAGGACGCTTTTTGAGATAGAAGAAACCGTTCGGAGAGGAAAGAAAGTGCTGATCTTTGTGAGGAGGAAAGGGTTCTGGGGAAGGGTTCAATGTGAAACCTGCGGTTACGTTCTTTTGTGCCCGAACTGCGACGTCGCGCTCTCTTACCACTTCGATACCGACACCTTCAAATGTCACCAGTGCGGTTTTGAGGAGGAAGTTTTCGACATCTGTCCCAAATGCGGGGGAATCTTGAAGGGACACGGGACAGGCACGGAGAAGGTGGAAAGGGAACTGATGAGTTACCTCCCTGGAGTGAGGGTGAAGAGGATAGATAGAGAGGTAGTGGAAGATCCAATGGAAGTGGAGGACTATGTGGACGATCTGTTGAAGGGAAAAATCGACGCGCTCGTGGGTACAAAGATGATCACCAAAGGCTTCAACATCCCAGAGATAGGTCTTGTTTGCGTGCTCGACGTGGATGCTCTCCTTTTCGCTCCGGACTTTTCTGCTACCCTGAGGACGTTTCAGTTACTCCTTCAGGTCTTCGGAAGGACTTCTCGAAGCTTTCCGGGGAAGGCCATCCTTCAAACTTTTCATCCAGAAGAGAGGGTTTACAGGAAGCTCGTCGAAGGTGATGTTGAAGGCTTTTACGAAGAAGAGCTCGAGCGAAGGAAGATCCTGGGGTACCCCCCTTTCAGGGACTTGGTTCACGTGGCAATCAGAACACGCGATTTGGCTTTTGGAAGACAGATCATCCAAAAGATTGCGGATTCTTTGTCTGGAAGGTACGAGATATTGGGACCAGTCGAGCATCACCTGTTCAAGCTGAAAGGGGAGTACAGGTATCACTTCATCGCGAAAGTCGAAAAGGCCGAAGAATTCCTGAGAGATCTCAAGGAGATCGAAAGGGTACTTGGTATCGAAACTACGGCTTACGTGAATCCGCCTTCGCTGGATCTCCCGTCTTAATTTTTTTGTAATTTTATCGTTTCTATATCTTAATTGACGATGCGATCTAAGGGTGCTATCATTAACTTCGGCTCTGCTGATTGAAGGGTCTTCAAAAAGCGAAATAAAGATCAAAAGAGAAAAGCGCATTCACCAAAGAAGGAGTCAAAGCAGACTTCAAGGTTTTTGTCTCCGGGTCATTGAAATATGGATAGCAGTCCCCGCGAACGATCGCCAGATCAAACTTACATGGAGGGTTTGATCCTGGCTCAGGGTGAACGCTGGCGGCGTGCCTAACACATGCAAGTCGTGCGGGTATCCCTTCCTCACGGGAGGGATGCCAGCGGCGGACGGGTGAGTAACACGTGGGTAACCTACCCTCCGGAGGGGGATAACCAGGGGAAACCCTGGCTAATACCCCATACGCTCCATCGGCGCAAGCCGGTGGAGGAAAGGAGCGTTCGCTCCGCCGGGGGATGGGCCCGCGGCCCATCAGGTAGTTGGTGGGGTAACGGCCCACCAAGCCTACGACGGGTAGCCGGCCTGAGAGGGTGACCGGCCACAGGGGCACTGAGACACGGGCCCCACTCCTACGGGAGGCAGCAGTGGGGGATCTTGGACAATGGGGGAAACCCTGATCCAGCGACGCCGCGTGCGGGATGAAGCCCTTCGGGGTGTAAACCGCTGTGGCGGGGGAAGAATAAGGCGGGGAGGAAATGCCCCGTTGATGACGGTACCCCGCTAGAAAGCCCCGGCTAACTACGTGCCAGCAGCCGCGGTAATACGTAGGGGGCGAGCGTTACCCGGATTTACTGGGCGTAAAGGGGGCGTAGGTGGCTTGGTGTGTCGGGTGTGAAATCCCACGGCTCAACCGTGGGGCTGCGCCCGAAACTGCCAGGCTTGGGGGCGGTAGAGGGAGACGGAACTGCCGGTGTAGGGGTGAAATCCGTAGATATCGGCAGGAACGCCGGTGGGGAAGCCGGTCTCCTGGGCCGACCCCGACGCTGAGGCCCGAAAGCCAGGGGAGCAAACCGGATTAGATACCCGGGTAGTCCTGGCTGTAAACGATGCCCACTAGGTGTGGGGGGTTAATCCCTCCGTGCTGAAGCCAACGCGTTAAGTGGGCCGCCTGGGGAGTACGCCCGCAAGGGTGAAACTCAAAGGAATTGACGGGGGCCCGCACAAGCGGTGGAGCGTGTGGTTTAATTGGATGCTAAGCCAAGAACCTTACCAGGGTTTGACATGCCGGTGGTACCGACCCGAAAGGGGAGGGACCCAACTCCTCGTGGGTTGGGAGCCGGCACAGGTGGTGCACGGCCGTCGTCAGCTCGTGCCGTGAGGTGTTGGGTTAAGTCCCGCAACGAGCGCAACCCCTGCCCCTAGTTGCCAGCGGTTCGGCCGGGCACTCTAGGGGGACTGCCGGCGACGAGCCGGAGGAAGGAGGGGATGACGTCAGGTACTCGTGCCCCTTATGCCCTGGGCGACACACGCGCTACAATGGGCGGTACAATGGGTTGCGACCCCGCGAGGGGGAGCTAATCCCCAAAACCGCCCTCAGTTCGGATCGCAGGCTGCAACCCGCCTGCGTGAAGCCGGAATCGCTAGTAATCGCGGATCAGCCATGCCGCGGTGAATACGTTCCCGGGCCTTGTACACACCGCCCGTCACGCCACCCGAGCTGGGGGCTCCCGAAGACACCTACCCTAACCCGAAAGGGAGGGGGGGTGTTGAGGGAGAACCTGGTGAGGGGGGCGAAGTCGTAACAAGGTAGCCGTACCGGAAGGTGCGGCTGGATCACCTCCTTTCTAAGGAGTTTCTGCGGGGACTGCTATCCATGTTCCAGTGGCTCGGGGGCTCGTAGCTCAGTTGGTCAGAGCGCACGCCTGATAAGCGTGAGGTCGGTGGTTCGAATCCACCCGAGCCCACCATTGGTGGGGACGTAGCTCAGTTGGGAGAGCGCCTGCTTTGCAAGCAGGAGGTCAGGGGTTCAAGTCCCCTCGTCTCCACCAAGGGAGAAGGGTCATTGAAAACTGCATAGGGGAGAGTAGGAGATCAAGGTACTAAGGGCACGCGGTGGATGCCTTGGCGGCGGGAGGCGATGAAGGGCGTGGCAAGCTGCGATAAGCCCGGGGGAGTCGCAAGCAGGCGTTGATCCCGGGATGCCCGAATGGGGAAACCTGGGTGGCCGTTGAGGCCACTCGCCGCCGAAAGGCGGTGCGAGACCGGGGGAAGTGAAACATCTCAGTACCCCGAGGAAAAGAAATCAACCGAGATTCCCCTAGTAGCGGCGAGCGAACGGGGAGGAGCCCAAACCGGTGTGGTGCCAAAGCCCGTGGGCGTTGCCACACCGGGGTTGCGGGACACAGCCGGGCGAGGCCACGGACTCGCCGGGGAGTTACAAATCCCTCCTCTAGCCGAACCACCTGGGAAGGTGGGCCGGAGAGGGTGACAGCCCCGTAGGCGAAAGGGGAGGGACTCCCTGGGCTGTGATCCCGAGTACCGCGGGACACGGGGAATCCCGCGGGAAGCAGGGGGGACCACCCTCCAAGGCTAAATACTACCCGCCGCCCGATAGCGCACTAGTACCGTGAGGGAAAGGTGAAAAGCACCCCGGAAGGGGAGTGAAAGAGGACCTGAAACCGCGTGCCTACAAGAAGTCGTAGCCCCGCAAGGGGTGACGGCGTGCCTTTTGATTAATGAGCCCGCGAGTTACCGTCGGTGGCGAGGTTAAGCCGATGAAGGCGGAGCCGTAGCGAAAGCGAGTCCGAATAGGGCGCTTAGTCACCGGCGGTAGACCCGAAGCCGGGTGAGCTACCCCTGGGCAGGGTGAAGGTGGGTTAAAACCCACTGGAGGCCCGAACCGGTGGACAGTGAAAAGTCCTCGGATGACCTGGGGGTAGGAGTGAAAAGCTAACCGAACCCGGTGATAGCTGGTTCTCCCCGAAATGCATTGAGGTGCAGCCTCGGGTGGTCTGTGCAGGGGGTAGAGCACTGATAGGGCTAGGGGGGTTACCCCCGAACCCTGTCAAACTCCGAATCCCTGCACACAAAGCCCGGGAGTGAGCCCGCGGGGGATAAGCTCCGTGGACGAGAGGGGAACAACCCAGACCGCCGGCTAAGGGCCCCAAGTGGTGGCTAAGTGGGAAAGGATGTGGCGCGCCCAAGACAGCTGGGATGTTGGCTTAGAAGCAGCCATCATTTAAAGAGTGCGTAACAGCTCACCAGCCGAGGCGCGCTGCACCGAAAATGTACCGGGGCTCAAGCCACCCCCCGAAGCCGCGGGTCAGTACCTCCAGCGGGAGGTACTGGCGGTAGGGGAGCTTTCCGCTTTAGGGTGAAGGCGGACCCGCGAGGGCCGCTGGACGAGGCGGAAGTGAAAATGCGGGCATGAGTATGCGAGAGGAGGGTGAGAATCCCTCCCCCCGTAAGCCCAAGGGTACCTGGGGAAGGGTCGTCCGCCCAGGGTTAGCCGGGACCCTAAGGTGAACCCGAAAGGGGTAGCCGAAGGGAAGCCGGTTAATATTCCGGCGCCATCTGCAGTCGAGGTGCGAGGGGTGACGCAGGAGGGTAGGCGCCGAGGGCAAGTGGCATGCCCTTCCAAGCGGTTAGGGCGATGACGGGCGTAGGTAAATCCGCGCCCCGAGCCTGAGCCGTGATGGGGAGGTCCCTTCGGGGACCAACGGCGCTGACCCCACACTGCCAAGAAAAACCTCGCGCACCGTTTGAGACTGCAGGTGCCCGTTCCGCAAACCGACACAGGTGGGCGGGCTGAGAAGGCTCAGGGGAACGGGTGAACCCTCGCCAAGGAACTCGGCAAATTGGCCCCGTAACTTCGGGAGAAGGGGTGCCGCGGTAGGGTGAACCCGGGGGAAGGGGCAACCCGGAAACCGGGGGAGCCCGAGGCGGTCGCAGTGACAAGGCCCTGGCGACTGTTTACCAAAAACACAGGTCTCTGCCAACTCGAAAAGAGGAAGTATAGGGACTGACGCCTGCCCAGTGCCGGAAGGTTAAGGGGAGGGGTGAGGCTCCCGAAAGGGAGCGTAGCTCCGACCCGAAGCCCCGGTAAACGGCGGCCGTAACTATAACGGTCCTAAGGTAGCGAAATACCTTGTCGGGTAAGTTCCGACCTGCATGAATGGCGTAACGACTGGGGCACTGTCTCGGCGGGGGGCCCGGCGAAATTTCAGTCTGGGTGAAGATGCCCAGTACCCGCAGCTAGACGGAAAGACCCCGTGGAGCTTTACTGCAGCCTGGTATTGGACTTTGGTGCATCGTGTATAGGATAGGTGGGAGGCTGTGAAGCCGCCTCGCCAGGGGCGGTGGAGCCACCGGTGGAATACCACCCTCGGTGCACTGAAGTCCTAACCCGACCCTGTGAAGAGCAGGGAGGGGACAGTGCCAGGTGGGCAGTTTGACTGGGGCGGTCACCTCCTAAAGAGTAACGGAGGTGCGCGAAGGTCGGCTCAGGTGGGTTGGAAATCCACCGTTGAGTGCAAGGGCATAAGCCGGCCTGACTGTGAGGCCGACAGGCCGAGCAGGGGGGAAACCCGGCCCTAGTGACCCGGCGGTCCCGTGTGGAAGGGCCGTCGATCAACGGATAAAAGTTACCCCGGGGATAACAGGCTGGTCCCGCCCGAGAGTTCACATCGACGGCGGGGTTCGGCACCTCGATGTCGGCTCATCCCATCCTGGGGCTGAAGCAGGTCCCAAGGGTTGGGCTGTTCGCCCATTAAAGGGGTACGTGAGCTGGGTTCAGACCGTCGTGAGACAGGTCGGTCCCTATCTGCTGCGGGCGCAGGAGGCTTGAGGGGGGTCCTCCCTTGTACGAGAGGACCGGGAGGAGGGGGCCTCTGGTGTACCGGCTGTCGCGCCAGCGGCATACGCCGGGTAGCTATGCCCCTAAGCGATAACCGCTGAAAGCATCTAAGCGGGAAGCGCGCCCCAAGATTAGGCCTCCCACCCCGTCAAGGGGGTAAGGCCGGTCCGAGAATAGGACCTTGATAGGCCGGGGGTGTAAGCGCCGCGAGGCGTTGAGCCCACCGGTACTAATCGGCCGAGGCCTTGATCTCCGAAATCCCCTATGCAGTTTCCAGTGATCCTTCGAAAAGTATCCCCGGGTGCCGATACTGGGGCGGGAAACACCCGGTTCCATTCCGAACCCGGCCGTTAAGCCGCCCTGGGCCGATGGTAGTATGGGGGTGACCCCATGCGAGAGTAGGTGGTGCCCGGGGATTGTTTTTTAAGGGGGGATGTCTGTGAAGACGGTCATGGCGATACTCGTTCAAAACAGAAGGGAAACGGCAGAGGCGGTTCAGAAGATCCTCACCGCATGGGGTTGCCTCATAAAGACCAGGCTTGGCATACACGACGGCGTTTTGGAAAACTGTTCGGACAACGGTCTCATCATCCTCGAACTCGTGGGTGATCCCAACCAGCACAAAGAGTTGTGCGAAAAGCTCAACAGGATCCCTGGCGTGAAGGCGAAGTACATGGAGCTTTCCTTTGAAGAGTGATCACCACGCCGTCCAGGTGACCCAAACCGTCACATTGGTCACCTCGATCTCCAAGGTCCCGCTCCCTTTGCAACTTTCGTACCCAAACACCACGTAGAGGGCGAATTTTTCTTTTCCGTTTATCTTCTTCAAGGCCTCCTTCAAAGCGGGAGAATCCTTCGCCGAGACGGAAAAGTCGTATCCCTCTTGACCAGAGATGTCGATCTTCCAGTCCTTAGGAAGTTCTTCAAAGCTTTTATCTTGCGGATTTTCAAGTGAAAACCCGATGAAGGCTCCCATCAACTCGATGTCATCTTCCACGGTCACTTTTCCCGACAACCTGATGTCGTGAAAGGTCACGGTTCCTGATATTCCTTGATCTTTTATCTTTTGGTCAATATCGCTTCCGTCTATGTCTGCTTTTACAAAACTCCAATTTTGAGAGGCGGGAAGACCAAACTTTTCTTTTATCTCCGGATCCCCCAAGTCGATCGGTATGGGAACGGGGATACAGCCTGCGAGTATCAGGGCAGAAACCAGGACCATCCAGAAGAACTTTTTGCGTACCATCGCCGTCACCTCCCGAACGGCTCCATTCTACCACGGAGTGCTAAAATCTGATACGAGGTGAAAGCATGCCGGTGACCTTTTTGACCGGAACGTCCGACGTTCAAAAAGAAGAAATCGTGAAGAAACTGCTCAGAGAAAAAGATGTGGAATACGTACGCATCCACCCGGAGGACGAGGACAAGATAGACTTCCTCAAGAAGGCGATCGCGACCAGGTCCATCTTCTCCGGGAAAAGGGTTATAGACATATTGGACTTCGATTCTTGGAAGGCGCAAGAGAAAAACCAGTTCTTGGAGTTGATCGAGTCCGTCCCCGAGGATGTGCATATCTTCGTTCGAACGCAAAAAGCGGTCGGCAAGGGGATAGCCCTCGAGCTTCCAAAGCCTTGGGAGAGCGAAAAGTGGATCGAGTACATAGAGAAGCGTTTCAGAGATCACGGCCTGGTCGTGGAAAAAGATGCCGTGCAGCTCTTCTACTCCAAAGTGGGCCAAAACGACGCCCTCATAGAGCGAGAGATAGAGAAGTTGAAAAGTTACACCCAAACTGGAAAAGTGACCGTCCAAGACGTGGAAGAGGTGGTCTACTCTTACCACACGCCGGGGTTCGACGAACTGTGCTTTGCCGTCTCCGAAGGGAAGAGAAGGTACGCTCACGCCTTGCTCAACAGGTTTTGGAAGACTTCGGAGCCGGTCGCGATTGTGAACGCGTTGGCAAACCACTTCGTGGAGCTGTACAAGGTGGTGAGTTTGGTCCCGAAGAAGAAGGTCTACGGCTGGACGGACGTCTCGAACTTTTCGAAACAGCTGGGGATAGCCATACCGAGGCTCGCCCGTTTCTTAGGTTTCGCTTTCAAGAGTTGGAACTTCACTGTCGTGAACCACCTGCTCTACTACGACTCGGAGAAGGTGAAGGCCGTACTCAGGAGGCTCTGGGAGCTGGATAGGACCGTGAAGGGCGAAGAGGATCCCAAACCCTTCATCCACGAGTTCGTGGAAGAGGTGTCCACGAATGTACTTGCTGTTCAGGGAAACGAAGACGAACTGGTATAGCATCGCCGCCCTCCTCTCCACCCTCCTGAGCAGGGGTGTGAAGGTCTTTTTGAAGACGGTGAAGTTCCAAGACATACAGAAGTTTCCTCCCGGGGAAACGGTCGTCGCGTACTCTTTCATGAGCTTTGACCTCGACTGGGTGAAGGAAGAGGTCAGGGTGTTGAAGGAAAAGGGATACACGTTGATCGCGGGAGGACCGCATGCGAGCGCAGATCCAAAAGGGTGTTTGGACATGGGTTTCGATCACGTCTTCGTGGGGGACGGGGAGGAGAACATCCTGAGGTTCGTCATGGGTGAGAGGGAAGAGGTTTTCGATGGGATCACCAGGCGCGTCGATCTGAACCACTATCCCCCCTTCCTTCCATCCAGAAACATCTACATGCCCATGGAGATCACGCGAGGGTGTCCCTTCGATTGCGCTTACTGCCAGACATCGCAGATAGCTGGAAAAATGGTCAGGCACAGGGACGTGGACCTTCTGGTTCATTTCGCGAGGCTTGGCGTGTTGAGAAACAGAAAGATAGCAAGATTCATCACCCCGAACGCCTTCGGGTATGGTTCGAAGAACGGCGTGACCCCGAACGTGGAAAAGATAGAGGAACTCTTGTACGGGCTCAAGAAGGTCGGTGTCGAGGAGATATACTTTGGGACGTTTCCTTCCGACGTGAGACCGGAGTCGGTGACGGACGAGGTGTTGGCGGTCATCAAAAAGTACGTGAAGAACAAGTCCATCGTGGTGGGCGCCCAGAGTGGAAGCGACAGGATCTTGAAGTTGATAAACCGCGGCCACACCGTGGAACAAGTCGAGGAGGCGGTAGAGAAGATCGCGGCGCACGGTTTCGTACCCCACGTGGACTTCATATTCGGTTTTCCCTTTGAAACGGAAGAAGACCTCGAACAAACCTTCAACTTCATAGTGAAGATAGTGCAAAAGTACAACGCGAAGGTCCACGCCCACACCTTCATGCCACTTCCTGGAACCAAGCTCTTCGGTGTGGGGCCTGGAAGACTCACGCGCGAGCATTACCGGTTCTTGGGCAGTTTGGCCTCGAAAGGGATCCTCGACGGTTACTGGATGAAGCAAGCGGAACTTGCGAGGAAGGTGTACGAGTTTGCGGGTGGCGGCGGTCCAGATGCTCCCAGAAGTGGGGAATTTTGAGGGGAACCTTTCAAAAATAGAGCGCTACACGAGCCTTGCCATCGAAAACGGCGTTGACGTTTTGGTCTTTCCGGAGCTCACCATCAGCGGTTACACGTGGGACGAGGATGTGCTCAAGAAGGCCGTTCTTTTCTTCAAAGACGTGGCGAAAAAGAGGTTGTTGAGGCTCTCGAGAGAAGGTCAGATCGTTCTGGTTGTTGGGACACCGCGAGAGGTGTTCGGAAAGCTGAGAAATTCTGTGGTGGTCTTCAAGAAGAAGAGGGAGCTGTTGTTCTACGACAAGACGCACCTCTTTCGCGAGGAAAAGGGCGTGTTCGAGCCGGGCGAACACCTGCTCGCCTTTTCTTACAAGGGAGTGGTTTTCGGCGTGCTGATCTGTTACGAGCTCGAGTTTCCGGAGGTCTCCAGGGCGCTCACCCTGAAGGGATCCAAGATCCTGCTGTCACCTTCCGCCTTTTGGAAAGCGGGAGAGTACCCTTACGACGTCGTCACGAGGGCGCGGGCTTTGGAGAACGGGATTTTCGTGGTGGTGGCTTCGACGTGCGGGAAGGGCGTCACAGAGTTCGTTGGAAGGAGCAGGATAGTGTTTCCCGATGGATCCGTGGTGAAGGAAATCGTGGAAGGTGAGGGTCTCGTGTTCGAAGACGTGGATCCAGACGTCGTCTACCGTTACAGGTACGAAGAAGAAAATTACCCTGCTCTCATGTCGAACCTCAGGAAACACCTGTACACGTTCGAGAAAGGGAGGATCTGACATGAAGTACTTCGGAACGGACGGTGTCAGGGGTGTCTTCGGTGAAGAGCTGACGGACGAGTTGGCCTTCAAGATAGGGGTAGCCTTGGGGAAACTGATGGGCGGGGGGAGGGTGTTGATCGGAAAGGATACCAGAGTTTCCGGGGATCCCATCGCCTGCGCCGTGGCCGCGGGGCTCCTCTCTTCCGGTGTCGACGTGATGGACTGTGGGATCCTTCCCACACCCGCCATCGCCCTGTTGACGAGGATCATCAAGGCGTACGGTGTGGTGATCTCCGCCTCGCACAACCCTCCCGAGTACAACGGGATAAAGATCTTGAGGAACGGGTACAAGATTCCAGACGAGATGGAGGAAAAGATAGAAGAGCTACTCGACGGCGTGATTGAGAGGAAGAAAATCGTTCCCGGCAAGGTGAGATCTTTTCCCGAGGGCAAACACCTGTACATGGGGGCCGTTCTCGAGATGTTCAAAGATCTGGATTTGTCCGACGTGACCCTTGTCCTCGACCTCGCGGAGGGTGCCACGATCGCCACGGCGCGAGAGATATTGGAGTACCTGGGAGCGAAGGTGAAGGTGTTCAACGGGGAAGGAAGGGGAGAGGTGATCAACCAAGGCTGTGGTGCCACGCATCCGGAGTTCTTGGCCCAGAGAGTCCTTCCCGGAGAGATCGGTGTGAGCTTCGATGGAGACGGGGATAGGTCCATCCTCCTGGACGAGCGCGGAAGGGTCGTGGACGGTGACAAGATCATCGGGATATTGGCTCAGGGTTTGTTGGGAGAAAACAGGCTGCCGAACCGAGTGGTTGTGGGGACGGTGATGACGAACTCAGGTCTCGAGAAGTTCTTGAACGGGATGGGAGTGAAGCTTCTTCGAACGAAAGTGGGAGACAAGTACGTCCTAGAGGGGATGCAAGGGGTTGGTTCGAACCTTGGAGGGGAAAAATCCGGCCACGTCATCATCCTGGACAGGTCCACCACCGGAGACGGACTCATAACCACTCTGGAAGTGCTCAGGACGATGAGGAGGGTCGGCAAGTCTCTGGCGGAGCTCTCGAACCAGATACCGGAGTACCCACAGGTCACAAGGAACGTGAGAAGAACCGAAAACATGAGAGTCGAAAGGGTTCACCCGCTGATCGACAAGTACGAGAGAGAAGGGTTCCGAGTGGTGGTCAGACCGTCGGGGACGGAGCCCGTGATAAGGATCACCGTGGAGGGAGAGCGAGAGGAAAGGTTTGAAGAGATAATAAGCGAGATCGTGCGCGCCTTAGAGGGTTGAGATCCCGTACTCTATCCAGATCTTCGCGAGCGTGAGCATCTCACCCCACCCGACGGCGCACTCGAGCTTTATCTCCACGTCTTTCTCCGTCAGGACGATCGTGTGGTCCTCGACGCGAACCCACGTGCCACCGAAAGAGGAAGGGAAAAACTCCATCTTCACCCTCGACCTGAAGCCGTCTTCGTACTCGTTCCAAGAGAACTCGATCAGGTTCATCGGTTCCAGCCGGTGGATCACTCCCCGGTCTGTCACTTCCTCCCCGAACGTCTTCCTCACCCACCGAAAGAAGATGCTCCCTCCCTCTCTGAGCTCCATCTTCATGCCGTCCGTGAACCATCCGTCCCAACCGTTCTCGTTCACGAAGGTCCTCCAAACGACATCAAGTGGGGCTCTTATGTGAACGCTTGCGATCGTTGGGGGAATCCTCACCTTCATCCCTCCTGTAAACTTCCAGGACCTCTCTTTTCAGTTTCAGGAAGGCCTCAACGACTTCTGGGGAGTAGTATCTCCCGGAAAGCGTCTCTATTTCCCGGAAGGCCTCCTCGAGGGTTTTGGGCTTCTTGTACGGTCTCTCCGAGACCATGGCGTCGAAACTGTCCGCGACGGAGACTATCAACCCGGAGACGGGGATCTCTCTTCCTTTCAGACCGCGTGGGTAACCGGAGCCGTCCCATTTTTCGTGGTGGGTGAGGGCTATCTCGGCGCCAAGCCTGAGGATGGAAGATTTGCTCCTGCTGAGGATCTTGTACCCCACGATGGTGTGCTGCTTCATGATTTCGAACTCTTCTTCCGTTAAGATACCAGGCTTCAACAAGATTTTGTCCGGGATGGCGATCTTTCCGATGTCGTGAAGGGGCGCGGCGAATTGGATCTCGGTCACGAAGGCCTCGTCCAATCCCATTTCCTCCGCGATCCTGCCGGAGAGCCAACCTACCCTCTCGGTGTGTTTGTAGGTCTCCGTATCCCTGTACTCGGAGAGTAGGTTGAGTATCTCGAGCATCTCGAAGAGGAGGTCCGCTTGCTCGTTGAAGAAATCGACGGCCGTTTCCTCCAAGAACATGAGCTTTTTCTTCAAGGATAGAAGGTAACTGTTCCTGTAGCTGTGGAAACTTTTGGTTTTCAGGGCGTGTTCTATCTTCAACCTGAGGAAATCCAAGTTCACGGGTTTTTTGATGAAATCGTCCGCACCTGCTTCCACCGCTTTCCTCAAGATTCTGCCGTCGTCGTACGCCGTGATCACGAAGATCAAACAGTCTGATCTCTTGGACCTGATGCGTCTGATCGCTTCGACGCCGTCCATGCCGGGCAGCACGACGTCCATCAGTATCACGTCCGCCCTCTCTGCCAGCTTCAAGGCCTCTTCCGCTCTCTCCACCTCCTGCACTTCGTAACCAAATAGTTTCAGGTATTCCCTCATCGCAGCGCGTGAGACCTCATCATCCTCGACGATCAAAACCAACATCTCTTCCCCTCCCGGTGGGTATTCTGATCTCGACTGTGGTCCCTCCTTCGACGCGGATCTTCATCTCACCCCCAAGGTGTTCCACCAGTTTTTCCACGACCTTGAGCCCCATACCGCGTTGCCCACCCTTCAAACCGGGCCCCGTGTCCGTCACCTCTACGACTATCATATCATCCTCTCGTTTCACTTTGAGGGAAACCTTGCCTTTTTCCGTGTACTTGACGGCGTTCGAAAAAAGGTTCGTTACAAGCGAAACAAAGATATCCCTCTCGATCGGAAACGACTCGAAACGAAGGTCCAATTCCACCTCGAGCCCCTTTATCCTGGCCAACTGAACGAGTGGTAGCATCTCCTCCTCGAGCTCTCCTCTCTTCACACTTCCAAAAGCGAAAGGATTGAGGATTCCCTCTATCTGACTCGTCATCTTTTCACACATTCTCTCGATGCTGGAGGCCAACTCGGAGGTCTCGGGATATTTCTGTCTGATGAGTTGAGCCGTGACGGAGATCGCGTTGAGGGGGTTTTTCAACCTGTGGACCATGTCTTTCGAGAGGATGAAGTGCAAGTCTTCGTCCTGTTCACTTGAAGTCTGTTTCTCGACGGTTTCGTTGAAAACGTGCCACGCCAGGAAAACGCCCCCCAAGGCCAGGTGAACAAGGTACACGCTTTTACCGGCGAAGAAACTCGATATCGAAAAGAGCACGCAGACTACGACGAACAAGGGTCTTCTTTCGAAAAAAAGCATCGTCAAGAATGCCAGCCCAGATGGGATCTCGAGAAACACGGGTTTGACGTTCAAAACGACGGCAACGATCGAAAGGAAGAGGAAAGAGAACAAAAAGATGAGGGATACGTTTCCTCGCTTTTTGAACACGACAGGTGCGAAAATTCCGGCTGCCAAAAGAATCTTGGAAGCGCTCAAGAATATCCAAGAACTCTCCGGTTTTACGAGAAAAACCCTGACAAAGGGAAAGGAAAACAAGGCAGCGCAGAGAAACGAAAAGGTAGTCGGATCAAACACTTTTCTACCGTTGCTTTTTCTCGAATCTGAGACACGGAGGGCAAACGACAGGAGAAGCCCAGAATAGTAAACGATGTACAGCGCAATCGTGTTAACGGATGCGTTCTTGAAGAGGAAGTTCATGGTGATCATTCCCATCAAGGCGGCCACTATAAAGGGCGCATGATATCACCTCTAAAAATAATTTAACATAAAAAGCGATTAAAACGCAAGTCGTTTGAAAATATTGAACGATGTCTTCAAAGAAAAATCTCGTGAATTCGTGAATTTTATAAAAATAAAAACAAACAATATAATTCATCAGCAAATGAAGTGAAGCTCCGTTCAAAGAACTTAACACTGATACAAAAAGGGACAAGGTTTGTCCCTTAAAAATGTCTTGGAAACCTTTCAAAGCGAGAGGGTGGTTTAAGTGCGCGCCTTTAGGAACCTCGTGTGGTTACTCGTTCTGGCGGGCCTACTCTCGCTAACAGCGTTCGCGTTTGAAAGGGTCAAATTTGCGGTGATCTCCGATCCTCATCTGAGTCTTCCGGCGGTGAACACCGAGAATCGCGTCAAGATGGAGGATTATTCGGTGGAACTCTTCAGGGAAGCCATCGAAGTTGTGAACTCGATCCACGATCTGGACTTTGTGCTGCTCCTCGGTGACCTCACGAAAGACGCTGAGCCGTGGAACATAGACCTTCTCAGGGAGATGCTGGAGGAAGTGAAGGTTCCAGTCTTTGCCGTCCTCAGCAACCACGAAGTGAGCCCCATCCCGGTTAAGGGCAGTGAACCTTCCGTTGCTTCCTTGGTGGGCAGTTCGAAGTACACGACGGTTTTTGCTTTACAAGGGTATGGTTTCAACGGTCCGAGAACCTATTGGTACGCCGAGCCGATATCTGGACTTCTGCTGGTGGGACTGGACACGACCAAAATCGGAAGCTGGGGTGGAAAAGTTTCTCAAGCGCAACTTCAATGGTTGGAAGGTGTGCTGAGAGCCAATCGTGACAAACTCACAATCGTTCTGGGACACCACCTTCTGGTTCCGTTCAGAGAAGAAGAATCAAAACCGGAGTGGAGGAACTTCTACCTGGACAACGCGGAGGAATTGATGAAATTGTTAGAAAAACACGAGCAAGTGTCGTTCTATCTCTGTGGGCACCGCCACGTTTCCACGGTGCCGGTGGAAAGGAACGGGATTTGGTACATCACACACGCATCCACGGTGACCTGGCCCATGTCCATCACCCTCTACACTTTAACGCCAGAAAAGTTGGAATACGAGGTCATCAGGCTCCGCACCAAACCCGAAGTGTGGGACTTGGCACGAAAGACGTTGCTCGAAGACCCTTGGTTCAGCCCGCGCGCGAACGCTTCGGAAGAGGAGACATTAGCTTATTTACGAAAACAAAGAATACGCTCGCTTTTCCACGCTGGTTCGTTTCAAGAAGAAAAAGTGAAGAACCCCCCCAAACAGGGGGCTTCCTCAGCCTTCCCAACCGTGAAAGTTACTTTTCTTTAATTTCGGTGAAACATTATTTGTGTATCATATCTTTCGGATTCCAAAATTAAACAATTTCAAATTTTAACCAAGGAGGTGTGAGCATGGAAGGCAGGATTCCTCTCATAGGCGAAGAGTTCCCGCGTATGGAGGTGAAGACCACACACGGCAACAAAGTGTTACCCGATGATTACAAAGGAAAGTGGCTCGTTCTGTTCAGCCACCCTGCGGACTTCACACCCGTCTGCACGACGGAGTTCGTGGCGTTCCAGAAAAGATACGACGAGTTCAGAAAACTCAACACGGAGCTTTTGGGTCTCAGCATAGACCAGGTCTTCTCCCACATCAAGTGGGTCGAGTGGATCAAAGAAAAACTTGGCGTCGAGATCGAATTTCCGATCATCGCCGACGATATGGGAGATGTCTCCAGGCAACTCGGTTTCATCCATCCGAAGAAGGGCACCAACACGGTGAGGGCTGTCTTCATCATAGATCCCAACGGGATCATCAGGGCCATCCTGTACTATCCGCAGGAAGTCGGGAGGAACATCGACGAGATCTTGAGGATGATAAAGGCGTTCCAGGTGTCGGATGAGAACAAGGTTGCGATGCCGGCCAACTGGCCAAACAACGAGCTCATCGGTGACGCCGTTATAGTTCCCCCGGCGAACAACGTCGCCACCGCGAAAGAAAGGCTCGCTTCCAAAGAACTCACCTGTTACGATTGGTGGTTCTGCTACAAGAAGTTGCAGTGACGAAGTTGAAAAGAGAGGGCGCCGAAGAGGCGCCCTCTTTCTTGGTGGAGCCGATGGGATTTGAACCCACGACCTCTACCGTGCGAAGGTAGCGCTCTCCCAGCTGAGCTACGGCCCCGTTCCCAGTTAATTATAATGGATGAGTCCGAGAAGTTCAAGTGAACGCGTGAAACCGTCACAGCGTTTTTTCAAGTTCCTCGAGACGTTCCCTCATCTCCTCCAACTCTCTCAGAACTTCCTCTTTCGTGTTGAAGGTTCTCCTGTCTACCAGGTTCACACTCCAATCGCTCAGGATGACCTTCCATTCTTCCTCGTTCGCCACCCTGTACGCTCGCTCCAACATTTGAAGGAACCTCTTCGCGTCTTCGAGAAAGATTCTATAGCCGGTGAGAAACCTCACGTAACGCTCGTAGACGAGAACGTCTTGTGGAGCCCTGAGGGCGTTGTTGACGTACACCAAAACACCTGTCACCTTATCGGGTTCCAAAAGCTTTTCCTTCAAACTGTTTTCGTAATTCCTCAAAGCTTCGGCGATCAAGGCGTTCCAAGGGTCAAGTTTGAAGAAGGGGTCCTTCTCGTTCACAAACCTTGCGTACTCTTGCCTCAAGAGGGATGACCAGTCGTACCCGTCAAGTTTTTCAACCAGGTTCGCGAAGAAATCTGGGAACTTTTCCGCGAATTCTTTCCCGAACTTTTCCGAGATATCAGCTTCGACGTTTCGCACAATTTCCTTGTAGCTTCCTTCG
The DNA here is from genome assembly GCA_030550515.1 of Thermotogota bacterium. GTDB lineage: Bacteria > Thermotogota > Thermotogae > Thermotogales > Thermotogaceae > JAUQPE01. The sequence continues at coordinate 12,470 of JAUQPE010000023.1, read as the reverse complement.
GCGATCTTGGCGAACCTTTCCCTGTCCTTCTTCACCCTTTCGTAGCTTTCCTTGTACATCGCAAGTACCTTTTCGAAGAAGAACAATCCCTCCTGGTGATGCCCTTCCCTGATGTAGGCAACTGGTAGGGCGATGAGGAAGTCGAACAACGCGTCGGGCACGGCCCAAACACCCATTCTGCTCATGTGATCGCACGCCCAAATCTCCATTTCCGCGAGTTTCATCAGAAATTCCCTGTTCTTTAAGGAAGTCAACGGTTGGGCGTTGAAGGCGTGCATGGCGAAAAACCTGTAGACGTCTTCACCCAGAACGGCTTTCCTCAGATCGGGGTTCTTCCAGTCGGGGAATCTGTTCCACGCTCCGGGGACGTTTTCGATCGTTCTCAAGGCGTAGTGCATGAACTCGTTGAAGTATCTTTCGGCGAGACTCTCGAAAGACTTCTTGAGGAGTTCGTCGTGGGTTCTGTTGTAGAAGATCTTCATGAGTTGGTGAAGACCCGCATAGCGTAACGCCAACGTCCTGTAAGTGTTCCTTTCGTTGAAGGTCTTCAACGACCAGCAGTAAAACGCGATGGAGTCGAGAAGCATCTGCGCCGTCAGAACGTTCTCTTCTCCTAGATCTTTCACGTGCGCAAACGGCACGTCCGCCAAAAATCGGAGATCTTTCCTCTTGTAATCCTCCGGGATTGCTTTTTGGTACTCATCGAAATCTTGATCGAAAAACGCATCGAAATCCTCTTCTCCCTTGAGTTTTTCCTTCAACTCCTCAAGCCTCAAGTCCACACTCGATAAGGCGGCGAGGTAGAATTGAGACCTACCGTAGGACTGGTTGATTCTCGCGGAGTTCAGGAAGTTCTGTTTCGCCAAGAGGTACTGTTTCTTTTTTTCGTTGAGAAGCTGGGTTCTGGCCGTTTCGATCTTGTTCAACAGATCCTTGAGTCTCGCGTTTTCTTTTTCTATCGCCTCCAGTCTCATCTTTTCCATTTCTATCTCCGATAGCGCGACCTTTGGCGATTGTCTTTTCAGGAACTCTTTGAAGGAATTCGGTTGGAGGTAACTGTACCTTCCGGAAAGGTTCCTCAGTTCCTCCATGGCGTTCTTCACCTGCGTCTCAAAACCGTTCAACTCTTGAAGGTTTTCTTCGACCTTTCGCAAGGTAGCGTACGCCGTGTTACCCCACTTGAAGTGAACCTCCGAGACGAAGTAGTTCCACCTCAGATAGGTCGAGATACCGCAAACTGCGAAAACGAAAGCGAAAAGGACAACCACGCGCTTTTTCCCCAACTCCAACTTCCGGTTTTCCAAGAAGTAGTTACCGACTGCGACGGAAGAGACGAAAATCGCCAAGAAATGGTTTGGGAGGAGCCTCGCGGGAAAGCTGAGAAAGCTGTCTCCCATGAACACGAGAAAAGACGACGCGAGGGACAGAAACAGCAGTAAGTCATCCTTGGTTTTCAGGTTCTTCAAGACTTTGAAGAAGAGATAGCCAAGGGCGATCCCGACGAAAACCAACGTTGAAAGTCCCACGATCCCCATTTCGCCCAGAACCTGAAGGTAGTCGTTGTGCGCCTGTTTGAAGTTTTCCCAGGCGTAGAGGAACGTGGGATGTTCTTTCATGACCTCCCTCATGTAATCTATGGCCAGGAGTTGATAAGTTCCAATTCCCGCTCCAATCCATTTGTGATCCCTCCACTGGTACAAGGCGGCAAACCACGCAAGAAGCCTGTTGTGCCAAGCGCTCGGTTCGACAACCGTTCGCACTCTCTCGACTGCTGAAACCTTCCCGATGTTCGTCAAAGGGTTTGGCGTGCTGTAGAGAACCACCAACAGAACGGCCATCACCAGAAGAGCTGTACCGAGAGTTCTGCTGAGGTCTCTCACCTTCGGGTTGCACTTTGGTTCTTCGAGTCGTTTCTTTTTGGAAAGGTAGAACACCATCAAGAAGGCCAAGGAGACGATCGTGGCGAAGTAGACGGACCTGGTCTGTCCAACCAATATACCAGCTATGATGAGAAAAGCGGAGACTGTGGAGAGCACTTTGATCGAAGAGGTGATCCTTTTGTTCTCGAAGTCGTTCGAGAAAAGAAGGTACAAGGCGAGGGGAAGGTTCAGGGCCAAAAAGTTGGTCACGAAGTTCACGTTCCCGATGGTTCCCCTGGCGTGTCCCCTGTTGAAGGCCTCCGGAAGTTTCCCGAGGAACAGATCTATCCCTCCGTAAAAGTTCAAGAGAAGATCGAAGGCCTCGAAACCCGCAAGCAAGACGCTGAACACCAGAAATCTTCTTATCTTCTCTTTCTCGTCGAAGAAGTTGGAAAAAAACAGGCTGACGAAGAACATCACCAAGATGTAGAGGGAGTAATCCATGGAATTTCTGACAAGCCCTGGGAAGTTCTTGAGAACGCTCACGTTCGACAAAAACACCGACGCGACGAAGGAAAGAAAAGCAACGTGCGCCACGTTGAAGCGAAGGGAAAAATTCCCCTTCTTCAAGGCCCTCAGGAACACCAACAGAAAGATCACGAAAAGGAGCGGAAGTATCGTTGCGTACTTTGGCACGCTGAACTCGTAGGTGAACCTCTTCGAAACGAACAACGTGGCTAGGGCGTAAGCGGTGTACAGGATCGCTTCCTGAACCATTCTCATCCCTCCTCACCACTTGTCCACACGGAAAAGGCGCAGCTGCTTGACGATCATCGCAGAAAAGAGCAGAGAAAGTCCCAAGTTGACGAAGGCCAACGTGGTGCTACCGTACGCCCCAACACCCATGAGGCAAAAGACGGTTTGGAGCGCGAGCACGAGGGCCAACGTCTTTCTCAGGCCCTTCACACCAACTCCCCCGATCTTCCTGAAGAGTCTGTTGTAGAAGTGATCCTCCCTCGCATCGTTGCCGGTCACAACCTTCACAAAGCTCGCCAAAAGATCCAGTCCCAAGAGCCAAAAAGGAAGCAGGGAAGCCAAAAAGTCCTTGAAGACAAACCTCTCGTTTACGGACAGGAAAAAACTTGTCAGGACCGCGCCAGAGATGTACCTCCCCACTTCTCCCATCACGACACGTGCGGGTGGAAAGTTGAACAAGAGGTAACCAAGGGCGGAGAAGAGAAAACCCAGCGCAAGATCTCTTGCGAAGCTCCCGTGTAACATGAAATAAAAGGTGAATGAAACTGCGACAGCAACGCTCGCGCAGACCCCATCCATCTCGTCCATCGCCTTCACGGCGTTAAGGAGGAAGACCACGATGAAGACGAGAAGAAACGAGTACCAAGGGTTTTCGAGGCCCACAAACCTCCACACAAGAGCGATCGCCAAAACGAACTCCAAGGAGTACCTCGCGATCTTCAAGGATCGAAAAAGTTCCAAAAGAAGCCCAACGACAACGGAAAAGGAAAACGCAAAAAGGCTGAACGGATCTCTCCAAAGGATGGGAAGAAGTCCTACGAAGAGTCCGACCCCTCCAAGAGAAGGTATCTCCTTCCCGTACACGTTGAGGACCACGTTGAACCTCTTTGAAAGCTTGGAAAAGAGGAAAACACCGAGAACGGAAAGGCCAAAACAAAATAGAAACACCAAAGTGTTTTCACCTCAACGTTTTCGAAAGGATTCTTCCCCCGTCGACGAACACGAGCTCAAAGCGAAACCTCTCCTTCAGGACTGACAGCACTTCCTCAAAACCCCGCGCCACATCCAACGGATCGTGTGCGTCCGAGCCGAGCGTGATGAACCTGCCCCCCATGTCCCAGTACATCTCAAGCGTCCAGAAGTCTGGGTTGGGTTTTCCATGCTTGAACAGACCCGCCGTGTTCACTTCCAGAACTTTTCCGTTTTTCACGAGGTACTCGAGCACTTCCTCGACGAGGTCTTCCCTCACGCGGAAATCTACCTGCACGTATCTTGCGGGATAGTCGAGATGCGCGAGGGCATGGAATTCCACGTTTTTCACAACGTACAACGTTCTCTCGAGGTAATCCGTCACCAACTCCTCCGCAGGGGCCTTCTCCTTGAATTTGTGAACCCCTAAGAGCACGAAGTCGAACTCCCCTGGGAGTTCCACTTCCCCGATCCCATCCCAACCGAGTTCCACTCCTCTTGGTAGGCCAAATTTTTCCATCGTCACAGCGTACTCCTCGTAGTTGAAACCGTGGGCGAGCTTTCCGTCTTCGTACTCGTAATGATCGGTCACGCAGAAGCGTTCCAAACCTTTTTTGTGGCACTCTTCTATTATCTCTTCGATCTCGGCCTTTCCATCGTAGGAGAAAACCGAGTGGACGTGCATGTCCATCATTCGAATCCCTCCAAGACCTTCTTCAGGTAGAGGAAGATGGGATGGGGTGCCCCCACCTTGCTCTTGTACTCGGGATGGTATTGGACGCCGATGAAGAACGGGTGGTCTTCTATCTCGATCGCTTCGATGAACCTGGACTTCGCGGAGATCACGAGTTTGTACCCGGGTTCTCCGGGCTTTTTGAAGAGCTCGGGGAAGGAATCTTCGTTGACCTCGTACCTGTGCCTGTGCCTTTCGGAGACCGTTTCAACGCCGCCGTATATCTCGTACAGCTTCGTACCTGGAAACACCTTCATTTCCTGAGCGCCGAGCCTCATCGTTCCTCCCAAATTCATGATCTTCTTCTGCTCCTCCATGAGGTCCACCACGGGATAGGGTGTGTTCGGATCGAACTCGGTGGAGTTGGCGTTCTTGTACCCCAAGACGTTCCGCGCAAACTCCACCACCATGAGTTGCATGCCAAGGCAGATACCGAGGATCGGCTTTTTGTTTTCTCTCGCGTATTTTATGGCCTTTATTTTGCCTTCCACACCTCTCCTTCCAAACCCCCCTGGTATGATTATCGCGTCGTACTCGCCCAACACCTTCGTAACTCCGTCGTCGTCCATCTCCTCGAGCATTTGACTGTCCACCACCACAGGTTTCTCTATTCCAGTCAAGAAGACGGACTCTATGATGCTCTTGTAGGCGTCATCCGTTCCGAGATACTTCCCAACGAGCGCGATCCTGTACGGCTTGAAGGCCTTTGGATAGTTCCAGCCAAAGTTACCTTCCTTCAAGTTCAATTTGAGCTTTTCCGCTATCTTTTTGTGGATTCCTATGTCTTTCAGGATCTCCGGCACTTCGTACACGTTCTTGGTGTCCGGCAGGTTTATCACAAAATCCCTTGGCACACCAGAAAAGAGGGAAACTTTGCTCAGGCTGGACGGGTCGATGGGGAATTCGCTCCTCACTATGATCATGTCTGGGACGATCCCCGCCCTTCTCAGAAGCTGAACGGACTGCTGCGTGGGCTTGGTCTTGAACTCGTTCGTGGTCCTCAAGTACGGAACATACGTGACGTGCGCGAACAGGAAGTTTTCCCTTCCTTCCTCCATCTGCAGCTCCCTGACCGCTTCCAAGAACACCTCCCCTTCTATGTCTCCCACGGTCCCGCCGATCTCCACGACCAACAGCTCCGCTTCCAAAGACTTTATCCTACTTTTTATCTCCTCCGTGAGGTGTGGAACAATCTGAACGGTGTTTCCAAGAAACTTCCCCTGGCGTTCTTTCTCTATCACCCTCAGGTAGACCTGTCCGGCCGTCATGTTGTTCTGCCTCGACATGTTCTGACCCAGGAAGCGCTCGTAGTGTCCAAGGTCGAGATCAGCTTCGTAGCCATCGTCCGTCACGAAAACTTCTCCGTGTTGGTTGGGGTTCATCGTGCCGGCGTCCACGTTCAGGTAAGGGTCTATCTTCAAGACGTTCACCTTGACACCGAACTCCTTCATGAGTCTTGCGAGGGAAGCCGAGAAGATTCCCTTCCCTATCCCACTCAGGACACCACCGGTGACTATCACGTACTTCTTCATCCTTTTCCCTCCCTCCCCATTATGTTATCATCGGTCCCGTTTCCTTAACAACTCCTCAAGAATTGTGGTATAATCTTTTCAAGATTTTTTGCCGGGAGGTGGTATTTTGAGACGGGTGGTTATCACGGGAATGGGTATTGTCAGTCCTTTTGGTATCGGAAAAGAAAAGAATCTAGAGGGTCTTAGAGAAGGCAAAGTAATGATAGATCGAATAACATCATTTGATGCTTCTAATTTGCCTGTCCAGATCGCAGCAGAGGTGAGGGATTTCAAACCGGAAGACTTCATCGACGCGAAGCTCGCGAAGAGAACGGATCGTTTCGTTCATTTCGCCCTGGTGAGCATGAAAGAGGCCGTGGAACAGGCGAAGATAGACTTCTCTCCTTTTGCTGAGAGGACAGCCGTGGTTTTGAGCTCCGGCATGGGAGGTTTCCTCACCCTCGACGCTGAGAACAACAAGTTCTTGAGCCAAGGACCAGGTCGGGTGAGTCCCTTCCTCATCCCGATGCTCCTCATAGACATGGTGGCGGGTGTGGTGGCCATGGAGTACGGTTTGAAGGGGCCGAACTTTTCAACGGTGAGCGCTTGTGCGTCTTCCCTCCACGCCGTCGCGATAGGTACCCTCCTCATCAGACACGGTTACGCCGACATCGCCGTGGTTGGGGGAAGCGAGGCGACGATCGCGCCCCTGCCCATAGTGGGATTTGCGAACATGAGGGCGTTGTCGAGGAGGAACGACGACCCAAAGAGAGCGTCCAGGCCCTTCGACAAGAACAGAGATGGTTTCGTGATGGGTGAGGGTGGAGCGGTGCTCATATTGGAGGCCGAGGAAATAGCAAAGGAAAGAGGGGCGCGCATCCTAGCCGAAGTGAAAGGGATCGGCATGACGGACGACGCTTACCACTTCAGCGCACCGGACCCCGAAGGGAAAGGGGCTGAGAAGGCCATGAGGCTTGCTTTGGAGGAAGCGAGACTTTCCCCAGATGACGTGGATTACGTGAGCTGTCACGCGACGAGTACGCCGGCCGGTGACGAAACGGAACTCAAGGCGATAAAAAGGTTGTTCGGTGAGAGAGCAAAGCGCATCGCGATAAACTCTTCCAAGGCACTCATCGGGCACCTCTTGGGGGCGGCGGGAGCGGTGGAGCTGGTACTCGCCATACTCCAGATGCAAAACTCCTTCGTTCACGCCATGCCGAATCTGGACGAACCTGACGAGGAAGTGGAAGGGACTGGCGTCGTGGGGAAAGAACCCGTGAACAGGGAGATCAGGAATTTTGTGAAGAACTCCTTTGGTTTTGGAGGTCACAACGTCTCAGTGGTGGTGGGGAGGTATGAGCCATGAACGTCGACTACGTCAAGTCCATCCTTCCACACAGGTACCCGTTCCTGTTGGTGGACGGGGTGATAGAGGAGGGGGAGGATTACATAATCGCCTTCAAGAACATCAGCATCACGGATCCCGTCTTTCAAGGGCACTTCCCGGATTACCCGATCTACCCAGGGGTGCTCATAGTTGAGGGACTCGCCCAAGCGGCTGGCATCCTTCTGTTGAAAAACGTGACGGGAATTCCGCTGTTTCTTGGGATAGACGAGGCGCGCTTCAAAAAAGAGGTGAGACCCGGGGACAAGTTGGTCTACGAGGTGAGGAAGATCGGTGAAAGGCTCGGGACCGTCCAGGTTGAAGGCGTGGCGAAGGTTGAAGGGGACGTGGTCGCAAGGGCCAAACTCTTGTTGGGGGTGAAGAGGAGATGAGGACACGGATCACGGAACTTCTCGAAATAGAGTACCCGATCCTCATGGGAGGCATGGCCTGGGCGGGCACGCCGAAACTCGCGGCTGCCGTATCCGAGGCTGGTGCGCTCGGCATCATCGGGTCTGGCGCGATGAAACCTGAAGACCTGAGAAAGGCCATCGACGAGATCAGGAAACTCACGAACAGACCGTTCGGCGTGAACGTCATCTTGGTGTCCCCTTGGGCGGACGAACTCGTGAGGGTGTGTTTGGAGGAGAAAGTACCGGTGGTGACCTTTGGGGCTGGGAACCCAGCGAAGTACATTAGAGAGCTCAAGGAAAACGGGATAAAGGTGATCCCTGTGGTCGCCTCCGATTCCTTGGCGAAACTCGTCGAAAGACAAGGGGCGGACGCCGTGATAGCGGAAGGTATGGAGTCCGGGGGGCACATAGGAGAGGTCACCACGATGGTCCTCGTGAACAAGGTGGCAAGGAGCGTCCAAATACCCGTGATCGCCGCCGGTGGCATCGCGGACGGTAGGGGAATGGCGGCTGCCTTCGCGCTGGGTGCGGAAGGCATACAGATGGGCACAAGGTTCGTCGCGAGCGTGGAGAGTGAAGTGCATCCCGTCTACAAGGAGAAGATCCTGAAGGCATCCATCAGGGACACGGTGGTGACGGGAGCAAAGCTGGGACATCCCGCCCGCGTGATAAGGACGCCCTTCGCGAATAAGATCCAAGAGCTCGAAGTGGAAAATCCTATGCAGGCCGAGGAGCTCCTCGTCGGAAGCTTGAGAAGGGCCGTCCAAGAGGGTGACGTCGAGAGAGGTTCTTTCATGGCCGGCCAGTGCGTAGGTCTCATCGACGACATAAAGCCTGTAAAGCAAATCGTGGAAGATGTAATGAGGGAGTTCAAGGAGACGATAGAGAGACTCAAAAAATACGTGGAGTGAGGGGAAGAAAGATGAAAAAGATCGCTCTATGCGGTCTATTCACAGCTTTGATCGTCGTGGGGGCGTGGATTTCCATACCCTTCGGGCAAGTCCCATTCACCCTTCAGGTTCTCTTCGTGTTCTTGGCTGGTTTTCTGCTCGACGAAAGGCACGCCCTCCTTTCCACCGCCGTGTACCTCCTCCTTGGAGCGCTGGGTCTTCCGGTTTTCGCTGGTTTCAAGGGAGGAGCCCACGTGCTGGTTGGTCCAACGGGAGGGTATCTTTTTGGCTTCGTGGTGGGGGCCTTCTTGATGGCGTTGTTGTCCAAAAGGAGAAAGACGTTCCTCGGTCATCTCTTGGTTGGCCTTCCAGGTCTTGCCGTCATCTACCTCCTCGGGGTGGTGGTGCTGAGCTTGTACGTCGGTGGAATGGAAAAAGCAATAGCTGTCGGTGTTTTGCCGTTCGTCTGGTTTGACCTTTTGAAACTCCTCATCGCGTCGCTTGTTGCCACAAGACTCAAGAAGATGGAGGTGTTCAAATGAGGGCCTTCGTTTTTCCGGGACAGGGTTCTCAATACTCTGGTATGGCAAAAGATTTTTCCGTGTACGAGTCTTCGAAAGAAGTTTTCGATAGAGCCGAAAAGGTGTTGGGGTTCAACATCGTGGAGATCATGGACGGAGACGAAGAAACCCTGAAACTCACCGAAAACGCCCAACCGGCAATATTCATAACAAGTTACATCGCATTCCTCGAGCTGGAAAAAAGAAACATATTGCCGGATGTCGTGGCGGGACACAGCCTTGGGGAGTACACCGCCCTCGCCGCGGCGGGGGTGTACGATTTCGAGACGGGCCTTTACCTTGTGAGGAAGAGGGGAGAGTACATGTCGAAGGCCCTGGAACCTGGGAAGGGTACCATGGCGGCGGTCATTGGTTTGGATCTAGACGTGATCGAAGAAGTGGTGAGGTCAATAAACGGCGTCTTCATCGCGAATTACAACTCCCAAGACCAAGTGGTGATCAGCGGGTTGAAGGAAGGTGTGGAACTCGCCATGGAGAGGTTGAAGGAGAAAGGAGCCAAACGTGTCGTTGAGTTGATGGTCTCGAGTCCCTTCCACACACCTTTCTTGGAGTACGCGAGAAAGAAGATGGAGGAAGAGGTGGCGGGTTTGAAGTTCAACAAGCCGAGGTGGCCGATCGTCATGAACGTGACGGCCAGGCCCACTCAGGACCCAGAAGAGATCAAGGAAAACCTCATCGCACAGATCACCGGTTCTGTGCTTTGGAAACAATCCGTCGACACGCTGAAGTCGATGGGGGTTAAAGAATGTGTGGAAGTCGGTCCAAAGACTGTCCTGAAGAATCTGTGCAAGAGGATGGAAATGGAAGCCAAACACTTCACGGAAGTCATCGGTTGAGCGGGACAAAACACTTTTCCCTGAGTACCGGTACCACCTTGAAGGAATCCACCTTACAGCAAAACTCGACGTCTCTCTCAAACCCAAGCTTCATCAAGTACCTCGCGTGCGAGGACTTCTTCACCTCTTCCAAGAGGTCCGTCACCGATTCGAAATATTTCCTTGCGACGTGCGCGAAGTCCGACGCGTCGGGTCTCTTCAGCTTTCTCACGATCGCCCCAGCCAGGAGGAAATCCTCAAGGGAAAACTTCCCGTTCGTTCCCGCGCAGACTATGAGGATGTTTTCTTTGTCCTGCAAGTACTCCACGACCGCCGTGAGGTTCAAAAAGCACGCAGCAACGATCTCTTCACACTTCATCTTTTCCAAGGCGACTGTCCCGTTGCTCGTCGTGAGCACGATCTTCTTACCTTCCACCCTATCTTTGGTGTATTCCAAAGGGGAATTTCCCAGATCGAACCCTTCGGGCTTCCGCGCGCCCCTTTCACCGCACACGAGCACGCCTTCGTCCTTCATCTCGAGAGCTTCCTCTACCGAGGAAACGGGTCTCACGCAGGTGGCACCGTTCGCGAGGGCCGTCACGATCGTACTCGTTGCCCTCAAGACGTCCACCAGGACACCAATATCGCAACTCACTGGGCGTTCGGGGACCATCACGATGTCCACCACGTGGGGGCACCTCCGACGTTTTTTTAATATCATAACAAAAGTGTACATTAAAGACGTGGAAGTTCGGCACCTCGAACGTGGGGTGATGCGATTTGAAGAAGGCTTTTCTGATCTCTCTGATCGCTTTCGTTTACATATTCACCAGCGTGTACCTCTTCAGGGTCCATCACCTGAAATCCCAGACCGAATACGTGAAGAATTTCTACGGTAAGTACGTCGAGGATTTTGCCAAAAAACTAAGCGTCGGGTACTTCCAATGGAACACGATGTACGAGTGCGTGGTAAACGGGAAAGAGACCGAACTTCGGAAATGGCTCGACCAGTTGAAAAGGGACTTCCCCCAGGTGGAATCGGTAGAGCTCGTCGAGTTGCCTCACCAAGATTTCGAATTCTTCGAGATCTCGTCTTCAGGGAAGAAGTTGCACGTTTTGTTCAAGGTCTACAACGATGACCTCTCTGAGCACGTCCCAGATACGGGTTTTTCGGTGATTCTGGACGCCCAAGGATTTCTTGAAGAGATGGGTGTGGGCTTTCTGAAGTTGGCGGAGGACGGGGAAGATTTCGCCTTTGGATTGAAGTGCGAGCGGGTGGAACCGATCATGAACGGCACTTCCCTCGCAGTTGTGTTGGTGGGAACTTTCGTTGTTTACTCTTTCGTGAGTTTTGTCGAGAGGCAAAAGAGCCTGCTTTCTGACTTGGAAAAAGAGGCGAGGGTTTCAAAAACTTTGCGCGCCGTTTTGGAGGTTTTGGAGCATTACCTCAAGGGGACAAAGGTCGACGAACTCTACCAATTCGCTCTGGAAAAAGCGATGAAAACAATTCCGGGCGCACAAGCTGGAAGCGTGGTGGTGAAGAGGGGAGACTCTTACGTGTTCGCCGCGGTGGCCGGCTATGATGAAGAGATGCTTTCCAAAGCGAAGTTTTCCCCAGAGAACGTCGTTCGTTGGGTGAACGGGGATGGGAAAGGAGTCTCCAGGATGCTGAAGAAAGTCGGTGGGTTGGGTGTGGGCAAGAGCAACATCAGTTTCGCCGTGGAAGTGGATGGGGAAGTGGCAGTCATCTTAAATCTCGACAACTTTGAAAGGGAAGACGCGTTCGACGAAGAAGCGATAGAAACAGCGAGGGTTTTTGCCTCGTACCTCGGCGTTCTCTTTTCGAAGGCTAAGTTCGAGGAAGAGCTCGAGTATTTATCGAATCACGATCCACTCACGGGCCTTCCGAACAGAAGAATTCTTGAGGAGTATGGAGAAAAACTTCTTTCCATAGCGAAAAGGGAGAAAAAGGACGTCGCCGTTATGTTCATAGATCTTGGGGACTTCAAGGGTATAAACGATACCTATGGCCATCACTTCGGCGACGAAGTCTTAAAAAGCGTTGCAAAGAAACTCAAAGAAGCGGTCAGGCAAGGTGATTTGGTGGCGAGGTTTGGAGGAGACGAATTCGTGGTGATAGCCTACGATTGCTCGCGGGATGATGCGAAAAGGTTGGCTTGGAGAATCGTAGAAACTCTGAGCGGAGAGGTGAACGTGAAAGGCCAAGTTGTTCGGGTCTTTGCTCACGTTGGGGTGGCGATCTTCCCAAGAGACGGTGTCGAGTTGGGACAACTTTTGAGACTGGCGGATATGGCCATGTACAGGGCCAAAAACGAGAACGGAGGGATTCTCTTCCATTCAGGGGGATCGTGAGGTTTGCCACGGATAGTTCGTTAGTCTAACTAATTCTAAAACCTCCGGTAGGGTAAAAACCCCCGGGGGTTTTTTTGAGGGTATTTTTTGAAGGAAACTCTCTTTTGAAGGGAATTTCAGAATTTATTCCATATTCCACATACACCCCCACTTGACACACCCCCCTTTCCGAATGTTATGATTAAT
>JAUQPE010000027.1 GCA_030550515.1 Thermotogota bacterium | reverse complement strand
CTGCTTGGGATCGTCGCCTACCAGTTTGTCTTCTTAACGGCCGTGGCTGGGATGGTGTCGGCGTTCTTCTATCGGCGAACGGGAAGCATCTACGTTGGGGCTTTTGTGAACGCACTTTTCGTGACATGGTACATCGTGGCGGGTCAGGCGATACAGTTCGCAGGATGAAGAAATCCTTGCGTGAAGGGACGGCGTGCCAGGTATGGCACGCCGTTTTTTCCTCCTCCTTGTGGTAAAATGTAAAGTTGTCGAAAACATAAAGGGAGAGACCCGTGTGGGTGTGATGGATTACGTGGTGCTGATAGCAACTTTGGGAACCGTGGTGTTCTCGTGGGCGCATTTCCTCTTCAGTAAGAACCGCGAAGATGCAGCAACTCTTGAGAGAGAGGAAATCGAGGAGCGCATCCTAGAGCTCATGGGAAAGTTCAGGTACCTCTCGGCCAACAGGTTGGAGATCTTGGAGAGAAAAACCCAAGAGCTCAGAGAGTTGATAAAAGAAGCAAACGAGCTGATCGCAAAACTCTCGGTGAAGTTGTCAGAGGTGGAACTCGAGGTGGGAAAGGTTGCCACCTTCTCGGTGGTGAACTCGACCGAAGAGAGAAAAGGGAAAGAGGAAGCGTCTGGGGTGAGAGTCGAAAACGTTGAAGAGTCTTTGGAAGATGCGAACTTGGAAAGGAAAATTGTTGTCATGCACGATCGTGGGCTGTCGGAGATAGATATCGCAAAAAATCTCGGTATTTCCGTGGGAGAGGTGCGGTTGATCCTCGAACTTTTCAAGAGGAACGTCGGTTGACCAGGAGGAACCTGTAGGCACCGGACGAGTCTTTCAAGAACTGCGCGTCCGGCACGATCCTTCCCAACTCTTCCGCTTGGTATTCTCCGATTTCCATCAAGACCACCTTTCCGTTCAGATCGTACAGCTGGAAGAACTTTTTGTAAAACTCAAGGCCGTCAGGCCCCCCGAACAGCGCCTCGGGAGGTTCCCTCATGACGTCTACCGCCAGCTTTGCGCCCTCCCTCACGTACGGTGGATTCGATACCACCATCTCTATCTCGTCGTATTCATCTTTGAAGGGTTCCAGAAACTCCCCCTTTCTCACGAAAAACTTGTCTTCAACCCCGAATCTTTCCGCGTTCTTTCTCGAAACCATCACCGCCTTGTCCGAGACGTCAGTCGCGTAAACTTTGACGCCGGCGAATTTTGCGAGGCATACCCCTATCACCCCCGTCCCCGTCCCGACATCCGCCACGACTTTCACACCGTATTCCCCGATCAACTCCAAGGCCTTCTCGACGAGCTCCTCCGTTTCGGGTCTCGGTATGAACACCCCCTCCTCGACCAAGAAGGGAAGCCCGAAGAATTCCTTGAAGCCCAGGATGTAGTGGAGTGGGTACCCCTCACTCCTCTTTTTGACCAGCGCCATGAATTCCTCGAGTTCCTCACGCGACGGGTGAATCAAGCCCAAAAGTATCTTTTCCTTTCGCACGCGCAGGACATGCGATAACAACAGGAGGGCTTCCGTTGTTGGCGAGTCCGTCACCGCTTTCAGAAAGGAAACGGCCTTTTTTATCCAATCCCAAACTTCGCCTTCAGTTCCGGGGACATCCTCTCTGGGGACCATGGGGGGTCAAACGTGAGCTCCACCTCCACGTTTCCAACGCCTTCTATCTTCTTAATGGCTTCTTCGGCGTCCGAGAGTATCAACCCGGCCAAGGGGCACATGGGTGAGGTCATCGTCATGAGGACCTTCACGTTGTTCTGGTCGTCCACTTCCACTTCGTAAACGAGACCGAGGCTCACAACGTCCAGGCCCAACTCAAAATCGACGACATTCTTCAGTGCGTTCAACACGTCTTCTTTCGTGATCTTCTTTTCCATCCTCATCCCTCCTCCCATAAATTATATATGGTAGAATGAAAAATTAGAAGGACCAAATTTGGAGGTGAAAAAATGCCGAGAGTCACGGTTTCCATAAAAGTCATACCGGCTGTGGAAGATGGGAAACTCCACGAGGTCGTAGACAAGGCCATCGAGAGGATCGCGAGCTGGGGAATGAAGTACGAGGTGGGACCCTCCAACACCACCGTTGAAGGTGACTTCGACGAGATCATGGAGAGGGTGAAGGAACTCGCAAAGTATCTGGAAGGGTTCTCAAGACGTTTCGTGTTGCAGCTGGATATCGATTACAGAGTCGGGGGGATAGGCATAGATGAGAAAGTGTCGAGGTATCGTTGAAGCCATCGCGGCGATCTCGCTCTTTTTGCTTTGGGAGTTCTCTCCACTCCCGCCTTACGTTCTCCCCCCGCCTTCCGCAATCCTGAGGGAGATCGTGAGGCAGTGGAATCTCTTGGTGGATCACTCCTTTTTCACGTTGTTGGAGGCGTTTGCTGGACTTCTCCTAGGGTTGTTCGTGGGTGTGGGTTTAGCGGTTGCCATGGATCTGTCCGAAGTGTTGAGGAGGATGCTTTATCCCTTTCTCGTGATCTCCCAGGCGGTACCGCTCGTGGCGATCGCGCCGTTGATCGTGATCTGGTTCGGATTGGGGATCGGAACAAAAATTGGAACGGTCGCCTTCGTTTCGCTCTTCCCCATAGCGATGAACACGCTGGAAGGCATGAGGACGGTGGATCCGGACGCCTTGGACCTCTTCAAGGTTTTGAAAGCAAGGAAGAGGCAGGTCTACACTTACCTCGTCGTACCTCACACGCTCCCTTACGTGCTGTCGGGCTTGAAAGTCTCGGCGACCTATTCGGTGGTGTCGGCCGTCATAGCGGAATGGTTGGGGGCGGAGAAAGGTCTGGGAGTTTACATGATCAGGGCGATGAACACGTTCAGGACAGACAGGCTCTTCGCCAGCGTGGTGTTGGTCTTGATCTTCAGTTTGGGGATCTTCAAGTTGGTTGATCTGGTCTCCAAAAAACTCACACCGTGGTTCGAAGAAAGGAGGTTGAAGGTATGAGAACGGTCGTTTTCTTTTTGGTAGCCTTTCTGGGCATCCTTTCCTTTTCCGAGAAGGTCACGCTCGTTCTGGACTGGTACCCCAACACGAACCACACGGGTTTCTACGTGGCGAAAGAGCTCGGCTTTTACAGGGCGGAGGGGCTCGAAGTGGAAATCGTCCAGCCTTCCCGCCTCGCCGCCGAACAACTCGTGGCGACCGGGAGGGCGGAGTTTGGTGTCAGCTATCAAGAGGCGGTGACGTTGGCGAGGGGGGAAGGCTATCCCATCGTCTCCATAGCGGCCATCATCCAACACAACACCTCCGGTTTTGCTTGGTTGAAGAGCGAAGGGATCGAGAGCGTGAAGGACTGGGAGGGAAAGAGGTACGGGAGCTGGGGTTCCCCGATAGAGGAAGCGACGGTGAGGTACGTGATGGAGAAGTTTGGGGCGGATCCTTCAAAGGTGAAGTTCGTGAACGTCGGGCAGATGGACTTCTTCGCTGGTACCCTGAACGACGTGTTTGACTTTGCCTGGGTATTCTACGGGTGGGACGGTGTGGCAAGCAAGGTGAAGGGAGTAGAGATCGTCTTCCTACCCCTCAAAGAGCTCGATGAAGTGTTCGATTACTACACACCGGTGATCATCACGAGTGAAGATTTGATCAAGAAAAAGCCGGATCTCGTTCGGAGGTTTTTGAGGGCCACCGCGAAGGGATACGAGTTCGCAATCGAAAAACCTGTGGAGGCAGCGGGGATCCTCTTAAAGTACGCCCCGGAGCTCGACAGGGAGATCGTCGTCGAATCTCAGAAGTACCTTTCCGAACACTACAAGGCTGACGCTCCGAAGTGGGGTTACCAGAAAGAAGAGGTCTGGAGGAGATACGCGGAATGGTTGGCTTCGAGGGGATTTTTGGCGAAGATGATAGACGTGAAGAAGGCCTTCACCAACGAGTTTCTACCGTAGTGAGCGTGAAACTTCTCAGGGCGAGTTACGGGAATCTGTTGGTGGTCGATGGCCTCTCCTTCGAGCTGGGCAGAGGGGAGGTCCTCGCCCTGGTGGGACCCTCTGGCTGCGGTAAGACCACGATCGCGAAGGCGATACTGGGTCTAGTCCCACACGAGGGTGAGATCGAAATCCACACCGAAAGGGTGGGATACTGCCCACAGAGGGAAGTGTTGTTCGATTGGATGACCGTCTTCGAAAACGCCGTCCTCCCTTTGAAGGTGAGGGGAGAAGGGTTCCCTGAAGACTTGGAGGAGCTCTTTCGAAGGTTTGGGCTTTCCGGCTTTGAGAAGAAAAGACCGTATCAGCTGAGCGGTGGGATGCGCCAAAGGCTATCGCTACTCAGGGCGGTTCTGTCGGGGAGGGAACTGCTGGTCCTAGACGAGCCCTTCTCTTCGGTGGACGCGTACACCAAGAAAAAGCTTCAGGTGTGGCTTTCTGAAGAAACCCACAAGATCGGGAGTGCCGTGCTCCTCATCACGCACGACATAGAAGAGGCTGTTTTTTTGGCGGACAGGGTGTTGGTTCTCTCCGAAAGACCGGCCAGGATCGTCCGCGAAGTGTCGATACCTTTCGAGAAACCCCGAGGTTTTGGGATCTTCACGCATCCGGATTTTCCCAAGAAAGAGAAGGAGATCCTGGACGCACTCATGGGTCAGTTCTGAGTCTCTATCTTCGTCTTTTCCTCACTTCTGGGCATCCTCAAGAACGTCACTCTCTTCTCGAGACCGTTCAGAAATCCCCTCAACCTCTTCACTTGAAATATGAACGCCTCCAGTTTGCTCTGAACCGTTGGGGTGAACGGGTTTCCGTCGGATTCTATGTGTATCACGGGTAAATCTCCGAACTCCTCGAAGACTTTTCTCAGCTGTCCAGATGACTTCTTCTTCAAGTCCTCAAGTCCACTCTTGACGATCGCTTCAGCTATCCTACTTGGCATGCAACCGAAGGGCCCTATCGATATGACACCGTCGTAGTTCCGCACGATTTCGTGCAAGACCGTGCCTATCGTGAGGATGGCCTCTCCCGTGAGCCTTGGGTTCAGGTAGTCCTTCGCGGCCGAAACGATCCCCTCCACGTCCACCAGGTGTCCCTTGTAGAATCCAGTTCTTTCGAAGATCTTCTTGATCTTCTTCTCGATGAACCTTTTCACCAGTACCTCGACCCTTTTCATGAACCTTTCGAAGGAGGAGGAGTTCGGTGATACGAGCTTGTTCAAGAACAAAAAGTCCGTGTAGTAGATCCACTCGTGAACGGGTGAGATGTGCATGACGATGCCTTCTCTCTCGAAGAGGTGTTCCAGGTACTTTCTGGAGAACTCGTCCCTTCTCACGTATATCTCGCCCGTGAGTAGGACCTTTGGTGCCAGCTCGTAAGGCATCAACTTCTCCAAGTGTGAAATCATGTCCGCCATCTCCTTGAGTTTCTTGAAGAGCGTTTTCAGGTCGTCGTTGGCGAGACTGTCCAAGATCTTCTGTCTGCACGCTTCCATCATTCTTCTCGCTTCCTCTTTGTCCTTCGCGAGGGTGAGGATCGCCCTCTCAACGTCGAAGAACACGTCCGAGAGCACGATGGCCACCCACGCTCTGATCCTGAAGGCGAGTCCAAGACCCGCGTAGGCGTTCTCGGAGTTCAAACCGAAGAGCGTCACGTTTTTCACCTTGTTTTTGTCGAGCCACAAATTCATGTACACGCTGTACTGTCCGAACCTGCAAGGACCCATCGTCTCCGGCATGAAGTACAGCAGGATCTTGTCCTCGTCTCCGTGCCTTTCGATGTACCTGATGAGGCTTCCAAGCGTCAACTGGAGTGGGAGGCATTCCTTGGAGAGCGAGTTACCTTTCCCAAGTTTGAATTCTTCCACATCCGGTCGAGGACACACGTCGGTTGAGACACCGTAGTACCTGAAAGCAGCGGAGAGGCACTGGGAACCGAACTCACCCATGGAGGGGAACACCACTTTCACGCGTGGATCGCTGAGAGGGATCTTTTGACCGTCCCCCGTCACCACGTAGAGCTTGTTCTTCTCGAGTACCGTGTGCGGTCTCCTCACCCTTTCTTCCGCTTTCTCGTCCCTCTTCAGCCTCAGATAGTTCTTGACGATGTCTATGAACGCCTCCACCCTGGTCTCGATGCCGGCGTCCGCCGTGTGGCTGTCGAGCTCCAGCACGAGCGAAGGCTTCTTGCCCATGATGTCCCTGAAGTAGGAGATCACGAAGGAGTCCGGTCCACAGCTGAAGTTTGTGATGTAGACACCGAAGAGCTTCGGGTGTTTTGCCACGAATCGAGCAGCTTTGAGGATCATCTCTCCCCACGCCCAGTACATGTTCTTGTAACCCTCTTCGTCTTCGTAAGGGAGAGAGTCGAAGTTTATCACAGGTATCCCGCGCGTTGCGAACTTCTCGGGCACCCCCAGGTTGGCGTCCGACGAGAAGGCGTTGTAGGCCCTCCCGAAGACGACCACACCGAACTCGGCTTCTCTGAGCCTCTCTTCGAACTCCCCCCATTGGCCCTTTATCTCCGCGATCCTGTCCCAGTACACCCTCCAAGCCTTCTCGAACGCCTTTAAACCTTCTTGCCCGCTCTTTCCGAGCTTTATTGCGAGCTCCAAAAACCTCTCTTTCTCTTCACCTTTCGAGAAATCGAAGTACTGGGTGACGATCTTCTCCCTCAGTTCCGGGAAAGCCGCCAAAAGCCAATCCGCTTCGCACTGGACGAACGGGCAGAAGACGTTGTAGTTCTCCGAGTTCTTCACCTTCATCCCTCTGAGCCTGGGAACGAAGATGAGGTCTGGCTTTTTCTTCAACAAGTTGTACATGTAACCGTGCGACAGCTCGACTGGGAAACAGAACTCTGAGTTCTTCATCTCCCACCCTTCCCTGTCGGACCTATCGGGGGTTACCACTTCGAAGCCGAGCTCTTCGAAGAAGGTCTTGAACAAAGGAAACAGGGTACACATCGCAAGTGACTTGCTGATCCCGACCGTCTTCGCCCCTGTACCCTTCTCTTCGAGACGGAAAATCGCTTCTTCCCTTCTCTTCACGAAGTTGTACTTTGTGCCCTCTATCGAGAGCCCCCTCACCACGTTCTCGTACTTGTTGCACGCTCCGCCGAACGGGAACCTTCGACCGTCCACCTCGATGATCCTGATCTGGCACTTCCTGTCGCACTTTTCTTTCCCGCCGGGACAGACAAAAGTGCCGCGGTACACCACTTCTCTGTCCGCGAGCTTCTTCAGATCGAACAACCGCTTTTTGAGAAAGCCAAGCTGTATGTGTTCCTTCGTGAGGAGCGCCACCCCGTACGCACCCATGAGACCGGGATGGGGTGGCACGACGATCCTTTTACCCGTCAGGGCGGCCATCGCCACGGGGACTGCTCTGTTGTAACACACACCCCCTTGCATGAAGACTTTCTTGCCGACCGGTCTGTTTCCTTTCACCCTGTTCAGGTAGTTCATGCACACGGAGTACACCAAGCCGGCGCATATGTCTTCTTTCGATACGCCTTCGTTGACGGCCGTCTTCACGTCGCTACCGATGAAGGCGGCACATTGATCGCTGAAGTTCGGAGGGTTTTCTCCTTTCAAGGCGAGGTCACCTATCTCGGTGTAGTGCACCCTCAGGGATTCCCCCGCGGCCTCTTCCAGGAAGGAACCCGTGCCGGCCGAACACGCCTCGTTCATCGCGTAGTCCGAGGGGACACCGTTGACGAGGTACGTGTACTTCGCGTCCTGGCCCCCTATTTCGAAGATCGTGTCCACTTCCGGATCGAAATGCGCCGCCGCCTTGGCATGCGCCATGATCTCGTTGAAGACGGCCTCTGTCTGGCAGAAGAGCCCCACTATCTTTCTACCGGAACCCGTCACACCAAGCCCCACCACGTTCACCTTGGTTCCATTCAACTGCTCGATGATGGAGGAAAGGCACTGCTTGGTGGCCCTTATTGGATCGCCGAGCGTTCTCAGGTACACCCCTGCGAGGATCGCGTTGTCCTCGACCCTCAAGAGGACAGCCTTCGTGGTGGTGGAGCCAACGTCTACACCGAGTACGCATTCGTCGCCGTCTCTGGCTTGCTGGAAGGGCATGTCTTTGAACTCCACCATGTGCACGAACTTCCTCAAAGGCTCATGCTTTGGGAAGCTGGATTTCCCATCTTTTTTGATCGAAAACGTCTTTGGGGCCTTCACCTTGTTGATCGTCCCCCAAAGGTAGGCACCGTAGGCCTCGAAGTAGAGTGCCTCGTCTGGAACGACGACTTCCAAGTGACGGGAAAGGTGCTTCAACATGAGTCTGTTGCGCGTGGTTCCCCCGACCACCATGATGCGCTTCACGTTGGCTTTGTGGGCGAGTTCAACGATCTTGTCGGCCATCACCTTTCCCAGGCCGTTGAGCACGAGCTCCTTGGGCACACCCTTGTTTAAGGCGTGCGTGCAGTCACTCTTGCAGAAAACGGAACACCTCGAGGAGAGCTCGTAGTACTGTTCCACGTCGACCTTGTTGGCCTCTTCCAGGGACACACCCATCCTCTGAAGTTGTTGGACGAAGAACTCACCCGTTCCGGACGCACACTTGCTGCCCGTGTATATACCAGTTATGATTCCCTTCTCGTTCACCCTGTACAGGACCGTGTTTTCACCGCCGGCGCTGACGATCGCTTCCACTTTGCCGTACTTGTACATCAGATTCCTGTAAGCTATCTCGGTGGCTTCTGCCTCCGAGATCTGCGGAAGGTCCACCATCTTCCTCACACTTCTACCGGTCAACACCACTGGCCCCTTCTCCAGGAGTATGGGAATCATGGAAGAGAGGAGAGACAAAGGATCTCCGTTGTGAGGCAGATTCCCCTTCTCTTTCGGGTTGTAGAAGGACACGCTGGTGGAACCGACACACACTCCGGTCATGCGGGATCACCTCTACTTTTCTATGATAGCACACCTCTTGAAAGGCCCATCGCCATGTGGTATCATTTCCAACGGCGACCCGGTAGCTCAGCAGGCAGAGCACCTGACTTTTAATCAGGGGGTCGCGGGTTCGAATCCCGCCCGGGTCACCAGGGGTGCGAGAGTGGCGGAACTGGCAGACGCGCTGGACTTAGAATCCAGTGGGTGAACGCCCGTGTGGGTTCAAGTCCCACCTCTCGCACCAAGAGATAAAGACGCGGGTGTAGCTCAGTGGTAGAGCACCAGCTTGCCAAGCTGGGGGTCGCGGGTTCGAATCCCGTCGCCCGCTCCAGAGACCGGGGGAGTCGATCCCCCTTTTCTTTTATGAGGTGAGACCTTGGACGAGATCGTCGTCAAAGGGGCCAGGGTTCACAACCTCAAGAACGTGGACGTTCGCATCCCAAAAAACAAGCTGGTGGTGATCACGGGCCTTTCCGGATCGGGAAAGTCTTCCCTCGCCATGGACACCATATACGCGGAGGGGCAAAGGAGGTACTTGGAATCACTCTCCGCTTACGCGAGACAGTTCTTGGGAAACCTGAAAAAACCCGACGTCGACAGCATCGAAGGGCTTTCACCATCCATCGCCATCGAGCAGAAAACCGTCTCCCACAACCCAAGGTCCACCGTGGGCACCGTCACGGAGATATACGATTACCTGAGGGTCTTGTACGCCCGCATAGGAAAAGCGCACTGCCCGGAGTGTGGAAGACCCCTCGAGAGGAAGAGTGTTGAAGAGATACTCCAGGACCTGTTCAACTCTTTCCCTGAAGGGAGCCGCGTGTACATCCTCTCCCCCATCGCCGTGGAGAAGAAGGGGACCTTCAAGAAGGAGTTGGAGGAGTTCGCCTCCAGGGGATTCGTCAGGGTGGAAGTGGACGGTGAAGTCTTCAGGATAGAGGAGGTACCGGAGCTGGACAAGAATAGGCGGCACACGGTGAAGCTCGTGGTCGACAGGCTGATCCTGGACAGGAAGAACGAGCACAGGATCTTCGACAGCTTGGAACTTGCGATGAGAGAAGGGAAAGGGTTCGTAGAGGTGAAGAACCTGGACACGAACGAATCAAGGATCTTCAGCGAGAACCTGATGTGCCCCGTCTGCGGGATAGGTTTTCCGGAGATCACGCCAAAATTGTTCTCGTTCAACAGCCCTTACGGGGCCTGTCCAAACTGTCACGGACTTGGTTTCGTGTTCGAGGCAGACGTCTCGCTCGTGGTGGACGAAGAAAGATCCATACTGGAGGGCGCGATCATACCGTACAGGTGGGACAGGAGGCTCACGCTCTGGGTGGCCCGCGAGGTCGAAAAGAGAGGAGGTTCTCCTCGCGTTCCGTTCAAGGAACTCCCTGAAGAAGTGAAGAGGTTCGTGCTTTACGGCGACGAGTACTTCGAAGGCGTGATCCCGAAGATCCAAAGGTGGTACAGCGAGACGGAATCCGAGGACATGCAAGAGTGGCTCGGTAAGAACTTCATCGTTCAGAAGACTTGTCCCGTGTGTGGTGGAAAGAGGCTCAACAGGGAGGCCCTTTCGGTGAGGGTTGGTGGGTTGAACATCCACGAGTTCACGGAGTTGTCGGTCGAAGACGAGTTGGAGTTTCTGGAGAAGTTGGATCTGACCGAAAGGGAAAGGGCGATCGTCGGGGAGCTTCTGAAGGAGATAAAGAAGAGGCTCGAGTTCCTGATCGATGTCGGGCTTGGATACTTGACGCTCTCGCGGTCCGCGACGACGCTCTCCGGTGGGGAATCCCAGCGCATCAGGCTCGCCACCCAAATCGGGTCGGGCCTCACCGGCGTGATCTACGTGTTGGACGAGCCCACCGTCGGTCTCCATCCCAGGGACACGGAAAAGCTCATCAGAACGCTCAAGAAACTTCGCGACCTGGGAAACACCGTGATCGTGGTGGAACACGACGAAGAGGTGATCAGGAGCGCCGACTACGTGATAGACATCGGACCTGGAGGTGGGAGGGAGGGGGGAAGGATCGTCTTCCAGGGAGCCCTCGAAGAACTCCTGAAAAACCCCAACGGTTCGCTCACGGGAGAGTACCTCGCGGGCATCAGGAAGATACCGAAGAGGGAAGAGAGGAGAAAACCAACGGGCTTCATCAAGCTCAGGGGCGTGAGGCGCAACAACTTGAAAAACGTAGACGTCGAGATACCCCTCGGCGCGTTCGTCTGCGTGACGGGTGTCTCTGGGTCAGGGAAATCGTCGCTCGTCGTGGAGACGTTGTACCCGGCCCTCATGAACGCGGTCCACGGAACGAACCTCCCCACGGGAGAGTTCGATTCGCTGGAGGGCCACGAGAAGGTAGACAGGGTGATCGCCATAGATCAGTCCCCCATCGGCAGGACTCCAAGGAGTAACCCCGCCACGTACACCAAGGTGTTCGACGAGATAAGGGAGCTGTTCGCCATGACACCCATGGCGAAGGCGAGGGGATACGACAAGAGTCGCTTCAGCTTCAACCTGAAGGGGGGCAGGTGCGAGGCGTGCCAGGGTCAAGGTTACGTGAAGATAGAGATGCTGTTCCTGCCGGACGTCTACGTGGAGTGCGACGTGTGTAAGGGAAAGAGGTACAACAGGGAAACGCTCGAGGTGACCTACAGGGGGAAGAACATCTCCGACGTGCTCGACATGACCGTGGACGAGGCGTTGGAGTTCTTCAAGAACATCCCATCCATAAGGAGGACCCTTCAGGTGCTGCACGACGTCGGACTTGGCTACGTAAAGCTTGGACAGCCAGCAACGACGCTTTCGGGCGGGGAGGCCCAAAGGGTGAAACTCGCGTCCGAGCTCAGAAAGAAAGACACGGGGAGAACCTTCTACATCCTGGACGAGCCCACCGTCGGCCTCCACTTCGAGGACGTGAGAAAGCTGATCGAAGTGCTCCACAGGCTGGTGGACAGGGGCAACACCGTGCTCGTGATAGAGCACAACCTCGACGTCATCAAGAACGCCGACTACGTCATAGACCTTGGGCCCGAAGGGGGAAAGAACGGTGGATACGTGGTCGCCACGGGCACGCCGGAAGAGGTCGCCCAGAACCCCAACTCCCACACGGGTAGATTTCTGAGAAATGTGCTATAATCGAGACTCAGGGAGGTGTTCCGATGAAGACGGTCTTTCTGGTGATCCACGCGTTGATCAGCGTCGCACTCATCTACGTGGTCCAAATGCAGATGTCCAAGTTCTCCGAGTTCGGAGGAGGCTTCGGTGGAGGGGGCCTCTACACGGTGTTCGGGAGGAAGAAAGGTTTGGACACGGGAGACAAGATCACCTTGTTCCTCTCGATCGCCTTCTTCGCTTCCTGTATCCTCACGGCCTTCGTGCTGACGAGGTGATGCGATGGCACCAGAGGAACAGGTGAAGCTGTTGAAGAGAAACGTCGTCGATCTGGTCAGCGAAGGTGAGCTCTTGGAGAGGATCAGGGAGAAGGGAAGGCTCAGGGTGAAGTTGGGGGTGGATCCCTCCAGGCCGGATCTCCACTTGGGACACGCGGTGGTCCTCAGGAAACTGAGGGAGTTCCAAGATCTGGGACACACGGTGGTGCTCATCATAGGGGACTTCACGGCGAGGATAGGAGATCCATCGGGCAGGTCGGAGACCAGGCCCATGCTCTCGAAGGAAGAGGTACTCGAGAACGCCAAGACCTATCAGGAGCAGGCGTTCAAGATCTTGGATCCGAAGAGGACCGAACTCAGGTTCAACGGGGAATGGTTGGACGCCATGACTTTTTCCGACGTGATCGTTCTGGCGTCGAAGTACACGGTGGCAAGGATGCTCGAACGCGACGATTTCGCCAAGAGGTTCAAGGAAGGAAGTCCCATCAGCATCTCCGAGTTCCTCTATCCCCTCGCACAGGCCTACGATTCGGTGGCCGTGCAAGCGGACGTGGAACTTGGGGGGACGGACCAGCTGTTCAACCTGCTCGTCGGAAGGAAGATCCAAGAGGAGTACGGTCAGAAGCCCCAGATCGTCATGACCATGCCCATCATCGAAGGAACCGACGGGAAGATGAAGATGAGCAAAAGTTACGGAAACTACATCGCCTTCAACGACCCTCCAGACGAGATGTACGGAAAGCTCATGTCCATCCCAGACCATCTCATCGTCAAGTACATGAGACTTTTGACGGATTTGCCTGAAGACCAGGTGAACGAGTACGAGAAGGCCATGGAAGAAAGAAAGATCAACCCACGGGACGTGAAGATGGTCCTCGCCTTCGAGATCACCAAGTTCTTCCACGGAGAGGAAAAGGCAACGGAGGCTCAGGAAAGGTTCGTGAAGGTGTTCCAGAAGAGGGAACTCCCAGACGAGATGCCCGAGGTGTGTTTGGAAGGGGAAACGAGTATCGTGGAGCTGTTGGTGAGGATCGGGGCCGTCTCGAGCAGGAGCGAGGCGAAGAGGTTGATAGAGCAGGGCGGCGTTTACCTCGACGACGCGAGGGTGGAAGACATAAAGTTCGTTTTGGAACCGGTTAAAGAATGCGTTTTGAAAGTGGGTAAGAGGAGGTTTTACAAGATAAGACCCCGGAACGGCTAAAAAAGTTCAAAGAAAACTTGAAACGCTTGACGGATTGGTGGTATAATCAACGGTGAAATTCACGACAAAACGAAGGGAGGTCTGATCCATGCGGAAGGCGTTCATCATCCTTTTATCGTCACTTCTGATCGCGCTCGCCTTCGGAACAACCACCGGAAGGTTCTTCCCCGACGTTCCGAAGACCCACTGGGCTTACGAGTACGTCTACAAACTGTGGCAGAGGGGTGTCTTCATCGGTTATCCCGATGGGACTTTCAAGGGTGACAGGAACATCACGAGGTACGAGGCGGCCACAGCGATAAGCAGACTCCTCGACTTCATCGAGGAGAAGATGCTTGGAGCGATCAGCGCCAAAGTCGATAACTTGGTTCAAGTCGTTGGTGAACTCTCCGACAAGTACATTTCCCTCGAGGAGAGGGTGAATGGGATCACCTCGGCTGTCGACGAGCTCGCCAACATGATCGTCGGCCTGAAGTACGAGATCACCCAGGTGAAGGGCGAGATCCCGTTGGACGAGGTCCAGGCGAAGATCGACGAGGTGGTGGCCAAGCTCGACAGCTTCGCCGCGGAAGTTGAACTCGTGAAAGAAACCGTCAACAACGTGGCCCTCAGCTTTGGAAACCTCTCCAGGGACTACGAAGGTTTCAAAGCCCAGTTCGAGACCAAAGTCTCCGAGATCCAAGACAAGTTCGCAAGCCTCGAAAAAGCGATAGAAGAACTCAAAGCTTCCTCCGAGCTCCACGAAAGAGACGTCCTCAACATCTACAACAAGATCGCGGCTTTGGAGGAAGATTTGAACACGAAGATCTCTTCACTCAGAGACGAACTCTCTGCTAGAATAGAGAACCAGGAAAGGACGATAAACATGGTCTACACCAAGCTCTTGGACGTTGAAAGCAACCTGACCGCCAAGATCGACGAGCTCACGAAGAAGAACGAGGAATTCAACAAGAGGATAGCGGATGTCGAAAGTATACTCGCAATCCACGAAAGAGATATAAGCGGAATTTACGTCAAGCTTGGAAAGATCGAGGAAGGCGTGAACGAGAGGTTCTCGAACGTTGAGGAAAAACTCACAAATCAAGAGACTCGCGTCTCTGAACTCGAGAGGATGGTGGACATCCACGAAAAGGACATCAACAACCTCTACAACGAGCTTGGCAAGACGAAGGAAGAGCTCAACGAGAAGATCAGCGCCGTGAAAGATTACGTGGACGAGACGAAGGCAAAGCTTGAGAAAGAGCTCGCGGACGTCAAGGCCTACGCGAGGAGCGCGGCGATCGCAGCTGGCGCGTTCTTCGGGGTGCTCAGCTTGATCCTGATCGCAATCTCTGGTAAGTGATCTCAAAACTTCATTCTGAGGGGAGGTAAGATG
Source organism: Thermotogota bacterium (assembly GCA_030550515.1). Taxonomy (GTDB): domain Bacteria; phylum Thermotogota; class Thermotogae; order Thermotogales; family Thermotogaceae; genus JAUQPE01. The sequence continues at coordinate 56,822 of JAUQPE010000027.1, read as the reverse complement.
CTATGAAGCGGCTTTTGGTGTTGTTGATGGTCTTAGGTCTCGTCTTCACCGGCATTTCCGCGGTGAAGTACCCAGTGGAAGTCGAAGTGTCCGGAACGGCTTACTTCGTCGCGGTACTCGACGAGGAAGGCATCGATCTTGCAGGTGATATCAAGGATTTGTCCGTAACACTTCTTCCATCCTCTGGCTCGAAAGAAGGTGTGGGGATCAAGGTAAGTTTCAGCATCGATGTGCTAAACACGACTGGACAACTTTCCAGCATCGAAGTGACGACGCCTCTGCTTGACCTTGGATATTACAAAAGCGCTTGCAACGCTGACAATTACGTGTTCTACGGTGTTGGAAGCGAGCACATCGCCCTCACGCCAAAGCTGGGTCTTCCGGGGATCGGGCTCACCGTGTACTTTGCGGACATCGTGAAAAATGAAGTGGACCTCGACGAAGCCACACCTGACAACAACCCGTACTTCGACGACGCGGTCGGTTTGAAGGTCTCCGTGACAAACCTTGACTTCTTCGACATCACGCTCTTTGGCGCTTTCTACGACACCGATACAAATCCTGCCACGAGTTCTTACGGCTACGCTGCCCACCTGAACCTTACGGGAAAGGACGTTCTGTCTGGTCTTGCGCTGAACTTTGCGTTCGCGTCTGAGGATGCCACGTTGAAATACTTGGTCGAGGCAAGCTACAACAAGAGCTTCACGTTCGATCCTGTGACCGTCACGCTCTCACCGTACTTCGTGTACTCCGAAGGAAAACCGAAGTTCTACAAGAGCAGTGATGGGGTGAATTGGGACAGGAAGTTCTTCCAGATCGGTGTGAGCGCCGAGGCCAAGATCGTGGAAGGGCTCAAGATCTTTGGAAAGGTCACGCCGAAGTACGATCTTGAAGGTACCGAGTTCTCCCTTGCGGCTGAGTCTGGCCTCAGCTACAGCTCCGTTTTCGCAACGGCCAACGCCAAGATCAGCTGGCCTGACGCCCTCGCTTCCGCTACAGACTTCGTCGTGACGGGTGACGTGAAAGTGACGGCAGTCGAAGGGCTCGCGCTCATGGCCAGGGCAAGGTACGTGAACGCTAACGCAAAGTTTGGTTACAACGTCGAGGCCGCCTACACCTACGGTCCGCTCACGCTCGGCGTCTTCTACGGAACGCTCGAGACACCTTACAATTTGAGTGATAACGATGTGGTATCCATCGCCTTCCCGAGCAGCGGCAACGCGGACATTCTCGACGACGCCACGTGGTTCGTCTACCTGAAGGCCACGCTGGCGTTCTGATCGAAGGCGAGACAAAGGCCCCCGGCGGTTGCCGGGGGTTTTCTTTTGTTGTATAATAGGGACTTGGAGGCGTGTCCGAACTGGCTAAGGAGCCGGTCTTGAAAACCGGTGGGGGAGAGTCCCCCGTGTGGGTTCGAGTCCCACCGCCTCCGCCAGCCCCGCGTCGGGGCTTTTTCGCTTTTGGGGAGGGGATGAGATGAGGGCGCTCCTGGTGGTGGACGTTCAGAGGGACTTCGTCGATAGGGGAGGAAGGCTCTACTTCGAAGGGGCGGAAAAGGTGGTACCGGTCGTTGTGGATTGGGTGGAAAGGTTCAAAAGGGAGAACCTTCCCATCATCACGACCCAGGATTGGCACAGCGTGGACGATCCGGAGTTCAAAATCTGGCCACCGCACTGCGTGGAGGGCACAAGCGGCGCAAGACTCACCGAAGAGCTCGAAAAGGCCCTCGCGGGCTACGAAAAGCACTTCGTCGTGAAAAAAAGTCGCTACAGCGCTTTCTACAACACGAACATGGACGAACTGTTGAGGGAACTCTCCGTGGACGAGGTCTACGTGTGCGGCGTGGTGACGCACATCTGCGTCCTCTTCACCGTCGAAGAGTTGAGGAACAGGGATGTAGCTGTTAAAATAATCACTGATGGCGTGGCTTCTTACGATGAAGAGTTTCACAGGGTCGCCCTGAGGTTGATGGAAGAGGTGCTGGGAGCGAAGCCGATCACGAGGTGATGTGGGTGAAGAGGTTGAGCCCGGAGGTCTTCAAGGTACCGATCGATAGGATAAGGAACGGTTATTATTCCGATATATACTTCATAAATTACGTGAAGGTCTTGAAGAGGGACAACAGACACCCCAGGGTCTACTACCAGTTCTTCCCAAGAAGAGACGCCACCGTCTGCGGCATCGACGAGGCGCTGGCGATCCTGAAGTTCTGCACGGGTTATTACCGGGACGAAGAGAAGGCGCGGGAGTTGTTCGAGGAGATCTTGAGGATAGACAGGGAGATGCAAGCGGCGTCCGTTGAGATGGACGTCAAGAGTATACTGGAGCTCACGAGGAAGAAGTGGGACATCAGGTTGAAGCTGAACGACCTTTGGGTGGACAAGTGGGAAGAGATAGAGGTGAGGGCGCTCTACGATGGCGAGGAGGTCAAAGAGGGAGAGCCGATAATGACCATAGAGGGCGATCCCACGTACTTTGGGTACCTGGAGACTGTCTTGCTCGGGGTGATCGCGAGGGCGACGAGTACCGCGACGGCCGTGAAGAAGGTCGTGAAGGCGGCGAGAGGCAAACCCGTTCTCTTCTTCAGCGCACGGTTCGACCACTACTGGGTCCAGGCAACCGACGGTTACGCCGCGCTCAAGGCCGGGGCTTTCGGGGTTTCGACCGATGCCAACGCGGATTACTGGGGCGTGAAGTCGATGGGCACGATGCCGCACGCGTTGATCGCCTGCTACGATGGAAAAACCGAAGACGCCGCGATCGCCTTCGACAAGCACATGGAGGAAGACGTGAACAGGATAGTGCTCGTCGATTGGGACAACGACGTGATAGGGACCACCTTCAGGGTGATAAAGGCCTTCTACGAGTACGTGATGAAGAAGCCTTTCAAACTCGGTGTTACGGACCCGTCACCGATCATCGGACCCGGCAAGAACAAGATCTGGGGTGTGCGCTTCGACACGGCGGGGAACTTGAGGGACAAGTCCGTCGTGCCGAAGGACGAGTCTTCGTTCGGTGTGTGCCCAGAGCTGGTCTGGAGGGCGCGTCAGGAGTTCGACAAAGTGGGGCTTCAGGACCTCAAGATCGTGGTCTCCGGGGGTTTCGACGCCCAAAAAATAGAGCTCTTCGAAAGGCTTGGCGTTCCTGCCGACGCTTACGGTGTGGGGTCGCGCCTTTTGAGGGAGAAGGTAGACATCACCGCGGACATCGTGGAGGTCAACGGGAGACCCTGCGCCAAGGTGGGGAGGTACAAGATAGAGAATCCCAGGCTGAAGAAGGTGGGAAAGAGGTACTGGGAGGAAGACGATGAGGAGGTGAAATAGATGGAAGTGAAGAAAGGGACTTGGATAGTGAAGAAGGGTTTTGCCGAGATGTTCAAAGGCGGGGTGATCATGGACGTGACCAGCGCCGAGCAGGCCAAGATAGCCGAAGAAGCTGGCGCCGTCGCCGTGATGGCCCTGGAGAGGGTCCCAGCCGACATCAGGAAGGAAGGCGGAGTCGCAAGAATGGCCAGCATCGCGAAGATCAAGGAGATCATGGAAGCGGTCTCCATCCCTGTGATGGCGAAGGTGAGGATCGGGCACATCGCCGAAGCGAAGATCCTGGAAGAGCTTGGGGTGGATTTCATAGACGAGTCCGAGGTGCTCACGCCTGCGGACGACAGGTTCCACATCAACAAGCACGAGTTCAAGGTACCGTTCGTCTGCGGGGCCAGGGACCTCGGAGAGGCCCTCAGGAGGATCGCGGAAGGCGCAGCCATGATCAGGACCAAGGGAGAGGCTGGTACAGGAAACGTGGTCGAGGCTGTCAAGCACATGCGCAGGATGATGGAGCAGATAAAGCAGGTGACCAAGATGGAGGAAGAAGAGCTCGTCGCTTACGGCAAAGAGATAGGCGCACCCGTGGAACTTTTGAGAGAGGTGAAGAGGCTAGGAAGGCTTCCCGTGGTGAACTTCGCCGCCGGTGGGATAGCCACGCCGGCCGACGCGGCGCTCATGATGATGCTTGGGGCCGACGGCGTCTTCGTGGGGTCCGGTATCTTCAAGTCGAAGGACCCCAGGAAGATGGCGCGCGCGATGGTGCTGGCGGTGACCTACTGGGACAACCCGAGGATACTGCTCAAGATCTCCGAAGACATAGGAGAACCCATGAGGGGACTGGACGTGGAAGAACTCGAAGTGAGGATGCAGGAGAGAGGATGGTGAAGGTATGAGGATAGGCGTGTTGGGACTTCAGGGTGATTTCAGGGAACACGTGGAAGCCTTGCACAAGCTCGGTGTGGAGACGCTCATCGTGAAGCTCCCAGAACACCTCGATCTGGTGGACGCCTTGATCGTCCCAGGTGGCGAGTCCACAACGATGGGCTACATCATGAAGAACATGGGTATGGAGGAGGTCTTCGTGGAGAGGATAAGGGATGGCCTTCCGGTCTTCGCCACCTGTGCGGGTGTGGTGCTCCTCGCGAAGAGGATAACGAATTACGAGCAGGAAAAACTGGGGGTGCTGGACGTCACCGTGGAACGTAACGCCTACGGGAGGCAGGTGGAGAGCTTTGAGACCTACGTGGAGATCCCAGCCATCGGGAAGGATCCGTACAGGGCCATATTCATAAGGGCACCGCGGATAGTGGAGGTTGGAAAAGGTGTGGAGGTGATCGCCTACCACGACGGCGACCCAGTTCTGGTGAAGGAGCGAAAGATACTGGCCTGCACCTTCCACCCCGAACTCACGGACGATCTGAGGATCCACCGATACTTCTTGGAGATGGTGAAGGCGTGAGCCATGTTCGCGAAGTTGGAGATCTCCGATGAGGAGTTGAAGAGAAGGCTCGAAAGGATCGTTCTGAGGAAGGGGTTTTTGCTGAACAATTCGGCGGATCTCGTCTTCTCCGATGATCCCAAGGTTGTCGCTGAAAGGTTGGTGCTCGTCTCAAAGCGTGTACCAGAACCACTTCCAGACAACGTTGTGGACGTGATCGATCCGGATTTACCGGACCAGCTGCTGGAGAGAAGGATCGAGATGCTGAAACTTTACGTTCTCTTTCCAGCTGGGATACTGAGTTTTCTGGAAGAGGAGTTCGAGAAGTCGAAGAGGTACGGTATACCACTCTCCGTTGTACACCTGCACTTGGAGGATTCCCGGTACGCCAGGATCGTCGCGGCGGAACTTTCCAGGATGTTGAGGTCCACAGACAAGTTCGACCTGTTGAACGACACCGAGATTCTCATAGTCCTCCCGGGAACTTCGAAAGAAGGGGCGGAGAGGTTCTTCAAAAGGTTGAGGAGAAAGCTCTTGAGGCTGGATTGGACCAGGCAACTTCTCTACGATCACGCAATAGTCCAGGTGGAGCCGTGGATGGAGAGCACAGAGGACCTTCTTCTCTTCCTGCGGTCGCGGTGAGGAGGGATTTCACTGAAGAAGCGAGAAGCCTTAAACGCCTCTTTAGCGGTCTTGATAGGGTCTCTCTCCGTGTTCCTCATCTTCAAGAACATAGATCCCAAGGAATTTTTCGAGTACTTTGAGAGGTCATCTCTACCGCGGATGTTCTTCCTCTTTCTGCTCTTTTCCTTCTCCATCCTCATCGACGCCCTCAGGATGAAGATGGTGTACCACTTCACGTGGCGAAAGAGGCTTTCTCTCTTTGACGCTTTCTTCAACAACTACATGGGTTTTTTCTTCAGCATGGTGACACCTTTTGCTTTCGGAGGACAGGTGTACCAAGTCTACCACCTTTCCAAACTCGGCCTGGAGAGTGAACACAACGTGAACGTGATCACGTCCAGGTTTGTGGAATACCTGATCCTGTCCTTTCTGCTTTCCCTGCACGGTTTCATGAAGTACAAGGACGTGGTGTTCACCACCAGGCTTGTGACACCAAAACTCATGATATCGGCTTACTTTTTGAGTCTGTTGTTTGTGGGCATCGTGGTGATTTCCCTCATCTACCCCCGATGGATAGCCATTCTGCTTACGTTTTTCAAGAGGATCCGGGCGTTCGATAAGTTGCTCAGAAAGGCCACAAAAAGTGAGAACTGGGACGAGAGGTTTTTGGCGTGGACGGATGAAATGAAGAAGAGCGTGAAAACCCTGTGGAGCAACGGTGTGATGTTGTTGGACATTCCCCTGACTTTGGCGTCCCTGCTGGTCCAAGGACTGGTGTTCCAACTTTCGCTCTCTGGCGTGTCGAAGGTGGGGTTTCTCGAAGCGGTGGGAATATTGTATTTTTTGAACCTCATAGTCTTCTACGTCCCCACCCCAGGTGCCAGCGGGGGGGTGGAAGCGATCCACCAGATCACGCTCACCAAGGTGTTCGGCAAGGCCGGTATGGTGCTCGCCGCCGTTGTGACCTGGAGGATAGCCACGTTTTACCTTCCCATGATCTTCGGGGTCCTTTTCCTCGCCTTCTACAGGTACCCGAAAGAGGCGAGAAGATGAAGGTGATCGTCAGGTTCAAGAAGAGAGGGATGAGGAGGTTCCTTTCCGCGTTGGACGCCATAAAGCTGCTGGAACGTTGCCTGAGGAGGGCGTCCGTTCCCCTGGTCTTCACGGAAGGTTACCATCCCAAACCCAAGATGAGCTTTCTGGACGCAATGCCTGTGGGAGTTATCAACCTGGCTTTTTACGTACAATTACACGTGAGGGAATTCGGGGAAGACGTCTTCTCGAGGTTGAGAGAGGTTGCCCCTTACGACTTCTTTCCAGATAGATTCTGGATAACCGAGGAGGAGATGAACAAAATCGTCGGCTATTACAGGTTCAAGATCTTCGTGCCTTTCGATCCCATCGAAACGTTGGAAGAGAAGGTTTTGGAGAAGAAGGGAAGACGCTTTCTTTTCAGAGAAGTTGTGGAGGAACTGTCGGTGAAGAAGATGAAAGATTACCATTTGGTGAGTTACGTGCAGAGGAGAGACCTCTTGGTGAACCCTCTTCTGTTGTTCGACGGAGAAGGACTTGTCTTGCCTATCTGCGAGGAAGCCTTGACTTACGACTTTGTACCATTGTCTGCGTACTTGGAGGAGGCGGAGAGACGTGAAAAAGATACTGCTCGTTGACGATTCTGAGGTGCTCAGGAAGATCGTTTCTTTCAACCTGAAGAAGGCCGGGTACGAAGTGGTGGAAGCGGAGAACGGAAAAGTGGCGCTCGAAAGGCTGCAAGAATTCGTCCCAGACCTCGTGGTTTTGGACATCATGATGCCGGTTATGGATGGTTTCAGCGTGTTGAGGAAGATGCAGGAAAGGGAAGAGTGGAAGAAAATTCCTGTGATCGTTCTGACGGCGAAGGGTGGAGAAGAAGACGAAACGATCGCCTTGTCTTTGGGGGCAAAGAGGGTCATCAGAAAACCATTCAGCCCTTCACAGTTTTTGGCGGAGGTGGAGAGGTTACTCCATGAACGAGAGGGAAATCCGTGAGAGGGTCTGCAGACTCTTGGGGATGAGTTGCGGGGAAAATGTCACCGTCGAAGAGCTCCTCGACCTGTTGGAGGCGGAATTCAAGGAGTACAGGAAGAGTCTGGAGGAACAGGCTATCTTCATGGAGGCGCAACTCGAGGAGCTTTCCAAGTCTTACGAGGAAATAGCGACGCTCTTTCAAATCTCTGAAATACTGGGGGCTTTCGAATATCCCTTGAAACTGGGGGAGAAGTTGGAAAAGGTGATCGAACTTTTGAGGAACGCGGTGGGGTTCCAGAAATATCTGGTGTTCGTGAAGAGAGAGGGGTTGGTACTGGGCGATGTTCCAAAAGATGAGGTGGAGAGGATCGTCAAAGATACGAGCAAGACGGTCCTCATAGAACCTGGCATGAACGAGTTGGTGGAGAACATGCTTTTCGTGCCGATAAGAGGTTCCGAAGACTACGGGTACGTCTGTCTCGTGGGAAAAGAAAAAGGAGGTATCTTCACGGCTGGGGACCGCAGGCTGACGGAATCCGTTGCAAAGCAGATCGCCGCCGCTTTGGACAGGGTACTCTTCGTGGAGAGAGAACGCGAGAGACAGAGGATGGAGGAGCAGATGGAGATAGCGAGAAAGATCCAGCGATCACTCTTCCCCAAGAGAATCCCGAGGACGAAGCGTATAGAACTGTTCGCCTTCTCCAAACCAGCGATCCAAGTGGGTGGCGACTACTACGACGTGTTCGAGAGAGAGAAAGGTCTTTTGGTGGTTGTGGGGGATGTGGCGGGCAAGGGGATCCCAGCTGCTCTCCTCATGAGCTCTCTGAGGAGCTATCTTAGACTGATGGTGAAATTTTTCAAGGATTTGAGCGAGCTCGTTTGTGAGTTGAACAAAATACTCTGCGAAGACTTGACGGACGATAGGTTTGTGACGATGGTCTTTTTGGAGATAGAAGAAGACGGACGAGTGTCCATCGTCAACGCGGGACACAACCCGGTGTACGTCGTGCGAAACGGGGAACTGGTGAGGCTGGAATCCACCGGGATACCCCTCGGCATAAGCGAGTGGCGGTACAGGAGAGTGGTTACTACCGTGAAACCCAACTCTTTCTTGGTCTTGTACACGGACGGCGTGACGGAGGCCAGGAACGTGGAGAAGGAAGAATACGGCTATCAGAGGTTGGAAAGGCTGCTGAGAAGGGCACACGGATCCGCCGAGAACCTGGTGGGTGACATCTTGAAAGACGTGCAGGAGTTCACCGCGGGTCAACCACTCCATGACGATGTGACGGTCTTGGTGATAAAATATAGTGGATGAATTCTTCACGGGAGGTGAGGTGGTGTGTCTGGCCACAACAAGTGGGCGAACATAAAGCACAGGAAGATGGCCCAGGACGCGAGGAAGTCCAAGATCTTCACGAAGTTGATCAGGGAAATCATCGTTGCGGCGAGGGAAGGTGGCGGAAACATAGAGACGAACCCCAGGCTCAGGGCTGCCGTCGAGAGGGCCAGAGCCGAGAACATGCCCAAGGAGAACATAGAGAGGGCTATAAAGAGAGGGACTGGTGAACTCGAAGGGGCGGACTACCAGGAAGTCATCTACGAAGCCTACGCTCCAGGTGGTGTGGCAGTCTACATCAGGGCCCTCACGGACAACAAGAACAGAACAGCCCAAGAGCTTCGCCATCTCCTCAACAGGTACGGGGGAAGTCTTGCCGAGAGCGGTTCCGTGAGCTGGATATTCGAGAGAAAAGGCATCGTGGAGATACCACGCGAGAAGGTCTCGGATCTGGAGGAACTCCTCATGCTGGCCATCGACGCCGGAGCCGAGGACGTGAAAGACTCGGAGGATCCGATCCAGATCGTCACCTCTCCAGAGAACCTCTCGGTTGTGAAGGAGAAGCTCGAAGCTGCGGGTTACGAGGTTCAAGCTAAGGTGACATTCGTGCCGAAGAACACCGTCAGGATCACCGGAAAAGATGCCGAGAGGGTACTCGAACTTCTGAACGCGATTGAAGACATGGACGACGTGCAGGAAGTCTTCTCGAACTTCGAAATGGACGACAAAGAAATGGAGGAGATACTTTCGAAGCTGGAAGGTTGACGTTCTTCACCGTCTTGGTAGCGCTGTCGTGTCTCGCCTTCGGTGGTTTTTTCGAAGTGGGGGCGGCTTACCAGGACCAGCGGATCGCCGTAGGTTTCGTTCTGTCGCCAGAAATCGCTTTCCACAGGATGGAGGGACTTTTCAGGTTCGATTTCTTCTTCACCTTGGAAGAAGGCGAACTGAGGCTTTTACCGTTTGTTTTCGACAACCCAGTTTACTTCAAGTTCGACGTTGAGAATTTCAAGGCGGAGTACTCTTTTCTGAACGAGGTACCGTTGAACAGCTTTCTGATCCCCACTCAGAAGTTCCTGGACCTGAAGATCAAAGGCCTTGGAGGTCTGGCTCTCGACGACAGGAGGCGATGCGTGTACCTGGAAAGACCGATCGTTCTGGTGGTGTCCGATCGTGGAGAGTACCACGTGGGTGTGGATCTGAAATTCCCAGGTTTCACAGTCCAGCCCTTTTTGGAAAAGGAAAACTTTGGTGTTTGGATATCGAAAGGTGGCCTTTCCGTGATGTTGGGAAAAGGTGTGATGGTGGATTTCAAGGGAGAAAACGCCGTACTCAGGGTCGGATACGCCGAAGGGTTCCTGTTGGAATTTGGGTTGATGCTCAGGGAGGGTTGGGTTCTCTTCAACCAAGACGGACTGGAGTTCTCGTGGAAGGTGGGAAAGATCAATGCAGGAGGAAAAGTTTCCAAAGAGAGAGTGGCAGTTCAGCTTACCTTCGAGTTTTGAGTGGAAAGAGTACCCACAGGAAGAGTTCGAGTGGTTCGTGAGAGAGCTCGCCAAACGTTTTGACATAGACCTTTCCTCCTACAAGCCTCACAGGGTGAAGAGGCGGACCGAGTTGCTCTTGAGGAAGTACAACGTCGACTACAAAGGGTACCTCGAACTGTTGTTGAGGGACAAGAGGTACCTGGACGAGTTCCTCGACAAGATGACCATAAACGTCACAGAGTTCTTCAGAAACCCGGAGAAGTGGTGGGAACTCAGGGATGAGGTGATACCTCTCATCGCAAAGAATTCGACAAAACTCAAGTTCTGGAGCGCTGGCTGTTCCTCAGGAGAGGAACCCTATTCCCTCGCGATTCTAGTGCACGAGCTCGGCCTCTCACATAGAACGAAGATCCTGGCCACGGACATCGACGTTACCGTTTTGAACCGCGCGAAGGAAGGGGTTTACGAGGAAAAGTCACTTGTCTCGACCCCAAAGGAGTACGTGGAGAAGTACTTCGAGAGGGTGACGAGTAGCCGTTACAAGTTGAAGGATTTTGTGAAGCCCGTTGTGGAATTCAAAAGGCACGACCTCCTCAGGGATCCCTTCGAAAGAGACTTCGATCTCATCGTGTGCCGAAACGTCGTCATATACTTCGAGATGGAGGCGAAGAACAAGTTGTATGAAAGATTCGTCAAGTCTTTGAAGATAGGTGGTTTCTTGTTCGTGGGGAGCACCGAGCGCATCTTCAACTACAAAGAGTTGGGTCTCGAAGTGTACAAGCCTTTCATCTACAGAAGGGAGAAATGAACCGATGGCGTTCGTTCTAGTCTTGACCCTCCTCTTGGATCAGCTATCCAAGGCGATCGCTTCGGAAGTGAGAGGAACTTTTTACATCATACCAGGCGTGCTCCGGTTCGTTAAAGCCCACAACAGAGGTATAGCGATGGGTCTTTTCGGGGATCTCTCGGAGCTGATGGTTTGGGTGATCGCGTCGGTTGTGCTGTTCCTTACGCTGCTTCCCAGGATCGTTCGCCTCAACAATTTGGAAAAGATCGCGATGGGTTTCATACTCGGAGGGGCGCTCGGAAACTTGGTCGACAGGTTGAGGTTCGGTTACGTACTGGATTTCCTGAACATCACGTTTCTGCCGGCGGTTTTTAACCTCGCGGACGTCTTCATCCTCATCGGAGGAGGGTTGATGGTGATTGGTGCCGCTCGAGGCGAGTGTGAGAAAGAGCTGGAAAGTAGAAAAGAGAGAGGAAGGTTGGAGATTGGATCAGTTCCTCAAAGAGAAGACTCCTCCCTGGATCTCGAGGACGATCATACAGAAGGCGATAAGGGAAGGGAAAGTGCTGGTCAACGGACAACCGAAGAAGCCGAGTTACAGGTTGAAGGGAGGGGATGTGGTAGAAGTCGAACTCCCGGAGAAGCCTCCTGAGATCTCGGTGCAACCGGAAGAGGTGGAGCTGAAGATACTCTACGAGGACAGAGACATCGTGGTGGTGGACAAGTCCGGTGACATGCTCGTTCATCCCTTACCTTCCAAAACGAGCGGGACACTGGTGAACGCCCTCCTCTACCACTGTTCAGATCTTCAAGGTGTCGGTGGCAAGCTGAGGCCAGGTATCGTGCACAGGCTCGACAAAGAAACTTCCGGTGTCATGGTGGTGGCAAAGAACGATTTGGCACACCAATCCCTTTCAAAGCAGTTCAAGGACAGGTTGGTGAAGAAGACCTACATACTCTTGGTGAGAGGAAGCGTGAAGGGCGACGCTGGGGTGATCGATCTTCCGATCGTCAGACACCCGATCCTGAGGGTGAAGATGACGGTGAGCGAGCAGGGAAAAGAGGCGATCACCGAGTACAAGGTCTTGAAGAGGTTCAAAGATGTGGCTACGCTCCTGTCGGCGTTCCCGAAGACGGGCCGAACTCATCAGATCAGAGTGCACATGAAAAGTTTGGGGTGTCCCATCATGGGTGACAAGATTTATGGCCGTTACAAGGAGGACGAGGCTTTGTTCGGCGTGAAGAGACAGATGCTTCACGCGTTGAAGCTCGGATTTTTCCATCCGAGAACGGGTGAGTGGTTGGAATTCGTTTCACCCCTTCCAGAAGATTTCAAAGAAGCCATAAGGAAAGTCTACGAGCACACGAGGGAAAGAGGATGATTCCCTGGGTCATCTCGCCCTATTCTTTTGACGGTTCCGTCGTCAGATTCGAAAAGCTCGTCAGAAAACTGAAAGAAAAAGGTTTGAAGTCCGTCCTTCTGGCGGACAAAAATTTCCATGCTGCCGTCCAATTCAACGAGTTGATGAGAAGGGAAGGTTTGATTCCCGTTCACGGTCTTTGGAGGGGAGAGAGGGTACTCGTCGCCCTTTCCAGGAAGGGTTTTGATTCCTTGGTTCGCCTCTACAACGGTGAGGACGAACGTTTGGAGGACGTGGCCGCCTTCGACGTGAAGGACCTGAAACCGATCAGGTATCTGGAACCTCAAGAGCGCGACGCCTACGTGTTCATGAGGAACGTTTTCGGTCTGGAAGCGGAGGAAGGTCAAGGCTTCGAAGGGGAACTCGAGGACATCTCCTCGTTACTTGGAACTGGGAGTTACGACTTGAGAGTCAAGCAGAAACTCCCATCGCCCCCTCCAGACTGGTACGAGCGCCTCAGGATCAGAGCCTTCGAGATGGGCCCAGAGTACGTGGAAAGGTTCGAAAGAGAGCGTGAAGTCATCGAGAGGAAAGGCTTGGGAAGTTACATACACACGGTGGAAAGGATCGTCGAGACTGCGAGGAAGTTGGGAATAGGTGTCGGTCCAGGTAGGGGGAGCGCCGTTGGGTCCCTTTTCGTCTACCTGTGCGGGATCACGGACGTTGATCCTCTCAAACACGGTTTACTCTTTGAGAGGTTCGTGAACGAGGAGAGGAACGAGCCCCCCGACATAGACGTGGACGTGGAGGACAGGAGGAGAAAAGAGCTGATCAGGGAGTTGTCGAAGCAGTTCCACGCGTACCAGATCTCGACCTTCGGAACCTTGGGTGAGAAGTCTCTGAGGAATTTCGAGGTGTACCTCGAAGGGTATCCGGGAGTCAGGAAAAAGAGGATCGCAGAAGCCGTTCTTGGTTTGCCCATCCACAGGAGCGTGCACGCGGCAGGGATCGTCGTATCCGAGGAGCCACTCTCGGTTCCGTTCAGGGTGGAAGAGGGTATTCCTGTCCTCGACTACGATATGTATTCTCTCGAAATCCTTGGAGTTGTGAAAACGGACGTGCTTGGCTTGAGGACGATTTCCTTCGTGAAGGACACCGGTGTGAACGTGACCAACTTCGATGACGAGGCCACGTACGAAATGATCGCGCGTGGGGAAACGCTGGGTGTTTTCCAACTGGAAAGTCTGAACGCCAGGAGACTCTGCAGGAAGATCTCCCCAAAGGGCATGGAGGACCTTTCCGTGCTGCTTGCCTTGAACAGGCCGGGACCTCTGATGTCCAAGCTCGACGAGCTCTACAGGGCGCCGAAGGGCATTCCGAAGATCTTGAGGGAGATGTTTCCAGAGACGAAAGGTGTCCCAGTGTACCAAGAACAGCTCATGGTACTCTCGATGTTTGCGGGGCTCACAGGTTCGGAGGCGGACACCCTCAGAAGGGCCATCGCCAAGAAAGAGAGGGAGAAAGTGGAAGAATTGCTGGAAAAGCTCAAAAAGGGATTGGAAGAGAAGGGTGTGGAAGATGTCGAAGGCCTTTTGAAAGTCTTCTTGAACTTCTCCGCCTACGCTTTCAACAAGTCCCACAGCGTGGCGTACGCAAGACTCACCTACCAGACAGCTTACCTCAAGGAGCACGCTTTCGAAGAATTCTTCAAAAAGTTTTTCGAGTACAACTCTTCAAGCAGCGAGGACGTCTTTCTCGCCGTTCAAGAGCTCAGGAGGAAAGGCTACAGGGTACTCCCTCCGGACGTCAACTTCTCGGGCAAAACGTTGGTCTTCAACGGAAAAGACATCTTGCTACCTCTGACACTCGTGAAGGGCGTTGGGGAAAACCTCGTGGAAGAGATCACGAGGGCCCGCCCCATAAAGAGTGTGGGTGACCTCCTCAAAAAGGTGAAGGGAATTCCAAGAAACGTCGTCGAGAATCTCATCGCTGTGGGGGCCTTCGATGCACTCTACGAGGACAGATCGCAAGCGTTGGAAGAGTTGAGCAGGGGCGCGGAGATAGACGAGGATCTCTTGGAGATAAGAAGCTTGTTCGGAGAGAAACTGGAAAGAAAAAGGGGAAAGACTAAAGAATGGGAGAAAAACCTTTTGGAAGAGAGAGGCTTGGGATTCCCGTTGAGTCCATCCGGTGAGGAACTCCACATTTTTTACGCAAGTTTATCCGACGTGTTCACGTTGGGTATGGTGTTACCAGTGGCCGTGAAGAAGGTCACCGGAACGTTTATTTCCGATGGTCGATCCGTGTGCAAGTTGGAGGGAGAGATCCCAGAGGGTGTTTGGGTGGTCCTACTCTCACCGGACAAAAAGATCGTAAAGATCTGGCCATTTGACGAGAAAAAGATGTTCGTCTACACGGTGAAGGCTCCCGCGAGGCTCGAAAAAGGTGGTAAAAATGAGGTTACCGTGGTGTTGGAGAGCGGAAGGCCCCAGCGATTCGAAGGTTTCAGACCACTGTGTGATGAATACTTTTACAAAATGCTATAAAATAGGGTTATAAAGTGAGTTTTCCTCTTACCACAGCGCGGGTGTCTACTCCGGAAGACAGGGTGCCAACTTCAGGAAGTTCGTCTCCACACCCCACCCCGATCTCGGTGGCAAGAGCCTCGACCAACTCATAGAACAGGCCATTGCTGAAACCGATCCGAAGAAGAGGGAAGAACTCTACGTCACCATCCAAAAGTTTGCGATGAAACACGCCCTCGGTATGCCGCTCTACCAACCTCAAGGCGTCAGGGTCCAGAGGAGTTGGGTCAAGGGTTGGTACCACAACCCAATGAGGCCAGGTGACGACTACTACGCACTCTGGAAAGAGTGATGGAAAAAACGAAGGGGTCCCAAAAGGGACCCCTTCTTCCTTTCTATCAGGCGAGCTTTTCTTCGACGGCTGCCCTCGGTGTCTCCTCGACTTGAAGCCCCGCGAACACGTCCAAGCCTGTACCAGCCGGTATGAGCTGGCCAACGATGACGTTCTCCTTGAGCCCAAGCAGTGGATCTATCTTGCCCTCTATGGCTGCCGCGGTGAGCACCCAGGACGTCTCTTCGAACGCCGCTGCGCTGAGCCAGCCTGGGTAATTCAGGGCGGCCTTTTTCAGTGACAGGAGCCTTCTCTTGTACTTTATGGGTTCTTTCGGGAGGATCTGGTAGGTGACGACCTTGCCTTTCTCCAAGACGTCTATCTCTTTCACTCCAAGTTCTATGAGTTTCTGGAGGAGTTCTTCCGTAACTTCCGTGTCCTTTTGGGCGATCTCGACGAGTTGACCCTCAGGTGTTTCCGCGATCACCTTTCTCGCTAGAAGTTTGCCTATCACCAGTTTTCTGTTCTCTTCCACCCTCGCGTTCCCTTCCAGTATTTCCCTGTTCACCTTCTTTATCTCCACGAGGGGAACGAGTTGGTCGGGGAGATAATCGCTGTCTCCTGGATCGATCACGACAGCCATGCTGAGCATCTGACGGAAGATGATCTCGAAGTGCTTGTCGTGTATGCTCACACCCTGCTGTACGTAAGCGTTCTTGATGATCTTGAGGAGGTTCAAGGCTGTGAGGACGCCTTTTTCGGATTCGAGTTCCAACAGCTTCCACCACACGATGGCACCCGTCGTGAGGGTGTCACCCTTGAAGACTTTCTGTCCCTTCTTCACCTTGATCTTCGCCTTCTTCGGCACCCTGTAGGTATGTATACCACCGGCGTAATCTTCAATCTGAATGATCTGATCACCGCTTTCGTCTATCACTATGTCCCTCACGAAACCGTCCTCTTCGCACAACATGGCCTCCGAACCGTAGTACTTCTTGATCTCTTTCTTTCCACCGCTCTTTTCCTCACGCAGGAAGGCGTAAGGCTCGAAGGTCTTCTCCACCGTCGTGAGTCCGCTCACTATGTCGCTGGCACCCATGACTCCTCCAACGTGGAAAGTCCTCATGGTGAGCTGCGTACCGGGTTCTCCTATGGATTGCGCGGCGACTATTCCAACGGCCTCGCCCACGCTCACTATCTTGTGGTTGGAGAGGTCCATTCCGTAACAAGCCGCACAGATCCCGTGCTCGGATTCGCAGGTGAGAGGAGACCTCACAACGATGTCAGGTCTCACCGTCACCTTGGTGATTCCGTTCTCTTCGAGTAACTTTGCGGTGATCTCGCTTATCAGTTCCTGGTGTACGAGAAGTTCCTTCTCACCTTTTTTGTCCATCACGGGTTGTTCTTCCGCGTAGACTGTGCCAACTATCGGGTACACCTTCACTTTTATCCTGTATTTGCCTTCATTTCTGGCAGCTTTCACGACTTCCCAAGTGAGCTCGGTTCCAGCTTCGAACTCTCCCACCGGTTCCGCGATTTCCGCGTACGCGTTCGGCAAACTCAGCTCTGTGATGTCTATTTCCTCGTAACGAACGACATCGACCGTCTTTTTGTAAGCAGCCAGGAAGTTGGCGTCGTCGTCGGTGAGCATGGTGTTCCTGGTGTACTCTTTCCCGGTCTCCGGGTTCTTGACGACTTCTTTAGTTTCTGGATCCAACACATCTTTTGCCAGCACTCTTCCGAAGAGGAATTCGTTCATCTTCTCCACGACGCTTCCGTCCTTTATCAAATCCATCGCCCTGATCCCTTCGTGGGTTCCACAGTCCGGTTCGACGACGGTGACGCTTTGGGCGACGTCCACGAGCCTCCTGGTGAGATACCCAGCGAAGGACGTGTTCATCGCTGTGTCAACTTGTCCTTTCCTAGCACCGTACGTGGAGATAAAGAACTGGAGAATGTCCACACCTTCTCTGAGGTTCCTGTCGACCGGGTAATCGAAAGTCAATGCCTCGTAAACCGCCTGCCCTCTGAAGATCTTGGATTTTATTTCTCTCGATCTCGGGTCGTAGGCCTTTATCATCAATCCCCTGATGCCAGCGAGTTGCTTGACCTGATCGATGTTTCCTCTCGCACCGGAGTTCACCATCATGTAGATCGGGTTGAAGGGATCCCTCGCCAAGGTCTCCGAGGTGAGCCTCGTGATCTCCTCCGTCACGCGAGACCAGAGCCTTATGATTTCACTCTTTCTCTGTTCGTCTGTGAGGAAACCTTTCTCGTAGTTTTCTTCTATTATCCTCACCTTTTCCCAAGTTTGCTTGAGGATTTCGTCTCTCTGCTCTGGGACTATCAAGTCTTTCAACGAGAGTGTGAGACCAGAAACCGTTGCGTAATGGAATCCTAAGTCTTTTACGTCATCGAGGAGATCGGCTGCCCTGTCTATCCCGTGTCTCTTGAAGGTTTCGTACACCAGGTTGTTTATCTGTTTTTTGTCGAAAGTCTTCGTGTAATCGCGCAGGTCTTCAGGGACGATCTCGTTGAATATCACCCTTCCCAGCGTCGTCTTGATCCTGACTTCTTTACCTTTCACCCTCACCCTGATCACGATGGGGGTATGAAGCTTTATGTAGCCGAAGTGGTAAGCCAGCAGGGCTTCCTCTGGAGACGAGAATTTCCACCTCACGTCCTTTTCCCTGAGCGATTCAAAGTCTTTGGAAACGGTCGTGAGGTAGTAAGAACCTATGATGATGTCCTGCGTTGGGAGTGATATCGGTTTTCCATGTGCGGGTGAGATGATGTTGTACCTGGAGAGCATCAAAAACCTGGCTTCGGCTTGAGCGGCAGCAGATAGCGGTACGTGAACTGCCATCTGGTCACCGTCGAAGTCGGCGTTGAAAGGCGGACAGACAACGGGGTGGAGCTGTATGGCGTTACCTTCGACGAGCTTTGGTTCGAATGCTTGTATCGACATCCTGTGGAGCGTGGGGGCTCTGTTCAAAAGGACCACTTTACCCCTGATCACTTCTTCCAAAACTTCCCAAGCTTCGGGCATTTCCTTTTCTATGATGGCCTTCTTCACCTTCCTGAGGGTCTTGCTCCCGCTGCCTTCGCCGAGCAACTTAGCGAGAACGAAGGGTTTGAAGAGCTCCATCGCCATCTTCTTTGGGATACCGCACTGGTGGATCCTAAGGCTTGGCCCGACCACTATGACGGCCCTTCCGGAATAGTCGACGCGCTTACCCAACAGATTCCTCCTGAACCTTCCCTTCTTTCCCCTGAGCAGGTCGGTGAGTGATTTGAGTGGCCTTCCGTTCCTGTCCCTCACGAGCACCCTCCGGTGCTTCCTTCCCTCCGAATCCGTGCCGTTGTGGATGAGCGCGTCCACGGCTTCTTGAAGCATCCTCTTTTCGTTTCGAAGTATGATCTCAGGCGCTCCGAGTTCCATAAGCTTCTTCAGCCTGTTGTTTCTGTTGATGAGTCTTCTGTAGAGCTCGTTCAAGTCGGTTGTGGCAAATCTCCCTCCTTCGATCTGTATCATCGGACGGATGTCGGGAGGAATGACGGGAACGACCTCCAGCACCATCCACTCTGGTCTGTTGCCGGACCTCAGAAAGTCTTTGACGAGCTTCAGCCTCCTTCTCAATTTCATCGCTTTCGAACCGGAAGCTGGCAACCCTTTGAGTTCCGCTTCAAGTTCCGCCCTCAGCTTCTCGAGGTCCAAGTTCTGGAGGAGTTTCTTTATCGCGGATGCCCCGCTGTCCGCCTCTATCTTACCTGGGTAGACTTGCTGGTAGGCTTCGTACTCGGTCTCCGTTATTATGTCGCCCACGCGAAGCCCCGTCTCCTCCGAAACCTCTGGATCTATCTTCGTTATGACGACGATGGGCCTGTCGTTTTCCACCTTCTCTTCCACGTCGAACAGGGCAGGGTAATGTTCCTCGAAGATCTTGTACTCGGAGAGCGACAGGTATTCGTCTTCGTAAAGGAACCTGTCCGCCAAGTGATCTCCTTTCTTTACCACGTCGCCGTTGTTCACGTATATCAGTGCGCCTTCAAAGACAGGGTACTTCTTCTCCTCGATCACTTGTTCGACGTAGACCACGCCTGTGGAGAGTACCTCGAAGGTTCCGTCTTCAAGGGCTCTCACGTTCAAGTTGTTGGAGAACTTCACTTTTCCGGATATGCTGGCCTTAACAGGTGGGAGTTTGGTGGGGGTTGTGAGCTGGTCGCCCTTCTTCACTTTTTGACCGTTCGAAACGGTCACCCTCGCACCGTAGGGTATGGTGAACACGAGGGGCTGTTCCTTGCTCGTCGTCAAAGGTTTCAACGTGATGGCGTTGGAGACGTCATCTATCTCAACATGACCATCGTAAGGTGCGTAGATGGCGTCCAATACTGTCTCTTTAGCGATCTCCTGTCCCCTTTCAACCGTTTGACCATCCTTCACCGCGAGCCTCATTCCGGGGTATACGGTGTGCTCGGCTCTGTTCACGTTCTTGACGATGATCCAACTGATCTCCCTTCCCGTGGACGTCTTCTCCGTCTTGATGGTGATCTCACCGTCTATTTCGGAAAGCACGGGAGACTTCGGGTTTTTGGCGGTGAATGCCTGATCAACTTCGAAACTCCACCTCTTTCTGAAGATCCTGTATTCCGTTTCGAAGAGTACGTCGCCTTGCGAAAAAGGAGAATCCTTTGGATCCGTTACGATGAAACTTCTCTCGATGATCCTCCTGCTACCGTAGTAGATGATGTTCTCCAAATCGTTCGTACTCATGTCCAACAGGGTTCCCAGGACGCTGGGGATGCTCTCGAGGTACCAGATGTGTACGACGGGTGCGGCGAGCTCTATGTGTCCCATCCTCTTCCTTCTCACTTCTCTCGATTCAACTCTCACGCCACACCTCTCGCAGACCGTTCCCTCGTACTTCTTACCCTTGTACTTTCCGCAGGAACACTCGTAATCTTTAACCGGCCCAAAGATCTTCTCGCAGAAGAGCCCGTCCCTTTCAGGTTTGAACGTCCTGTAGTTGATGGTCTCCGGTCTTTTGACCTCCCCACCAGACCAACTTCTTATCACCTCTGGGGAGGCTAACTTTATCTGTATCGCCCTGATTTTCCTCTTGAAGGTAGACATGGACATCTTGTATCACCCTCCCCATCAATACCTATCGATGTCTATTTCGTTACCGTTCTCGTCGTAGAGTCTGACATCGAGTGCGAGACCTCTGAGCTCTTTTATGAGAACTCTGAAGCTCTCGGGGATACCAGGTTCTGGTATATTCAAATTCTTCAAAATCGCTTTGTAGGTCTCGTTTCTGCCCTTGATGTCGTCGGACTTGATCGTGAGCATCTCCGCCAACGTGTGGGCCGCTCCGTAAGCCTCGAGTGCCCAAACCTCCATTTCTCCGAGCCTTTGTCCACCGAAGTGTGATTTCCCTCCGAGAGGTTGTTGGTGGATCAAAGAGTACGGACCTGTGGAACGGGCATGGATCTTCTCTTTAGCGATGTGTACGAGTTTTAGCATGTACATGTACCCGACGACGACGGGATTGTCGAACGGTTCTCCCGTCCTACCGTCCCTGAGTATGACCTTGCCTGTGGGGTTCTCCTCGTCGTCACCGAGATGCAGCCCTCTCTTCTTTCTTTCTTCGTAGAGCATTCTCAGGATCTCTTCTTCTTTTGCGCCATCGAAGATAGGCGTGGCGAACCATTTTCCGGTGAGTTTTGCGAGCCAGCCCAGATGAGTTTCCAAGATCTGACCGACGTTCATCCTCGAAGGTATACCGAGTGGGTTGAGGACCATCTGCACGGGTGTGCCATCCGGCAAGAACGGCATGTCTTCCTTCGGAAGGATCTTGGAAATGACACCTTTGTTACCGTGTCTCCCGGCGAGTTTGTCTCCTATGTCCAACGTCTTTCTACTTGCGACGTAAACTCTCACGAGCTTCAGAACGCCGGGACCCAGTTCCGCTATGTCGTTCTGGTCGAAGACGTCCACCCTTATAACTCTACCTTCGACACCGTGGGGGAGTCTGAGGGAGGTGTCTTTCACATCCCTTCCTCTCTCTCCAAACACAGACCTGATGATCTTCTCTTCTGGTGTGGTGTCGCCCTCACCCTTCGGTGTCACTTTTCCAACAAGTATCGCCTGCGATCCCACACCGTAGTCGCTGACCACGTAGGCTCCTATCCTTATTATGCCGTTCTCATCTAGATTTCTCAACAGTTCCTTGCTCACGTTGGGAATGTCTGCCGTGATCTCCTCGGGACCAAGTCTCGTCTCTCTAGCCTGGGTTTCGTAGACTTCTATGTGAATGGAGGTGAAGGTATCCTCTTCGAGCAGTTCCTGACTCACCAAAATTGCGTCCTCGTAGTTGTAACCTTCCCAAGGCATGAAGGTCACGAGTACGTTCTTGCCCAGGGCCAACTCTCCCATGTCCGTTGCTGGACCATCTGCTATAGGTTCACCAGCCCTCACGAAGTCCCCTTCGTTGACGATTGGCTTTTGATTTATCGTCGTGTCTTGGTTGGATCTGATGAACTTCAACAACCTGTATTCGTCGTAGATCGGTTTCCCTTTTTCATCGTAGATGGGTTTACCGTTTTCATCGGTTCTCTGTATCACAATTTTCGAGGCATCAACTTCTTTGACCACACCGCTGTGTTTCGCCAAGACGACGTAACCAGAGTTCTTGGCCGCTTCCCATTCCAGCCCGGTGCCAACGAGGGGAGCCTCCGCCTTCAGAAGTGGAACGGCCTGTCTTTGCATGTTCGAACCCATCAAAGCTCGGCTCGCGTCGTCGTGCTCGAGGAACGGTATCAGGGAAGCGGAGACACTGAAAGGCTGTTTTGTGGAAACGTCCATGAGATCAACGTCTTCTCTTGGAACCAGCCTGATCTCCTCACCCACCCTTGCGACAACCCTTTCAGGTATGATCCTTCCCAGCTCATCCACCGGTGTCGTAGCCGGAACAATCTTGTACTCCTCTTCCTCGTTCGCCCTCAGGTAGACGATTTCATCCGTGACCCTTCCGTTCACCACTCGACGGTAAGGTGTCATGAGGAAGCCATATTCGTCAATCTTGACGTATATCGCAAGCGAAGTGATGAAACCGATGTTTGCGCCTTCCGGAGTCTCTATGGGGCACAACCTACCGTACTGCGAGTAGTGGACGTTCCTCGCCTCAAAGACCTTCGATTCCCTTCTCAACCCTCCGGGTCCTACGGCCGATACTCTCCTCTTGTGCGTGAGTTCGGAGAGGGGATTGACCTGATCCATGAATTGGGAGAGCTGGTTCATGGCGAAGAACTGGTTCACGGTGGAGATGATGGACTTTATGTTTATTAGACTCTGTATGGAAACTTTACCCAGGGAGTTTATCAAAGTCAACCGCTCTTGAATAGCCTTCTGCGCCCTCGCGAAGAGCCTTTCAAACTCTCGTTGAACGAGTTCACCAACCGTTCTCACGCGTTTGTTGCCTAGGTGGTCTTTCGTGTCGAAAGGAATTGTGGGCAATTCCCTGTTTATGTTCGAGATATACCTCATAGCTGCGAGGGTGGTCATGTCCGCGTTGATGCCGAAACTTCTCCTGAGGATGTTGCTCAGCTTTCTGAGGTCGCAAGGCGCTACCTTTCGGCTTTCCAGATATTCTTCCTTGAAGACCTTCATCAGATGTCTGAGCTCGTAAGAGTCCACTTCGAAATCGTTTATGTACCTTCTCTCAAAGTAATCGAAAAGGATCCTCGACGCAAGGACAACGTCCATTGGGGTGAGAACGAGCGAATTTTCGTTGTAGTATCTCTTCTTCGCCTCTTCGGGATCCATTCCTTCGACCTCTATCAAATACTTTGTGTACGCGCTCTTCAACCTCTCGTTTACTTTGTAACGACCAACTTCGGAAAGATCGTATCTTTCCGGGTTAAAGAACAAATCGTGCAAGTATCTCTTTGCGGCGTTTATCCTGGGAAGTTCCTCAGGACGAAGTTTTCTGAAGATCTCCAGGTAAGCGTCCACCGTTGTGACTTCGTTCAAGCCGTACACTTTTGTTCTCTCTTCGTCCTCGATCTCCTCTCTGGAGACGGAAGAAATCTCGAGCATCTTTTCGAAAGTGTTCTGAGCGATAGGGTGCACAACCTTTATCTTCTCGATCTTCTCGGAGTTCAAAATCCTCTCCGCAATCTCCCTGGTAAGGATATCCCATTTCCCTGCGATCTTCCTTTCACCGTCGTATACGTCCTCAAGCAAAATCGAGCCGACATGGAGCAACAAGCTGTCTTCATCGTCAGCATCTAGGTAAGTAGGAAAGAGCGAAAGTATGTCTTCATCGTTCTCGTATCCTATCGTCTTCAAGAAGAGGAAGAGGTTAACTTTCTTTCCGTCGAGGGCCGCATAAAGAGCGCCATCGAATGGGTCAAGTATGACTTCAAGCCACGCTCCTCTCGACGGAAGGAAGTAGCCACCGTACTCTTCCTTGTCTATGTAGTCGGCAGAGAAGTAAAGCCCAGGCGACACAACGATTTGATTGACGACTACCCTTTCGGCTCCGTTTATTATGAAAGTCCCGCGATCGGTCATGTACGGTATGTACCCCAGGAAGACTTCCTCTTCCTTCATTTCTCCAGTCTTCAGATCCGTCAACCTAGCGGTGGCGTGCACGGGCACACTGTAGGTCAAACCTTTGGCCTTGCACTCGATGGGATCGAGGCTGGGTTCACCTACCCGTGTGGCGACGAACTCCAAGGCAAAACCTCTCTCCGTCCTTCTAGCTTCGGCTCTGGAAGGTTGGGAGTAGATGGGGGAGAACTTTCTGAGTACTTCGAGGAGCCCTTTGTTGAGGAATCTCTGGTAGGAATCCTTCTGAATCTCAACGAGATCGGGCACCGGAAGAGGTTCCTGGAGTTTGCCGAAGGAATAGCGCACTCTCCTACCACAGGGGATTTCCTTCATCTTCTCACCTCTCAAGTAATGTGGACAAGAAAAGTTGAGGAGATTTCCCTCCTTGACTTAGGTTTTTTGAAAGAAGGCCTTCTGAAACAACGAGGGGTTCGATTTGGAAGAAGGAGTCCCACTCATTATATTAAAACACAAAAACCCTGCACCGACAAGCGTCGGCACAGGGTTGAAACAGTATTTTTTCTTTTTCGAAAATTATTTCAATATCACTTCTGCGCCAGCTTCTTCGAGTTTCTTCTTGATCTCTTCCGCTTCGGCCTTCGGCACGCCGCTTTTCACTATCGCGTCTGGAGCTCCAGCTTTTTCCACGAGATCCTTCGCTTCTTTCAAACCAAGACCCGTGATCTCGCGAACGACTTTGATAACTTGTACTTTGTTCTGTCCAAAGCTCTTGAGGATGACATCGAATTCCGTCTTCTCTTCTTGTTGCGCTGCAGGTGCGGCGGCTGCAGCGACAGGAGCAGCAGCGACGGCAACAGGAGCGGCTGCTGTCACCCCGAACCGGTCCTCTAACTTTTTCACAAGTTCTGCGAGCTCCACCACGGTTAACTTTTCGATCGCCGCAATGATTTCATCAACCG
This sequence comes from Thermotogota bacterium, assembly GCA_030550515.1. GTDB lineage: Bacteria > Thermotogota > Thermotogae > Thermotogales > Thermotogaceae > JAUQPE01. Next base: position 32,072 of record JAUQPE010000027.1, on the reverse strand, counting down.
TCATCTCTCAACACCTCCATCAACTCGACTTTTTCTCTCTTATGGCATTCAAAACCACCACAAGGTTTCTGAGCACCCCACTCAGCACGAACACGAGACCAGATATCGGTGCCTTCATGCGGCCAACAACCATTGCGTAAAGCTGTTCTTTGGTTGGAAGTTTGACAATGTTTTCCACATCCTGCGATGAGAATTTCCTTCTTTCCAGGAATCCTCCTTTCAGCCTGGATGGATCGACTTTTTTGTCTTTGTAAAAGTTGTACAGGATCTTAACGGCTTCTATTGGATCTCCTTCGAACAAGTAGAGGACGGCTGTGGGTCCCTTCAAAAACTCCTCGTAACCCGAGTAGCCAGCGTTCTTGAGTGACAAGCTCAGTAAAGTGTTCTTCACCACCTTGAACTTGGCATTCTGCCCGTATCTTTCTTTTATCCTCGCCCTCAATTCGGTGAGGTCTGCGACTGTGAAGCCCAAAAAATCTGCGAACATCACCAACGAAGATTTTTCGAACGCTTCCGAGAGCTCTTTGACTAACTCTTCCTTTCTTTGCCTTGTGAGCAAACCGGTTCACCTCCCAAAAAAATTTGTGGACCCACGGAGGGTCCACAAAAAGGGACTATAGAATTCCCTTTTTTGGACGCCTCCGGCAGGATCTTTAACCCAACTGGGCCCTGCCATCTACGGCATCCTGACGTTATATTATACTCTGAAGGTTCAACTTTATCCCAGGTCCCATAGTCGACGCAAGCACAGCCTTCCTTATGAACTGTCCCTTCACTCCAGCCGGTCTCATCGCCATGATTTGTTCGATAGCCGCTTTTATGTTCTCCTTCAGTTTCTCGTTGTCAAACGATCTCTTACCAACGGGTATGTGGATGTTCCCGGTTTTGTCCGTTTTGACTTCTATCCTTCCTTTCTTGAACTCTCTCACAGTCTCAGCTATCTCCTGGGTGACCGTTCCACTCTTCGGAGAAGGCATCAATCCCCTTGGGCCAAGTATCTTACCCAATCTTCCAACGACTTTCATCATGTCGGGTGTGGCGATGGCGACATCGAAATCCACAAAACCTTCTTTCTCGATCTTCTCGACAAGTTCCTCCGCACCAACGTAATCGGCTCCCGCTTCCAGCGCTTCTTTGGCTTTGTCGCCTTTCGCAAAGACCAACACTTTCACTTCTTTACCGGTACCGTGAGGTAACGTGATGCTACCGCGAACATGCTGTTCGGGCTTCCTGTAATCTATGTTGGTCACAAGGTGAAGCTCTATCGTCTCATCGAACTTCGCCGTGGCTGTCTTTTTTACAAGTTCGACGGCTTCATCGAGATCGTAAAACTTGGTCCTATCCACTAACTTCCTGACTTCCAGATACCTCTTGGAGTGTTTCGGCATAACGCCTCCTCCTCTCCTTCACCACATCAGTCGACGATCTCTATGCCCATACTTTTAGCGGTTCCCTCTATGATTCTGATAGCGGCCTCCAAAGAGTTGACGTTCAGGTCGGGCAGTTTGATCCTCGCGATCTCTTCTATCTGTTTTCTGGTGACCTTACCTACCACCTTTCTCTTCGGCTCGGAGGACCCTTTTTCCACACCGGCGGCGCGTTTCAGAAGAAAAGAAGCGGGTGGAGTTTTTACGACGAAAGTGAACGACTTGTCCTCGTATATCGTGATGACAACGGGCAAAATCATACCAGCCTTGTCGGCGGTTTCTGCGTTGAATCGCTTACAGAACTCCATGATGTTCACGCCTCTTTGTCCCAACGCAGGTCCAACGGGTGGGGCTGGGGTGGCCTTTCCCGCTGGTAACTGAAGCCTAACCTGTGCGACCACTTTTTTTGCCATCTTTCAACCCTCCCTCATGTGGTTCGGAAAAGTTCCTCCCACATCCTCACTCGATCTTTTCGACTTCGGAAACGTGCAAGATCACAGGGGTTTCCCTTCCAAATATAGTGACATTGACCTTGAGTTCTTGCTTTTCTGGATCTATCTCTTTCACAACTCCGGCGAAATCTTCGAACGGACCGCTTATTATCCTCACCGTGTCTCCGATTTTGAAACCGATTTCCACTTTGATTGGTTTCTTCTTTTCCTCGTACGTCTCGATTCCCGCAAGCCTCAGGATGGGTCTTATCTCCCTGTCTTTGACGGGGATGGGTTGTCCCCCAGAGCTCACAAACCCCAACACGTATGGCACCGTTCTCACGAAAGAGAACGCCTCATCGTTCATGAGCATCTCCACAAAGACGTAACCAGGAAAAAGCTTTCTTCGTTTTGTCTTGTATATCCTGACCTCTTTCCTGGTCATGAAGTCCAACACTTCAACCTTTCCGGAAATCCTCGAGTAGCACTTTCTGCTCTCAGCCAGCAAGTCCCCTTGTTTCACTTCTTTCCCCTTTCTCAAGTTTTTGTCGAAGACCTCGATGGGAATGAAGTAAACGTCTTGTTCACCGTCTGGTGATTGTATGACCACTTTTTTCATCCTCTCCGTCTCCACGACCCTACCATCCAATTCGCAGATGTACTCTTCATTCCTGCTGAGAGGCATTCCTTGCCTCACTTTGGCTCCCTCTTTCAAACCCGATTCCACCCCAGCGGACTCGGGTATATAGTACGTCTTGGAAAATTTCCTGTCCACCGTTTCTATGACGACTTTTCTCACGTTCTTCACGTCGACCACGATCCCGCTTTTTCTTGCGTGTACGGGAGGCTCTTCCGCGATGAGATCCCCTTTGTTCACTTCTTTGCCGTTGCTGACGAAGAGCTTGGCCCTGGGGGAGAGGATGATCTTTTCGGAAGGGGAAGTAGCATCGAGCACGATCTCTTCGGGTATCACGATACGACCCACGAGGTTCTTCAATCCAGTTGCTTCGATCTTCTTCTCGAGGTTTTCCTTGACCTTCTCCTCGTAACCGGATATGGTTTGAACTATGTACCATCTCTTCTTCATGGACGATCACCTTAACCTATTCCAAGAGCTCTGAATATGAGACTCACCAATCCTGAGAAAACGAAGTCAACCACAAAAAAATAAACACCGGAAACAGCCAGTATCACGAGGACCACACCAAAAGAAACTAGGAGTTCTTTCCTGGAAGGCCACGTGATCTTCTTACCTTCGGCGATCACTTCCCGGAAGAACTTCCTTATCTTCTCCATCGCCTTTGCCTCCCCATATTCAAAAAAATGGCAGGGCCGGCAGGACTCGAACCCGCAACCACCGGTTTTGGAGACCGGCGCTCTACCACTTGAGCTACGGCCCTGCGTTAAGCCTTCGTTTCCTGGTGTTCGGTGTGGGTGTTACACTTTGGACAGTATTTCTTGAGCACGAGCTTTGCTTTCTTGTCCTTGTTCTTCGTCGTGTAGTAGTTTTTGTTTCCACACTTCGAACACTTGAGAGCGATCACTTCTCTCAACTTGCTTCACCTCTCCTGAAAAATCTGGTGGTGGGGGGAGGATTTGAACCTCCGAAGGCATTCTGCCAGCGGATTTACAGTCCGCCCCCTTTGGCCGCTCGGGCACCCCACCACTTGTGCCAAACCTTTGAGCCAGCGGTGGGACTCGAACCCACAACCTACTGATTACAAATCAGTCGCTCTACCCATTGAGCTACGCTGGCTTTCTTGAGTTCCTTTTCCTTTCAACCTTTCTGTGGCGGCGGTGGGACTCGAACCCACGACACGGTGATTATGAATCACCCGCTCTGGCCTCTGAGCTACGCCGCCCTTAGCCAAAGAATTATTTTACTATCACTAGTTCCGAATGTCAACCAACCTACCGCACTAGGAAAATCCTAAAGAATGTGTTAAAATAATTAAGGAGAGCGAACGCTCTCCCCGTTTGATTAAAGTACTGGTGGGCTCGGGAGGCTTCGAACCCCCGACCACCCGGTTATGAGCCGGGCGCTCTACCAGCTGAGCTACGAGCCCGAACCGTTTTAAGATTATATTCCAAACTGTTTTCCCTGTCAAGGACAAAGGAGTGTGATGATCGTGCATGTCGATCCCGTGAAGGAGATGATGAGCAAGTATCCGAGGATTTTAGTTATAAAGGCCGCTCTCGAAATCCTGAAGGGTGGAAAGAAGATAGATCGCGAACGGATAGAGAAGGCAATCATCAAGATAATACAGAAAAAGGGCTGAGTTGGTCTCAGTCCTTTGTGATATATTATTCTAGAGAGGATTCGGTTCTTCACGCAAAAGGAGGAAAACAGGTGAAGATCACGGTCTTGGATAAAGGTTTTGTCGAACTTGTCGACGTGATGGGAAACGACCTGTCCGCTGTGAGGGCTGCGAGGGTTTCGTACGACATGGATGTTTTGGACGAAGAAAGAGACAAGAAACTCATAGAGTTCTTGTTGAAAAACGGCCACGAAACTCCTTTTGAACACATAGTTTTTTCCTTCCACGTAAAGTGCCCGATCTTTGTTGCCCGTCAGTGGTTCAGACACCGGATAGCTTCCTACAACGAGTTGAGTGGAAGGTATTCCAAACTAAGTTACGAGTTTTACTTCCCTGATCCTGCAAGGTTGAAAAGGAGTAACAGGAATTTCGATGAGAAAACGGTCTTGGAGAAGATAGAAGAGGTAACTCAAACTGCTTATCGGGTCTACTTGGAGCTCTTGAAGATGGGGATACCAAGGGAAGTGGCAAGAATCGTTCTTCCACTCAACCTCTACACGAGATTCTATTGGACAGTCAACGCGCGCAGTCTGATGAACTTTCTGAACCTCAGGGCTGATTCTCACGCACAATGGGAGATCCAACAGTACGCCTTGGCAATCGCGAAAATCTTCAAAGAAAAATGCCCTTGGACTTTTGAAGCTTTTTTGAAGTACGCTTACAAGGGAGACTTACTGAAGGGGGTTCAAATATGAGGAGAGCTCTCCTTTCCTTGTTTCTCATAGTTTGTCTCACCGGATTCGGAATTTACATTGCAGACGTGCGGTTCACGGGGCTCAAACACCTGAGTGAACAAGAAATCTTTGAAAACGTGGGAAAACTTTTTGGAGAGCTCACGAGCAGCGAGATCGAGGATTACCTCAGAAGGGTGTTTGCGCTCGGTTACTTTTCCTCGTTGAAACCCACCCTCGTGTCGGGTGAGATGGGATACATTCTAGAGATCGAGGTCGAAGAAAACCCTTTGGTTTCCGACTGGAAAGTGGAAGTAGAGGGGATCAAACTCGTGAAACTCGAGGATCTCGAAAAAGCGGTGAAGCTTGAAAGAAAGAAGCCGTTGAACTTGATCAAGCTGAGGGAAAGCGTGGAGGCTATAAGGAACGAGTACCAAAAAAATGGTTACTTCCTCGTCGAGATAAGTGGGGAACTCGAGAACGACGTGTACAAGATAACCGTCAAAGAGTACGCGCTTTGGGACGTCGTTTTCAATGGGGAAATAGAAGGTTTGGATATAGCGTCGCTCGTTTCGAAGTCCAAGTTGAAGCTCTTGAGGGATTACTATTCTTCTTCTCCCATCGTGCGTTTTTTCACGATGAACAAGAAGGACTTTTACCCAACTCTCTCCGACGTGCAGAGATTTTTGGACACTTTGCGATCGCTTCCTTACTTTAGCGAGGAAACCTCAATTGACTTCGTGAAGACCACGGTTAGGGACATAGAAGAAAGGAACGTGATGATCTTGGTCGTGAGGGTTGTTCAACGGAGAATCTTCGAAGGAGAAAGAAAGATCAACGTCATCACTTTTAGTGGGAACACCATATTCTCTCAAGAACAACTACTCAAAGCATGTGGGTTGCGAACGGGAGAGAGCGTGAGGAACGTGGATGTGCTCCTGGCGATGAACAGGGTGGTCGAGTTCTACGAGAAGAACAACTATCCTTACGTTTGGGTGAAGGCGAAATTGGAAGGTGATGTGTTGAACTTCGAGGTCTTTGAGAAATACGTTAAAAGCGTGGAAGTGAAAGGGTTGGAGAAGACCCGACCTTACGTTGTCAAAAACTTGATCGCGGTTGAGGAAGGAGAGCCATTGAACAAAGAAAAAATTGCGCTCACGTACTCTTACCTTATGAACAGCATGTACTTCGACAAGGTTAACATCCAGCCCAGATTGAACCTGGAAGAGACGGATGTGGATTTGACGATCGAGTTGAAAGAAGCGGAGAAAACCAGAAACTTCATGGGTACTTTGGGTTGGAGCATGCCAAAAACCGGTGAAGAGTGGTGGAAAGGTTTCGTGGGATTCTTGCAACTCTCGATGGTCAACAATTTCGGTTATGGAGAAAACCTGTACTTGAACGTGAATCTTGGTTTTTCCGAGAGAAAAGCGAGTGTGGGCGTATCGGTACCGCTACCGACGGATATACCAGTGAAACTCGAAACGGAGGCGGGATACAGAAAAATAGTCTCCACTGACACCGACTCGGTGAGCTTGAAGAGCATGATCACCACACTCCCTTACAAAGGGAATTCCTTCGGAATAGGTTTGGCCTACGAGAAAATCCTTGGGGAAACAAACACTGGGACCTTGTCCTTCCTTGGTAGGTACACGTTCAACGACAGAAATTCCGCAATTCTGCCAACAGAGGGTCGATATCTGAGACTCGACGTTCAGAAAGCAGGATTGCTCTATTTCAAGGAGCAGAGTTATTGGAAAACAATCGTTGTGGGAGAACTCTATTACCCGATCTTCGAGAGCCTCTACGCGAAGTTCGGCGGGTTGGGTGGGGTCGTTTTGAACGAATTGGGAGAGGAGAAGTTGGAAGTTTCGGGAACGCAGGGTATAAGAGGATACGGTTATCTGGAGACGGAGAGGATATTCAAGTTTTCTGCCGACTTGAACTGGATACTTCAAAGCGAAAACATTCCCGTCGTGTTCGGTGTTTTTGCTGACTTTGGTGGTGCGAAAAAAGAAAGCGGATTCGAATACCTCAGTTCTATTGGCCCCAAGCTGAACCTGGTGATCCCCTTCCTTGGGAACGTCGAAGTTGGGTACGCTTACCTCTTCAGAGATGGAAAATGGAACTTTTACTTCAACATCACGAACGTGGGTTTCTGAAGGCGGGAGGGCCAGGAAACGTGAAGAGGATAGGCATCATTGGGGGCGGTCAACTGGGTAAGATGATGACCCTGGAGGCCAAAAGGATGGGGTTTCACGTGGTGGTCCTCGACCCCACCCCTAGAAGTCCAGCGGGGCAAGTTGCGGATGAGGAGATTGTAGGGGGGTTCCACGATTCGGAGAAGATAGAACGCCTTGTAAGATCTGTGGACGTTACAACGTGTGACTTGGAGCACGTGGACACACCAACTCTCAAGAGGCTGTACGATCAAGGGTACGAGATAGCGCCCTCACCTTACATACTCGAGATCGTTCAGGATAAACTCCAGCAGAAGACGTTCCTGAAGGAGAAAGGGCTGCCGGTTCCAAGGTTCGCTCCTGTGGTGGATTTGGTGGAAGACGTGAAAAGCTTCGGTTTTCCCGTCGTTCAAAAGGCGAGGAAAGGAGGATACGACGGGAGAGGAGTATTCGTCATAAAAAGCGAAGAAGAACTGGCGAAAGCTTTAACTGGAGAGACCTATCTGGAAGAATATGTTGAGATCGAGAAAGAGCTGGCGGTGATGGTGGCGAGGAACAAGAAAGGAGAAATCGCGTGCTATCCCGTTGTGGAGATGTACTTCAACGAGGAGGCGAACATCTGCGATGTTGTCATAGCCCCAGCGAGGGTGGAAGAAGGGCAGAAAAAAAGAGCGCAAGAGATAGCCGTTGAAGTCGTCAAAGCGTTGGAGGGAGTTGGAATATTCGGTGTGGAAATGTTCCTTTCGAAGGACGGGGAGATATTCGTGAACGAGATCGCGCCAAGACCCCACAATTCAGGTCATTACACCATTGAAGCTTGCGTGACAAGCCAGTTTGAACAGCACCTAAGGGCCATCCTGAACCTCCCACTTGGTTCCACAAAGCTTTTGACGCCTGCCGTCATGGTGAACCTGCTTGGTGAGAAGGGTTATTCGGGACCGGCGAAGGTGGTTGGATTCGAGGAAGTTTTGAAGATAGAGGGGTTATCGGTCCACGTATACGGAAAGAGAGAGACCAGACCTTACAGGAAGATGGGGCACTTCACGGTGGTAGACGAAGACGTCAACAGGGCGCTCGCGAAGGCGTTGGCTGCGAAAAAGATCTTGAAAGTGATCTCGGAGGGATGAGCGATGCCAAAGGTTGGCATAATCATGGGTAGTGACTCAGACTTACCGGTCATGATGGAAGCGGCGAAGGTGTTAGAAGAGTTCGGAATAGATTGCGAGATCACCATCGTTTCGGCCCACAGAACACCGGAGCGCATGTTCGAGTACGCACGAACTGCTGCTGCAAGAGGTATAGAAGTGATAATCGCCGGCGCAGGTGGTGCGGCACACCTTCCTGGGATGGTCGCGAGCATCACGCACCTTCCCGTCATAGGTGTACCCGTGAAAACGTCCGCTTTGAACGGCCTTGATTCGCTACTTTCTATCGTTCAAATGCCAGCAGGTGTACCCGTGGCGACGGTAGCCATAAACAACGCCAAAAACGCCGGTATCCTCGCCGCCAGTATTCTTGGGGTGAAGTATCCGGAAATTGCGGAGAAGGTTAGGGAATACAAGGAAAAGATGAAAAGTGAGGTAATTGAGAAGGCGAAGGAGTTAGAGGAAGTGGGGGCAGACGAATACCTCAGGAGGAAAAACGTTGGAAAGTAGAGATGATTTGAGATTTTCCATGATATTCGTGTATTTTTGTCTTTAATTGGGAATAAACACCCGTAAATTTCGCTCATCATGCTTGACTTAACAAAACAAAAAGTCATAACATTATAATGACCATATTTCATTACAAAGGGGGTATCTCAGCGTGAACGCGAAGAGACTGTTTTTAGGGATCCTCGTGGTAGCTGTTTTTGGTTCTTTCCTTGTGGCACAAAAGATCCCGGACATCGTCATAGGTTGGACACCGCCAGACATCACGGGGGTATTCAAAACAGCCACGGACTTTTTCAACAAAGCTGCTGAAGAGGCTAGAAAACACGGGATCAACGTGAGGGTCATCACCAAAGCTCCTGTATCGCACGTAGCGTTCGAGGAACAGGTGAAGATCATCGAAGACTTCATCCAAAGAAAAGTCAACGTGATAGCCATCTCTCCCATTGAAGTTGAAGTCGTTAAACCTGCCCTTCAGAAAGCTAAGGCGGCGGGGATACCCGTAATCGTGGTGAACCTTTTGGAGCCCATTGAGGGTGTTGATGTGGACTGCTACATAGGTTTCGACAACGCAGTAGCCGCTAAAGTGTCAGCTTACGCCGTTCTGGATTACTTCGGTGGACCTGGTGTTCTCGGAGAGGGAGAAGTCGTGAACGTACCACCTGAGAAGTATCTCGATCTTGCATTCTGGGAATCACTCTACACACCAGAAGTGATAGCAGAGCTCAAAGACAAGATCAAGATAACCGGTGCGATCATAGAGGGTGTGAAGGGTGGATTCTTCTCGACGGCAAGACTAAACGGTTTCAACTCGGTCATCAGTCAATTCCCTGGGATCAAGATAGTAACCACTCTTCCCGCAGATTGGAACAGGGAAAAAGCTATAAAGGTGACGGAGGATATCTTGGCTGCCAATCCAAAGGGTACCCTTGACTTCATTTGGGCGGCATCCAACGAGATGGGGCTTGGTGCGATGCTCACATGTGAAAGGTTAGGAAGGACAGAGGTCAAAATCTTCACGAACGACGGGACTCCCGAATCCGTGCAGAGAATAAGGGAAGGAAGGATCATTGCCGAAACGTGGCACGGGTTCCCAGAATGGGGTTGGTACGGTACAAAATACGCGGTGATGCTCGCTCTCGGACTCAAGGACCTTGTACCCAAATTCGTTGACATCAGACCTAGGACTATCTGGAAAGGAAACGCCGACATGTTCTACCCGAACACGCAATTGGAGCCTATAGATTGGGAAGCGATAAAGCAAGAGTACTTCAAGAGACAGCAAAAGAAGTGAGGGGAGGCCCCCCTCCCCTCTTTTCACGTGAAAGGAGTGAGCGGATATGGATCTTGGTTTGAGAGACAAGGTTGTGATCGTCACGGGTGCGGGAGCGGGTATAGGGGAAGCCACCGCTAAACTCTTTGCTGAAGAAGGTTCTATCGTGATCGTGGCTGATCTCGATGAAAAGAACGGCCGCAGAGTGGAGGAGGAAATAAGGTCCAAAGGGGGAAAGGCAGAGTTTTACAACTTAGACGTATCGGTTGAAAGAGAGATTGAAGGGATGGTCAAACACGTGGTCAGGAAGTACGGGACAGTGGATGTGTTGGTGAACAACGCGGGTATCTACGCCAAAGGAACCGTTCTGGAGGTAACAGAAGAAGATTTCAAAAGAATCATCGACGTGAACGTGAAAGGGGTGTTATTCTGTACCAAACACGTTGCAGCGGTTATGAAAGAGAGAGGAAAAGGTGTGATCGTCAACGTTGCTTCGGAAGCGGGTCTCGTCGGTATACAGGGGCAGGTAGTGTACAACCTCTCGAAAGCTGCGGTCATATCTATCACCAAGAGTTGTGCCGTCGACCTCGCACCTTATGGGATCAGGGTAAACGCTGTTTGTCCCGGCACAACTTACACGCCTCTGGTGGAGAAAGCCCTGAGCCGAGAGAAGGATCCAGAGGCTGTGAGGAGAAAATTGGAGTCTTCAAGACCCATGAATCGTTTGGGGAGACCCGAGGAAATAGCTGCTGCTATCGTTTTCCTAGCATCCGACCTCCCCGGTTATGCGACTGGAGCGGTGTTCTCGATAGACGGGGGGTACACCGCATGGTGACAAGAAATCCTGTACTGGTCTTGAAGGACATCTGCAAAGAATTCCCGGGTGTGAAGGCTTTGAACAATGTGAGCTTAGAACTGTATCCTGGGGAAGTACACGCCCTGTTGGGTGAGAACGGGGCGGGGAAGAGTACGTTGATGAAGATAATCAGTGGGATCATAGAACCAGATTCCGGAGAGATGTACTTGGATGGTAGAAAGGTTCAATTCAAAAGTCCAAAGGAGGCCATGGAAGCGGGTGTAGCGCTTGTTCATCAAGAACTTTCGCTAGTTCCATCGCTCAGTGTGGGTGAAAACATCTTCTTGGGGAGGTGGCCGCAAGGGAGGTGGGGAGTGAATTGGTCTTACGTGTATCGGGAAGCGAGGGAATTGATGAGGAAATTCGACATAGACGTTGATCCACGTGTTCCCGTCAGGAATCTAGGAGTAGCAGAGCAACAAATCGTGGAAATCCTGAAAGCGGTGAGCCAACCCCACGTGAAAATCCTGCTCTTGGACGAGCCGACGTCTGCCCTCACCGAACACGAAGTGGAAAGGCTCTTCAAGCTGTTGAGCGACATAAAGGCAGAAGGAAAAGCCATCGTCTTCATATCACACAAGATAGACGAAGCTCTGAAGATATCTGATAGGGTAACGATCATAAAAGATGGTGAAAAAGTGATAACTGAGGAAAAGGGCAATCTCACCGAAAAAGACGTGATCTATTACATGACAGGCAAGATGTTCGAAAGTAACGTTTCCTCTCACAACGCTGATCCCGGCAGGAAAGCTGTACTCTCGGTTCGTGGGCTTTCGGCTGGTATCTTAAAGGGCGTTGATTTGGACGTGTACGCAGGAGAAATCCTAGTGATCTTTGGAATACTCGGATCTGGACGTTCCACACTCGCCAGGGTTCTGTTCGGTCTCCAAGAGTACCGTGGGGAAGTCTTTGTTGAAGGGGAACGGGTGGAAATAAGGTCACCCCTTGATGCGATAAGGTGTGGGATCGGTTACCTTCCTGAAGATAGAAGAAAGGCGCTGGTCTTCCAACTTTCGGTGGGAGCGAACATCACGTTGGCTTCGCTGAGGGAGATATCCAGAAAAGGGTTGTTGATGTTCGACAAAGAGAAAGAGCTCGCAGAGAGATTCATCGATGAACTCAGAATAAGAACCTCGAACTCGCGTAAGAGAGTCACACACTTGAGCGGTGGTAACCAGCAGAAAGTGCTCTTTGCGAGATGGCTTGCTAAATCTCCAAAGATTTTGATTTTGGACGAACCGACCCGAGGAATAGACGTTGGTGCGAAGTTCGAAATTAGGGAGATTGTCAAGAACATAACGAAAGAAGGAAAAGCTGTTCTCTACATCACCTCGGAAGCCCTAGAAGCACTGGAAGTCGGTGACAGGATAGCGATCATGAGGGGAGGTAAGATAACGAAAATCCTCCCCAACGATCGACAACTGTCGAAGTCGGATCTTTTAGCCGAAGTAGGCGGTGTGGTGAAGGTATGAGGGGCGAAATAAAGAAAATAAGCGGGAGGAGGATAAGAAGATGATCGATAGAGTGGAGGAAAAAGTCAAAATTACCCCGAAGAACATAGGTACCCTCGTTTTAAAAGGTGGTTCTTTCTTTGGACTGATCAGTCTTGTTGTGGCCTTTTCCATACTTTCACCCTTTTTCTTGACGCTCAACAACTGGTTGAACATTCTGCGTCAGGTGGCTGTTCTATTGATAGTTGCTTGCGCCCAAACGATGGTGATCGTATCGGCAGGCATAGATCTCTCAGTGGGTTCCACACTCGCTTTGGGAGGATGCTTGGCTGCAGTCGCGATGAGCTACTGGGGTTGGCCGTTTTTGCTCGGTGCTTTGCTCGGTGTGACGGTTTCCGCGCTCGTGGGATTTGCCAACGGCGTGATCATAGCGAAGGGCAGGATTCCAGACTTCATCTCCACTTTAGGTATGCTCGGTGCAGTGCGCGGAATTGCGCTCTTAATAACTGGAGGGCTTCCCGTACCATCGCACTTCACTGCAACCACCTTGAGGGGGTACCTTCCGAGAGTCTTGATATGGCTTGGAAGCGGGGACATAGGAGGTGTTCCTGTACCAGCTGTGATAGCGGGTGTCATGGTGATTATCACGTGGTTCATACTCTCAAGAACTGCTTTCGGCAGGTCTATCTACGCTGTCGGGGGTAACAGAGAAGCCGCGAGAGAATCCGGGATAAACGTCGACGGGGTGAAGATACTTGTCTACACACTCTCTGGGTTGTACGCTGGTATAGCGGGTTTGGTGTTGGTGGGAAGGATGAACTCAGCAAACGCTTTGATGGCGGAAGGTTTGGAACTGCAGACCATAGCGGCTGTTGTGATAGGAGGTACGAACCTCTTTGGAGGAGAAGGGGGCATCCTAGGTACGTTGATAGGTGGTCTACTGATAGGGGTCTTGGGGAATGGGTTGAATCTGCTGGATGTGGAGCCTTTCTGGCAGAGGGTTGTGAACGGCTTCATCATCATAGCGGTTGTGGTGTTCGACCAATGGAGAAGGAGGAAAATCTCTACTTGAGGAGGGAACAGTGATGGTGAATGTCTGCGTGATAGGAGCAGGAAGAGTGGGAGTCCTCCACACCACCAACATCATGAAGAGGGTACCGAAAGCAAGAGTTGTTGGGATCGTCGATAAGAATGCGGATCTCGCAAAAAAAGTTGCTGACGAGTACGGGATAAGGTGTTTCTCCAGCGTGGAGGAAGTGGGTGAAGATCCAAATGTCCACGCGGTGGTCATAACCACTCCCACTTTCACCCACCACGATATAGCTGTTTATTTCATGGAGAGGAAAAAACACGTTTTCTGTGAAAAACCTCTCGCAATAACCCTCGAAGAGGCATTCAATATAAAGAAAATTTGTGAGAAAAATAAGGTGAAATTTCAAATAGGTTTCATGAGGAGGTTCGATCCTGCCTTCAGAGAGGCTAAGGAAATCATAGAGAACGGGCTGTTGGGGGATATAATGTCCATAAGGAGTATCACCCGAGGTCCTGGACTTCCTCCCGAATGGGCTTGGGATGTGAAAAAGAGCAACGGATTTCTTGCAGAGGTGAACAGTCACGACTTCGACAGCGTGAGGTGGTTGTGCGGATCCGAGTTTGAGGAAGTGTTCGCATACGGTAAGGTGAGAAAAGCTATAGAGATTGCAGAAAAATACCCAGACTTCTACGACACCGCGATTGTCAACTTCGTGTTGAAGAACGATGTGATCGGGGTAATAGAAGGTAGTTGTCCGGTCGAATACGGTTACGATGCAAGGGTAGAGATACTCGGTACAAAAGGTCTTCTCACCATCGGTGACGTACAGAACTTTCAATCCGTTCTCTTCTGTGAAACGACGAAGAGGGCCATTCGAAAAACCGTCAGCTCTTGGCCGGAGCGTTTCAAAGAAGCGTATGTCCTAGAAATAGAGAGTTTCATCGACAGCATTTTGAACGACGGAGAACCCTCTCCGGGTATCTCGGATGGAATCGAAGCGATGAAAGCGGTTCTCGCTGCGAACAAATCGATCCAAGAAGGAAGGCCCGTGAGGATAGAAGAGGTGGGATGAATGAAGGCCTTTGTCTTCAACGGGGTGGGTCGAGTGGGTCTTGAAGACGTTCCTTTACCCACACTCAAAGGTGAAGGAGCGATCATCAAGGTTATCTCCAGTGCCGTTTGTGCCACCGACGTGAAGATATTCAAGAGTGGACACTTCAAGATAAGGGAGGGAGATAGAAGGGTTTTGGGGCACGAAATCTTCGGTGAGATCGTGGAGGTATCGAGGTCCTACGAAGAGGATTTCCCCGTTGGTACCCGGGTCTTCGTGGCCCCTAACCTGGGGTGTGGGAAGTGCGAGTATTGCCTGATGGGGAAATACAACTTGTGCGCGGACTACGATGCTTTTGGCATCACCATCGATGGTGCCTTTGCCGAATACATGTTTGTCCCGCGAAAAGCCTTCGAACAGGGAAACGTGTTGAAGTTGACGGCGGCGGTACCGGAGGGAGTGGTTCCACTGGTGGAACCTCTCTCGACTTGCCTGTACAATTTGAGCAACCTCGGTTTGGAACCTGGAGACAGGGTACTCGTGTTTGGGGCTGGCTTCATGGGTATCTTGAACGCACTCTCTGCAAGGATGATGGGGGCATCGCTGGTAGTCGTGATCGATCCAAACGAACAGAGACTTGAAGTGGCGATGGAACTCGGTGTCAACCTTGGGATCAATCCTCAAAAGCAGGATCTCAACATCTTGAAAAAGGATCTAACGGATGGGAAGGGGTTCGACGTGGTAATAGTGAGCGTTCCTGTTCCCGAAGCGCAAGCTCAAGCTCTTGAACTTGTCTCAAAACTCGGGAGAGTGAGTTTCTTTGCGGGATTACCGAAGGGGACACCCTTCCCCACATTGAACACGAACGTGATCCATTACAACCAAATCACGCTGACGGGTACGACAGGTGCAGACGTCGAGTACTACCGAAGAGCCCTCAACATGGTCGTACACAGGGAAGACTTGAGAGAAAAATTGATAAGGCTTGTCTCCTCCTTTGTAACGCTTGAGGAGCTTCCAAATGCCTTCGAGAGACTCGCTGCAGGGAAGGAATTGAAGGTTGTGGTGCTCAACCAACAGGGGGGATAGGATGTACTACGTGATGGGGGTCGACCTCGGTACGACGAACATAAAAGCAGCCTTGTTCGATGAAGAGGGCAAGCTGGTGGCCGACGCTTTTTCAGAAGTCCCACTCTATCAGCCAAGGCCGGGTTGGGCCGAGCAAGACTTGAACGAGATTTTGAACATAGCCACCGATTGCATGAAAAAATGTTTGGAGAAGGCATCGGTGGATCCCAAAAGAATCGTGGCTGTGGCCTTCGATGGTCAAATGTCTGGACTAGGGGCGGTGGACAGGCATCTGGAGCCCGTTATGCCTTTTGATTCGTGGCTTGACACCCGGTGTTCGCCTTACATCGAGAAGATGTACAAGTACGTGGACCTTGTGATCAGGAAGGCGGGAGGGCCTCCAACTTACTCGCACGGACCGAAGATCCTTCGGTGGAAAGAAGAAATGCCATCTCTTTTCGAGAAGATGGAAAAGTTTGTGGTCCCCGCTGTGTACGTGGCTTCAAAGCTCGGAAACTTGCAGGTGAAAGATGTCTTCATCGATTACACTTACATCCACTTCTCGAATTTGTGTGATATAGAGAAGAACACATGGGACGAAGACCTCTGTCGGTTGTTCGGGATACCCACGGAGAAACTCCCCAGGATTGTGAGGCCGTGGGATGTGGTGGGGAGGATTTCAAAGGAGGCCTCGGAGAGTACGGGATTGTTGGAAGGAACGCCAATCGTGGCAGGTTGTGGAGATCAAGCAGCTGCGATGCTTGGAGCAGGGGTAGTCGATCCGTTCGTTCTGTTCGACTCCGCCGGCACAGCTTCCGTACTCGCCATAACGGTAGACGAGTACAAACCGGACACCAGGTACAGGACCCTCTTCATGGCTCACACCGTTTTTCCCGACATCTGGTACGCAATCGCCTTCATCAACGGTGGGGGACAGAATTTGAGGTGGTTCAGAGACGAGTTCGCTTCTCCTGAGAGGGATGTGGCGAGACTCATGGGGGTGGATCCCTACGAGGTCTTGAACGAAGAAGCGAAAAGAGTACCAGCGGGTGCGGATGGTGTGGTGTTCATCCCACACTTAGGTGGAAGGGTTTGCCCGAGCCAACCTCACTTGAGAGGAGTTTGGTTTGGATTCAACTGGGGGCACAGTAGGGCACACTTTTACAGGTCCATCCTCGAAGGCATCGCGTACGAGTACGGTTTTTACTTGGACGTCATAAGGGAGATGTTTCCAGAGGTGAGTTTCAAGCACGCAGTTGTCGTCGGTGGTGGATCAAGGAGCGAGCTTTGGAACGGGATAAAGGCCAGCGTCTTGGAGCTACCGTATTACAGGGTGAACAGGACGGAAGGGGCGGTCTTCGGTTCGGCTGTGTTGGCGGGATTCGGAGTGGGGCTCTTCAAAGATTTGAGAGAAACCATCAGAAAGAGCGTGAGTTTCACGAGCTTGACAGAACCTTGTGAAGAGTGGATGAGAATTTACAGCAAATACAAGGGCTTCTACAGAGAACTCTTGGAGAAAGTCAACGAGATGTTTCAAAGGTTCTTTAAGGAGGCGATAGAGTGAGAGACTCACTAGAAGGTTTCTCTCTGCGAAAGGATTCGCCAGTTCCCCTTTACCATCAGGTGGAGGAGATCCTCTACAGGTGGATCACGGAGCAGATGAAACCCGGCGATGTGTTGCCGAGCGAGAAGGAACTCTGCGAGATGTTTAAGGTGAGTAGAAGCGTCATCAGACAGGCCCTGGGTAACTTGGTGAACAGGGGATTGATCGAGCGTCAGAGAGGAAAGGGTACCATCGTCGTCAGACCGAAGATAGACGAGTACCTCATGTCCAGGCTCACAGGATTCTATGCCGACATGAAGGCGCAAGGATTGCAGCCAAAGACAAAGCTCCTTTCCAGGGAAGTGGTGCCTGCCGATGAACTCCTTGCCTATTACTTGAACCTCAAGACAGGCGACGAGGTGATGAAAATCCACAGGTTGAGGTTCATAAACGAGGAACCAATACTGACCGTGGTCACTTTCATTCCGAAAGCTCTCTGTCCGGGGTTGATGGAAGAGGACCTGGAAAACCAGTCCCTTTACGAGGTTTTGGAGAAGAAGTACGGGATAAGACTCATCTGGGGTGAGAGGACGATAGAGGCGATACCAGCGGATGCCCAAGACGCGCGTCTGCTCAAGGTCAAGAAGGGAGATCCCCTGTTGTTCCTGAGAAGTATCACCTACACCGAAGGGAACGTACCCGTGGAATATTACGAGGCGAAACACAGAGCAGACCGAACGAGGTTCATCACGAGGCTCTTCAGAACGTTGATGGACAGCAAGGAGATAAATTCTACCCTCTACGGTCTTTCGAAACTCACAAAGTTCTTCACAAAGCAGTACGAATCTTACACGTGAAAGGAGGGATCGCTCGTGTTTCTGAAATGCATCATCGATGGAGGATTTGTGGAATCGAAGACGGGGAGAGTTATCGAGGTGAGGAACCCAGCAAACGTCGAGGAAATCGTCGGGGTCGTTCCGAGTTTGAGTTCAGAGGAAGCAGAAGAGGCTGTGAAGGCTGCCCACAGAGCTTTCAAGGTGTGGAGCACCACCCCTCCGTCTAAGAGAGCAGAGATGATGAAAAAAGCGGTGAAGATTGCACGAGACAGGGCTGATGAAATCGCCAGGATCCTCACCCTGGAAAACGGGAAGACCCTTCGCGAAGCGAAGGAAGAGGTGAAGGCCTCCCTCGATTCCATGGAGTACTTCGCGGAAGGGGTACTCAGGATACTTGGAGAAACGTATCCTACGGACAAGGTCGACAGACTCAGTCTCGTTGTGAAACAACCGGTAGGTGTGGTCTCTGCCATCGTTCCTTGGAATTATCCTTTGCTCTTGCTCGCGTGGAAGCTGGGACCTGCACTTGCCACGGGTTGCACGGTGGTTGCAAAACCCTCTCACTACACTCCCCTGTCCACGATCAAGTTGGTTGAGTGCTTTCTTGAAGCCGGTGTACCCAACGGCGTGTTGAACGTCGTCACAGGTGGTGTTGAGGAAGTCGGAAAAGTCTTGGTAGAACATCCCTTGATCGCAAAAATTGCTTTCACCGGTAGCACGGGCGCGGGAAAGAAGATCATGAAGTCCGCAGCAGATACCGTGAAGAAACTAACTTTGGAACTCGGTGGAAACTGCCCGTTGATAGTCTTCGAAGACGCCGATATCGAAGAGGCCGTCAAAGGGGCTGTGAGAAGGGCCTTCAGAAACGCGGGACAGGTGTGTAACGCCGTGAACAGGATATACGTCCACGAGTCCGTTTATAGAGACTTCGTGGATTTGTTCGTGGAAGAGACGAAGAAGATCAAGGTCGGCAACGGCCTCCGTGAGGACGTGGAAATGGGTCCCCTCACGACTAAGGAAGGATGGGAGAGGGTCAAAGAGTACGTCGAGGAGGCCGTCAGCAAAGGTGCAGAGGTGTTGTACGGTGGAAAGAAGCCGGAAGGAGCGGAGTACGAAAAAGGCTACTTCTTCGAACCCACCGTGCTTGTGAACACGGATCACACGATGAAAGTGGTGAAGAATGAGGTGTTCGGCCCCACAGCTCCGATCATGAAGTTCAAAACGTTCGAAGAAGCAATAGAGAAAGCCAACGACACCGAGTACGGTTTGGTGGCTTACGTGTACACGAAAGACCTGAAGAAGGCCATGAAAGCAGCTCTCATGATAGAAGCGGGCACCGTGGGTGTGAACAACGTGGCGGGTGGAGAGTTCGCCTACCCTTACGGGGGATGGAAACAGAGTGGTTTTGGCGTGGAGAACTCCCACCATGTCTACGATGAGTACTTGAGACTTAAACACGTGCGGATCGATTTTTGACAGACCATGGAACGTGAGGTGAAAGACGATGAAACCTTTTGTGGTGTCGTTCAAAGGACGGGAAATAGATTTCAAAGGGAGGCGAATTGTGAGACGGTATCGGGACATCATGGGGATCTTTCAGGCAGTCGATCCAACATTGGAATCGGAAAATCCTGTCGTGTACGAAGTTTTCGAAGCACCCATCCCCGAAGCAGAGGGAGAGCTGATGTTTCTTGTGACTATCCTGTATCCTGGGGATGTGAAGGGAGAGTACTTCATGACGAAAGGTCACTACCACGTAGTCGAAGGGACAGCGGAGGTCTACCTGGGTCTTCAAGGTAAGGGCCTCATACTCTGTCAGACAAAAGAAGGAGATTTCGAAGCGGTCGAGATGACTCCCAGCAGCGTCGTGTACATTCCCCCGTACTGGGCCCACAGGACGGTGAACGTCTCGGATGAACCTTTGGTCTTCTTCGCCGTGTACCCTGCACACGCAGGTCACGACTACGAAACGATCGAAAGGGAAGGGTTCAAGAAGAGGGTTTTCAAAACGGAAACAGGGTACGTGTTGAGGTAAGGGGCTGGAAGGCTCTGACTTTTGTGCGTTCTCCTTATTCCCTCTCGTTCATCCCTTTTGTGAGGTGCGAGGGTATCTAGAACGAGATCGCAAAGGAGAGTACAGAAAATCTCAAAACGTTTGAAAAAAACAGTAGGCTGAACTGATTCGCAGCTTGAAGTACAATTTCATATGAGCCCTGTCTGAGGTGGAGGGGAACACCTGACACCGAGGGGGGTCAGTCCCCTCGGCGTTTCTGGAGGGGAATTTTTCTTTTTTGGAAGGTGGTAGTTATGAAGCTCCCCGACGCAGGTTTCAGGAAGTACATCGCCATAGTGGGAAGGCGGAACGTTGGGAAGTCGTCCTTCATGAACGCACTCGTGGGACAAGACGTTTCCATAGTGAGCGACATCGCCGGCACGACCACCGACCCGGTGTTCAAGAGCATGGAACTCTATCCGATCGGTCCGGTGACGCTGGTGGACACACCTGGCCTCGACGACGTCGGTGAGCTTGGACGGCTCAGGGTCGAGAGGGCGCGAAGGGTGCTCTACAGGGTCGACTGTGCGATCTTAGTCGTGGACGACGTTCCCACACCGTACGAACAAGAAGTTGCGAACCTCCTCAAAGAAATGGAAATACCCTTCCTGGTGGTCATAAACAAGCAGGACATCTTGAAGGAAAAGGTTGACCAGTTGAGAAAGATCTACGAAGAAAACTTTGGTACGAAAGTTTTGAGTGTCTCCGCTCTGAAGAGAGCGGGATTCGACACCGTAGGGAAGGCGATCCACGAGATCCTCCCCACCGACGAAGAAATACCCTACCTTGGAGACATCGTGGACAGTGGAGATCTCGTCGTGTTGGTCGTTCCCATAGACCTGGAAGCTCCCAAAGGGAGGTTGATCATGCCGCAGGTGCACGCCATAAGGGAGGTGTTGGATCGAGAAGCGATCGCTTTGGTTGTCAAGGAGAGAGAGCTCAGGTACGTGATGGAAAGAATAGGCATGAAGCCAAAGCTTGTCATCACCGACTCTCAGGCCATAATGAAGGTCGTCTCCGACGTTCCAGAGGATGTCGAGCTCACCACCTTTTCCATCGTCGAATCCAGGTACAGGGGAGATCTTCGCTACTTTGTGGAGAGTGTGAGAAAGGTCGAAGAGCTCAGAGATGGTGACGTGGTGATGATCATGGAAGGTTGTTCCCACAGACCCCTCACCGAGGACATAGGGAGGGTCAAGATCCCGAGGTGGCTTGTGAACCACACGGGGGCTGATTTGGAATTTAGAGTAGTGGCTGGGAAAGAGTTTCCCGACTTGGAAGAGTTGGAAGGCGTCAAACTGATAATCCACTGTGGAGGATGCGTGCTGAACAGGGCTTCCATGATGAGAAGGGTGAGGATGGCGAGAAGGCTCAACATACCTATGACCAATTACGGTGTCGTTATATCCTACCTTCACGGGGTCTTGGAACGTGTGATCAAACCTTTCATGGAGGAGATAAGAGTGTGAACGGTGCGGTCTACTACGGTAAATACACGAGGAAGATCTTGGAAAAATTCCCATCGACAGGTGAAAGATTCGATGAAACTTTCGTCTGGGCTTACTTCATGGTGAAGAAGGCCTGTGCCCTCCTCAACGTGGAACTCGGTTATTTGGATGAGCGCGTGGGAAACGCGATCGTGAAGGCTTGCGATGAGTGGGAGGAGCTAAAGCGCCACGTGGTTGTGGATCCACTCTGTGGTAGGGCTGACGTGTTCTTGAACGTGAACGTCAACGAAGTGATCGCAAGTAGGGCGTCCGAATTCCTGGGTGGAAAGAGGGAAGAACTCCTCGTGGATCCTTTCAGACACGTGAACCTGCACCAAACAGCTAACGATGTGTTTCCAACGGCCGCGAAGGTGGCTATCATCTCAAAGTTGAGGCGACTGGTTGAAGCGGTGATAAATCTACAAGAGAAAATTCAGGAGAAAGAGAAAGAGTTCTACGGTGTGAGGAAACCTGCGAGGCTTGATCTGATGGATGGCCCACCCATCATGTTGGGGCAAGAGTTTGGGGCGTACGCGGAAGCGCTGACGAGGGACAGGTGGAGACTCCACAAAGTGGAGGAAAAGATCAGAGGCGTGAACATAGGGGGTACTCTCGTTGGGACAGGACTAGGCGCTCCAAAGGAGTACGTGCTCAGGATAGCTGAGAGAGTCCGAGACGTCACAGGGGTGAAGATCTCCAAGGCGGAGAACCTCGTAGACGCCACGCAGAACTGGGACGTCTTCGTGGAAGTCCACGGGTTGCTGAAATCCCTCGCCGTAAACCTCCACAAAATCTCAAACGACCTGAGACTCCTTGGGAGTGGGCCAAACACGGCCATCGGGGAACTCGTCTTACCGGCCGTCATCGAGGACATCGATCCTGAGAGAACCAACCCAGCGGTTTTGGATTACGTTCAACAGCTGTCTCATTTGGTCCTAGGACACGATGCGGTGATAAGCCATGCCTGTGCTCTGGGGAATCTGGAATCGAACCATCTTGCTCCCATCGTGGTTCACCTAACACTCAAATCCTTGACGCTTCTTTTGAATTCCTGCAAAGCGTTGTCGTCGTACATATCGCTCGTCACGGTGAACCGTCAGCGCTGCGAAGAACTCCTTCAAAAATCTGGGTTGAACCTCGTTCCCCTGATAAAAGTGTTCGGTCACGACTCGGTTTCTAGAGCTTTGAACGAAGTGGGATGGGACCTAGCGAAAGTCATAAAATTCCTCTCCGGGGTTCACGGGATTCCCGAAGAGGAAATAGGCGAGAAGATGAGACGATCAGAATGAAAGAAAGATCTCAGGTCATGTAGAAATAGTCCACGAGCCTCTCGTAGAGGTACTTGTACTTGAAGTAGATGTTTTCGTAAATCTTTGTGTTTTCAAGCCTTGGATGGTACACCCTCACAACCTTCAAGTGTTCGTTCAGAAATCCCTCCACGTCCTCCCCCAACGCCTTGAGCGCCATCACGTAAGCACCGAAAGCGGACAGATTCTCCTCGTTGGTAACGCATATCTCCTTTCCCAGCACGTCTGCCAAGAGTTGAACCCATTCTGGGGAAGACGTGAACCCTCCGGTGGCGATGATCCTCTTTGGGTCAACTTTTCCGACTCTTTTCACGGCCTCATATATGTCTTTTATTCTGAAACATATCCCTTCCAGCGCGCTCCGGGCGATATCGCTCCGTTTGTGGGAGGACGTGAGACCAACGATCACTCCCCTGTACCTCTCCCTCCAGTTCGGTGCCCTTTCGCCGTTGAGGTACGGCAAGAAGACGAGGTTGTTCGCTCCTATCGGTGAATTCATCGCCTCTTCCACAATCTCATCGTAACTGTCGAACCTCATGACGTCTTTGAGCCACATCAGCACGATGCCACCGTTGTTTATCGCCCCACCGAGCACGTAGTTCCTCTCGTCTATGAGGTAACACCACGTCGATGTTCCATCCTCGTCTATCACGGGCCTTTCCATGACCACTCTGAACGCACCGCTCGTTCCTATCGTGACGGTCGCCGAGTCTTTGTCCATGGCGTTCGCTCCCACGTTCGTCATCACGCCGTCTCCTCCACCGAGAACGAAGAACACTCGCTTGAACCCAAGTTCTTCGGCGATTTCCCGTTTTACTTCGACGATTTCGTACGGTGACACGATCACAGGAAGCGCATCCCTTCCTATCCCGATCACCCTCAAGATTTCCTCATCCCAGTCGAGAGTCCTTATGTTCATCAAACCTGTTCCGGAGGCAAGTGACAGTTCTTCAACGAACTCCCCGGTGAGCTTGTACACAACGTAAGCTTTTATCGAACAGAACTTCCTCGCTGCAGAGTTCTTTTTCAACCACAGGATCTTCGACGGCCAGTACATGGGGTGTAATGGACACGCTGTCCTCTCGTAGAAGAAACGCATCCCATACTTCTTCTCCAATTCTTCCTTCTCCCTGTAGGATCTCCTATCCACCCAGTTGAGCAGTTTCGTGACGGGGTTCATCCCTTCGTCGAGACCCATTATGCTGTGAAAGACGGAACTCAAACCGATGTAGAGAACGTCGTCTTCTCGGGGAATTTTCTTCAGGAGGCGCATCACGGCGGAGAGTATCTCGTTCGGATCTTGCTCCGCCGCATCAGATGTTGGGAAAGATATGGTGTAATTTTCTTTGAAAAGTTGCCACTCTTCTCCGTATTTGAACAGGATCCTAGCGCTCTCTGTTCCTATGTCGAGCCCCACGATCATGTCCCACTCCTCCTCAGATCGTAGAGGTATTTTCCACCAGGTTCTATCCAGAGACTGTCTTCATCCAGGAAGTCTTCCTTCCTTATCTTGCTGGGATCCATGTAACCGAGGTTGACGGACTTGCAGACTTCCTCCGGTATGGAAGTTGCGAGGATCACCTCGAAATCGTACTCTTCCCTTCCAGTTTCTGGATCAAAAGTGCCGGCACCTCTCACGTTTATAACGTGCGCGGCGACGTTTTTGTTGAAGTCGGGGTGTTTCTTGAGGTACCACTTCACGTAGTCTTTGCAGTGGTAACCGATCTCCCGGATCCACTTGTCCATCTGCGGGTTGGAGTGGAAATGCTTTATGTGCGGGGCGTATATGATGATCTGGCCTCCTTTGGCCATGACACCGGGTCTTTGAAGCTTGTATGATCCTTTACCTGCGGTCCACACTTCATCGAATTCTGGACCGATCACTTGCACAGCCCTCTTGAGGGGCTTGTCGATGTACTTGATGTGAATTCTTGAACTGAGTTCACACGCTTTCTCGTAAGCTCTCAAGAACCCCTCGTAACCCTCGTCTATGTAAAGCGCTCTGGGAATCACTTCTTCTTCCTCCTCGTAGACCATGTTCAACGTGAAGGAACGCGCCCTCACTCTTTCGAAAATGATCTCCGAGGCCCTGTTTATTATCCTCCTGGCGGGGTTGTCCACCGTTCCTATGAGCTTTGGGATACCCATGAGGACCGCTGCCCAATGGAACGTATCGACCACTTCGGTGCTGGCGATCCCTGGGATCACTATCTTGAGCCCACCAGAGAAACCTGTCGATTCGTGCGGTATGGTTCCGTTGATGAAGAAGATGGCGTCGAAAGGCTCAAAGATCATCTTGTTGATCCGGATGGGGATCTCTTCCTCCAGGTCGCCTTCCGTCATCTCGGAGACGAATTCTTTGGAGAGCACACCTACCGTTTCCAGGGCATCGGGATTGAAGAACTCATGGTTGTGGAAGAAGACGCCTTTGTCCTCTCTGGACAGTCCAAGTTTCTTTTCGAACTCTTCCGTCTTCATCGCCCTGTGGGTGCCACTCGCGTTCAACGTGTGGAACTCTTCCAAGCCTTTTCCCAGAAGAAGCTTGTAAAGGTTTCTGGCGACCAGGTGCGTGAAATCAACCCTGGTGTAGTCGGTGTGAACGACCAGAACTTTCCTTACCTTTCCTAAGTCCTCCACGAGTTTTTCTAAGCCTTCCCTTATCTCTTCTTCTGTGAGGGGATTACCCTCAAGGTACAACCTCATTCCCATCACTCCTTCAGTTGGCGGTCCAACCACCGTCGACGAAGACGATCTGCCCTGTCATGTAGGCAGACTCTCTGGAAGCGAGAAAGACTGCGACTCCTTTCAAGTCTTCCGGCACGCCGGTCCTTCCCAGTGGAATCCTCTTCAACATGAACTCCACTCTCTCCTTGTCGCTGAAGACGGGCTCCGTCATCTTCGTTTTGTACCAACCTGGTGCGATCGCGTTCACTCGGATACCGTACTTTCCCCATTCCTTCGCGAGAGCCTTCGTTAGGGAGGCGACGCCACCTTTGGACGCCGCGTAGGCCGATATGTTGAAGGTGGTGACTTCCGTGACGGTCAGAGAGGCCACGTTTATTATCGTTGGGTTTTCCGATTTCCTCAAAAGTCTGAACGCTTCCCTGCAGACGTAGTACGTACCCAAAAGGTTCACCTCTATCACCGATTTGAACTCCTCGATGGGGAATTCCTCTGCTGGATATCTCTTGTTTATCCCCGCTGCGTTCACGACCGTGTCGAGTCTTCCAAACTCTCTCTCGACCCTTTCCAGGAGCTCCCTCACCGCTTCATAATTTGATACATCACAAGCGAAGCTGAAGGCTCTCACCTCGTATTTCTCTTCGATCCGCTTGGCCGCTTCGTTTGCTTCTTCGGAATTTCTGCTCACGATTATGACGTCGCTTCCTGCCTCGGCCAACCCTTCCGCGATACCAAAACCAAGCCCTCTGGCCCCACCCGTCACCAAAGCGATCTCTCCCCTAAGATCGAACATCCCTTTCACCCCTTCAGCAACTTGACGTGCTTTTCGATGTGATTCTTCACGACCTCGTGGAACAGTTCTTCGTTCTTCTCGAGTACTTCGAAGATTTTCTTCTTCAGTTCCGTGTCCTTCAGCACGGAACCGTAGGTCACGTGAACGAGCTGTCTCACGTTTGGATCTTCGAAAAGCTTTGGAAGTTCCTCGTCTCTGATCTCTTCTACATCAGGTATCTTCGAGAGATCAGCCGAGATGAAGTAGGACTTCCTGTCTTTCTCGAAGTTCTCCAACGCCACGCGGTGTATCTCTCTGTAGAGAGAGGGGGAAACCATGGAGACAACTTTGACGGCTTCGAGATAACTTGTTCCTGCCGTTTTCACGTGAAAGAGACCTTGCGTTGCCAAGGCGAAAGGCCTGTAGATCGAAAATTTATCGCTACCAGAGTGAAGCGAAAGCTTGTACCCTTGAAGCATCCTTGCGATCTCAGCGTGTATCCTGATCTCTCTCTCAAAGGCTTTCACGTCACCTTTGTAATCCACGCCTTTCTCCCAATCTCCCACAAATCTGAGCGCGAGGTTGGTGAACTCCACGCCTCTCCTTCTGAGTTCCTCCACGATGAATATGTGGTGCAACGGGGCAGTTGGTGTCTCGGTTTCGTCGACGGACACCTCGAAATCGAACTCGCGGGTCCTCTCCCTCAACAGCTGGTACATCATCTCAACGTGTGCGATCGCGTCGTAGTAGAGCACAACAGCGTCTCTCAACGTTTTTTCGTCGAACTCGAATTTCTCTCCCAGTATCGCGTACTTCTTCCCCAAGTATCTCCTGTCGACTCTATCTTTCTTCAAGGTTTTCTCCAAGATCTCGTTTTTCTCTCTCTCGGAGAGTTTCGAGAGGTTTCTGACGTGCTCGGATGGATCGATCGTGAACATGGTGAATCCTTCCTCCGCCGCCTTCAGGAGGTCTTCCTCGCGCTTGACGTGGTCAGCATCCGCACCGAACTCCCCACGATACCCTTCTTGGAAGACCCCCCAGACCGCGTCGGCCAGAACGTCTCGCCACGTTCTACCGGTTCTCTCGTTCTCCCTCACGGACTGCTGGGCGAAGACCGGGAAGACGCCGGTCCCCTCCAAAGCCCTCACGTGAGCCGGTGTGGTGATGCCGAGCCTGTCGCCCGTTCCAAACGAAGGTTTCAACCCACAAGTGGACGGTTTCAACTCGGGGAAGAGCTTTACCAGTTTCTCCAGGTTTTCGTGGTCCATCTTGCAGAACAGGAATATCTTTCCTTCTATCTCGTATCTCTTCTCGAAGGAGAAATCCAGCGTCTTTTCGGAAACGACTACGAGTCTCTTTCCTTCTTCACCTTTCACAAGGAAAGCGGACGCGCCCTCAGTGGTTCTGAGTGACTTTTCGTACACTCGGTATCCTCTCCCGAAGTGTTGGTCGAAGAGTTTTAACACCATTTCTCTCACCTCTCTGTTTTCTCGAAAAGTGGAAGATTTTTGATGGTTTCATTTTCCACGTTCTTGAGGTGTCTCACCAAGCTCTCGATGGCGCGTTCTTTGTCCCTCGCCAATATGCTTTCCACTATCTCCTTGTGCTCCTCGTTTGACACCACGTACCTTTCGTTCAAATGCCTCACGAGGTCGATCTTGTCCCAAAGTTTTTCGTAGATCGACGTTATAGTCTCGTTACTGGAAGCTTTCACTATCAACTTGTGGAGTCTTTCATCCGAATCGTCGAAGAGTTTTCTGTCGTGCGTCCTCTTGACTTCTTCTATCTCGTCTCTGATCTTCAACACCTCGGTCGAAGACGATATTTCGTCGAAGTACCTGTCGAGGCAGAAAGTCTCGATCATGATCCGTGTTTCTATTATCTCGCTTATGAACCTCTCGTTAACCTCTACGACGAAGAAACCCACGCGTGGGACTACTTTCACGAGACCCTCGCTGGACAACTGAAGGAGCGCATCCCTAACGGGTGTGAAACTTATTCCAAGTTTCTCCGAGAGCTCTCTCACGTTGAGCTTTTCGCCCAACTTCAACTCATGGTTCAGTATCATCTCCTTCAACAACTCGTAGACCTTCGTGCGAACGAGAGCGACCTCTATCTTCCGCATCACACCACCCCTTCCCACCAGTCCAAGTGGAATGCCCCCTCCTTGTCGATCCTCTCAAAAGTGTGAGCTCCGAAGAAATCCCTCTGCGCTTGTATGAGGTTCGCCGGTAGCTTTTCTTCCGTCATGCTCAAGAAGTAGTTGAAGGACGCACTCAAAACTGGCACCGGTACCAAGTTTTCCTGAGCCACTTTCAAGACCTCTTTCACGTCGTCCAGATACTCCTTTAAGAAACGTGTTGACCTATCACACAGAAGGTGATCGCCACTGTCGGTGACGATCTCCCTCAAAAAGTCTATCATTTTTGATCTGATGATACATCCACCCTTCCATACACGAAGAACTTCCGAAACGTTCAACCCGTATCCAAACTCTCTGGAAGCGACGTTCATCAACCAGACGCCCTGTGAGAAGGAGAGAAACGTGGAAAAGATCAACGCCCCTTTCAATTTCTCCAAAAGATGATCGTCGCGCACAACCTTCCTCTCTTTTTTCAAAAGTTGTGAGAGTTTTTCTCTTTCTCCTTTGAAATGGGATATCACCCTCTCCACAACGGCCAGATTCAAGCTGGATGTCGGCACGCCGAGGTCCAAGGCGGCCTGAGCGGTCCACTTACCCGTTCCTTTCTGCTCGGCTTTGTCAAGGATCAGGTCGACGATGGGTTTTCCCGTTTCTTCGTCCACCTTCCTCAATATCTTGGCCGTTATCTCAACCAGGAAAGAGTTCAGCTCTCCCTTGTTCCATTCTTCAAACACGTCCGCCATCTCGAAAGATCCCATACCCATCACTTTCCTCATCAGATCGTAAACTTCTGCTATCGCTTGCATGATAGCGTATTCGATACCGTTGTGCACCATCTTCACGAAATGCCCCGCCGATCTTTCTCCGATGTAGGTACAGCATGGACCATCTTCCGTTTTTGCGGCTATCTTCATCAGGATCTCTTCGACCAATTCGTACGCCTTTCTGCTACCTCCGGGCATCAAAGAAGGTCCGTGGAGGGCACCGTACTCACCCCCGGAAACACCCATACCAAGAAAGAGAATGCCTCTCTCGCTCAAATACTTGAAGCGTCTTTCCGTGTCCAAATAGTGAGAGTTTCCACCGTCCACTATCAGGTCTCCTGGATCGAGATGAGGAAGTAGCGCCTCTATCGTGTCGTCCACGGCACTTCCTGCCTTGACCATGAGCACGATCTTTCTTGGCTTTTCGAGAGATTCCACGAAATCCTTCAAATCGTAGGTTGGGATGATCGGTTCGCCTTTTACCCTGCTCTCGAAGAATTCCCTCGTTTTCGAGGCGGTTCTGTTGTAGACGGAAACGGTGTATCCTTTTCTCGCAATGTTGAGGGCCAGGTTCTGTCCCATCACCGCAAGCCCTATCAACCCGATCTGGGCCTTCATTTTCTTCACCTCCTCAGAGTATCTCAACGTTCCCGTGGAAACTCGCAAGGGAAAAATCTATTCCGTTTATCCTGGTATGTCTAAAAGTGATCTCCGCGAACTTGGAACGGATGGGCACTTCCACACCTTCGATGGTTGTGTCCTCGACGACCACGCCAGACACCCATGCGTTTGGAAGCCCTTCTATCCTAACCCCATACTTGCCCCCAACTCCCCTCAAGTTTCTCACGTGTACGTTCTTCACGATCGGTGGGAATTCACCCTCTTCGTTATCGTATCTGAGGTCGATGACAATGAACTCATCGGAGACGTTCAAAGCGATGTTGTCGAAAAAGAAGACGTTTTCTATGTAACCTCCCCTCCTTGAATTGCTCTTTATTCTGAGAACTCTTTCGAGGTTCACAAAGACGTTGTTGTAGGCCACCACGTTCCTCACACCGCCTGACATCTCGCTCCCGATCACCACGCCACCGTGACTCTTCTCGCTCAAAACCAGGTTGTTCCTGATCAGTATGTATTCTGAAGGGATACCAACTCTTATGCCGTCCTCGTCCCTACCGGATTTGATCACCACGGAATCGTCACCCGTGTCGAACTTGCAGTTTTCTATCAACACGTATCTGCAAGACTCTGGATCGATACCATCGTTGTTCGGACCCTTGCTCGAAATCTCCACGTTTCTGATCACGACATTTTCACAGAGAACGGGATGAACACACCACATGGGAGATCTAACTATCCTCACATCTTCTATCAGGACGTTTCTACAGCGGTAAAACTGTATGAAACTTGGTCTCAAATAGTGACCCTCTCCAAAGATCCTTTGTTCAACAGGAACTCCGCTAGCTGCCATTTTTTTGAGTAACAAAACATCCTGCGTTTGATCTGGGAGTCCCTCTCTCCATCCGAAGGATTTCTTTCCTTTCCAAAACCACCAATTCTCCTCGCTTGCTTGACCATCGAGGACCCCGTTTCCCGTTATGGCCACATTCTGACATGAATTTGCGTAGATCAGAGGGGAGTAATTGTAGAGTTCTATTCCTTCAAAACGAGTCAACACCACAGGGAGGTATCTTTTTGGGTCTGTATGGAACTTGATCGTGGCATCCTGCAGGCGAAGCTCCACAAAACTCTTCGGGTGTATCGGCCCCGTCAAGTACACACCCTTTGGAACCACCAACCTTCCTCCACTGACTTTGGATATCTCTTCAATGGCCTTGGCGAAGGCTTCTGTGCAGTCGGTCTTTCCATCCCCAACCGCTCCGAAGTCCAAGAGGTTGTACTCCTTCTCTGGGATCTTAGGCTCAGAAACGTTTTGAAGGATTTCCTCGATCAAGCTCTCCATCTCTCATCCCTCCGGATGCAGGACTATTTTGAGAGCATCCTTTCTCTCCATCACCTCGAGAGCTTCGTTCGCTTGTTCTAATTTGAACTTGTGAGTGATGAATGTGGAAAGAAGATGAGAGTTCTTCAAGGCCAATTTTGTTGCCTTCACCACGTGAGAAGTGTCGCTCACTCACACACCTTTCAGAGTTACGTTTTTCAAGACAAGCTGCTCGTAAACTTTGATCGGAATTGGAGCTTGCGGCACGGCTACGCCGGCGATTGAGTAGAACCCCCCTCTTCTAAGCAATTCCAAACCCTCCAGAAGCGCTTCGCTGTTTCCTATAGCCTCCAAAACGAAGTCGGCACCTCTACCGTTCGTCAAATCCAACACAGTTTTCTTCCTTTCTTCCTCAGTTGTCTCTCTCCTGTTCAGAACAAGGTCTGCTCCCACTCTCTTTGCCAATTCTAACCTGCTCTGCGTGCCACCAATTACCACGATGTTTTCGGCACCAAGGTTTCTCGCAGCAACAACGCCGAAGAGCCCGAGGGACCCCACACCCTGTATCACCACGGTCTTTCCAACGAGCGACTCTGGATATTCGTCGAACGCATGGTAAGCAGTTGCTCCGGAACACATGGCGATGGTGAGCACGTCTGGGTCGGCGTTTTCCGGAACTTTCAGCACGTCAGTTCTTGGATCGAGCACTATGTATTCCGCATAACAACCTCTGAAATGGGGGTAGACGTCACAAGACATGTTTATTCCGTAAACCTTCCGGTTTGGACAAAGGAAGGGTTGTTTGGCCACCTTGCACCAGAAACATTCACCGCAGACAACACCCCTGTTCCAAACGATCAGATCTCCTGCCTTCAACCTTTCTCCGTTCACATCGTTCTTTTCGCCGTCTATTTCCAATACCCTTCCTACACCTTCGTGTCCGAGTATGATCGGTAAGGGAACCCGTGGATCTTCCCCTCGAAACATGTGAACGTCTGATCCACAAACACCCGCTGAAACTAACTTCACGAGAACACTCCCTCGTGGTAATTCTTTGATTTCATACTCCTTCAAAACAAGTGGTTTGTTGAACGCCTCAAGCACCATCGCTTTACCTTTGATCATCCATCCC
>JAUQPE010000010.1 GCA_030550515.1 Thermotogota bacterium | reverse complement strand
TGCCCCAGGGAGTTGGTACCTAGGATGTGCGGCCAGCGTGGAGGAAGGTCTCTGGGCACGACGTTCCACCGAAACGGGTTGTACGGGGAAAAGAAGGACATCACAGCGAGAGTTATCAGAATCACGAGCACAATAAAACCGAAGCGAAAACGTGCATCCCTCAGCAGATCCTTTAACACCTGCATCTCTTTCACCTCTCATCTGTATCTTACTCTTGGATCGAACAGCGGGTAGAGAAGATCTATGACCAGGATGCTGCTGGTGATTAAAAGGATCGAGAAGGTGCTTATGGCCATCAAGAGGTTGAAGTCACCCGTGAAGATGGCGTTGTAGAGCAGCGTGCCCAATCCAGGATAAGAGAACACCATTTCCGTGATCAAGGCACCACTGAAGATCTGACCGAGCGAAAGAGCCAAACCTGTGATCTGTGGGAGCATGGCGTTCTTTATCACGTACCTTCCCACTATACGCTTTTCCTCTATTCCTCCCATCTTCGCGTACTTCACGTAATCTTCGTTCTTCACGCTTTGAACGACCAACTTCATGGCTTGGAACCAAATGAATATACCCACTATTACCAAAGAGAGAGCCGGCAGGAAGGCGTACCTGATGAGTATGAGTACGTTTCGCAAGTTGAACGTGAACCGCATTCCAATGACGAAACCTCCACCTATCGGAAACAGAGGAAACACGTAAGCTAGAAGTATTAGCAAGGCCAAGGCGAGTATGTAGTAGGGTATCGGCCTTATCGCCATCGCCACCCCATCCAGTATTTTCACCCATCTCCTGTTTGAGAAGTATCCCGCAAGACCTCCAAGTATGTTCCCGATGATCCAAGAAAGTAAGGTCGTTGTGAGGAGAAGACCCGCAGTCCAAGGAAGAGATTGTCTTATCAGTGTGAAAGCAGGTGTTGGGAATTGGAAGTACGAGGGTCCAAAATCTCCCCTTAACAATCGCCTCCAGAAACCCCAATACTGCTGCCAGAGAGTTCCCTTCAATCCGTAAAGCTCTCTCAAGACTTCTATCATCTCGTTGACCACTCTTGGGTCCAGATACGTACCTTGAGCGGAGAGACGGTTTATGAGCTGTTGAACGGGATCAACAGGTAAAAAGCGTGGGATAAAAAAGATCATGGTGATTCCAACGAAAACGACAAGAAAATAGGTCACCAATCTCGGGAGAAGGTATCGTCTGGCGAAGTTCAAATCGCTTTCCCTCCCTTAACAAAGGGCCGGGGATTCCCCGGCCCCGATTTTTTTGTTCCTCAACTTTTAGCTCATCTCCTGCCAGTCGGCTTCAAGCGTGGCAGCATGTACTTGAAGTTCGGCCAGTGCGGATAAGGCTGCGCGTACATGTTCTCCGCGGTTGGCCAGTTCGTCCAATAGTACTCGTTGAAGGCTATGACACCAGGGAAGTTGAAGGTTGGTATAGTCGGCATTTCTTTCACGAGTATCTTCAAAGCTTCGATACCGAGATCGATGAGTTTCTTGGTGTCACCCCAAGCGGTTCTTTCGATTTCTTCTATGATCTTGTCCATCGCTGGGTTGGTCCACCTCGCGTAGTTACCCCATGGAGCGTTTTCGCCAAGAGGCCTGAGGTATCTGGAGTGGAACGGGTTGAGAGTCCTGTAGAGGTCAGGGTGACCACCCCATGGTTCTGCCGCCGGCCAATCTGTCGACACTTCGAACTGTCCTTGTGGATGCAGTGTACCAGCGAGTTCCGTCGGCTGGGCGACAACGTCTATACCGAACTTGCTCCAGGCTTGGGCGGCCGCGAACGCATTCCTTTCAGCGGGACCTACTGGGTTGGTTCCCGTGTTGATGGTGATCTTCCACACTTCGCCGTTCGGCAAGCGCCATTTTCCGTCCCTGCCCCTCGTGAAGCCGTGTTTCTTGAGAAGTTTTTCTGCAACGTCCGGTGCGTACTTCCACCAACCAGGCCCAAAGATCTTCCTGATCATCTCTGGATCGTCAGGAACGGGGTATCCTCTCCTCTTGGCGTGTTCTGCGAGCTTGAACGGAACCGTGGGATCGTAAGGTTTGAACTTTTCGCCGTTTCCAAGATCCAGCTCGAAGTTCTTGAGCCAATCTTCCATCTTCTTGAAGTACCATTCGTAGTACGCAGGTGTGAGAGGTATGTGGATCGGTGACACCGTGACGGCACCGTCGAACGCGTTGATGGCGTACTCGACTATGTCGATCGCAAGGACCAGAGCCCACCTGACATCAGGGTTGTCGAACGGTTTTATCGCGTTGTTGAGGTGCAGACCTGTGACACACGGGTCAATGTTGACGACCCATGGGAAGTTCTTTCGCCATGCCCTTGCCGTGTTGACCCTTCCAAGAACGACTCTGAGCGCTTCGAACGAGAAGTCGGATATGTCGAGTTGGTGTTGAGCCATGGCCAAGATTCTCCTTTCAGCGGTCGGGTGGAAGACCATCAACACGTACTTGGGCTGAGGCATGCCGTAGAGCATTCCTGTCGGTGTCCTCTGCCAGTCTTCTCTTCTCACCCACAGTATCCAGTACCCACCTGGATCGTAAGAGTGAAGCACGTATGGTCCCGTTCCAATCGGTGGGTTGAACGTGAACGTGAGAGGATCCTCCACTTTCTCGAACACGTGCTTCGGAAGAGGTCTGAAACCACCCCATCTGTCGAGGAAGTAGATGTGGAACCTGGAGTTGGGAGCGTTCAGCTTTATGAGGACAGTGTAATCGTCTACTTTGATCACTTCCTTTACTTGTTGCATTTCGATGTGGAAACCAAACCCAGGTGTGTTCTTTGCGAGCTCGATCGAGTAGATCACGTCATCCGCTGTGAAGGGTGTTCCATCGCTCCAATACACGCCTTTTCTCAGCACGAAGGTGACTTCCGTGAAGTCAGCGCTGTACTTGGGAGGTTCCGCTGCCAGGGCGTTGATGATCTCTCCCGTCGCGTACTCAACGCACCAGAGAGGCTCAAGAAGCAGGTTCTGAATTCCCCTGTCGTTCCAGACCCACGTGGCCCAGATGTTGAAGTTTCCTGGGTTGGGAGCCCTTCCCGTCAGCCACTGTGCGATGAGGGTTTCATGTCTCGGGATTCCTGGTGGCAGTTCCTGGGCGAAGGAGAGCCCGACGAAGAACGCCAACAAGATAGCCCACAGGAAAAGCTTCTTCATGCGTACTCACCCCCTACACTTGGATGACTTTGTTCCTAAATTTTTCCTTCCTTGAAAATATTTTAATGAATGCGCCCCACAAAATCAAGTGTGATTTTCGGTCATTTGCTGGAAATATTACAAATTAATGGAGATATTTGGTGAAAAAGGGGCCTATTTTTTCCTTTTTTGCAAAAAAGGTCTTTTTGATACTCGGTCGACAAGCGGTGTACACTTATTAAGGTAGCATGCAATTACGTACAAAGCGCCAAGAAGGAGGTGTCTGGTTTGAAGAGTTTAAGGTTGGTTATCCTCGCCGTCGTTTTGTTTTTCGTCCTCAACTTCACCGTCCAAAGATTGGAGGGAGAGACCTTGAGAACGCTTGCGGAAAAGCTGGGTATCTACATCGGTTACGCCTCCATAAACGATTTTTGGAGGATCACGGATTCGGACAAGTACATGGAAGTCGCCAAGAGGGAGTTCAACATCCTCACACCGGAGAACCAGATGAAATGGGACAGCATCCATCCGGAAGAGACAAGGTACAACTTCGAACCTGCGGAAAGGCACGTCAGGTTCGCCTTGGAAAATGGGATGGTTGTCCACGGACACACGCTGGTTTGGCACCAGCAACTCCCTCCTTGGGTGAGCGGGAAGAGCACGAAGGAAGAACTCTTGAAAGTTCTCGAAGACCATATAAAGACGGTTGTTGGCCATTTCAAGGGTAGGGTCAAGATCTGGGACGTCGTGAACGAAGCGGTGAGCGACGCCGGAACTTACAGGGACAGCATTTGGTACAGGATCATAGGGCCGGAGTACATAGAGAAGGCGTTCATCTGGGCCCACGAGGCTGATCCTGACGCGATCCTCATCTACAACGACTACAACATCGAAACGATCAACCCCAAGTCCAACTTCGTCTACAACATGGTGAAAGAGATGAAGGAGAAAGGGATTCCGATACACGGCGTTGGTTTTCAGATGCACATAGACTACAACGGTTTGAACTACGAGAGTTTCAGGCAGAACCTCAAGAGGTTCGCCGATCTCGGTCTCAAGCTCTACATCACGGAGATGGACGTGAGAGTGCCTCAGAACGCGACGCCGAAAGACTTCGAAAAACAAGCCGAAGTCTACAGGAAGATCTTCGAGATATGCTTGGACAACCCGGCGGTCGAGGCCATACAGTTTTGGGGTTTCACGGACAAGTACTCGTGGGTCCCGGGGTTCTTCAAAGGTTGGGACCACGCGCTGATCTTCGACAGAG
This sequence comes from Thermotogota bacterium, assembly GCA_030550515.1. Taxonomy (GTDB): domain Bacteria; phylum Thermotogota; class Thermotogae; order Thermotogales; family Thermotogaceae; genus JAUQPE01. The sequence goes on along the minus strand of JAUQPE010000010.1, from coordinate 67,715 downwards.
ACTACAACCCCAAACCAGCTTATTTTGCGATAAAGGAAGTGCTGGAGAAAAAGGTGATGGAGAGGCAGAAATGAGAGAGGGGCCGATGGGCCCCTCTCCTTTTAACAATACCTTTCCTTCATTTTTTTCGTAGCTTCCCAGAGTCCCAGTATGTAGGTGATACCTAGAGCCCTATCGTACAGACCGTAACCTGGCCTTCCCTTCTCTCCCCAGATCATCCTTCCATGGTCTGGTCTTATGTAACCGTCGAAACCGACGTCTTGAAGGGCTTTCACGATCTCGAACATGTCGTGCGAACCACAGAATGAAGGGTGGGCGGTCTCGTGGAACCTCTTGGGCCCCGTGATCTTCACGTTCCTCAGGTGGACAAAGTGTATCCTTCCCATCTTTCCGAAATACCTGATCATCTCTGGAATGTCGTTTTCCGGGTTTGCGCCCAGAGATCCCATGCAGAAGGTGAGGCCGTTGTGAGGGCTGTCCACCGCTTTCAAGATCTTCTCTATGTTCTCTTTGTTCGTGACGATCCTGGGCAGGCCGAATATGCTCCACGGTGGATCGTCCGGGTGGATCGCCAGTTTCACCCCGCACTCTTCACAGACGGGCACCACGCGCTCCAGAAAGTACACCAGGTTCTCAAAGAGCTTGTTTTCGTCGACGCTCTTGTACAGTTCGAACGTTTCCCTGAGCTTTTCCAGCCTGTCCCACTCCCAACCCGGGAGTATGAAACCTTGGGACCCCTCTTTCACCCTTTTGATGAGCTCTTCCGGGGTGATGTTCTCTATGAGGGAGTGGTCGTAAGCCAACACCTCGGAGCCGTCCGGCAGCTTCATCGCGAGGTCGGTCCTCATCCAGTCGAAGACGGGCATGAAGTTGTAGCAGACCACCTTCACTCCGGCTTTTGCGAGGTTTCTGATGGTTTCTTTGTAGTTTTCGATGTACCTGTCCCTGGTTGGGAGGCCAAGCTTTATGTCCTCGTGTACGTTGACGCTCTCTATCACTTCGAGCTTCAACCCAGCCCTTTCCACGGTCTCCTTGAGCTTTAAGATCTTGTCCATCGGCCACACTTCACCGACGGGGACGTCGAAGAGCGCCCCAACCACGCCTTCCACACCTGGGATCTGCCTTATTTGCTCCAAGGTGATGTTGTCGTTTTTCTCTCCGTACCATCGAAAGACTATCCTCATTCTATCTACCTCCCGACGATTTCTTCGAGGGTTCTCCGAACGGCACCGGGACCCTTCACCATCATCTTGAAGTACTCTATTACTTTGTCGGCCAGCCCCACCTCGTACAGGTTCACCCTGAAGAGCTGGGGACTGGAGAGGATGGGTCTCAGGTGATCGTCGACGGAGTCTGGTTCTCCAAACCTCACCTTGGAAACGTGGGTCCTAAGGTTCTCCAAGAGCGGGTCAGGACTCAAGGTCATCTCTTTCCCTTCGTCGTCCACGCCCATCAAATACCTACACCAGCCCGCGATGACGAGGGGGATGAACTTCAGGTCCCTCGGGTCGAGATCCGGCCTTTCGTGGTAAGACTTTATCGTCTCCCCAAACCTTATCGGGACCTTCTGGGAGGTATCCGTCGCGATCCTCTGCGGGGTATCCGGCAAGTAAGGGTTGGGCAGGCGCACGTTGATCACTTCGTTCAGGAAATCTCTGGGCTTTATTATGCCCGGATCGACGACGACCCTTATTCCCTCCTCTCCCACGCCTTCGACCAGCTTCCTCAAGGCGGGATCCTTCATCTCTTCCGCGATGGTCTTGTAGCCGAGCAGACATCCAAAAACGGCCAAGGCTGTGTGGAGAGGGTTAAGACACGTGGTCACCTTCATCCTCTCGGATTTTTCCACGGTTTCCCTGTCCGTGAGGAAGACGTTCCTGTCCGCTCCTTCCAACTTTGGCCTTCCGTTCGGGAAGCTGTCCTCGATCACTAGGTACTGAGCCCATTCCATGTTCACGAAGGGTGCGATGTGGGTCTTCTTGGAAGTCCAGACGATTTCCATGCCTTCTATTCCGAGCTCTTCCAGGTGCTTCTTTATGGTTTCGGAAGGTCCTGGAACGATCTTGTCTATCATGCTCCACGGGAAGGAGACCACTTCGTCCAAATAGTCCAAAAACTCCCTCTCCGCGAGGTTTCTCTTCACCCACTCTTCCGAAATCCGCCTCACGGACGTGTAGAGTTTTTCGCCGTTTCTCGAGAAGTTGTCCAAACTCAGCAAGGCGACCGGGTACCCACCGGCCTTGAACCTCTCGTAGAGGAGCGACGCCACCTTCGCCATGGTGCTCTGCGGGGAGGATGGACCCCTCTCCATGTCTTCCTTAACCTGCGGGAAGAGGTTCCCAGCTTGGTCTTCGAGGTTGTAACCCTTTTCGGTTATGGTGAGCGTGACGAGCTGAAGAGAAGGTCTTCTGAAGATCTCTCTCACCATTTCCCAATCTCCGCGGGTCGAATCCCCTTTCAACGCTTCGGCCACGCTCGCTACAATTCTTTTCTCGAAGTTTCCGTCCGGTCTTATCGTCACAGCGAGCGCGAGGTTGTCGTAGGGATAGTAAATCCTGTCTACGATCTCCTGATCGAAAAGTTCCACGGCGATGATACCCGTGTCTTCCACCCCTCGCTCTAAGAGATTTTGAAGGACTGCCGCGACGAAGCCGCGAAAGATGTTCCCCGCCCCAAAGTGAACCCACTTGGGCTGGGCGATGGTCTTTTCCCTCACCTTCTCGATGTCGAAGAGAGGTGGCTTCACGCCTATCCTTTCCCAAGCCTTCGTATCCTTCACGCTTTCTCTGTTCAACTTCACGCACCTCACCTCTCAACTCTTCCGGACGTGGCACCCGATGCGAGCTTTTCTATCTCGTCCACGCTCAGCACCGCGAAGTCGCCTGGGATGGTGTGTTTCAGACAGGAAGCGGCCGCCGCGAACTCCGCCTTCTTCTGAGGATCAAACCCCTTCAAAGTACCGTAGATCAACGCACCCGCGAAACTATCACCCGCGCCCACCCTGTCGACCACGTGCACCTCGTACCTGGTCGAAAAGTACGGAGCGTCGTTCTCGTACACCATCACGGACCAGTAGTTCACCGTCGCGGACACACTTTCCCTGAGAGTGATTCCGATCGTTTTGAAACCGTACCTTTTGGCGATCTCGCCGGCGACCTTCGCGTAAGCCTCCCTGTTCAGCTTTCCCGTCTTCAGATCGAGCCCTTCCACAGGTATCCCGAGCACCTTCTCTATGTCTTCCTCGTTCGCGATCAGAACGTCCACGAACTCCATGAGCGGGACCATGACCTTCTGCGCTTCTTCTTTGCTCCAAAGCCTCGCCCTGTAGTTCAGGTCACAACTCACGGTGACACCTTTTTTCTTCGCCGTCTCGAGCGCGTCCCTCACGATGTCTGGGAGTTCTTTACCGAGGGGAGGCGTTATGCCGGAGAAGTGGAACCACGAGGCACCATCGAGGATCTTTTCCCAATCGAAGTCGCTCCTCTTCGACTCGGAGATGGCGGAGTGCGCCCTGTCGTACACCACCTTGCTCGCCCTCTGGGAGGCCCCGATCTCCAAGAAGTAAATCCCTATTCTCTCCCCGCCGCGAACGATGAAGTCCGTCTTCACACCGAACTTTCTCAAAAAGCCGATAGCTGCGTCACCGAGCGGATTTGGTGGGAGTTTCGTCACGAAATACGCATCCACCCCCATCTGTGCCAGAAACGCCGCCACGTTCGCTTCTGCACCACCGTACGTGACCTCGAAGACGTCGGTCTGGAAGATCCTCTTGTAGGCTGGCGGGTTCAACCTGAGCATGATCTCTCCAAAGGTGACGACCTTCATCTCAAGCACCCCCTGACCTTCTCGACGAACGTCTGAGCCTTCTGTTTGACCTCATCCGGCGTTCCCTTCGTGAGCGCGGTTCCCACACCGACGGCGAGGACCCCCGCCTCGAACCACTCGTGCAGGTTTTCGAGGCTGACACCGCCGGTTGGGACGAACTCCACCTCCGGGAACGGCCCTTTCATCGCCTTCACGAAAGTCGGCTTGAGCACTTCGCCGGGGAAGAGTTTCAAGATCTTGTGGCCAAGCTTCAAAGCCTTCACGATCTCGGTCGGCGTCATCACGCCCGGCATGTAAAAAACCCCCTTCTCCTTGCAGTACTTCGATATGTCCTCGTCCAAGTGTGGGCTCACGATGAATTGCGCGCCACTCTCGATCGCTTTCCTGCACATGTCGACGTCCAACACCGTTCCCGCACCGATCCAAGCGCCTTTTTCCTTCAGACTGGAAAGCTCCCTTATCACGGAATCGGCGTTCGGTACCGTGAAAGTGACCTCTATGATTTTGATGCCTCCCTCGAATATGGCCAAAGCTTTTTCCTTGGCTTCTTCAACGCTTGAGGCCCTCAAAACTGCCACGATCCCGTTCGAACGAAAAACTTCTCTCATCCCGAACACCTCCACGTGCTGATATTTGATATTTGGAGATACCTGGATCACAAAATTTTTTTGAAAACTCGCGATGCGTTTTCTTTTTTCTCTGAAACCATCCTTGTTGCTATAATTAATGATACCAAGGAAAGAGACGCTTGAAAAGAAGTTTTCTCAGTCTCGAAGGACGGAGGTGGTCTCATGTTTTTGGGAAAGGATTACCTTTTAACGAATAAAACGGCCGTTTTTCTCTTCGAGAGGGTGAAGGATCTTCCCATCGTGGACCCGCACAACCATTTGGAGGCGAAGGATATCGTGGAGAACAGAGGGTGGAACGACATCTGGGAGGTGGAAGCCGCCACCGACCATTACGTCTGGGAGTTGATGAGAAGGTGCGGTGTCCCCGAAGAGTACATCACCGGCTCCAGGAGCAACGAGGAGAAGTGGATGATGCTGGCAAAGGTCTTCCCGAGGTTCGTCGGCAATCCCACATACGAGTGGATACATCTGGACCTGCGGAGGAGGTTTGGGATCGAGAAAGTCATCTCGGAAGAGACGGCCAAGGAGATATGGGAGGAGACCAAAGAGAAACTCTCCCGGATGCGCCCACAACAGCTCTTGAGGGAAATGAAGGTTGAGATCCTCTGCACGACGGATGACCCCATCTCTTCTCTGGAGTACCACAGAAAGGCGAAAGAAGTCGTGCCGGACGTGAAGATCCTGCCGACCTGGAGGCCGGACAGGGCGATGAACGTGGAAAAGGAAGGTTGGAAAAGCTACGTGGAAAGGCTTGGAGAGATCTACAACGAGGACACCTCCACTCTGGAAGGTTTCCTCGGCGCCCTCTGGAAGTCTCACGAACACTTCAAAAAGCACGGGTGCGTCGCCAGCGACCACGCGTTGCTTCAACCCGATACCTACCACGTGGACGGGAAGAGGGCCAGCGAGATCCACGACAAGGCCTTCTCCGGGGAGAAACTTTCGGATGAAGAGGTGAGGGATTACAAGGCCTTCATGATGGTGCAGTTTGGGAGGATGAACCAGGAAACGGGTTGGGTCACCCAACTCCACATAGGAGCCCTCAGGGACTACAGGGACGTCCTCTTGAGAACCCTTGGCCCAGACTCTGGGGGAGACATCTCCACGAACTTTCTGAGGATCGCCGAGGGGCTCAGGTACTTTCTGAACGAGTTCGACGGAAAACTGAAAGTGGTCCTCTACGTGCTCGATCCCACACACCTTCCAACCGTTGTGACCATAGCCAGGGCTTTCCCGAACGTCTACGTTGGTGCCCCGTGGTGGTTCAACGACAGTCCGTACGGGATGGAGACGCATCTCAAATACATGGCGACTGTGGACCTGCTGCACAACCTCGCCGGGATGGTGACCGACTCCAGGAAACTACTCTCCTTCGGTTCCAGAACGGAGATGTTCAGGCGGGTGCTGTGTAGCGTGGTGGGTGAGATGGTGGAAAAAGGCCAGATCCCACTCAGGGAGGCAGAACGTCTCGTGGAACACGTCTCGTACTACGGACCCAAGGAACTCTTCTTCGGACGAGAAGGGGGGGACAACCCGTGAAACTTTTTCGCCACTTTCTAACCTATCTCTTCCTCGTCTTGACGGGGGTCCTTGGTTTTTACATGTTCGTCGAGTCCAGGGAGTTCGTCAAGAAAGTGTTGCAGCTTTTGGGAGCGCGTTGGGAGACGTTCAACGCGATCGACAAGTTCGTGGTCATCGTGATGGGGCTTGTGGTGCTTGGGATCGTCATCTTCTGCGAGGACAGGTACAGGAAGAAGGCCGAAAGGGGCGCGAGGGAACTGGTCAAAGATTTTATCAAGGTCAGCGCGGTGCTGCTGCTCGTGATCGTGACCTTTCAGACACCGATCCTCGTCGATCTCGGTCGCGAGATAGGCTGGATCAAGATCCTGGTACCACCGTTCAGGTTCGTCCTGTTGTACTTCGTGAAGCTCGCCGTCGCCGTCTTCCTCCTCTTGCTCTCCCACCAGCTCAAAAACGACCACCTGAGAACGTGAAAAAAGCCCCCGCTCGTGCGGGGGCGACTTTTTCACTGCTGAACCGCCGTGATGGTGAAATCGTCGAAGTAGAACGTCACATTTGCTGTTTGAGATTCCAGGTAGATGTCGGATGGATCACCCTCCGCAGGATTAAGTTCGTACTCTGCTTCGACCTTCGTCCACGCTCTTGGTTGGATTTCTCTCCCATAGAAAATATCCTCGAATCTATTTTGTGTTGTCTTCAAAATCAAGTTGAATTTTACAGACTCATTATGCTCGTGGTAGATCCACACTTCGTAGCGATATTTTTTGCCCGCCTCTATGTAATTCTCTATGTCGTAGAACCACGCCGTTTTCCACCCCGCGTCACCAGTTTGAACTTTCAGAACCTTTCCTGGTCTATTTCCCACGTTTTCAACAACCTGGATTTGGGCATTGTTGCCACTCCATCCTTGCGTTGTACCGTCTTCGAAATCTGTCTTGAGGATATACGACGGCTGTGGTTCAGGTTGTGGCTCAGGTTGTGGCTCGGGCTGTGGTTCAGGCTGTGGCTCGGGTTGTGGTTCAGGTTGTGGCTCGGGCTGTGGCTCGGGTTGTGGTTCGGGTTGTGGCTCCTTCACAAGGAAATCGTCGAACCAGAAGGTGAACGGGTAGCTAACGTTTTTTGGCTCTACGTAGATGTTCACGGCTGTTCCGGTGCCGAGGGTGTATTTCGCAGAAAGTTTTTTCCACTCTCTTGGTGGAACGTCACCTGAAAGAACTTCTCTGTAAGCTTCTGGTTCGGTTTTGATGGTGACTTGGAATCTCACACTTTCGTTGTGCTCATGATAGATCCACACTTCGTAATAGTATTCTTTGTTGGTCTTAATCTTCCCTCCCAAATCAAGCCATGCCGTCCTCCAACTTTCATTACCGGTTGTCACCTTGAGAGCTTTTTCTCCCCTTCCTCCTGGTGCGTCGACGACCGTTACGGTCGCTCCTCCCTGTCCGTACCATCCTTGCGTTGTACCGTCTTCGAAATCCGTCTTGAGAATGTATGGCTGCTGCTGAGGTGGTTGGGTGGTCACGGGAAGGCACGCACCGATGAGGATCAGCAACGCGAGCGAGCACACGAATAGGAGTTTTCCTTTCATGAAAATCCCCCCCTTAAACCAGAGGGAGGGGAAGATCCCCTCCCCCGTATCACTTCACGAGCTTGAGGTTACCGAACTTCGAAGTGTCTCTCCAGTTGTTGCCGATGGGATCGTTCCAGGTGAGGATGCCAACTCTCTGACCCCTGGCGTTGGCGTCGTTTACTTGAACGTCGAAACCTATGATGGTGCCGGGTGTTGGCTTTATCGTCTTCCACTGGATCGCCGCTTCGACGATGTAACCACCTTCGATGATCTTGGTGGCCGTCTTGAATCTAGCGGCGCTCGCGCCGGTTCCGAAGGACTGGAAGTTCTCGTAGTTCACCCTGTACTGCGCGTCGTCGTCCTGATAGAACGAAGTCTTGGCGTTGTTCTCGTCGATGAAGATCTCGAAGGAGTCTTGTTCCCAAGGATTGGCGTTGTCCTTGTTGAGGACTGGATCGGTGACGATGGCCAACACGTAGAGTGCGTTCTCGTCCCACAGGACCCTAACCTTGGCTTTCGCGTTCTCCAGGGAACCCATCACGACGGTTTCGGTGGTGATTTCTTCTGTGGTCTCCCAGATGTCATCGATCTCGGCGTCTATGACTGGGGTTCCGTACTTGGCCGTTGCGAGCCTCAGGCCTTCAAGTTTGAGTGTTCCGTAATTCATGGTGTTGTTCAACTGCTGATTCGTCGTGTCGCACCAGCTGTAGAAGTTCCCGTCGTCGATGACGGCGATGTCAAAGCCTATAACTTGGTCCTTCTGGAAGGTGACGTCTGGTATGGTGATGGAACACTCGAAGGAGTACCTCCTGTAACCCGGTCCTATGAACCTTTGGACCTCGACGTCGTCCCTGTTGGTGACGACCTCCCAATTTTGTTTGAGGATGACGTAAACGTCGTCCGGCTGCAGGTATGGGGTCCTCGCGTTGTTCGGGTTGATGAAGATGGCGACCGCGTCCTTTTCGGGTTGCTTCGTTGCGTCTCTGACGTCGCCGTAGATGAAGATGGTGTTACCGTCCCAGATGATCCAGGCCTTGAGCTTTTCTTCGCCGTTCGCGAAGATCTGGATCGGTTTGGACATCAGGTAGGACTCGTCCTGCATGCCAACCACGATGGCCCTACCTTGCGTGGCGGACGCGCTCTTGGGAAGCACCGGCAGCACTTCGGGCGCGACCAAGGCCCAGTATGCGAACTTCGCCTGGTAATCTTTGTCGAAGATGAGCGTCCAGTCGTTTCTCCTCGTGGCTCTCCAAGAGTAATCGTCTTTGAGGCCCCAGAACGTGACGTTCGTGACGACATCCTTGTACTTCATCAGTATGTCGAATATCTCCTTGTACTTGTATGCCTGCTCTATCAACGCCTCGCGTGGTGCTTTCGGGAAGTTGGAGGTCTGATCCCTGTACACGCTCATGTCGAGCTCTGTGACGTGTATTTCGATGCCCGGTATGCTCGTGAAGAGTTGGATGGCTTTCTCGAACTCTTCTTTCATGTCCGTCGCCACGCTCACGTGGCCTTGGATACCAACTCCGTGTATCGGTACGCCTTTTTCTTTGAGCTCCTTGACCATCTTGTAGATGAACTCCCTCTTCTTGGGTTCGAAGGTGTTGTAGTCGTTGTAGAAGAGTTTCGCGTCTGGATCGGCTTCGTGAGCGAACCTGAAGGCAAGCTCGATGTACTCTGGTCCTATGATCTGGTACCACAGCGACCTCCTGTAACCATCGGGTTGGCTCGGATCGATCGCCTCGTTGACCACGTCCCAAGCGTAGACTTTACCTTTGAAGTGCCCAACCACCGTGTGTATGTACTCCCTCATCCTCTCGATCATCTTCTCCTTGGACAGGAGGTTACCGGCCTCGTCCTTGAAGAACCATTCGGGTGTCTGGGAGTGCCAGACCAAGGTGTGACCCCTTATCACCATGCCGTTCTCCTGGGCAAACTTGACGTACTCGTCCGCCTGTTTGAAGTTGAACTTGAGCTTTCCGCCTTCAACGCCTACGAGGAGGCTTTCCGGTTTCATCTCGTTCTCGGCCGTGATGCTGTTGAAGTGCTTCACTATGAGTTTCCTATCGAGGGGGTTAACCAATGTCTTTGCGGGGAGCGCCACGCCGATCTTGAACGCGTCTTTGTAAACGTCTTTCAAGGCTGGGATTTCATCCTCGGGCTCGAACTTCGGGACGTTCACGTCCGCGATCACCACGTCGTCCACGTAGAAGGCAAGGTTCGGGTCGGACGCCTCAAAGTAGAGTACGAGCTCCTCCACCGCCACACCGGACGGGATGGTGTAGGTTCCGTAGAGTCTCACCCATTTTCCAGAAGGTACCGTCTGGGCGTTGATCCACTCGTACCTCGTCGTTCCAGCGTCTGTAGAGTACCTTCTCTGCATCGTCATGATGATCCTCTGATCGGATCCAGATTCCTGGTACACCCACGCCTCGAAGGCGTAGGTCCTTCCGGTCTTCAGGATGTTCCTGACGTCCATCTGCGCGCCGTTCCAACTCCTCTGCCTGTTGGAGACGTACATCGAGTACTCTCCCGTGCGAGCCACTTTCTTGGAAGCTGAGAGGTTCACACCGTCTCCCCTGGGCTGCCAATCGCCTGTGCCTTTCTCGAAAGAGGTCCTGTAAACCAATCCTGGGATCTGCACCTTGTTTGGACCGAGTACCTGGACCTTGTCCACGTAAAAGGCGAGTTTGGGATCGCTCGGTGCGGCGATCACCAGCGAAAGCTTCTTGGGAGATCCGTCGAATGAAGGCATGAAAGTCGTGGTGATCTTCTTCCAGACGTTTGGCATGACGACTTTCTCGGCGATGATCTCGAACTTTTCGCCTTTTTCATCCACGGTGCGAAGCAGGACGCTGAAAAGCTTTGGAGAATCGGAAGTGTGGCGAACGTGGAAGGACAACTCGTACTCGACACCCGCCATCATCGAGGCGTCTTCGCTGAGGTCGATCTCACAACCGTCCCACGCCGTTTCCCTACCCTCGACCTTCAAGGAGTACTTGCCGTCGACTGCGGAATCCTGCGACGAACTGAGAACAACCTTTTCTCCGAATGCGACGGCCCTTTCGAGAGAGCCTTCAAAGCTGAGAGTCAGGGCGTAGTCTTGAGGGTTATTGGGACTAGAGGTGTTCTTTGGACTCAAGAGACCAGAACCCAAGAGGACAGCTCCCGCCACGGCAACTAAAACACCTATCACCAAAATCGTCGAGAGTTTCACGGCGACACCCCCTTTTTAAATTTCGTTCTAGGAAATTTCTAAATTCAACCGTTAACAAATTATACTACAAAAGTCTCCAATTGGAAATATTTACACCCTTTGCCGAAACCGCGTTCATCGACTTTAAATGCCTTCTACTCGATTTTTTTGGAGTTTTTGAACAGCAACCACACTTGACTTTATGTTGGACAGGATATTAAAATTCAGGACGAGAACGGATAGCGAGGAGGTGCAAGTGTGCTGAATTACATTCTGAAAAGAATTCTATTCTCGATCCCGCTTCTTTTCATGATCGCCGTCGTGTCCTTCATCATCATAGAGCTTCCCCCCGGCGACTACTTGACGACTTACATCATATCCCTCAAACAAAGTGGAGAAGCGATCGACCAAGCGGCTTTGGAGGTGTTGAGGCAGAGGTACGGTCTCGACAAACCGGTCATCGTGAGGTTCTTCTACTGGTTCGGTAGGGTACTCCAGGGAGACTTCGGTTATTCTTTCATGTGGGAAAAACCGGTAAAGGACCTGATCGGTGCCAGACTCTTCTGGACCATCGTTGTCTCCATCCTCGCGACCGTTTTCGCGTGGGTTTTTGGTTTCTTGATAGGTGTGTACTCGGGAACGCATCAGTACTCGATAGGTGACTACACCTTCACCGTGCTCGGTTACATAGGCCTTGCGACGCCGAACTTTTTGCTCGCCCTCATCCTGCTTTGGCTCGTTTTCGCGACGTTTGGGATAAGCCTTGGTGGGCTCTTCTCGCCCGAGTACGCGAACGCCCCGTGGTCTTGGGCAAAGTTCGTGGATCTGTTAAAGCACATATGGATCCCCGTGATAGTGATAGGAACCGGCAACATGGCAGGGCTCATCAGGATTTTGAGGGCCAATTTGCTTGACGAGCTCAACAAGCCATACGTGATGGCCGCGAGGGCGAAGGGCGTGCCCGAGAGGGAACTGGTTTGGAAGTATCCGCTCAGGGTTGCCGTCATACCGTTCGCGGCCACGGCTGGTTGGGCCCTTCCCGAGATCGTCTCCGGCGCGGTCGTCACGGGTATCGTGCTCAACCTCCCCACGGTGGGTACGCTCCTTTTGGACGCCTTGATGTCACAAGACATGTACCTCGCCGGGAGTTTGGTGATGTTCTTGAGTGTGTTCACGATAATAGGTACCTTGATATCCGACATTTTACTCGCCTGGCTCGATCCGAGAATAAGGTTTGAATGAGGTGATGCGGACGTGTGGAGGAAGAAGAAAACGCTTGTGGAAAAGGGAGAAGAGATATATCTTGCATCAGAATGGAAGCTCGTTTGGTGGCGCTTCAAGAAGAACAAACTCGCGGTGATAGGTCTCGTGATCCTAAGCGTGCTCTACGTCCTCGGTATCTTCTGCGAGTTCTTCTCTCCCTACGATCCCAACAAGATAAACAGCAGGTACGTCTACGCACCTCCGCAAAGAATACGCTTCTTCCACGAAGGAAAGTTCATCGGTCCATTCGTGTACGGGTACAAGGTTGAAAGGGACCCCGTGACTCTGAGGAGGATCTACGTTGAGGACAAGACCAAGGTCCACAGAATAAAATTCTTCGTCAGGGGAGACAAGTACAAGTTCTGGGGTATCTGGGATGCGGACATCCACTTCTTCGGCGTCGAAGATGGTACCGTGTTCCTGTTTGGAACGGACAGGATGGGAAGAGACGTGTTCTCCAGGATCCTCTACGGAGCCAGGATCTCCACGACGATAGGCCTTGTGGGAGTGTTTTTGAGCCTTCTTCTTGGAATCGTCATAGGTGGCATATCGGGTTACTATGGTGGAAGGGTCGACAACTTCATACAGAGGGCGATCGAGTTCATCAGAAGCATCCCCACTATTCCACTCTGGATGGCGCTGGCCGCCGCACTTCCGAGGTACTGGTCTCAGGTGAAGGTTTACTTCGCCATCACGGTGATTTTGTCTTTGGTGGGATGGACGGGTCTTGCGAGGGTTGTCAGGAGCAAATTTTTGGCCTTGAAGGAAGAAGACTTCGTCGTTGCGGCGAGGCTTGCCGGTGCTTCTGAGTGGAGGATCATATTCAAACACATGTTGCCCTCGATGACGAGCCATCTCATAGCGACCGTCACTTTGGCCGTTCCCGGTATGATCCTTGGGGAGACGGGTCTCAGTTTTCTGGGACTGGGTCTCAGATCTCCCGCGATCAGTTGGGGGGTTCTGCTCCAGGAAGCCCAGAACATCAGAACTGTCGCGCTCTTTCCTTGGCTCCTTCTTCCTGGTTTGTTCGTGATCGTGACGGTTCTGTGCTTCAACTTCGTCGGAGACGGTTTGAGGGACGCCGCGGATCCTTACAAGGTGTGAGGGGATGAAGGTCATGGAGAAGGTTTTGGAGATAAAGAACTTGAGGACGTATTTCACCCTGATGGAAGGAACAGTGAAGGCCGTGGACGGGGTGAGTTTTGAGGTCAGGAAAGGAGAGATCCTGGGACTCGTGGGAGAGAGCGGTTGTGGCAAGAGCGTCACCGCCCAGTCCATCTTGAGGATCCTTCCAGAAAACGGAAGGATAGTGAGTGGAGAGATACTGCTTCACAACGAAAACGGAGTGATAGATTTGGCGAAACTCGAGCTGGACAGTGAGGAGATGAGACAGATCAGAGGAAAAGAAATCTCGATGATCTTCCAAGAACCGATGGCTTCCTTTTCTCCGGTTTACACTGTTGGAGCCCAGATGATGGAAGCGATACTGCTTCACGAGGATGTGAGCAAGGCGGAAGCCCGCAGGAGAGTAATAGAGATGTTGAAGAAAGTGAAGATACCGAACGCGGAAAAGGTCGTGGACATGTATCCTTTTGAGCTTTCCGGCGGGATGCTCCAGAGGTGCATGATAGCGATGGCGATGTCTCTGAATCCGAAAGTTTTGATCGCGGACGAGCCGACGACGGCCTTGGACGTGACGATACAGGCGCAGATACTGTACTTGATGAAGGAGCTCCAGAAGGAGTACCGATCTTCGATCGTTTTGATCACGCACGACATGGGCGTGATCGCCCAAATGGCGGACAGGGTCGCGGTGATGTACCTTGGCATCATCGCGGAAAGTGGTGATGTGTACGAGATATTCAAAAATCCACTTCATCCGTACACGAGGGCTCTTTTGAAGTCTATTCCGAAACTTGGTGTCAGGAAAACGCGGCTCGAAGCCATAAAAGGTGTGGTGCCGGATCCGTACAACTTCCCGTCCGGCTGCAGGTACCATCCAAGGTGCGATCACTTCATGAAGGGTCTGTGCGACGTGAAGGAACCCGTCGATGTCGAGGTTGCGCCTGGCCACACGGTCAAATGTTTCCTCTACGGAGGGGAAAGGTCATGACGTTGCTCGAGGTGAAGAACCTCAAGAAGTACTTCCCGATAACCAAAGGTTTTTTCAGGAAAGTGGTTGGGCTCGTCAAAGCCGTGGATGGGGTGAGCTTTGAGATAGAGGAGGGTGAAACGCTCGCCCTCGTTGGGGAGAGCGGTTGTGGAAAGACGACGACTGCCAAATGTATCCTGCGCGCCATAGATCCAACGGAAGGCGACATCATCCTTCGCGTGGACGGGAAAGAGGTGAACTTGGCGAAGCTCCAAGGAGAAGAGCTCAAACCCTACAGAAGGTACATACAGATGGTCTTCCAAAATCCGTACACCTCGCTCAACCCCAGGATGAAGGTAAAGGACATCGTTGGAGAACCGTTGTTGGTGAACGGCATCGCCAAAGGGAAAGAGTTGGAAGACATGGTGGCGGAACTCCTTCAAGCCGTTGGGCTCAGGCCTGAGTACATGGTAAGGTACCCGCACGCGTTCAGTGGTGGACAGAGACAGAGGATCGTGATCGCAAGAGCGCTCGCCTTGAGGCCAAAGCTTGTGGTCTGCGACGAACCCGTGGCGGCGTTGGACGTTTCCATCAGGGCACAGATCCTCAACCTCCTGATGGACCTGCAAGAACAGTTCAAACTCACGTACCTCTTCATATCCCATGACTTGAGCGTGGTGGAGCACATATCCGACAGGGTGGCGGTGATGTACCTCGGGAGGATCGTGGAACTCGCGAGAACGGAAGAACTCTTCGAAAACCCCAAACATCCGTACACGGAGACGCTCCTTGTCGCAGTTCCAAAGCCGGATCCGGACTTCAGAGAAGAGCTCCGTGCGATAGAGGGAGAAGTGCCAAATCCAGCGAATCCCCCGTCTGGTTGTCATTTCCACTTGAGGTGCCCCTACGCCAAGAAGATCTGCGAGGAGGTCTATCCCGAGTACAGAAACGTGGGAACGGGAGAAGAGCCACACTACGTTGCCTGTCACTTCGCCGAGCAACTCACTTTGAGGGGAATAAAGATATCTTGAGAAGGGGGTGTTCCTATGAAGGTTCGTTTGATCTTGGTCCTTTCGATCGTCGCTTTCGTAGTTTTGAACTTCGCTTGGAGCGTCTACGCGACACCCGAGGATTACTACAAAGCGACGGGAAAGAGGATCACCAAGTACAAGGAAGCACCGATGCTGGCTGAGCTTGTAAGGCAAGGGAAACTTCCACCCGTCGAACAGAGGCTTCCGGAAGAACCGCTCGTGGTCGTTCCAGAGGAAGAGGTCGGCCAATACGGCGGAACGTGGAGAAGGGTCTGGAGAGGGCCGGCAGACCAGTGGGGTGTCTACAAGATCTGCGAGGCGCACCTCGTCTACTGGGACAAGGAAGGTGGAAAGTTCCTGCCAGGGGTCGCAAAGAAGTGGGACGTGCTCGAGAACGGCAGGGTTTACGTGTTCTATTTGAGGAAAGGGATGAAGTGGTCCGATGGTCATCCGTACACGGCGGACGACATACTCTTCTGGGTCGAAGACATCGTCGGCAACAACGACATCACACCCACCAAACCGGAGTGGTGGAGAGTCGGTGGTGAAGTGGTCAAGGTGACGAAGATCGACGACTACACGATCAAATTCGAGTTCGCCAAGCCCTACGCCCTGTTCTTGCTCCAGGTTGCGTACAGCACGGGGTTCACCGGCGCCCCCAAGCACTACTTGAAGCAGTTCCATCCAAAGTACACACCGATGGAAGAGATCCAGAAAAAGATGGTTCCAGGTACGCACAACACTTGGGTGGACCTGTTCAACGACAAGAACAACTACATAAGGAACCTGGAACTTCCAACCATATTCACGTGGAGGCCGATCACGGATCCCACGAGCCAATTCTACGTGCTCGAGAGGAACCCGTACTTCTGGGCCGTCGACATCGAGGGTAACCAACTTCCGTACATCGACTACATCAGGCACGAGTACGTCACCGATAGCGAAGTGATCCTCTTGAAGGCGATCTCTGGTGAGATAGACATGCAGTGGAGACACATCGGAGGTCTCGCATCTGGTGCCGGAAACTACACACTACTGAAGGAGAACGAGAAGAGGGGCGGATACAGGGTTCTGAACTGGATCGCCGCGAACGGCTCCGTGAGCAGGGTTTCCCTCAACCCGAACCATCCCGATCCCGTGTTCAGGCAGATCTTCAACGACGTGAGGTTCAGAAGGGCGTTGTCGCTCGGCATCGACAGGGAAGAGATCAGCGAGGTACTCTTCAACGGTATGGCAAAGCCCAGGCAAGCTTCGTTTGTGAGCGGTTCCGCTTACTACGATCCAGAATGGGAAAAAGCCTACGCGGAGTACAACCCAGACCTTGCGAACAAGTTGCTCGACGAGATGGGTCTCAAGTGGGACGCAAGGCGCCAGTACAGGTTGCTCCCAGATGGAAGACCTCTGAGGTTCACCATCTCCGTGACGGGTCAAATGCACGCCGACATCTGGACCATAGTGAAGGAACATTGGAAGAAGATAGGTGTGATCGTCGAAGTCAACAACATAGAGAGGTCGCTCCTCGAGTCCAGGATGGGAACGGGCGAGTACGACGCGGCAGTTTGGGCGCTCGACAGGGCTGCTCAACCGCTCGCCTCTCCGATGTTGGTGTTCCCCGGTGTGACGGTCTACGCTGACTGGTGGTACGCGCCGTGGACCAGCTGGATCCAGGCGTACATCAAGGGTGAAGAACCACCAGAGGACGCGGTTGAGCCACCAGAGGACGTCAAGAAATTGGTCGATCTGTGGTCGAAGATCCAGACCGCTACGAGTGACGAAGAGATCAAGAATTACATGAAGGAAGTGACCAAGATACACAGGGAGAACCTGTGGATGATAGGAACCGTCGGAGAAGACCTCTCACCCGCCATCGTGAAGAACAACTTCAGGAACGTCCCAGAAAAGTTGGTCACGGACGACGTGTTGAGAAGCCCGCTCAACGCGATGCCGATGCAGTTCTTCTTCAAGCAGAAATGACGTGGTCTTCGAAGAACAAGGCCCCCGGCCTTCAGGCCGGGGGTTTTTTGAAGGAGGGTACGAACCGTGGGTTACAGCATGTGCTGGTTGGAGTACGAGAAGTTGTCGAAAAAGGAGGTTGAAAGGTATTCCGAGTGGTTCGAGTCTTTAGCGATGTTGGGTGACGTACCGAAGGAAGTGGTCGAGGAGCTGAAAAAGTTCGCGAGGGAATCCCTCGGTGTACAGCTTCGCACGTTCACGAGATTTCTGAAGAAGAAAAGGTACATCTTGGTTGGACTCTTGAACAGTTTGCCTTTCGATTTGGACGCTTCGGAACAGAAGCCCGAGGGATTCGTCCTGAAGACGTTGAAGGTAGGGAACTCTTCCGTGATCGTCCTGACTGGCAAGACTCGTGCCTCTTTGGTGTACGGCACCTACGAACTGATAAAGAGAGTCAGGCTGGGGGAAGATTTGGAGTCTTTGGATGTCTTGGAGAACCCGAAGGTCAGGTTCCGTATGCTGAACCATTGGGACAACCTCGACGGTTCGGTGGAGAGGGGTTACGCCGGAAACTCCATCTTCTTCAAGGAAAACGAGGTCATCGTGAACGAGAGAACGAAAGACTACGCAAGGCTTCTCGCCTCGATAGGCATCAACGGAGTAGTGTTGAACAACGTGAACGTGAAAAAGAAGGAGCTTCACCTCTTAGAACCCGCGTACCTGGAGAAGCTGAAAAAGCTGGCAGACGTCTTCAGAAGGTACGGCATCAGGGTCTTTTTGAGCGTGAACTTCGCCTCGCCGATGCATTTGGGTGGCCTTGAAACCGCCGATCCTCTGGATAAAAGGGTCTTCGAGTGGTGGAAAAAAAAGGTGGAGGAGATTTACGATTACATCCCAGATTTTGGCGGATTTCTGGTGAAGGCGGACTCCGAGTTCAACCCCGGACCACACATGTTCGGAAGGACGCACGCGGAAGGAGCGAACATGCTCGCAAGAGCTCTGGCACCGTTCGAAGGTTACGTGATCTGGAGGGCCTTCGTGTACAACTGCATGCAGGATTGGAGGGACTACAAGACGGATCGGGCGAAGGCCGCCTACGAGAACTTCAAACCACTCGACGGTCAGTTCGACGAGAACGTGATCGTCCAGATAAAGTATGGGCCCATGGACTTCCAGGTGAGGGAACCCGTTTCACCGCTTTTCGGTGCCCTCGAGAGAACCAACCAGATGCTGGAACTGCAGATCACCCAAGAGTACACGGGACAGCAGATACATCTGTGTTATCTCGGTACGCTCTGGAAAGAGATCTTGGACTTCGACACCTTCGCAAAGGGAAGAGGGTCTTTCGTGAAGAGGATCGTGGACGGTACGATCTTTGGGATGGAAAACGGTGGTATCGCCGGTGTTTCCAACGTTGGAGACAGCGAGAACTGGACGGGACACGATCTTGCCCAAGCGAACCTTTACACCTTTGGAAGACTCGCATGGAATCCAGACGAGGAGATCGAGAAGGTGGTCAAAGAATGGATCGTGCTCACCTTTGGAAAGAAAGAGAAAGTGCTGGAAAACGTATCCTACATGCTGTTGAAGTCTCACAGGGCGTACGAGAAATACACGACACCGTTTGGACTGGGATGGATGGTGAACCCAGGGCACCACTACGGTCCCAACCCCGAAGGTTACGAGTACTCGAGGTGGGGTACCTACCACAGGGCCAACTGGGAGGCCATAGGAGTGGACAGGACTTCTCGGGGAACTGGCTTCACCCTCCAGTACCGTTCGCCGTGGCGGGAGATCTTCGACGACGTGAACACGTGCCCCGAGGACCTGATCCTGTTCTTCCACAGGCTTCCCTACACCTTCAAGCTAAAATCTGGAAAAACTTTGATCCAGGCTATGTACGACCTGCACTTCGAAGGTGTTGAAGAAGTCGAGGATTTCCTGAGGAAATGGGAAGAACTGGAAGGTCTCATCGATCAAAGGGTACACGAGAGGGTCAGGGAGAGGCTGAGGATGCAGCTAGAACACGCGAAAGAGTGGCGCGACGTGATAAACACCTATTTCTTCAGGAGGACGGGTATACCGGACGAGAAGGGAAGGAGGATATACCCGTGATTTACTGGGCTTCCGCCTCGCCCGTTTGCAAGATGGGGATGATGTTCAACTTTCGAATGTAGAATTTGGCGTCCTCGGCAACCTCTATTCCAAAATGGAGTGTGAGTTTTCCATCGAACGAAGGCACTTTAAACTCCAACCTCACCTCTTTCCAGGAAGTCTCTACTTCTTCGTTTTTGGAGTACAGGAGTTGATCCTGGACCTTGACGTGGAAGTATATGGTGGAGGTGTTCTCTTTGCTCTTCACGTCAACCGATATCGCGTAGCTCCCTCCTGGCGAGAGTTCTACCAGTTCTGTCAAGTCGAACCAGACAGCCTTGTAACCCTCAACGTAGAGTACTTTTTCGTCACCAATGGGTGAAAGCCCTATCGTTCCCCCTCCAGTTTGCCCTGAGGTCTCTGTTGGTGTTGTTGATACTACAAGACTCATCAAAACATTGGGAGGCACCATTCCAGGTGTTGGAAAGTCTTTGGTCAGCAAGCAGCCCATCGTCAACGCGAGAAAAACCGCACTGGTCAGACCAAGAATTCTCTTCATCATGTGCATCCCCCCTTTGCCTTTCAAAAATTCATTAAATTTTATCACAACTTTTTGTACATGATCAACCCATTTTTCAGCGTCATCTTAACGTTGAAGTCTTCGTCTAAAATCACAACATCTGCCGGTGTACCTTCTTTGATTCTTCCCATATCCTTCAGTCCGAGTTCCCTGCAGGCGTTGTAGGAAGACGCCGCGGCGAGTTCTCTGAGAGTTGCTCCGGTGAACTTTTCGAACTTCTTTAAAACCTCTGGGAAGAGACACGCCCCTCCGGCAAGGTTTCCCTCCGGCGTTCTAGAGATACCTTCCTCAACCAAGACGGTCACGCCGGCGAACGAGTGTCGCCCATCTTTGAGGCCCGTCGTGGGGATGGCGTCCGTCGCGAGTACGATGCGGTGGGCTCCCTTCATCTTGTAGATCAACTTCACCATCTCTCCGCAAACGTGGACGCCGTCGCAGATGAGTTCCAGGTTTACGTCTTCCAGAAGGAGCCCTGCCCCAACGGCGCCAACTTCCCTGTGGTGGAGTGGCCTCAGGGCGTTCGGGAAATGCGTGATCCTCTTCAAACCGGAGTGGAGGAAATCCGAGAAGGTCGCGTTCGAATGCCCAGCGGACAAGGTGACACCGCGGAGATCGAAAAGCAAGTGGGATCCCTCCTGCTCCGGCGCGAAGGTGACGAGTTTTATCTCCGGGTACTTCTTCAGGATCTCGATCTCTTCTTCGCTGGGCTTTCGAACGAATTCCCTCGGGTGTGCCCCCGCTCTCTCTTTCGAGATGTAAGGTCCTTCCAGGTGAATCCCCAAGAAGGAAAGACCGCGATACCCTTTGACCTTTTCGAGGAGTCCGACCAACTCGTCCATCGGAGATGAGATCGTGGTGGCGAGAAACCCGGTGACCCCGCAAGAATAAAGGCGCTCCTCGATCCTCGAAAACTCGCCATCCATGACCGAAAGGCCAAAACAGCCGTGGACGTGCGGATCCACAAACCCCGGCATCGCTATGGCTAGAAAGCTCGAAATCCCCCTCTTCTTGATACCTACCACGTACGGGGGATCTACCTCCAAGTCCGCCACGTACTCTCCATCGATTGGATCCACCACCAAGACTCTCTCTAGCGTCACATCCTCTCCTCCAGCAGTCTCAGGAGGATGTAGGAGATCCCCTCGTACACGATCTCCTCGTTCACGTAGAGGTCTTCGTGGTCCGCTTGGTACATGAGGACGTTCCCCCCGAACGAGGCGCTCGCCACTGGAACCACGCCGTCCGTCTCGCTGAACTCCGGTTTCAGTTCGGAGATGGATTCGGATATAAGTTTCAAACTCAGGAGAGCCGCGGTATCCCTAAAAGACGTTCTGAGCATGTTAAAAAACGCTGTAGAAACATCTGAGAGACCTTTCAGGGAGATCTTCCCCACCAGGTTCACGTGGTGAACCCTGGAGAAGTCCCTGGGGACCCTTCCCCAAAGCAAGTTCCTGTAACCGGGTGCGTGTACGACGTTGAAGCTGTTGTACGATAGAACGAGAATGGTTCTCAAGTTTTCCGCCTTCGATTTGGGAAGTCCAAGAACCTTCTCGAAATCTTTTGGATGGACGAACAGAACGTCTGCGAAGGGGCTTCCCAAGTGTGGAACCCCGGAGAAAACGATCCCCAAAACATTCCCGCTCTTCTCGGCCACGTGCTCGGCGATCAAACCACCCATGCTGTGGGCGAAGATGACGATGTTTTCCATAGAAGCGGTGAGCTCGTTGAAAGCCTGCGCCACCTTTTCCGGTTCCGCAAGTAACGTCGAGTAGACGAAGAGGTAAGTGTTGATTTTCAACCTTTCGCCTATCCTCTTGAACAGCTCCGACAGTCTCACTTTGTAAGGTGTCATGAGACCGTCCAGTTCCCCGGGGTCCATACCGTGTATCACGATTAGGTTGAACTTGGAACCGCACTCGTGCAGTTTCAAAAGTTGTTCCTTGGGGGGCGTCCACTTCCGTATCCTGCCGACAACTACCGCGTTCGTCTCCACGATGGGGGGGTTGAGTGGGTCCACGGATCCGTCGTAGACCATCCTGAACACGCAGGTGTTCCCCACGTAGTACTCGACAAGATCGAACAACTCGGGCGTTTCGTCCAAGACGATCTGGGCAGGGAAGACAAAGCTCGCCGTCAAAAGCAGGAAAACCAGGATCTTTTTCACTTTCTGCGCCCCCTGTACACGTTGAGGATCGAGATGAAACCTGATGAAACGAGCACCGCGTCGCCGAGTGTCAGACTTTTCGGTTCTTCACCGAGAAGGGGCATCAAAAAGCTGACCAGGTAAGAGATCAAAGAAAACCCCGCAAAGAACAACACCAGGACGCTTCCGACGAAGAGATGGGCCCGGTACCTTTCTCTCTGCTTCTCGAAGCATCCGAACAAGAACACCAAAGATATCACTAAAATGAAGAACCCGAGGAGTCTGTCGTTCCAAAATTCCAGAATCCCTGACAGAGCGGTGAGTAGGAACATGACCAGGTTCACGATCTCACCACCAAACCACCGATCTTGTAAACCAACAAGGAGAGGCTGTAGGCGATTCCGAAGGAATAGAGTACGGAGAACAGAGTCCACTTCAAA
This sequence comes from Thermotogota bacterium, assembly GCA_030550515.1. Lineage (GTDB taxonomy): Bacteria > Thermotogota > Thermotogae > Thermotogales > Thermotogaceae > JAUQPE01. The sequence continues at coordinate 45,378 of JAUQPE010000010.1, read as the reverse complement.
CTGTTCGTCTCGGAATAAATCGTTGCCACCGTGGCAATACATGGAATGTAGGCCATCACAAAGACGAGGAAGGTAAAGGCCTTCACGGGATCCATTTCCAAGCCCAGGACACTCCTTGCGGTCTCCAGTTCAACCTCATCGAAATTGTACAACATGGTTATGGAAGACACGATCACTTCTTTCGCCACCGCCCCGTAGAAGAGCGACAGGGTGATCTTCCAAGAGTAGTCGAACGGTTTGAAGATCCAAGTTAAAGCCTTTCCTATACTTGCAGAAAAGCTCTCTTCCACGTTACCGTTTCCGGGGAAGTAAGTCAGAAACCATATCGCAATCGACGCCAAGAGGATAATGGTCCCCGCCTTCTTCAAGAAGTGTTTGCCGCGGTTCCAGGTGTAGAGGTACAAGTTCCTGAAAGTTGGAAACCTGTACCTTGGAAGTTCTATGATCAGGGGAGAACTCCTTCCCCTGTAGAACAGCCAATTGATGAAAGACGAGGAAAGTAGGGTGATCAAGATGCTCAACGTGTAGAGCGAGAAGAGAAGGGCCGCGGACGCGTGTGGAAAGAATATCCTCAGGATGAGTAAGTAAACTGGAAGTCTGGCGCTACAACTCATGAACGGCGATATCAGTATGGTCACGAGCCTTTCCTTCGGATCGTCAATGACCCTGGTTGACATCACAGATGAGACATTGCAGCCAAACCCCAAGAGAAGGGACATGAAAGACCTCCCGCTGAGCTTGAACTTCTCCATGATCCTGTCCATCACGAAAGCCGCTCGTGGGAGGTAACCACTCTCCTCGAGGAAACCCATCGCCAGAAAGAGGAAGAATATGTTGGGAACAAAAGTTAGCACGCTTCCCACACCCGAGATGAGCCCGTCTGCCATGAAAGAAGAAATGGCGTTCTCTCCAAGCCTTTCGACCAGCAAGTTTCCAAGGTTTGTAAAGGCGAGGTCCAGAAGGTCGGAGAACACCTGGGCGGTCTCGAAAGTGAACTTGAAGACGAGGTACATGAACGCGAAAAAGAGGGGAAAGGAGAGGAACTTGTGAGTCAACACGTGATCGATCGCTTCGGAGAGGGAAAGAACCTTTTCCTCGGAACTTTGGTAAGCCTCCTTGATCACGTTTTCGATCAGTTCCCTCTTCTTCTTGGATAAGCTTATCTTGAAGGCGATCCTCTCTTCTTCCGAAAGCTCTGGAAGGCCCGACTTCAACGCTTCTTGGTAGAACTGGGTATCCCCAGAGAGGTACTTCATCGCGAAGTACCTGGGTGGCGCACCGATGGGAAGATCAGTCAAATTATTCAGAACCTCTCTTATCCTCTTCTCCATCGCTTCGCCGTAATCCAAGTGCACCTTGTGTAACACACCCTTTCTTGCGGAATAGTCGACGATGAGGTCCTTCAGCTCCTCCAGACCCTCTCCAGTGATGGACGAGACGAGGACGACGGGAACTCCCAAGTGCTTTTGAAGTTCGTACTTGTCTATTTTGATCCCCATCTTTTTGGCTTCGTCGTACGCCGTCAGGGCTAGGATCACCTTTTTCTCCATCTCAACGATCTCCAACAACAGGTAAAGTGATTGCTCGGGATTCACGGAATCTCCGACCAGAACGATCAAATCCGGCTCTCCGCTGAGGATGTAGTCTCTGGTTATCTTCTCGTCCAAAGAGTTGTAGTCGAGGGCGTACGTCCCGGGAAGGTCGATCACGGAAATCCTGAAACCCTTGTGAAGGAACACGCCTTCTTTCTTTTCCACGGTGACTCCCGGCCAGTTTGCGACGTACTGTTTCGAACCCGTCAACGCGTTGAACAGGCTCGTCTTTCCAACGTTTGGACAGCCGACCAGCGCTACCCTCACTTCCCCCGATCCCTTCTTGTCGGCTACCTGACAAAGACCGTGTCGAACGGGTCTCATCCCTTCACCCCCCTCACAAGGATCTTCAAAGCTTCGCCCTTTCCGAGAAGGATGGGTCTACCTTTCAAATAGAGCGTGCCATTTTTCACAGTTAACCTTTCCCCAGAGAAGATCCCAAGCTTTTTCACCTTTTCGAGAAATCTTTTGCCTTCAAACATCTCGACTACTTCGTACTCGCCGTCTTCGAACATCGCAAGGTAGAGTGGCATCACTTCGTCGACGGGCTCCACCTCTATTCCTTCCGCCTCTTTCTTCCTCAGCGTGATATTCCGCCCGTTCAAGCTGAAAACAATAGGATCTCCAAGTGGCGCGATTTTAACGACTTCAACGATCGCCCCGGGTATGAGGCCCATACCAACGAGTTTGTTTTGAACGTCTCCTGGAAGATCCATCCGCAACACCTTGACGCGAACACCCGGCGTCACTTGGAAAAGTTTCACGGTGGTCCCTCCTTTGTTGAGAATGATTCTCAACAATTTCAAAATAAATTCTACAACTTGCATTCAGCGTTGTCAACACTTTCGCTCACCTGAACAGTTTTCGAACGAGCAGAATCGCTCCATGTGGGCAGACTTCGTGGCAAACGTAACACCTTATGCACTTGTTGTAATCGATCCTCTGAAGGTGCAAATCGATGGCCGAGGCGGGACACCTCGCCTCACACAACCCACACTTCACGCACTTTCCTTTGTCTATCTTCGGAACCCTAACGAACACGGGAGCGAAGATCCTGGAGAGCTTGGCCAAAGGGGAGACCGTGTTTGGGAGTTCTATATCGAAGGTGGGAAAACGGTCCGCGATCACTTCGTACGTTGGCACCAAGTTTCTCCTTCGCGCGTGCTTGACGGTGTAAACGTAATCCGGGTTCAATCCGACCATTTTGCAGACAACTTCATCGAGGGCGAAGGCGTTCCTCGAAACGACCAACACACCGAAAAACCTCTTTCTGCCGTTCGTCGGTCCGTTCCCGTCCATACCTTCTATGCCATCCAAGATCGTCAGCTTTGGGGAAACGAGCCTGTGGACGTCTATCAAAAAGTTTGCGAAATCGTCGTAGTCTTTCGCCCTCATGTGCCAAGCCGATTTTTCCAGACCGACCACGCATCCGAACGTGTTCTTCACGCCCAAGGTCAACACCATCTGCGAGTGCGTCTTCAACTTGGGCAAGTTCACAACCGCGTCCGATTCCAAAACCCTCTTCGATACCTTTATCCCTCGAAACAACTCCCCGTTCACGACCACAGGGTCGTCGAGTGGACCAAACTCCACTCCCAGTCTTCTGCAAACTTCTTCGACACCCGTCACCTTTGCCACCGTTTGAAAACTCGAGAACGCCGGGCTGTCACCGACGAAAGGTTTGGTACCCAGGTCCAAAAGGAACTCGAGGGTGGCTCTCAAGATCGAAGGGTGCGTCGTCACCGCTTCCTCGGGAGGGCGTGGCGAAATGAGGTTGGGTTTGACCAACACCTTCATCCCTGGCTTGAATTCTTCACTGAAGTTTTCCAGGAGAAACTCTTTGAGTACATCTCGAACCTTTGAATAGTCTTCGAAGTTCAGGACCCAGACCTTTTCCAAAGGATCTCTCTCCCATCCTTTATCGTCTCGATCGTGGCTGGCACGTTCAAGGAGGGATCGGCCAACAACTCCATTATGAGGTCTTTGGGTAGGGCGGTTTCTATCCAAATCTCAGAGATGTCCACTTCCTTCAGTTCCCTTTTCGCGATCTCGAGCAACGCCCTCTCCACGCCTCTCAAGTATTTTTCCTTGTCCAACACGCCACCACCCCACAGAAAAAGAAAAGGGGAGAACCCCCTTTCGAAGGCTCGCGCTTGTGAAGGAATCAGAAGTTGATCTCGAAGTTGGCACCCAGCGGTATCGATATGATCTTTATCTTGTTCTCAAAGAACCTGATCTCGAAATTAACACCAACACCGACCAAAAGCTCGTCCAACGTTTTGTTGTAGTTCACGCCGATACCGAACAGGTACCCCGGTTTCTTAAGATCTTCAAAGGTGAATCCCGCCTTGATGGGCCAATAGGTTCCCCCGAACGCTCTGATTGCCACTTTCGAGGTCCTATCGAGCTCAACAGAGTACTTGAAGACCGAGAAGATATCGACGGTGCTCTGGCTGCCTTCAAACACGGGTGTTGCTTCGGGGCTCAACAGATAGGCGAAACCCAGACCAATGCCAAGATCCAAGTTTTTCGCAACGGGATAGAGAACGTCGAGCCCCACTTCGAGATAACTGTAATCGACATCGGTTGCTTTTGGATCCGCGTGGAGCGTGAACGCGTATCCTCCAAACAGGCGAATCTTCAGATCTTCAAGTGAGTTCGCGGCAAAAATGACCATCGCTGCTGCCAGGAGAAGAACCAAAACCAGAGACCTTCTCATTCTTTTATCCCTCCCTTTCGTCTCGATATCAGGATTATTATAGCACGATGCGGTGATAAAATACTAACTCGAGGTGATTTTTCTTGAAATCGGAGCTTTTCCTTCTCAAATACGCCAAAAAACACTGGTATCTTCTGATATCGGGTGTGATACTCTCAGTCTCGCTCGCCTTCATAGAGGTCATCCCTCCAAGGCTGATGAAGAGGGCCATAGATTCGTTCTTGAGCGTCACTTCGATTCCTGAAAGCGAGAGACTCCTTGGATTGGCGAAAATCGTCGCGCTCGCGCTTGGTATCCATTCCCTCTCTTTCTTGTTGGGATACTTCGGAAACTTTCTCAACGGTTACATCGGCGCCAAGATCGTCAACGAGATGAGAGTGGATGTCTTCAAAAAGGTCCTCTCGTTCCCGTTCAAGTTTTTCACTCAGAACCCTTCCGGTGCGATCACCACGAGGATCGTCAGTGACACGAGCAACGTTCAAGAGTTCTTCTCCTCCGTCATCGTGGGGCTCGCAAAGGATGTATTCCTTCTCGCTGCCGTGATCTACTCTTTGGTGAGCCTCAGCCGTGACCTCTTCAACCACGTCTACTACTTGCTTCCTCTCATAGCTTTAACAATCCTGTTGTTCAGATACTTTGACAGGAAGGCTTACAGGAAGGTGAGAGCAAATCTCGCAAAACTCAACGCGTACCTTGCCGAGCACATCTCAGGTATAAGCGTAATAAAGGTGTTGAATCTGGAAGAACACAAAAAGGCGGAGTTTTCAAACTTGAGCGATGAGTATTACAAATCTCTTATGGAACAGCTTTACGTCTTTGGCGTGTTCCGACCGCTCATCGATTTCCTGTTCTACCTGGGTGTCTCGCTGGTCGTTTGGTACGGTGCGAGGCACATTTCGAAAGGGACCGTCAGTCTTGGGACTCTCTTCGCGTTCATCTCTTACCTCGACATGTTCTTCAACCCCATCAGGGACCTCTCGGAAAAATACGATGTGATGCAAAACTCGATAGCGTCAGCGGAAAAAATCGTGGCGTTGATGACGGAAGAAGGCGAAAAAGTTGGTAACGTTTCGGGACCGAAGAAGGTAGAGCGTGGGACGGTGAGGTTCGAGGATGTGTGGTTCTCGTACGATGGGAAAGAATGGGTGTTGAAAGGCGTGAACCTCGAATTTTCTCCAGGCAAACTCTACGCGATCGTGGGTGAGACAGGCGCCGGTAAGAGCACTTTGATGAGTCTTGTGAACGGTTTGTACTCACCCCAGCGTGGGAGGATAACGATAGACGGAAGAAACCTCCTCGATTACGATCTTCGCTCTATCAGGAAACAGATAGCCGTCGTTCCCCAAGATGTCCTTTTGTTCAGCGGAACGGTCCTCGACAACGTCAGACTCTTCGACGAGAGGATTTCCGAGGAAGCCGTGGTGGAGGTTTTGTCGAAAATACAGGCCTTGGAATTGATCGAGAGACTGCCAGGAGGGCTCAGATGCGAGATCGTCGAGAGGGGTTCCACGCTTTCCGCCGGTGAGAGGCAGATCATCGCGTTGGCCAGAGCGGTTCTTTTCGACGCTCGGATCTTTGTGCTGGACGAAGCAACCAGTAACGTGGACACCCTCACCGAGATGAGGATACAGAGGATATTGAAGGAACTCTCCAAGGAGAGAACCGTTCTGATGATCGCCCACAGGCTCTCGACGGTCAAGGAGGCCGACGAGATCGTCGTCGTGCACGACGGTGTTGTGGTGGAAAAGGGTAAACACCGGGAACTTCTCGAAAAGAGGGGATTCTACTATCGACTCCACAGGGCTCAATACGAGATTGGATGAAGGAGGTATGAAGAGGTGGATCGTGTGGACAGGTTGTTGAAGGCTCTCGAAAAGAAAGGTGTGGACGCTGTGCTTGTAATCAACATCGAAAACTCTTCAAGGGCAAGTTCTCTCTACTTTTCCGGTTTCACCGGCTCTTTCTCCATTCTTTTGATGACTCCCGCGCGAAGGATTATGGTGACCGACGCCAGGTACACGGAACAGGCGAAGAGAGAGACGGATTTCGAAGTGGTGGAGGTCAGAAACGAAGACGTTTTTGGAAAGGTTAGGAAAATTCTTGAAGGGATCGACGTGAAGATCATTGGTGTGGAAGAAGAAAGGTTGAGCCTTTCGCATTTCAGAAAACTCTCGGCAGCGTTGGAAGGAAGGACCTTCGTAGGGGTGGACGAGGAGGTAAAGAGTGTGAGAATGGTGAAGGACGAGAACGAGATAGAGAAGATAAAGCGCGCCGTGGAGATATCGGAAAAGGCGTTCTTGCGAACTGTTGAAAGGATACATTCTGGCATGACGGAAAGGGAAATAGCAGCGCTCTTGGAGTACCACATGAGAAGCGAAGGAGCGGACGCGATAGCCTTCGAAACCATCGTTGCGTCCGGTTGGCGCTCTGCCCTCCCGCACGGTAAGGCCACGAACAAGATCGTGGAAGAAGGAGAGGTAATCGTCATAGATTTTGGGGCGGTTTATGAGAATTACTGCGCAGACATCACGAGGGTGGTGTGTGTCGGAGAACCCAGCGAAAAGGTGAAGGAAGTTCACGCGATTGTTCTCGAAGCTCAGGAAAGGGCGCTGGAAAACGCGAGAGCGGGAATCACCGGAAAACAACTCGATGCTTTTGCGAGGGATTTCATCGCAAAGATGGGTTTTGGGGAAAAATTCGGACATGGGCTTGGACACGGACTGGGTATAGAAGTACACGAGGAGCCTGGGGTGAATCCCAGGAATGAAAAATCGCTGCCGGAATCTTCCGTGATCACCATAGAACCTGGCATCTACATCGAGAGAGAATTCGGAATACGCATAGAAGAAGACGTCGTGTTGAGAGAAGACGGCTGTGAGATCTTGACCAACCTCTCCAGGTCTATCTTCGTCGTGTGAGCTCTTGCAGCAGCTCTCTCACGGTTTTCTTCAGCTTGGGGTGAACGTAATCGGGACAGATCTCCGCGAGGGGCGCGAGCACGAACCACCTGTTGTGCATGTCGGGGTGGGGAACGATCAGGCGCTCGCTCTCCAGCACCAAGTCTTCATAGAAGATGATATCCAGATCTATGATTCGAGGTCCCCATTTTCTCTCCCTCACTCGCCCCATTTCTTTTTCTATCTCGAGGAGAACATCCAAGAGCTGATCGGGAGTGAGGTTTGTCTCAACAAGGCAGACCGCATTCAGAAACTTCGGTTGATCCGTGTAACCGTAAGGTTCGGTTTCCAGAACGCTCGACACTCTCAGCAATTCAATACCTTTTTCTTTCATCTTTTCCAGGGCCGTTCGGATGTTCTTGTCCCTTTCTCCCAGATTGCTACCCAAACCGATCACGGCTTTCGCCAGAGTATCGCCTCCAACATCTCCACCACCCTCTTGTTCGGCAACACGTCGTGCACCCTCAAAACGTTCACGCCCTTCATCACGCAGTACGCCGTCACGGCGAGCGTTCCCTCCAGTCTATCTTCCGGAGGCACGTTCCCAAGGGCGATCCCTATGAACGATTTCCTGGAAGCCCCCACCATCACGGGGAAACCGAACTCTTTGAACTCCTCTATTCTCCTCAGGATCTCCAAGTTGTCCTCGTACCTCTTCCCAAAACCAATGCCGGGATCGACGATGATCTGATTCACCTCGTTGTTCAAAAGGATCGCGATTCTCTCTTTGAAGTACTCTTTCAGCTCTCCCACGACGTCCTCATAATGGGGGTTGAGCTGCATGTCTTTCGGGGTCCCTTTCATGTGCATCAAAACGTACGGTGCCTTCGTGTCTCTCACCACCTTCAAGACATCCGGTTCGAATCGAAAGCCACTCACGTCGTTAACGATATCCGCTCCAGCTTCCAAGGCTTGAAGCGCCACCCTCCACCTGTAAGTGTCGACGGAGATGGGTTTGTCCGTCACAGTCCTTATCGCTCTTATCACGGGAATTACTCTTCTCAGTTCTTCCTCCTCGTCTACTGGATCTGAACCTGGTCTTGTGGACATTCCTCCCACGTCTACGATGTCTACCCCTTCTTCCACCATCTTCTTTGCGGCTTCAACGGCTTCGAACACGGTGAGTTTTCTGGACTTTTCGTAGAAAGAATCGGGTGTAACGTTTACGATACCCATCAGGAGGGTACGAGAGAAATCGATCCTCCTGTTCCAGGGAGTTACGTAGACCATGTCTGCGAAACGTCACCCCCCAGCGCGAAGTCGCCCTTTTCCACACATGCGAAGGCATCGTGGTTGTGGATGCTCTCAAAGCTCGTCACCAACACCTTGTACCACGAGATCCTCTTGTCTTTTTCGAGTTCGAGCGCGATGTCCCTCACCACGTCTTCCACGAACTTGGGGTTTTCGTAGGCGCGCTCGGTGACGAACTTCTCGTCCGGTCTCTTTAGCAAGGTGAACAAAGGAGAGCTGGCGTTCTTTTCTGCTACTTCCACGAGGTCTTCGAACCAGACGAACTTCCTGGTCGCGACGTAGATCTCGACGATGGCCCTCTGGTTGTGAGCCCCGTACGTACTGATCTCCTTCGAACACGGGCAGAGCGTGTGAACGGGTACCTTCACGCCTATTCTGAAAGAAAAGACCTCACCCTTCTCCGCTTCGACGACGCAGTCCACCTTCAACGGCGAAGCTTTCTTGGTCACGGGAGATTCCTTGCTCACAAAGTAGGGAAAAGTTATCTCGAAGTGCGCCCTTCTTGCCTCCAAAGTTTCCATCAAATCGTCGAGTATCGTTTCGAACACGTTGGGAGTGATCGCCTCCAAGCGGTTCAAAACCTCTATGAAACGACTCATGTGTATGCCCCTTTTGTCTCTGTGAAGGTCCACCGAACAACTCACTTGGGCAACCGTATGCTGGTATCCTCCCCCTTTAACCAAAACCTTCACAGGCCAGCTCAAGTTCTTTATGCCAACTCTCTTGAGAGGAACGTTTCTGAAATCTTTTTCGTTTTGCACGTCCCTCAGGTGCTCTCACCTCGGTAGATAACGCCACTACTCTCCGTCTCCCAAAGTTCTATCTCGCAGAGGTTCAACCCGAACTCCTCCAATCTTCCTTTGAGCTGTTCCCAGATCCACATCGCTACGCGCTCGGTGGTTGGTTGCGAAAAGAGTTCGTTGAGGTAAACGTGATCGAGTTTAGAAAGAACCGCATCTTCAACTATCTTCTTCAAATCGGAAAAATCGATCACCATGTCTTCTTCGTTGAGTTTGCCGGAAACCTTCACCACCAGCTTGTAAGTGTGACCGTGTAGCCTCTCACACTTTCCTTTGTAACGCGTCAGGTTGTGGGCCGCGTCGAAGGTGAAAGACCTCACGACTATCAACCCGATCACCTCACGAGAGGAGCGTAACGGTTGAGCACTTCGTTCGTGAACTCCCTCAGTTGTTTCCTCAGGGTTTCACCTATCTCTAAAGACTTCACGTCCAAGTCCTTCAGGACTTCCAACAACATACCAAAGACTTCCTTGTCATACTTTCCTTGCATGACTTGTTCTTCCAGTTTCTTGATGGCTTCCTCCCTAGTGTAAGGAGATCTGTAGGGTCTCTGTTCCACCATTGCGCAGAAGGTATCGCAGATCTGCATGATCTTGTCTAAGGTACTCATCGCATCACCTTTCAATCTGAACGGATAACCGCTCCCATCCAATCTCTCGTGATGCCTCACAGCCGGTAGGAACCAATCTTTATCCCTTTCGCTCAACAGGATCCTGTAGGAAAAATGAATGTGCTTTTTCATTTCTTCGTATTCCTCATTGTTGAGTTTTTCTGGCTTCTCCAACAGGTGGTACCTGACGCTGATCTTTCCCACGTCATGAAACAGACCCGCTATGAAGAGCGTTTCTCCGTGATCTCTCCTCAACATGCTCCCCAACTTCTGGGAGAGAATGGCGACCCTCCAAGAGTGTTCAGCCGTAAACTTGCTCTTTGAATCTATGATGAAAGACACCAATTTTCCCATCTGGATCAGATCGTCCCTGGAAGAGGGGATTTTCAAGTACTCCTCCAAAAGCTCTTCGTTGAAGACACCGTTCTTTATATCCTCGAGCACCCAACGTGTGTGTTCCCTTTCCAGGACAGTTCTCGTGCATTTGTAAACGTTTTCGAAGAAGAAACTCTTTATGTCTTCCAAAGGTAAGAAGATCTCCTCCGCGAAAGTGATCTCTTCCAGGAAGTAATACTTTGAGACTTGATCGGCCAAGAACACGATGTTCGCGTACACGTCTATCTTCTCCTTCTCGTCTAGGAAATATGCGGGGAAGTGATGCTTGAGCAACACGTTGGAAAGGGGTTTCAACCTGGGAACAGAACCCATCACAAAGCTACCCAGTATGGAGTGGAGGTGAAGGGGTTTTCCCGAAAAATCTTTCATCAACAGAAAAGAAGAATCTATATCATCAAACAAGAAAGATTCTTCGGACGGAACAAGGATTCCAATGTCGTGGAAAAGCCCCGCTTGGAAAGCAAACGCTTCATCCAAACTCAATTCCTTGGCGATTTGACTCGCCAAAAACGCCACCTGTATGGAATGTGGGCCAAAAACGGGTATCGTCTTGAGCAAGTTGAAGAAGAGTTTCACCATGGTTTCTCACCCAGGAAATTCTATCATGAGAAACTTCTTCAGTTCTTCTAAAGCTTTCTCTCTGTTAGAGAGTTTCAATTCGTAGAGCAACACATCCTCCCTCTTCCTCAACTCCTCCAAAAAGGGATCTTTCGAAACCTGTATCGTTGCTATCACGCGCTTCTCGCTCTCGAAGGCCTCTTTGACGGCTCTCTTGAATTCCTCGGAAAAGAGTTCCATGCGGGCGATCTCGTCTATCACGACGTAATCTTTTCCCTTTACGGCTGCTCGGATTGCGGGAACGGCGATTTCTTCCACGTCTTTCACGTTCACTCCGTACTTTCCTACTCTGTACGGCGAATCGATGAAGACACCAGCAAGCAACCCTTCTTTTCCATCGAGGGTTACGATCCTGAACCCGATCCTCTTTCCACCTTTCCTGATCTCCTCAGTGTAAAAGCCTCCTGCAGAGTGCAGGAGGCAAACGAGTTTCTTTATGAGGGTTGTCTTGCCGATACCCGGAAGACCGGTGATGAGGATGTGCCTCATCACTTCAAAACCACGCTGTTCAACACTTCTTCGAAAACTTCTCTCAGCTTCTCAAAGTCATCTTCGGGTGCGTAAAAGCTCATGTACAGATATCCGTTGTCTTTCTTGGGGAATTGGACAATCCAATACCTGTAAAACTTCCAGGTGTCCGGGTCCAAGAAGGAATCTTCGCGTTTCAGTACTTCGTAATTCTTTGTCTTGTATTCTTCCCCCTCAAGGTTCAAGTCTTCCGCTTCGATATGGGCTTCGATGAAAATGTAGTCCGTTATGTCGAATATAAAGTAGTGACTTTCTTCGTAGCTCTCGTACAGCACGAAATCAGGCACTTCAAGTGTGAAATCGGGTGTTTCAACCAGTTTTTTCCCAATCTCCTCCGTGAAGGAGAAGCTCGCGGTGGCAAACAATTCGTTGTCCACGTAGACTTTTACCGTCCAATCACCAAAATCCCCATCTTCTGGGAAACCAAACAGGGTGCCCATCAAACCTTCCTGGGTTTCCTTGCCCACCTCCATCGCGGGCAGGATCATCTGATAGCTGGTTTCCCTCTTCTTTCCTGATGGATCGTACCATTCCCACTTCGCGATGTGAGCTTCCCGGAATGGAGCAGTCGACAGCCACGCGACCACCCTCTTGTCGAAAGGATAGAATGCCCTTCCCAAACCGATAGGTTTGCCCTCATACATGCCCCTACACAGCAAGACCTCTCTGAATTCGATGGAGGGCGTCCTCGCAACTGACCACGTTCCTTCGCTCTTTCTGAAAGCAGTGCGGATCCCCTCTGCTTGAGCAAACGGATCCTCGCCCTCTGACACGAATAATTCCAGCTCGTCACCGTCGAACACCATCTTGAAACTCCCATTCCAAATCCGGTCCGGTCCAACGTTTCCTCCCTCATTCGTCCTCCACCAACCGATCACCTGGTTTCCAAAGATCACACCTGCGAACATCGTGTCCCCGAGGAGGGCTTCCACATAATTTTCCCTTTGGTAGAGTTCGAGTTCTCCTTTCTCCCCTTTCCAAACGCTGAAAAAAACATTTGGTTTCAAAGCTATGCTTTCCTCAATCCTCTTCAACGTGTTCAAGTCTTCCTCGGAAGGTTCACCCTGCGCAAAACACCAAACCACGAGATCCTTCATTCCAACTTTGAAGGAAGTAACCTCGTGCCTCGCGACATCGCTGACCAATTTGTAGTACTTTCCCTTCAGCGCGCCTAGGTTTTTTTCCGTCTCTTCTTGTAGTTCAGCACCCGCGAGTATTTCGTTCAGAAGGGTGTCCGCCACGCGAGTATCGTAAATGATGAGGAAACCGATCCCAGCTTTGTCCTTGTAAACCCCTGTGGAATTCACCCCCAAGGGAGGTACCACTTGCCAATCCGCGGGTCGCGACCAAGTGATGGGGCCAAAACTCTCGGTGACCCACTCCTGTGAAAACACCGTCACAAAACTCACGATCAAGAAAACCAACAGGAGACTTTTTCGCATGCTAAGAACCTCCTCAAAGTTTTTCTACTCAAGTCAATTAAACCACTTTTCACGGCAGATTACAAGCCACCTCTATCAACTCGTAATTCCTTGTCCCGAGGCCGATCTCCTCGGCGTAGGCCAACTGTACAGTCCAATCCGTGTTCGGATGAACGCCCTTGAACGGGTCGCCGTGGGAATGTTTCAACACGAGATCGATGCACGCTTGATCGAGCGCAACGGGATCCGTGCTGGCGGTGATGCCTATGTCCGGTGCCACAGGAGGTTTGTTCATGTTCCAACAATCGCAGTCTGGAGAGACGTTCATGATGAAAGAGACAAAGACAGCTCTCTTATCCTTCAAAACAGCCTTTGTGTATTCCACCATCTTTTTGCTCAAGATCTCCGCTGAACTATCCCATCTGGGCGACATCGCTCCGTACGAACACATCACTATACACTGGCCACAACCTATGCACACGTCGTAATCTATCCTGGCCTTTTTCTCCACAATCCTTACCGCGCCGGAAGGACAATATCGAGCGCAAGTACCGCAACCAACACACTTTTCTTCCTCAACGTAAGGTTTGGATTCCGAGTGTTGCTCCAACTTTCCCCTTCTGGAAGCGCTCCCCATGCCGACGTTCTTTATGGTCCCCCCAAAACCCGTTTGTTCGTGACCCTTGAAGTGCGTCACGGCGACCACAACGTCTGCCATCGCTATGGCGGAACCTATCTTTGCCTTTTTCACGTAATTTCCGTTCACCTCTATCTCCACTTCGTCCGTGCCCTTCAATCCATCCGCGACGATCACTGGAGCACCGACAACCTCGTAAGTGAAACCGTTCAAGATGGCGTTCACGATGTGGTCCACCGCGTTCGATCTGTGACCTACGTACAGGGTGTTCGCATCGGTGAGGAAAGGTTTCCCTCCGCACCTCTTTATGTAATCCACTATCACCCTCACGTACTGAGGTCTCACGAAGGCGAGATTCCCGTACTCACCGAAGTGAAGTTTGATCGCCACAAAATCGCCTTCTTTGACGATGTTTTCCAGTTGGACTTTTTTCAAGAGAAGTTCCAGCTTTTGAAGTAGGTTCATGTTCGGGTTGGTCGTCATGTCGGTGAAAAAGACTTTGGAAGCCATTTCTGGCACCTCCTTGGTATCATCGGAGTCTCAGGATATTTTACACCAAAAAAACGTGAAAAATCGAGAAAACAGCTAATAATTGGGTTTTCCCGGTAAAAACCCACAATATTCGCCACAGATTTTCAAAAAACATCATCAAAAATAGTTGAACAGATCCATCAAAAAGCATAGAATTTCTTTCTGAGAAAGATGATCAACTGAAAAGGGTGGAGAAAACGTGCAAAAAGTTAACCCTTCATTAATGAAGAGAGAAAACAAAAGGATCGTGTTGAGGTATCTCATCGAGACGGGTCCTCACACCAGGACAGAAATAGCGGAACACACCGGGCTCGCAGTGAGTGCCGTTTGGAGGATAATAGACGAACTGGTGAGAGAGGGATTCGTGGAGGAGAAAGGTACCACTTCCGGCGCCAAAAAGAGGGCTGTCCTGTATGGACCGAGGAGATCTTTTGTGACATCCATAGTTGTGAACGTGGAGATATTGGAAACCACAGTGGCTATCGGCTTTCTCGATGGCTCTTGGAGGATACTCGAGAGATTCGAAACATCGAGAAATTTCGCAGGATTTTGCGAAAAGATCACGAAAGTCGTGGGAAGGCTTAGGGCGGATCTTCCTTTGGAAGACAGAACTGCTTTGGTTTTCTCGTTACCAGGCATTGTGAACAGCCACGGCGGCGTGTTGATCTATGCTCCAAACTTGTCCTGGGAAAACATCAACGTTTCCGACGTTTTCAGAGAGATCGGCTTGCAGGTCTACGTCGAGAACGATTCGAAATTGTCTTTGCTTGCAGAAACTTTTTACATGCACGATGTTAAGTCTTCGGACGTTTCTTTCTTTCTGTATTTCGGTGAAGGAATAGGTGGAGCTATCTCTGTGAACGGAAAGATCGTGAAGGGAAGGAACTTTGCGGCGGGCGAAATCGGCCACGTTATTTTGGATTCCAAAAAGGAAGTGGAACAGTTCTTGTCGGTTTCTGGTTTGATATCGAGAGTGGAAAGAAAGGTCAAGTTAGGCGGTACTACTTTGAGGGAAAAGTTTTCTCACTTGGTGCAGTTGTGGTTTTCAAACTCCGAGGCGGTTAGAGAGGTGCTCGAGGAATACCTGGACTACGTTGCAATCGTTCTGAGAAACGTGCTGTATTTCCTGAACCCTGGTGTGATCGTACTCGGTGGGATCGTCAACAACTTGTGGGAAAATTTTGGGACCATCGTGAGGAAAAAGCTCGAGGTTATGGTAGTGGAAAAGGTTTTAAAGGATGTGATCATACGTGACACCATTTTCAAGGAGGTACCACCTTCTTTGGTTGGAGGAAACGTTCTGGCGATAGAGAGAATCCTGAGGGAAATGTGCTGAAGGCTTCCAAAAAAGGGGGTGGCTTCTGTGAGGAGATGGCTTGGTTTGGTTCTGTTGGTCCTGGTGGTCCCGCTCGCGCTCGCTCGGGTGTCTCTGCCAAGGGAAGAAACGGTGTACGTAGCTGGAGCGTTGTGGGGTCCCGCCACGACTTGGAACCTGTACGCACCTCAGTCCACATGGGGTACGGATCACTTCCTCTACGTTCCACCGTTCATCTACGACCTCGGAAAGGATGCGTGGCTTCCGTTCTTGGCTGAAAGCTACGAGTTTGTGAACGACAAGACCATACGCATCAAGATCAGAGAACAGGCGAAGTGGAGCGATGGCATGCCCATCACGGCCGACGATTTTGTGTACACCTTCACCCTCACGAAGAAGCTTGGAATCGGCCCTGGCACGGGTTGGGACGATTACATCGAGTACGTGAAGGCCGTGGACAAGAAAGTGGTGGAGTTCAAAGCCAGGGAGGACAACCTGAACTACTTCCAGTTCCTCTCTTACGCGCTGGGGACGGATCCCATGCCAAAGCACGTCTACGAAAGACTCGAAGCCCAAAAGATCAACATAAAGGATTGGGTGAACGACAACCCGAAAGAACAGGTGGTGTCTGGACCTTACAAGCTCTTCTACTACGACCCGAACATCGTGGTGTACGAGAGGATCGACAACTGGTGGGGTAAGGACATCTTTGGACTTCCAAGGCCGAAGTACATAGCCCACGTGATCTACAAGGACAACCCGAGCGCAAGCCTTGCCGTGGAACAGGGAAACGTCGATTGGGCTGGATTGTTCATCCCGAGCGTCTGGGAACTGTGGGAGAAGAAGAAGCTCCCCATCGGAACGTGGTACAAACAAGAGCCATACTTCCTGCCAGACGGTGTGGGATTCGTGTACGTGAACAACACGAAGCCAGGTCTCGACAGTCCCGTCGTGAGGAAGGCCATCGCTTACGCGATACCTTACGAAGAAATGTTGAAGAAGGCCTACTTCGGATACGGAAGCCAGGCCCATCCGTCGATGGTCATCGACCTGTTCGAACCGAACAAGCAGTACATAGACTACGAACTTGCCGGGAAGGTTTGGGGAACGAAGGATGGCAGAATACCAACCGACCTGAAGATGGCTGAGAAGATCCTTGAAGACGCCGGCTACAAGAAAGGACGCGACGGCATAAGGGTGGCCCCGGACGGAACAAGGCTTGGTCCCTACACGATCTCCGTGCCGTACGGTTGGACTGACTGGATGATGATGTGCGAGATGATCGCGAAGAACCTGAGAGAGATCGGAATAGACGTGAAAACAGAATTTCCTGACTTTTCGGTTTGGGCGGACAGGATGACGAAAGGAACCTTCGACATCATAATCTCCTGGAGCGTTGGACCAGGTTTCGATCACCCGTTCAACGTATACAGGTTCGTCCTCGACAAGAGGCTCACGCGCCCAGTCGGCGAAGTGACGTGGGCTGGAAACTGGCAGAGGTACGAGAACGACGAAGTGGTGAAGCTTCTCGACACGGCCGTTTCCACCCTTGATCCCGAGGTGAGGAAGAAGGCTTACTTCAGGATCCAGGAAATAGTCTACAGGGACATGCCGAGCATTCCTGCCTTCTACACGGCACACTGGTACGAGTACTCCGAGCAATACTGGATCAACTGGCCTTCTGAGAGGAATCCTCATTGGTTCCGCCCGTCGCCGTGGCACGCCAACACGCTCCCAACGCTCTTCATCATATCTCAGAAGAAGAATCCACAACCTGTGCCGAAGTGGGTCGAAACGACGGACAAGGGAGGCCTCTTGATCCCAACATCCAAGATATTCAACGATTTGCAGAAAGCGGCGAAGAAATGACCCGGCGCGTTCTTCTCCCCCGGCTCCCTCGAGGGCCGGGGGAATTTCTGAGATGGGGAGTGAAGAGCAAGATGGCTTCAAAACAGATGTTGAGGTACCTTTTCAGGCGCTTCCTTTTTCTCTTCGTCACGTACGTGGTGGCAACAACCGTGGTTTTCCTTCTGCCTCGGGTGATTCCCGGTAACCCTCTGTCGCAACTCCTTTCCAACCTCTCCATGGTTGCCCAAGCGAACCCAGAGGCGATCAGGGCTGCCGAAAGGGCGCTGATGGAAGAATTTGGCCTTGGAAAACCCTGGTATGTGCAGTACGTGGAGTTCATCAGCAAGGCTCTCAGGGGTGATCTAGGTACATCGATAACCTTCTATCCGAGGAAAGTGTTGGACCTCATAGTGCCAGTCCTTCCTTGGACACTCGTCTTGCTTCTCCCCGCAACCTTGGTGGCTTGGATTCTCGGAAACACCCTAGGTGCACAGGCAGCTTACAGGAGGAACACGTGGGTCGACAAAGGCGTCCTCACCACCTCTTTGGTGGTGTCGCAGATACCCTACTATTGGCTTGGGATGATCTTCATATTCCTGTTCGGTGTGCGACTCAAACTCTTGCCGACGCAAGGTGCTTACTCTCAAGGTGTGATACCGTCTTTGACCTTCTCGTTTTTTGTGGACGTCTTGAGGCATTACATCCTTCCCTTCCTCTCCATCGTGGTATCCGCCATGGGCGGATGGGCGATTGGGATGAGACTGATGGTCATATACGAGCTCGGAAGTGATTATGTACTCTTCTCCGAGACCCTAGGGGTGAGCGACAAGAGGATATTCAAATACGTCTTCAGGAACTCTCTTTTGCCTCAGATCACAGGTCTCGCGTTGAGCCTTGGAAGCATTCTGGGAGGGGCACTGATAACGGAAATCGTGTTCAACTATCCAGGTACGGGTTACCTCTTGTTCAGGGCGCTCACGACCCTGGATTACCCGATGATACAAGGGATCTTCGTCATCTTAATAGCTTCCGTGTACCTTGCCAACTTCCTGGTGGATTTCATCTATGCGGTGATAGATCCGAGGATAAGGATAGGACAGGAGGCATGAGCGATGTTCAAGGTGATGTTCAAACCTCTGTTGAAGAACAGGAAGTTCCTGATAGGTTTTTCGGTGTTCTTGTTTTTCTTGGTTCTAGGTTTGTTTGGGCCCATCTTCTACCGGGTCGATCCTACCGAGATGACCTGGAACCACGAAAAACCCCCTTCCAGGGAACATCCGTTGGGTACAGACACCTACGGTAGAGACATCTTGGCGCAGCTCATCCACGGCATCCGCTCTTCGCTCTACATAGGGTTTCTGTCGGCCATCATATCCCTCACCATAGGAACGTTCGTGGGCACCTTTTCCGCCGTGAAACGAGGGGTGGTTGACGAGACACTCATGGCCATCACCAACATCGTCCTGACCACCCCCTCGATACTCGTTGCGATTCTCATAGCAAGCTACATGAGGGTTCGTAACGTGGAGATGGTGGCCCTCATACTCGGACTCTTCCAGTGGCCGTGGTTTGCCCGCGCCATAAGGGCACAGCTGATGAGCGTCATGAGCAGGGAATACGTCTACCTTTCCGTGATGGCTGGGTACTCGGACTTGAGACTCATATTCGAAGATCTCATCCCAACGATCGCCACTTACGCGTTCATGTCCTTCGTGCTATTCATAAACGGCGGAATAATGGGAGAGGCGAGTTTGAGTCTGATAGGGCTTGGACCAACCCAGGGTATATCGCTTGGAATCATGTTGCAGTGGGCCGTCTTGATGGAAGCGGTGCGGCGGGGACTTTGGTGGTGGTTCGTACCACCTGGTGTCTCGATAGTCGCCATAACGGCTTCCCTTCTGGTTATAAGCACCGCCATGGATGAGGTCTTCAATCCAAGGCTGAGGGAGGAGTAGAGATGGTGGAACCCCTTCTCAAGGTGGAAGGAGTCAGAGCTTACTACAAACTCGGAAGGGTCTTCGTGAGAGCGGTGGACGGGGTTTCTTTCGAGGTGAACGAGGGAGAAGTGCTCGGTGTGGTGGGAGAGTCTGGCTGCGGAAAATCAACCCTTTCAAACGTCTTGATGATGAACCTGAGAAAGCCCCTCGTGTTGGTGGAGGGTCGTGTCCTCTTCAAGATGGGGAACGGTTTCCTCGAAATCTCTTCGCTGGGCAGAGAAGAGGTCAAGAAGAGACTCTGGGGTAAGGAGATGGCGGTGATCCCTCAGTCGGCCATGAACGCTCTGATGCCCACCATAAAGGTGAGAAAGTACGTGGAGCACCTTGCGGAGTCTCACAACATACCTAAGGAAGAGATCCTGGAAAAGATCAGGATCAGATTCCAAGAGGTGGGGCTCGATCCGGTGTGGTTGGAAAGGTACCCTTTCGAGTTCTCGGGAGGCATGAGACAGAGGGCCGTGATCGCCATCGCCACACTCCTCAACCCTCAGCTCCTCATAGCGGACGAGCCGACTTCCGCCCTCGACGTGGTGAACCAGAAGATCTTCCTAAAAGTGTTGATGCAAATGAAGAAACGAGGGATCGTCAAGAGCATCGTCTTCATCACGCACGACATCGCTACCTTGAGACAGATGGCGGACAGGATGGTGGTCATGTACGCTGGAAAGGTCGTCGAGGTATCGCCTCTCGAGGAGATGTTGAGAAAACCCCTTCACCCTTACACCAAGGGTTTGTTGGATTCCGTGCTCACGCCGGAACCTGAGGTGAAGGACAGAGGTATAACGACCATTCCGGGAGCTCCACCTAACCTCATAGATCCGCCGACAGGGTGTAGGTTCCACCCAAGGTGTACCTACGCGATGAAGGTGTGTAGGGAGAAAGAACCCGCCCTAGTTGAGGTAGAGAAAGGGCGAAAAGTCGCGTGTTTTCTCTTCACGGAGGAGATAGCATGAGGTTGGTCGTGAGAAACCTTTCAAAGACCTTTTCGATGGGATTCTTCTCCAGAAGACACGTCGAGGCGGTGAGGGACGTCTCTTTCGAAGTCAAAGGGGGCGAGATAGTCTCACTGGTGGGAGAGAGTGGAAGCGGGAAGACCACAACCGCGAAGATGATCCTCAGGCTCCTTCCCCCCACCCGTGGTGAGATCCTTTTTGAAGGAAAGGACGTGTGGAGGGACCTCAAAGAGAGAGAAGAGTTGAGGGAGTTCAGGAGGAAAATGCACGCGGTGTTCCAAGATCCTTTCGCAAGTTACAATCCCTTTTACCCAGTCGAGAGGACACTCTGGCAAGCGATAGAACTTCTCGGCGAGGATTTGTCAAAACAAGATAAGCTCAACCTCATAAAAGAGTCGCTCCTTCGAGTGGGGCTCGATCCAAAAGATGTCCTCGGGAAGTATCCCCATCAGCTTTCCGGTGGTCAAAAACAGAGGATCATGATCGCAAGGTGCTGGATACTGAAACCCCTCTTCATCGTGGCCGACGAGCCAACGTCGATGATAGACGCCTCTTCTAGGGGAGGCATCATCAAGCTCCTCGAGGAGATGAGGGAGGAAAACGGCACCTCGATTATGTTCATCACGCACGATTTGGGGCTCGCCTACTACGTCTCCGACAGGATCTTCGTCATGAAAGATGGAAGGATCGTCGAGGAGGGAAGTCCCGATGAAATCGTTCTGAGCCCCAAGCACGAGTACACGAAGACACTCGTGTCCAGTATACCGAAGTTGTACAAAAGGATGGAGGATTTGGTGTGATCTTGAAACCTCTCATCTTGGTCTTCTCCTGGGCGCTCGTCCTGGAGCTCTTCACTCTTGCTTATTACCTCTGGAAGGGTACCAGACCTCCCGAGTTCTACGTGAACCTGTTTCTCTTGATCTTCACGGTCGCGTGTTTAATAGTGTTCGTAACGTTGGAAAAGAAGAGGAGGGATAAAGATGGACCGCGTGGATGAACTCCTGTCCCAAATGACTGTCGAAGAGAAAGTGAAACTTTTGGTCGGTGTGGGGCTCCCTGGTCTGTTCGGGAACCCGCACTCCAAAGTCCCGGGTGCCGCCGGCGAGACACACCCCATTCCAAGGCTTGGCATTCCGTCGGCGGTGCTGGCGGATGGGCCAGCGGGCCTGAGGATCAACCCAAACAGAGAGGGCGACGAAAAGACGTACCACGCCACGGCCTTCCCCGTCGAAACGATGCTTGCCTCCACTTGGAACAGGGAGCTCTTGGAAGAGGTCGGGAAGGCGATGGGGGAGGAGGCCAGAGAATACGGTGTGGACGTGCTCCTCGCGCCGGCCATCAACATACACAGGAATCCTCTGTGTGGGAGGAATTTCGAGTACTACTCTGAGGATCCCGTCCTTTCGGGAGAGCTCGCTGCGGCTTTCGTGAAGGGCGTCCAGTCCCAAGGGGTCGGTGCTTGTGTGAAGCACTTCGCGGCGAACGAACAGGAAACCAACAGGATGCTCGTGGACACGCTGGTCTCCGAACGGGCGCTCAGGGAGATCTACTTGAGGGCTTTCGAGATAGCCGTGAAGAAGGGAAGGCCGTGGGCGGTGATGAGTGCCTACAACAAACTGAACGGCAAGTACTGCTCGCAACACGAGTGGCTCCTGAAGGAAGTCTTGAGGAAGGAATGGGGCTTCGAAGGGCTCGTCATGAGCGATTGGTACGCTGGGGACAGCGCCGCGGAGCAGATAAAGTCTGGGAACGACCTCATAATGCCGGGAAAGTCTTACCAGGTTAACCAACAGAGAGTCGACGAAGTGGAGGAGATCTTGGACGCCTTGAGGAGCGGAAAGCTCACCGAGGAGGAGTTGGACGAGTGCGTTAGGAACGTTCTGAAGGTGTTTTTAAACTCGCCTTCTTTCAGAGGATACAGGTATTCGAACAATCCGAACTTGGAAGCGCACGCTCGAGTCGCCTACCTGGCCGGTGTGGAAGGTGTGGTGCTCTTGAAGAACGAAAATACCCTTCCCATTTCTCGTGAGACGAAGGTGGCGCTCTTTGGAACCGGTCAGATAGAGACGGTCAAAGGTGGGACCGGCAGCGGTGACACCCACCCAAGGTACGTGATCAACGTCCTCGATGGTTTGAGAGAGAGAAAAGTCAAACTGGACGAAAGGCTTGCGAGGATCTACGAGGATTACGTTCAAAAGATGAGGCAAAAGGAGGAGTACAAAGTTAGAAGGGACGCGTGGGGTACACCGATCAAACCTAAACTTCCTGAAAACTTCCTTGACGAAAAGGACTTGAAGAAATTTGCCAAGGAGAACGACGTCGCCGTGATCGTGATCAGCAGGATCTCCGGAGAGGGCTACGACAGAAAACCCGTGAAGGGGGACTTCTACCTTTCCGACGATGAACGCGAGCTCGTCGAAGTCGTTTCGAAGAGTTTTCACGAGTTCGGAAAGAAGGTTGTCGTGTTGCTGAACATAGGAAGTCCCATAGAGGTGGCGAGCTGGCGGGATTTGGTCGACGCGATCCTCGTGATCTGGCAGGCCGGCCAAGAAACCGGAAGAGTCGTGGCGGACGTGCTCGTCGGTGAGGTGAGCCCATCCGGCAAACTTCCGACCACTTTCCCGAAGGATTATTCCGATGTGCCATCCTGGACCTTCCCTGGAGAGCCGAAGGAGAACCCACAAAAGGTGATCTACGAAGAAGACATCTACGTCGGCTATCGGTACTACGACACCTTTGGGGTCGAGCCGGCTTACGAGTTCGGTTACGGCCTCTCCTACACGAAGTTCGAGTACAAGGATCTGAAGATCGAACGAGACGGCGAAGTGCTGAAAGTCTCCTACACGATCCGAAACGTCGGAGACTTTGCGGGGAAAGAAGTCTCTCAGGTCTACGTCAAGGCACCGAAAGGAAAGATAGGAAAACCCTTCCAAGAGCTCAAGACCTTCCACAAGACCAAGCTCTTGAAAACAAGGGAGGAGGAACTGGTGACTTTGGAGATCCCACTCAGAGATCTCGCCAGCTTCGACGGAAGGGAGTGGGTCGTTGAGGCCGGAGAGTACGAGATCAGAGTCGGCGCATCCTCCAGGGACATCCGGTTGAAAGGATGTGTGGTGCTCGAGGAGAAAAGGTACAAGCCGTGAGGGGTGAGTTGTTATGAGGGGCGCCCTGGTGGTTCTCTGTGTGGTTCTCTTCTCTTTGCTAGCTCTCGCTCAGAGCATCCTGGGGAATGGTTCCTTCGATGAACCTGTACTGGTGGTTGGGGTGGACGTGCCGGATTCGCCGACGGGAGACTTCGAAACAAAGAACAACTGGGTGTTCTTTTTGAACAGCGGAGGTGTAGGTAAGGCGCAGGTGAGAGAGGGCGTCTTGGTCGTCGAAGTGGAAGACGGTGGGCAACACACGTGGTCGGTCCAAGTCATCCAATCCCCGATCACCGTGGAGAAGTTCTGCGAGTACAAGGTGTCTTTCAGGGCGAAGGCGTCTCCCGCCCGCAGGATAGGACTCAAGGTGGGTGGGACCGCGGGAAGAGGTTGGGTGGCGTACAACCCGGGTGGCGACGAATCCGGTGGAATGGTGTTCGACCTCACTGAAGAGTGGAAGACCTTCGAGTTCACCTTCATCATGAGACAGGAGACCGACCAAAAGGCCAGGTTCGAGTTCCAGCTCGGTCGAGCGGTTGGGACCGTGTGGATAGACGACGTCTCCATGGAGAAAGTGAGGGTCCTTGAGATGGGGAAGGTTGTTTGCCCGGATTACCTGGTCAAGAGTTGGAAGCTGGTCTGGTCTCAAGAGTTCGACGAAGATGGGATAGACCCAAGCGTTTGGAACTTCGAAATCGGCAACGGCCATGCGAAGGGCATACCAGGCTGGGGCAACGCGGAACTTCAGTATTACACGGACAAAAACGCGTGGGTGGAGAACGGATGCCTCGTCATAGAGGCTCGGAAGGAGAAAGTCTCGGATCAGTGGGGAACTTACGATTACACATCCTCGAGGATGACGACGGAAGGAAAGTTCGAGTTCAAGTACGGGAAGGTGGAGATAAGGGCCAAGCTTCCCAAGGGGAAGGGGATATGGCCGGCGCTGTGGATGCTCGGTTCAGACATAGGAAGGGTTGGATGGCCCAGCTGTGGCGAGATAGACATCATGGAGATGCTGGGACACGACACCAGAACGGTGTACGGGACCGCGCATGGGCCTGGGTATTCTGGTGGAGCCAGCATAGGGAGATCCTACAAGTTACCTGAAGGTGTCCCAGACTTTTCCGAGGATTTCCACGTCTTCGCCATCGAGTGGTACGAGGACCTCGTGAAGTGGTACGTGGACGGAGAGCTCTACCACACGCTGTGCAAGAGCAAACTCGAAGCGCAGGGGCTGAAGTGGGTGTTTGATCATCCGTTCTTCTTGATAGTGAACGTCGCGGTCGGGGGTCACTGGCCCGGCTATCCAGACGAGACCACGCAGTTCCCTCAGAGGATGTACATAGATTACATCAGGGTTTACAAACCGGTCGAATTTGAGAGGGTGGAAAGAGAAGCAGAACTTGAAGAAACACCGCGCCCAGACGTCACCTTCGAGGCGATCAACAATGCTACGTTCGACTCCCCCATCGTGAACGACCAGCAGAACCGACCAGACGAGTGGTTCATCTGGCAGGCGGGCGACTGGGGGATAAGTCCAGCAAAAGTGTCCGCGTACGGTGTGAGGGAAGGCTACGCCTACATAACGCTCTCGAACACCGGAACAGAAACCTGGCACATCCAGTTCAACCAATGGGTGGGACTCAAAAGAGGAAAAGTTTACACCATCACCTTCAGGGCGAAGGCCGACACGCCGAGAACCATCAACGTGAAGATCCTCCAAAACCATGATCCTTGGATCAACTACTTTGCGCGCACCGTGGAACTGGGCACGGATTGGCAAACCTTCACCTTCGAGTACACGCATCCACTCGACGCGGATGAAGTCGTCCAGATCAGTTTCGAACTCGGTAAGGGCGTCCCCACGACCATTTACTTCGACGACGTCTACATCGTTCCCCGTTGAACGCTTGCCGGACTTGATATCACGTTCCCGGTGGCTGAACGTTCGCCACCGGGTTTTTGTTTGGAGTATACTCACTCTTGAAGACGACAGCAGAGGGGAGGAAAACGACATGAAAGCGATCACCAAGGTTTTTCCTGATGGGGAAAAAGTGTGTGCCATTGTGATCGATTACTCGGCGGAGGTGGAGGCTTCTTCTCTCGACTGTGACGTGTTCATCGTGGAAGCTGTCCACGCTGGAAACCTCCACAAGAGGACTGTAAAGAACGTTTACGTGAGCGAAGGTGAGGCGGACTTGGTGAGGAGGCCTTTCCTGAAAAAAGGCAGGTATGTAGTTTTAGAACTCGACACCTCTGAACCACTGGCCAGGACTATTCGTTACGAACCCACCGGCCTTGCAAAGAGATTACAGTTGGAGCACGAAGTGCGCCAGATAAAGAAGATATCGTCCACCAGGGGTTGGATTCAAAGTAGAGACTTCACGATACGGGAAGAGAGGCACTTGGTGATAGACGAGTTCCAGCAGTTTGTCTTTGAGAGAGACGGCGTGAGGATCCCTTACCGACTCTTCGTGCCACCAGAGATCGAGCCTGGAAAGAAGTACCCATTGGTGGTGTTCCTGCACGGGGCTGGAGAGAGGGGAACGGATAACTACGTTCAGCTGGCAGCCTACAGGGGGGCTGTGGTGTGGGCCGAGCCGAGGGTCCAGGTGAGGCATCCTTGTTTTGTGCTGGCACCGCAGTGCCCTCCGGAGAGCAGCTGGACCAAGATCTTCGATGGGGATATCTTCGCTCCAACGAGAGAACTCCTCACCGTTGTGAAGGTGATCGAGTCCCTTCTGAAAGATTACAGCATCGATGAGGAGAGGATATACATCACGGGTTTGTCCATGGGAGGGTTCGGCACTTTCGCACTCGTTGCGGAGTATCCTGACCTGTTTGCGGCGGCTGTTCCGATCTGCGGAGGAGGGGACCCAGCCAAGGTTGAATCGATGAAAAAAGTTCCAATGTGGGTGTTCCACGCCGAAGACGATGGTGTGGTGTCTGTCTCTTATTCCAGGGAGATCGTGAAACTCCTCGTGAGGAGCGGGGGGTGCGTGAGGTACACGGAATACGAGAAAGGTTTCATGGAGAAGTTGGGGTTCGATCCGCACGCGTCTTGGGTGCCGGCTTACGAGCGCGAAGACCTCGTGGAGTGGCTCTTCCAGCAAAGAAAAGGAAGGATGAGTTGATGAGGGTGAAGAGGTTGCCGGAGAGTTTGGTGAGGAAGATCGCGGCAGGTGAAGTGGTGCACAACCCTTCCTTTGTCGTGAAAGAGCTCGTGGAGAACAGCTTGGACGCCGGCGCCACGACTGTTGCGGTGGAGTTGGAGGCTGGTGGGAAGAACCTGGTGAGGGTCCAGGACGATGGGATCGGCATGACAAGGGAAGACGTTCTTCTTGCCATCCAGCCCCACACCACGAGCAAGATAGAAAAGGGAGAAGACCTCTTCAGGATAACCACTTACGGCTTCAGGGGTGAGGCACTCTCTTCGATCGCTCAAGTGAGCAGACTTGAGATCGTTACTAGAGCTGAAGAAGATCAGCTCGCTACACGCGTGGTGGTAGTAGCAGGTGAGGTAGTGGAGGTAGCTGACGCTTTCAGGAGCAAGGGAACGACCGTTACGGTTCGGGACCTCTTTTTCAACATTCCCGTGAAGAGGAAAAACTTGAAGTCGACCACCATCGAGTACAGGATGTCAAAAGAAATGTTCGAGAGGTTCGCGATGGTGAGAAGCGACGTGAACTTCTCACTCGTTCACGATGGAAAGTTGGTGTGGAATTTTCTGAAGACTTCGGACCCTTTCGAGAGGCCTCTGATACTCCTGGAAGACCTCAGAAGGGGCTTCATCACTTTCGACGAGGAAGTCAGCGGTGTGAGGGTGAAAGGCATCGTTTCGTCCCGCGACGTCACAAGAGCGGACAGGACGGGACAGTACTTCTACGTGAACGGAAGGTTCGTGTTGTGCGAAGAGCTGAGTGAGGTCCTCAACAAAGTGTACGAGCTTCCGAAGAGGAGATTTCCGATCGCCGTGATCTTTTTGGAACTGGACCCTTCCGAGGTGGACGTGAACGTCCATCCCTCAAAGTTGACGGTCAAGTTCTCGAACGAGGGAAGAGTTTTAGGTGTCGTGGAAGAGGTGCTTCGAAAAAACCTCGCCAAGAAGTGGTACAAGACGCTGGTCTACGAGGAGATCTCGGAGAGAGTCAGGATGGTGGCAGAGGGCGAGTCGAAGAGGTGGTTCATAGTCAAAGGGAAGTACGCCCTGATTGAGGAAGAAGATGGTTTGATGTTCGTAGACTTACACGCACTACACGAGAGGGTGATCTACGAGGAAACACTTTCCAAGAAAGCTTGGCCCACGAAAGAGGTGAACTGGAAGGTTTCGAAGATGAAAGAAGAGCTGGACTTGATGGGGAAAGAGTTGAAAGAACTGGGGTTTTCTTTCGAAATGTTGGGAGAAACCGTCGTGTTCAAGAAGGTACCAGAGTTCCTATCCCAGGACGAGTTGGTGGGATTTTTGAAAGAAATGGTAGGAGGGAAGGTTTCGACTCTGAAGGAAAAGCTGGCGCTGGCAGCCTGTAAACTCGCAAGAAAATCTGGGGAGTTCGACGAAGATCTGACAGAAAGACTCCTAACCGAGTTCTTCAGAAAAAGATACACCAGCTGTCCCCACGGAAGACCGATATCTTTCAAGATGAACTACCAAGAAATAGACAAAATCTTCGAAAGAGGCTAGTCGACGTATATCATCTTCACCGTCATTCCCCCGTCGACGGTGATGTTCACTCCTGTGATGAAACCAGCTTTCTCGTCATCCACCAGGAACAGACACAACTGTGCTATGTCCATCGGGGTTCCAACCCTACCCGCGGGATGCTGGAGATGATCTATTGGCCTGAGCTCTGGTTTTTTCCTTAGGGACTTTTTCTTCCACTCCGAAGTCTCGATCCACCCTGGGCTTACGCAGACTACCCTTATGTGGTACTTCGCCAAGCTTATGGCCAGAGAATGCGTCAACGCAACAAGGCCTCCTTTCGAAGCGGAGTACGGCTCGGTGTCGGGTTCGGACATGAAGGCACGGGTGCTCGCGATGTTCACTATGACCCCACCGCCCCTCTTCGCCATCTCTTCCGCACAGTACCTGGAACACAGGTAGGGACCCGTGAGGTTGACACGGATCACCCTCTCCCACTCTTCGAGGGACCTTTCGAATATGCTCTTCACGGAAGTTATCGCCGCGTTGTTCACGAGAACGTCCACGCCACCGTAGTACTCAACGGTTTTCTTCACCATCATCTTGACGGATTCCTCGTCGGAAACGTCTGTCTTCACGAACTTGACATCCAAACCCATTCCCCTGAGCAACTCTTCCCTCTCGACACCTGCCTCTTCGTCTATCTCAGCGATCACCACTTTCATACCGTTTTCCGCAAAGAGCTGTGCTATGGCGGCCCCGATACCTTGTCCACCACCCGTCACGATGGCTACTTTCCCTTCGAGCATGGGATTTCCCCCCCCATCGAAAAAAGAGAGGGCGGTTCCGCCCTCTCTTCACCTTATAGGTTTATCTTTGGTGGCTTCTTCAAGGGCAAGCAACCTCTCCCAACGTCTGTCCACGTACTCCTGAAGTTCCTGAACGATTTCTTTCGCGTCGGGCCTTTCGAGGAGCCTTCTGAACCTTCCCTGCGCCTTCACGAACTCTTCCACCGGCCTGAACTGTCTGGGTTTTCTGGTCACCCTGTAGACCCCTCTCTCCACCTCGTAGAGCGGCCAGTACTTCGTCTCGACTGCGAGTTTGGAGATCTCCACCGTCTGATCGTCGTTCACCCTCCAGAACCTGACGCACGGCGAGAACACCGCGAGGAAGGAGGGGCCCTCGAAGTTCAGCGCCTTCTCCACCTTGGCAAAGAAATCCAACGGCTCGGATAGAGCAGCGGTCGCGGCGTACACGTTCTCGTGCGCTGCGACTATCTCGACGATGTTCTTCTTCAGCTGGATCTTCCCTGGAAGTTTTTTGCCGACGGGGGCCGTCGTCGTGTCGGAACCGGGAGGCGTGGCACCGGACCTTTGGTTTCCGGTGTTCATGTAACCTTCGTTGTCGTAGAGGACGTAGAGCACTTTGTGCCCCCTCTCCAACATGCCGGACAGGGCTTGCAGTCCTATGTCGTACGTTCCACCGTCTCCCGCGAAGGCTATGAAGGCGTACCTCTTCCCCTCGGGGATCCTCCCTTTTGCCTTCAGCGCTCTGTAGGCGGTCTCAACCCCGCTCATCGTGGCTGCGACGTTTTCGAAGGCGTTGTGAATGTACGGCACGCTCCACGCCGTGTACGGGAAGACAGTTGTGGAAACTTCAAGACAGCCCGTCGCAAGTCCCACTATCGGTTCGTACCCAAGGTGCTTTGCGATCATGAGGACGAACTTGACGGTGATGGGTGCTCCACACCCCGGGCAGAGTCTGTGACCTTGGGTAATCCCTATCTCTTTCTTTTCGAATTCCTGAGCGAGCTGCTTTATGTTAACCGGCATTTTTGACACCTCCTCATTCTCTAAGGCCAAGGTACCTCTGCTCGTCCGCGATGAGGTTACCTCTTATTGCGTCTTCGAAGGCTTTCCTGATGTGTTCTGGCTTTACATCCCTCCCACCGAGACCGTAGACGTAGGACCCAAGGAGAGGTCTGGCGGCGACTTCGTAGAGGGCCGATTTGACAGCTTCGTAGAGTGGTGCTTCCGCCCCGAAAGAGAGGGCTCTATCGAGTACCACCACCGTTTTTCTACCGTTGAGGAGTCTCTGCAAGGTCTCCTTGGGGAAGGGTCTGAACATCCAAATCTTCAGTGCTCCGACTTTGTAACCTTCTTCTCTCAGCTCGTCCACCACGTATTTGATCGTGCTGTTGGTGGAACCGAGGGCGATCATCACGTGATCTGCGTCGTCCAACCTGTACTCCTCGACGAAGTTGTACCTCTTCCCGAACGTTTCCTCGAACTCCTTCGCTATCTCTGGGAAAACTTTCTTTACGTTTTCCATCGCTTCCGCTTGTTGCCTCTTGTGTTCAAAGTAGTAATCGTAGAGGTCGATGGGACCCCAAGTCACCGGATGGTCCGTGTCCAAGAGGGGATAGTACGGTTTGGGCTCTCCAACGAACTTCTTGACCAGTTCATCTGGGTAAAGTTCCACCGGTTCCACACCGTGCGAGAGGATGAAACCGTCGAGGTTCACCATCACTGGAAGCCTCACCGCTTCGTGTTCCGCGAGTTTGACGGCGAGTATGGTGAGATCGTAAGCTTCTTGATTGCTCTCGGCAAAGAGTTGGATCCAACCGGAATCCCTTTCGGCCATGGCGTCGCTGTGATCACAGTGTATGTTCAGCGGACCACTCAGCGCCCTGTTCACCACGGGCATGACGATAGGGAGTCTATAAGAAGCGGCGATGTAGACGATCTCGTGCATCAACGCCAAACCGTTCGCGCTGGTGGCTGTCATCGCCCTCGCACCGGCCGCCGCTGCTCCCACCAAAGCGCTCATCGCGCTGTGTTCGCTCTCGACCGGGATCATTTCGGTCTTGACCACGCCATCTGCGACGTACTTTGCGAAATACTCCACGATGGGCGTCTGCGGTGTTATGGGATAAGCAGCCACGACGTCCGGTTCTATCTGCTTCATGGCGTAGGCGACTGCCTCGGCGCCTGTTATGGCAACTTTCTCCAAGACTTTCTGCATTTTCATCCCTCCTCCCCGACGAACTCCGTCTCGGGTCTCATCTCTATGGCTTGTTTCGGGCAGACCTTTGCGCACAACCCACAACCCTTACAGTAATCGTAGTTGAAACCCTTCATAACGGCGTTTTCCTGAACTATCGCTTGGTCGGGACAGTAGAGCCAGCAAAACATACAGTCTATGCACTTTTCCTTATGAAGGATCGGCCTCATCACCCTCCAAGTCCCGGTCTTGTATTCTCTAGCGCTGCCTGGTGTCACTATCACGCCACCAATTGGTATCTCTTTCCAACTCTTCAACGGCATTTCGTACACCTCCTCACTCCGAACATTTGACTTCTTCGTACCCTCTCCTCAACGCCCTCTTGTTGGCTTCGACCACTTCTTTTGCGAACTTGTTCCCGAACATCTTCTCTATTCTCCTCTCAAGGGCCTCCAAAGAGACCACGTTCGTTGCCCTGACCAGCGCACCGAGGATTGGGGTGTTCGGTATACCCCTTTTCAACTCTTGAAGTGCTATGTCCGTCGCGTCGACTATGCATATCCTTCCGTTGAAACCTGTTTTCTTTCTGACGAACTCTATGTCCTTTGCCGTGTTCACAAGCAACACCCCATCGGTCGAGAGCCCTTCCACAACTTCGGGAGAGAGCAGCGTGTCGTCTATCACCACCACAACGTCGGGGTTCTCTATCGACGATCTAACTCTTATGTATTCATCTCCTATTCGATTGAACGCCTTCATGGGCGCTCCTGTCCTCTCCGCGCCGTACTCTGGGAAGGCTTGAACGTATTTCCCAGCCTCGAGAGCTGCCTCGGCGAGCATTTGAGATGCACTCTTTGCTCCTTGTCCTGCTCGACCGTGCCAACGTATCTCGAAAAATTTTTTCACCACCGGCATCCGTGAACACACCTCCCCGAGAAATTTATTCATCAGACCCTATTGATTGTATCACGCCACCTGTGTTCTTTGTATGGTTACCCTCGTTACGAAAAAAATAAGAAAATCCCCTCCGCGGGGATCTGGCTCTTCATATTCGGATGTCCCTGAGCTTCTTTTGAGCCGAGATAACGGAGTTGATCACCCTTGAAAGGGCCACAAATCCCTTCGTCGTCTCTTCAAGGACTTTCGTGCTTTCGTCTATCTCCGCGCTTTCCCTGTACAATTCGTTTCCGGCTCTGTCCAGAGTTTCCTTCACGCTCTTGAGCATGCTGGAATTCTCTTCCAAAAACTTCACCATCTTTTGGAGCGTTCTTCCGATGGTCTCAAACAGGTTGGCCATGAAGGACAGGCTTTCGAGCGAGGTCTGGATGGAGTTGAGTAGATCCACCGTCTTTTTAGCGATTTCCTGCGATACCCTGTTCGTTTCAACGGACAAGGTTTGGACTTCCTTGGCCACCACCGCGAAACCTCGCCCGGCTTCTCCCGCTCTCGCCGCTTCTATGCTCGCGTTCAAGGCGAGTATGTTGATTTGCCTCGCTATGTTGGTTATGCTCTTTACGTGCTCCTCTATCACCTTCACACCTTCGAGCGTGTGCATTATCTGGGAAGAGAGTTCGTTCACCTTCGCGACCAGATGGTCAATGTCCGTTCCGGATTTCTTCAATTCCTCTGCGATTTCGCTGTTGATGGATTCTATCTCTTGTATCGTTGAAAACAATTCCTTGCCCTTTTCTTGGAAGTCTTTCGTGATGTTTTGAAACATCTCGTTCAACTCCACAAACCTGTCCTTTATGGCTTCGACCTTCCTTTGAATCCGGTTGAGTTTCCCAACGAACGCCTCGTCGAGTTGTTCTATGAAGGATATGATGAGGTTTTCGCTGAAGAGGGCAGAAGACATCCTATGCAAGAGGTCCATGCTTTCACCTCGTTTCACTTGTTGTAGATGCTACTCAACTCGTCGATTCCGCATCTTAGGTTTTTGAACCACTCCAGGAACTTCCGAACGTTTTCACCTTTGAAAACGGCGCCGTGCTGGGGTGCCATCACTTCGATCTTCCTGGTGGATACCATCTCAACCCATTTTTTGATCGCCACGTTCGAAACCATGTACCTCTTGTGAAAACCTTCCATCAAAGCCACATGGCGGTCGAAATCTTCCACGTACCTGTAACGCTCTCCCTTTTTGAAAACGGCGGCGCCGATGTCACCGGAGAACAGAATTTTGGCGACGGGATCGTACAGGTTGAAGTTGCCCACTGAATGGAGAAAGTGGGCGGGCAGTATCTCCAGCTTGTTGCCACTGGAGAGCTTTATTTCCATCCCGCCGTCTGGTATAGGAATGATCCTTCGAGCGTCGTAAACGCCAAAGTGCGGTAGAAATCTGACCCAAAGCGAAGAGATGTAAATATGTGCGTTCTCACAAACGGAAAGCCATAGGGCGATTCCAGACGTGACGTCTGGGTCCTGATGGGAGTAGAAAATGTATCTTATCTTCGAAGGATCGATCACCTCGGAGATGTTCGAGAGGACGCGCGGAAATATGTGTGCTCCGCCTGGGTCCAAGAGAATTCCCTCTTCGTTGTCCAAGATTAGAAACTGGTTCGTCTGCACAATCTCTTCTTCCCTCTCTTCCCATCCAAGGAAAACGAAGCGATGTTTTCCGTCGTCGTACAAAAGTTCGTTCTCCAGCATCTCTCCTTCCCTCCCTCAATTCTATCGTTTTTTCCTAATTACAATGATATAATAAAAACAAGGATCCGAAAATTTGTGAATATTATCCCAAAATCGAACGCGGTTCAGAGGAGGTGGGTGATTTGCTCGCAAAGACCAAGGAAGAGTTGTTGAAGGAATTGGAAGAGTACATAGAAAATCACGGTTACGATGGTAAAGGAGACGTTCTAATACAGGTACTCCACAAAGCTCAAGAGCTCTTCGGTTATCTTCCCGCCGATGTGCTCGAGCTCATCTCCGACAGGTTGAACGTTCCTCTCTCGAAGATCTACGGCGTGGTGACCTTCTACAACTTCTTCTCCACGAGGCCAAAGGGTAAACATCAAATAAAGGTGTGCCTCGGGACGGCGTGTTACGTGAAGGGAGCCGACAGGATCTTGGAGAGGTTTCTAGAAGAACTGAAAGTTGGTCTCGATGAGCCCACATCGGATGGGCTCTTTTCGGTGCACGCGGTGCGCTGTTTGGGTGCCTGCAGCATGGCGCCGGTCGTCATGGTCGACGACAAGGACTTCTACGGTAGGCTGACGCCGGACGTGGTGCCAAGGATCATCAGCAAGTACAGACGGGAGGGATGAAGGGATGGGTAAGGTGAAAAGCTTGGAAGAACTCATGAAGATAAAAGAACAAGCGCTCAGAGAGCTACAGATGAGAGGGGAAACGGGAAAAAGGGGAAAGATAACCGTGGCGATGGGAACGTGCGGTATAGCGGCTGGGGCGAAAGAAACTTTGAGGGCGATAGTTGAGGCCCTCGCAGAACACGGCATAAGCGATGTGGCGGTGGTGCAGTCTGGTTGCATGGGGTTGTGCGAAGTTGAACCAACGGTTGAGGTGAGAATGGAAGGGCAAGATCCGATCGTGTACGGTAGAGTTACACCAGAAAACGCGAGAAGAATCGTCAAAATGCACGTTTTGGAAGGCAGAGTTGTGGAAGACCTCGTGGTCAGACGGGGAGAGGTCTGAACGGAGGTGAAGGTCGTGCCACTTGCGACGAACACGATCTTGATCTGTGCGGGAGGCGCCTGCATATCTGCGGGAGAAAAGAGCGTGAAGAATGTCTTCGAAGAAGAACTCAAAAGGTATGGGTTGAACGAGCTCGTCAGGGTCATAGAGACTGGGTGTATGGGAGCCTGCACGCTTGGACCAATAGCCGTTGTGTACCCCGAAGGCGTCTTCTATCAAAAGCTCACGCCTGAAGCTGCAAGAGAAATCGTCGAGGAGCACGTACTCAAAGGGAGGATCGTGGAAAAGTACCTCTACCAAGCTCCCATTGGAAGGCCCGTTCCCCGTGTCTTCGAGGAGATACCTTTCTTCAAAAAGCAGGTGAGGATCGTCACCAGAAACCTTGGGGTGATAGATCCCACGAAGATAGAGGAGTACATCGCGCGGGATGGATACTTCGCCCTCGCAAAGGCTTTGAAGATGAAGCCGGAAGAAGTTATAAGGGAGATCAAAGAGAGCGGACTTCGGGGAAGGGGAGGGGCTGGTTTTCCAACAGGACTGAAGTGGGAACTCGCAGCCAAGCAGAAGAGCGAGAGGAAGTTCGTGGTCTGCAACGCGGACGAAGGCGACCCGGGTGCGTTCATGGACAGGTCCGTGCTCGAAGGAGACCCACACGCGGTGTTGGAGGGCATGATCATCGCTGGATACGCCATAGGAGCCCAAAAGGGTTACGTGTACGTGAGGGCGGAATATCCCTTGGCCATCGAGAGGTTGAGTATAGCTATAGAGCAAGCGAGGGAATACGGATTTTTGGGTGAGAACATCTTCGACAGTGGCTTTTCCTTCGATGTGGAGATCAGGATAGGTGCGGGTGCCTTCGTGTGCGGTGAGGAGACGGCCCTCATGGCTTCGATTGAAGGAGAGAGGGGACAGCCTCGGGTGAAACCTCCTTACCCAGTTGAAAGAGGTTTGTGGGGATACCCCACGGTGATAAACAACGTGGAGACGTTTGCGAACGTTCCCTGGATCATCAGAAACGGTGCAAAGGAGTTCAGAAAGTACGGTACCGAGACCTCTCCCGGAACCAAGGTCTTCGCGTTGGCCGGGAAGGTGAAGAACACGGGTCTCGTGGAGGTACCGATGGGGATCACCTTGAGGGAGTTGATCTACGAGATCGGTGGAGGTATCGTCGGTGACAAGAAACTGAAGGCCGTCCAGACGGGAGGACCGAGCGGTGGATGCATCCCGGCCGAGTACATCGACGTGCCGGTGGACTTCGAATCCCTGCAAAAACTCGGTGCCATCATGGGTTCCGGTGGGATGATCGTGATGGACGAAGACGACTGTATGGTCGACGTGGCGAAGTTCTTCCTCCAGTTCACCGTGGACGAGTCTTGTGGGAAATGCACGCCTTGTAGGGAAGGAACGAAAAAAATGCTCGAAATCCTGGAGAAAATCACCGCCGGTGAAGGAACGGAGGAAGACCTGGTGGAACTCGAAAAACTGGCCAACGTGGTGAAGGACACATCGCTCTGTGGGCTCGGCCAGACCGCGCCCAACCCCGTGCTCTCCACCCTCAGGTACTTCAGGGAGGAGTACCTCGCACACGTTTTGGAAAAGAAGTGCCCTTCCAAGAAGTGCAAAGCGCTCATCAGTTACGTGATAGATCCGAGCAAATGCGTCGGTTGTACGGCGTGTGCGAAGGTGTGCCCCGTCCAGTGCATCGCCGGTGAAGTGAGAAAGGTCCACACCATAAACCAGGCCGAGTGCGTGAGGTGCGGCAGCTGTATCGAAGTCTGCAGGTTCGGCGCCATCAGCAAGGTAACGCCTGCACTCCCCGTGGAGGAGGTGGTATCTTGATCTCCGCAAGAGATCTCCTGAACATCGCGTTGAGGATAGAATCGGCAGGGTACGTCTACTACAAGGACTTGGCGGAGAAGGTTTCTGGAGAGGTGAGGAAACTCTTCGAGAACCTCGCGGATCAAGAAAGGGACCACTCGAGGAGGTTCCAGGAGATCCTGGGAAGATACGAGGAAGACTTCGAGGTCTCCCCGGAGGTGTTAGGTTACCTACAGGCTTTGGCCGAAACCTCCATATTTCCCAAACTCGTCGAAAAACCACCGGAAGACCTGAAGGAAGCCGTGAGGTTGGCGATCGAAGTCGAAAAAGACTCCGTGCTCTTTTACAGCGAAATCTTGAACTACGTTCCGGAGAAAAAGGCGGTTGAGGAGATTGTCGAGGAGGAGAAGAAACACTTGAGGAACCTTTTGGCCGTTAAGTTCTAATTGAGGCCCACCCTTTCACGGTGGGCCTTCCTCGAGGTGTCGTTGGGTGTGAGTGTCTTTTTGGCCCTGATCACGGGGTACCTGCTTGGAAGTTTTCTTCCGGCTTATTTCCTCACCAAGTGGATCCTCGGGATCGACATCAGAAACGTTGGGACCTACCACGCAGGTACGACGAACGTCTACAGGGCGGTCGGTTTGTGGCCGGCGGCGGTAACGGCCCTCTACGACACCACGAAAGGTATCATGGCGCTCTCTTTTGCGAGATCCCTAGGGGCACCCCACTGGGTCGCCTACCTGAGCGGTTATTCTGCGATTCTGGGACACGTGTTTCCCTTCTATCTCCAGTTTCGCGGTGGAAAGGGAGCGGCGACCACGGTTGGCTTGCTTTTGTTTTTCCTGTGGAACCATTGGTTGGTCCTCCCATTACGCGTGCTTCTCTTAGATTTTCTCGTGCTCCTTTCCATCGTCCTCGTGATCCTTTGGTCTTCGAGAAGGGGTGACGTGGTTGGGCTTTTCGTGTTGCCAGCACTCGGCGTGCTGTTGTGGTTGAGAACGATAAAAGACGCTTGGTTTGTCCTGTTACTCATTTTCACGTTGTTCCTCATAAATTTGAAGAACACCCTGGATCAGAAGTTGATAAGGTTTTCCGAGGGGACGAGGGTTTGGAGGGTTCTGATAAGACCCGCCGCCATTGCCTTGTTGGTACTGGGTTTGAAGATGGGAAAAGGAAATTTCTTGCTTCTCAACGGTGCCATCTTGCTTTTGTTTTTGTTGATGGACGTGATCAGGCTCTTCAGCAAGAGGGTTTCCGAGTTCTTCCACAACGAAGTTCCCTTCAAGATCTTCAAGGAAAAGGAACGCGTGCGAGTCTCTTCGATGACACTTTTCTTACTCGGCATCTTGCTGAGCTTTTTGCTTTTCGATGTTCGTGTCGCGTTCGTTTCCGGTTGCTTCCTCACCTTTGGAGATCTCGCCGCCAAGATCATCGGAATGTCCTTTGGAAAGAGGAAATTGTTCGAAAAGACCTTGGAAGGTTCGCTCGCGTATCTGGTCGTTTCCGTCTACGTGGCACACGTGGCGAGCGCGTTGGGGTTTGTGGGGTTGACGGCGGGGCTCCTTGGTGCGCTAGCCTCCACCGTCTGCGAAGTGATCCCGCTTTCCATCGACGACAACGTGTCCGTTCCGATCTTTTCCGCTTTGGTGATGAGCCTTCTGGGCGCCTGATCAGAAGACCTTTGCCACCACGCTCACGGGTGCCGCTTCAGCCCCCCTGAACCTGATCGGCAGCGCCATCACCAGTTCCACTTTCCTGCCGACCAGCGGTTCCAGATTCACGTCTTCGAAGATCAACACCGGCCTCTTGTCTGAGAGGTGTCGACAGAGGAGCCACCTGTGTGCGGGAAAGTTCTTCCTCGCGCCTTCCAGTAGAGAATCAGCGCTCAAGAAATCCAACATGATCGCTTTGAGGTTTGGAAGTTCTTCCCTCAGAAACCTCGCAAGTTCCTCGTCGATACCGGGAAACAGGAACCTGTAGGTGATGGAATCTTCCCTTCTGAGGCGGTCGAAACCGGACCTGAACATGATGAGATCCGCCCTCTCCAGCTCGTTCATTCCTTCGAGGTCCAACAACGTGAAGTTTTCACCGGGTTTCTTCGGCTTGTTCACAAGAAAGGGGCGCTCAAAGACGAAGCGGTCGAGGGGGATGTCCTCCATCTTCCACCCGTCCTCGCAAAAGTGATAGGGCGCGTCGACGTGCGTGCCGTTGTGGCTGAAATGGTGTATCATAGTTAGATTGGTGACACCTCCCCTTCCTATCTCTTCCACCTTTTCCAGGCGAGTTGGAGGGTTGTCGGGATAGACGGGATCCTTCTCCGTTACGACATGGGAAAGTTCCAGAAACATAACACCACCCCTTTCCAGATACAATGATAACTGTGGGCAAAGGAGGGTTGAACATGGAACACATGGTCTGCGGCCTACCAGAGGACGTGATCAGGGAAGAGGGACTTGGGAACTTCTCGAGGGCCTTGAAACTGATAGAGCGTTACCTTGAAAACCCCATACCACTTTTGATGAGAAGAAGGCTCGAATACGAAAAGGAAAGGATCGAAAGGATTTTGGAGGACTACCCGTACGACGAGAAAGAGGCCTTGGAACGTTTGAAAGAACGGATACCGGATTTCACGGAAGACGAATTCGGAAAGCTCCTCGAAGAAGGACTGCTCGACTACATCGTTGTGGAAGGGGAGAGAAGGTTCGAGAAGAGGTTCGTCGAAAATCTAGGTTTCGCCCTTCCGGAGTACAGGGAAAGGATGAAGAAGGATCCCGAGGTGGAGAAGGTCCGCGAACTCCTGAACAGGAGGATCGAGGCCCTTCTGGGAGGAGACAAGCCGAAGAAATACCGCGTGAGGGCTAGGATCACCTTGCGGGTCGAGGACGAGAGGGAAGGAAGGTTCAAAGTCTGGCTTCCCTTCCCAAAGGAGGAACTTCAAGTCGGCGACGTGAGGCTCGTGGAGGTCAGCCACAGGGGCTTCTTCCTTGCCCCAAACGAAGCGCCCCAGAGGACCATCTACATGGAGGGGGAGGAAAAGGAATACTTCGTGGAGTTCGAGTACACGATCGAAGAGTGGGTGAACAAAGTGGATCCAGAAAAGGTTTGGGAAGAACCGCTCAAGCCTTTCCTGAAAGA
Organism: Thermotogota bacterium; assembly: GCA_030550515.1. Taxonomy (GTDB): domain Bacteria; phylum Thermotogota; class Thermotogae; order Thermotogales; family Thermotogaceae; genus JAUQPE01. The sequence continues at coordinate 5,819 of JAUQPE010000010.1, read as the reverse complement.
AGAGCCTCCCCACATCGTGTTCACCCCGTACTTGAAGTGGCTCACGGAGAGTGTGGTTGGAGCCGAGGAGAACCCGTACCTCAAAGCCAAGAAAATCTACGACTGGATCACGACCCACGTGCGGTACTCTTACGTGAGGCCGTACTCTCTCTACGAGAACATATCGGAATTCGTCGCCAGGAACCTCAAAGGGGACTGCGGCTTCCAAGCCTTGCTCTTCATCACCATGTGTCGCATAGCGAACGTCCCGGCGAGGTGGCAGTCCGGTTGGTACGCCAACCCCATCTTCGCTTCGCCCCACGACTGGGCACTCTTCTACGTGAGACCGTACGGGTGGCTTCCTGTGGACCTGTCCTTCGGTGGGGCCAGAAGGGAGAGCGAGAGGTTGAGGAATTTTTACTTTGGGAACCTCGACGGTTTCAGGATGGTGGCCAACTCGGATTTCATGAAGGATTTTGTGCCTCCCACCAAGTTCGTGAGGAACGATCCATGCGACAACCAAGTCGGAGAAGTCGAGGCGGAATGGGGGAGGGTGAAGTTTGAAAGCGAGCTCAGGATCGTCAGTTTCGAGGAGGTGATATGAGTTGAGCAAGATCGTCGACGTGAAATTTTCCTTGAAGACTTACGAGTACTTCAAGCCTTTTCACATCACGGGAAGCGTTTCTTCCGAATCCAGAAACGTCGAGGTCGAGTTGGTCCTGGAGAGCGGTGTGAGGGGATTCGGCGAGGCGTCGCCGTCGTTCAGGGTGAACGGCGAACGCGTCGAGTCGATCCTCGCACTCGAACATTTCGTGCGGGAAATGCTCTTGGGACAGGACGTGAAGAATTACAGAAGGATCTTCGACATGACGGACAGGTTGTTCGCCTTTCCGAGTCTGAAGGCAGCGCTTCAGTTCGCCGTGTTGGACGCCCTAGCGGAAGAAGTGGGACTTGAAGTGTGTCACCTGCTGGGTGGTGCCAAAGAGGAGATAGAGACCGACAAGACGGTGGGTATAGACACCATCGAAAACCGTGTCGAAGAGGCAATAGGTATCTTCCGAGAGGGGTTCAGGGTGATAAAGATCAAGGTTGGGGAGAACCTGAGGGAAGACATCGAGGCGATGGCCGAGATATACAGGGTCACGAAGGGTGCCGAGTACATCGTCGATGCGAACATGGGCTACACGCCGAAGGAAGCTGTGGAGTTCGCCAGGAAGGTTTACCAGATGGGGATCGACGTAGCCGTGTACGAACAACCCGTCAGGAGGGAAGACATAGAAGGTCTAAAATACGTGCGCTTCCATTCTCCCTTTCCGGTGGCCGCCGACGAATCGGCCAGGACCAAGTACGACGTGATGCGTCTCGTCAAGGAAGAGGCGGTCGATTACGTGAACATAAAACTCATGAAATCCGGGATCTCCGACGCACTCGCAATTGTTGAGATCGCAAAGTCTGGTGGCCTGAAACTGATGATAGGTTGCATGGGAGAGTCCAGCCTTGGGATCAACCAAAGCGTTCATTTCGCCCTCGGAACGGGTGCCTTCGAATTTCACGACTTGGACAGTCACTTGATGATGAAGGAAGGAAGCTTCAGAGGGAAGTTCGTCCAAGATGGACCGAAGATGAGGGTGAGGAGCCGGTGAGGAAAGAACTGGAGGAGTTCGTGGACAGACTGATAAAGCTCGTGAAGCTGGAGAGGGACGCGGAGATTTCCGCGATGCTTCAAGAGATGAGCAAGCTCACGGGTGAAGAGAGGGAAGAGAAAGGCAACGCCGTTTTGGGACTCCAGGGGCATTTCGCGGGCGAAGAGTTCGGTTACTACCTGGTTCGCTTTGGAAGAAGAAAGGAAATCGACACGAACATAGGTCCCGGCGACGTCGTGTTGATCAGCAAGGGAGACCCGTTGAAGAGTAATTACACAGGCGTCGTGGTGGAAAAGGGAAACAGGTTCATCACGGTTGCCGTCGACAGACTTCCCGCCTGGAAGTTGAAAGACGTTCGGCTTGACCTCTACGTGAGCGACATCACCTACAGAAGACAAATCGAAAACCTCGTGAACCTGTCACCACAAGGCGAGCGGGTGTTGGAATTCCTGCTCGGTTTCGCTCAGCCTTCCCAAGGTCGAGCGGAAAACTTCGAACCGTTCGATAAGGAGCTCAACGAGAGTCAAAGGAGGGCCATTTCGCTCGCACTTGGCAGCGACGATTTCTTTCTCGTGCACGGTCCCTTCGGAACGGGAAAGACGAGAACGCTTGCGGAATACGTGAGACAAGAGGTGGCGCGGGGACGGAAAGTGCTGGTGACGGCCGAGAGCAACATGGCCGTCGACAACTTGGTTGAGAGACTCTGGGGAGTCGTGAAGCTCGTGCGCGTGGGACACCCTTCACGTGTTTCCAAACACCTCGTCGAATCCACTCTGGCTCACCAAATCGCAAACGACGTGTTCATCCAAAAGCTCAGGGAGGAACTCGCTTCCTTGGTGGAGGAGAGGGATAGGTACGTAAGGCCGATCCCATCCATCAGAAGAGGCCTCAGCGACGAGAAGATCCTGAAGTACGCTGCGAAGGGAAGGGGAGCGAGGGGCATCTCGAGGGAGAAGATGAGAGAGTTGGCCGAGTGGATAAAGATCAACAGAAAGATCCAGAGCGTCGTGGAGACGATAGAGGAAGAGGAGGAAGAGTTGGCGCGGAAGATCCTCGACGAAGCCGAGGTTGTGCTTTCGACGAACTCCTCTGTGGCGCTCGAAGTTTTGGAGGGTTTTGAGTTCGACGTGGTGGTCGTGGACGAGGCTTCCCAGGCCACGATTCCGAGCATCCTCATACCCCTTTCCAGGGGAGAAAGGTTCGTCCTCGCCGGCGACCACAGACAGCTTCCTCCGACGATCCTCTCCGAAGAGGCGAAGGAACTTTCGGAAACCCTTTTCGAAAGGCTCATGAACCTGTACGGTGAGAAATCGTCCCTCCTCAACGTTCAGTACAGGATGAACGAGCTGTTGATGGAGTTTCCAAACCGCGAGTTCTACGCCGGGAAACTGCTCGCCGACGGGAGTGTTCGCCACATCACGCTTGCAGATTTGGATGTGAAAGATGCCGTTTTCGACGAGTTTTGGAACGCCGTGATCTCTCCCAAAAACGTCCTCGTTTTCATCGATACGAGGGGAAGGGAGGATAGGTTCGAAAGGCAAAGGGAAGGGTCCACTTCCCGAGAAAACCACCTGGAGGCTCGGCTGGTGACGGAGATCGTAGAAAAGCTGTTGGAAGTGGGAGTGAAGGAAGAATGGGTGGGTGTGATCACCCCCTACGACGACCAGGTGGACCTCTTGGATTCCCTCCTCCCGGGGGAGGTCGAAGTGCACAGCGTGGATGGCTTTCAGGGAAGGGAAAAAGAGGTGATCGTGATCTCCTTCGTGCGCTCGAACCTCGAGGGAGAGATCGGTTTCTTGAACGACTTGAGGAGGTTGAACGTGTCCCTCACGAGGGCGAAGAGGAAGTTGATCGTGGTTGGCGATTCTTCTACCCTCTCCGTCCATCCCACCTACAGCAGATTCATAAACTTTGTCAAAGAGAAAGGAACGTATGTGGCGCTCTGATGGGAAGGAGGTGTGCACTCCGTGTACCCACCCTGCAGGACCGTGAGGAAGGCGACACCCATCTTCATGGGTGGAGGAAAGAGGGGTGTGCTCTTCGTACACGGTTTTACCGGTTCCCCGCACGACTTCGAGTACATGGCGAATAGGGTACACGAGATGGGTTTCACGGTCTCCGTTCCCAGGCTCCCGGGACATGGAACTTGCGGTGAAGACTTCCTGAAAACGGGCTCAAGAGATTGGTTGAGGAGGGCGTTCGATGCATACTACGACCTTTCCGCTGTCTGCGATGAGGTGAGCGTGGTGGGGCTCTCCATGGGAGGGGCGATCGCCATCGTGTTGGCTGCCGCGTTGAAACCGAAAAAACTGGTGACCTTGGCGGCCGCCACGCACGTTCGGGACTGGCGCGTGTCCATCGCGTGGCTCGTAGGACTCTTCAGGAACAGGATACCGAAGGAAAGTGAGGAAAACTTCGAAGACCCCGATCTCGAATACCTCAGGAAGGAGTACTGGTCTTACCATTGGCCAAAGCAAATCTCGCACCTCCACAAGATCATGAGAATGGCGAGAAAGTGCGTCAAACAGGTTACGTCCGACACGCTCGTGATCGCGGCCCGAAGGGACGACGTGGTTCCACTCGAGGCGGCCGAGTTCATCTACAAGAACGTCAAGACCGAGAATAAGAAACTCCTGGTCTTCGAAGAATCCGGTCACGTCTTGACGAACGACGTGGAAAGAGAGGCCGTAACGAATGCCGTGATAAACTGGCTTTTGTGAGGTGAGAGCATGAAAAAGGTGCTGGTGTTGTTTGCCATACTCACGGTTTCTTTGGGTTTTGCGCTGGATCTGGAGGAGAGGGCTGCGGCGTTTTTGGAAAGTCTCGCTTCTGGAAAACACGAAGAGGTCCAGGAGATGCTTTCGGAATCTCTGAAAGACGTGCTGGCAAAATCTGGTAGAACCCTTGGAGAGGTTTGGAAATCGGTGGAAGAGATGGTTGGAAAGTTTGTCCGTATCGACAGAAAACTCACGATCGTCGAACACGGGTTTTCCGTTGTCTACGCGGGGTGTGAGTTCGAAGGGGCTCTACTCGACGCGAGGATCGTCTTCGATCAAAACGCGCGGATCTTGGAGTTTGTGTTTTTGCCTTACGTGGAGCGCAGAGGTTACAGGATCCCCGAATACGTCGACTTGGGGTCTTTCGAAGAATTCGAGTGCGTGATAGGAGAGGGGAAGTGGAGGCTTCCCGCAACGCTCAGCCTTCCCAAAGGAGAGGGGCCTTTCCCTGCGGTCGTTCTGGTACCAGGTTCTGGTCCCGTTGACAGGGACGTAACCCAGGGACCGAACAAACCGTTCAGGGACATCGCGTGGGGTCTTGCGAGCAAAGGAATAGCCGTTTTGAGGTTCGACAAGCGCACGAAGGTTTACCCGGAGGAATGCGCGAAGATTCTGAACGAGTTCACCGTGAGAGAAGAGCTCGTGGAGGACGCGATGGCGGCGATCGAATACCTGAGGAAACACGATAAGGTCGATAGAAACAGGATTTACCTTCTTGGTCACAGCTTGGGAGGAACGATAGCCCCAAGGATCGCGCTCGAAACGAAGGAGCTGGCGGGGCTGATACTCCTCGCACCGGCTGCGAGGGGATTTTACCTTGTCAACCTCTTGCGGCAAGTGGAATACCTGTTCTCTCTGGACGGTGTCGTGGACGAAGACGAGGAAAGGCAACTTCGAGAGTTGGCCGAGCAGATCGAAAGGATAAGAAGGAGGGAGATCGGAGAATCGGAGATCGTGTTCGGCGCCTCGAAAGTTTATTGGGAAGACCTACTCGACTACGATCCCATCGAGACCGCCCGCTCCCTTGAGGTTCCAATTTTGATCCTCCAAGGCACGAGGGACTACCAGGTCACGGTGGAAGACTTCCTCTTGTGGGAACAAGGTTTGAGGGACAAGCCAAACTCTGGTTTCAAACTGCTTGAGGGGTTGAACCACTTGTTCATCTTTGGAGAGGGTCTTCCCACCCCCTTCGAGTACTACCAACCCGGTAACGTCTCACCGGAGGTCGTGGAGGAAATCGCCTCGTGGGTTCTGAGCAGATGAAAAGACCCCGGGAATTCCCGGGGTCTCCTCCTCCATGGGCACGCCAACGAACAGGATCCCTACGACTTCCCCCCTTTCGTCCAAAATGGGATCGTACACGGTCATGTGATTCTTTCCAAGGATCTTTGCTTCTCCGATGTACCTCTTTTTCTCCATC
>JAUQPE010000012.1:19872-83633 GCA_030550515.1 Thermotogota bacterium | reverse complement strand
CCAAGCCATTTTTCATCGTTTCGATCGAACTTTGACGACTACGCTGAGTTGAAGCGCTGGGACGAACATGATGAGCCTTTGCCGACGACAACGGATAGTTTCGCCGCCTGCAAACGAGGCGGTATGTATTTTGTGCGACGCAAAAGTGGCTATAGAGCATCCATCTTCCTCCAAGAACGTTTAAACTTAGACCATTTGACATGAGGCAAGAAAAGTGATATGATCTCCACAGTACCATCTTTTTTTAAGGAGGCATGTGGTATGAGAGGAAAGGTTAAGTGGTTCGACGCCAAGAAGGGCTACGGATTCATCACAAAGGACGACGGAGGAGACGTGTTCGTGCACTGGTCGGCTATCGAGATGGAGGGTTACAAGACGCTGAAGGAAGGCCAGATCGTCGAGTTCGAGATCCAGCAAGGGAAGAAAGGTCCACAGGCGGCACACGTGAGAGTCATCAAGTAACGAAACCAATGAGCCCCCGGTATCCCGGGGGCTTGATTTTTCAGGATCGATGTGGTACTATTTGCTTTGTGATAAAAAACTGGACGCGAGGTGAAGGGAAGGATGAAGAAAGGTATTCATCCTGAGATGAGGTTAGTTACTGTGAAGTGCGCCTGTGGGGCGGAGCACACCTTCTGGACGACCGCCGAGAGGATCAGGATAGACGTGTGTTCGAACTGCCACCCATTCTACACTTCGGGTGGTAAAGGTGGTCTCCTGATCGTCGACACGGAGGGAAGAGTGGAAAAGTTCAGGAGAAAGTACGGAGAGAATTACTGAGGATTACTTAGGAAAACACGATTCTGTGAGGAGGGTTTTTCGTGAAAGTTGGTGACATAGTGAAGGGCAAGGTTTCCAAGATCCTGAAATTCGGAGCGATCGTGGACATCGAAGGGGGGGAAAAGGGCTTCATACACATCTCGAAGATCTCGAAGAGTTTCGTCAAAAACGTTGAAGACTACTTGAAGGAAGGACAAGAGATCTCGGCAAAGGTCATAGGGCGCTCCAGAAACGGTGGATGGGAACTCTCCCTAAAGGACGCAGAGGCACCGGAGAAAGTCGAAACGAGTCAAACCAACCAAACGACGCAAGCTAACCAAGGAACGCAGGAGAGAACCGGAGAAGAAAAACCCAAAGACCTAGACTTCGAGAAGAAACTCTCAAAGTTTTTGAAGGAAAGCAACCAAAGGCTCGCTGAGTATAGAAAGAGAGTGGAGAAGAAAGGCAGAAGGTGCAGCTGGTGAAAGAGGCGGGGTAGAGACCCCGCCTTTTCATCTTCTGGCCAGATCGGAGAGCCTCTCGGGAAACATCCCTTCGAAATTCACCACCAGAACTTCCGTTCCGATACCCGCGAAGGCGTCGAGTTCTTCGACGTCTCTGTTGAACATCCTGATGCATCCGTGCGAGATCCTCTTTCCAATCTCCCAAGGTTTCGAGGTACCGTGTATGGCGTAAGTTGGGTTGGAAAGCTGTAGATACCTCGTTCCAAGCCCGTTGAGCGGGATCCGGGGAGGGATGTACTCGCCAAACCAATACAGGGCGGGGTCTATCTCCTTTTGGATTATCCAGTACTTACCCACGGGTGTGGCGTCGCTTCGTCCCACCGCCACAGGATAGACCCTCAACAGTTTTTCGTCGTAGTAGACGGCAAGTTTCGAAGTGAAAACGTTCACCACGACCGTCACGGGGCTTTCCTTTGGCGAAACCCTGCCTATCTTCAACTTCTGACCGACGAAGAGCCTGTTCGGATCCGAAAGCCTATTTATCAGGATGAGATCTCCCACTCTCACCTTGTATTTGTTCGCTATGGACCAGAGAGTCTCACCTGGTTGCACGACGTGTTCGGTGATTATTCTGTACGAGAAGTCCACGTCTTCTCCCCTCAGCGGAACGACCACGCCCTCTAGGACGTAGACTTCTCTTTCAAGCACCATCACTTGATCTTTCGTTTCCAAGAACACCTTCATGACCTTCCTGCCATCCCCCAAGCTGGATTTGAAACAACACACCCATTTGCCGAAATACCTGAAGAACCCATGCTGTTGGTTCTCCACCTGGACGAAGAGAGGAGTTATCCCCTCGTCGCAGTTCACGAGCACGTGCACAAAGACACCGTCTTCCTTGATATCCGAGATCAGTTTGAGGTCAACGTTCACCGCCCAAAGAAGCGACGACCAAATCGAGAACGCGATGAGCAACAGAGATTTTATCGCCCTCTTCGATCCTTTCAAGGAGTCCCTCCCTCCCGAACACCCAAACTTCCGCGGTCTCGGATCCAAGGGTCTTTCGCGCGTCGTTGACTACTATGAAATCCAAATTCTTCTCCAAAATCTTCTTTCTGGCGTTTTCTTCAAAGTTCTCCACCTCGGCGGCGAATCCAACGAGCACCTGTTTCGTCTTTCTCTCTCCAAGTTCCCGCAGGATATCGCGTGTCCTCACGAGGTGAAGCGTCAGCTCAGGTGAGTCTTTCTTGAGTTTTCCCTGGAACCTCTCCTTCGGTTTGTAGTCCCCAACGGCCGCGTTCATGATGACCAGGTCGACGTCCTCGAAGCGCTTCATCACCTCTTGGTACATCTCGTCGGCACTCTCCACGCGTACGAACTCATCGACAAAGTGCGGAGGAGCCAAGTGTGTGGGTCCCGAAATGAGGCACACCCGAGCGCCCATTCTCTTGGCGACGGTCGCGAGGGCGTACCCCATCTTCCCGGAACTGGCGTTCGTTATGAAACGCACGTCGTCTATCCTCTCCCGGGTCGGGCCCGCCGTCACCAAGACTTTCTTTCCGAAAAGTTTTTTCGGTGTCGTCAGGACGTGTATCGCCTCCACTATCTTCTCGTTGTCTGGGTATCTCCCTTTACCCACCTCACCGCACGCAAGGTGCCCCTCTTCCGGTTCCACAACGAACCAACCCGCGTTCTTCAACTTCTCGAGGTTTTCTAGAAAGATGGGGTTTTCGTACATCCTCGCGTTCATGGTTGGGACCAGGATCTTTTCCTTCTTGTTGTAAGCCAAGACCGTGAGCGTGAGGATGTTGTCCGCAAACCCGTGGGCGATCTTGGCGATGGTGTTGGCGGTGGCGGGGGCGACCACCAGGACATCCGCCCAGCGGGAGATCTCCGTGTGGGCTATCCAACCGTCTTTCACGTCTTCTTCGTCCACGTAGACGGGACAGCCTCCCACTGCGGAGAAAACTGAAGGTGAGACCAACTCGGCGGCTTTCGGTGTCATCACGACCTTCAGGTCGTGTCCCATCTTCCTCAACCTGCTCGCGAGGTCGACCGTCTTGTAGATGGCGATTCCACTCGAGACGCAGAGCAAAACGTTCATGATCACTTCACCTTCGGGATGAGCGCCTTGAGGATCTCCTCGTTTTTGATCCTCACGTAGTTCATGCTGAGTTCCATGAAGGCTATGCTGACGGGGTTTTCGTCCTCGGTCACCACGAAGGGTTTGGATATCTCTTTCAAGGCCTCCGCCCTCTTCGCCACGGCCACGGGGATGGCGTACTTGTAGGGTATCTTCTTCAACAACTCGTCGTACTTGAGTTGGAACTTCACGATCTTTTCCATCCTTTCACCTCCATCACGAGTTCGTCGATGAAAGCCTTGTTCCTGCTCACCCTTGTCCTTTCCGCTTCGACGATCGACACCAGCAGGTCTATCGATCTGGTCAGATCGGAATTCACGATGAGGTAATCGAACTCGTCCATGAACATGAGCTCCCACTTGGCGTTCTCGAGCCTCACTATCACGTCCGTTTCTTTTTCCGTTCCCCTCTTGGCGATCCTGCTCTTCAACTCTTCGTAGGAAGGCGGGGCGACGTAGATGAAGACGGCCTCCACACCCTTCCGCTTCAAGGAGATGGCACCCTGAACGTCTATGTCCAACAGGACGTCTTCACCTGCGCTCAGGTGTTCCTCCACGAAGGACTTGAGGGTCCCGTAAAGGTGACCGTGGACCTTCGCCCATTCCAAGAACTCGCCGTTCTTCACCCTGTTCAAGAATTCTTCCTCCGAGATGAAGAAGTAGTCCCTTCCGTCGACTTCACCTGGTCTCTTCGGCCTGGTCGTACAGGAGACAGAAAAGACAACGTTTTGGAGCTTCTCCAGAGCCCCCCTGATGATGCTCGTCTTTCCGGCACCCGATGGTCCGCAGACGACGTACAGCGATCCCCTCACGACCCTCATCCCTTACTTCTTCATTTCCCTCAGGCTCTTCTCTATTTCGTAAAAGTTCTGCATGAACCTCTGGGCGATGGTTTCTGGCTGTATGGCGCTGAGGATGATGTGGTTGCTGTCCGTGATGATGATGGATCGAGTCTTTCTGCCGTAAGTCGCGTCTATGAGTTTTCCCTCCATCTTCGCCTCGTCCTTCATCCTCTTCAGAGGAGAAGACTCCGGGTTGACGATTGCGATGACTCTGTCTCCAGCGATCACGTTTCCAAAACCTATGTTGATCAAACCGTACATCTTCTCTCCCCCTCACTCCACGTTTTGAACTTGCTCCCTGAACTGCGCGACGAGGACCTTCCCGTCGAGTGCGAGCTCAGATATTTCCTTCAAGATCGACTTCGAAAGGATCGTGTTGAGTTCCCTGAGCATCTCTTGAGACACGAAGTCGAGGTGCGTTCCCACCGGCTCTTCGGCGTTGAAAAGCTCGAACGCTCTTTCGATGTGACTTCTGAGTCTGACGAGCTCTTCCCTTATGTCCGCTCTCACGGCGATGGCGGCGAGGTGATTTTCGAGCACGTCTTCTTTCACCTCCACGCCGTCTGGCAGAAGTCTTCTCAACTCGTCCCTCAGCCTTTCCCTGTACACCTTGTTGAGTTCTCCTGCGAGTCTTTCTATTCCATCGACTTTGACTTTGAGATTCTCCAGAATGTTTTGCAAATCTTTTCGAAGCCTTTCACCCTCTTTCATCCTCTCTTGAACGAGTCTTTCGAGGGCTTCGCGCAGCACGGGTACAAGCGACTGCCAGATGCTTTCTATCTCTTCGTCCGACAGGTCAAACCTGAAGAGTTCCCTAAAGTTCAGAAGGTCCGAAAGTTTCACCGGCTCCGGCAAAGAAAGCGTCGTCACGACGTTTTCCAAGAGTGCGTGATAGCTTGTCAACGCGTTTTTGTCGATCTCGACGAGTTTTGGAGGTTCCAAGAACTTCACGTTCACCCTCACGGTAACCCTGCCGCGTTTCACGTACTCTTCCACAAGGGAGTTGAGCTCCAGCTCTTTCGAAGAGAGAAAACCTGGAATCTGGAGGATGACGTTCAGAGTTTTGGAGTTCAGCGATTTCGCCTCGACCCTGAACTGGTACGATCCCCTCATCGCCTCGACTCGGCTGTATCCGGTCATGCTTTTCATCACCAGTTTTTCCTCCTTTTACTTGGATTATACCATTTGAAGGAAAATATCACCGATTTTCCGAACTTATCTTGAGTAAATCCAGTATTTCTTTCATTTTCTCCAGGAAGAAGTCGATCTCCTCTTCTGTGGTGAACTTGCTGAGGCTTATCCTTATGGCAGACTGTGCGATCTTCGGATCGACGTTCATCGCCTTCAGGACGTGACTCAAGTGTTCGTCTTTGCTGGTGCACGCGGAGGTGGTGGAGACGTACACGCCGTAACCGGAAAGTAGATTTTGGATGAGAGAGCCCCTGTAAGGTGGGAAAGCGACGGAGAGCGTGTTTGGAAGGGATATCTCGAGAGGTGTGATGATGTGGGCTCCCAACTTCCTCAAGCCTTCCACGAGTTTGTCCCTGAGGCGCTTCATCTTGGCGATGGAATCTTCCAACTCCTCGATGGCAAGTTTCAAAGCCAGTGCCGTTGCGACGATTCCTGGGACGTTCTGCGTGCCCGACCTGAATCCCCTCTCTTGTCCTCCACCGTGTATCAAGGGTCTAATGGGCACACCGCGCCTGATGTAGGCGAAACCGACTCCCTTGGGACCGTGGAACTTGTGGGCGCTGAACGTGGCGTAATCGACGTTGAGCTTTTCGAGCGAGAAAGGAATTTTTCCCAGCGCCTGGACGGCGTCGACGTGTACGAGGACTTCTGGGTTCTTCTTCTTCGCTATCCTGACGATGTCCTCGATCGGCTCGATGGTCCCCACCTCGTTGTTGGCCGCCATGACGGAGACCAAGAAGGTGTCCTCGTCCACGATCCTTTCAAACTCTTCTAGGATCACCACGCCTCTCTCGTCGACGGGGGCGTACTTGATCTTGAACCCCTTCCTCTCCAGATAGCTGAGCGGTTCAAGCACCGCTTTGTGCTCTATGGGGGTCGTGACGATGGTCCTCTTTCTCTTTTCAAAGGCCTCGGCCACACCTTTCAACACCCAGTTGATGGCCTCCGTGGCGCACGAGGTGAAGTAGATCTCCGTCGGCTGGGCACCGAGCAACTTCGCGATGGTGTCCCTCGCTTTCTCCATGTGGAGGTTCGCCTCCAACCCCATCCCGTGGGCAGAGTTCGGGTTGCCGTACTTTTCCCCGTAGAAGGCTATCATCTCATCGAGGACCCTATCGTCCAGTCTGGTTGTGGCGTTGTTGTCCAGGTACACCCTCATCCTCCCACCTCTTCTTCAAGATCTCTATGTGCTCTCTGATGAGACCTTCCACGTGCTCCCTGAGTTCGGCTTCCGAGGAAAAACGTGACGGGTCCACGGGAGGTAACACTCTGAGGTAGACGGTCTGTGGCGAGAACAGGAACCTGCCCTTCGGAATCATGTGGTAGGTTCCCCATATGGCAATGGGGAGCACGGGAGTTCCCGTCCTGTAGGCGATCATCAAACTATCCTGTTTGAAAGGCAAGACCTCTCCCGTGGGTGACCTGGTGCCCTCCGGGAACAACACGAAGGACACACCTTGCTTGAGCTTCTCCATGACCTCCCTGATCGCCCGGACGGCCTTCTTCGGGTCACTCCTGTCCAAATACACCCCACCGAGGTAGTCTATGTACCAATTGATGCCGGGGATCTTCTTCAGCTCTTTCTTGGCTATGAAGGCGCCCGTTTTCACGAAACCGAGGATCAAGGGTATGTCCATCAGACTCTGGTGGTTCGCCACCACGACCACGTTTTTGTCTTTCGGTACGTTCTCTTCACCCTCCACCACGACCTTGGAGAACAGCCAGCTGAAGGCCCTCCTGCCGAACTTCTCTATCTCGGAGAGTACGTAGGCCCTCGCCTTGACCCTGTCTCTCATGAATCTCGCCCTCACCAGCACGAATCCACCGTAGAAAAATACGTACAACACGGCCATTATGTAGAAGTAGACGGTGACGAAAAGTCTCTTCACCCTATCACCTCTACCCGTCTGGTCTCGTAGGCCTCGCGCTCGAGTTGGGAAAGTTCCGGCACGTTCCTCTCTATCTCTTCGAGTATCGATGGGCGCGATTTCGTCGCGGGATTTTTCGGTGCGAAGAACACGCAGCTGTCTTGGAAGGGTCTCACCGATATCTCGTAAGTCCCTATCTCTTTCGCCTTCGCGACGATCTCCATCTTGTCGAAACCTGAAAGGGGTCTTATGACCGGCCTGGTGGTGACACTCTCTATACTCCACAAGTTCTCGAGGGTTTGACTCGCCACCTGACCCACGTTCTCTCCCGTGTAGAAGGCGCTGGCGCCGACTTCGTCCGCGATCATGTCCGCTATCCTCATCATCGACCTCCTGTACAGGATCAGGGAGTACTTGTCCGGCGCGTGTTTCTTCACGGCGAGCTGCACCTTAGTGAGGTTGACAACGTGAAGCTTCAGCGGATGGCCGCTGCTGTACTCTTTGAGAACCCTCAAGATCTCCCTCACCTTTTCCAGGGCACCCTCGGACGTGAAGGGGGGTGAAACGAACGTCACGGCTTCGAATATGACACCCCTCTTCAAAGCGTACCAACCCGCAACGGGGCTGTCTATTCCCCCTGACAGGAACAGGAGCGCCTTACCACCTGTTCCAACGGGAAGACCCCCGTAGCACTCCGTCCTGTCCGCGTAGATCAAGGTCCCCTCAGGCCTGATCTCTATTCCCAGGACGAAGTCGGGGTTGTGCACGTCCACGCTGAGTTGTTCGAAGTTTCTCAGAACGAGTGACCCGATTTCTCTGTTCACCTCGTAGATCCCCATCTTGTACTCCTTGTAGGCCTTTTTAGTTTGGACTTTGAAGGTTTTGGCGGGTTGCCTTTCAACCCTTTCCTCGACGACCTTCAGGGAAAACCTCCTGATGTTCTCGAAGTTGTGGTCTGTGAAGAAACCTTTGCTGAAGCTTTGGATCCCGAAGATTCTTTTCAGCTTCTCGTCCAGCACCACACCGTCTTCGATGGGCAGGAGAAACCTTCCCCAGATCCTCAGAACCCTTTTTCCCGTCACCCTCTCGATGTTCTCCCTGAGGGCTTTCTCGAAATCCGCTCTGTTCTTCCTCTTCAAGCCGATCTCCGAGTACCTCAGTATGTAGACTCTCAACTCTGTTCACCCCGGATGTGATTTTAACATTCCTTGTATCTCTGAGAAATTTTGAAGAGATGGTGTATAATGTGAATTGAAGGTGAAAGAAAAGTTTCAGGAGGGATGGAGATGTCGGAGTATCTGATCACCCTGAAACTGGGTGAAGAAAGGGTAGACGTCACCACCTCTACACCTTTCGTCGTCATGTTGAGGGACCTGTTCTACGAGGGAGACTGGACCCTCATGAAGGAAGACTTGAAACAAAAAGAAGAGTTGATCAAAGAGGTGGAAAAGTGTGAGAAACTGGAAAAGATCGTCCGGCTCGACGAGACAGTCTACGATCCCATCGTTTTCTCGGAGTTGAAGGAGTGGATGAAAGAGGAAGGGATAAGCGTGGAAGACTTCAACCACGTCTCCCTGAACGGCCTCTACGATCTCGCCCTTGAATACGCCGACAAGAACTCGTACGAGACCGCCTACGACGTGATCAAGTTCATGTTGGAGATCGACAGGAATTACGCTCCGGCTTACGAGCTCATGGGATCGCTCTTGATCGAGGAAGGGAAGGTCGAGGAAGGGATCAGGTACCTGGACAGGGCGATAGAGATAGACCCGTGGCTCGTTCAAGCGTACGCTTCTTTGGGCGAGGCGTATTACAACCTGGGAGAGTTCGATAAAGCTATCCAATACTGGGAAAGAGAGTTGGAATACTCTCCAGACGACAAGCTCACCTACTTCATGTTGGCGGAAACCTATCGAAAGGTGAACAGGAAAGATCTGGCGATAGACGTCCTCGAAAGGCTTTTGAAGAGAGATCCAAGCAACATCGTTGCATCCTACCAACTGTCCCAGCTCTATAGGGAGAGCGGAAACGAAGAGAAGGCGGTCTTCTACGAGAGGAAGATCTTGGAACTCACCCCCAGATACCCCAGCGAGATCGAGATTTGGGCGAGGGTGCACTTCAAGTACGGAGAATACGGACGCGCAAGGGAGGTGTTGGAGAGGTTTGCGGAAAGCTCTCCCGTGAACGTCGGCCTCAGGCTCTTGCTCGTGATACCTTACGTCAAGTTGGGGATGCTTGACCACGCAAGGGAGATCCTGGAGGACTTCAAGCAGAGGAACGTGTGGTATTATTATGGAAAAAAAGAACTGTTTGAAGAGTTCCTGAGCGAAGAGGAGAGAAGAGTTTGTGGTATCTCCTGAGCTTTCTTGTTGGGATCTGCGTGGGTAGTTTTTTGAACGTCCTCATCTACAGAAGCACACAGGAGGGTTTAAGGGTCTGGTCTCCTCCCTTTTCTTTCTGCCCGAACTGCAAGAGCAAGATCGCGTGGTACGACAACGTACCCATCTTGAGTTACCTGATCCTGAAGGGACGCTGCAGGAGCTGTGGATGGAAGATACCGCTGAGGTATCCGATTGTGGAACTCTTGGGCGGGGTTTCTTTCTTGTTGAATTTCACCGTGTTCAAGGATGACCTTTTTTCCTTCGTTCTTGCGTGTTTGCTCTCTTCCTCGCTCATCGCGTTGTCTTTCGTGGATCTCGAGACGATGCTCATACCGGACTTTTTGAACTTCACCGTGCTTGGTTGCTCTCTCGTTTTGGCGATCAAAGGAGATTTCTTGGAACATCTGATTTCCTTCGGCGTCATAGCCGGAATCTTCTTGGTCCTGAAACTTGTCTACCGTGAGGGGCTCGGCAGTGGCGACGTGATCCTCGCCATGGGTGTCGGCCTGTTACTTACCCCTTTTTCCGGCATCCTCGCTGTACTGACGGCGGCGGTTTCTGGTATACTCTTTGCGACGATCACCAACCGAAAGAACCTGGGACTGAAGTTACGCATACCCTTTGGGCCGTTTCTTGCCCTTGGAGGGTACCTGTTCTTCCTACTCGAACGTGGAACGGGGTGGTTCTGATTGCCGAAGGTGTTCCTCAAAAAGCTGAACGCGAGGTTACAGGGCGGGCATCCTTGGATATACGAGAACGAGATAGGGAGAGTGGAAGGAGATTACGAAAACGGAGACTTGGTCGACGTCTTCAGACCAGACGGGTCGTTTTTCGGGAAAGGTTACGTAAACGACCGCTCGTTGATACGCGTGAGGCTGCTCACCAGGAAAAACGAGAAGATCGATGAAGTCTTCTTTGAAGAGAGAATCAAACGAGCGTTGGAACTGAGAAAAAGGCTCGTAAAAGATACGGACGCCTTCAGAGTCGTGCACAGCGAGGGGGATTTCTTGCCGGGTCTCGTGGTGGACAAGTACAGGGATTACCTCGTAGTCCAGTTCACAACGTTGGGGATGGAAAAGTTGAAGGAGAAAGTGATCGACAGCCTTTTGAAAATCTTCGAGCCAGCCGGTATCTACGAGAAATCCGTCGGAAGTTTCAGGGAGAAGGAAGGGTTGCAGGATTTCGAAGGGTGGATCTACGGGAACGGTCCCGAACTGATCGAGTTCGAGATGAACGGGTTGAAGTTCTTGGCGGACTTGAAGGGACAGAAGACGGGGGCTTTTTTGGACCAAAGGGAGAACGCGCGGATGGTGATAGACTTCTCCGATGGCAAGGTTTGTCTCGACGTTTTCTCGTACACTGGGAACTTCGCGGCACACCTCCTTCGAGGGGGCGCGAAACACGTCACGTTGATCGACTACTCTGAAAGGGCTCTGGAAGTGGCGAAAGAGATCTTGATGATGAACGGCTTTGAAGGGAAGTTCGAGTTGATAAACGCCAACGCGTTCGACCTGCTGAAGGTGTTCGACAAGGATGGCAAAGTCTTCGACTTGGTCGTGCTAGATCCCCCTTCTTTTGCCAAGAGCGCCAAAAGCCTTGAGAACGCAAAGAGGGGTTACAAGGAGGTCAACCTCCGTGCGGTGCGCGTCTTGAAGAAACCTGGCATCTTGGTCACGTCTTCCTGCACGCAGGTGGTGAGCGAAGAGACGTTCAAGGAGATCTTGGTGGAGGTCTCCCAAGATACGAAGACCATCCTCACGGTGCTTAAGAGAGGGGGACAACCGTCGGATCATCCCGTGACGTTGAACATCCCGGAAACGAATTACTTGAAGTTTTTCATCCTTCAAGTGGAGAAGAGGTGAGAGGGCATGCTCTCGGACCGAATATTGAAGGCGGAAGAGAGCCCGATCAGAAAGCTCGTCCCGTACGCTGAAGAGGCGAAAAAGAGAGGCATCAGAATCTACCATCTCAACATTGGCCAGCCCGACTTGGAGACGCCTTCCGTGTTCTACGAGTACATCCTAGCGAGCAGGCCGAAGGTCGTGTACTATTCCCACTCCGCCGGTTTGTGGGAACTCAGGGAGGCCTTCGCCGAGTACTACAAGAGACGACAGAGGGTCGACGTGAGCCCAGATCACGTTTTGGTGACGAACGGTGCCAGCGAGGCCATCCTTTTTGCCTTCTCCATAGTGACCAATCCTGGAGATGAAATATTGGCTTTGGAGCCGTTCTACGCCAATTACGAGACTTTCGCGAGGATCGTGGGTGCCCATCTTGTGCCGGTGACCAGGAGAGAAGAAAACGGTTTTGCGATACCGGAAGAGAGGGAGTTCTCGAAGGTGATCTCCTCTAAGACGAAGGCGATCGTGCTGTCAAATCCTTGCAACCCAACCGGCGTGGTCTACGGGAGGAGAGACATGGAGAAGTTGCTCGAGATCGCCGAAAAACACAACCTTTACCTCATCGTCGACGAAGTGTACAGCGAGATCGTTTTTGGTGGGGACTTCGCGACGGCTCTCTCTCTGGACTCCAAGAGGGTGGTCGTTGTGGACAGTGTCTCCAAGAAGTTCAGCGCCTGCGGTGCCAGAGTGGGATGTCTCATCACGAAGAACGAAGAGATCTTGAGGAACGCGATGAAACTTGCTCAAGGTAGGCTCGCGCCACCCCTCCTCGAGCAGATCGGATCGATAGGACTTTTGAACTTGGGAGACGAGTTCTTTGAGTTCGTGAGGAACACTTACTTCAGGAGGGTGAAGATCGTCTGCGAAAAGCTCGAAAGGGCTGGAATTAAGAGTTTCACCAGGCCTGGTGGGGCGTTCTACGTGACCGTGAAACTCCCCGTGGAGGACGCTGAGGAGTTCGCGAAATGGATGCTCAAGGACTTCAACTTGGAGATGGAAACGACCATGGTGGCCCCCTTGAGAGGTTTCTACTCGACACCGGGCCTTGGAAGGGACGAGATAAGGATCGCGTGCGTTCTAAAAGAAGAGGATCTCGCGAGGGCGATGGATGTGCTCTTGGAGGGTCTGAAAACTTGGATAGAAGTCTACTCTTCTACCTGATTCCCTACTTCTTCTTTGGAACGGTTGCCCTGACAGGGATCATCGAAGAAGAAAGGTATCCTGCGCGTCTCAGGGTATTGGTCGCGGTCTCCTTGATGGCTTTCTCCGTGGCTTCTTCCTTGAATCCAAGGCTTTCTTTTGTGGTATGTGTTTTGCTCGTCCTATTTCTGGTGTTCCACGGGAAGAACTGGAAGCGTGTGGGGTACAACGCCCTTCTTTCTCTTCCCTTTCTCTTGGGAGGGCGCGATGTCTTCTGCGTGTCCCTCTTTGGTTTCGTAAGTTTTGCCGTCTTTTCGATGCCCACCCGATGGTTTTTCTTGAGCCTTCCGTTCCTTTTCTTTAAGAACGATTTCGTCTTCACGGTTGCGTTCTCCTGCATCTACACGATTGTTTTCATCGCCTACACCGTTCGATTGAAGGAAAAGAGGGAAATCGCGTGGTTTGTGATGCAATTTTTGCTAATCTTCTTCGCCGGTTCCATCTTGGTAGAAACCGTTCCCAGAAGGGATTTTTCATCCACGGCTCTCTCGTCCGCTGCGTTCGCGAGTGCGGTTCTTTTTTCCGTGTTTTCGAACACCATCAAGAAAAAAGTCACCAGGGAACTCGAAGAAAAACTTCAAGAGACGAGGGAGGAACTCACGGCGGCCAACCAAGAACTCAGCGCCCTTAACGAGGAACTCACCGCGATGAACGAAGAACTGGAGGCCTCTTACGAAAGTCTTTTGAACCTCTCCAACCAACTCAGAGAGACGATCAGCATCCTCCAAAGCATCGACGTGAAGGAAGATCCCTTCTGGACCGTCGAGAGGATATTCTCAGACCTGCAACTTGTGATCGATGCTGTGAAGGGTATGAGCGTGAAGATCAACGGCACGACGAGGCAGTGGGGAGAAATGTGGGAATTCGTGGTGGTCAAGAGCGATGAAGATGTGGAAGTGGAGATCTACGTGTCCAGAGACTTGGAAAAAGACGAAGAGTTCTACGTGGAATCGGTGCTCAACCTTGTGACCTTCGTTCTGAAGGCACACAGGGATTACAAAGAACTCGAAAGGCAGCAGACCTCCCTGGGCGACATGATAGAGTCCCTGAACGCCATACTTTCGAAGGAAACCCGCGAGGAAATAATAGAGAACATCTTGATCAGCGTAAAGAAAATGTTCCCAGACTCGGTACTCTCGTCCCTGTCCATAAAAGAAGGTGAAAAGGTGAAGACGTACTACTTCACCGATAGCCTGAAAGAGATCTACTTGGAGAAGGGCCTCGTACTAGAGGCTTTCGAAGCGAAGCGGGACGTGATCGTGCAGAACGTCGAAGAAGAAGAAAGTTTCTACGACGTGACGGGAGGAGAGGCCAGGGCGGCGGTGGCCCTCTTCTTCGAAGTCCCTGGGATCCCCCCGGTGGTGGTGGAAGTGGAGCGGAAAGAGATGTTCACGAACATGGACGTTTCTCTGCTCAAGATGTTCGTGAGAATAGTCTGTTTGATATTCGCAAGGCTCATCTTGTACAACGAGTTGAAGGAGACCTTCTTCCAGATCGTGGAAACTCTCTCGTACACGGTCGAACTCAGAGACCCTTACACGCACGGTCACAGCAGAAGGGTGATGGAACTTTCCGTGAAGATCGCGGAACGGATGGGTCTTCCGAAAGAACGCGTGGAGAAGGTCAAGATAGCGGCCCTCCTACACGACGTTGGAAAGATCGGCGTGAGAGAAACCATACTCAACAAATCTTCGAAACTCACCGGCGCCGAATACGAAGAAGTTAAAAAGCATACCGAGCTGGGTGAAAGCATACTGATGAAGATAAAAAGTTTCCAGGACGTGGCGAAGATCGTGAGACACCACCACGAGTGGTACGGCGGGGGAGGTTATCCCGACGGTCTGAAAGGGGATGAGATCCCCTTAGAGTCGAGAATCATCGCTGTGGCCGATGCCTTCGACGCCATGACCAGCGACAGACCGTACAGGAGGGCGTTGAGTAAAGAAGAAGCGATAGCGATTCTCGAAAAAAACGAGAATTTTCAGTGGGATCCCGAAATTCTGAAAATAGCTTTGGAACTGCTCAAAAACGGCGTTTGATATTCTTTCTTAAACTTAATTTTTTTAGGTACAATGTGTTATAATCTGATTACCTCTTGAAAGGGAGAAGAGATCATGAGGATAGAAACCTTTGGGGGTTTTCGGGTAACAACCGAAGAAGGAGTGATCGATGCGGAAGATTGGACGTCCCAAAAGGCTTTTTCTCTGTTTCGATACTTGGTCTGCAAGAGAAACCGCAGGATACCTTTGGAAGAGATTTACGAGTTGTTCTGGAAGGATATGGACGAGGAGTACGCGAGGTCCAACTTGAACACCACCCTCTACCTGATAAGGAAGACGGTGGGTCTCACTCCTGAGGAGTTGCATCTGAAGGGCGATACTTGTGGTTTCTTTCCATCCAAGCGCGTGGAGATCGATGCCGATGCGTTAGAGACTCTCCATTCCCGTCTCAAACACGCAAACCTTTCGAGAGAAGATAAAGAAAAAATTCTGGCGGACCTGAGAGAAATGTACAGAGGGCCGTTCATGGTGGAAGATCCTTACGAAGAGTGGGTGGAAGAGGAGAGGGAAAGGTACGAAAGCATGTACACGGACGTTTTGAGGGAGTCGCTGAACTTCTACCTACAGGAGGGGAGGTACGAGGAAGCGTCCGAAGTGTTGAGGATCTACCTTCGAAGGGAGCCCTACGACGAACAGATCTACTACAAGGCCATGGAGATCTTGAAGAGGGAAGGGAACATCACGCAAGTTGTGAACCTCTACCAACGCATGAAAGAACGTTTGAGGGAGCTCAACCTCGAGCCACAGCTCACCTTGGAGGAAGTTTTGAAGCAGGACGAGAAGATACTGCAAGACGGTAACAAAGCGATCGTTGTGAGCAAGGAATTGTTCGACAAGCTCACGTTAATAGAGTCCAGGAAGAGAAATCCGGACACAATTGCATTCGTTTTGACCTTCAAGGAAGGGGTGGACGTGTCTCTCCTGTCGAAAAAGCTGGCGTCCCTGCTTCGAAAAGGCGACGTTGTCTCGGTGGAGAAGAACAGGATGTACCTGTTGATAAACTGCTCACCGCAGAGACGCCAGATCGTAGAGGATAGGATCATCAAGGCGTTGGGAGAAATGGGGATAGAGAAGGAAGATTACGACGTGGCTCACTAGAACTCTATCCTGAATCCTACAATTGCGCGCGTGCTGTCTGTTCCCAAAGCGACTCCCGTGAAGACCACCAAGTACTCGTTGACCCTGTAACCAACCCTCAGGATGGCCTTCTGAGAGTTGCCGTTCCCCCCCAACTTACAAGCGAAGGAGAAATCGAGGTAGAGCCTTCTGGAACCTATCTCCACTCCACCCATGAACAGAAGACCTGAGAAACTCCAACTTTTCGCGTCGATCAAGATCCACGCACCACCCGAGAGTGTCCCGCTGGACAAATCTGATTTGTCGAAGAGGCCAACCCCGATTTCCCCATCGTACACAAGGATCGCTCCCACCATCAAACCTTCCTTGGAGATCTTGGCTCCCAAAAAAGCCCAATCGCTGGAAACACTTATCCTCAGCTTTCCCGTAAGCCAGACGTTGAGTTCGAGATCCGGCAAGGATGAGACCGTGATCGAGGATTTCTCCTTTTCCGCTTCCACACTCGGCGCAAATTCTTCGAAACCTCTCAGGTCGCCCATCACGACGACTTTCTCTTTTGGGAGCTCTTTCAAAACTACCACCTTGGCAAACACTGCGAGCTTTTTTCTGCTCTCCTTCGTCTTCAACTCGCAAGAAAAGAGAGGCGTAAAGGCATCTTCCCGCAACCAAAGTTTTGTCTTCAAGCTAGAAGGGGGCACGCCGACATCGATTTCGGTCAAGACCCCTCTCTTCTCATCCACCTGAACTGGTGTCACTTCCAACGCGAATCCTCCAGTCACCGTCCAACCCGCTCTTCCGAGGAACTCTTCTTTTTCCATCTTCAGCGCTGCCTTGTTTCCCATCGTCACCACGATCCAAGGCTTTCCTAGCACTTCGTAGTTTTCCTGGATTCTTGGAAGGTCGAAGGAGAGTTCGAAACGAAACAACTTCAGCAGAAAGTTTTTGTCTTCGAAAACGATGGCGCCCTCTTCACCTTTTTCCAACCCCAGCTCCTTGAACTTCAAATCGGCTCCTTTCACTTCCTTCACCTGGGCGAGCGCGAACTGGTACAGAAACACGGGCGATTCCCCAAAGAGCAGGGAAAGAGAGAAGAACAGGAAAACGAAAACGAAGAAAAAGGATCCTTTCATCTTCACTCACTTCCCTGGAGGTCCACCTTGAGCAGGATGTAAAGCTCTTTTTCCGTCTCGGTCTTCGTGGTACCACCGAAGAGGTATCTAAGGAGTGGTATCCTGCTCAGGATAGGGAATCCACTGCTGGTCTGGCTTTTATCCTCAACCGTGGCACCAGCGATCACGACAGTTTGGCCGCTCTTTACGCGGATCGTCGTCGACACCTCGTTCTGTTTTATGGCGATGTTTCCAAGCCTTTCACCCACAAAGTGACTCACACGCGGGGAAAGACTCAGCTCTATTTCACCGCTCTCGAGTACCTTCGGTGTTATGTCCACGCGTACGCCGATGTCTATCGATTCGATCCTACTCACCGCTCCTTCGGCCTCCAGGAGAACTATCTGCCTTTCTCCCAGAAACAGGGAGGCCGTCTCGCCGCTCTTCACGATGATCCAAGGATCCGCCGTGATCTTCGCCTTTTCTTCCTCTTCCAAGAGCTTCAGCCGCGAGAGGATACGCCCAAAGATGTCCGTTTCCAGGTTCAAGAGGCCCCCAACGATACCGATGGTAGCCTGCCATTCCTGGTTGAGGGACTCCCCAGCCCCGAAGGAGAAGGTCAAGCTGTTCAACCCAAGTTCCTGGGAGTAACCCTTCGAGATCTCGGTCACCACCACGTTCACCTTGACCTGAGGAATGGGAACGTCTATCTTCGCGAGGTCTCGCTTGAACTTTTCCACAATCTCGCTGGGTGCGGAAATGGAGACCGTGTTGGTCTTCTCACTGAATCTCACGTAATCCTTGTAATGGGTGGGCAGCAACTCTTGAGCGTCCGCCACGCTGATGTGCTTCAGTTTGATCACTTCCGTTTCCGTGAGGAACCTGTACGCGGGGTTCTTCGGATCCGGAGATCCCACAAAGTAAAAGCCATCCATCTTCTTGTAGACGTAACCACCGGGCATCAGTATCATCTGGAGTGCCTGTTCTAAGGGAACCTCGTTCAACTCGAGCGTGACGAATCCCGTGACCATCGTGTCGACCACGATCGGGATTCCCGTCTGGGCGGAGATGTCCGCGAGAGCATCGAGTATGTAGGTGTCCTGGAAGATGTTGGTCACAACTTGCGAGAGCACGACGCCGGCAAGCAACAACACTACCATCGTCAGGCTTTTCATTCCCCATCACTCCCTTCTATTTGAAACGTCTTCCTCAAGATCACAGGGTTCTCCCCTCCGAAATCGCACCTGACTAACAAGTTGTAGGTTCCCGGTTCCAGGTTCATGGGGATGAAGACCCTGTAGACTCTCTTCGTGTTGGGAAGCACCGGATAGTTCGTCGTGATGTCCTGCTGGATTAACCTTTGACTCTCTTCGGGAACGATCAAACCCTCCTCTGTCACCGTCTGGGGTTTCACCTTGTCGAGTGCGAAAACGAACGTTGGCGAGAGGTGATAGTTTCCAACGTTTTCGAAAACGATGTCCAGGTACACACCCTCCCCTTTCATCACCTGGTGTGTCATGTCCACACTCGCCTTCTTCGTTATGCTTTCGGCCTTTCCCGCGAAAACCAACAGGTTGGCTCCAACTTCCGCCTGGAGGTTTCCCTCTGTTCTGAACATCAAATCGGCGTAATAGCTGCCCGAAAATTCCTTCGGAACCCTCACGGAGACCCTGACGTTTCTGGACTGGTTGGGCTTCAAACTGAAAGATACCGGGGTCACCTCGATCCAACTTGGTGCAACACCCCTTTCTTCCTTGGGAACTGGTTCCCCGTACAGATCGTAGAGGAGGGGATAGACTGAAGCCGTGACTTGGATTTCTTCTTTCCCCAAGTTCGTGACTTTCACGGTTTCGGACCTGAACGCACCGGGGGAGGTCATGATCTCGAGGTTCATCGGATCGACTACCAGCATTATGGGATGTTCTTCTCTTTTTTCCTCTTTTCCACCTATTCCCTCCGATGAGATGACGAAGCTCTTCTCGACAACGATTGGCCTTTGACTTCCGTATTCCACGACCGCACGAGCCACGTACTCGCCGGGTGGAAGGTTTCTTCGAGTGATGGTCCTCATGTTCACCGTGGCTTCTGGGAGTATCACTCCCCTTCCACCACCCAGAGGCATCTTCGCTATGGTCCTTCCGTCCGAGGTCTTTATCGTCAACGTACCCTTCGTCACGATGTGGACGTTGCTCTTGTTCAAGACGCCGAGTGTGAAGACAAGGGCACCTTCTCCAACCAAGGTCTTTGCGGAGGGAACGTTTTCTGACCTTTCAACCAGAAAGTGTGAAGGAAACGCTGTGAGAACCTTCCTCCCACCCTCCACAGTGACTTCCAGAAAGCTCGCCATCCTGTACTTGAATTCGAGTTCACCGTAAGCACCCTCTTCCGCCGGTCTTTCGCCGGTTGGTTCCGTGCTCTGTATCTCGAACGCGATCGCTCCGTACAACCCTCCCGAAGCGTTCTTTGGGACGTTCACGGTGACTCGAACAATTTTGGTTTCTTTCGGAGAAATCGTCAAAACGCTAGGTTCAACCTTCACGAACTTTGCAATCGAGTACCTTGTGCTGCCTGGTTCTTTGAGATCGTAAGCGCCTTCCAAGTTTTCCACGATGTCCAGCACGAGCACCTTCAACGTGACTGGATCGAACTCGTCGCCGTTCTCCAGGAATATCTCGTAACTGAAACTGGCACCGGCCTGTACGTTCTTGGTCACCAATATAGGATCCATCCTCAGAGAAATCCCTTGAGAGAATACGATCAAAAAATTCAAGAGGCTCAAGCCGATCAGAAGAAACCTTCTCATACCCCATCACTCTCCCAACGAAAATGTAAGGGCGAGGGTCTCATCCCCCGCCCTTATCGATGGAACAAGATTTTTACTGCACGTACTCTTCCAGATCTTCCACAAAGTTCCCCTCATCGTCTATCCAAGGTTTCTGGTTCAACAGGGTGAGCGTGATGGTACCGCTGTCCCTGTACGTGGAGGCACTGTTACATCTTTCCACGTATATCCTGTTCCAGAGCTTGTAGGTGGCACCTCTGTGGAGGACTGAACTGTCCTCGATTACAAGCTGGAGGTTGTTGAGGTCAGGTGCTGGTATCCAAGCCTGTGGAGGAAGTTGTGGACCGAAGGCGTATTCAACTTCTATGGTATCGTCGACACTGTTGCCCTGGACGTATTTGAGATGGTCGAAGCCGCTGAACGTGATTCCGAGGTTACCGTTGCTCCTGAGCACTGCAGTTATGCAGTTCGCAACGTAGATACCGGGTTTCCTCACAAACCACGTCCACTTCGTACCGGTGAGGGACCACTCCACCCACTGCGCGATTTGGGCTTCCACGGTGACCGGGATCTCCCAAACTCTCTTGTTGCAGGAACCACCCGCTGGGTCGCTGATGTACGCCCTGGCATCAGAGGCATTCCCGGTGTAAGAGTAAACGGGAACGGATACTTGGGCGAACGTTATCAAACCAATCATTGCCAACGCGAGCACAAAAAGAATCTTCCTCATGATCATCCCTCCTCATTTTTTGAACATCAAGGTCACTGCACGTACTCTTCAAGATTAGGCACGAATTCTCCCTGCTCGTCTATCCAAGGTTTCTGGTTCTGGAGCGTCAGGTACACGTAGCCGGTGTCCCTGTAAGTGGATGCGGAGTTGCACTCCACTACCTTGATCCTGTTCCAGAGGTAGAAAGACTTCCCAGCGTGAAGTGCAGCGCTGTCCCTTATCGTCGCGGTCATCTGGTTGAGGTTGGAAGCCCTGATCCAGTCGTTCGTGCCGGGAAGAGCGCCACTTGTGACCGCGTAGTACGTCTCTATGAATGGGTTTACGCTGGAAGATCCCGTGTACTGCAGATCGTCGAAACCTGCAAAACTCACAACTACGTCACCGTTGCTCGCGATCGTGCCGATCACGGAGTTTGCGTAGTAATCTCCCGGCTTCCTCACAAACCACGTCCACTTCGTCGCGTTCAAGCTCCATTCCAACCACTGTGCGACTTGCACTTCCGTTGTGAACTCGACGGTCCACTGTCTCCTGTTGCAGGAACCACTCGCTGGATCCGAGCTGAAGGCCCTGGCGAGGTTGTTCGTGGCTGGAAGAGAGATGTACTGTCCCGTTTCCGGATCGTATTTCCACACTTCGAGTGGCATTTGGGCCATGCCGAAGGTGAACAACGCTGCCGCCAAAACTAACCAGAGAAGCTTCCTCATAGAGACTCCCTCCTTTTCTCACCTTTCAGGTGAGCCATCGATGTGAACTTCACAGTTTGTGATGCTGAAGGTGATGGTCCCCGTTCCCCTGTAGGTGCAAATCGATTCTTGCGACACGATCACCTTTTGCCAAATCGCAAAACCGCTGTACGTCGAGAAAGAGAGCGATTTTTGCCAGTTCGTGGGAAGATCCCGTCCAGAAGAGATACCGACGAGGGTTTCAAGCTCTCCCTTTTCGTTGGAAGGATTCTGAACGGAAACGATCACCTGAAGAACCTTCTTCGTCTTGATCTGGATATCCATCGCCTTGATCACGTACACTCCCGGCTTTCTCACGAACCAGTTCAAGTTGGTTCCGCTTAAGACTACCCAGAAAGAATCCGATGGTTTCCCACCCCAAGCGGTTTCCTCTCCACCGTTCGCGAGGATTTTCGCGTGCAGCAGGATGTAGAACGTCTCAGAGGCTCCTCGGTTTTTGGCAAACACTTCGGAGAGGGGTACCTCGTAGCTGAAACTGGATGTCGCAGGGTTGTAGGTTGTTTTGTATGGGAAGTGGCCGGGAACTTGGTTTCCCGTCGGTTCCGCCAAGGCGACATCGAGGTGTGATTCGGTGGCGAGGTAACCTTCCCAAAGCTCCACGTCGATGCGCAAATTTCTCCCATCGGTTTGAACGGTGACGACGCCCACATCGACCGTCTTCCCCGCCCAAAGGGTGAAGGATTTTTCGCCTTCGTGAAGTGAGTATTCCATCCAGTAATACCACTGTCCTCCTTTGACGGCACCCTGAGGTGCGGTTGGGGGAACAAGGGATGAGACAGTTTGAATTGGTGAGAAGAAACCACAGGTGTCGATCTTTCTCTCCCACCTCCCGGTCTCCCTGTTGTACCTGTACGTCGTCATTCCAAACGAAAGGACACACACCGAAACCAAGAAAACTATCACCCATTTCTCCACGAGGAAACGCCTCCATTCTCTCAACTCCGGAGACCAGTGTACGCCTCCCAATGAAATGAGGAAAAAAATCTCATCCGAATCCAAAAAGAACGCTGTGAAAATTTGATAAAAAACTAAATGGAGGTTCAGCACGGACACCATGGTATAATTCCGTTATAAGTGGATTCTTCGTTGATGCGTGGGGGTGAAAGGAGTATGGAAGTGAAAATCGAAAGGCCAACGCAGGAGAAACTCAAGTCCCTCGGTGTGGAGGAGTGGCCCATCTGGGAGAAAGAGGTGAGCGAGTTCGACTGGTACTACGATACGAACGAGACCTGTTACATCCTGGAGGGCAAAGTGGAAGTGACCACGCCAGACGGGAGGAAGTACGTCATACAAAAAGGTGACCTCGTCACTTTCCCAAAAGGTCTCAGGTGTAGGTGGAAGGTCGTAGAGCCCGTTAGAAAACATTACAACCTGTTTTGAAGTTGAAAAGGATGCGGAAATGTCGTAGAATATCATTGCACCACGCTAGGCGGGGGGCTGGCGGTCCCCTGAACCCGAAATCCGCCACACGCGGGGCCGAACTCCCACCTGAGGCTTCTCGGGTCGGGGACCGGTGCGGTCGGAAGGCGACGAAGGTTGGGTCCCACGCAACAGGGCCCTGTGAACCTGGTCAGGCCCGGAAGGGAGCAGCCATAAGCAGGTGCCCCTGTGTGCCGTGGGGGAGCCCAGCCGGAGCTGGAAGATCGCACGCGGACCGGTCCGGGATTGTCGAGGGTGGGTGCGTGGTGCATTTCTTTTTTGGGTACACCCTCCTGGAAACGCTCGTGTTCCTTCTGTGCTTCTGTATCATCGCGTACGTTGGTTTCCTCTCCGTCTCCAACGTCCTCGCCGCAAAGTACTCCCTGATGAAAGACCTGGAGGCGCTCGTCGACGAACTCTTCCTCGTGGACTTCGTAGTCCAGGAGTACAAGTACAAACACGCGAAAGATCCAGCCGTGTTCTTTTCGAAGAATTACTTCAACTTCAGGGCCGATTACAACGGAAAAACCGGCAGGATCATGTACCAGATCGTCGAGGACAAGGGGATCACCAAGGTCGTTCGAATCGGCTTGAGTGGGGAAGGAAACAACGTGCTCATCGAGACGAAAAAGAAGTTGTCCTTTGTGAGGACGGGAAACACCATCTCCCTCACCGTGGGAGACCTCGTCTTCGACATATGCGTTTTAAAGTAAACCCCGGTGTTTTATGAAACAGTAGACGATCATCCAACTCCCGAACGCCACCTTGGCGTAGACCACCACGTTCAGGGGTGTAATCAAGGGAACGCCGAAGAAAGAGAACGCTGCGACAGCCAGGAAGAGAACCGCTGAAAGTTTCTCCGCGATGGGTGCCTTCCATCTTGTGAACTTCCTTTCGAACTCGTCGAACTCTTCGACCATGCCGACGAGGGCGAAGGCCGTTCCCCCGGCAACCCCGGCGGAAAACCCACCTCCAGGGCTCCTGTAACCCTCTAGGGCGAGGTAAAGGGAGCTCACCATGAGGAAGAAGGCGATGAACCTCGCAAAGATCCTCATGGACACGTCCGTGATCACCCTGATTGTGGGAGGGCTCGGAAGTAAAGAAGAGTGCATCGACACACCCAAGACGGCGAGTGAGAACACGAGAACTTCGAACACGGTGTCGTAGAGCCTGTTGAAGAGGTATATCTGAGTTACGGGGTTTTCGACCAACAAATCCTCGAAAGCGGAGAAAGCCTTGGAAAAGTCGGCTTTCGCGAGAACCAAAAAGCACAGCGAAACGATCGAGATCACACCAACCCACTTCACGCCTCTCCTTCCTCCCCGAAGTACTTCTTCTTGAGGGACTCGAAGAACTCCCTTTCCTCTCTCAGAAAATCTTTGAACAGAGACTCCATCTCTTTGTCCTGAAAGAGGAAACGGTAGCTTCCCTCGTATTCCCCGAGCGTTTCCACCCTCTCCCCCTTGTAAACCCTCTCCAGGTACCTCAACAGATCAATCTTTTCCCCGTCCAGTTGGAATATCCTGGTCTCCAGATAGCCGTCTTTTCCTTCTTCGAACACCCCTCCACACGCCACATCCACCTTCCCATCCCTCAGAGCCTTCAGCACTTCCTCCATCGACGCGAAGGCCAAGTATTTCGCTTCGAAATCGTACTTTTCGAAGAACCTGTTCAAGAGTTCGTACTCGAAACCCATGAAGTGTTTTCCGTGCCTTTCGAACAGCAGACGAACCGGTGAAAACCCCACCTTCACGGTGTTTCTCGCCTTCAGCGCGATCAGATAGATCAGAGTGGTGAGCAAGGCCCCCAGCAAAGCCTCGGTGATCGCCACGTCGGGAGCACCAAGGATCGAATAGAGGAGAACCGCAAGAGAACTCAAAGACGCCCTCCCCAAGATGGCGTACGCCTTTTGACCGGAGAGGATCGCCTGCATCGAGAAGAAAAGCATGAGGATTGCGATCACGTATTCCATCTCGAAGAACCCTCCGAGTACATCCTCGCGAGGACGTGTGAGATGAACGGCCCCCAAACCAAGAGGACGACGACCATCAGAATCGTTCTGGGCGCGTCTCCCCGAAGACCTAGCACCACCAGGACGGCTCCCACCGTGTCCGATATCCCCAGAAAGTGAACTTTCAAGAGGAAGTCCTTCTTGAGCAAAGAGAAAAGGGTGCCAACGATCATGAGGGCCAAACCAACGTACGTCATCCCTTCCGCCTCCCTAAGAAGTAAGAGAACAGCAGAACCCCTCCTCCACTCGTGAACAAGTAGAAAAAGGCGACGTCTCTGATCATGTAAAGCTCGGGCAGGAGGAAAGACAGCACGTAGATGAGTACCCCAACCTTCGTGGAGAGTGAAGAGAAACCCAAAAGCCTTTCCCAAACGTCTCTTCCGGAGACGACCTGAAGGAAACTCAGAAGTATTGGTGCGGAGAGGAAAAACCAAATCATCTTTCCCTTCCCCCCAACTTGTGCACCACTATGCGTTCCTCTTCGGAGACGATCACAAGGGTTTTGGGTGTGAGCGTGATGGTAAGGGTCTTCTCCAAATCTTCCCATTCGTCTTTCACGCTCTCTTCGATCAGTGACCTGCCTTCTTCCATTCCCAAAATCAAGATCACGGACTCGTAAACGGCTTTTGGAAGGTTCAGGAAGAGTTTGAAAACCATGATGGGGAACCTCTCCAAACGTTGAGGCCTGGTCAGCTCGTAGGAAAGAAAACTGATGAGTACCCCGTACAAGACCAGCTCGGTGTCGATTCTACCGTACAGAACCACAAAGAAAGTGGTACCGATCAGTACAGCAAAGAGCACAGACACGCTATCACCACCAGGGCGGAATAGAGAGACAAAGACACGTCGAGCTTCTCGATGAAGCGACACTCGATCCTGTACCTGTCGAAGATGAGGAAGATCGGGAGCCCTGCAAGGATCACCAAGAGGTTTTCCAACACTTTCTCAGCCTTGAAAAACGTTATTCCAACCGCTAGAGAAGTTGCGAGCAAGAAGATGTCGCGGGTTTTAAGTGTAAGCTTTTCTCTTCGAACTGGTGTTTTGAAGAGGAATCTCCAGAATGGAGCCACCGAAACCGCGAAAGAGGCCTCTAGGAAGAACTTCTCGAAATCGCCGAG
Source organism: Thermotogota bacterium (assembly GCA_030550515.1). Lineage (GTDB taxonomy): Bacteria > Thermotogota > Thermotogae > Thermotogales > Thermotogaceae > JAUQPE01. Next base: position 57,836 of record JAUQPE010000012.1, on the reverse strand, counting down.
GTTTTCGAGAACCAAGGTCTTTGCGGAACCAGCCAGTCCCGGTAGACCCATGATCGAGAGACTCGCTAGAATCAACGGAAACCACCTGGAAAAACTCAGCTCCCGCCAGTTGGAGACGTCCCTGTCCGGGAGTTCCTCCTTCAAGAGGAAGAGCCAAGACTTTGATACGGCGTGGGAAAGCGAATATATGGGAGCGGAGATCGGCGAGATCAGTATCGCTCCAAGGTGGGAGATCGACGAGTAGGCGAGGATTCTCTTGTAATCTCTCGAAAAGAACGCCAAAAGTGCCCCCATCGGAATTGAGAGCAAGGCAAAGGGCTTGAGGACGTTCCAGTCAAACAGAGGCCACAGCCTGAGCAGTGCGTACACGCCCGTCTTCGCCATCACACCCGACAGAACCGCGGACACAGCGGTTTCCGCCTCAGAGTACACATCGGGGAGCCAAACGCCGAACAAGAAAACACCCGTTCGCACCAACACGCCGGCCAGAATGAGCCCCACAGCGATCTGGTTGACCTTTTCCACTTGGGAGATGGAGAGAGTCGCGTTGTTGGAATAGATGATGGCTGTTCCGATGAGGTAAAGGTTCATCCCCACACTGCTCAAAACGATGTACTTCAGCGCGGACCAGTACTGAACGAGTTTTCTCCCCTCGATCACCAGCAAAGCTGACAGGATGGAGAGGATCTCGAGGATCACGTAGATGTTGAACAGGTCGTTGCTCACGAACATCAAGTTCAACACGCCGAGCGTCACCGCGAGAAGCTGGGGAAGATGCCCCTCCATCTCCGTCGTGTAAACGGCGAGGAACACGACAGCCGTCAGAAGGAGGAAACACGTGGAAAGATCGTCCAAAACCAAGTGTACACCGTGCCTTCCAAGCAGTACCAGGTTGAAGAAAGGTTTTCTCGCGAAGAGGTAGAGCGCGTAAAGCGCGTTGGCGACGGCAAAAAACCTGTACGGGATCTTCTCGAGCAGGAAACCCAACAGGCCCATCCCTATGAGCGTCAGGTTGAACACCAGGAAGCTCACTTTTTGTCCCCCTCCAAGTACTTCTCTATCTTCTCGACGTCAGAAGAGGAAGTCCTGGAGGACACGACACCGGACAACACGACGAGTAGCGAGATCGTCGCAAAACTTATCACGATGGCCGTGATGATCAACGCCTGTGGAAGAGGGTCCGCCGTCTCCGGAGAGAACGGGATGGGAACCTTCCTGCCTTGTCTCGAAGAGATCACCACGAAAAGGCTCACCACACCGGCTCCCATCACGTCAAGCGAGATGATCTTTTTCAACAAGTCTTTGTTCACCAGAAGCCCTAAAAAACCCACCATCGACACCAGAAACATCATGAGTTCAAGCATTCGACCACCTCTTTCCCTAACAGGAACAAGGCGTCCGAATACCCCAACTCGTCGAAGGAGAAATCCTCTCCTTCGAAAACCTCGGCCCCCATCGGATCCTTCAACCAACCCCTGTAACGGCTGGGAACGACGACCTTCTTTGGTCTCAAACGTTCGAAGATTTTTTCAACGACCCTCTTTCTCACCTTGTCACCCAAGGAAGGATCGAATGGACCCGCGGCCACGTTCTCGGCTTGATCTGGTGGGATGTAATAGCCTATCCTCACCACCTTCACTCCCCACCCTTCGAGGACGGTCAAAAGGTCGCTGCACAGCTCTACGGCTTCCTCCAAAGAGAGCGGTTTGTACTCGCCCTTTGTGTACATCTTGTAGAGTTCAGCACCTTTGAGGACAAGCGTTGGGTGCAGTCTCACCAGATCCGCTCCGCATTCCACGGCGCGGAGGGCCGACAGAATCTCGATTTTTTTGTTGCTGCCCGGAAGTCCCAACATGAGATGAACGCCGAGCGTGAACCCCCATTCCTTCACCATCCTGCAGGCCCTCTCCGCCACCTCCGTTCCGTATCCCCTTCCAGAGAGCGTCAGCACTTCCTCGTCGAAAGACTGGACACCCACCTCCACCGTCTCCACACCGTACTCTCTGAGCACGGCAAGCTTTTCCGGCGTCACCTCGTCTGGCCTCGTCGAAACCCTGATCCTCTTCACCACGCGAAAGTTCCTCGCGAACTCCAGGTACCCCCTCATCCGTTCAACGGACAAGGCGGTGAAGGTTCCCCCGTAGAAGGCGAGCTCGTATTCCGACGAGGTACGCGAGTGCTCCTCGATGATTCTTCCTATCTCCTCAAAGGTGGGGACGGCCACCCGTCCCGTGGCTCCGAATTGGTCACAGAAGACGCATCTGCCCTCGCATCCAACGTAGGGAAGAAAGATGGGGATGATCTTCATCTCCCGGTTCCTCCGACGAGCTTTTCGTATGCCTTCCTCGCGGCGTCCTTCTCCGCTTCTTTTCTTGTCTTTCCCTCGCCAACCGCCAGGGTCACGCCGTTGAGCCTCACTTCCACAACGAACACCTTCTCGTCCCTTTTCCCCTTCGTCTGGACGAGCACGTACTCCGGGGGAAACTTGTGATCTTTCTGCACGATCTCTTGGAGGGCCGTCTTGTAGTCGAACAGTATCTCGCCCTTGAGGACCCGGTCCACGTAACTCGTGATCTCACCCTCGAACAACTCCCTCAACTTTTCGAGTCCTTGATCGATGTAGAGGGCCGCTATAAGGGCTTCCAGGGCATCGGCCAGGATGGAATCCCTGTTCCTTCCCCCTGTCCTCTCCTCACCTTTCCCGAGGAAAAGGTACTCGCCTATTTTGAGCTTTCTCGCGATCTCTGCCAGGACCTCTTCGCTCGCCACGGCCGCCTTCACCCTGGCCATCTCCCCCACGCTCACGGGGTACTTCCTGTAGAGCAACTCGCACACGAGCAGTTCCAGTACCGCATCCCCCAAAAACTCCAACCTCTCGTTCGATTCGACGTCTCTTCTTCCCGCTTGTCTCTGCTCGTTGGCGTAAGAGCTGTGGCAGAACGCCTGAAAGAGCAACTCCTCGTCCCTGAAGCGTATCTCCATCCTCTCCTGGAAAGCTTCGATGACCTTTCTTTCAGCCTCCGTCAAGGATCCTCACCTCTTTGATTAGACTCCCTTCGGTGTTGAAGAGTGAGAAGCATCCGGTCTCCGTGTCTATCAGACCATAAGTTCCGGGGTGATGGGACTTCGGCAAGGATGGGGAACCCGGGTTCAAGAGGAAAACGCCTTCCCTTTCCTCCACGGTTGGAACGTGCGTGTGCCCGAAGAGTACAACCTGACACCCATGTTCTTTCGCAAAGGAAACCACATCCATCTCCTCCAGCTGGTCACCGTGGAGTAGGAGTACTTTCAGGTTTTCGAAGTACTCCATAGCCATCCTCGGCATTTCTTGCAGACCCAAGACCATCAGGTCGACGTCCGCGTCGCAGTTTCCCCTCACGTAGATCACCCTCTTTTCTCTCAGAAACTCGGCGAGTCCCATGGGGTCGTATCCGCGAGGGATGGGGTTTCTTGGACCGTGGTAGAGCACGTCCCCCAGGTGGAAGACCAGGTCCACTTTCCCCACCAACTCGAAAACTTTGCTGGTCACCTCAAGTGAACCGTGCGTGTCCGACAACACCAAAACCTTCAACGTCATCTCCTCCTTATCACCATCTTCCCGGCGAAGATCGCCAGAATGAAGAAAGTAAGCGTCCAAATCGCTATTCCGTACGCTTCGTGCAGAGGCACCACTCCGTTTATCTGGTATTCCCTCACCAGGTACATCGTCTTGAACACGGGCGTTATCATCAACAGCTGTTTTACGGGTCCGGACAAGGCTGTGACTGGCATCAAAAAACCACTCGAAAACAACGAAAGACCAATCAAGGAGATCCCGAACAAGTTCGCCATGTTTTTATCGGTCGAAAGCGCCGAGATCAAAAAACCGATGGAAGAATAAAGGAACGCGACGTTGGTGATCAAAAAGAGCACGATCGATGGGTTAACGTAAGAACGCATAACCAACGCAGCGAAAACGTAGGCCGACGCGGAGATGACAAACCCCAGGAACGCGTGCGCGAGCACCTTGCCAGTGGAGTACTCCCACCATCTCAAATTGTAGAGTAAGAACATCTCGTTCAGCTTGTTTTCCCTATCCAAGAAGGTGGAAACACACGACGTGGAAACCACAACCAAGATGCTGGTGAGGAACACGACGAACGGGAAGATGAGGTCGGAAAACTTGAGGTTGGGATTCTTCATGACAAGTCGTGGGGTTGGGTAGTCGGATGCGGTGAAGATGTATTGGAGGACCCTAGGATCGAAGAACGCGCTCCCTTGAAAGTCAGCCAAGACGGAATCCAACACTTTGAAGATGGTCGTGGAAAGGTGTAGGTCGACGGGACTTGGTATGAAGAGCATGTCGGCCTGCTGCTTCGAATACAACTTCGCCGAGAAACCTTTCGGAATCACTATCACCGCGTTGATTTCGCCCTTCTTCAAGAGGTCTTCGTAGTCTTCACCAAGGGTGACTATGTTCTCTTGCCTCAAGACGGACCCTATGAACCTCATCAACAACATGGCCCAGAGACTCTTGTCCTCGTTGTAAATCCCTATCTTCACGATCTGAAGGTTGTAGGCTTGAAGGAAGAACAGGGAAACCAAGACCACCAAGATCGGCACGAGGAAGAAAACGAGAAGGGACGCCTTCCTCCTGAGCGTCCTTTTCAGTTCCATCCAGAATACCTTCAACATCTCATCCACCTCTTTTCCAACTCCAAGACGACGATCCTGTGCACCTCGTCTGGGGGCAACGTGCCGTCCACGATCACAAACCTCTCTTTCTCCCTCCGCGCGATCTCCAGGTAACCTTGTCTCACTTTTTCGAGGAATTCCCTTTCTTCAAACCGGTCTTTGGCTTTCCCTTTCCTCTCCAAAGCCACGTCGACTCCCACATCCAGGTAGAAGGTCACGTCTGGCTTTAAACCGCCCGTGGCGAACTCGTTCAACTTTTCGACAAGGGACGGATCGATCCCTCTTCCGAAGCCTTGGTACGCCACGCTGGAATCGACGAAACGGTCGAGTATCACCACTGTTCCTTCCGCAAGAAACGATCTGATCTCCTCCACAAGCTCGCTTCTTGAGGCAAGGAGCAAAAAAAGTTCAGCCTTCGGGTTTACCCTTTCCCTGATCAGTATCTCCCTTATCTTCTCTCCAACCTCCGTTCCCCCAGGTTCCCTCCTCACCACGACCTTCAATCCCTTCTCCTTCAGGTATCCCTCGAGGAGGTTCACCTGGGTGGTCTTGCCGGCACCGTCTATCCCTTCGAACGTTATGAGCATCCTTCCCCCTCCTGAGGAGAGATATGTAGACCAAAGTGTTGTTCAGAGAGTGAAACACGAAAGCGGGAAACAAAGACCCACTCTTCAACACGCTGTGGGCCTGAACGAGCGCCACAACAAACCTGTAAAGAAAGTTGAACAGAGAGAACTTCTCGAACTTCACCAGAACGTTGAGAAGGTGAAGTGACGCGAAGACGAACGCGTTCAAGTAAATGTTTTTCTCTATGCTCAAAAGCACCCCTCTGAAGAACAATTCTTCATAGAGAGGCGCGATGACCACGATGGACAGAAAGACCAAGGTGTTCCATCTGAGCGCGACGATCACCTTTTCTCCTTTCGAGAAAAACAAGTTGACCAACAAGAGTAGAACGAACCAGTGAAAGTTCACAAGAGACGGTCTGAAGGACGGCACGAATCCGTAGACGACACACAACAACGACGAAGCTGAAAGTCCTAGGAGAGCCTGGAGGAAGATGAGGACGTCTTCTCTCAACCCCCTGAACAGGTTCACAACGAACAGGAAAGAGAGAAACACGGTGAGCGCCAGCACGAAATCCACCATTTTCGCATCACAACAGAGTCGCGACGAGGAGAGCCTTTATGGTGTGTTTTCTGTTCTCCGCCTCGTCCCACACGCGACTCTGCTTTCCTTCGAACACCTCGTGTGTCACTTCTCTTCCCTTCACAGCCGGTAGACAATGCATGAATATGGTGGTCCTCTTCCCCGTCATCTCCATGGTTTTCCTGTTCACCTGATACGGTTCCAGCAAGGTTATCCTCTCAGCTTCTTTGCCCTCTTCGCCCATGGAGACCCAGACATCCGTGTACACGACGTCCGCTCCAGGTAGTGCCTCTTCCGGTTCGCTCGTGTAGCTGATGGTCGCGCCCGTTTCCTTGGCGATCTCAAGGCACGTCTCGAAGAGTTCTTTCTTCGGTGCCAGTTCCCTGGGACCACACGCCACGTAGGTCATCCCCATCTTCGCGCACGCGATCATGAGGGAATTTGCCACGTTGTTTCTGGTATCTCCCATGAAGACGAGTTTTACTCCCCTCAAACTCCCAAAGTTCTCTTCGATCGTCATGAGGTCCGCCAACGCCTGAGTTGGATGGAACTCGTCGGTCAGACCGTTGTAGACTGGCACGCCCGCGTAACGTGCCAGCGTTTCAACGGTTTCCTGTCTGTATCCCCGGAACATGATCGCGTCCACCATCCTTCCAAGCACACGCGCGGTGTCTTCGATGGATTCTTTCACACCCAGATGGATATCCGTCGGGGAGAGGAAGATGGGATGCCCTCCCTCTTCAGCGAAGGCAGTTTCAAAGGCCAACCTCGTCCTTGTGGACCTCTTCTCGAAGATCATCGCAAGAGTTTTCCCCTCAAACCTTTTTCCGACTCTCTTCGATCTACTCTCCATCTTCAACGCTTTTGCCAAATCCAAGAGGTACCTTATCTCCTCAGAGGAGTACTCGAGAAGGGTGAGCAAGGATCTCCCCTTAAGGTTGACACCCATCGCCTACACCTCCAACATATCCCCCACCTTCTCGCCGGTGGATACGTACTTTATCTTCTTCCCAGTTTCTTTCTCTATGAACGAGACGAAGCGAGCGAACCTTTCGTCCTCCAGACTTTTCCATCCATCGAAGGTTTCGTAAACTGGTTCCTTCCTCTCCAGGCCCTTCAGGGAGAGCAATTCACCCTCCCCCTTGTACTTCACGCACACCTTCACTTTCTCGAAACCAACCAAAACGTCCGCCTTGGTCATCACCAAGACGTCAACGCCAGCCACCTCTATAGCGTACTTCAGCAAGGGTAGATCAAGCCATCCACACCTTCTGGGACGTCCCGTCGTCGCGCCGTACTCCCTTCCCGTCTCCCTGAGCAGCTCACCCTCTTTCCCCTTCAACTCGGTCGGGAAGGGACCTTCACCCACCCTGGTGGTGTAGGCTTTGAAGACTCCTACCACCTCGTCCACTTTGACCGGAAAGCCCATGCCGGCGCTCACACCTGCCGAGGAACAACTCGTGCTCGTGACGTACGGGTACGTCCCCACGTCGACGTCCAGCAGTACACCCTGAGTTCCCTCGAAGAGTAAGCTTTTTTCTTCGAGGATCCGTTTCAACTGGAGTACGGGTACGATGTGCTCTCGAAACGACTGATAGAAGCCCTCAAGACGCCTTACGATTTCGTTCAATTCGGCCGACAAACCGTACATCTTCTTGAGGGAAAGGTTCTTTTCCAACAACGTTTTCATCTTCTCGGGATCATCGATGTCCGCCAACCTCACGCTAACCCTCATCGCCCTGTCAGCGGTGGCGGGTCCAATTCCTCTCTTCGTCGTACCGATCCTCAACAACTGATCCACCATTTCATCGAATCTTTTGTGTAGGTCGAGAACAACATGAGCGTTCTCGGATATGAGGATCTTTCCCGAGTAACCCGGGAATTTATCGAAGAGTTCTCGATGCTCTTGAGAGAACACGTCGGGATCGAGGAGAACACCACTTCCTATGGCCACTCCAACGTTCCTGGAGAAGTCCGCCGACGGCATCAGGTGGTGTACCATCTTGAAGTCCCCGTAGTTCACCGTATGGCCGGCATTCGCTCCTCCGGAGAACCTGACCACGAAATCGTGGTACCTGGACAGGTAAGTCACCACCTTCCCCTTCCCTTCATCACCCCATTGGAGTCCCACTACGACCCTGTTCATTCATCTCACTCCTTCTCCGAACCTGCCGTAGATTCTATCGACGTGTCTGAGGTAATAAGCGGGATCGAAGAGTTCCCTGAGCTCCTCTTCCGAAAGAAACCTTCTCACGTCCGTATCCTCGAGTAGAAGGCTCAAAAAATCCTTCTCCTCTTCCCAAGCCCTCAACGCGTTTCTCTGTACGATGTCGTACGCCTCTTTCCTCGTGAGTCCTTTTTCCACAAGCTTCAAGAGGACTCTTTGAGAGTAGATCAATCCCTTCGTGAGGTCCAGGTTCCTCTTCATTCGCCACTCGTTCACCTTGAGCCCCCTCAAGAGATCGGTGACGGTGACCACCATGTAGTAGAGAGTCTGAGTGGCGTCCGGAAAGACGTATCTCTCCGTCGACGAATGGGATATGTCCCTCTCGTGCCAGAGGACCACGTTTTCGAGGGCAACCGTCACGTAAGATCTCATGATTCTCGAGAGCCCCGTCAGTCTTTCGCACACGATAGGATTCTTCTTGTGAGGCATGGCACTCGAACCCCTTTGACCTTCCCTGAAGGGTTCCTCAACTTCCAGCACTTCCGTCCTTTGAAGGTGTCTCAATTCAACAGCTATGCGTTCAATACCTGCGGCGATCAGGGCCAGGGTGGCGATGAAGTGAGCGTGTCGATCCCTCGGCACCACCTGCGTCGAGACCGGTTCCGCCTTCAAGCCAAGGTACGAGAGCGCCTTCTCTTCCACTTCTGGAGGAACGTTCGCGTAGTTTCCCACGGCTCCGCTTATCTTTCCGAAAGAAACCTCCTCGATCGCCCTCCTCATCCTTTCCATGTTCCTGCACGTCTCTGAAAACCAAGACAGCACTTTCAGACCGAAGGAGGTGGGTTCGGCGTGAACCCCGTGCGTTCTTCCCACGGTCACGGTGTGCTTGTGTCTTTCGGAGAGGTCCCAGAGGACCTCCCTCATGTCTTCGAGGGCCCTCAGTATGATCCTGCCGGCCTCCACGAGGGCGAGAGAAGTGGCGGTGTCGAGCACATCAGAAGAGGTCAGACCGTAGTGGAAATACCTCGAGTCTTCGCCTATCATGCTCCCTATACCTTCCACGAACGCCACGACGTCGTGGTTGGTGCGCTCCTCAATTCTCTTGAACAGGTCAACGTCTATCCTCGCCTTGCTCCTCATCCTCTCCGTGACGCCTTGCGGAAACATCCCCAACTCCTCGTAAGCTCTCGTCACCGCGAGTTCCACTTCCAACCACCTTCTGTACTTGGCCTCTTCCGTCCACAGGTCCTTCATCGGTGAGAGGGCATACCGTTCGACCATTCTCTCCCCTCCTGAACAGGTCTCTCAAAAAGAGCCCACCGACCGCAAAGAACACCAGAAAAGCTAGCTTGGGATACTTGACTCTCGCAACTTCCCAAAGACCAAGACCCACCAAACACCAGAACAAAAAGTTGAAGAACAGGGCTGATTTCTTCTTCTCCAGAAGATCGAGGACCAGAAGGACTGGCAGAGCCGCGAAAAGGTACGTGGTAGCGAGGCCGTATCCGACGCCCTTGGTCGAACCGAGGACGCCGAGAACAAGGAGAAAAACCAAGGTGATCAAAAAGAAGGTCTCGTACCTTTCCTTCTTGTTTCTCAACCAGAAGTAGACTCCAACTGCTGGTACCACAAGGGAAAGGAAAGAAAAATTTCTCCAAAACAGTATAGGAAAGAGTATGGAGAGCGCCAAACCCAACATCAACTGACCTCCCTCGCAAGCGTTGCCACCGTTTCTATGTGGTAAGTGTGGGGGAACATGTCGAAGGCCTTCAAGCTCACCAAGGAGTAACCCCCTTCCAGCAGCACCTTGAGGTCCCTGATCAAGGTCGGTGGATCGCAGGAGACGTAGACGATCCTCTCTGGGGAGAGTCTCAAAAGTTCCCTCATCACCTCTTTCCCTGCTCCTCCTCTCGGAGGATCCAAGACCACCTTGTCCGCCCGCCCATCGTAGGACTTCAAAAACGCCAGCACATCCCCTTCTACCGCCTCCACGTTCCTCCTACCGTTGATGTTGGCGTTCGCCTTCGCTGCCTTCACGGCCACCTTGCTCGACTCGACGGCGATGACGCGCTGGCATTGGTAAGAGATTCGAATCGAGAAGGTACCAACACCCGCGTAAAGGTCCAACACGAACTCGTTCCCCTTGAGCTGGAGCTCTTCGAACACGTGCCTCATCAACTTGGCGGTGATGGAGTAGTTGCTCTGGAAGAACGCCGTCGGCGGTATCTGAAACTTCTCCCAGTCGAACTCTTCTGTGATGACACCCTCTCCGTGGATGGTCCTGTACGGTCCCCTCAAGACCACGGAATCCTTGGAATTCATCACGTGAACGATCGAATGGATACCTGGTATCTTCCTCAAGAGGGCCTGCTTCAGTTCCTTTCCCCACGGAAAGTTTTCCGTCTTCGTCACGAAGATCACCATGAGTTGATCCGTGCTGAACGCGTAGCGGAGCACAAGGTGTTTGAGTACTCCCGCCCTCTCTTCCCAGTCGTAGATTGGTATTTTCAGTACCTTCACCGCGTCCCTCACCACTTCGAGGACCTCGTTGAAGGGTTCGGGAGATATCTCACACCTTCTCACGTCAACGACGACGTTGGAATTTCTCTTTCTCAACCCAAGTTTTTCCCCCTCAAAGTGAAATTCCATCTTCGTTCTGTAGTGGAACGCAAGGTCGCTGCCTTCGACGGGAGGGATTTCGACGTTGATCTTTTCCCTGGTGAAAAGGTCCTTTAGCACTTCCCTCTTGTACTCGAGTTGTTTTTCGTACTTCAAGTCCATCCAGTGACAACCACCGCAATTTCTGAAGTACTTGCAGCGCGGTTTCACGCGGTCTTCTGATCCGTTCACCACGGAGACCACTTCCGCAAAGGCGTGGTCGCTCTTCTGGAGGGTGAGTCTCACGATCACTTCCTCGCCCGGATATGCACCCTCGACGAAGACAACTTTTCCATCTTTCAGCCTACCTAGACCGTATCCCCTGTTGACGATCTTCTCTATCTTGACCGTTTCCAACTCACATCACATCCTGTCCGGCGCGGTCACTCCCAGAAGTTTCAGTCCTTTCGCGAGAACCGTCTTCACGGCGAGTGATAAGCTCAACCTGGCGTTCGTCAGAGCAACGTTCGAAGGATCCACGATCGTGTGCTTCGTGTAGAAGGTGTGGAAGGATTCCGCAAGCGTTTGGAGGTAACCCGTGAGCTTGTTGGGAGCGAAACTCTTCGCGACGTCTTCGAGCACACTTTCGAAGATACCGAGGTTTCTCATAACGAGTCTCTCTTCCTCGTTACCAAGAAGCTCCAAGCCCTCTCCTGGAACGAACGCGATCCCCTTCTTCTCCGCGGTGTTGAAAAGGTTCACCACCCTGGCGTGAGCGTACTGGACGTAGTAGACGGGATTGTCCATGGTTTTCGCCTTCGCCAGGTCTATGTCGAAGACGAGGTGAGTGTTCGGGTCCATCATGGAGAAGAAGTAACGCGTGGCATCCCTTCCCACTTCTTCCAGAAGTTCGTCCAGCGTCACGAACTCTCCCGCCCTCGTCGACATCCGGACGACCTTTCCTTCGCGTTTGAGAGTGACGAACTGGTGGAGTATCACGTTGAAGAAGTCGTCCGGAAGGCCAAGGGCCTTCATTGCGGCCCTCATCCTTGGTATGTGACCGTGGTGGTCGCTTCCCCAGATGTCGTACACCTTCCTGAAGCCTCTCTTGTACTTCCTGTAGTGGTACGCGATATCGGTGAGAAAGTAAGTGTAAGATCCATCGCTCTTGATCAGCACTTTGTCCTCCTCTTCCACGAAGGCGGACACCTTGAACCACACGGCTCCATCCTTTTGGTAAATGAAACCCTTCTCCTCAAGGAAGCTCAAAACCTCTTTGACCGTGCCATCCTCGATCAGACTGGTCTCCGAGTAGTACACGTCGAAACTGGTCCCAAGTTTGTTCAAGGTTTCCTTCATGTTGGAAAGGATCTCGCTCAAAGCCTTTTCCCTGAAAAACCTCTCCACTTCCTCGTTCCACACGTTCTTGTACCTTTCTCCGACTTCTTCGACCACCTTTCTCGCTATGTCCACCAAGTACTCGCCGCGGTACCCACCCTCGGGTATCTCCATCTCCAAACCGAGGAGCTGGTTGTAACGCACCCAGAGAGACTGCGCCAAGAGTTTTATCTGCCTGCCAGCGTCGTTTATGTACATCTCTCGTGTCACTTCGTAACCAAGCTCGCGAAAGACGTTGGAGAGGACGTCACCTATGACGATCTGACGTCCATGGCCAACGGTGAACGGTCCTGTCGGGTTGGCGCTGCCGTACTCGAACTGGACCCTCTCACCTTTTCCCAGGTCTTTCTTTCCGTAGTTCTCCCCGTCTTCCAAAACCCTCTTCACCACTCTCCTGAGGGTTTCACTGGACAGAAAGAAGTTCATGAACCCGGGTTTCACAACTTCGATCTTCTCGAACAGGGTATCCGCTTTGAGCTTTTCCGCCAGCTCCAAACCGACTGCCATGGGATCCTTCCTCAACACCCTCGCAAGTCTCATGGCGACGTTCGAGGATAGATCTCCAAGCTCCTTCCTCGGTGGAATTTCTATCTCGTAGTCCACCTTTTCCGAGAGGGGTAAACTCTCCAAAATTTCGTCTATTCTTTCTCTGAGCAACGGTATCAACACGTCCCATCACACCTCCGAAAGGCACGAGTTGGCGAGATCGTGGGCCATCTTGTTCTTGTCTTCATCGATCCACTCTACACGTACTTCTTGGAACTCTCCGAGGAGCTTCAAGACCTGATCGAGCAATTCCCTCAAATGAGGGGTCTTCACCTTGTAGTTGCCCCTCAGCTGCTCTATCACCAGTTTGGAATCTCCCCTTATTGTGACCCTGTCTCCGTATTTCATGGCGCTCTTCAGACCCTCTAGAAGCGCCAGGTATTCGGCCACGTTGTTGGTACCAAGTCCCAACCTCTTCTTTCCTTTCTCCAAAACGTTTCCACCTTCGTCCATCAGAACGTAACCTATCCCCATCTCCCCAGGGTTTGGTTTGCAGGCACCGTCGAAGTAAAGGTAAATCATGTCTCCTTGAACAGACTCACGAACCTCTTGTAGTTTTCGTGCCTCTTCCTCGAAAGCAGCTCGAGGTCGAGGTCCACGGATACTTTGCTGTTCCTCTCGTCAGTCTTGGTGAGGAAACCGTTGAGAGAAGGGGTGAGAGGAACGGGCGCGCTTACGTAACTTTTCCCCTTGAAAGTCCTGTCCAAAAACTGCCCGAAGGGCGAGGCTTTGACCCCGAACACTTCCAGACTCTGCGATCTCGCCCACAGTCCCGTCTTTTCGATCCACCAATTCTTATCCTCTTCCTCAAGGTCCAGAAGGATGAAAGTGTAGACACCCTTTTCGACTAAAGGTCTCATCTTTTCGAAAGAAAAGGTCTCTTCTCTCCTCAAAATCGCTATCGCCCAGTCGTCCAGAAACACCGCCGTCGGTTGCTCATCCCCTGACAGGTCCCTCTTGTAGATCAGGCAACCATCCTTGAGTACGTACACCTCCGGGGGCTTCTTGAAATCCTCCACACCGGCCGCAACTATCGAAATGGAAAGTTCTTTGGAGATGTACTTCAAAAGGTTCAGGTAAGGTGTCTTCAACCTCTCGTAGATCTCATCGATCTTTCTCTTGTTCAAAACCGGCCAGACGCCGTACAGGAGGTTTCCCACCAACCTGGGAAGAACGAGAAGGTCAGCAAAAACCAAATCGTCGCGGATCTCCTCCAACAGACGATCCACGAAATCGTTCGCGGATTTGAACGGCTTCGGCAGGGTTTGGAAGGCGCAGACGACCCTCTTCACACCCTTCCTCTTTCGGTGCGTCCTCGACATCTTCCTGTTCGCGACAAGCCTTTTTCTCACCACTCTCCAAACGAGATCGTCGAACATCTCACTTCTTCTCCTCCGAAACCAACGTTCCGTCCCTGAAACTCAAGTACACCGGGGCAAGGCTTTCGGCGACGATTCCGGTTTGGTTCTCTGATTTCCTGAGGGGAACGTACACGTTGTTGTAGACCTTCCCCTGCATGCACAGAAGAGAGAAAACCACGAGATCGCTCTCTTGGGAGTGCGCCCAAAATTTGGCTTTGCAGAAAGAGAGATCTATGAGGTTTTGGACCTCGTTGAACGCCACCACAAAAGTTGCGTTGTTCTTCCTGGCGAAATGAAACAACTCTGGAAACAGGGCGGCTTCACCGCTGACAACGAGAAACCTCTTCCCCAGAATGTTGACGACCTCGAAGTCCGATCTCTTTAACATTTCTTTCCCGTACCTTCCAACTATGAAGAACTTGTCGGTGCCAAGCACGGAATACTTGGCAGAGCTGGGCAAAGCGTCCAGCCAGGATATGAAGACATCCACTTCTTCGAACTCCTCCAAAGAAACGGACGATCCAACAAGCACGGTCATCGAACTTCACCTAACTAAAGTATAGCATCCTCTCACGAGCTTTTCGTTTTCAACGCGTCGACGACTCGATCGACGGCAAGGTCTATACCCGCCTCGAACTGTTCACCGCTTGCCATGTCGCGTAACAGCACCACGCTTCGGGTTATCTCGGATTCACCGATGATGATGGAGAACCTCGCACCCAACCTGTTCGCGTTCTTGAGTTGAGCTGAGATATTCCTCTCCATGATCTCCACTTCCGTGTTCACCCCACGCTCCCTCAACTTTTTCGCCAACTCGACTCCGACCTTGAAGGCTTCTTTCCCGAGGACGACCACGTAGACCTCGTGGGGGTTGACCTTTGGGGGCAAGATTCCTTCCTCTTTCATGGCCAACACGATCCTCTCGATCCCACCGGCAAACCCCAAAGCCGGGATGGAAGGCCCACCCAAGTCTTCGAACAGACCATCGTACCTTCCACCACCGGCAATGGCGTTCTGGGCACCGAGACCTTCGTGCCTCACCTCGAAAACGGTCCTGGTGTAGTAATCCAACCCTCTCACAAGCGTGTGGTCTTCCACGTAAGGGATCCCAGCGCTGTCCAAATATTCCTTCAGCTCGTCGTAATGTCGTCTGCACTCTTCACACAAAAAGTCGACACTTTTTGGCGCGCTTTTCGCAAGTTCAGCGTCAACCTTGCAATCGAGCAACCTCAGCACGTTCCTTTCGTACCTTTTCTTGCAGTCCTCGCAGAGCTGTTCGTATCTAAAGCTGTAGTACTCCTTCAAAGCGTTCCTGTAATTTGGCCTACAGCTTGGGCAACCGATGGAGTTGATGTAAACCCTGTGACGCGCGAGACCTATTTCTTTCAAGAACGTGTTGAGGAGCAAGATCGTCTCAAAATCAGCTCTCGGGGAGGGAGAACCGATACACTCGTAACCGATCTGATGGAATTGCCTCAACCTCCCGGACTGGGGTTTCTCGTAACGGAACATGGGACCCACGTAGTAGAACCTCTGGGGGAAGCCTCGGTTGACGAGTGAATTCTCCATGAAGGCCCTGACCAGCGATGCGGTCCCTTCTGGCCTGAGTGTGACGCTCCTACCACCCCTGTCCACGAAGGTGTACATCTCCTTTTGAACGATGTCAGTTTCCTCACCCACGCTTCTCACGAAGAGTTCCGTTGGTTCTATGATGGGAGTCCTCATCTCTTCGGCTCCGAAACTTTCACAAACCTTCCTGAACGTCTCCTCCACGAATCGCCAGTAGAATATCTCCTCACCGAAGATATCGTTCGTTCCCTTTATCCTTTGGATCCTCAAACGGTTCCACCTCCTACGCCTCCGTCAAGACAATCTTGAAATCTTTGATGATTCGAGCGATTGCGAAGAAGACAACCAGTATCTCCAGCCTACCCAAAAACATCCCCAATATGAGGGTCCAGATGACTCCAACTGGGAGGTCTGGATTGGTGATTCCCACCGAAAGTCCCACACCGTTCATCGCCGACGCGAATTCAAAAAGCGCTCGTGTGGGGTCGAAACCAAACAACATCAACGTGAAGGACCCCACCAGGTACACCACCACGTACAACCCCAGGAAGACGAGCAGATTCTTGACGGTCTCGTCGTCTATGAACCTCTGTTTGTCCCCCTTCCAAACGGAGATCTTTTTCACCACCCTTCTCGGGCTCACGAAACGCATTATGGAGTGGAAGATCAACTTCAGCATGAGGAGCAACCTGAACTGTTTCACCCCACCCGACGTCGAGTCCATCATACCACCGAACGTCATCAAGACGGTTAAGAGGAAGACACCTGTTGGGAAAATCGAAGGCCATCTGACCAAGTTTGTGTTGGAAAAACCTGTTCCTGTGAGGGCGGATATCACCTGAAACACCACGTAGCGGAAGGCCTTCTCTCCGAAGATCATTCTCGCTTTCGGAAGTAAAGAAAGAACGGATGCCAAGATGATGCTTCCCATGAGCCAAGGTTCACCGTTCTTCAAGAAAGCTTTGATGTTTCCCTTCCACAGGGTGTAGTGAATTCCAAATCCGGTGGCGCCCAAGAACATGAGAACGCACAGTATCACCTCAACGGTCGGATTGTTGAAGGATTCCACGCTCGCGTTCCTGGTTGAAAAACCACCCGTGGCCAACGCCGTGAGGGAATGGTTGAAGGCGTCGAATAGAGGAAGGCCTGCCAACTTCAGAGCGATCACACCAAAGATTGCGTAAGTCGAGTATATGACCATTATTATCCTCGCCGACTCCGTGATGTTGGGCAAGATGTTGTCCATCCTTCCCTCGGAAGAGTAGAGGGACGTTCCCAAAGGACCTATAAGCGTGGCGAGCATCATGACGGCTATGCCAGCCCCTCCCGCGAACTGCATGAGACTTCTCCACACGAGAAAGACACGTGGCAAGACTTCCACGTTCGTGAACATGGTGAGGCCAGTCGTCGACCAACCGCTGGTGGCCTCGAAGATCGCCTGAGAGAAATCCAAGTAGCCTGAGACGATGAAGGGAAGGGCTGAAAACAGTATCATGAGGACCCACGCCAGCACGATCACCACTGTTCCTTCTTGAGGACTCAGCACTTCCGTTTTCTCCAGATTCGAGAGCTTTCTGAAGAAGACACCTGTTAGGAGGGACAGAGCTGTGGGAATCAAAAAAGCGGGAACGTGCGCAACTTCATCTGGGTAGAAAACAACAAAGATCAACGGGGATATCAAGATGACGGAAAACCATACCAGTATTTGTCCCGTGTACCAACACGCCACCCTCATCCTGTGTAACGTCTTTGTTACGACGTCTTCCAACAACACGTCCTTTCACCTGCCAACCAGTAGCGTTTCCACCTCTTCCTTGATTCTTGAATTAACTATCACGTACAACCTGTCTCCTGAGAGAATCTCCGTGTCGCCCCTTGGGACTACCAGTACCCCACCCCTGACGATGGCAGCCACAACGCTTTCATTCGGCAGTTGGATGTCTCTCAAACGCTTTCCCACCACCGGGCTCCTCTCATCCACAACGACTTGCAAGAACTCTATCCCTTTCTCGAGGGGGATGATGTTCGAGAATTCATCCGGAAAGAGGAGAGCTTCCACGGTGTTCACGATCA
Source organism: Thermotogota bacterium (assembly GCA_030550515.1). Taxonomy (GTDB): domain Bacteria; phylum Thermotogota; class Thermotogae; order Thermotogales; family Thermotogaceae; genus JAUQPE01. The sequence goes on along the minus strand of JAUQPE010000012.1, from coordinate 40,301 downwards.
TGGTGGTGAGGTTCAAAACGGTTGAAACCCCCAGTCTTTTGAACAACTCGATGTTTCCTGGATCGCTCACGAGGCTGACGACTCTCTTGACGCCGAACACTTTCATGGCGAGTTGAGATATCAGGAGGTTCACTTGATCGCGAGGTGTTAAGATCACCACCACGTCGTTCGTCGAAAGCTCTGCGTCTTCCAACACTTCCTTCCTGCTACCGTCCCCCAAGATCACCGTCGCGTTGAGAGTTTTTGAGAACTCCTCACACAACTCGCTGTCCTTGTTTATGAGTACCACGTCGTACCCTTTGGAGAGCATGGTGCGCGCCAGATAGTAGGCGGTCATCTCTCCTCCGATTATGACGATCTTCAAAGCTTATCACCACCGTCTATGTAGAACCTGAGTTTCTCCACCATCAGCGTAACTGGGCACACCACTTCCACGCCCGATTCTTCGAAGATCTTCGCCTTTGCTGGGTCGTACACCCTGGCGACCACTTTCTCCACGCCGAAGATGTAACGCGAACACACAGAGATAAAGTAATTCGTGCTGTCGTCGTTCGTCAAGGCGAAGACGATGTCAGCGTTCGCCACTTGACTTTTCTTGATGGTTTCAAATTCGGCAGCATCCCCCACAACGGTGAAACCGGAAAATTCCGAAGAAAGTCTCCTGAAGGATCTTTCGTCCTTATCGACCACTATAACGTTGTGTCCCTTCATGGACGCGACACTTGCTATCGCGGAACCGATCCTTCCACAACCGAAGACTACTATGAACTTTCTACTTCTCTTCATACGACTCCACCCCGATTCGGACCAGATCGATAAATCAATAATAGTGATAATACCTTCTTTTTCTCATCACGTATCCCCACAACATTCCGTAGAGGAAACCCCCTATGTGCGCCCACCATGCCACCCCAGACACACCAAGAAGGCTGTTCAGGACCTGGATGAAAAACCATATCATGAGGTAATAGTAAGTGGGTACCTCAACGAGTGTCAAAAAGAAGAACACCGGGAACAGGGTCACTATCCTCGAGAAAGGAAAGAGCATGAAATAAGCTCCCATGACACCCGAGACCGCCCCAGATGCTCCCACCATGGGAACTGTGGACCTGAAGGAGAAGATGAACTGCGCCAAAGCTGCGAAAATACCGGCTGTCAGATAGAAAACGGAAAAGAGAGCGTGGCCCATCCTGTCTTCGGTGTTGTCTCCGAAGATCCACAGAAACCACATGTTGCTCAGGAGGTGCCAGAAGTTTCCGTGGATGAACATGTGCGAGAGGAAGGGCCAAGGGGAAGCTCCCAGGATTTCCCTGAAACGTGGCAGCGTGAAGCGTGCGGGCAAAAGACCGTATCGGTACATGAACAACATGAGTTCTCGTCTACCCAGCGTGAGCTGGTAAAAGAACACGATCACGTTCGCGACGATCAAGAAAACGGTGACGTACGGCTTCCTCCTACTTGGTAACGTATCGTAGAGAGGGAACACCTTCTCACCTCAATCCCAGAATTTCTGCTATATTATAACTCTGGACTATTTCAGGAACGATAATTGGCTCTTTCGAACTCATGATTACCACGACACCTGGCCCGTGCCCAGCCCCAACGCACGCCGCGTGTACCACCACTCCTATCGACACCGCACCTTCGCGGTATTCACCCACACCGTAAGTGTTGTCGTGGCCCATAATCGCCACAAGATCACCCAACCTCAACCTTTGCAAACCGAGTGAATCGGGATCACCCATGATGTCGTAATCCGTCGATGCGCTGCTGAAGGATCCCACACCCGATCCCATGTGTCTCGCGTCTACCTTTGCAACTACCGGAACGAATATTTTTCCGTTCTTCTCGACGAGGTCGAGCTTTTCAAAGAGATAAGGATCGACGTTCATGACTTTCACTTGGGGATAGTCGAGTAATTTCAACCCCTGTCCAAACGCCTTTATCAAGACCTTGTCTCCGATCGAAAGCGCGTTCAGGGTGTCTTCGTCAAAGTGCACGATCACGTGGTTCACCCCTCCATGTTTCCCTGTGACCGTACCCTTCTTTCCCTTCGCTTCACCCGAGACAACCACGGCCTCGTTCCCTATGCAGGAAAGCGTCATAAACGCCACTTCTTCATCTTTGTTCCTGGCCGAGAGCGACACACCCGGCTCCACGTGGTCCCCCTCCCAGCCGTAGGCGTTGTCCCCAACCTTAACGTTGTACACGATCCCCCCAAGTCCCGGCATCACGAGGACCTTCCCCTCGCGATCGACGTGGTAAGGAGATCTCAACTTCGCCGGCGCGACTTCCCCCACAACGGAGATCTTCACAAGTCTATCCTTGTTCGTTCTCACGTCCGAACACCCCCTGTGCTATCATTGTGATTAGGCAGAGGTGAGGAGGTGAACCTCTTGAAATTCTACATCACAACTCCCATCTACTATGTGAACTCTGAACCTCACATAGGAAGCGCGTACACCACGATCATCGCCGATATCATAGCGAGGTACAAACGCCTCATGGGATACGAGGTGTTCTTCCTCACGGGAACCGATGAACACGGTCAGAAAGTCTACCAGGCTGCCCAGCAAGCCGGTAAGGAACCAAAAGAGTTCTGTGACGAGCTCGCAGAGAAGTTCAAAAGCCTTTGGAAGGAGCTCGAGATAACCAACGACCACTTCGTGAGGACCACGGACGATTACCACGTGAGAACGGTACAAATTTTCGTTGAAAAGATGATAGAGAACGGTGACGTGTACAAGGGCGTCTACAAAGGTTGGTACTGCATCCCGTGCGAGACTTATTGGAACGAAGACGAAGTGATCCGAGACGGAAGCTCGGTGTTGTGTCCCGAGTGCAAAAGGCCTGTGAAGTGGCTCGAAGAAGAGAACTATTTCTTCCGGCTCTCGAAGTACAGAGACGCGTTGCTCAAACACTATGAGGAGCATCCAGATTTCGTGGAGCCGGACTTCAGAAAGAACGAGATGTTGAAGATACTGGAAGGGGGGCTCAAAGATCTCAGCATCACGAGAACCACCTTCAAGTGGGGCGTTCCCCTTCCGAGAGATCCAAGCCATGTGATATACGTCTGGGTGGACGCCTTGATAAACTACGTCTCCGCCATCGGTTACGGATGGGACGAGGAGACGTTCAAAAAATGGTGGCCGGCCAACGTGCACCTGATAGGTAAAGAGATAAACAGGTTTCACTCGATCGTGTGGCCGGCGATGCTCATGTCCGTTGGTCTGCCACTCCCAGAGAAAGTCTTCGCCCATGGTTGGCTCACGGTGAACGGACAGAAGATCAGCAAATCCCTCGGAAACGCTATAGACCCGAGATATTTCGTGAACAAGTACGGAAACGACGTCGTGAGGTATTACCTGGTCCGGGAGATCTCCTTCGGTAAAGACGGCGATTTCTCGGAAGAGAAACTCGTAGGAAGACTCAACTCAGACCTGGCGAACGATTACGGGAACCTCTTGCACAGGGCCACCGCCATGGTCCAGAAGTACTTCAACGGTTCTCTGCCGAGACCCTCCGAAGGGGAAGGTATCGACAACTGGCTCAAGGAAAGGTACTTCCAAACAAAGGACGAGTACCTCAAACTGATGGATTCCTACAAGTTGACCGAGGCCCTCGAGAAGCTCTGGCTCTTCATCGCCGACGTGAACAAGTACTTCAACGACACCCAGCCCTGGGTTTTGGCCAAGGAGAACAAGATGGACAGGTTGGGGACCGTTCTGTACAACACCCTCGAAACCATCCTCAAGGTCGCCATCATGACCTCACCTGTGATGCCGGACACCTCCGAGAAGGTCTTTGGAAGGCTTTCTTTCGACGCGAAACCTTCGCTCGAACACCTGGAAGAGTGGGGAGTGTTGAAGCCGGGATCCGCCGTGAAACATGGGGAACCATTGTTCCAGAAGGTGGAGGTACAGAACCTCAAGAAGGTGGTGGAAACGGTGATCGTCGAGGAGAACACGATAACGATAGACGAGTTCTCGAAAGTGGACCTGCGCGTGGCGAAGGTGGTGGAGGCCGAGCGCATCCCAAATTCGAGAAAGCTTATCAGGCTCGTCGTGGACCTTGGAAGCGAGAAGAGACAAATCGTCGCGGGGATAGCCGAGCATTACACCCCAGAAGAACTCGTTGGCAAGAACATAATCGTGGTTGCCAACCTGAAACCTGCCAAACTCATGGGTTACGAGTCCCGTGGAATGCTATTGGCGGCAAAGCACGGGGAAACGTTGAGGTTGCTCACCGTGGACGGGGATATAGCTCCAGGAGCCAAGATCTCGTGACACTGGAGGGGTGGAAATGGCGGAAGTTCTGATAAACAGACCTATAGAGGACGAACTGGTGGATTCGTACCTTCTGTACTCGATGAGCGTGATCGTTGGCAGGGCCATCCCAGACGTGCGGGATGGCCTTAAGCCCGTTCAGAGAAGGATCCTTTACGGCATGTACGAACTCGGCCTCACACACGACTCAGCGACCAAGAAGTGCGCCAGGATCGTCGGTGAAGTGATGGGTAAGTACCATCCACACGGGGATGCGCCGGTCTACGAAGCCCTCGTGAGGATGGCGCAACCTTTCGTGATGAGGTATCCCCTGGTGGAAGGACAGGGGAACTTCGGTTCCATAGACAGGGATCCCCCCGCGGCGATGAGGTACACGGAGGCAAGGCTCTCGGAATACGCTGAAGAAATGCTCGCAGATCTCGACAAGGAAACGGTGGACATGGTGGACAACTTCGACGGTACACTGAAGGAACCGGTAGTCCTTCCCTCGAAGTTTCCCAACCTACTCGTGAACGGTGCTTCCGGTATAGCGGTGGGAATGACCACCAACATCCCTTCACACAACCTCACCGAAACGATCGAAGCACTCATCTATCTGTTGAGGAATCCAAACGCCACCGTCAAAGACCTTATGAAGTTCGTGAAAGGTCCCGACTTCCCAACGGGAGGGATCGTCGTCAACGCCTCCGAACTGGAGAAGATATACGAGGAAGGTAGGGGAAGGATCGTCGTCAGGGGGAGGGTCCACGTCGAAGACGCCAAGCGTTTCAAAAGGATCGTGATAACGGAGATACCGTACGGCGTCAGCAAAGCTGCCCTGGTGGAACAGATTGCAAAGCTTGCAAAGGAGGACGAGAGCCTTCCCATCAAGAACATAAGGGACGAATCGGACAAGCGTGGTATGAGGATCGTCATCGAAATCCCGAAAGAAGCCAACGAAACGGTGATCATAAACAACCTCTACAAGCGAACTGCTTTGCAGGATTACTTTAACGTGCAGATGTTGGTCATAGACGAAAAGAAAAGGCCCAGGTTCATGAACCTCAAAGCGCTGATGGAGGCCTTCCTCAAGCATCGTTTCGAGGTGATACGAAGGAGAGCGGAATACGAGTACAACCAGTACTCCAAACGCGCTCACATCGTGGAAGGCCTTTTGAAGGCATCTAGAGTCATCGATGTTGTGGTCGATATCGTCAGGAACAGCAAGGACGTGGAAGAAGCCAAAAGGGAATTGATCACGGTGTTGGAAGTCTCCGAAGAGCAAGCCAAGGCGATCCTCGACATGAGGTTGTCCCGTCTCACCACGCTCGAGACCGAAAAACTTCAACAGGAATACTCAGAGCTGGTGAGGAAGATCTCCGAGGTTAAAGAGATCCTCGAAAAAGACGAAAAAGTCAAGGAGGTTATGATCGCGGAATTCGAAGAGCTGAAGAAGAAGTACGGAGACCAGAGGAGGACGGAGATAAAGAACGAGGAGATCTCTTACGAGATGGAAGAGCTCGTCGTCGAAGAAGACGTCGTGATAACGTTGAGCCAGAGGGGTTATTTGAAGTGTACATCTTTGAAGAACTACAGGGTCCAAAGGCGTGGGGGAAAGGGGGTCACGATATCGAAGTTGTCTGAAGACGACGAGGTGGAATTCGCTATCGTCGGAAAGAACAAGGGTTCCACCCTCTTTCTCACCAGTTTTGGGAAGGCCTACATCCTAAGGAACCTGGACTTGGATATCACCGGTAGGGCCACAAGAGGCAGGCACATCTCTGCGCTCCTCAACCTCGAGGACACGGAGAGAGTGGTCGCCATGGTATCGCTGGACAGCGTGGAAGGAAAAGATCTCCTCATAGTGACCAAACAGGGAAAGTTGAAGCGAACGGCGCTTGAAGAGTTCTCCAACGCGAGCAGCACTCGCGGCGTTAGGGCCATAAACACCTCCCAGGGCGACGAAGTTGTGAGTGTCAAGACGGTGGAAGACGAAAAGGCAACCGTTGTGATCGCCACGAAGAAGGGCATGATCATAAGATTTCCCGTTTCGGAAGTCCGGAGGATGGGCAGGAGCGCGATGGGTGTTCAAGCGATCAGACTCGCGGAAGGAGATGAAGTCGTCAGCATGGATGTCATCGTCGGAGAAGAGGGTGACATCCTCACCGTGACCGAGAAAGGTTTCGGTAAGAGGACACCCCTTCAACTCTACAGGGTACAGAGACGCGGAGGAAGTGGCCTAAGGAACGTCTCCGATGTTGAGAAGACAGGTTACGTTGTGTCAGTGCACCACGTGAAAGGCGACGAGGAGTTGATCGTTGTCACCAAGAACGGGATGACCATCAGGATGCCCGTTTCTGAAGTGGGAGTCATCGGTAGGGTGACGAAAGGAATGAAACTGATAGAGCTTGAAAACGATGCCATTTCTAAGGTAGTGGTGGTGAAAGAGTGAGAAGACAGATAAGGCACACGGCGGACTTGGCTTTCGAGATCGAAGGTGGCACTTACCTCGATCTTCTCGAGGAGGCTCGTTCTCTCCTCGTGGAAGAAATGGGATTGGTGATGGATTGTTCTGTTGAGAAGAAAAAAGAATACGAGATGATCTTCAACGAAGACAACTTCTTCGATGTTGTGAACGATTGGATATACGAGATTTCCAAAAGGTGGGCTCCGATCGAGCTCCACCTCGTCGGAGAGAAGCTGAAGACGGTATTCTGCAAGGTGGCACAGAGAACCGGTGTGGAGATCAAGGCCCTCACTTATCATCTGTTGAAATTCGAGAAGGATGGGGAACTTTGGAAGACAAAGGTGGTGTTTGACGTTTGAGGGAGCTGACCGAAAGGCAAAAGAGCATCCTGAGTTTCATAGAGAATTTCGTGGAAAGGAACGGGTATCCCCCATCCGTTCGAGACATCGCCAGACACTTCAGGATAACGCCAAGGGGGGTCTTGAACCACCTCAGGGCCCTTGAAAAGAAAGGCTACATAGACAGGAAGGATGGAAGGGCTAGAAGCATAAAAGTTCTGAAGAAATTGTCCAAGAGAATCCCAATACTTGGAAGGATCCGCGCGGGTGAGGCACGAGAGGCCATCGAGTACCTGGAAGACCACGTGGAAGTGCCAAACTTTTTGCTCTCGGAAGGTTTCGAGCACTTCGTGTTGAGGGTTCAGGGAGACAGCATGATAGGAGACCACATATGCGATGGAGATTACGTGGTGGTCAGGAAACAAGACTGGGCGTCGAACGGGGATATCGTGGTGGCATTGGTTGGTAACGAGGTGACTTTGAAGAGTTTCTACCAGAAGGGGGACGCGGTGGAGTTGAGACCCTCCAACCCGGCCATGTCTCCCATGTTCTTCAAGGCCGATGAGGTGAGAATCCTTGGGAAAGTGGTGGGAATCTTTAGGAAACTTTGAGGAGGGAGAACGTGTTCCCGTATACCGAAGTCGACGAGGTGGTCGTTTTGAAACCTTTTGGGGGGCTGAACATAGAGAACGCCCACCTCTTCAAGAACTGGGTCTTCGACACCTTCATCGAAAAGGGTAAAACCAAGATCTTGCTCGACCTCTCGGAGGTTGAGAACATCGACAGCTTCAGCCTGGGTGTGATCGTGAACATACTGAAGAGTGTGAGCACCCGAAGCGGTTCTTTCGCGATAGTCTCACCAAACGAGCAGGTCATGAAGATCTTGAGGATCACCTCTCTCGATCGTGTGATCAAGGTGTACGACACGGTTTCCGAAGCTTTGGCGGAGGTGAAGAAGAGTTGAGAGTGGCCATCGCTTCCGATCACGCCGGTTTTGAACTCAAGGAGAAAATCAAGCATTACCTCCTCGAGAAGGGAGTAGAGGTGTTGGATCACGGGACGCACTCGCCGGCGTCCGTCGATTACCCCGATTTTGCGAAAAAAGTCGTGACATCGGTTTTGAACGGAGAAGTCGACTACGGGATCTTGTTGTGCGGAACAGGGATCGGTATGTCCATTTCGGCGAACCGCTACAAGGGTATCAGGGCCGCCCTCTGCCTTTTCCCAGACATGGCGAGACTCGCCAGGGCGCACAACAACGCGAACGTTTTGGTGTTACCTGGAAGGCTTGTGGGACCGGATCTTGCCTTCTGGATAGTTGACACCTTCTTGACCACCCCGTTCGAAGCTGGAAGGCACGAAAGGAGAGTTCAAAAGATAGATGAAGTTTAAAGAGTTGACTTTCTTGCTCTTGGGCGATCCAGAGGTCTGGCTGGAAAAGCTCTACCAAGAGGAGTTCTTCGATTTCTCTTTGGAAGAAGAAAGAGGACAGAAGCTACTCAAAGTTTATCTCAGGCACGATCAAGACGTTCCGGACTTTTTGAAGTCCAAGGAACTCATTTTTACCGGTGAACGGACGACGACACCGAAGGATTGGATGGTGTCCTTCGAACCCTTCGAGATGGTGGATGGGATAGTGGTGAACCCCGGTGACGCGTCCTTGAAGGATTCAAGGGGTAAGCTCGTTGTCTGGATAACACCGGGGCTCGCCTTCGGAACGGGTCAACACCCCACCACCAAAATGTGCGCTCGATTCCTAAAAAAGTACGTGAAAGAAGGGGACAGCGTCTTGGACGTGGGGTGCGGGACCGGGATCCTCGCCATCGTTGCCAAAAAGTTGGGGGCTTCACGCGTGGTGGCGGTCGATTCGGACGAGATCGCCGTGGAGGTGGCCATGGAGAACGCGAAGAAAAACGAAGTGGAGATACTCATCAAAAAGTCCGACCTCCTCGAAGAAGTGGAAGGTGTTTTTGATGTGATAGTTTCCAACATACTCGCCGAGGTCCACGTGAGACTCTTTCGGGACGTCAACCGCGTGACGCATGAGCGTTCCACTCTGATTTTGTCTGGGATCGTTTCGGAAAAAGAGTCGCTCGTGTGCGAGAAGGCCAAAGAAACGGGATGGTATCCGGTGGAGAGGGAGCAGGAAGGAGAATGGATCGCTTTGGTGATGAAGAGATCGTGAGGTGGCAGCTTGGACGAAAGATCACGAACATGTCAAAAGTTGTACACAGGTGTCCCCACGGGTACCCGGTGGTCATAGAGAGCCTACCCGTAAAGAATGGAAAGCCGTTCCCCACGCTTTACTGGCTCACCTGTCCTCATTTGAAGAAGAAAGTCTCAGAGCTCGAAGCGAAAGGTTTCATAGAGAAGTTCGAAGGGGAACTTCGGGGAGAACTGTTCGAGAAGATGAAGAAGGCGCACCAAGAAGTCATCAGACGTCGTTTGGAACTTGTACCAGATGATTTCCCTTACAGGGAAGATTTGGAAAGGGTGGGAACAGGGGGAATCAGAGATTACAAGCACCTCAAGTGTCTGCACCTTCACGTTGCGGACTTTTTGGCCGGGGTGGAAAACCCGGTGGGTGAGATGGTGCTCGGCATGATCGAGCAGTGGTACTGTGGTGAGTCTTTCTGTCGAAGGGAGGTGCGACCGAATGAGGATAATAGAGAAAGTGAAAGAGATGAAACTCTTCTCTGAGATGGCCAGAAGGGAAGGAAAAAGCATAGGTTTTGTCCCGACAATGGGTTACCTCCACGAGGGGCACCTTTCCCTCGTCAGAAGGGCTAGAGCGGAGAACGATGTCGTCGTGGTGAGCATCTTCGTGAACCCTATCCAGTTCGGTCCCAACGAGGATTACGACAGGTACCCGCGCGATTTCGAGAGGGACAAGATGCTGCTCGAAAAGGAAGGGGTCGATTGCGTCTTCTACCCGAGCGTGGAAGAGATGTACCCACAGGACTTTTCGACTTACGTTGAGGAGACCGTACTCTCAAAACCCCTCTGCGGTAGGTCCAGGCCGGGACACTTCAGAGGAGTGTGCACGGTGGTGGCAAAACTTTTCAACATCGTGAAACCGCACCGTGCCTACTTTGGGCAAAAGGACGCCCAACAGTTCAGGGTCTTGAGGAGGATGGTAAGGGACCTCAACATGGATGTGGAAATGATCGAGTGTCCCATAGTCAGAGAGCCCGATGGTCTTGCGATGAGCTCCAGAAACGTCTACCTCTCTCCAGAAGAAAGAGGGCAAGCTTTGGCGCTCTACCGCTCGTTGAGGCTCGCCGAAGAGTTGTTCACGAAAGGTGAAAGAGACGCTCTAAAGATAAAACGAGAGATGGAGGAGTTCCTCCGAGGGTTCGACAAGGTGAGGGTAGATTACGTGGAGATCGTGGACGAGGAGACGTTGGAACCTGTTTCGAAGATCGAAAAGAAGGTGATCGTGGCCGTGGCCGCATGGGTGGGGAAGGCCAGGCTCATCGACAACGTCATCCTGGGGTGATCCCATGAAGAGGTACCTTCTGGTGTCGGACCTGCACGTTCCGACGAGGCTTTCGGAGATACCAGAGGACTTTTTGAAGAGTTTGAAAGACTTCGACGGCGTGATCGGATTGGGAGACTACGTGGACCTGGACACGGTGATACTCTTGGAGAAGTTCTCGAAGGATTTCACGGGAGTGCACGGAAACATGGACTATCCCGATGTCAAGGAGAAGCTCCCGTTTTCTAAAGTTTTGGTGATCGAAGGGGTCACGTTTGGACTCTGTCACGGTTGGGGCGCCCCATGGGATGTAAAGGAGAGGATCTTGAGAACGTTTTCGGAAAAGCCTCAGGTCATCTTGTTCGGCCACACCCATGTGCCGGAAGACGTCACCCTCTCCGGCGTGAGGTTCATCAACCCTGGAAGCTTCGCCGAAGGCTCGTACGCGCTCTTGACGATCGATGGGGGTGAAGTGAGATTCGAGTTGAGGAACTGGTGAAAGAACTGGTTGAAGACATCAGGGAAACGGTGGGAGACGGAAAACTGTTCGTCGCGTTTTCCGGCGGCAAAGACAGCTCACTAGTCGCTGTGCTCGCGAAGATGGCCCTCGGTTCGGAGAGAGTGGAACTCGTCACCATCGATTGGGGTCCGTACGCGTACGAGAAGTCAAAAAAGATCGTCAGGGAATTTGCAGAAAAGCATGGCTTGAGACACACCTTTATCCCTTCGAAAAACCTACAAGAGAAAGTTTGGAGGTATGGCCCTTCCTGCAACGCCTGCACCAGAGAAGTGAAGACGAAGCTTCTGAGAGAATACGCGAAAGGGAACCTCGTGGCAAGCGGTGCCAATTCCTCGGACAGTTGGGGAAAGACCGGCCTGAAGGTCTTCGAAGGCGTGTACTCTCCCCTCTACAGGTTGGACAAGTCCCAGATAAACGCGATCCTCGAATACCTCGGCGTCGAGGTGGAGAGGATAGGAGAAGCCCCACAGAGAGAAGGGTGTAAGCTGAAACATCTTTTGAAGATGTTGATAAACCCAAACTACCACGGGAGGGCTGTCGCCGTGGCGAACGAGATACTTCTGAAGTGCCTCGAGGAAGAGGGCTACAGGGCGGAACTCGCGAACGTGAAGATCGTTGGTCCTCTCTCGAAGAACGTCGCGCTCATCAACGTCGTCCCTCCCCTACCAGATCACCTGAAGAGGAGAATCGAAGGGGAACTCTCCCGCGAGTCCACCATCGACGAGGTTCACTTCGTGGAGAAACCTCTAAAACTCACAATCCTTGCGAACCCTTCCGTTTACAGAAACGAAGAGGCGCGAAAGTGGATAGTGGAGGGCAGGCTCCAGCCTGAGTTTGCCGCGCCCATAGAGGTGGAATGGCGAGAGTCGACCAACGAAAGGCTCAGGACATTCCAGGTGGTGGGGGTTATGCCTTATCCGTGAACCTGCCATACGAATAATTGGTTTTCGCGCCAACCCCGTAATCGCGCAACATTTCTCTGAAGGCATTTTTCAGCTTTTCTTTGAGATCTTGCCTTAGATCGGTGATGGCGAGCAAGGTGAACCTGAACACACCTTTTGCTACCACCACGTACGTCACAGGAATTGGATTGTACCAATCGTTAGGAATTTCGCCGTTGATGTAGTACCTCGAAAAGTGGTTGTTCACGACGTCGAGTCCAAACTCCACTCTTTCAACGGGAAATGCATCGAGAAAGATAATCCCACCGCGGATATTTTCCATTTGAGGAGATGTGTCCTCTCCGAAAACAACTTTGAAATCGTCTTGGTTAAGAATTTTTTTCTCTTTACAATAGTGGGAAAAACATCCCTTTAATGCTGTACCCGGTATCACAGGCAAGCCGTAATTTCTCGAAAGATTCATGCCCACTTCTAGGATACTAGGCAAACCGCTTCCCACAAGTAACTTTCCTTTTACGGCTAATTCATCGTCAAACACTACATTGTTATCTTCAACAAATTTCTTGATCAGACGATCCCTCTGTTCTTTGAGGTGATCTATGATTTGACTTGACTTTGAAAGTATCTCGTTCAGCTTGACGCAGATCTCAAAAGCGAGATCGTGTGTATCTTTCTTTAAAAGTAGTCTTGTTCTGAAATCTTTGAAAGAGAATTTATCCCAATACAAACTGGCGTTTATGCATTCGTTCATGCATTCACTTTCCATTCGGTTTTTCTGGATCTTTTGAGAGAATTCGCTCATGTTTCCTCACCACCGAGTATGATTTCTGAATATCTCTTGAGCCATCTCACGCTTTCGAGCGCCGCAATTTGAATCCAGAGATAATCTTCGTCAAAGATCGAACCGTTCTCAACTTTCTTCAAGATTCCTTTCTTTCCTGTCTGCAGTTCTATCAACTCATCCAGATGATTCACAAGTTCCTCCGGCCACTCTTTCTTTTTTGCAAACAGCAAACTTCCCGCCAGACCATTTCGGATTATCATTGGCCCAAGGCTCCTAACAGCTTTGAGGTATTCTTCTCTCTCCTTTTCGCTCAGACTATTCTTGGCTTTCATCACCAACTCAGCCGCTTTCTTCGCAACCCCAATCACAGTTGATCACCCCCACGGTCATCAAACCCTTACCTACGGTCTCTTTCCCCCCAACTGAAATGACCCTACCCTTCAGAACTTTTCCAAGTAAATCGAGTTCTTTTCCTTTCGCATAAACCGTCTCTCTTGCCACGAAGTACATGATGGTATCTTGTGGCAAGTACTCTTCGTACCACAACGCTCCCGTTTCGACGACACCTTTCTCGGATATCCTCACCCTTGGGATAACTTCAGTCATCGTTTTGACGATTCTGGAAAACATCTTGTCGGATACGATTACTATGTCTTTCTTCAGTTTGTTCCTCATATAATTTGTGATCTCCAGACATTTTGCTATCTTTTCTCCCAATTTTGATGGGAGACAGTCCTTCTGGGCACTCAATCTTATCTCTTCTAGACAGATATATCCCTGGTCCGCCTGGTTCGTTCCCACAATGGCTGTGGAATCGCTCAGGTTAAGTTCTTCGACACGCTCGATCCACGTTTCGGCTTTATCGAAGTTTTTGAAAAACCTGATCAAAGCCAGCGGGCATGTCACCCAAACAAAGAGTTCGCATGGGTTCCTCACTGGGAATAGGAGTATCTTGGCCTCCGAAAAGGTGATTTTTCCAGGCGAAGTACCTTCCTCAGACGGTTTACTACCAAAGATATCTTCTCCCTTGATACCTTCTTCCTTTCCTTCCAGCTCGCTGTCTTTTATGTTCGCCCTCAAAGCGCCTTTCATGCCCTGGATGATGGGGAAATCAGTGGTTCTTTCCCTCTGTATAGGCAAATCCACAATTCCAACATCTGTACCTGCGCCTGCATGGATCTGGGTTTCAGCGTACAACAAGAAGACTTTACGCTTCATCTCCGATACCCCCTTGCGTTAATTCGATGGATTCGTACGGGATGTAAACGAAATATCCAAAACCGAATTTGCTGAAAAGACTCCGTTCAATTATATCCTCGTCTCTCTCTGGAAACTTATCCAAGTAATACACGGTACCTGGGCTCACCGCGTGATAGATCGGTTTCGGTTTACCGGACGTGTAGTTCCAACCAGACACAACGATCTTTTTTCCAGCCGCGATGGCTTTTATTTTTGCATCACCAAAAGTACCCCCTTTTGGGATAATACCTCCGTCGTAGATCGCTGGGGTCACAAGCGATACCGCCACCTTTTCGCTGGGTATCCTTTTGAATATGTCGCCGTTGAAAGGTTCAACTCTCACCCTGCACCACTTCTGTTTTGCTCCAAGAAAGACACCGTCGATTTTCGAGATCTCTTCAACTGTTCTCTCGTCATCTGTCAGCATGAAAAATCCACCGTTTTTGAACCTGTACACCCTCATTGTGTAGAGCATTCTCTCTTTCGCTTTTTTTTCAAATCCCTCTAAGGCTATGCCCAACTTGATCTCTTCTTCAAAGTTCTCCACTTTACACAAGGTGAAACTCTGCCCTAATCGAAGCTTTACCAGTTCTTCGAGCTCGATGTAACTATCCCCCGTCTCAATCACTTCCTCCTCTTCTATCCATGCAAGCCCCATCTGACAGCTCTCAACAAGTATTTTCGCATCGAACAGACGCATTTTTTTGTACACGATCTTCTCGGCACAATCTGTTTTCTCCTTACACGCGTAAACGTTCTTCGGTGCCGGAAAATAGTGTTTTCTTTCTCCTTTCACTTCCGAGAAGATAAAGGGACCTATTAGCTTTATGACACCCGGATGTTCTTCGTCTCCTAACTTTTCTAACAACTCCGGCGACAATGACGGTTTCTCGTGATACTGCAGTTTGACGCCGTACTTTTTCATCAAGGCGGTCCTTATCGCTCCGTAGAACGGGAAAGGAGAGGGAAAAACGGATCTGACGGTGTCCCCTGGGTTGAACCTGCGACTTTCCCTGAAAGCCAACCAATCTTCCGGTTCAAAGTAGACAGCGTAGAGTCTTTCGTTCATCGTTCTTCACCCCTCTTCGTAAAGCGGGCGATCTTGAGTAGATCTATGGGTTTTCTAAACTTCTCGAAGCGCTGAGATGGCGATTCATCACCGATGGAATCGATACTCGAATACCAGAGGGTTATGAGAAATCCTTTGAACTTTTCTGCAAATTTTTTGAATTCCTCTGAATCCTTACCTTTCGCTTCAGACTTTCTCAGGATGAAATTAACAAGATCCTCGAGGTGCTCTTTTGGCAGCACCATCAGGTCTTCATCGCGGAACTTGTAAAGACTTCTATGGGACAGCTTGAATTTCTCAGCACTTTCGATTATCGATAAGACCTCAGAGATGACGTCCATACCGTTCACATCCCAATGAAATCCACACCGCTCAATTTGTCCTGACCTCTTCATGAGAAAGATCGCAAAGGCATTTCTTCCAACATTTTTCTTCGCATATTCAATGGCTTCTCTCGCCAAACGTATGCCAAACCTCAAGGGGCTCTTCTGGTGTAAGATGGCGATTCCGGCACTTATGGTGGCCCTTTCACCCATCATAGTAGTGTAAGGTTGACCGTTCACGTACAACATCTGATCTTTAAACTCGTACTCTCGCTTATCAACCTTGATCCTCACACCTCCAAGACCACTGTACATCTTCCTCAGATCGTTTGCACACTCTAAAACCTTGGAAGCGGGCAATATGGCAAGGATGTCATCTCCACCGGCGTAAACCAGCATTCCTTTGTATCTCTCCTCAACCATGTACTCGACGAAACTCGAAAAAGTCCCCAAGGTCCTCGAGACGGCTCTGTGGTATGAAGGCGTGACAAAAGGTATTTTGAGGTCTTCTTCGTTGATTCCGATTTCCCCCATCCGCTTCAACACTTTCGGATGCAAAACGTCCTTGACCAAGGGTGCTTTCTGACCAGAGATCCACTTACCCATCTCGTCTCCATCCATCATCAGTATGGCGATGTATTTGTTTCTGTCCGGATTTTCGTTCTGCTGGGCGATGTCTTCTGTCGATTCGTATTTGATCCCCTCGATTTTCAGAATATCCCTCAAAAACCTCTTCGTGGCGTTCAAAGTTCCTAAGAGATCTACGTGCTCTTCATCTTTTTGCTTATCCACCACTTCGACACAAGCCCTGACGGGATCTCCGAAATCGTCGGATTCCCTTTTTCCACTCAGCGTTGCATCACTGGTGTAAGGCGGAAAGTACTTGACAAGCTTCATGGCACTCATTTTCGAAGTTAGGAACCTGTAAATGTATCTGTAAAAGGTCCCTTCGTTGGGAGAGTAACCACCCTTTTGCCTGATTTTCTCCAGCAATTCCCAGTAGTTTTGAAAATCAGAACATTTTATTAAACTGAGCATACCATTTAAGAGATCTTTTTCCTTTGTCAACACAACATACGTTGCGTTTATCGTCGGGAACAATTCCGCTTGTTTCATGAACTCACCTTTGTCGAAAGATTTGATCAAGTCGGGCGAACTGAAGATTTTCAAAGCTTCCTCAACAAGCCAACGCCACTTCTCTCTAATTTTCTTTTTACAATCATCCAGAACTTGATCAACATCGCTTTTGGGAAGTACCGCGAACAACACATTTGGAAGGGAAGCAACTTTGGCACTCACTTGGGGAAGTGCGCCCCGATCAAGTAACTTTACCCCTTTCTTTTCGAGGGTCTTCCTGACGAATTCGTTCCCTCTCAAGTACGGATACACGATCGCATCGAAACCGTAATTCAACCCAATGTATTCGATGGCTTGATAGATCAGATAAGAAAGTAAATAACTACCCGCCCATAAGTCAAGGGTCTTTCGAGCTTGAGAAATGATTTCCTGCACAGGACCTATCGATAACATCGCAAGAGACACGTTCGCTTCTTTCTCCCTGGCACAGGCTCTAACGGCGGAGGTTGAATCGAGGTGATCGATGACGGAATGATTCGGTATGCGCGTGTCGGCGGGCAGGAACTGGGAAACATCGACGATGTTTGGAAGTTCCCACCAAAGGGCGTGGTAGAACTTTTCGTCGTCGGGATTTCTTTCCCTCAATTCGATGATGATTTTCTTGAAGTTTTCAACATATTCCTTTTGCTTTTCAGAATCTATTCTTGAATAACAAACGTTCAAGCGTTGTCCAGAAAGGGGATGAACGAATCCTTCCAATTCTTCGAAAGGAACCACTATCTGTCCTCCATAACGCTCGAAGGGTAATGGAAATCTATCGAAAGCACTTGCGATTCTGTCTTCTTGACTACCTCCAGCAACACTTTCTATGCCCACAGCTTTACAGAACTCTTCAGCTACGTTTTCGTGAGATTTTATCACAAATGGTTTAATTATGGGATCGTGCAAGAGAGCGGATATTTTCCCTCGCCAGTCCGTTCTCATTGGTTCGGCACCCCCCTATTCTTCTTCGGAGATAAGAAGATTTTCCACACTTCGTCCGGGGTAATGGTGAGTTTTGCTTGAAAATTTGCTCTGATGTTGTATTTCAAACGTTCTTCTTCCGTGATCTTGCTCTTCAAAAGAAGAGCGTAGGCTGTCCAACCGTTACCGCCCCTGTTGATGATGATCCTGAGAGGCGAAGGCTTTCTACCTCTGTCTTCTTCCTCTCCAGGTACGTAAGGAAAGAAAGTAACTTTCTCGATTCTACTTTTGAGTCTTTGATACTGTAGAGGCAAACCAAGAACCGCCGGGAAGATGTCCACTTCTTTTTCTTTTCCCTCGAGACAATTTATCAACTTCCTAACCACGTCTTGTCTTTGATTTTGTTTTTTGAAAAATCTCAACTCACGTTTTAGTTGTCTGTACCAACCATTTTGCCTGTAAAGCTCTCTCATCACTTCCTTCCAATCTCTCTTTGAACCCACCAATGGGTTTGAGAACTCGAAGGATTCGTCCAGAAGGTTTGGAAATTCAACATTACCGCTCTTACTTAAAATCAAAAGCTTTTTTTCATCGAACTTCTCGATGTACTTCTTCAGAGAATCTTCGAAACTTCCGAGAAGCTTCAGTATATCTTCCTTCGTCACGTAATTTGATCTATCAAAACAGCCATCTTCGTCGTCGAAACTTTTTATCTCAAACTGACCAAAACCTTTCGTTGTCTTTGCGCCCAATCCACCCAGGACAGAGATCAGTTTGAGCAACGAAAAGATAACTTCTTTCACATCCTCGTTCTTGAAGTAAAATTTAAGCTCGAAAGTGGCGTTGGCTTTCAAACATTTCTCAACGAAGTTTTTCTCCATCTCCTCAACCTTTTTGGTGTAGTAGTACGTTCCGTAAACCGCATACAGGATTTCTCTGTCAAACTCCAAATTGTTGATTTTGAACTTTCCATCTTCTACTCTTCCTATTTCAACCACATCGCTGGGTTTGTACTCCACACTGAGGCCGAAAGGGGCCTTACATTCCCGTGAACCAAAAACGAGCGATTCCAAATACATGAGCCCTTTGTACTCGAGAGTTCCGTAAATCTTCTGAAGTTTCTTTCTTTGTCCTTCGTCTTTTACGCTTTCGAAGTTCAAGTTTCTGACGTCGATCACGCGCGGAGCAACAGCCCTGAACCAAAAATGTAAAACCCCTTTGACACTCTGAGGTCTCAGTTCGAAGCTGTACACTTTGTAATCCCTTACTTTTGTATAATCCAACCCCCTCGAAATGATAGGTGTTACCGCTCTACAAGTGACAGTCTTTACAACCATATCCTTCACCCCTCATTTCAAAACAAAAACAGGCAACCTGTTTTCGCCTCACTTTTTCTCAATATTTTACCAACATTTTCTCAAGATTGGATTTCTTTTGACAACACCACCGCGTTCTCCAGGCCGAAGGGCATGAGGATGTACCTGTCGGTGTGACGCTCGAAATCGATGAAGCTCCTCGGTCTTCTGAAGGTTTCTTCCATCACGTCCGCCTTGTGGTTGGCTTCGATCAGGTTGAACAGCGTGTTCGTCATCACCAGCTCCAATTCGTTCTCTCCGTCGATCAAAAACCCCGTTACGTCCATGAGGAACGGCTCCCAACACAGCATCCCACAGAAACGACCGTTCAGGTAGACCTTCACCGAGGCCGCGCTCACGCCGTTCAACTTGAGAAAGTAGGACGCTCCTTTCGATTTCTTCAACCAAAACGACGTCCTCAACCTCACAGACCCAACGTAGAAGGGGTATCCGTCTCGCGTGATGTCGTGGTGACAAGGCGTTTTTGGACCCTCCATCACGTACCGTGTTCCGTCGACGTTCGAAAGCGAAAAATCCCCGACCAGATAGATCGCCTCGACTTCTGTGGGTCTGTGGTTATCCGGATCTTCCACCCGCCTGTGACAACCAGGAGCGGTCACGTTGTTGAACTTCTTTCCCTCCAAAACGACCAGATTTTCGCCTTCCTTTACCAGATTCGTGATCTCCATCTTCGCGAAGTTCACATCCAGAAAGTTCTGTTCCTCGTCGAACGAACACTTTTTCCTCTCGTACACGACACTTTCCCCGTTCACGACGATCCTGTCGAGGTTCTCCGCGCACTCGACCACCAAAAAGAGCTTCCTCGGCCTTTCCTTCACCTCGAAAGAATACGTGACTTTGAAACGCGTTCCATCGGGGAGCTTGTAAAAGTGGTCGTGCCAGATCCTTGAGACGTGCACGTTTTTGAAGATCTCCCGCCCCTCCACCTCGTAGGATGTTACCTTGTCGAGGATCAAGACGTTGGGATCACACAGGGTGACTTCGAACTTGTTTAGCGCTTTCTCAAGTTGAAAATCTCCCTGAAACAGAGCGCCCGTGGAGATCACAACGCTTGATTTCACCTCGCATGGGATGCGTTCCCTTGTGATCAAAAAACACACGCTTCCCGCCGGGAACGAGGTCAAGCTGAGTTTTCCACCCTCAAGTGGGAACACGGAAAAGTTGTACAGATCCAGCGCATAGACGTTCGCGTCTTTTTGCTTCAGATCCACTTCGCAGTGCACCTCTCTTGAGATGTCCGTGTTCACGATGAAGACCACCGAATTATCTTTGCCCAACACCCTCTTTTGTGCCATCACACTTTTTGCGTTCTTTCCAGTCTTTTCGTCGATCACCTCTACCGTTTCTACCCTCTTTTTCACCTCCTCGATCAACTTCTCCAGGTCGTTGACTACCAAGGCTTTGCTCAGAAACTCCATTTCTTTTCTTTCCCCGTCCACCATGCTTGGGAAGAACTTCCCGTAGCGGAAGTCTCCGAGCACGATGATGGTACCTCCGTTTTTCACGAACTCATCCAGGAGGACCACAGTAGAAGCCCTCAGGTTCAGAAGAGGTGGTATTATGACCAACTCGTATTCGTAACTGCCAACCACAAGTCTTCCTTTCGCTACCTTTCCATGTCTTGCCAA
>JAUQPE010000012.1:0-19523 GCA_030550515.1 Thermotogota bacterium | reverse complement strand
TTCCTGTGGAGAAAACTCACGTGCTGCCCCGACGTTCCGAAGGTCTCGCGTAGCACCCATTTCTTGCCGAGTTGCTCGGCCACGGATGAGACCTGCTTGATCGTGATGACCTGGTCCAGATTTCTTGCGAGTTTGTCGACACCTGGAACCTGCATGTACTCGTAATGTGGCATCGCGGCGCCGATCCATTCGACCTGCCCCCTGAGCGTGTCCTCCGCCATGTAGTGGCCCGTCATGTGAAGGCCATTTTTTTCACACCAGGAGGCGTACGGGATCGTGAAATTTTCCACAAAGAGGGCGGTGGCAACGTCGAAGAAATCGAAACGCACCTTCTCGTAGCCTTCCACGTTGAAAAAGAGCTTTTCCAAGTGCTCCCTCACGTCGTAACCTTTCCTCTTCAAGAACTCTTTCGGAAGTTCGTCGGTCCAGGGCAGGGTTGGCGCGCTTGGATGGTGTACCCTTAAGTACGTGGGCTCATCGGTGAAGATGCCGGGAATGGATACCCCGAACAGATCCCCGCACGCTTCTTTGTACCTCTCGTGCGTCGATCTGATGAACTCCTCGGTAGTTTCTCTCGAAAGCAGGTCAACGTAACACGTCCCGTTGAACCACACGTCCCCAAGTTTCATCGTTCTCTTCACGATGAAGAATTCTTCCCCGTTCATCTCGAAACTCTTCAAGACCTCGTCTTCCGGTTCGATCTCGTCTCTCTTCAAGAGGATAAGGTACTTGTGACGGTACTTGGGGTCTTTGAGTGGGACCTCACCTCCCGCGAACCCAGAGGGCCACTTGTCCTCGTCGTACAACCAAGCCAACATACCGAGTTGTTTGGCGCGTTCCGCACAGCTTCTCACGAGTTTCATCCACTCCTCGGAGAGGTACTCCGTCACGAGTCCCACCCTTGCGTGCATGAAGAATCCCCCGTAACCCACCTTGTGCATCTCATCGATCTGTCTCAAGAGTTCTTCTTCGCAGAGCTTGTCGTTCCAACTCCAGAAGGGAGCACACCTGTACCAATTCCCCGGATCTTTGAGCTCCTCTACAACGTCCCACACGCCTTTCCCTCCTTGATCTTTCTCCATCTCTCGTAGTGGAACTTCCAGGTTTCCTCATCCTTCGGCTCGTAAACTCTCAACTCGAAAGACTCCCTCACGATCCTCCTCGCTTCGCACAGGTCCTCAATCTCCCCGAGTGCCATCAGCTGTACGAGTGCGTTGCCGATGGGTGTGGCGTCCTGGGGACCCGCCACCACGACCTTTCCCGTTGCGTTCGCTATGAACTGCATCAGCAGGTCGTTTCTGGTTGCACCCCCAACCACGTGAACCTTCCCGTAGGCCTTTCCGGTCAGCTCTTCTATCTGCTTCACGATCCAGGCGCAATTGAAGGCGATCGACTCGAGTATCAATCTCACCATCTCTCCACGCGTTTCTGGGGGACGTTGAAACGTGCGGTTCAAGAAAGTGAAGATCTTTTCGGACATGTTACCTGGGTAGAGGAAGTCAGGATGGTCTGGATCAACGTAGGCAACGAAACCCCTCGCCGATTCCGCTTCTTTCAGTATGGTTTCGTAGTCCATCCTCCAGACCTTGTTGCACTCCTCCAAAAGCCACATCCCCGTGGCGTTCTTGAGGAATCTTATCTTACCGTACCCACCTTCGTTCGTGAAGTTCTTCTCCAAACATTCTCGCTTGATCAGGGGTGTTCCCAACTCCACTCCTATCAGAAACCACGTGCCGGAACTCACGTACACGGCCTCTTCCTCGAACGGAACGGCCACGACCGCCGAGGCCGTGTCGTGACTCGTCGTCGCTATCACCTCTATCCCTTTGTTCAACCTGCACTTTCCAAGGACGGTACCCGGCTTCACCACTTCGGGGAAGATCTTCGTGGGTATCCCGAGCTCTTCCAGGATGTCAAAGGCCCAGTTCCCTTCTGGGACGCTGTAACATTGCGTGGTCGTCGCGTCCGTGTACTCGCAAACCTTCACTCCGGTGAGCCAGTAGTTGAAGACGTCGGGTACCATCAGAAACGTTTCCGCCAGATTCAAAAGTTCGTCATCACCCAACACCATGGAGTAGAGCTGGTACAACGTGTTTATTTCCATGAACTGGATACCCGTTCTCTCGTAGATCCTTTCCCTGGGTACCCTATCCAAGGCCTTGGCCATCACGCCCTTGGTTCTCTCGTCCCTGTAGTGGTATGGGAGGGACAGGAGCCTTCCCTTGGAATCCAAAAGGGCAAAGTCGACACCCCAACTGTCGATGCCGATCGCACGGACCTCTCTCACTTCCTCCAGAACCTCGACCACCTCTTGGTAGAACCTCGGAAGGTCCCAGAACGCGTGAATCCTTTCCGACGCCGGAAGGAACACGGCACCCGTTCTGAACCTCTTCACCTCACGAACCAAGAGCCTTTCTCCAAGTTCCACCTCGAAGATTTTGGTGTTTGTTGCGCCAAAGTCGACGGCCAGCACCTTCACGAGAGCCACCCCTCAGGGACACCCGTTGGGATCCTGCCAAGGCTCAAGACTTTGAGGAGGATGTCTGCGGCCTTTTCCAAGATTTCCACCCTGTCGAAGGCCTCGGAGACGGTCCTACCGAAGGCGACCACTCCGTGCTTGTCCCAGAGCACGGCGTCCCTTCCCTTAGCCTTCTCGACAGTTTTCTTTCCAAGCTCGACGCTACCGGGTTTTTCGAACTCCACCACGGAGATGCCGTTTGGAAAAAAGATGAGAACCTCGGGATGTATCTTCATCATGTGTGGAAGCAATTCCTGGAAGTCTTCCAAGTTCATCAGAGCGAGGAGATTCAAGGGGTGTGTGTGAACGATGGCCCTCCTGTCGCTTCCGATTTCTTCGAAGTACGCGTGGATCATCAAGTGCGTGGGAAACTCGCTGGTAGGTTTGCCGTTCCCCGAGAGAATCTCGTAAGTGTCGCCTGCCTTCACGTGGACCAGGCAGATCCTGTCTGGGTCCTCGGCCACTTCCCTCATTCTAGAACCCGTCGTCGTCACAAGAAGGTACATCTCCGGCCCCTCGTAGGTGAAACCCAGCTTCTCCACAATCCTTGCGGTAGACTCGGTTGGAGCCTCTTGAAGCCTCACCGAGATGTTCCCCGCGTTGGCTTCGGATAGTCCCTTTATCGCGAGCCAATAGGCGATCTTTTGGATCTCACGAACGATCTCCTTCATCCTCTTTCTCTCCTTTTATCCTCGTGTTTTCCTTCCCTGTAGGCCTTCAGAGGGTCTTCCGGAATTCCCGCGTCTTTTCTGAGTTTCCAAAGCAGTGGTTTCACGTCCTCAAAGAACGCCTCCCTCAAGACCTCCTCGGCTTCTACCACGTCGAGATCTTGCTGCGCTCTCTTGAGACGATTCACATCGATCAAGAGCGCCTTCGCGAACAACTCTTGCGCCAACACCACCGATTGTATCATCGCGAGGACTTTGTGTTTGGTGATGTGTGCCTGATCGAACGTGAAGATCACCTCTTTCGCTGATTCTTTCAGCTCGTCTTCTCTCCTTGCGAAGACGATCTCTTTGAATATCAAGAACACTTCATACGGGTTGATCGATCCAATCGTGAGATCGTCGTCTGCATACTTTCTGCCGTTCAAATGGAATCCTCCCAACCTCCTTTCCGACAGAAGGTACGCGACGATCTGTTCCACATTGGTCCCGTGGGGGTGGTGACCCAAATCCACCAAGACCTTCGCTCTCTCCCCCAACTTCTCGCAGAGTAGGTAAGCCGTTCCCCAATCTGGGATATCCGTGTGGTAAAAGGCGGGCTCGAAGAACTTGTACTCTATGAACAAGTACATGTCTTTGGGCGCGTTCTCGTACACAACCTTGAGCGATTCCTCCAGGCGCCTCTTCCTGGAACGAAAATCGTCTTGCCCCGGATAGTCCGTGCCGTCCGCAAGCCACAGGCTGATCACCTTGGACCCCACTTTCTCCGCGATCTCCACGCACTCGAGTACGTGTGCTATGGCCTTTTTTCTGACCTTTTCACTCGGATGGGTCAGACTCCCGAACTTGTAATCCGGGTCTTGGAAGAGGTTGGGATTGATGGCACCAATCTTTAAACCCTTTTCTTTCGCGAACTCTTTGAGGGCTTCCCAATCCTCTACTTTGTCCCACGGTATGTGCAGGGCAACGCTTGGACAACAACCAGTGAGTCTGTGCACAACGGAAGCATCTTCTATTCTCTCGTAGACGTTCCTCGCCGCTCCTTTTTCGTGAAAGACAGCAAAACGGGTACCCGCATCGCTGAACGCCCAGGATGGGAGCTCGAACTTCAGTTCCCTCAATTCTTTGAGGACTTCCTCGACGTCGATACCCCGTCTTTTCAACCTTTCAACCAACTGTTCGAAAGCCCTCTCCATACTCATTCCTCCCAATAACCAGAACTTCCCATGAGGCTGTACCTACAGATACCGACGTCCAACCTGGAAAGCTGGGCTACCACGGGGAGATCGCTCTCGAGCATCAAACCGTACGGTATTCCTCTGGGAATCCCAAAATTTTCCATCCTCAAGTGAACATCCCGACGCGGTGGTACTTCCACTTCGAACTCCAAGGGATCCCTGTCGCTGAAGAAGACCCATACCCTCACATGCGCGGTTCTCTCGTTTACGTTCAGGACACACAGAGATTCGTGAGAAGTGTGATGGCCCTTTCTTCCGGTGGGGAGGTAACCATCCGGGAAGTACCAACGCCTCGCTC
This sequence comes from Thermotogota bacterium, assembly GCA_030550515.1. GTDB lineage: Bacteria > Thermotogota > Thermotogae > Thermotogales > Thermotogaceae > JAUQPE01. The sequence goes on along the minus strand of JAUQPE010000012.1, from coordinate 14,804 downwards.
CGTGCATCCTTTATCACCTCAAAGGCACAATTTCACACACAAGTTTATCATTAATTTATCAAGAAAGTCAACGTTCTTTGTGATAAAATTTTTGGAAAGAAAGGAGGCGAAACGGTGAAAGAAGAAAGGCTCAGGGAAATTCTGGATATAGTGAACAAACAAGGCTTCATCAGCATGAAAGATCTGCAAGAACAACTCGGAGTTTCCATGATCACGGTGAGAAGAGACGTTGCAGAGCTTGTCAGGAGAAACCTCGTCAAAAAGGTTCACGGCGGCATAAGGAAGATCAACTACTTCGAGATGGAGTCAGATTTTTCCAAGAGGCTCCTCATAAACAGGGAAGCGAAGATGAAGATAGCCCAACTCGCCCTGCAATTTTTGGAAGAAAACGACATCATCTTCCTGGACGCAAGCACCACCGCCCACATCTTCGCAAAAGAGATAGCAAACCTTCAAAAATCGCTCTACGTAATAACCAACAACTTGCTCACCGCCATGGAATTGGTCAAAAACCCGAACTTGAACGTCGTTCTCCTCACCGGCAAAGTGAATCCGGAGAACTTCGCTGTGGAGGGATCCCTCACCATCGAGTGCGGCAAGAAATTTTCTGTGAAGAAGGCGTTTGTTTCGTGTAGGGGGATCACCGCGGAGGAGGGGACCTACGAGATAAACACGATGGAGATGGGAATAAAAGGGGTCTTTGTTGAGCGCGCGGAAGAGATCTACGTGCTCGCCGATTCGAGCAAGATAGGGAAGAGATCGCTTGCCCTTTTGATTCCAACAGAAGACGTGGATTACTTGATCACGGAGAAGAGACCTTTAGACGATCAGTACAAGATGTTCCAAGAAAAAGGTGTGAAGATCGTTTATCAATGAGAGGAGGGTCTGAAGATGACCAACATTGTCTTCGTAGGTGCTGGTAGTGTGAGGTACACGATAAAGTTGGTAGGGGATCTTGCGAGGACGGAGGAGCTTCATGGGAGCAGGTTGGTTTTGATGGACATAGACGAAGAAAGGCTCAGAGCCACAGAGGTACTTGTGAGAAAGTATCTTTCGGAGTTGAAGGCGCCTTTCCTTGTGGAGAGCACCACTTCTTTGGAACGGGCCCTTGAAGGAGCCGACTTTGTCATAAACACCGCCCTTCACAGGGCACCTGGCCACGAGGACGGCTACGTTCAATACGAGATCACGAGGGAGGTGGGGGAAAGGCATGGCTATTACAGGGGCATAGACAGCCAGGAACTGAACATGGTCTCTGACTATTACACCCTTTCCAACTTCAACCATCTCAAGATGAGTCTTGACATCGCTAAGGCGGTGGAGAGGATAGCGCCGAACGCTTGGATACTTCAGACCTCGAATCCTGTTTTTGAGATCACCCAGCTTGTCAAAAGGCTCACCAAAGCCAAGATTGTGGGCTTTTGCCATGGGTACGCACACGTTTTCCACATAGCCAAAACGATCGGTCTTGATCCAGAAAGGCTGGACTGGCAAGTTGCGGGTGTCAACCACGCGATTTGGATGAACAGGTTTTTCTACGATGGCAAAGATGCCTATCCTTTGCTTGACGATTGGATAGAGAAACACGCGAAGGACTGGAAGCCGAGGAGTCCTTGGGACGTGGATTTTTCTCCCGCTGCGATAGACATGTACAAGTTCTACGGGATGTATCCGATAGGGGACACCGTGAGGAGTGGGACGTGGAAGTACCACTACGATCTTGAGACGAAGAAGAGGTGGTATGGGGAGTTTGGGGGGATAGACAACGAGGTGGAAAGGCCAAAGTTTTACGAGCAACTCAGGGCTACAAGAAGAAGGCTCTTAGAGCTTGCAAAGGAGGTGGAGAAAGACCCTTCCCTAGAGCTCACGAAGGTCTGGCCGGAGGTGTTCAGCACGGGGAAGGAGAGTGTGGAGCAGCACATTCCTTTCATAAACGCTCTTGTGAACGGGAGGAAAGCCAGGCTTGTTTTGAACGTGGAGAACAACGGGACGATCAAGGGGATACCGGACGATGTGGTGGTTGAGGTACCCGTTTTGGTGGACAAGGAAGGGATCCATCCGGAGAGGATCGAGCCGGATCTGACGGACAGGATCAAAAAGTTCTACCTTCTCCCGAGGATTCTAAGGATGGAATGGGCACTCGAAGCTTTCATCTCGGGTGATGTCAGGGTCCTCCAGGAAATCCTCATAAGAGACCCAAGAACTAAATCCTACGAACAAACCCTCGCAGTGATAAATGACATCCTAAACCTGCCGTTTAACGAGGAAATGAAAAGATACTTTTTGAAGAAATCTGATATTAATTCAAAATAATCGACCGTAAGATCCACTTGGTTGTTTTTTGATCATAATATGATAAATTGTTGATCGAAAAGAGCGAGAAGAGGTGAGAAAGTGATACAACCATATGATCTTCGTTGTGAATATTTACCAAGTCCTGTCTTGGGTTTAGATGTCATACCGCGTTTTTCTTGGAAACTCCAGGGCAACGGAAAGAAACAATCAAGGTTTAGGATTATAAATTTGAGGATATCCTTCTTGGGCAAGGGAATGTGTGGGACTACTCAGCAGACTCTGAAGAGAGTATTAATGAGGTTGTGAAGAAGGTGATGTGGACTTCAGAACGACGGAGGCAGTTGAGTATTACTCCACAATCGCCGGTACCATCAAAAAGACCTCGAAAGATTTACTCCTCGGGCTTCATCTCAGCAGAGGTCTTTGTGATATTCCAGTCGCTGTTGAAGAAAATATAGACCTTTACATGTACCAGTCCGGACGCGATAGGTACAATCAAGATTTGTCTTGGAAACTCGCTGAGAAATTCTATTCCAAGGGCAAAAGATTCGTGAATGCCGAAATCTGTTATGAGGGAATAGGTTACAGGGGAGATAACTACAGGTTCAACCGAAGCGATGTGAGAAAAGCCATATGGCAAAGTGTGTTGTCGGGAGCAGAAGGAATAGGTTATGGTGCACATGGTATATGGAACTGGCACAGAAAAGGGGATAGAGAGAGCGAACGGCATTTACCTTCTTTCACCTGGTGGGAGGCACTCTTCTTCGAGGGAGCTTGGGATGCTTCCTTTGCGAAGTGGCTTGTAGATGAATTTGATATCTTAAGTCTCAACCCAGCCAATCATCTCTTAATTTCTCCAAACGTTTCGGGGATCAGGATAGCGAAAAGAGAAAATCGGTGTGCGGTATACCTGCCGTACGATACAGAGGTGACTTTAGATTTGAAAGGACCCATCCATGAAGTTCATATCGTCGATCTGGGAAGAAGAATCATTATGAAAGGAACCTTTGAGGAGAGTGGCGAGGGTGTGAAAATAAGTCAACCTGGTACTAATTCCGATTATTTGGTTTTGATTGAGTTCGATTAACAATTCCTTAAAGTTTCTTTCCAGTCCGCATCAAACGTGGAGTGATAACATCGATCTGTGACTCGGAAAAAAAGACAGGAGGATGCGCAGATGGATCCAAAAGTGAAGCGAGCTCTCGTCGTATCAGTGATCGAGGGAATTCTTGCGGTGCTGATAAACCAATTCTTCGGCGGCGCCTACCTCACGGGTTACTTCCTCTGGATGGGTGCTTCCTCGTTCTTCATAGGAATCTTCGGTTCCATCCCTTACTTTGCGAACGTGCTCCAGATGCTGTCGCTCGTGTACCTCCACAAGCTTAAGTCAAGGAAACAACTCATAGTCCCCCTGATGTGGACGGCGAGAACCTCCATATTGCTCTTCGCTCTCTTCCCCTTGATGAAGAGATGGGGGCTTTTGTTTTCCTACCTTCTCTACCTCTACATACAGATTGCGGGAGCCATCTCTTCACCACTCTGGCAGAGCTGGATGGCCGACCTTGTACCGGCGGGAACGTTAGGAAACTACTTTGGTTTCAGAAATCTCGTGCTGGGGTTGGTGCAGATACCGGCCATGTTGGTTGCCGGGTTCATTCTGGACAGCCTTGGAGAGAACATCAAAGGATTCGCCGCACTCTTCCTCATCGCCGGAAGCGTGGGACTTTTGAACGGATACTTTTTGAAGATCCAATACGAACCTCCCTACGCTCAAAGGGAGGCTTCCCTTGGCTTCTTACAGACGCTGAAGATACTCATGAGGAATAAAAATTACAGAAATTTTTTAATCGGTTTCACTTTTTGGGAGTTCGCCTTGGGAATCTCAGGCCCTTACATTAACGTGATGTTGCTCAGAGAAGTCAAATTCTCTTACTCCGAGATCAGTCTGATGAACGCGGTGAACATGTTCATAGGGTCGCTCTTTCAGCCCTTCTGGGGAAGGGCTGGTGATAAATACGGTTTTCAATACTTTCTCAAGGTGTGCGTGTGGGCTCAGACGTTCGCGATACTCCTTTGGGCTCTGACTCCAAAATCGCTCCTGTACGTCCTCTTGCTTCAGATATACATAGGCGTGTTCGTGACGGCCGGAACGAGTCAGCTGATCTTTTACAACCTCATGCAAGTCTCTCCACCCGATTTGAAAACCGAGGCTTTCTCTCTCTACAACGGCTTTGTGAACTTCGCGCTGTTTCTGGGTTCGATCCTGTCGGGAGCCATTGTCTCGTGCTTTGAATGGCTCAACGTGAAAGTCTGGTATCTGAACGTCACTTCTGTGAGACTCGTGCTCTTTATTTCTTTCGTGCTCAGGATATTCGCCGCAACCATGATCACCAAGCTTGAATTTGGAAGGCCGAAGCAGGTAACGGTGGTTCAGTTGATCAGAGAGACGTTCGTGACCAACGTGATACCTTGGATCAGGGGGTTCACAGCCAATTTGAAGATTTTTAGAAAGAGATATTGATCCGTGGTAAAATAACCTTTGAGATCACACAAAGAAGGGGGTAAAGAACATGGAAGTTTTGAAAGTTTCGTCCAAGTCGGATCCCAACAAGGTCGCTGGTGCGATTGCTGGTGTGGTCAGGGAACACGGAAGGGCGGAGATCCAAGCGATCGGAGCGGGAGCTGTGAACCAAGCGGTGAAGGCCATCGCGATCGCAAGGGGGTACCTTGCTCCCAGTGGTATCGACTTGGTGTTCGTGCCGGCTTTTACCGACGTAGAGATCGAGAACGAGAAGAGAACGGCGATCAAGTTCATAGTCTTCCCAAAGGGTTGATGAGAGGTAACACCGAAAGAAAGGGAGCGGTTTTCCCGCTCCCTTTTTAGTTCCTCACTCCTCAAGGATCCTTTCCGCTTCCTCTCTGTAGGAATCCATGACGTACGGGATACCGGAGATCTTCGCCGCCTCCTCGGTGAGCGCTATGAGATCGTTTCTCGACAACGCGGATATCCTGAACTTCCTCGCACCCGCCATGAGTTGTTGCAAACCGGTTTTGAACTTTTGGACGAAGGTGTAAACCCCGATTGCCCCCAGCGGGAGCTTCTTGACCTCTTCCGCTCCAAATCTCGCTTTCAATTCCTCGTAAGTGATGAATATCTCTTCCACAGAGTTGCCGTACTTGGAGACAGTCTTGGGGAGCTCTCCCTTCTTGAGCCACTCACCGATGTTCTTTCCAACCATCGCTGGGATCATGAGAGCCCTTCCCATGCAGACGGCTTTCACGTACGGGCTACCCATGGCGATCGCCTTGAACACGCCGTCTTCGGTGGAGAAACCTCCCGCGATAGCGATGTCTGGTACCCTGATACCCCGCTTTCTGAGCTTTTCGCAGAACTGGTACGTGAGGGCCTCTAGGTAGAACGTGGGGATACCCCACTCGTTCATCATGGGCCAAGGGCTCATACCCGTTCCACCCGGAGCGCCGTCTACGGTGATGAGGTCGATCTTGGCTTCCGCCCCGTACCTGAGTGCCATGGCCAAATCGACGGCGGAGTAAGCACCTGTCTTCAGGGTGATCCGCTTGAAACCGAGCTTTCTCAGCCTCTCCACTTCTTTCAGGAATGATTCCTTGCTGACGAACCCTAACCTGGAATGTCTCTCGAATTCCCTTATTTCCCCCTCTTTGAAGGCCCTCTGGACTTCCGGAAGTTCAGGATCTGGAAGGACGATGTATCCTCTTTTTTTGAGCTCAATGGCCCTCTCCAGCGATCTCACTTTTATCTCTCCACCGATGCTCTTGGCACCTTGACCCCACTTCAACTCGATCGTTTCGATCCCGTGTTTGCTTATGACATATTCTGCAACGCCAAGTCTTGTGTCTTCGACGTTCATCTGGATCAAGAGTTCTCCGTACTTTCCGTCGTGGTACCTCTTGTATATCTCTATTCTCCTGTCCAATTCCGGCGACCTTTTGATCTTGCCGTGCTGGTCCAGTTCCAAATCTGGATCCACACCCGCCACGTTCTCACCGCACACCACAGTGATACCACTGATCGCGGCGCCAACCGCTATGTGCTCCCAGTTCTTTCTGGCAATCTCCGTTGATCCGAGAGCTCCGGTGAATATGGGAACGGTCATCTTGACTTTTATGTCCCACCCGTATTCGGTGGTCGTATCCACGTTGGTGAAGATCGCCGTGTCAGGACCGGGTTCAACATCCGGTGGAAGGCCTTCCGCACCCCTTGCGTAACCGAGTATGTTCAAGTGCGAATAATCGACTGGATAATCCTTGGTCGCACCCGCCGTGATCTCGCCGAATGGACCCGGGTAGAGCACCTCTCTTCCCCTGAACGATGCGAGCCAGATCTCACAACCTCCCGTACAGCCGTCGATACACCTCGAACAGATCCCCGACATCGGAACAACGTCTCTCGACCTGTTGAATGTTTGGGTCGCTTCGTTCGCGTTCGGCCTTCTAAGGTTTCCCATACCGCCACCTCCAAATACGGAATATTTTTTAAATAAACAGCATAAAAATAGCGATTGGTCTTTGTGGTATATTTTAGATGAACCTTCAACCGCGAAATTTTCGAGGAAATGAAGCTTTCCTTTCAGAAAACGAACAAACAAGAAAAGAGATCTCGCTCTTGAGAACAAATCTCAAGAACGTGGGGAGGTGGGAGGATGGTGGTGATTTACTCGACGTTTCCGAACGAGGAAAACGCCATCGAGATCGGCAGAAAGCTCTTAGAGGAGAGATTGATCGCCTGTTTCAACCTCTTTCACATCAAGTCCGGTTATTGGTGGGAGGGAAAGATCACGGAAGACACGGAAGTCGCTGCTTTGTTCAAAACCAAGAGAGAAAACCTCGAAAGGGTGATGGAAGAGATAAAGAGACTCCATCCCTACCAAGTCCCCGCGATCTTCTCCTTCTCCCCAGAAAGCGTTGATGAAAGCTACCTGAAGTGGCTCACTGAAAACGTTCTATGAGCTTCAAAACTTCGCCGATCGACCATGCCTGAAACACTTCCACTATCCGCCTGTTGTCCAGATACCTTCCGTCTATGAGGACCTGAACTATCCTGTCGGTCCAACCCCCCGTTCCGCGAAGCAGAATCACGGGCCTTCCCATCGCGTAGGCCCCCAATATCTCTATCGCGGTTCCTATCTCTCCACCGATGGAGACCACCACATCCACGTTCCTCAACAGTATGAAGGACCTCATCCTAAAATCCAAACCGGTGTCCACCGAAACCGAAAGGTAAGGATTACCTGCCTCGCCTTCGGGTAGTATTCCCACCACCACTCCCCCGGCCTCCCTCGCTCCGCGGGAGACGAGTTCCATCACGCCGTCCCTTCCCCCGTTGAAAACCACATGTCCAGCCTTCGCGAGCGACCTTCCAAGCTCGAGACAGAGCTCCTTGAGTTCGAGAACGGGAGGTAGATCGATCGGACCAGAGTAGCCGATCACACCCACCCTCATCAACTTCCCAGGTACACCTCCTTCACCTTCTCGTTTTTGAGGATCTCAAACGGGGTACCCTCCGCCAACACTTTTCCTTTGTGTATCACGTATATCCTGTCCGCGATCTCGACGAGTTCGTCCACGTTGTGGTCTGTGACGACCAAACCGAATCCTCTATCCTTCAACTCCAAGACCATCTTCTGAATCTCTTTCACGGTTTTCGGATCTATCCCACTGAAAGGCTCGTCGAGGAGGACGAAAGAAGGATTCAAACACATGAGCCTTGCAAGTTCCAGTTTTCTCTTCTCCCCACCGGAGAGAAAAGCCGCTGGTTGTTCCGCCAGTTCTTCCAAGTGAAACTCCCTCAGCAACTCCCTCATCTTCGCCTCTCTGACAGTTTTGTCCTTCACGTGGAAGCGCAGGACAAGTTCGAGATTTTTCTTGACAGAAAGACCTGCGAATATGGACGTTTCCTGTTGGAGGTAAGTGATCCCAAGTCTGGCTCTGACGTGAACGGGAAGTTTCGTTATGTCCACGCCTTCGAAGAGGATCCGCCCAGAAGTGGGAATCACAACACCCAGCACCATGTTGAAGATGGTGGTCTTCCCGGCACCGTTCGGACCGAGAAGGCCCACCGCTTCGCCCTCTTCGAAAAACAGATCCACTTCATCGACTACCGTCCTCTTCCCAAACCTCTTCGTGAGTTTCTCACAAACTAACCTTTTCTTCATTTTTTCCCAGAATTGATGTAAGCGATCACCTGTTGGGTGATGTCGAGCGCGGGATCGCCGTACAACACGACGTTCTGCTTGATAAGAACCAAATTGTATCTCATCACGCTGGCGTACTCGGAGATCTTTTTCACAACTTCATTTATCACTTCTTGGATCTTCGGTTGGTATTCGTTCCTCAAGATGTTTTCGTATTCGGTCTTCCTCGCGAGGATCTCTTCCCGCTTCTTCTGTATCTCAGCTTGAGAGGCCCCTCTTTCTTGCAACCTCTTCAACTCGTCCTCCATCTCCTTGAGTTTCGACTGGTAGAAGCTGTAGTCTCTCTTGTACTTCTCGTTCAACTCCTGCCACTTGTAATAGCTTTCTGTGGCCTTTTCAAGATCCACATAGGCGATCCTGAGGGTGGGTGTGGAAGAGTTCTGTGACAAGACGATCACCGCCGCGAGGACTCCCAACAACACCAGTGGTACAACCAGCTTTCTCATATCCTCTTCCCTCCTCAAAAGGTGATTTCTCCTCTGAGTTTTTCCAGCGTCTTTTCACCGATACCTGGTACCTTCAAGAGGTCTTCAGGGGATCGGAAGGGCCCATTCTTCGTCCTGTACTCGACGATGGCCTTCGCCTTCGCCGGTCCGATGTGAGGTAGTCCCTCCAACTCCTCTTGGGTGGCCGTGTTTACGTTGATCTTAGATTTGACTTTCGTGTTTACCTGCGTTTCGCCGCTCACGAAGACGTACTTTTCCATCTTCTCGAGGGTTTTCCTGCCTATGCCGGAAACGTCAAGGAGTTGGTCTAGACTGGTGAATCTTCCTATCTTTTCCCTGTGAGAGACGATCGCCTGGGCCTTCACCGTCCCGATACCTGGTATGGCGACCAGCTCGTCCACAGTCGCGCTGTTCAGATCTATGGGAAACCTCACGGTTTTTGCTTGGGGTTGTGGTTGATTGACCTCTTCTTTCTTTTCCTTTCCCAATCCTTCGATCACACCGAGGACCACGAGGAAGGCGATCATCAGGACCATTAGAAGTTTAGCTTCAGATACTTTCAACCTCATCGCACGATCAACCTACCTGCGAAACCAGGTGAACTGGTCCTCGCTTTCTTCGTTATCTCATCCCAGTTCAAGGTTTTGAAGTAATCGCTCGCGAGTTTGGATGTGGGAAACGCCCCGATGACCACGGAATAGTATTTCTTTCCATCCCTCGTGAACTCGAAGACGTAGGAAGGAAAACCAGAAAGCCTGAGATCGTAAGAGATTTCTTTCGAAAGCTTCTCCGAAAGGGTGGTGATGACGTAAACTCCGTAGAGCGACCTCTGAGCGATCTCCTTGGTATCGGTGTAATCCCCCAACAGCACGACGGAATACGTGTCCTCGGACACCTGCGTGATGAGGTAAGGAAGGTTAGATTTTCTGATGATTCTCAAGGCGTCCTCTTTGGAGACGACGAACGCGGAGATTTTTTGGGTCTCGGAAACGAGCGTTGCCATTTCACGCCTCAGCTTCTCGTAATCGAACTCCTCGGTTTGAACGACGGGAGTCGCCGGCGTCACCTCTTCAGGAACCGCCGGTGTGAAGGCCTCCGGGACTTTTATTTCAACGGGTTTGATCTCGACGATTTCCACCTTCACCTGTTTTAACTTCCACTTCAAGTACATGTTGTAAGAGGCGAGCACGATGACCGCCATTGACAATGCCACTATGAGCCAAAAAAGGAACTTCGATTGGCCCTCGGAAAGTGTTATCCTAGCCATGCGTCAGGATGCCTCCAAGTATTTGAGTAAAAGTTCGATGGCACCTTCCACGTCGTCGGGATGGACCATCTCGCTCGGGGAGTGTATGTACCTCGTTGGAATGGAGATGGTGGCAGCCGGTATACCGTGTCTCGTCTTCTGATAGCTCAAGGCGTTCGTTCCCCCAAAGGTCAGGACCTCCATTTGGTATTTCACTTTGTTCCGCTCGGCAACTTCGACGAGCCTTTCCAAGATCCTCCTGCTGCTGATGGAGGCTCTGTCCTTCACCTTGAGGGCGGGACCTTCCCCGAGCTTCATCGCGTGTCTTTTGTAACCCTTTGGTGTGTCCGACGCGTCTGTGACGTCGATCGCGATGACCTCGTCTGGGAGGATGTCGTAGGCGGCGACGGATGCTCCCACCAGTCCTATCTCTTCCTGAGAGCTGAAGACACCAAACAGCTGAACGTTTCTTGGTTTCAATCTTTTGAAGACTTCAACCACGACGGCACAACCGATCCTGTCATCCATGGCCTTCGAGACGAACTTTCCAGACATTTCCTCGAACCGGGCATCGTAGACGGCGAAGGTTCCTATGGGAAAGTTCTTCTCGGCTTCTTCTCTCCCGTTGGCACCGACGTCGACGAATATCTTGTCGAAGGAAAGGTTCTTCAGGTTCTCCCGCATCTCGTCCGTGGTTTCTCCTTCCAAACCCACGATCCCCACCTTTCCGTTTTGAAACCTCAAACGCTTCCCAAGCAGCATGTAGGCCGATACTCCCCCGACCGGTTCCACCATGAGGAACCCCCTATCGTCCACGCTGGTCACGACCACCCCTATCTCGTCCACGTGCGCGTCGAGAAGCACTTTCCTTTCACCACTTCCCTTCCAGACCACGAGGTTTCCGAGGCCGTCTTCCCTGTAACCGTCTACGTGTCCCTCCAACTCTTCTAAGATGATCTTTCTCACCTCTTCTTCCCTTCCACTTGGTCCAAACGCCTCCGTCAGTTTTTTGACCAATTCTTTCATTCGATCACCTCCACGATCTTTCCTTCTTCTATCAGGACTTGAACCAGTTGGCGCGTGTGTTCGTAGTCTTTCAGGTCCAGAATGGAATTTGGAGTGTGGATGTACCTGGACGGAATGGATACGACACCTGACGGCACGCCGTAAGCGGTCGTCGCGAACCGACCCGCGTCCGTTCCTCCGGCGGACCTTCTCTTCATCTGATGAGGGATCCCATGACTCTTCGCCGTGTCGACGATCAGCTGGAAGATCCGTGGGTGCACGACGTAACCTCTGTGGTAGAAGGTGATGGCTGGACCGTCACCCAGGTGGGTGGCCCATCTCTCCCTGTCCATCTCCGGATTGTCACCGGAAGTGGTCGTTTCCACCACGAGCGCGCAGGTTGGTCTTATCTGCTCCACCACGACGGCGCTCCCTCTCAAACCAGTCTCTTCCTGGACGGTGAAGACAAAGTAGGTATCGTACGCTGGTGAAACGCCCCTTTCCAAGATGTCCAAGAGGACCGAACATCCTCCCCTGTCGTCGAAGGCCTTCCCCACAGCCCTGCCGTTGTTCTCCCTGTACTCGCTGACGAAGGAAACGTAGTCTCCAACCGAGACTTTTTCCCTCGCCTCTTTGTCGGAAGAGAACCCAAGGTATATCCTCAAGCCGCTGAAGTCTTGGGTGCCTTTTCTCTCGCCTTCCTTCTGAAGGTGGATCGCCTTGTATCCGATGACACCATGCAAGTCTTTCACCTTGACCACCTTACCGGGGAGGATACGAGGGTCTATCCCTCCCACGGGTTGGAAGGAGAGAGAGCCGTCTTCGTGGATTCTGGAAACGATCAATCCCACCTCGTCCATGTGCGCGGCGACGACTAAAGTCTTTCCACCCTTTCTTCCCTTCTTCAAAGCGATGAGATTCCCCAACACGTCGACGGAGATCTCATCAACTTTCTCCCTTATCTTTTCTTCTATGAAACTTCTCACCTTTTCTTCGTTTCCAGAAACGCCGTCCATCTCGGAGAGCTCTCTCAAGTACACGTTCACACCTCCAATTCCGAGCAGACAAGGGCTATCAACCTCGCCGTTTCCTCCACATCCTTCGGATCCACAACCTCCACGGGGGTGTGCATGAACTTCAACGGGATGGAGACGAGGGCCGTTTTGATCCCCCTCCTCACGATTTGAACCAAGTCCGTTTCTGTCCCAGACCTCCCCCCCACGGCTTCTTCCTGCAGGGAAACGCCGTTTTTCCTCGCTATCTCCTTCACCCTATTCGTGAAAGCCTTGTCGACAACAGGGCCGTGTACCACAACGGGTCCCTTTCCAAGCCTTACGTGATCGAATTGGGGGGGTTCTTCCGCGTGGGTGACGTCGACGATCACTGCGTAATCTGGCTCTATGGAATAGGCAGAGGTCAGCGCACCGATTCCCCCCACTTCCTCGTGCGTCGAGAACACGAAGAACACGTCCAAGGCGTGCTTGTATTTGCTGAGCAGTTCCAACGCCCCTATCAAGGCCACACAACTCGACCTGTTGTCGAGGGCCTTACCCGCGACCTTTCCGTTCAAATCCAACGGTTCCGCTTGGATCACCGCGAGGTCCCCAACCCTGACTTGACCTTCCACGAGGGACAAGTCGAGCAGTATCTCGTCGAAACCGATGAACTTCTCCCTGTACTCTTGAGATTGAAGGTGAGGTTCGAGCATCCCGATGACCCCAACACCCACACCGTTTCTCGTGTACACCTTCACCTTGGAAGAGTAGATGACCTTGGGGTCCACCCCTCCTATGGGCTCCAACCTCGCGTACTCCCCATCCACCTTCGCCACGACGAACCCTATTTCGTCCACGTGGGAGAAGACTGCTATCTTTCCCTTTCCTGTTCCTCTCTTCAGGACAACGAGACTTCCGTGCTTTGTCGTTCTAACCTCGTCCGCCAACGGTTCGACGACTTTTTTGATTTCTTCCACAACCGGTTCTTCGAAACCGGAAGGACCATCCAGCGAGGAGAGTTTCATCAACAGTTCCTTCGCGTTCAACCCTCAATCACTCCTTTCGAAGTCGAGTTTGTCGAACGGCTCTATCACTATCCTGTTCCCCTTCACGTGCGCGACGGATGGGACACCCTCTTGACCTTTCGCGTGCGAGACAAAACCGGCAATCTGCATCAGAGTTGGTTGGAGGTCGAGCGCCGCGATCACGGCGTTTTCTCCTTCGTTCAAGCCTGCCCTTATCGTCCCAAAGGCCTTTCCGAAGACCACCACGGAACCTCCCGCCAGGATCTCCGCTCCCCTGTTGAGGTTGCCGAAGATCACCACGTCACCTGAGTGGATCACGGTCTGCCCCGATCTTATAGTCTTCTTCACGATCTTGCCGACACCTTCCACGACGTTTCTGACTTCCACTTTCATGGTTTTCTCCGAAACTTCCTGCGGCGATCCTATGAGTATTTGGGAGACCTCAAGCCCTAGGCCTCTGATGTGGGCGACCAACCTTGGTATGTCTTGGGAATGCTTGACGTGGTTCTCTATCATCAAGGCGATCCTGTCACCCCTGGCGAAGAAATCCCCCATCTGGGTCACCCTGGTGCTGATCGCGTTCAAGACGTCCTCCAAGTTTTGATAGTCTCTCACGACCAAGACGAGGCCATCTCTGGTCATCTTGAAATCGACCATTCCAGGTCACCTCACCTGTAAACATTGTATCATTTTTCTTGTAGAGGAAGACCACGGGAGGTTTCGGCATGGAGAAACTTACGTTCAAGGCTTCCTACGAACCTGTCGTGAAGGAAAGCGAAACGGTCCACGTCTACGTCTTCGAACCGCCCGAAGTCAAACACAACCTCGTGTTCCTGCATGGGATAGGGAACGGAAACATCCCGTACCTCATGTGGTTCGGGGAGAGGTTCAAAAAAGCCAACGTGAAGACGTGGTTTTTGATCCTTCCGTATCACTCGGAAAGGGCACCGGCGGAGTGGAAGGGTGGGGAACCCTACTACCACCACTCTCCTTCTTACTGCGTGCAGAGGTTCTACGAGGCGGTACAGGATGTGTGCGATCTGGTGGACGTTATAAGGAAGGACAACGACAGGGACGTCTCCATCATGGGGTTCAGCTTCGGGGGAATGATCGCAATTTTGGCCCTCGCGAGGGAAAAGAGAATAAAGAAAGGAATTCTTTGCTGTTGCGGCGGCGATTGGCGTTGGATCAACTGGTACTCTCCCTACACCGCCACGCTGAGGGATCTGTACAGGCAAAACGACAACGAACACGGCTGCAAGTCCGAGAGAGATTGCGTCAAAAACAGAGGAAAGGCGGAAGAGGTTGTTGGATCCTTCAGAAGTTTGGAAGAGATCGCGTTGAAGGCCCCGGTGGGGTGCTACCTCTACGATCCCGTCTCCTTTGCGCCGTTTGTCGAACAAGAGGTGCTTTTCTTTTGGGCGATCTTCGACAGAGTCTTTCCTTACCCCTCTTACAGGGCGCTGCACAGACTCTTGAAGAAGAAAAAGACCATCTTCCTGCCTACCGGTCACAAGAGCTCTTACATGTTCAAGGAGTTCATCGCACGGAAGGTGATC
>JAUQPE010000024.1 GCA_030550515.1 Thermotogota bacterium | reverse complement strand
TGTATATGTAGAAGCTGTAAGTGTGCGTCGCCGCGCCGGGTCCTCCCCAAGTGGTCATGAACACGATGTCGAAGGTTTTCAAACAATCTATTATCCTCAAAACGAGGGCTACAAGTATTAGTGGTCTTAAGAGCGGAAACTCCACGTGTAGGAACACTTTTCCCCAACTCGCCCCGTCGACTCTGGCCGCGTCTATGAGGTCTTGAGGTATCGATTGTAGTCCTGCGTAGATCATCAGGAAAACGAACGGCGTCCATTGCCAGACGTCGATCAGGATGATCCCAAGTTGGGCGTATGCCGAGTTTCCAAACCAGGAGATCTTTGGCCCTCCAAACAACGAAATGAACCAGTTCACTGGTCCAAAGGCGTAATTGTAGAGCATTTTCCAAGTCACACCAGATACAGCTGGTGGGACCATCATCGGTATGAGAAGAGAAGAGCGGATTATCTTTTCCCCCCTCATACCCCTCACGAGGAACGCGATCAGAACCCCAAGAGCGATTTCCACAGGAACAGCTATGGAGAGGAGTTTGAGTGTGAACTTCGCCGATTCGATCGCAGTCCTATCTTTGAATATTTCGAAATAGTTCTTCAAGCCAATGAACTTCGTTTCAGCTGTCTTCGAAAGGTCGTAGTCCCTGAAAGAAGACCATATCATGAAGGCGAAAGGATAGATGGTCATACTCAAAAACAGAACAAGGACAGGAAGAACCATGAGCCATGGTGTCAGAGGGTTTCCTTTCTTCATACGAACGAGGGGGCTTGAAACCCCCTCTTCACCTCCTTGTTTCACTTTCCGAGGATTTCCATCCACTTTTTCGCCAGATCGTTGAGCGTGCTCATGGACAGTGGGAGTTGACCGGCGAGGATCTTGGAGAAGGTCTCAACGGTGATGTCTTCGAGTCTGGGTTCTTCTGGGATCCTCGGTCTGCGGGTCTGCGTCACGTAGGTGACTTCAAGTGCGGGGACCCTTGGATCTGCCGCCCTGACTTCGGGATCTTTGAGGGTGGAGATCCTCGCGGGAGCCACGGCGAACCTCAGGAACTTGTTCTTGTCGGCCCATTTCGTGGTGGCGAAGATTATGAACTTGAAGGCAGCAACTTTTCTATCCTCTGGGATGAACTTGTTGATCCCGAGTGCCCACTGCCCACTCACGGACCTTCCGGGCATGGGAATGATACCAACTTTATCCGCTCCCAACGTGTTCCTGAAGATCAGATACGGTCCGGTCCATTATTGAAAGAATTAACAAAAATTCTAACGATACGAGCAAACAGGAAAGATTTTCCCATCCTTTCGAAGTTTTACAACCTTTTTCAAGGTACGTACAATAATGGACCTAGTGTGGTATACTTTAGCGCAGGAAAAACTTTAAAGAAAGAGGAGGTATTCAGACATGATAGATCTCAGAAGATATGAATTTTGGTTTTTGGTCGGAAGTCAGTATTTGTACGGTTTGGAAACTTTGAGAAAGGTGGAAGAACAGGCGAAGAAGATAGTGGAAGCGTTGAACAGTGACCCAGGAATGCCATGTTCGATCGTCTTGAAACCAGTCCTAAAGAGTTCTGCTGAGATCGTCGAAGTGTTTGAACACGTCAACGCTAACGAGAAGTGCGCCGGTGTGATCGTTTGGATGCACACCTTTTCGCCTTCGAAGATGTGGATCAGGGGATTGTCGATCAACAGGAAGCCCGTCCTTCACTTTCACACGCAGTACAACCGAGAAATCCCTTGGGACACCATCGACATGGATTACATGAACCTGAACCAATCCGCGCACGGTGACAGAGAACACGGTTACATACACGCCAGGATGAGGCTTCCAAGGAAAGTTGTCGTGGGGCATTGGGAGGATCCAGAGGTCAGAGAGAAAATCGCCAAGTGGATGAGAGTGGCTTGTGCCATACAGGATGGAAGGAGCGGGCAGATCGTCAGGTTTGGTGACAACATGCGTGAGGTGGCGAGCACGGAAGGGGACAAAGTGGAGGCGCAGATAAAACTTGGCTGGTCCGTGAACACCTGGGGAGTCGGGGAATTGGCGGAGAGGGTAATGGGTGTGTCGGAAAAGGAAGTGGATGAGCTGCTGGACGAGTACAGAGAAAAATACGTTATGCCGAACGATGAATACAGTCTGAAGGCTGTAAGAGAGCAAGCGAAGATAGAAATCGCTTTGAGGAATTTCCTCAAAGAGAAAAATGGCATCGCTTTCACCACGACGTTCGAGGATCTTCACGATTTGCCTCAGCTTCCCGGCCTTGCCGTTCAGAGGTTGATGGAAGAAGGCTATGGCTTTGGAGCGGAAGGGGACTGGAAGGCGGCGGGGTTGGTACGCGCCTTGAAGGTGATGGGCGCGGGCCTTCCAGGCGGAACCTCCTTCATGGAGGATTACACGTACCATCTTGTTCCAGGAAACGAACTCGTGCTGGGCGCGCACATGTTGGAGATCTGCCCATCGATCGCTGGAGAAAAGCCGAGGATAGAGGTTCATCCCCTCAGCATAGGAGGTAAAGCTGATCCTGCGAGGCTTGTGTTCGACGGACAGGCTGGGCCTGCCGTGAACGCGTCCCTCGTGGACATGGGGAACAGGTTCAGGCTTGTGGTGAACAAGGTGATTTCCGTTCCCGTTGAGAAAAAGATGCCGAAACTGCCGACAGCGCGAGTTCTTTGGAAACCTCTTCCGGACTTCAAAAAGGCGACCATCGCTTGGATACTGGCTGGAGGTTCCCATCACACGGCGTTTTCAACGGCTGTCGATGTGGAATGCCTTGTCGATTGGGCTGAGGCCTTGGAAATAGAATGCGTCGTGATAGATGAGAAGTTGGATCTTGAAAGCTTCAAAAAAGAACTGAGATGGAACGAACTGTACTGGGGTATCATGAAGAGATGAGGGGCTCTCGGCCCCTCATCCCTTTGGATACGAAACGGACTCTCTCATGATCAACTGGGGTTTGAAGACGTACCTTTCTGGTGGCTCTCCCTCCACCATCTTGAGCAGTATCTCGACGGCTTTTCTTCCAACTTCTTCTTTCGGATGCGAGAAAGTGGTGAGGATGTCTCTGAAGTCTCCTATGGGTGCGTCGTCGAAACCTATCAACGAAACGTCCTCAGGTATCCTCACGCCCATCCTCTTGGCCATCAGGTAAAACTGAAGGGCTGTGGCATCGTTGTAGCAGAACACAGCGGTGGGGCGCTGGCCTTTCGGAAGCGACAGGAGTTCGTAAGCGTACTGCATGGGAATACCTGTGAACTCCGAAACGTGGAAGACCTTCTCGTACATCCTTTCGAACCCCAGTTCTTTGCCTCTCTTCAGGAAAGCTTGTGCTCTGAGGACGCTGGGAAGGTGCAAGGATTTGTAGAGCACCGCCACCCTCCTGTGACCGTATTGGTACAGGATTTCCGCCGCCTTCTCCCCCCCGTACCAATCGTCCAAAACGACCGCTCCCGCTCCGGGAATTTCCCAGTCGGTGTGAACTAGTACAACCTTTAGTCCCTTCCTCACCAAATCTTCCACAAGGTCCCTGTTCGATCTCCTCGTGGCGCTGCATACAGGGTCTATTATGAGTCCTTCGATTCCTATTTCGAGCCATTCGTTGATTACCTGTCGTTCCTTATGGGGGTCTTCTGAAGCGTTCCCGAGGAGCATTTTGTAGCCGTTCCTGAACAGGACTTCTTCTGCGCCAAGAGTCACGTACGGGAAGATGTAACTCGTTATCTGTTGAACGAGGATACCGACCACTCTGTTGCGCTTCTCCAAATTGACGAACGTCCCAAGTCCAGGTTTCCTCGTCACCAAATTCTTCACGACAAGCCTTTCAAGCGCCTTCCTCACGGTCTCGCGACTTGCGTTGAACATCTCCATGAGTTCTTTCTCCGTTGGGAGCTTGTCGCCGTGTTTGTATTTGCCGGACTTTATCTCGTCTATCAGAAACTTCTCTATCAACCTGTACTTGGGAACTATCGTGATCACCCCTTCTTTGTTTTAATTAATTCTATCACAGAAAAAAGTAAAAATTTACACGAGAAAAAGAGAGCGGCCGCCAATTGGCGGCCTCTTGCGTTCAGCAGCATTTTCCCCTCATTCTCTCGACGATCTCCTTCGTGTCCCGAGCGATCATGAGTTCCTCGTTTGTAGGAACCACGAGCACCGCCACTTTGGAATCCGGTGTGGAGATGACACCTTCCTTTCCTCTTATCGTCTCTTCGTTTTTCTTTTCATCGAGTTTCAAGCCGAGGAATTCCAGGTAAGAACAGACATCCCTTCTTGTGATGGGAGAGTTTTCCCCAACTCCGGCTGTGAAAACGATGGCGTCCACACCGTTCATGGCGGCCGCGTAAGCTCCTACGTACTTGGCTATTCTGTAATGATAGATGTCGAGGGCAAGCTGTGCCGTTTTGTCTCCCCTTAGGGCGGCTTCTTCTATGTCCCTCATGTCCGAACTGAAACCCTTCGTGAGACCGAAGACGCCACTCTTTTTGTTGAGCGCGTCGTACATCTCTTGAGGCGAGATTCCCTCTTTTTCCATGATGAAAAAGGGTATTGCTGGATCGATGTCACCGCAACGTGTCCCCATAACTAACCCTTCAAGGGGTGTGAATCCCATCGAAGTGTCAACGCATTTCCCGTACTTCACAGCGGCTATGGAAGCACCGTTACCTATGTGACAGGTAATGATTTTCAACTCCTCGAGCTTTCTTCCCAGAATCTCTGCGGCTCTCTTCGACACGTACCTGTGACTCGTTCCGTGGAAACCGTACCTCCTCACCTTGTACTTCTCGTAGTATTCGTAAGGGATTGCGTACAGATAGGCCTTGGGAGGTATCGTTTGGTGAAACGCCGTGTCGAACACTGCGACGTTCGGAACACCTGGTAAGAGTTTCATGGTCGCCTTTATACCCATCAAGTTCGCTGGATTGTGGAGTGGGGCAAGAGGGGTAACTTCTTCTATCGCTTTGATCACATCCTCATCTATCAAGACAGATCCTGTGAACTTTTCGCCTCCGTGGACCACCCTGTGTCCTACGGCATCGATTTCGGAAAGGTCCTTTATCACGCCGATTTTTTCGTCCGTAAGGGCTTCGAGCACGAGCCTCAAAGCGCTGTCGTGGTCGGGGAGTTCTCTCTCTACGATGTGTTTTTCTTCGTTTACCCTGTGCACCAATCTTCCACCCTCGAGGCCAATTCTTTCGGCGATCCCCTTACAAAGGACTCTTTCACCATCCATTTCAATCAGCTGGTACTTCACGGAAGAGCTACCAGAGTTTATCACCAACACCTTCATTTGCTTCACCTCTTTCGTCTATTGGAGTTCGTTTTTTTTCACGCTTTTCCACTCGAACCGAAGATCCTCATCCTCTCCTTCACGATCTCTTTCACCTTCACGAAGACGGGATCGAAGATCTTCCTTGGATCGATCTCGGATTTGTTTTCAGCGAAGACCTTCCTCATGTAAGCCACGAAAGTGATCCTCAAGTCCGTATCTATGTTGATCTTGTTTATTCCAAGTTCTATCGCTTTTTTGAGCATATCTTCTGGTACACCCTTTGCACCGGAGAGTTCCGCGCCGTACTGTTTTGCGAGCTCTACCATGTCTTGAGGAACCATCGAGGCTCCGTGCAGAACGAGTGGGATACCCGTGTTCTCCTTGACTTTCTTCAACCTCTCAAAATCGAGGACAGGTTCACCCTTGAACTTGAAGGCGCCATGGCTCGTTCCGATCGCGGGTGCCAGGAAATCGACGCTCGTTTCTTTGACGAAAACCCTGGCTTCCTCCGGATCCACAAGCACGGATTCCCTTTCCACCACGTTGTCCTCTATACCCTTGAGTTTTCCAAGCTCCGCCTCAACCGCTATTCCAACGGCGTGAGCGATCTCCACGATTCTCTTTGTCTCTTTGAGGTTCTCTTCGAACGGAAGGTGGGAAGCGTCTATCATCACGGAAGAATAACCCGCCCTGATCGCTGCCATGATGATGTTGAAGTCCCTTCCGTGGTCCAAATGGAGCGCAACTGGGACGGATACCTTTTCGGCAAGTGTCTTCACCATTTCGACCGCAAGCTTTGCACCAGCTTCGATGTTTCCCCTACCTATGTACTTGATCGCTCCCTCCGAAGTGGCCACTATCACTGGGGCTTTTTCTTCCTCGGCGGCGGCCAGTATCGCCTGGAGGAATTCAAGGTTGTTGAAGTTGAACGCACCAACGGCGTATCCCTCTTTGCTCGCTTTCTCTAGTATTTCCTTCGTCGACCTGACGTACGGCATTCAACATACCCCCTTCCCGAACGAAGAAGCCGGGGAAGGCCCCGGCTTGACCTCAATCTTTCGGTTGTTCCATCGTTGGCTTCTTTGCCTTGACGGCAGCCTGTGCGGCTGCGAGCCTTGCTATTGGAACCCTGTACGGCGAGCAGGAGACGTAGTCTACACCAGCTTTATGGAAGAACTCGATAGATCTTGGATCTCCTCCGTGTTCACCGCAAACACCAACTTTGAGATCAGGTCTTGCTGCTTTTCCTTTCTGTGTACCCATCTTTACGAGTTCTCCGACCCCTTCGTAATCGAGTGTTTTGAACGGATCGTGTTCAAGGATGCCTTTCTCCAAATACTCTGGCAAGAACTTTCCTACGTCGTCCCTGCTGAACCCGAAAGTCATTTGAGTGAGGTCGTTGGTTCCAAAGCTGAAGAATTCAGCTTCTTGTGCGATCTGATCCGCTGTGACACACGCCCTCGGAACCTCTATCATCGTACCGATCTTGTAAGTGATGTTCATCCCGGATTCCTTTATCATAGCATCCGCGACCTCTTTTATGATCTTCTTGAGGTACTTTATCTCGTTCACATGACCAACGAGCGGGATCATGATCTCTGGCACAACGTCTATGCCTTCTTCTTTCTTGAGTTCTATGGCCGCACCTATTATGGCCCTGGTCTGCATGATCGCTATCTCAGGATAAGTTATGGTGAGCCTACAACCCCTGTGGCCGAGCATTGGGTTGAGTTCCCTCAAGTTCTCTACGACACCCTTCAGTTCTTCGTAGGAAACACCCATCTGCTGTGCGACTTCTCTGATCTGTTCTTCTTCCTGTGGCAAGAACTCGTGCAGAGGAGGATCTATGAGCCTTATCGTGACAGGGAGTCCCCTCATCACCCTGAAGAGTCCTTTGAAGTCTTCCTTCTGGAGTGGTAAGAGTTCGTTCAGAGCCTTCTCTCTTTCTTCCTTCGTCTTGGCTAGGATCATCCTTCTCACCTTGGGTATCCTGTCCTTTTCGAAGAACATGTGCTCGGTTCTGCACAGACCGATTCCTTCCGCTCCAAAGCTTCTGGCAACTTCCGCGTCTCTTGGGATATCGGCGTTGGCTCTGACGCCGAGTTCCCTGATCTCATCAGCCCAGCTCAACAGTTCCGCCACTGGTCCCGTGAGACCTTGCGGTTTGATGGTCGTCACCTTTCCGAGGAGCACCTCACCTGTGGAACCGTCTATGGATATCCATTCTCCTTCTTTCACCACGACGTTGTTGACTTTGAAGAACCCTTCTTCAGGGTACACTTCGATCATCTCGGCCCCAACCACCGCCGGCTTACCCATTCCTCTCGCCACGACAGCCGCGTGCGATGTCATACCACCCCTCGCCGTGAGGATGCCTTGGGCGACGGCCATTCCACCCACATCTTCGGGGCTCGTTTCAGGCCTCACAAGGATGACCCTTTCACCCTCTTTTCCAAGCTCTTCCGCTTTCTTGGCGTTGAAGACTACCTTACCAGTGGCGGCACCGGGAGAAG
Organism: Thermotogota bacterium; assembly: GCA_030550515.1. Taxonomy (GTDB): domain Bacteria; phylum Thermotogota; class Thermotogae; order Thermotogales; family Thermotogaceae; genus JAUQPE01. The sequence continues at coordinate 75,935 of JAUQPE010000024.1, read as the reverse complement.
CTGGGAGACCTTTTGCTATCACTTTTGCTTGAGCTTTTTCTTTCGGATCGAAGACGGGGTGCAACACTCTCTCTATGTCTTCGGGCTTCACCCTCATCACTGCTTCCTCTTTCGTGATCAAGCCCTCGTGTACCATGTCCACGGCTATCTTGATGGCAGCTTGAGAGGTTCTCTTACCGCTCCTTGTCTGGAGTATGTAGAGCTTGCCCTTTTCCACTGTGAACTCGATGTCTTGCATGTCTCTGTAGTGTCTCTCGAGCATTTCCATGATCTTTATAAGCTGTTCGTACACTTCAGGCATTCTAGCCTTCATCTCGTCGAGACTCAAAGGTGTTCTTATTCCGGCGACGACGTCCTCGCCTTGGGCGTTGGGGAGGAACTCACCGTAGGGCTTCTTCTCTCCGGTGTTCGGATCTCTCGTGAAAGCGACACCCGTTCCAGAATCTTCTCCCATGTTACCGAAGACCATGGCGACAATGTTGACAGCTGTTCCGAGGAGATCTCCTTCTTTGATTCCATGGATTTGCCTGTATTTCACCGCTCTTTCGTTCATCCAGCTTCCAAAAACGGCGTCTATGGCGAGCCAGAGCTGTTTCCATGGATCCTGCGGGAATTCCTTACCCTCTTCTTTGTATATCTGTTTGTACCTTTCCACAAGCTTTTTGAGGTCTTCGGCATCGAGTTCGGTGTCGAGTTTTACACCCTTCTTTTCCTTCATCTCTTCGAGCGCGCTTTCAAACTTCTCGTGCGGTATCTTGAGGACCACATCACCGAACATCTGAAGGAACCTTCTGTAGGAGTCGTACGCGAACCTTTCGTTACTCGTGAGTTTTGCGAGCCCTACAACCGTTTCATCGTTCAAACCAAGGTTCAAAACGGTGTCCATCATCCCAGGCATTGAAATAGCGGCACCAGACCTCACGGAGACGAGGAGTGGGTTCGAGGGATCCCCGAACTTCTTTCCGGTGACTTCTTCGAGTCTGTGCATGGCGGCTTCGACCTCTTCCTTGAGGCCCTCTGGGTAGGTCCTCCCGTGATCGTAGTAGTACTTGCACACCTCGGCAGAGATGGTGAAACCAGGTGGGACAGGAACACCAACGTTTGTCATCTCAGCAAGATTCGCACCTTTACCACCGAGTATGTCCTTCATGTCCGCACGTCCTTCCGCTTTCCCGTTCGCAAAAAAGTAGACGTACTTCTTCCTCTCCGACATCCTCCTGACCTCCTTTTGATTTCAGTTTGTACCCCCAAACTTAGATTATAAACCTGAACTTGTGAGATTAACTTTGAGATCATTTCACGTTAACAGTAAGCGAGATACCGTTGTCCTTGTAAATTCCTCTCATGAGCACGTAAGCATCTTTTCCACTCCCAAGTAACGCTTCCATGAGCGCTTTGATGTCCAAGAACATGAAGAACACGTCGTTCTCTGAGGGTTTGAAGGGGATAGACTTGGTGGAGAACTTTGAACTCTTGAAAACAACCAATCCAGCGGAATAGCTCATCGTGTAGTCTCCCACCAAGTATCTGTCTCCTTGTTTGGTGTAACTGACACCGACATCCTTGAGTATCTTCTCTATCACGTTTTTGTCTTTCAAGTACAGTTTCGCAGTCATTTCCAGGGGCGTTGGTGTAGCTCCAGAAATCGCTTCTGAAACAGCCCTGGAGAGGTTCATGCTCACAAGTATTGGCGCGTCAGCTTCTCGTATCAACCCATCCACCACCTTCTGAGCGTCACTTTTGACGCCGAGGAAGTCTTCAATTTTTATCTCAGGAAGGGAAGTCCTGATCAGATTCGAAAGCCCACCGTAATCTTCCGTGTTGAAGAGCATGGTGAGTTCTCCGTATTCCAAAAAGTTGGCTGGAAGCTTTTTCGGTCTTCCCAATCTCTTCAGGAAATCCGCCGAGGCGCTTCCAACGGGTTCGATTCTCGTTTCAAAAGCCACCTGAGGAGTGGTACCCCTTAGGACTGTGGTGGAAACGAAGGAGTACTTGTCCACAGAGACTCTCGAGTAAGAGAAGAAATCCAACTTTTTCAAATGGTCTGGGACGTTTCCTCCACCTTTCAACGACTTGTTTACCGCATCTTCCGTTGATCCCAGGAAAAGATACCCGTTCTGGACCCTCACCGAAACCTTCTTACCGAAGATGTCCTCGAAGATCGCTTTGACGGCGTCTCTCAGTTTCGCTGCTTTGTCCGAAGGTCCAAAGACCAGACAGTAGTTCTGGTTGTCCAGCTGAACGAAGAGGAATTCCTTCGACACCAGCTCGTAGAAATCGGAGGGCTTGACGTTTCTGTTCAAAAGTTGCGACTCTATCATGCCTTGGATCATCATCTCTAGTCCCAGAGAATCAGCGAGGAATTCCCCAGTCGGTGTGGACTTGAGAGACTGGTAAAAGTTCGAGAGGTTTTTCACGAAGTGCACCGCCTTGAAATCGGGCGGCACATATTTTAATATTTGTGAGAAAGAAAAAACGCTTAGTGCCAACACGAGAAGAATCAACATGCATCTCTTCTTCATGGCTTCCACCTCCTCTTCGAGTTTCTCCAAATCCAATGATAGCACAGAAAGGAGGAGCAGGATTGAGAGAGTCGCTGAAAAATTCCAACTGCGTGGTTTTGGAAGTTTTGACTCCTCGAGGTTCAAACCTCCAAGCTTTCCTTGAGTACGCTGAGGAAGCTTGGAAAACAGGTATCGATGCGTTCACTGTCACGGACATGCCCATGGGAAAAGTCAGGATGGCACCGTGGGCAGTGTCTCACATGCTCGTTGAGAGTGGGAAAGAGGTCCTCATGCACTTCACCAGGAACACCAGGAACATGATCAGGATCCAATCAGACTTGCTTGGATGTCACGCGTTGGGCATAAAGAACTTACTCCTGCTTTCCGGTGACGACCCATCGCATGGGGATTATCCGACGAGTAGCGTGGTGAACGACATAAATATAAACGACTTGATAAGGTTGACGAAATTGATGAACGAAGGCAAGGACCTGAACGGGAAGACCTTGGATGGGAAGACAGACTTCTTCGTTGGTGGGGCGGTGAACCCTCTCAGCGAGCACGATATGGAACGCGCGAAAGAGAAGATAAAGAGTGGCGCGGACTTTCTGGTGACTCAACCTCTGTTCGACGTGGGAGTGGCGGAGAGGGTGAAGGAAACTCTAAACTCAAAGTTGCTCGCATCTGTCGTATTTTTTGAGAACGCAAGGCAGATGAGGGCGTTTTCTTCCGTCCCGGGCATCGAAATACCGAAAGAACTTTTCGAAGCATCGGAGAAGGGAGACGAGTACTTGAAAGAGAAGAGTTTTGAGGTCGTCCTGGAGTTTGTGGAAAAAACGAAAGGAATTCTCGACGGCTTCTACATCGTCGCGATAGTGAGGGACCTGGAGAAGATAAAGAAGGTGGTGGAAGTTGTCAAAGGTTGAGCTGGATCCCAGGGAGATAGAGATACCCAAGAACGTGCTGAAGGCGAGGTTGGGTTTCGGGAGAGTGCGGGAAATCCCACCGGCTTTCGAAAAGTACGTGAGAGAGGCTTACGAAGAACTTCTAGAAGTCGCCACTCCAGTGGTCCTTTGGGAAGATTTCGAAGCGAAGAGCGAGGGCGGTAAGATATCGTTCGACGGCCTGGAGCTTTCTGGAAAGTTGGTGGAAGCACACTTGCTTGGGTCGAAGTTGGTAACCGTCTTTCTAGCCACGCTCGGTGAAGGGGTCGACGAAAAGATCGAGGAACACTTCGCAAGAGGGGAAGACCTGATGGGGTTCTTCTTGGATGGCATCGCATCCGAAATGGTCGAATACGCTTTGAGAAGAGTGGATGCAACGCTTCGAATCCAGCGTCCCCACCTCTTGGGAGGTTTCAAGGTCTCACCTGGTTACGTGGATCTCCCGCTGGAATTGAACGAGAGGATCGTGAAAATGTTCGAAGGACAAGTGGACGTGAGAGTCGTTCAAGGTTCCTACGTGCTTGTTCCGAGGAAAACGATCACGGCGTTCCTCGGTTGGAGGGAAAGGGATGCGAAAGAGATCTGATGTGGCGAGAATGTTGGAAGAAAGAGTGCTCTTGCTCGATGGGGCGTACGGTACGGAGTTCATGAAAAGAGGGTACGAAGAAGTACCGGAACTTTTGAACTTGAAGGCACCAAACGTCGTGTACGAAGTTCACAGATCGTACGTGGAGAGTGGGGCCGACGTCATCCTCACCAACACCTTTGGTGCCACACCGATGAAGCTCAAAAAACACGGGTTGGATGTGGACCTCGAAAGAATCGTGAGGAGCGCCGTCCAGATGGCGAGGAAAGCGGCTGACGACCGCTTGGTGTTCGGTGACCTGGGTCCAACGGGAGAACTCCCTTATCCCCTCGGAACGGCCACGTTCGACGATTATTACGAAAACTTCAAGGAAACGGCGAGAATCATGGTCGAGGAAGGAGTAGACGGTATCATCTTGGAGACCTTTTCGGATCTGTTGGAACTCAAGGCTGCCGTGTTGGCTGTGAGGGATGTTTCAAAGGACGTGTTTCTTGTGGCCCAAATGACTTTCGACGAGAAGGGAAGGAGTCTGACCGGAACCGACCCACTCACGTTCGCTGTAACCTTCGAAGATTTGGACGTGGACGCGCTCGGGATCAACTGTTCTCTGGGACCAGATGAGATGGTCCCGATCTTCCAAGAACTCTCCCAACACACGGAGAAGTTCCTCGTGGTCGAACCGAACGCCGGCAGGCCCATAGTGGTGGATGGAAAAACGGTCTACCCACTCACTCCGGAGATGTTCTCCGTCCACATAGACACTTTCTACGAGTCTGGCGTGAACGTGTTCGGCGGCTGTTGCGGTACCACACCAGAACACATAAGGCTTTTCAGGAAAGTCATGGGTGAAAGAAGACCCTTGAAGAGGAAGAGGAGAAAGCTTTTTGCCGTGACTTCTCCTTCAAAGATCGTGAGGTTCGATCATTTCGTGGTGATAGGAGAGAGGATAAACCCTTCTGGACGAAAGAAGCTTTGGGAAAAGATGCTGGAGAAGGACGAAAAAGTCATCGTGGAAGAGGGTAAACAGCAGGTAGAGAGAGGCGCAGAAGTGCTCGACGTGAACTTTGGAATAGAAAGCATGGTGGATACGGGTTACGTGAAAAGAGTCGTGCAGAGCCTTCCTTACGTCGTGGGAGTTCCCCTCTCGCTGGATGTGCAAGACCTGAGGTTGGCCGAAGAGGCCTTGAGAGTTTACCCCGGAAGACCTCTCTTCAACTCTTCGAAGGTGGAGGAAAAAGAGTTGGAACAAAAAGTAGGTCTGTTGAAGAGGTATGGAGGAGTCCTCGTCGTCTTGCTCATGGGAAAGGACGTTCCAAAGACTTTTGAGGAGAGAAAAGAATACCTGGAGAGGGCGTTGAACATCTTGAAGACCCTGGGTTTTGAAGACAGGGTGATCTTCGACCCGGGGGTACTACCCCTTGGAGCGGACGGAAGGCCTTTGGAAGTGTTGAAGACGGTGAGACACATCTCCGAGAAGGGATTTCTCACGACCCTTGGATTGTCCAACCTTTCCTTCGGCCTCCCGAACAGGACGTACTTGAACAGCGCCTTCTTGGTACTCGCCTTGAACGAAGGACTCAGTTCCGCGATAGCGAACCCTTTGGACGAAATTTTGATGAACACGCTCAGGAGCGCCCTTGTGCTGCTCGGAAGAGGGGAACTACCGAGAGTGGAAGTGAAAGGAGACGAGATCGTAGAAGTGATAGTTTCCGGTAACGAAGAGAAACTCAAAAAAATCGTCGAGGATCTCCTCAAGGAAAAAGATCCGTTGTCGGTGGTGGAGGAAGTACTGAGACCGGCTATGGAAAGAGTGGGAAAGATGTACGATGAGGGGAAAATATTTTTGCCTCAGCTCATACTCGCCGCCCAAACTGTGAAACCGATCTTCGATCGACTGAGCGATCTGCTGCCAAAGAGCGAGACGGGAGAAGCGTTCGTCATAGCGACCGTCAAGGGGGACGTGCACGACATTGGAAAGAACATAGTGGCTTCCGTGATCAGGAGCAACGGGTACAGGGTGGTAGACCTTGGAAAAGACGTGGACACGTCCGTGATAGTCGAGACGGTGGAGAAAGAAAAACCCATCGCCTTGGGGCTTTCAGCGATGATGACGACGACAGTTGTGAGGATAAGGGAAGTTGTGGACGAATTGAGGAGGAGAAATTTGACTGTCCCCGTGATCGTTGGAGGTGCATCTTTGAACGAGAAACTCGCCGAAGAGCTTGGGGCGGATTTTTACGCCAAGAACGCCTCTGAGGCTGTCAGGATATTGAAAGAACTCAAGGGAGGGAAATGAGAATTGGACGCGATCGTTGCCGTCGCATCTCCTCCTGGAAAGGGTGCCATTTCAATCGTTAGGATGAGTGGGATGGGGTGTTGGGAGATCGTCTTGAGACACTTCAAGACCAGGGGAAAAATCGAACCGAGGAAGGCCCTCCACGGCTGGATATACGACGGTGACGAACCGGTCGACGAGGTGGTCGTTATTTTCTACAAGGCGCCGAAGAGTTACACTGGAGAAGACATGGTCGAGGTGATGTGTCACGGGGGTCCCTTCGTCGTGAAGAAGTTGATCGACCTGTTCCTCAGGGAGGGAGCCAGGCTCGCCGAACCTGGTGAGTTCACCAAGAGGGCCTTCTTGAACGGGAAGATGGACCTCACGAGTGCGGAGGCGGTGAGGGACATCATAGAGGCAAAGAGCGAACTCAGCCTGAAGGCTTCGCTCAGAAACCTGAGAGGGGAATTGAGAACTTTTGTGGAAAATTTGAGGGAAGACCTCATCAGGGTTTTGGCGGAACTGAGGGTGGAGTTGGACTACCCTGGTGAGGTAGAAGCGGATGTCGACAGGATTCGAGAGGAACTTAAGAAATTGATAAAAAAGCTCTCAGAAGAGTTGAGCAAGGCGGAGTACGGTCTCATGGTGAACCAAGGTCTCAGGATGGTGATCGTCGGGAAACCCAACGTGGGCAAATCCACCCTCCTCAACAGACTTTTGAAAGAAGACCGTGCGATCGTGACGGACATCCCTGGGACCACGCGTGACGTGATCTCTGAGGAGATAACCATAGGGGGGTTACTCTTCAAAGTGGTGGACACGGCGGGGATAAGGGATGAAACGAGAGACATCATAGAGCGGATGGGCATCGAAAGGACTCTACGGGAGATAGAGAGGGCAGATCTCATCCTCTTCGTCTTGGACGCTTCCGATCTTTTGGACGAGGAAGACGAAAAGGTCCTTGAGAAGATAAAGGACAAGAGGTACCTCGTTGTGATAAACAAAATGGACGTGGTGGAGAGGTTGGACGAGGAACTGCTCAAAACGAAACTCGGCACGGAGAAGCACATCGTGAAGATATCCGCGTTGAAGGGAGAAGGTTTGGAAAAGCTCGAAGAAGCGATACTCAAAGAAAGCGTGGACGTACTGGAGAAGGGATCATCTTCCCTCATCACGAACGTTCGTCAGAAAGAGATCCTCGAAAGCGTAAATCGCCATTTAGCGGAAGCCCTCGAAGCGCTGAACAAAGGAGTTCCAACGGATCTCGTGTCCATAGACTTGGAGGCAGCCCTAAAGCTCCTGGACGAAGTCACGGGGAGGAGCTTCAGGGAAGACCTGCTGGACACGATCTTTTCCACCTTCTGCGTGGGAAAATGAAAGGGAGGCTCTTCGCCTCCCCTCACTTCACCTTTTCCTTGAGGGCCTTTCCAGGTTTGAACTTCGGGACCTTCCTTTCAGGGATGGTGATAGGTTTCTTCGTCTGTGGATTCACGCCTTTCCTTGCAGCAGCCTTCCTCACTTCAAAGCTACCAAAACCAACCAGCTGAACCTTCTCACCCTTTGCGAGGGCCTCAGAAATCGTGTCGAGAATGGTGTCAAGAATGAGCTTTACGTCCTTTTTCTTGGCACCCGCCTTCTTGGCCACCCTATCAACCAATTCCTTCTTGTTCATGAAACCCCCTCCTCTCTAGGGTTGTGGGAATCGTTTTTCTACTCAGTAAATATACCATTTTCCCTGGTGTGATTTCAAGTCTCAAGCCATCATGTTTCCGAATATCACCTTCTAGAAGTCGCTCTAGATGAGGTTTTTAAATCGAGATTTGCTGTCAAGACATTGGAAAAACATTACAACCGCTCCAGGATCTCCTTGGCCACCTTCACGCTACCAACAATTTTAGCCAACTCATCTAACGAAGATTTCTTGATGTTTTCTATCGACCCGAAGTGCTCCACGAGGCGCTTCTTCCTCACTGGTCCCACACCCGGTATCTCGTTCAGGATCGATTCGAGGATCTGCTTTTCTCGCTTCAATCTGTGGTATTTCAACGCGAAACGGTGGGCCTCGTCCCTAACTTGGATCAGAACTTTCAAGACGGGATGGTCCCTCGGCAACCTCAACTCAAGGGAAGGCGTCACAACCGTCTCGTCAGACTTCGCAAGCCCAACCACATCACAGCTGAGCTTTAACTCTTCGAGGGCTTCTAAAACCGCGTTCACCTGACCTCTTCCACCGTCGACGAATACGAGGTTTGGGAGGGGGTGTTTCGAATACCTCCTCTTGATGACTTCACGTATGGCCGCATAGTCATCGGGGTGTTCGAGATCCAATCTGTAACGCCGATAGTCGTTCTTTTTCGGGTAACCATCCTCGAAGACCACGAGTGAGGCCACCGTGTACTTCCCCTGCGCATGGGAGACGTCGATTCCCTCTATGCGGTAAGGATAAGCTGTGAGTCCGAGCAGGTTGACCATTTCGCTTAGGGCGCTCTTCTTCAAACCTCTGATGTTGATTTCATTCTCGAGGTTTCTCTTGGCCTTCTCGAGTAAGGATCCTTCCAGTTCGTTTCTTGGAGGTCCGGCGTACTCCAGTCCCAAAACCGTGTAGTCGGTTTCCGTTCTTTCCTGCAGGAGAAGCACGGCAGGCAAATCGTTCCCGCTCACGAGGTAGTACTCCCGGATGAAGTCCTCCACGTCTCCCCCTTCCATTTCCAACACGATTTTCCCTATCAAGTACCCATCCCTCACCCTCAACAACACGAAAAGATCTCTGTCATGGACGAGTATGTCCGCGTTCAACGGTTCGGGGAGAACCACGTCTTGGGACTCCAAGAGGTGGGAGAGGTTGAACAAGAGGTCTCTGTACTTCGCCGCGTTTTCGAAGTCCAGCATCGTGCTGTGAAGTTCCATCTTCTTCCTCAAAAATTCCATGACCTCTCCGATGTGGCCCTTCAGGAAGTTCTTCAGGTTCTCTACCGCGTTCTTGTGTTCTTCCGTTCGGCCAACGCATGGTCCCACGCACCTGTGGAGGTGATAGAGAAAGCAAGGTTTCTTCACCTTTTTGAGATCTCTCTTGCAGGTTCGAAAACCGTAGATCATCTGAAGTGTCTCTAGTAGGGCCTTCGTGAACTGAACGTTTGTGTAGGGTCCAAAGTAGGTTCCGTCCTCCCTCTTCCTCTTCACCACTTCCACGTAGGGTATCTCGTCGTTGGAGATGCGGATGTAAGGGTAGTACTCTGTGTCTTTCAACCTAACGTTGTACTTCGGCTTGTATTCCCTTATCAAGTTGGCTTCGAGGAGGAGGGCTTCCTTTTCGCTTTCAACAACTATCAATTCGAGATCTCTCGCCTCTTCCAACATGTGTGCGATTTTCTCCGTCGATGGTGAAAGGTAACTTCTCAACCTCGCGGACAACTTCTTGGCTTTTCCAATGTAGATGGGACCACCTTCGTTTTTGAAGACGTACACCCCCGGGGAATCAGGGGCGAGGAGGATCTTCCTTTTCAAGGTTTCCCTCAAGTACTCGCTTCACCTCCTCTTCACTCAGGAAACGGAATTCTCCGGGAGACATGTCCTGTGGCAACACCAACCCTCCTATTCGTATCCTCTTCAACTTTATGGTGCGCAAACCAACGGCTGCCATCATCCTCTTCACTTGGTGGTACTTTCCCTCCGTTACGACTATTCTCAAACTCTTCTTGTTTTCCCAACTAACCGTTTTCGCCTTCGCCAGGAAACCATCTTTCAGGAGTACTCCTTTTCTCAGCCTCTCCAACTTTTCCTCCGTGATTTCTCCCTCGACCTCCACCAAGTACTCCTTCTCCACACCGCGCTTGGGAGATATGACCCTGTGGGCGAATTCTCCATCCGTTGTGACGAGAAGCAAACCTTCCGCATCTTTGTCAAGCCTTCCCACTGGGAACAAACCTTTCAAGGGAGGAAGGAACTTCATTATCGTTTCAGAGTGAGGATCCTCGGTGCTGGTGACGTAGCCAGCTGGTTTGTAGAAGAGTATGTAGACCTTTTCGGGCTTGGTGATCTTTCTTCCCTCCACTTCCACCACGTCGAGTTCGCCCACCTTGAAAGAGGGAGAGGTCACAACCACACCGTTCACGGTGACCCTTCCTTCTCTTATGAGTTTTTTCACTTCTTTCCTCGTGCCAACGCCGCTGTTCGAGAGGAACCTGTCCAACCTCATGATCTATCCAAGAAAAGGATGAGGTTGGATATGTCGGAAGGGTTTATACCGGGGATCCTCATCGCCTGTCCTACGGACCTCGGCCTGACCCTTTTGAGTTTGTCCCTAGCTTCAGTGGAGAGGTTAGGGATGGAGTCGTAATCGATGTTCGATGGAATCTCGAGGCTCTCGTATCTTTCAAAAACGGCGATCTCTTCGAACATCTTCTGAATGTAACCTTCGTATTTTGTGTTTATCTCCACTTGCTCCACAACTTCTGGATCGTCTATAGGGTTGGGATCCAACTCCTTCAACGCGGAATATCCTAATTCGGGCCTCTTCAAGAGTTGGTACAACGAAGTGGAATCCCTCAAAGGTGTCGAACCGCAACCGGCAAGGATCTCGTTCACCCGGTCGGAGGGTTTCACGATCGTCCTCTTCAACCTTTCCATTTCTTCTTTTATTCTTTCTTCGAGTCTCAAGACCTTCTCGTAAAACCACTTGGGAATCAATCCAACCTGGTACCCGTATTTCGAAAGTCTCAGATGAGCGTTGTCGTGTCTCAAGATCAACCTGTACTCCGCCCTGGACGTCAAGAGCCTGTAGGGTTCGTCCACACCTTTTGTCACCAAGTCATCTATGAGAACGCCTATGTACGCCTCGGATCTCTTCAGGATCAGGGGTTTCTCCCCGCGAAGCTTCAGGGCGGCGTTGATGCCGGCTATCAATCCCTGAGCTGCGGCCTCCTCGTATCCACTCGTGCCGTTGACCTGTCCTGCGAAGTACAGATTCTCGACGAGCTTCGATTCCAAGGTGGGATAGAGTTGTCTCGGGTCGATGTAGTCGTACTCGATGGCGTAGGCAGGTCGAGTGATGACGGCGTTCTCTAGACCTTTCACAGATCGAATCATCTGTATCTGTGCTTCGTAAGGCAAGCTGGTGCTGAGGCCGTTCAGGTAATACTCTTCCGTGTCCTTTCCTTCTGGCTCCACGAAGACTTGGTGGGAATCTTTATCCTTGAATTTGATCACCTTGTCTTCTATGGAAGGACAGTACCGTGGGCCGATTCCCTCGATCAACTTCACCGTGCCGTACAAAGGGGAAAACTCCAGGTATCTCTTTATGATCTCGTGGGTTTGAGGGTTGGTCCTGGTGAGCCAGCAGGGGTAATCTTTTGGCAAGACCCTCGGTTCGTCAAAATAGGAGAAAGCCAAAGGTTCATCGGCGGTGTCCTGTCTTTCCATCACGGAAAAGTTTATACTCCTCTTCAAAACCCTGGCGGGTGTTCCCGTTTTGAACCGTCCGATCTTGAACCCGTATTCCAACAAACTCTTGGTGAACTCGTTCGCTGGAAACTCACCCATCCTCCCAGCTGGGAAGACGGCCCTTCCTATGAATATCTTTCCTCTCAGAAAGGTACCTGTCGTGACGATCACGGCTTTTGCGAGGTAGTCTATGCCGTAGTTGTCCACGACTCCTTTGACTTTCCCGTTCTCCACGAGGAGTTTTTCGACTATACCATGCCTGAGAACGAGGTTTTCCGTGGTTTCAAGCTTTCTCTTCATCGTTCGACTGTAGAGCACCTTGTCTATCTGCGCCCTCAAGGCCCTCACGGCAGGGCCTTTGCTGACGTTGAGCATGCGCACGTTTATCATCGTCTCGTCGGTCGTCTTGGCCATCTCACCGCCCAAGGCGTCTATCTCCCTGACCACCACACCCTTTGCGGGTCCCCCTATGGCTGGGTTACAGGAAGCCCAACCCACCGTGTCCAGGTTCACGGTGAGCACGAGCGTTTTGAAACCCATTCGGGCACACGCAAGGGCAGCCTCGATACCTGCGTGCCCCGCACCAACCACGATCACGTCGTAAGACCTGTCGTCTTCCGGTCTCAAGAGGAATCACCTCATGCCAACCTTATGGGCATGACGATGTAGAGGTAACCCGAAATGTCCACGGGGTTCATCTGACAAGGGCTGGTCGCGTCCACGAAGTTCATCTCGACTTCCTCCGTTTCGATGTGTCTTAAGACGTCCACCAAAAATTTGGGATTGAAAGCGATAACGAGGTCTTCGCCGTCCTTCTGGATTTCGAGCTCGTCCACGACCTCACCGTAATCGGGACTTTTGCTGGAAAGCCTCATGACGTTCTCTTCGATCTCCAACTTCACCGAGTCGCTACCTTTCTTCGCGATCACCATGATCCTCTTGAGCGCTTCTTGGAGGTCTTTTCGGGAGACCGTTACCTTGGTTCTGAAAGTACTGGGTAAAACCCTCCTGTAGTCTGGGAACTCAGCGTCGACCACCCTCATCACCGTCTCCACATCGCTCGTGAGAATAGAGACCCTTCTGCCGTCGTACCGTACGATCACCGAAGGTTCCGTCGTATTGGAGAGTATACTCTGCACTTCTTTCATGCTCTTGAGAGAAAGCAAAAAGTTGGCTTCACCTTCCGCTTCCAATTGCTCTTCTGCAAGGGCGAGTCTGAAACCGTCGCTTGCCACAAGCCTCAACAGCCCTTTATGGAGTTCCCAGAAAACCCCATTCAAATTCCTCATGAACTCGTCAGTTGCAGCGGCGAATATCACCTTTTCCACCATTTCCTCGAGCAAGGACGTGTCGATTTCGAAAGACAACCCTGCCTCTGCAGGAGCTATCTCCGGGAACTCTTCTGCAGACATGGTAGATATCCTGTAAGTGGTGCTCGCAGAAGAGACGATCAAAAGATTGTTTTCAAAGATCAATTCCACGCTGTCAGACGGAAGCACTTTCACAACGTTTTGAAGCACATCTGAAGGCACCACGAACCTCGCTTCTCCCTCGACTTCGATCGCGTTCACCTGAGCCTTCACGCCGGTTTCCAAGTCCGTGGCACAGATGAAGAAGTTCCCATCCTTCACTTCGAACAGAAAACCAGCCAAAACGGGCTTGACGGATTTTTTGGCGATCGCCTTCGATGCCATCGCAACCTTGTCCTTCAGTTCTGTAGTTGTGGTGATGACTTTCATGATCACACCCCCACTAGAATTTTAATACGAGCTTGAGTACGTAGTAGACCCCTGCGGAAGACGCGGCAACCGTCGGGACCACAAGAAACCAAGAAATGACGATGTTTTTGAGTATGCCGACGTTCACCATCTCTAACCCCCTCGCAAAACCGACACCCGCCACCGCACCGACCACAACGTGCGTGGTGGAGACGGGCATCCCCAAGGCCGAGGCCAACAGCACGGTTGTGGCTGTGGAGAAGTCCACCGTGAACCCCCTCGTGTTCGTCAGGGTCGTTATCCTCTCACCGACCATCTCTATCACTCTCTTCCCCGCGAGCACTCCCAGGGATATCCCCAACCCCCCTAGGAAGAGGGCGAGTCTAGGAATTCGGACCGTTTTGGGGATGCTACCCGTGGAGGCTATGATCAAAACTGCTGCGAACGGACCCGCTGCGTTGGCCACGTCGTTCGCTCCGTGTGAGAAAGCCACATAACAAGAAGTCAGCACTTGCGCTTTCCTAAAGAAGTTCTCCACAGTTTCGTATTCGTCGTGATTCCTCCTCATGTAATTCTTCATGATGAAGATCGAGAACAAGGCAGAAGCGACTGCGGAGATGGTTCCCCAGAACAACGCTAGAGGAACGTCCAGCTTGACCGTCCTCCAAAGGAAAAGGGTGATCATCGTGAACACCGCTAAACCGATGAAAACCGGCACGAACACTTTCGACGATTTCTTGGGGTCCTTCGTGTGAAACACGAAGAACGTCATCGTTTTGAAGATCACAAAAGCCAAAAGTCCCCCTAAAAGCGGTGAAATGATCCACGAGAGAACGATCATCGAGAGGGAACGCCAGTTTACGCCTTGAAATCCCAATTCCACCAACCCAAACCCCAACATTCCTCCCACGATGGAGTGAGTCGTAGAGACGGGATAACCCCACCCAGTGGCCAGCAGTATCCAAACGGTGGAAGCCAGGATGGCCGCCAAGGATCCGTACATCAACTCTTGAGGCGACAACTTTTGAGGTTGAATGATGCCCTTTATTATCGTCTGTGAGACGTGTGAACCGAACATTATGGCTCCAACGAATTCCATGAACATGGCTATGAGAGCGGCTTGTTTTGCCGTGATCGCCTTCGCTCCAACAGCTGTGGCCATAGAGTTTGCTACGTCGTTAGCCCCTATGGCGAACGCCATCAGAAATCCGAGTAATCCCGTGAGGATGATCACCATTCGATTATCCTCCCTTTTTGCAAGGTGTGTTGCCATGCTCACAGGATGGTGTCTATCTTTTTCGTTATGCCCTCGGCTTGATCTGCTATCTTCGAGAGGAGGCGACAGATCTTGTTCAGGAAGACGACGTCGACGGGGTTGAGGGTGTGCTTCATGGCGTAAATCTTCTTTCCGAGTCTCCTGGATACGGTGTCCACTTCCCTTTCTTCGTAGAAGACCGTTCTTATCTCCTGCTCTTCCTTCGCTTTGTCGCGCGGTGAAAAACTCGACTCGGCGAGGAGTTTCAGGTTTTCCACGGATCTCACCGTGTTCCTCACCGTGACCATCACGTTTTCCAACAACTCTCCGATATCCCTTATCACGTCCTCTGGGATATTCCCTTCTACGCGGTTCATGTCCAACATGATCACGATATCCCTCGCTATATCGAGGATCTCGTCGGTTTTGTGGACGAAATAAAGGAAATCCCCTTTGTCGAAATACGTGAACTTGTACTTCGGGTAAGTCTTCTTTATGAGGGTTTTCAATTCGTCCGCCTTTCTCTCGAATTCGATCGTGGTGTTCACGTGATCCTCCAAAGACGCACCGGCAAAGTAATCGTGGATGGCCTTCTTCAGCGAAACTACGGCCTCTTCGGCCATTTTAGCCAGCTGTATGAGCAGGTCCACCGGTGATTCGCGTGGTATGAGTTTCTCGATGAAAGCCATCCGTCTTCTCCCCTTTCAGGAAGGCGCTCTTCAGGATTATCTCGATCAACTCCTCAAACGAGATACCTGCCGCTTGGGCGCTGGCTGGAAGATCGCTCAACTCGGTCAAGCCCGGTACCGTGTTTATCTCGAGAAAGTAGAACTTGTCTTTGAATATACCGTCGACCCTTCCAAAACCTCTACAACCTGCTTCGACGAAGGCCTTCAGGGCGGCGTTCTTCACCATTTCCTCCTCTTCTTTAGAGAGAGGGGCTGGTAGGATGAACTCCGTTTCCCCTTTTGTGTACTTGGCGACGTAGTCATAAAATTTTCTCCTCTTGGGTCTCAGCTCGAGAATTGGGAGCACCTCAAAACCGTTTTCCCTCTCTATTATGGAGACAGTCATCTCCCTGCCCTTTATGTACCTCTGAACGATCACGCTCCCGTAGAGGGGGAGATCCTCCTTCAAGGCGTGTCTGAACTCCTCATCGTCTTCACAGATGAAGACACCGATGCTTGAACCTTCTCTTCTGGGTTTTACGACGCACGGATAGCCTATCGGAGAAGTATCAAGGTGTTCCTTCACCTCGACGAACTCCGGTATATCGACGACACCGTTCAAGAACTTGTAGGTTAAGAGTTTATCGAAACAGATGAGGCTCGCCATCATCCCGGAACCGGTGTACCTCACACCCAAAAAGTCGAGGATCGCTTGAAGAGAGCCATCCTCCCCAAACGTGCCGTGAAGGACGTTGAACACCACGTCGAACTCTTTCAGCCTGTTCACCTTCTCCAAGAAATCCTCCCTGACGTCGAATACTTCGAACTCGTAACCCAGTTTCTCAAGAGCCCTTCTTACCCTTTCCCCGCTTCGAAGAGAGATCTCTCTTTCTCGAGAGATCCCTCCCACGAGCAACGCCACCTTCATCGTTCTTCCTCCCCAAAAAGATCCTTCCACCGTCTATCACAGCCACCTCGTCAACTCGCGCGCTCTTACTGGCTCCACAAGCGCACTTCAAGTAGAAACCATACCTTCCAAAAGAAAGTCTCATCTCTTTTCCACAGCTACACAACTGGTTTGTCGGATAATCCACTTCTATGTTCTCGGCCTCGTTTAAGCGTTGAGAAAATGTCGAGTAAAAACTTTCGAGCAAGTCTTTTTCGCTCTTTTCCCCTTTCTCTATCTCGTCTAATTCTTTCTCTATCTCCGCGGTGAAAGTCACGTCGACTATGTCTGGGTGCTTTTTCTCCAGAAAGTCCATCACGACGGATCCGAGGACGGTAGGGTAGAGGTAACCGTTCTGTTTCTTCACGTATTTCCTCTCCAGCAGGATCTTTATCGTGGAGGCGTAAGTGCTCGGACGACCTATTCCCAGCCTTTCCATCTCTTTCACCAATGAACCTTCCGTGAATCTGGGTTTCGGTGAGGTCTCCATCTCTTTGATCTCCACGGATACGGGTCTTATCACTTCCCCCTCCGCGTATGGGAAATTCCCCTCTTTCCTCTCCACTTCCCAGATTTTTTCGAAACCGTCGAAAAGCCTTCTCAAAACGACCCCTTTGAAGGAATATTTCCCATCCAGCGACTTCAGGGTGAACTTGACTTCCTCGTACTCGGAGTGGCTCATTTGGGATGCGAGGAACCTCTCCCAGATGAGCTTGTAGAGCTTGTACTGGTCCTCGTTGAGGAGCTTCCTAGCCTTTTCTGGGGTCATGAAAACGTTGGTGGGTCTGATGGCTTCGTGGGCGTCCTGAACGTTGGTCTTCTTGGGAGTTCTCCTCCTCACGTTCCCCAAATAGTCTTTCCCGAAATTTCTCTCAATGAACTCCTGGGCTTCTTCCTTGGCGTAGTCTGAAACCCTGGTGGAGTCCGTCCTCATGTAAGTTATGAACGCCAGGTGTCCTTCTTTCGTCTCCACGCCCTCATACAGCTGCTGTGCGATCATCATGGTCTTTGCCACGGAAAAGCCCAGCTTGGAGTAAGCCTCCTGTTGTAGGGTGCTCGTCTTGAAAGGTTCAGGGGGCGTGAACTTCTTTCGTGCAACTTCGACTTTCTCCACCAACAGATGGTCTATTCCCTTTAGTTCGAGCAGCGTATCTTCATCGAAGAGCCTTCTCTTTGATTCAAGCTCCGCTTCCAATTCACCAAACCTTGCGATCACCTTATGGTATCGCTCCGGTACGAACCTTAAGATCTCCCTTTCCCTATCGCAGACCAACTTCAAGGTCGCGGACTGCACTCTTCCTGCGCTCAGGTTCGCTTTGAAGTTCCTCCAGAGTATAGGGCTCAAGGAATAGCCGACGATCCTGTCAAGGATCCTCCTGGCGAGCTGCGCCTGGACCTTCCTCATGTCTATCTCGCGGGGTGACTTCACGGCTTCCCTTATCACCCTCGGTGTGATCTCGGAGAAGACGATCCTGTTCTTCCTCCCAAGGGTGTTGGTCAGACGGGCTATGTGCCAAGCGATCGCTTCGCCCTCCCTGTCCATGTCGGAGGCTATCAAGATTTCCCCTTCCTTTGCAATCCTCTTCAACCTTTCCACGACCTTTTCCTTTCCCTTTATCACCGAAAATTCCGGTTCAAACCCTTCCTTCACCTTCACTCCAAACTTGCTTTTGGGTAAATCCACAACGTGCCCCATGGAGGCGATCACTTCATAACTGTCACCCAAGATCTTCTTGATCGTGGAGGCCTTGGCGGGGGACTCGACGACTATGTACTTTTTTTTCTTTTCACTCATAACTTTCCCCGCCCCTCAGGAAGATCCTCCTTCCCAGGTTCTTGTCGTACTCGGACCAACTCTTTCCAGGTTCCGCTGTCTCCATCATTTCCGCAAACCTCGCCAGTTTTGAGTCCAAACTCTCTATGTAGTGAACGATCAGGGCCTCCAGGGTCTTTGGTACCACGGGAGATCCCCATTCGAGTTCTCCGTGGTGTGAGAGCACGATGTGTTCAAGTTCTACGATCTTCTTTTCTGGAAGATTCAAGCTTTTTCCTCTTTCCCTCACCATCTCCGCCCCTATGGCGATATGACCTTTGAGTTCTCCCTCGGTTGTCACCTCTATCCCTGAGCTCGTGATGGTGTACTCTCTCACTTTCCCCACGTCGTGCAGTAGAGCCCCTGCGATCAACAGATCTCTGTTCACGTTGTAGAATCTCACAATTTCCCTGCATATCTCAGCCACAGTCACACTGTGTTCCAGAAGACCTCCCATGTAGGCGTGATGAACCCTCATTCCGGCTGGGGCCTTGCAGAATTCTTCAAAGAACACGTTGTCGTCCACGAAAAAACTCTTGAGGAGTCTCTTGTAATCAGTATCTTTCACTTGATCCACCAAGTTGATCAATTTCTTCCTCAAAATCTCCACGTCCTTTTTGGCTTGGGCGACGAACTTCGTGTAATCGTACTCGTCCTCTTTGAGGATCTTCAAAGCGTCTTCTTCGTCTTCCAGATTTATCTGCAACCGGTTTTCAAAGAACACAACTCTCCCCCTCACCCTCACCACATCGCCTTCCTTGATCCGGGAATCGTTCTTTTCGGCGTTGTACCAGTCCACCACCCTCACGGACCCTGTCCTATCTTCGAGTGTGATCAGCAGAAATTTTTTACTGTCCTTCGTTTCCTGGAGCTTTTTGCTCCTCACCTTGGCCACGAGGTCAACGTTGGCGTTCAGATACCTCTCGAGATCCTTGACGAACAGTTCCCCTCTCTCGAAAAAGTCTTTGGGGAGAAGATCACCCAGTTTCAACCTCTCCACTCTCCTTCTTCTCAACGAGTTCCTTCAAGATCTCCACGTTCTCGAGGCAGTGGAGGAAGACCAAGACTTTCTGATCCTTTGTCAGTATCGTCACTGTAAACCAACGCGGCCGCACTTCCAAGATTTCTTCTATCCTCAAGATTTTTCTCCCGAGTTTCACGAAACCTTCTTCTGTGTCGACAACCACTTCGAGCTTGAACAGGGAAACCACCCACACACCAAAGAGCAAATCCACCACGAGCAAAGGGTATTTCATCACAGGATGGAGGGGTTTTGAAAAGAGGTAAAGCGTTAAATTGAAACTCGCTACCCAAAGGAAGAGAAAGAGGAGCTTGTACCAGAAAGGCAACCTGAACCTGAAAATTGTCATAAAAAAGACGCGGGACGAGCCCGCATCACACCTCCGTTGCCACCCTTCCGACGTACTTCTTGACTTTACCAGCTTTCAGGCATTTGGTACAAACTCTCATGCGCTTGACGGTACCATCTTCGAGTACCACTCTAACGTTTTGAATGTTGGGTTTGAACTTTCTGTTCGTTCTCTTGTTCGAGTGACTCACGTTTTTACCTGACCTGGTCTCTTTTCCGCATATTTCACATCTTCTAGCCATGATCCTCTTCCCTCCCATTGTGTTGTTTGAATCCTCTCCTGAGTATACCACACTCCACTCTCAGCGCGTGTATTTCATGTACTCTCTCAGCTTTTTCTCCAGCTCGCGCTTCTTTATGGCTTCTCTCTTGTCGTACTTCTTCTTACCCCTCGCAACCGCTATTTCCACCTTCGCAAATCCTCGATCGTTGAAGTAAATCTTCAAAGGAACGATGGTGACTCCCTCTTCTTGAACCTTTCCTATCAACCTCTTCAATTCCCTTTTGTGGAGGAGGAGTTTTCTCGGCCTTTCTGGATCGTGGTTGTGGATGCTTCCGTGTCTGTAGGGAGAGATGTGGAGGTTCAAGAGGTAGAGCTCCCCATCCTTGAACCTACAGAAAGAGTCTTTGAAGTGAACGTTTCCTTCCCTGAGCGATTTCACTTCTGTTCCCTTCAAGACGATGCCTGCCTCGTAAGTTTCGAGTATCTCGTAATCCGTGTAGGCTTTCTTGTTCGTCGCGACTACCTTCACCTTCTCACCCCAACCAGACACCTTCGATGTGTTCTATCGAATTCGGTAGAACCCTCACGAAGTCCACTCTCACCGGTCGTGTCTCACCTTTCTCCTTCATGTAACACAGTGCGCTCAACACGATGCTTCGAACTTTTCTCGAGTCTATCCTATCGAGCGGATCCACGCTCGAACTACCGCTTTTCACTTCGACGAAAACGAGCGTTCCCCTATACAAAGCTACCACGTCGATTTCTCCGTAACGCGTTCTGTAATTCCTCTGGAGGATCTTGTAGCCTTTCTTTTTCAAGAAAGAACACGCGATCTCTTCCGCTTCCTTCCAGTTCACTGGTGTATTCCAGGGACTCTTATGTGCCCCTTCTCCTCTTCGGGGAAGTTCGACTTTATGAGTTCACGCCCATCGAAGAACCTCGGTTCGCTCGTTCTCAGAGAAGCGGGATCCTCTACCGGTGTGTACATGGGTTCCACTCCTTGTACGTCGACCTCGTTCAAGAGCTCCATGTAATCCAGTATCTCTTGGAAGTCCCTCATCAACCTAATCCTTTCTTCTTCGCTCAGTTCGAGTCGCGCCAGGTTTTCAAGGTGAAGTACCAGTTCTCGGGTGACCCTTATCATCCTTCCAGACCTCCTTCAGATCCTCCTTCGATACCTTTGACGCTTCTAGATTGATTCTCTTCACGTCTTCGTAGAGTTCTTTCCTCAATATCTTGACGTTCTTTGGTGCTTCTATCCCGATTTTAACAGAATTGCCCTCCACTTTCAGGATGGTGACGACAATCTCGTCTCCGATGATCACACTTTCGCCCACCTTCCTCGTCAACACGAGCACGTTCTCACCCCATCATCTTCTATCATGAAAATCTCACGAAGCCCTTCAATTCGAGTGCCGAAACGATCGAGAGGACCCTCTGCACTTCCCACCCTAGGGTTTCGGCCACTTCTTCGAGACTTTTCCCTTCCTTGAGGGCCTCCAGCACTACCTCCTCTTCCCCCTCAAGCTGAGGTTCTTCCCTTCTTACTCTCAAACCGTACCTTTCGAGCACATCTCTTGGATCAGTTAAAGGATAAGCACCCGACTTGATCAATCCGTTCGTCCCCTCACTCGTGATCCTGTCCACGTCTCCGGGCACGGCAAAAACATCCCTTCCGGCGTCCGCCGCAAAGTTTGCCGTTATCAGAGCGCCACTTTTCTCTGGCGCCTCCATGACTAGCGTGGCCACGGAGAGACCCGCCACGATCCTGTTTCGCGCGGGGAAGTGATGTTTCTTTGGACCTGTTCCCATCAGGAACTCGCTCACAACACAACCCTTTTCGGTGATCTTTCTGTACAGCTTCTCGTTGGTTTTCGGGTAGACCACGTCGACACCTGTTCCCAATACCGCCACGGTTTTTCCACCGCTCTCCAAAGATACCTCATGAGCGACGGCGTCTATTCCGTAGGCCATCCCAGAGACAACGACGAAGTACTTGGAGAGTTCTGAGACGAACTCCCTGGTGACCTTCACCCCATAACTTGTCGGTTTCCTGGTACCCACAACGGAGATCGAAGGCTCTTTCAAAAGATTCGCGTTTCCGATCACGAAGAGAACCAGTGGGGGATGAACACCGTTTCTCAAAAGTTCTGGATACCCTTCGTCCCAGAATGAGAGTGCCTTCGCTCCCGCCTTCTTCAAGAGTTCTTCCTGTTCTTCGATCTTCTCGAGTCCCCCCATCTTCAAGAACCTTTCCGCTTTCTTCGGGTCGGCGTTTCTCAAAAACGCTTCCAAAGAAAGTTCTCTCTCTATCTCTTCGCGTGAAAAGTGCCCGTAAGTGGAAAGTACCGCCAACTCCACAGGGGTCATCCGCTTGAACCCTCGAGCACTTTTTTTATCTTCTCGGGTACCCCTTGGGGTCTTCCAGGAAGGCACCGGTTGACGTCAGCTTTCCCACTCAAAATGGCTTTGGCGTAGGCTTCGCACCCTGGAAAACCACACGCCCCGCAATTTATACCTGGGAGTATCCCTAAGATCTCCTTCAGCCTGTTGTCCTCTTCCACCTTGAACTTTTGAGCGGCGTACGCCAAAAAAACCCCAAAGCTGAACCCAAGAACTCCCATGAGCAGAACGGAGTAAACCACTACCACACAGAGCACCTCCTCAGATCTTCACCATTCCTTGGAAACCCATGAACGCCATGGAGAGAAGTCCGGCTGTGATGAGGGCCCCTGCGGTCCCTCTGAACGGTTCCGGTAGATCGTACATTTCAAGTTTCTCCCTCACACCCGCAAAGATCACGAGGGCCATGGTGAAACCCAGGCTCGAGCCCAGTGCGTGAAAAACGGCTTCGAGGAAACCGAGTTTCATCATGCTGTTCAGAATCACCACGCCAAGTATCGCGCAGTTTGTGGTGATGAGAGGAAGGAATATACCGAGCGCCTCGTACAAACCGGGATTCGTTTTCTTCAGGAACAACTCCACGAACTGAACAAACGTGGCAATCACCACGATGAAAACGATTGTCCTCAGGAAATCCAATCCCAAACTGATGAGGAGCCTGTCTAGGGTCCACGCTATCGCCGACGAAACGGTCATAACGAATATGACAGCAAGTCCCATCCCTAGAGCGGTTTCCAGCTTTTTCGAAACTCCAAGAAACGGACATATCCCGAGGAACCTAGCGAGTATGAAGTTGTTTATGAAAATCGCGGCGAAGAAGAGAAGGAAAACTTTCATTTCTTATCACCTCTCTTTTTGCCGACGAAGACGAAGAGTCCGGAAAGAAGACCAAGGGTGATGTAAGCACCAGGTGGTAGTATCCCCAGGAACACCCTCAGGGACCACACCTTTATCCCAAATATTGTTCCGTTGCCGAAGAGCTCTCTGATACTTCCCAGAAGAACGAGGGATCCCGTGAATCCTAGGCCCATTCCGATCCCGTCCATCAGAGAATCGAGCGCACCGTGCTTGGACGCGTAGGCTTCAGCTCTCCCCATTATTATACAGTTGACGACTATGAGCGGTATGTAGAGTCCCAGAGTCTTCCACAGGTCGTAGAGATAGGCGTGCATAAGCAAGTCTATGATCGTGACGAAGGTGGCGATCACCACTATGAAAATCGGTATCCTGATCTTTTCGGGCACCAACTTTCTGATGGAAGAGATGACAACGTTGGAGAGTGTCAAAACGAAGGTGGTAGCAAGCCCCATACCGAGGCCGTTCACCGCGTTTGTTGTGACGGCAAGTGTGGGGCACATACCGAGTACCTGGACGTAGGTTGGGTTTTCTTTCACAAAACCCTTGACCAGTTCTTTCATTCGGCTCATCTTCTCAAAACCTCCTCGGTCAGGTACTTGTACATGAGGTTTATTGCGGTGGTCACAGCCCTCGAGGTGATAGTTGCACCGGTCATCACGTCGCTCACCTTGACGATCCCCTTCGCCTTCAATTCCTCAACCGTTCCCTGCGGACTGCCCGCATCTTTGTCCACCCTCACGCCGTGTTCGAGCCCTTCGGGAGGAATCAAAGAAAACCTCTCTTGAACAGTGGTTTCACCTATCTTCGCGCCCAATCCCGGGGTTTCCTGGGAGTAATCCAACACCCGAATGGCGTTCAACATTAATCCCTCTCCGTTTTCGATGAAACACGCCATCGTCACCACGTTTCCTCCATAACCAGGCGCTTGAGCCGATAGGACGTACACTTTTCTACCGTCCCTGGATAAAAAAGTGTAAAGAGGTCCCAACACCGTTCCTTCCTTGTACTCTTTCAGTGTTCGACTCTCCACGCCTTCTCTCCGAACGATTTCGTTCACTTCTCTCTCATCAACAATGATTGCTCCCGAGATTGGATCCCTCAAAACTTGATTTATGGCTTCCAACTTTGCCGAGATTTCCGATTTCTTGATCCTATCTTTGGTTGCAACGTACACAAGGCTCAGCGCGAGACCTGCCACTACGGTGAACACCATCAACGTCAAACCGGTTTTCAACATTTCCTTTTTCATCATCTGCCTACCTCCCCGAAGATGCGTGGTTTGGTCACCCTGTCTATCAAGGGGACCAGCGCGTTCATGAACAGGATGGAAAAGGATACACCCTCAGGATAGGATCCAAACAGCCTTATTATGAGCGTGAGGAAACCGCATCCAAAGCCAAATATCGCCTGACCCAGGGGTGTAATGGGGCTTGTGACCATGTCGGTTGCCATGAAAAGTGCTCCCAACATCAATCCGCCACTCAGAAGGTGGAATGTGGGATCTCCGTACTTCGGATTGACCGAGTAGAAGACAGCCGAGAGTAGAAAGACTGTCCCCAGATAGGATATTGGGATGAGGAGCTTGATCCTCTTTCTGACGACTAGGTACAGAAACCCAACGATCAACAGCAAGGCGCTCGTTTCTCCTATCGATCCCCTCACGTTTCCTATGAACAAGTCCCAGTAAGAAGTTACGATACCTTTCTCTTTGAAGAGCGCGAGAGGAGTAGCGGCAGTTGTCGCGTCCCAAGGAGACTTCCAAAAACCGGACAGGGGGTCTACCCACTCCGTCATGTAGGTGGGGAAGGAGATGAGCAGGAAAACCCTCCCTGTGAGCGCAGGGTTGAATATGTTCTGTCCAAGGCCGCCGAACACGTGCTTTCCTACTCCTAAAGCGAAGACCAAACCGATCACGAAGGCCCAAATGGGAAGCCTAGTGCTCACGTTTAAAGCGAGCAGCAAACCGGTGACCGCCCCGCTTCCGTCAGGAACGAAATCTTTTGATTTTCTCAGAAACCTCATCACGAAGAAGTCGAAGAGTTCGCCGAGGACCGTTCCGAGCACACACAAAAGAAGGGCATACCAACCGAAAAAGTACGCAGCGCCTATCACCACCGGTGTCAAGGCTATCAAAACGTCGTACATGACTTTCCGAACGTCGTCCGTGTCGCGAAGGTGTGGTGGATACGCACTGACAAGTTTCATCCTCAACCCCTCCTCGTGGCCCTGTAGACGTTCTTGGCAAGTTTTATGTGCCTGACGTGCTCTATCTTGGAAGGACAGACGTAAGAGCAGGAACCACACTCGATACAATCCATCAACCCTTCATTCACAGCGTCGTCGTACCTCCTCTTCGTCGCGAGGAGGTACAGAAGGTAAGGCTGGAGATTCATGGGGCAAGCGATCACACACCTGCTGCACCTGATGCACGGTTTCTGCACCCCCGTTTCCCTAGGAAGAAGGGCAGTGATACCAGACGTCCCCTTCAAGATGGGTATGCTCAGATCCGTGATCGAGATCCCTGTCATAGGTCCTCCCAACAACACTTTTTCGGTTTTCTCATCTATCCCACCGCAGTATTCTAGGACTTCTGAAACGGGAGTTCCTATCCTAACCATCAGATTCTTCGGTTCCCTTACACCGTCGCCACTCACCGTGAGACCTCTCTCTACCAAAGGTTTCCCATCGATTACTGCTTCTTTCACCGCCACACACGTTCCGACGTTTTGGACGATCACCCCTACATCCATTGGAAGACCTCCACGGGGGACTCTCCTTCCGGTGAGCGTGTAGATGAGTTGTTTTTCAGCTCCTTGCGGGTACTTAGTCTTCAAAAGTTTCAACTCCACAGGGTAGCCCTTGAACACTCTCTTCAAGTGTTCGTAAGCATCTCTCTTGTTGTCTTCTATTCCCAGCATAGCCTTCTCAACTTTGAGAACCTTCATCATGATTAAGATTCCAAGAAGGATCTCCTCGGCACGCTCGAGCATCAAACGGTGATCTATGGTGAGTACCGATTCACATTCGGCGCCGTTTATTATCAGTGTGTCCACCTTTTTTTCCGGAGGAGGTGAAAGCTTCACGTGTGTGGGGAACATCGCTCCACCGAGTCCCACCACACCAGCCCTTCTCACCAAATCCAGAATCTCCTCCCTGGTCATCCTTTCAAAGTCCCCACTCGTATCGAGCCTCATCCACTGATCTTGATCTTCCGAAATTCTCTCTATCACAACCGCATCCATGGGTCTCCCAAGCACAGGGTGAAAGATTTTCTTCACTTCGACCACCCTTCCAGTGAGGGGGGAGTGCACGTAAGAGGAGATGTAGCCGTCCGGCACACCTATGATCTGCCCCGTCTTCACCTCGTCCCCGGGCGAGACGATCAACTTGGAGGGGTTACCAGCGTGGTTCGCCAAGAAGACGAAAACCTTGTTGGGCAGCGGCATCGTTTCTATCGGTTTGTCCTTTGTGAACTCCTTCAGTTGCGGTGGATGTATACCTCCTCTGAAAGCCATCTTCACGTTATCACCTCCCGTGCACGTTGTACAGAGGCCCTTTGGGACTTTCGTTGTAAAATGGCCTGTTGCACGCGGGACATCCTCGTGTTCTGATCGCCTCTTCCGTTAGAAAGTCGCTCCATTTCGGTTCCGTAATGTTCCCGTGCTCATCGTAGAGTATCTCGTTTCTCGCCAGGAGATCGTGCTCGATCAAGTAGGTAACCACTTGGATCCTCCTGTAACGCTCTAGAGGTGGCTTGGGGTGGTGTTCGAGTAGCGTGCCCTTTACGGGTGTGAACGCGAAGAGCGCAACGGTCACACCCATTTCTTTCAAACGCCACACCAGCTCCACCACATCCCTATCAGTCTCTCCGAGCCCCACGATTATGTGGGTGGTGACACGCCCCGGGAAGTTTTTCGATGTGGCCTCGAGGAGTTGCAGGTAACTTTCAAACCTTCCCCCCCTGATCTCCCCAAAGAGGTCAGGATTTGCGACATCTATGGCGAGTCCCACTCTCTCGGCTCCTAGATCAAAGTATCGCTCGATCTCTTCCAAATTTTTCGCCCTTACCGAGACAGAAACAGGGACAGCGAACTTGGGTATCAAAACTTCCAGGTCCTTCTCATAACCAGGGTAGGAAACGACTTGCAGACATACCCTTTCGAACAGTTGAGAAGAGTTTATCTTCTCAATCGCGTCTTCCTCGATCTCTCTCCAAACCACTCGTGAAAGAAAATGCAAGGGTGCTTTCGAGGATCTGGCGTGAGAACAATACGAACAGTCGAACACGCACCGACCGTCCAAAAGCAGATAAGCCGTTTTCATCCACAAGTCACTTTTTCCTTGGAGCACTTGCAAGGTACCAACCGAAGCCTTCAAATTCATATCAGAAGTCGTTCGTACTGAACCTATACAATCTTGTGCCTCTCCTCAGCTCGATCCTTTCACCTTCCAACGATACTTCGAAACCGTTCACAACGGACGGTACCGTCTGGTTTCCCTGCAACCTTATGGAGACGTTCCTGGCGGTTCTTTTCGCGATCTCGTACTCGCGGAACAACAAAAAGCGGTTTCGAGCATCGAGGTACACTCTGCACGAGATGGAAAAAGCGATCATCACCACAGCAAGCGCGATCAATATTTCCAAAGTCAGACTTCCTAACTGAAAATAAGGTAAGACAGCACGAGTAGGATACCCATCACCAAGAGCGCCAACGCGATTGCAAGGAATATATCCGTTCGATCCACGGTGTGTTGGTACGAGGCCACCTGTGCTTCCAAACTTCTTTTTTTGAGAGTTTGCGATGGTTTCGCCTCCTTCTCCAAAATCTCTCCGAGTTTACTCATCCAATTCTCTTCCGATGTTATGACCCTGTGCTCTCCATACTTGATCTTCAAGTTCGGCGATATCAACGCTTTTCCGTAAACTCCTTCGTCGAACTCCACCTTCACGAGATAAAAGGTCCCGTTCTTTGTTTTCACAACCTCTTTGGAGACGATCTTACCAGGAAGGCTCATCACGTTCTCCGTTCCGAACTTCTCCCTGAGAAACCTTTTGAATACATCGGATTGGTCTTTGTTTCCGTAGTTGAGGATCACGAAATCGAGAGTTTCTTCCACGTTGATGTCTTTTATGTTCTTGCCGTTCAAGGGATCGAGGACAGGAAAAATCTCGGGAATGTCTCTTATATCTTCCCTCTGGAGCAACTTGAAGATCTCTTCGCTTGAGAGAAACTCGAAATGCTCCTTCACGACCTCTATGGAGACGTCTTCGAATCTCAGAGGATCGGCTACCACTTCTATTTCCATTTTCTCCGCCCATTCCGACAAAAGCTCCGCAAGGTAAGCCTTCAGAACTTCCACGTCTCTCTCTTCCACGAAACGGAAGAGTTCGTTTCCGACGAGTTTTGGGTTTCGCTTCCTCATTTGAACGGACAAGTAATCAGAGAATTGGTCGGTGAGTAAAGAAGCTTCCGCAATCTCTTTCAAAGCTTGCGATTTGTGCTTTTCGAATTGGGTGAGAAAATTTTCGAAGCCCTCCTTGAGGTCCAAAAAGTAAGTCCTCACGTACCTGCCAGGCACCACAAAGAAGTCGTACTCGGGAGCTTGATTCATCTTTCCGAGCAGGTAACCTTGAACCACTTCAGAGGTGAGTTTGGAGATCACCCTGAACTTCACAAAGTACAAATCCACAACTTATTCCTCCTGTTTGATCAAGAAGTCACCTGAGGGTATCTCTTTGCTCTTGAAATCCTCGGGTGTGATGCCCACACCTATCACGCAGTTCTTCCCAATCACCACACCACCGGGTATTATCGAGTTCATCCCTACAACCGTGAGGAGACCGGTGTAAACCTTGGGATCCAACTTGCTTCTCGCGTCTTCTCCAACACCTATCCTTGTGCCGTCCCCTATCCTTACGTTTTCGGCGATTATCGCGTTTTCGATGTGACAATTCTCTCCTATTTCTGTTTTAGTCATGATGATAGAATTCTTGATCACGGAACCCTTTCCAATTCTCACGCCTTGGAAAATCACGGAGTTGCTCACGAAACCATAGACTTCAGAGCCCTCACTCACCAGCGACATCACGACCCTTGCTTCCGGAGCGATATAAGCGGGTGGCATCTCTTCAGAGTGGGTGAAGAACCTCCAGTTGGGATCGTACAGGTTGAAAGGTGGCAATGGTAGGACGAGTTCCAAGTTTGATTCCCAGTAAGATCTGATGGTTCCAACGTCTCGCCAGTAACCCTCAAATCTGAACGCGTACAGGTTCCCTTTCTTTTCGTTCACAATCCGAGGGATAACGTCTTTTCCGAAATCGTGTGAACTGTTCGGATCGTGTTCGTCTTCGACGAGCACTTCTTTGAGAAATTCGTAGTTGAAGACGTATATCCCAAGGGAAGCCAAATTGGATTTGGGTCTTTCAGGTTTTTCTTGGAAGTCCACAATTTTTCCGTCCAAATCCGTGATCATTATTCCGAACCTGCTCGCCTCTTCCATGGGTACTTCCATGCACGCGATGGTACCGTCCGCTTTCTTTAAAAGGTGATATTCGATGAGATCGTTGTAATTCATCGCGTAGACGTGGTCTCCAGAAAGTATGAGAACGATCTCGGCGTCGTTCTCTTCAAGGTACTCAAGGTTCTGGTAAACGGCATTTGCAGTTCCTTTGTACCAATCCGAGTCACCACGCCCTATGTAAGGTGGCAAGATCTGAACCCCTCCATCCTTCCTATCGAGATCCCAAGGTTTTCCTATACCTATGTGCTTTGCGAGAACGTGGGGTTTGTACTGGGTGAGGACACCCACCCTGTAGATCCCGGAGTTCACGCAGTTGCTCAGCGTGAAATCTATCAGTCTGTACTTTCCTCCGAACGGCACCGCCGGTTTGGCGATTTTTTCAGTCAAAACTCCAAGTCTCGTTCCTTGCCCTCCCGCGAGTATCATCGCGACGACGTTACCCATCTTTTCACCTCACACAACTGCCCTCTTCTCGAAAACGGGGATCCCTCTCTCGTCGACGACTATTTGTCCTTCTCGCACCACGCAGTTCTTGTCCAAGATCACATTTTTCAGCACGGCTCCTTCCTCGACGACGGTGTTTTCCATGATGATGGAGTTCTCCACAACAGCCCCAACCTTTATCCAAACGTTTCTGAAGATTATGGAATTCCTCACGGTTCCCGCGATGATACTTCCGTCAGCTATCAAAGAATTTTCAACAACGGCAGTGGAAGTAAGCTTGGGAGGAGGAAGGTCTTTCAACTTGGTGTAAACTTTTCCGTTCTTGTAGAAGAGCCCTTCGCGCACCTCTTTCTTGAGTATGTCCATGTTGATCCGATAGTACTCATGTATGCCTTTCTTTACGTTCCTCCAGTACCCGTTGAATTTGTACGCGTAGACTTTGAGGTTGTGCAAATTTGGAATCACGACATCCAGAAGTAGGTCGTACTTTCCGTGTGGAACTGTTGCGTAGAGGAGTTCCATCAAAAGGTTTTTGTTCATGAAGTAAACGCCAAGAAAAGCCAAGTTCCCTTTTGGATTGGTGGGTTTCTCTTCTATCTCGACGATTCTCATATCACCATCCAACTGAACTATGCCGTATTCACTCAAGTTGTAAGTTTCGTCGAGCTCCTTCACCAGGAGGGTTACATCCGCACCTTTTCGAATGTGATAGGAGAACATATCCTTGTATATCATCTTGTATATGTGATCTCCCGACCCTATGAGTACGTGGTCTTCTTCCCCCCTCCGCAATATAGTCATGTTCTGGAATATTGCGTCAGCCGTTCCGTGATACCACGTTTCCCTGTTTGGACCAACGTACGGCTGGAGGATGAACAAACCGCCGCTCTTTCTATCCAAATCCCATTCTTTCCCGGAGCCAAGATGGTCCATGAGGCTCCTCGGATTGTACTGAGTGATGATACCAACTTTTTTGATACCGGAATTCACCATGTTGCTGAGGGTGAAGTCGATTGCCCTGTACTTTCCAAACACCGGAACAGCTGCGCTAGCGCGAACCTTGGTGAGGGGCCAAAGTTTGTCACTCTTCCCTCCGGCGAGGATCAAACCGAGCACCCTCATCCCTTCTACATCTCCTTTCCTTTAAGAGATTTTATCATCTCCAATCATCTCTACAAAAGTTCCCTGCTATTTTGGATAGAAAGTTTAAAACAACGTTAGTTGTGGGATCTGGATACGTCCTCTTCACCACCGCCACATCTTTGCCAGTGTTTTTCAAAAGGGATATGATTCCCATAACTTCGAGCACGTGACCTAACGCTTCTGGCTCGACGAAAACGAGATCTGAACGCGTCTCTCGTATCACTTCTTTCGGTTCGATCGATGAGTGGGTACGGAACATTTCTTCCAGTTCCAGCCCTACTTTCTTGCAAAAAAGCTCCAGGATGGCGCAGGAGAGCGAAAAAACAATTTTCGGATGGTTTGGAAAATGTCGTTTCAAGTCCTCCAACAATCCAAACAAGTTGTCCGGCTTTGATTCCTTCAAGAGGGCTTCGTACTCTTCTATCACTGCGACCAGCACTTTGTAGTTCTCTCCCAAACTCCTCTCTGGAACCAGCGAGGAAACGCCCGTGAGTTGGCTTTCTCGTACTTCGACGTGCACGTACTCTCCTTTTTCCCACCGTGCCAAATGGTAAAGAAGAATCATCTCGCTCGGCCTCCCTGGAAAGGAACCACTCCGAATGCTATAATTCTTTTTGATCGAAGGAGGACATCCGATGACGGTTTCGAAGATTTTGGAAGTTCTTAGGGATATCGTAGTTGAAGTGAATGCCCCCTCCGATCTCGAGGTTTCCAGCATAGCAAACCACTCGTCACAGGTGGGGAACGGTTGCGTCTTCGTGTGTCGGAGAGGTTTCAAGTTTGACTCACATGATATCATACCCGAAATCGTTGAAAAAGGAGCGAAACTTCTGATAATAGAGAAAGATATTGCTTTATCTGTTCCGTACATCAAGGTTTTCGATACTAGACTCGCCGAGGCTTTGTTGGCCAGCGCGTTCTTCGGGGATCCCTGGAAAGATCTGTTGGTCTTCGGCGTGACCGGCACCAACGGGAAGACGACCACCACTTTGATGATCCATCACATGCTCACCTCACTCGGTTTGAAGGGAAGCGTGTTGAGCACTGTTGTGAAGTGGATTTTGAACGAAAAGTCTTATTACGACGATATGACCACCCCAGACGCGCTCACCATACTCTCGGCGATGAGCAAAACCAGGGATAAATTTGGAGACTTCTTCTCCTTGGAAGTTTCCTCGCACGCCCTCTCTTTGAAGAGGGTTGAGAGTGTTCGTTTCGATGCGGCCGTGCTCACCAACGTCACCAGGGATCATTTGGATTTCCATGGGAATTACGAAAGTTACCTTAAGACGAAACTCCATATCTTCGATCTCCTGAAAGAAGGTGGTGTAGCTGTCCTGAACGAGTTGTACAGGGAATACATCGACGACAAGATGGTGAAGAAGGTGACCTTCGGCGATTCCAAAGAGAGCGATTACAGGGTCAAAGATGTGGAAGTGACTTGGGAAGGGACGAAGTGCGTCTTGGAAACACCGGAAGGGAGTTGCAAGGTGTTCATGAAAGCCGTCGGAGATTTCAACGCGTACAACGCGGCAGCTGCCGTTGCCACCCTGCACCAAATGGGTTTCGATTACAAAGAACTCGCTGCCACTTTGGAGAGTTTCCACGGGGTTGAGGGGAGATTCGAAGTGGTGCATTTAGCCAAAAAACTCGGCTTGAACGTGGTTGTGGATTTCGCTCATTCACCAGACGCCATCGAAAAAGTGTTGAGGAACGCCAGGAAACTGTCGGAGGGAAGAGTGATCATTGTGTTCGGAGCGGGGGGAAGTGGTGATAGAGGTAAAAGACCGATTATGGCAAGCATCGCGTGTGAGTTGGCCGACGTGGTCATCCTGACCACGGACGATCCGAGAGGAGAAGACCCTGCGCAGATCATGGAGGACCTGTTGAAGGGTGTGAACAGGCAAAAGCCTCACCTCGTGATCATGGACAGAAGAGAAGCCATCGAAACGGCTATCACTATTGCCAACAAGGGCGACACCGTGATCATAGCGGGCCGCGGCCACGAAAGGTACCAAGTGATAGATGACGTGAAGAAGGTTCCCTTCAACGACAGAGAGGTGGTCGAAGAAATCATTCGAGAGAAGGCATCGGGAAGGAGGTCTATCAAGTGAAAGAATTGATCGGAAGGAGGTTCGTGCTGAACTCGAAAGAGGTGGAATCGGGGGACGTTTTTGTGGCGATAAAGGGGCAAAAATTTGACGGACACGATTTCGTGGAAGAGGCCTTCCAAAGAGGTGCGTTTGCGGCTGTTGTGGAAAGACCGGTGAACGCGCGCGGGAAAGTCTTCCTCGTTAAAAGCGTCAAAGACGCGTTGGCTGAGCTGGCGGCTGAGAAGATTAGGTCCTATCGGAACAGGGTGATTGGGATCACGGGTTCCAACGGAAAGACCACCACGAAAGAACTCCTGGCTCAACTCATCAAGGGGAGGAGTGTTTTCAAGACACCCGGGAACAAGAACACGGAGTACGGCTTACCCGTGGCGATAATAAACGATTACAGAGGCGAAGAAATCTTGATCCTTGAAATGGCAGCCAACCGTGAAGGCGACGTCGCGCACCTGTGTCGAATCGCTCCTCCAGACGTTGCCGTTCTGTTGAACGTTGGGAACGCGCATTTAGGTACCTTCGGTGGGAGAGAAAAGATACTGGAAACAAAACTTGAGATCGTGAGGTTCTCTAAAGAAAACGCGGTGGCCATCACCCTATACGACGATCTTGTGCTGAGAGAAAGGGTGAGAACTCTCAGGAGCAACGCGTTGTTCTTTGGTGAAAAAGGTGGGGACGTTGTTTTGAAGGATTGGTGGTACGATGAAGGTTCGACGATTGTGGAGTACAAGATTTTCGGCGAATTCTTGACGTTGAAGCTTCAAAACTTTTGGAACAAGGGACAACTTTTGAATCTGGCAGCCGCGATCTGCGTTTTGAGCGCCATCGGAGAGAAGGTAGACGTTTTGGACTTGGTCAAGCTCTCTCCCGTGGCGGGACGATTCAGCGTCAAAAAGGTGAAAGGAATCTGGCTCGTGGATGACAGTTACAACGCAAGTCCCGAATCGTTCAGGGTTGCTTTGGAAGCTTTGAAGAAGTTCCCTGGTAAGAAGTACGCGGTGGTCGGCGCGATGAAAGAGTTAGGCGAGGAATCCGAAAAGTTCCACAGAGAGTTGGGAAAACTTTTGGACGAACTGGACGGTGTGTACGTCTTCTCCGTCGAACCGGAAGCGGAATGGATAGTCACCGCGAAAAGAATTATGGAGAGCAGGGATCCCCACGAAATAGCATTTGACCTTGTGAAGAGGTTGAGTGAGGGTGACGCGGTACTCTTCAAGGCATCGAGAGTTGTAGGTGTCGAGAGAGTTTTGACAGAGTTGGAAAGGGAGTTGGAAGGATGATGCTTGCGGTCGATTTTTTTCTCAACTTCCTCCTCTACCCGTTCGTCATAAATCTCTTCAGGAAGAAGCAGTTCGGTGAGTACATAAGGAAAGAAGGACCAGACCTGCACAACTACAAAGAAGGTACCCCAACGATGGGGGGTATCGTCTTCGTGTTGACATCCGTCTTTTTTGGTTTTTTGATGAAGGTCGAGCCCGTTTTTCTGCTCTCCATTCTAACGTTCTTCACGATAGGTCTCCTCGACGATATGACCAGTATAAGAAAGAAGAGAGCAGAAGGATTGTTTGCGAAGCAAAAGTTTCTCTTTCAGATTTTGGCGTCAATCTTGATTCTGTTTTTGATCGACGTGGACACGTCGATCGATGTGTTCGGAAAAGGGTTGGAACTCGGTCTGTGGTATTACATTTTTGCCGTGTTGGTCATTGTCGGCGGTTCTAACGCCGTGAACCTCACAGACGGTCTCGATGGGTTGGCGGGTTGGGTCTTTCTGAGCGGTGCCATCCCGTACTGGTTCTTTCTTAAGACAAGGGGCATCGACGAGAAGTTTCTACCGTTGGTGTGTGCGGGAGTCCTAGCGTTCCTCGTGTTCAACTCGAAACCTGCTAAGATCTTCATGGGCGACACGGGGGCGCTGGCGCTGGGTGGTTTCATCGGTACCGTAGCGGTCGTCACGAAAACGGAATTTTACCTTTTGCTTTTCTTTCCCATCATCGTGCTCGAGACCGTGAGTGTCATGTTACAGGTGACTTCTTACAAGCTGTTCAAGAAGAGGGTGTTCAAAATGGCACCGCTTCATCACCATTTCGAGCTCTTGGGTTGGAAAGAGGAGAAAGTGGTGGGGGTGTTCACGGCTTTCAACTTGATATCCGCCCTCGTCGCCCTCGAGATAACAGGGGTGATCGGATGAAGGTGGGGCTTCTAGGTTTTGGGGTGAGCAACAGGGCTGTCTTGAAACTCCTGTTGAACGAGGGTCACGAAGTTTTCGTGAGCGAGGCTGGAAAACTCGACGAGAGAACAAAAGAGGAGTTGGAAAATTTGGGGGTGGAGTACGAGGAAGGGGGAAACTCGGAGAGGTTGCTCGAGTGTGATATCGTTTTCATCAGTCCTGGCGTGAAACCTTCCTCCGAAATCGTGAGAAAGATCGTGGCAAATAGAATAAAAATCACAACTGAACTTCAGTTCTTCTTGGACAAGGTAGACGTTGAGAAAGTCATCGGGGTAACGGGCACCAACGGTAAAAGCACAACCACCGCCCTGATCCACCATACGCTATCAGCGGCAGGTAAAAAAGTCTTCCTCGGAGGCAACTTCGGCACACCAGCCGTGGAAGCTTTGAATGGGGATTACGATTACTACGTTGTCGAAGTGAGTAGTTTCCAGCTGTTTTGGTGTGAAAGACCGAGGTTTTCGCGCTTTGTCCTCCTGAACGTTGCTGAGAATCATCTGGATTGGCACTCATCTTTCGAAGAATACGTGAACTGCAAATTCAAACCCGCGTTTTTCCAGAAGAGTCAGGATTTCCTCGTGTACAATAGAAAATGCGAGCATCTTGCGGACATCAGACGCACGAAGCCAAGGAAGATACCTTTTTGGTGTGGGGAGAACGATTTCCGGAAAAATGTGCTTGTCGTTCGTGGGAGGGAATACCCTCTCGAGAAGATCTATCCCTATCAGATGAGAGAGAACATCTTGGCCTCAGCTCTTGCCTATCTCACCATCTTCGATGATGTTGAAGGTTTCTTGAACGCCCTCGAATCTTTCAAGC
Source organism: Thermotogota bacterium (assembly GCA_030550515.1). Lineage (GTDB taxonomy): Bacteria > Thermotogota > Thermotogae > Thermotogales > Thermotogaceae > JAUQPE01. Next base: position 39,671 of record JAUQPE010000024.1, on the reverse strand, counting down.
CCCTTCCGCACAGGATGGAATACCTGGGGAGCATAAACGGCGTTCACTTTTACAACGACTCCAAAGCTACTTCCACGCACGCCGTGCTCGGCGCTTTGGAGAATTTCGACAAGGTCGTACTCATCATGTGTGGAATTGGTAAGAACGAAAATTACGCTCCTTTCTTTGAGAAGATCAAAGGGAAAGTGAAACATCTCGTGGTGTTTGGGGAGATCGCAAAGGACCTGAAACCTTTCCTTCCAATCGTAGATCACACGGTGGTTTCCAACTTGGAAGAGGCTTTCAAGAGAGCGTCTGAGGTGGCGAAAGAGGGGGATATCGTTCTGTTCAGTCCAGGGGGGGCAAGTTTCGATATGTACAAGAGTTACGCTGCTCGAGGCGAGCACTTTAGGGAAGTGTTCTCGAGGTACAGGGGGGAGAAGGTTGAATGAGAAGGCGCTCGTCTTCTTTGTGTTGGTCCTGATCAGTGTGGGACTTTTGACGATGGCGAGTTTGGAACTCCTCGAGGAATACTCCTCACCCTTGGGAAAGCGGAACCTGTTTTTGTCGCATTTGGGGAAAGTTCTGATGGCTTTCATGTTTTTTCTTCTCTTCCTCTACTTGGATTACAAGCTGCTCTTCAAAAAGCGCGTGATCGTCGTTGGATACTTCTTGAGCGTCTTGATGCTGATTCTCTTGTTCCTCGATCTACCCTTTGTGGAGAAGGATTTGGGAGCCAGGAGATGGTTCAACCTAGGTTACTTCTCCTTTCAACCCTCAGAGTTCGCGAAAGTTTACCTGATCGTCTTCTTGAGCTGGTACATCGACAAACACCAAGATGAGATGAAAAAATTCTTTGCGGGTTTCCTGAAACCGCTACTTTTGGTCAGTCCTATCCTCTTTCTCATTTTGATGGAACCGAACCTCAGCACTTTTCTGCTTCTGTTGCTAACCACTCTCTTCGTGCTCTACGTCGGAGAAACACGGGGAATTTACGTTCTGGGTTTCCTCGCTTTGCTGGTCTTGTTAGGCGTAATGGGGTTCAAGACCGGCTTTGTGGGCCACCTGCTTGAAGAATACCAATTTGAAAGATTGAAGATGTTCCTGAGTGGGAATCTATCGGAGCAGGTCTCCAGAGCTTTGGAGAGCATAAAGGAAGGTGGGGTACTTGGAAAAGGCATCGCGTTGGGGGAAAGCAAGCTTGTGGTTCCCGTCGTAACAACCGATTTCATCCTAGCAGCAGTGGGGGAAGAGCTTGGATACATCGGTTTGGCGATAGTTTTGTTCTCTTTTTACGGTTTGGTTCACACTTTGGTGAAGCTCAGCGCGAAGATGTACAATGATCTTGTTGTGAGAAATTTCATAGCGGGTTTTGCAATTTTGATCATGCTTCAGGTGATGGTGAACGTCGGCGTCGTTGCAGGATTGATACCTGTCACCGGGATGCCCTTACCGTTCGTGAGTCATGGAGGGAGTTCCATGGCGGTTTCTATGGCGGGGCTCGGTATAATCGGAAACATGGTGTTGGAGAAGGGGACCGAACGATGGTGAAGGTGGCAGCCGCCGGAGGAGGAACGGGAGGACATCTGTACCCGCTCCTTGCGATACTCGAACGCATGGCAGAATTGGAAAACGTAGAAGTTCTGTACTTCGTGGTTTCCGGGAAGATAGACGAAAGGGTCGTGAAGAAGGAGCACCCAGAATACAAGGTCGTTCCCTTGAACGTACGAGGGTTGTTGAGGCCCCTCTACCATCTGAAGAATTTCGTCAACGCTCTCAAAATGTGGTACTCTACCCAAGTGGTTAGGAACGCCTTGAGGGATTTCAAACCGGATGCGATCGTCCTGAGTGGAGGCTACGTGTCCGCCGTGGTGGCTTTCGCGGCGAAAGATCTGGGAGTTCCTATTTACCTTCAAGAACAGAATGTAACGCCGGGTCTAGCCACCAAGTTCTCCGCAAAGTTCGCAAGAAAGGTTTTTCTTTCCTTCGAGAAGAGTGTGGAACGCTTTCCAGAGAGTCTGAGGGACAAACTCGTTGTCACGGGTCTCCCCATCCGAGAGGCAAATTCGGGTGAGAAACCACCGTTCGAAGATTTCGTGTTGGTCTTGGGTGGGAGTCTTGGAAGCGATGTCATAAACAGCTTGATGGAGAAGGTGTACGAGATGAGGAAGGATCTTTTCTTCGTTCACTCCGCCGGGAACAAGGAGTGGTGCGAAAGGTTGAAGAGGTTTCCTCACGTGAAAGCTTACGAGTACATCGAGAACACCTCTGTTTTCTGGAAGAAGGCAAAAGCGGTGATCGCACGTGCCGGAGCCGCAACTGTTGGAGAGATGGTGTACCATGGGGTGAGAGGGGTGCTCATTCCGTGGGAAGGAGCGGCAGAATCACATCAGCTTGAAAACGCGAGGGAAGCCGAAAGGATGGGATATGCGGTCGTGTTGAGGGAAAGTGAAGCAACTCCCGAGAAGGTGGTCTGTGCCGTAGATGAGGTCTTGAAAAAAGGTAGGGTAGTTTCGACGAGAGAGAACCCTGCGGTCACAATCGCAAAAACGATACTGGAGGAGATAAGATGAGAATTCACTTTGTCGGAATCGGTGGAATTGGGATGAGCTCTATAGCTTTGCACGAGTACTTCGAGGGTCACGAAGTGTACGGTTCAAACCTTGAGGAAACGGAGAGGACTTCTTACCTGAGGAAGTTCGGGATAAAGGTCTTTGTACCACACTCCAGGGGCAACTGGTTGGATCCAGACCTTGTTGTGAAGTCTTCTGCCGTTCCGATCAACAACCCAGAGGTTGAACTTGCCAAGGAAAAGAATGTCGAAGTGATGGACAGGTTGGTTTTCTTCCGGGAAATCCTCAACCACCAGAAAAAACCTCAGTTCGCCGTCACCGGCACAGACGGTAAAACCACCACCACTGCCATGCTCGCCCACGTCTTCAAGAATTTGAGCTTGTCTCCCACCGTTTTCCTTGGAGGGATTTCCGTACATTTCGAGCACGGAAATTACGAAAGGGGAACTGGACCTTTCGTTTACGAACTGGACGAGAGCAACGAGGAATTCGGCTTCTTCACGCCGGACTTCTTGATAGTCACGAACGCCAGAGGCGATCACTTGGAGAACTACCAAAACAGTCTTGACCACTACAAGAGTGCGTTTGAGAGGATCTGTAAGAACGCCGAGGTCACTGTCACTTACGCAGAAGACGAGAACATCGCTCGTTTTGGAACAGTCACCTTCGGCGTTCGGAGAGGGGATTACACTCTTCAAATGAGGACTGCCGATAGGTTCAAGCAGAGGGTGATCGTGGAAAAAAAGGGTAAAAGACTCTTGGAATTTTGTCTGAACGTGCCGGGGTTCCACAACGTGTTGAATGCCTTGGCCGTAATCGCCCTTATGGATACGTTGGGGTACGATCTTTCGGTAGTGGTCTCCGCGCTAGAAACCTATAGGAACGTCTACAGGAGGTTTACCATCTCGTTCGAGGATGCGGAAAACGGCCTGTACGTGATCGACGATTACGCACACACCTCGGATGAGGTGAGAAGCCTTCTGGAGACGACGAAGGAAGTTTTCTACAAAGAAAAGATCGTGGTGGTCTTTCAGCCCCACAGGTATTCGAGGTTGGAAAGGGAAGATGGGAAGCTCGCGGATGCGCTGGCTCTCGCCGATGAGATCGTGGTGACAGAAGTCTACGATGCGTACGAAGAAAAAAAGGAGAAAGTCTCTGGGAGGATGATCTTGGACTTCCTTGCCAAGGGCGGAAAGAAGGCGGTTTTCGTCGAGAACCTTTCAGATCTCAAAGAAGTGCTGAGACCTGACCGAAACACGGTCTTCTTGTTCGTCGGGGCTGGTGACATAGTGAAGGCTTCAAAGGAGTTCATAAGGGAGCTTCAGAGCTCTAAGATGGCCCCTTCTCCCCTTTCTGGATCGAACAGGTAAACCGTGCTCTTGCCGGTGAGGTACCCGCAAGCCTCTCCTGGGTTTACTATGATCGTTTTGCCTTCTCTCCTGAGGTCTACTTGATGCGTGTGACCGTAGATTACGAGGTCAAACTGTTGGGATTTCGCAAGCGTTTCTACGAGGAGGGGCTCATGCATCATCACCACTTTCAACCCATCGATTTCGAGAACAAGTGGGGGTTTTTTGATCCTCCCATCCGACCTCTTCGAGAGCAGAAGCACCTCTCCGTCGTTGTTGCCAAACACCCCGTGAAAGTCCACGCCGTCCTTTATGATCTTTCCCAAGGTGAAAGGAGCCACGAAGTCCCCGCAGTGGAGCACCCGCTGTACTTTCCTTTCCACTATCAGATTCTCCACTCTTTCGAGGATTCTCATGTTATCGTGCGTGTCGCTCAGGATCAACCACACAGTCATCACCCCCAAAGGTGATTGGTCAGCAGGATGACGAGGTAAGAGAAAACCGTGGAAAGAGTCACCAACCCACTCGCCAATTCGCCGTCGTACCCTTTCTCCACGGTGTAGACGAGCGTCATCACGGCAGACGGAAGCAATGGACCGAGAAAGAGCATCTTTTCGTCAAGGGGTGTCATGCTGAAGAACCGCAAAGCAAAGAAAGAGATGATGACGCCGGAGACGTACTTCAGCAACATCGCCAAACTGACCAAATCGATCCTCCTCCAGACGGCTCGAAAGTTGAGGTAGTATCCAACAAGGAAAAAAACCAAGAAAGCGTTCGCGTTCTTCACGTGTTGTATTACTTTCAAGACGAACGCCGGAAGGCCAACTCCCGAGTAGTTGAGTGCCAAGCCCAACACGACGGCGAGAAAAGGTGGAAAAGAGAAAGCCTTGAGAATCCCCTTAACTCCCGATCCCTCAGAAACGGCTTTGCCCACACCGAATATGAAGAAAGAGTTTCCCAGGTCGAAGAAGGCGTAGTTCAAGACGGCGGGAGCACCCCAAAGCCCTTCGGCCAAGGGATACATGAAAAGCCCCGTGTTGAAACCGATCAAGGAAAGCTGGAGCGGGACCCTCACTTCCTTTTCTTTCACGCGAGAGAACACGGTCAAGGCGAGAAAGACCAAGGTGACGTTACTCAAAGCCGCTGTCAGCGCGAAAGAAAACTTTGATGGGTCGAATCTGGAAGTAGCGAAACTGAACAAGATGGCCGATGGCAACGTGAAATTCACGATCAACTTCGAAAGAACAACACCAACCTCCGCCCCGAACATCCCTTTGAAGGCGTAGCCCAACGTTATCAAGAACGCAAATTCCATTCGAGCACCTCCAACTCTTCGGTCACTTGACTTTCAGTTTCTTGGACGTTCTGACGAATTCGCAGACACCAACTGGACACCTCTCGGCACCTATGTGTGCCCTGAACTCCTCCTCGAAGTTATCGAGTATGGAGAGAAGTGGTACCGGCACGCTCTGTCCCATCCCGCAGAAAGAAGCTTCCCCTGCGTTCTTGGCGATCTCTCTGAGCAATTCCAAATCCTCTTCCCTTCCTTGCCCTCTGCTGATTCGAGTGAGGATATCCACAGCCATCCTGGTTCCTTCCCTGCAGGGCGTGCACTTGCCACAGGATTCGTGTTCGAAAAATTGCATCACGGTAAGGGCGAGGTCCACAGCGCAGTGGATGTCGTCTATCACCAGGATCACGCCAGATCCTATGGAAACGCCATATTTTCCGTAGGAATCGAAATCGAGAGGCACGTCCAACTTGTCAGGTCCTATGAAGGTGCCGGCACTTCCCCCTGTCTGAACCATTTTGAGTTGTCTACCTTTCTCCACGCCCCCGCCGAACCTGAAAACGAGGTCTCTGACCGTCGTGCCCATTGGGACTTCTACAATTCCTTTCCTCACCACGTTCCCAACCAGTGAGAACACCTTCGTGCCGGGCGAAGAGGGGGTTCCAAAACTTCTGAACCAATCCGCACCGTTCAAGATGATCCTTGGAACGTTCACGAAGGTCTCGACGTTGTTCACCACCGTTGGCTTCCCGAACAGACCATACGTGGGTGGATAGGGAGGCTTGAGTCTGGGTTTTGCGGGTTTTCCCTCGATCGACTCGATGAGTGCGGTCTCTTCTCCCGCCACGTAGGCGCCCGCACCTAACCTGACCTTGAGGTCGAAACTGAAACCACTCCCGAGGATGTTCTCACCAAGGAAACCGTATTCGTAGGCTTGCTCGATGGCCTTCTTGAGGATCTCTATGGATCCGTAGTACTCCCCCCTGATGTAGATGTAACCCTTCGTGGCCCCCACGGCGTATCCAGCGATCACCATGCCTTCGATGAGGGAATGAGGATCTCCTTCCATGATCAACCTGTCCTTGAAAGTTCCAGGTTCCCCTTCGTCGGCGTTGCACAGGACGTATTTTTGATCGCTCTTGGCCTTTGCGGTGAACTCCCACTTCAAACCCGTTGGGAATCCCGCGCCTCCCCTACCCCTCAACCCACTCTTCTTCACTTCCTCTATCACCTCTTCGGGTCTCATCTGCAAGGCTTTGGCCAAGGCGAAGTATCCATCCCTCGCTATGTACTCCTCTATATCGGTCGGATCGATCTCTCCAACGTTCTTCAAGACTACCCTCGTTTCCTGGGTCAACCTTTCGATCTCAACGGAACTCTTCACCTTTCCTTCATCGAGCAAAAGCCTGCTGGCTCTTCTTCCCTTCAGTATGTGCTCTTCGAAGATCGTTCGAACGTCTTCTTCCGTCTTCACGAGGTAGAAAACGTTGTCTGGGAGTATGGAAACGATCACACCCTCTGGATAAACACCCATGCTCCCCGTTTCCAGTATCTCCACCACGTCGCCGAGGTTGTGATCGTACACGAGATCTCTCAGATAGTTCAAAAAGTGTCGCGCCCCGAGCAACACGCTGTTGGAGTCGACGGAGACCAGCACGGTGATGGGTTTCATCTGGCATCACCCCTCATTTTCTTAACAAGCTCCCTGACCTTCTCCGGTGTAACGTTTCCGAAGTACTCGTCGTTCACCATGATCACGGGGGCTACTCCGCACAAACCAAGGCAACTGGTGGTCTCAAGAGTGAAGAGACCATCTGGGGTGGTCTGCCCAAAATCTATTCCCAGTTCCTCTTTCAAGGCTCTCACGATTTCACGCCCACCTTCCACGTGGCAAGGCAAACTCTCGCACACCCTCACCACGTATTTTCCCCTCTTCTTCGTCGAGAACATGGTGTAGAAGGTGAGGACCTCGTAGACCCTTGAGAGGGGGACTTTGAGTTCTTCTGAGATCACTTCGATAGCCTCCGGCGGCACGAAGTTTCCAAACATTCTCTGAATCTCGTGTAATGTGTTGATGAGGATATCCCTCTCCTCGGCCGTCTTTCTGGCTTTCTCGATGACCTCGAGGATGGCTTCTCTCATCCCGTTCCCCCCTTTTTTGTGAACGCAGGAGCTTTCTTGGAAGAATTATAACATCTAACGATGCTCAAAAGAGCCCTTTCAACCAGTCGATCAAGATTATCATCAGGAGAGATGGGAGGAGGTTCCCCACCTTGACGTCCCTGAGCTTTAAGATCCTGATACCGAGTCCCAACACCATGACGCCGCCCGTTCCCACGAAGTCACCGAGGAAACTTTCACCCATCAAAAAGGTTAAGTTCTTCGAGAACACCACCAAGAGTCCCTGCACCACGAAAACGGATCCTGCGGACAGGAAGACCCCACTTCCCATCGTGGCGGATAAAATCATCGCCGAGATCGTGTCCAGAATGGATTTTGTCAGGATCAACTCGGCGTTCCCGGTGAGTCCTATGTTTATCGAGCCGATGATCGTCATAGGACCTACCAAGAACAGGAGGGAAGAAGCAAGGAAGGCCTCGGCAAAACCTTGGGATCCCTTGAACCTCCTACCGATACCCTCTATTCGCTTTTCAAGTTCCAGGAGTTCCCCCAAAATGCCCCCAACAACCAAGGAAATCAGTATCATCAAGAAGTCTTTCCCTTGCATCACCATTCTTATGCCTATACCTATCGTGGAAAGTCCCACCACGGACAAGAGCAGCTCGTTCAAGCGCTGAGGGATGCTCTTTTTGAACATTGTTCCAAATCCCGCTCCCACCAGGACACCCACGGTGTTCACCAGTACGGCGTAATGAAACATTCAGATCAACCTCCTTGCTTGGGCGAATATTCCAAAGAGTCCCCCAGTGTGAACGAAAAGGACCTTCTTCCCGGAGTTTTCGTACGTTTGGAGCATACCCCTGAAGGCCTTCGCCGTGTAGACGGGATCCAGGATGAGGGCTTCTTTGCTGGCGACTTCCTTTATGATCGCGACATCTTCATCGCTCGGAACGGCGTAGGCGGGTCCTTGGAATTCGTCTGTCACTTCGAAATTCAATTCCGAAACGTTCAGTTGTAGCCCGTACTCTTTCATCCCGGAGACGAGCTCCTTCACTTTCTCGACAAAGAACGAAGCGGGTCTTTTCGTGACGTTGACACCGAGCACTTTCAACTTCAAACCGAGGAAATTCAACCCAGCCACAAGACCCGCCAGCGTGCCACCACTCCCCACCGCACACACGATGGCGTCGAATTCTTCCAAGTTCTGTTGCTCGTTCAGTTCCAAGACCACGTTGAAGTACCCCAAAGCCCCCAAGGAGTTGGAACCCCCTTCCGGTATGACGTAGACCCTCTCTCCCTTCCTCTCCAAGATTCCCTTGTACTCCTCGAACACCTCATCGATTTTCTCGTACTCTTCCTCTGTGACCTCCACAATTTCGGCTCCAAGGAGCCTGTCGAGGAGGTAGTTACCGTTTTCCCTCTCTCCACCCCTTCTCAGGAAGAGCACCACCCTCAGACCGAACCTGCGGGCCACGTATGCGGTTGCTCGAGCGTGGTTGGATTGGACGCCTCCACAGGTGAGAATGGTTGTCGCTCCTTTTCTCAGTGCGTCCGCGAAGAGGTATTCCAGTTTTCTGATCTTGTTTCCGCTACCAACGAGTTCCGTTAGGTCGTCTCTCTTCACGTACAACTCGAAGCCATACTCTTTGGAGAGTCTCTTCAAGTGCTGAACAGGTGTCGGCTTGAAGGCGAGGTCCAGACGCATCTTTTCCCCTCCTTTTTGGTAGAATTCTAGCACGAGAGGGAAAAGTATGATCGGTGAGCGATTGATCACTTTCGATGAGATACCTTCCACTAACCTTTATTTGAAGGAAAACTACGAACGCTTCCCGGATGGGACGGTTGTGGTTGCGCTCACACAGATCATGGGATACGGCAGGGAGGGGAGGAGGTGGTATTCCCCCAGAGGGGGACTTTGGTTTTCCGTGCTCTTCAAACCAAGACAGAGCGTCGATCCACACTTCTACACCAAACTCTTCGCCGTGGCCGTTCTGAGAGCGCTCGAAAGGTTGGGAGTGAGGGCCGACCTCAAGTGGCCCAACGACGTCTACGTTCACGGCAAGAAACTGGCGGGTATACTCGCTGAAGGCATATTCGAGGGGAGAAAGGTCAAGGCGTTGATCGTTGGGGTGGGCGTGAACGTGAACAACGAGATTCCAAAAGAACTCGCCGAAAAAGCGATCAGTTTGAAAGTGTTGACGTCTAAAGAGTGGGAGCTGATGACCCTTTTGAGGTTGATTCTAAGGTACGCTCGCAGTCTTTTGAGAAAGTATTCGAAGAAGAAAGAAGCGCTCACGAGAGTTTGGAAGGGAATGTTGATGCAGAAAGAAGGGGACGAGATCTTGTTCTTGGATGAAGGAAAGGAGAAGTGGGGGAGGATCGTCAAAATCGCGTCCGATCATCTCCTCGTGGAGAGTAACGGGGAACTCAAGAAGGTCTGTTCCCTTTCTCTTCCCTGAGGATTTCGTATCCGCCGTTTCCCACCACTTTCAAGATGACCTTTTTCGCGGGAAGTAGGACTTCCACCACATCGCCGTCTTTCACTTCGTACGACGGCTTCACCGGCCTTCCATTCACGAGTACCCTTTCCCCTCTCAGGAGCCTCTGGGCCACCACCCTCCTCTTGACGAGGGCGACTTTCAAGAAGACGTCTATTCGCACAGTTCGCACGCCCTTTCCAAGACGGCACTTTCGTCCAGTTGGAATGGATCTTCACCTTTCAGGAGTAACTTCCGCATCAGGGACAACCTTGGGGTGAGATACTTCTCGTACCGCATCAGGAATTCTCCTTTTCCGCCGTCGAACGCGACCCTTCCCTTTTCCAGGAAGATCACCCTGTCCACGACGGGAAAGATCACTTCCGGATTGTGAGAAACGACCACTATCGTCTTCCCTTTCTCCTTTCCTCTCTTGATGATTTCCACCAAATCGTGCCTGCCTTCCGAGTCTAACCCCACGAATGGTTCGTCGAAGAGGAGCACCTCCGGGTCGTGGACTATGACCGAAGCGATGGCCACGCGTCTTTTTTCCCCACCCGAAAGGAAAAACGGCGATCTATCTTTGTATTCCTCGTAGTCGAGTCCCACAAATTCGAGGGCCCTCTTGACGAACGGTGTGGGGTCCTCTCCTGGGTAGAAGTTTCTCACGGCGAACGAAACTTCTTCGTAGACCGTTTCGGCGAAGAATTGATCCTCGGGATATTGAAACGCCACACCTAACTTTCTTCTGATCTCGTAACCTTTCTTCCTTTCTCCGTCGTACAGAACGTAACCGGAGGTGGGTTCCAGAAGAGAGGCCATGATCTGGAGAAGGGTGGATTTCCCTGAACCGGTACACCCTCCTATCAACACACATTCTCCCTCTTCGATTCCGAGGTTTACATCGGAAAGAGCCGTTTTTTCCATGGGCGTTCCGCGGTTGAAGACGTGTGAAACTCCTACCAGCTCTACCTTCACATCCGAGAATTATATCATGCTAAAATCTCTTCTGAAGAAAGTTGAGGGGGGGATAATCCCTTGGACCGATTGAGGGAACTTTTGAACAGGTTGAAAAATTTCTGGTCATCGATGTCGAAGGAAAGGAAAAGGCTGATAATACTCCTTGCAACCGCTCTTTTTGTTTCCATCGTCCTCTTCGTTGTGATCGTTGGAACACCACGTTATCGCCTCCTGGTGTCGGGTTTAAGCGATGAAGAGGCAGGTCTCGTCACACAAAAGTTGGAGGAGATGGGGATACCTTACAAAGTTCAACCTGGTGGAAGCGTGTACATACCGGACAAGTTCAACGTCTACGAGGTGAGGATGAGGTTGGCATCGTCTGGTGTGTTGGGAGGAGCGAGAAAGGGATTCACTTTACTTTCGGAAAGAGGATTTGGGGCTACCAGCTTCGACAAACAAGTCCGTTACCAAATCGCCCTCCAAGAAGAGTTGGAAAAGAGTGTGATGACGATCAGAGGCGTCAGGAACGCTAGGGTACACTTGGTTCTCCCGAAGTACACGTACTACGTACGCGGCGAAATGGCAGAACCGAGGGCGTCTGTACTTGTTGAACTGGAACCTGGTGTTGAGCTCACAAAAGAACAGGTGAAAGGTATAGTCCAACTGGTCGCAGGTGCGGTGGAGGGATTGAAACCCGAAAACGTGAAGGTCATCGATAACTTCTCGAGGGTCTTGAGTGATATCGTATCCGAAGAGGGGACCCTTGTGGCCATGAATCGATTGGGCTTGAAACTTCAACTCGAAAGGTATTACGAAAAAAAGCTCAAGAGCTCTCTGGAGAACGTCTTCGGTGTGGGACGAGTTGAGGTCATTCCCGACGTAAGGTTGAACTGGCAGAAAGTGGAAACCGTGATGAAGAAGTACGAGGCCCCCGCCAGGAGGGAAGGGCTCGTTCGTAGTCAGGAAACGGAGACGGAGAGGAGTGTGAACTATCCTCAACCTGGTGGGGAAGTGGGTACGGAGTCAAACATACCTCCGCTGACTTACCCATCGATCACACTTGAAGGTACCAGTTCTTACGAGAGAACCCGAACGATCACGAACTACGAACTCAACGAGATCTACCAGAAAATTTTGGAGAACAAAGAAGGCGAGATTGCCTCCCTTTCCGTTGCGGTGATAATCGATGCTTCCTCTCCCGCCTTGAACAACGATCCAGAGAAATGGGCTAGCGTTGTGAACGAGATAGTAGAGAAAGGTATCGCATCCTCGTCCGGTCCTTCGTTGAACGTCGCCGTGGCGTTCCTCCCGTTCGACAGATCGATCGAAGAGGTTTTCAAACGAGAGCGAGAAATCCTCGAGAAAAGGAGGCGTTTCATAGCTTACTCGTTGGGAATAGGACTTTTAGGTTTTCTCTTGTTCCTCTTCATATACTTGCTGATACTCCAGCTGAGGAAGATAAAGGCCAGAAGGTTGATCGAGGAGAGAAGGAAGAAACTGGAAGAAGAGGTGAGGAAGGTCCTGGAAGAGGAGATGAAGAAGGAAGTCGTTCCACCACCGGAGGAATCGGAGATCGTGCAGCTCTTGGAGGAGTTGGAGGAGGTGTTCGCACGATCGCCTTCGGAGATAGCCGAAATCGTTAGGCTCTGGTTCTACGAACGGGGATGATAGTACATGCCTGAGAAGAAGATCGATGGGAAGAGGAAAGCAGCCATTCTGATGGTGGCCCTCGGTCCGGAAAAAGCTGCCCAGGTGATGAAACACCTGGATGAGGACGCTGTCGAGCAAATCGTGGTCGAGATAGCGGGTATAGGTAAGGTGTCGCCTGAGGAGAGAAAGCAGGTTCTGGAAGAGTTTATGAGTCTTGTTAAGGCGAAAGAGATGATAGCGGAAGGGGGTCTCGAGTACGCACGGAAGGTTTTGGAGAAGGCCTTCGGGCCGGAGAGGGCCAGGAAGATCATAGAAAGGCTCATGGCAAACCTTCAAGTGAAGCCGTTCAGTTTCATAAAGAATGCGGACCCCATACAACTGGTGAACTTCCTTCAAAACGAACACCCACAGACCATCGCGGTCGTCCTCAGTTATCTGGAACCGACGCTTGCGGCGCAGATCCTTGGTGCCTTACCCGACAACCTCCAAGTGGAGGTCCTCAAGAGGGTTGCCCTCTTGGAGCGGACGTCACCGGAGATTGTGAGGGAAATAGAGAAAAACTTAGAGAAGAGAATCGCAGGTTTCGTCAGCCAAACGTACAGCAAGGTTGGGGGTATAGACACCGCTGCCGAGATAATGAACAACATGGACAGGTCGACGGAGAAGAAGATCATGGACAGGATGATGCAGGAGAGCCCGGAACTTGCGGAAGAGATCCGAAGGAGGATGTTTGTGTTCGAGGACATCCTCAAGCTGGACGACAGGTCTGTGCAGCTCGTTCTGAGGGAGGTGGACATGAGGGACCTCGCCTTGGCACTAAAGGGCGCCTCGGACGAGCTCAAGGAGAAGATCATGAAGAACATGTCCAAGAGAGCTGCCGCGCTCTTGAAGGATGAGATGGAGTACATGGGTCCCGTGAGGTTGAAAGATGTCGAGGAAGCCCAGCAGAAGATAATAAACGTCATCAGGAGACTCGAAGAAGCTGGCGAGATCGTGATCGCGAGAGGCGGTGGAGAGGAGTTGATCATGTGAGATGATCATAAGGAAGGAAGATGTGTTTTACATAGATCTACCGAGGAAGATAAATGTGGAAAAAGAAGAGCGCGGAGAAAGTGTGCGCGACGCGGATCGTGAGAAAGCGGAAGAAGAGTTGCTGAGAGACGCCCTCCAAGAGGCGGAGATGATTCTGAAAGAAGCTAAAGAAAAAGCGGAAGAGATCATCGAAGAGGCGAAGAAAAAGGCGGATTTCATTCTGCAGCAGGCCAAAGAGGTGTTGGTGAAGGTCGAGAACGAGAAAAAGGAAGTGAGTGCGTTCCTTTCGAAGATCCGGAAAATCGTCGAAGAAAAGATCGAACAGAAAGTGGAAGAGATCGTTCAAGAGTCACTCGCAGTGCTCAAGGTGCTCTACAGGAAGATCTTGGAAAAAGATATGGACGATGAGGTCGTCACAAGGAAACTCCGTTCTGTGTTGAAGAAGATCATGGATCTGAAGGAAGTGGTTGTGAGGGTGAACCCAGAAGACATGAAGTACGTGGATCTGGACGGTCTGGAACACGTCAAGTTGGTTCCGGATCCCTCGGTTGAGAAAGGCGGAATCGTCGTGGAAACAAATTTTGGGGTCTTGGACAAAACCTTCTCTTACCAGTGGAAGCTGGTGGAAGACATCTTCGAGGAGGTCTTCGGTTTTGAGGGAACTCCTTCGAGTGCTGAGGGAGAGGATTGAGGAGGAAGATTTCGAGCGCTTCAACGGAAAAGTCAGAAGGGTCGTTGGGTTGACGATCGAGTCCAGAGGTCCCGACGCCTTCTTGGGAGAACTCTGCAAGATATCTCTTGGGAACGGGAAGAACGCTTTGGCGGAAGTTGTGGGATTCAGGGATGAAGACGTGGTGCTCATGCCGTACGAAGACATATCCGGGTTGAAGCAGGGTTGCGAGGTCATCAGGACGGGAAAAGTGGTCGAGATAGGTGTCGGCAGAAACATGGTGGGAAGGGTGTTCGACGGTCTCGGAAGGCCCATGGACGGCAGGCCTTTCGTGCCGGAGACGAGGTACCCACTCGTGAACCAACCCCCCCATCCGTTGAGGAGGAAGAGGATTAAGGATCCCCTACCCGTTGGCGTGAAGAGTGTGGACGCCCTCATAACGATAGGAAAGGGACAAAGGATAGGGATATTCGCCGGAAGTGGTGTGGGAAAGAGCACACTTTTGGGCATGATAGCCAGAAACACGTCAGCTGACGTTTGCGTGCTGGCACTCATCGGAGAGCGTGGTAGAGAGGTGAAGGAGTTCATAGAGAGGGATCTAGGAGAAGAAGGATTGAAGAGATCCATCCTAGTCGTTTCCACTTCTGATCAACCCGCTTTGGTTCGCGTGAAATCCCTTCTCACGGCGACCAGTATAGCAGAATTCTACAGAGATTTGGGATACGACGTGTTGCTCATGGTGGACTCTTTGACCAGATGGGCGATGGCGCAGAGGGAAGTGGGGTTGGCGGTGGGTGAACCTCCAACGACCAGGGGATATCCTCCAAGCGTCTTTGCAGGTTTGCCGAAGATCCTCGAGAGAGCTGGAAATTCCGACAGAGGGAGCATCACCGCCGTCTACACCGTTTTGGTCGAGGCGGACGACTTCAACGAACCCATCTCCGACACCGTGCGCTCCATAGTGGATGGGCACATCGTCCTCTCCAGACAGCTGGCTGAGGCGAACCACTACCCACCCATCGACGTTTTGGCGAGTGTGAGCAGGTTGATGAACGATGTGGTATCGGAAGAGCACAGAAAGGCCGCCGCACAGCTGCGCTCCATCCTTTCGGCGTACAACAACGCCAAAGATCTCATAGAGATAGGTGCCTACAAACCCGGCTCAAACCAGCTTGTGGACAAAGCCTTGGAACTGATAGACGAAATCAACTCCTTCCTGAGGCAAGGCATATTCGAGAAAGCACCGTTCGATGTCACCGTCGGCAAACTCTTGGAACTCGCGTCAAGGGTTTCTCTTGACTAAGTGGGACATGTCACCCACCTTCACGAAGAGCTCGTCCACGTTCTTCAGAAAGCCTAGTCTGTTGAGCCTGATGTCGTCTCTTTTCACCATCACGAAGACGTTGTCGAAGTACCTGTCTATGTAAGGCTTCAGCTCGGCAAGACGCGAGAGCGCTTCGCGGTAATTCAGATGGGATAGGGCCTTCAAAACCTTGTCTTTCACCTCCAGAAACTTGTTGAGCAACTCCCTTTCTTCTTCCTGTTCGAAGAGTGATCCGTCGAAAGACGTGGAATCGTGGTTCTTCACGATGTTGTGAACCCTTTCAAACCCAACGAACAGATCTTGGAAGTCTTCCCGATCCGCGAACTCTTTCAAAGCTTCTGCGGCGAGCACGCCTCTCAGCGGCCTTCTCCACAGGTGGTTCACCGCCCTGGCTATGTCGAAACGGATTCCATGCTCACCAACGAGGAATTGGTAGAAGCGGTTCTCGAAGAACCTGATGAGTTCATCAGATACCTCGGCGTTTAGAAGATCCATCGTTTCATCCACAAGTCCCCATAGGTCCAGGTCCCACTCGTACTTCCTGACGATCCTGTACACAGCGTCCACCTTGCTCCTCAAGCCGTAAGGATCCTTCGAACCGGAGGGCACGTTCCCTATCAGGAAGTTCCCGCACACGGTGTCGAGTCTGTCGGCTATCCCGAGGACTGCTCCGATGACGGTCTTGGGTGACTCGGAGTAGTGGTCCTCCACCGCCCACGCCACGTCCTCTTCGAATCCTTCCCTGAGGGCGTATATCCTACCCATGACGCCCTGAAGCTCTGGGAACTCGAAGACTACCCTCGAAGCGATGTCGGCCTTGCATATCCTCGCAGCTTTCAAGACCTTATCCAGGTATTCCTTTGGAAAGTCAAGCTGGTGACATACCGACTCCGAGATCTTCTGTATCCTTATGACCTTGTCGTACAAAGTTCCCAATCTTTCCTGGAAGACGATTTCTTTGAGCTTTTCGTTCATCACTTCTAAGGGTGTGGCGAGGTCTTTCTGGAAGTAGTAACGGGCATCCTCCAACCTTGCGTTTATGACTCTCTCGTATCCCTTCACCACTTGTTCCGGTGACTGGGGACCGTCTTGGAACGCGATGAAAAAGTTCGTTACTCTATCCCGTCTGGCTATGAAGGCCCTCTGGTGGTGCTTCACGGTTGTCACGATGACTTCCTCTGGAAGGGACAGGTACTCTCCAGAAAACCTCCCAACTACCGGGACGGGGTACTCGGTTATGGCAACGATCTCGTCTATCAGACTCTCATCCCTCTCCACAACCATACCCGTTCTCTTCTCGAATTCTTCGAGGTGTCTCAATATCGTTTCTTTCCTCTCCCTGTGGTCTGCGATCACGTAACCGCCCTTCAGTCTCTCGAAGTACTCGTTCACGTGCGAAATTGGTATGATACCTGAGTGATACCTCTTCCCGTAAGTCTTGTTTGAGGCCTTCACGCCGAAGAGTTCCAAGTCCAACACCCTGTCCTCCACCATCGCCACGATCCAGTGGACGGGCCTGACGAACTCGTACTCCCCAGTTCCCCACCTCATCGTCTTCTTGAAGGACAAACCCACAACGATTTCTTTGAAGATCTCCGGTAAGACTTCCTCGACGAGCTTGCCTTCCACCTTCCTCACCAAGTAAACATAACCGTTTCTCACCGTGATCTGATCGAGTGAGGCGTTGTTACTCTTCAGGAAACCTTCAAGGGCCTTCGTGGGGCGGTCCTGTTCGTAGGCGATCGATACAGGTGGTCCTTTCTTCTCTTCCAGGGAGTCTTCCTGTCTGTCCGGAAGTCCTCTCAACAACACACCGAACCTGCGACTTCCAACGAAGACATCGTATGAAGAGCAACGAACCCCGAACTTTTCGAGGGTGCTCGCGGTTAGCTCTTGAAGTTGAGAGAGAAGAGAAGAAAACTCGCTCGCCGGGAGTTCCTCCACTCCTATTTCAAGCAAGGCATTTTTCATTCCCCAGACACCTCCAGAAAGACCCTAGCCACCCTTCTGGCCATGTTTTGAATCCTCTTCACGTAACTTTGTCTTTGAGACACGCTTATAGCTCCCCTCGCGTCCAGAAGGTTGAAGGTGTGCGAGCACTTCAGCACGTAGTCGTAGGCGGGAAAGTAGAGCTTCTTCTCTATCAACCTGTGGAACTCCCTCTCGTACTCCTCAAAGTGTTTGAACAACATTTCGGTGTTGGCCTCTTCGAAGTTGAAGATGGAGAACTCCCTTTCGTTCTCCAGGAAGACGTCACCGTACAACACGTCCTCGTTCCACTTGACCTCGAAGACGCTGTCCACACCTTGCAGGTACATCGCTATTCTTTCGAGACCGTACGTGATCTCAAGTGGTGTCTCTTTCAGTGTGATGCCACCTATCTGTTGGAAATAAGTGAACTGGGTGATCTCCATGCCATCCAGCCAGATCTCCCAACCCACACCCCAAGCACCGAGGGTAGGGGACTCCCAGTTGTCCTCTATGAACCTCACGTCGTGTTGTGAGATGTTTATGCCGAGGTACTCCAGTGACTCGAGGTAGAGTTCTTGAGAATTCTCCGGGGAAGGCTTTACGATCACCTGGTACTGGAAGTACCTTTGGAGTCTGTTGGGGTTCTCTCCGTACCTCCCGTCAGTTGGTCTTCTACTTGGTTGGACGTAGGCAACCTTCCATGGTCCCTTTCTCAGGCTGCCGAAGAAGGTGGCAGGGTGGAAGGTACCCGCTCCCACTTCCAGATCGTAGGGCTGTTCGAGTAGACAACCCTTAGACGCCCAAAATTCGTTCAACTTCATGATCACGTCTTGGAGGAACATCCATTCACGCCCCTTCCTCATCCTTCATTGCGATGGCCTCTATCTCTATCTCGGCATCCCTGGGAAGTTTTGCGACGGCCACAAAAGATCTTGCGGGCTTGTGGTCGGTGAAATAACGCGAGTAGACCTCGTTTACCTTGGAAAAGTTTGACATGTCCGTCACGAAGATCGTCACCTTCACCACGTCCCTCAGGGTAAAACCTCCCGCCTCCAATATGGCCTTCAGGTTTTCGAGAACCCTCATCGTCTTCTCTTCTATACCACCTTCCACCATCTGACCCGTTTCTGGATCCAGCGGTATCTGTCCCGAGACGAACATCGTCTTTCCGACGACGACGGCCTGCGAGTAAGGCCCTATGGCACGTGGGGCTTTGTCGGTACTGACGTACCTCATGTACCTCGCCTCCACCTGAAGACAGGTTTTTTCGAAGCGGTCACGTCGTCCACCCTCCTCACAGGAGTGGTGTGCGGTGCCTTCTTCACGAGTTCTGGATTTTCGTAGGCTTCTCTCACCACAGTCTCGAGTATCTCGGCGTACCTGTCCAGTGTCTCTTTGCTCTCCGTTTCCGTCGGTTCTATCATGAGTGCCTCGCTGACAATGAGCGGGAAATACATCGTGGGCGGGTGTACTCCGTAATCCAAAAGCCTCTTGGCCAGGTCGAAGGCCTTCACACCCGTCTCTTTGTACACCTTCTCGGCGCTGGCGACAAACTCGTGCATGCAGAAACCATCGTACGGTACCGGAAGGAATTTGGAGATCTTCTTCTTCAAATAGTTTGCGTTCAAGACCGCCATGTCTCCCACAGACTTCAAACCGTCTTTCCCCATGGTGAGGATGTAGGCGTAAGCCTTCACCAGGACGGGGAAATTCCCAAAAAAGCTTCTGACGCGTCCCACACTCTTTTCTGGTCTCTTCAACACGAAATCTTCCCCTTGCCTTTCGATCACGGGGTAAGGGAGGTACTTCGCAAGGTGCGCCTTCACACCCACGGGACCACTGCCAGGTCCTCCCATACCGTGCGGCGTGGAGAAGGTCTTGTGAAGGTTCAGGTGAACCACGTCGAACCCCATGTCGCCTGGGCGTACCCTTCCCAGTATCGCGTTCAGGTTTGCCCCATCGTAGTAAAGCAGTGCTCCACACTCGTGCGTGATCCTCTCGATCTCCAGTATGTCCTTCTCGAAGAGTCCCAAGGTGTTCGGATTCGTCAACATAACGGCCGCCACTTCTTCGTTCAAGTGTTTTTTTAACTCTTCCACGTCCACAAGACCCTCTTTGCTCTTCAACTCGATCACATCGAAGCCCACCATCGCCGCCGAAGCGGGGTTGGTGCCATGAGCGGAATCGGGAACGATCACGACCTTCCTCCTCGTATCACCCACGTCTTCGAAGTACGCCCTCACTATCAACATTCCCGTCAGCTCACCGTGTGCTCCAGCAGCTGGCTGGAGGGTCATATCGTCCATTCCTGTGATCTCGCAGAGCAATTTCTTCAGCTCGTACATCACTTCAAAGGCGCCACGCAGGGTCTCTTCGGGTTGGTAAGGGTGCACCATGGTGAAACCAGGCAGCCTCGCTACCTTCTCGTTGACCTTTGGGTTGTATTTCATCGTACAGGAACCAAGGGGATAGATTCCGACATCCACGGCGTAGTTCCTTCTAGCAAGCCACGTGTAGTGTCTCACCACGTCCACTTCGTAGAGTTCTGGGAGCTCCGGAGGAAGCTTCCTGACCAGGTGAGTTGGAAGGTCGAGCTCGCGAGTAGGTATGTCGTTTTCCGGTAGCCTGTAAGCGATCCTGCCAGCTTTGGATTTCTCGAAGATCGTCATCCCATCGCCTCCATCAGCCTTTCTATGTCCTCCCTTTTGACCACTTCCGTGGTGCAGGCGAGGGCGCAGTCTGAAAGCTCCGGATAGAACCTCTCCAGAGGTAAGGGACCGAGGATCTTACTCTTCACCATCTCTCTCCATCTCTTGGGGTACTCTTTCGGAACTTGAAACACGAACTCGTTGAAAAACGGCCCTGAAAACTTCTTGCGGAAGCCTTTCTCCTCTAATCTTTCCTGAAGGTAATGGGCAGCCGAGTAAGACCTCAACGCCACTTCTTTGATCCCCTCTCTGCCCATGACTGCCAAATAAATCGAAGCTATGAGCGCTGCGTGGGCGTGGTTCGAACAGATGTTCGATGTGGCCTTTGCCCTTCTGATGTGCTGTTCTCTAGTTTGGAGGATCATGGCGTAAGCCTTGCGACCTTCGCTGTCCACCGTCTCCCCTATGATCCTTCCCGGCATGTACCTCACGTATTTCTCCCTGGTTGCGAATATCCCAATCGAATAACCCCCGAGGGAGGGAAGGATACCCAAAGACTGTCCTTCACCGACCACCACGTCCGCTCCGAATGCACCCGGCGCCTCCAACACCCCAAGCGACACCGGTTCCGCCACCACCACGAACATCGAATCTCTCAGCTTCCTCTTTATCAACTCCAGGTCCTCCACTACCCCGAAGAAGTTGGGGTACTGGACGATGACGGCAGCTGTGTCAGTGCTGAAAGTTTCCAGCTCCGGGAGTGAAACCCTCCCACTCTCATCATAACCGATCTCTACTACTCCGAAGCCCCTGTTCTCCAGGTAAGTCTTGAGTACCTCTCTGTATTCCGGATGAACAGACCTGGCCACCACGACTTTTTCTTTCCCGGTGATCCTGATACACATCAGTGCAGCCTCGGCTAAGGCCGTTGCGCCGTCGTACATGGAAGAGTTGGCGACCTCCATCCCTGTGAGTTCACAGATCATGGTTTGGTACTCAAACAGTGCTTGGAGCGTCCCTTGGGAGACTTCGGATTGGTACGGTGTGTAAGCGGTCAGAAATTCCGGTTTCATGGCCAACTCGTACACGACCGTTGGTACGTGTCTCAAGTACACGCCAGCCCCCAAAAACACGGAGAAATCCTCAAGCGAAGCGCTTCTTTCGGAAATTTCTTTGAGTTTACGAAAAACGGTGAACTCGTCTTGGGATGGGGGAAGATCTGGCTCTTTCTTCAGAACGATCGGGATGTCCTTGAAAAGCTCATCGATCGAATCTATACCAAGAGAGTTCAACATCTCCTTCACGTCTTCTTCGGTGTGAGGGATGTACGGATGTTTCATCTCAACCCTCCTCTTCGCAGAACTTCCTGTAAGCGGGCTCATCGAGCAGATCGTTCAACTCTCCGAGGTCGAACACCTTCATCTTGACCAACCACCCTTCACCTTCCGGGCTCTTGTTCACCAGTTCTGGCTCTGAGCGCAATCGATCGTTCACTTCGGTGACTTCCCCACTCACCGGTGCGTAGACATCCGCCGCGCTCTTCACCGATTCGATGGTCGCCAAGACTTCTCCCTTTTTCACGGTTTTTCCAACCGCGGGCAGGTTCACGTACACGACGTCTCCCAGCTTTTCCTGAGCGTGATCGGTTATCCCAACAACCGCGACGTCACCTTCCACAGAAATCCACTCATGGGTTTTCGTGTATTTTTTCATCCTCAATCCCTCCTTACACTACCCCTGTAGAATGGTTTTCTCACCACTTCACCTCTCACGGTTCCTTCCCTGAAGGCCACCTCTATTGTATCACCCACTCTCACGTTGTTCGAGACGATGGCCAAAGCGATCGATCTCTCTAAAGTGGGAGAATAGGTTCCACTCGTGACGAAACCAACTTCCAACCCGTCCTTGAAGACTTTGTATCCTTTCCTCGCGATCCTTTTCCCTTCCAGAACGATGGCGACGGATCTTCTCTGGTTCTTTTCTTTAAGCTCCAAAAGAACCTCTCTGCCCACAAAATCTCCCTTTTCGAGTTTCACAACCCATGAAAGGCCCACCTCGAATGGGTTCGTCTCCTCGTTCATGTCCTCACCGTACAAGAGGTAAGAGGCTTCGAGCCTGCACACGTCTCTGGCTCCGAGTCCTGCCGGTCTTCCTCCGTTTTCTTTTGCCAAGGAGAGGAGAACCCGCCAAAGGCTCACGGCGTGGTCGCTGGACGTCATGAGTTCGAAACCGTCTTCTCCCGTGTAACCCGTGCGAGAGATCAGGACAGGGATTCCATCGACGTGACCGTGCGTGAAACCGTAATAAGGGATGCTGTCGAGGTTCACGCTTGTCGTTTTTTGGAGTATCTCCTGCGCAAAGGGACCTTGAAAGGCGAGGAGGATGGTATGATCCGACTCGTCCCTCAACTCGACTCTGAAGGGTTTCGAGAACTTCTCAAACCACGCAAAATCTTTCTCCGTGTTTGCCGCGTTGACCACCGCAAGCGCCACTTCTCGATCCAGTTTGTACACCACCAGATCGTCGACGATTCCGCCTTTTTCGTTGCAGATGAGAGTGTACATGGCCTTCCCGACAGGAAGGGAGGAGAAATCACCAGTTACCAGGAAGTCCACGAATCTTTCCGTGTCCGGCCCTTCCACGAGGATTTCTCCCATGTGTGACACATCGAAGAGTCCCACCGTCTTCCTCACAGCCGTGACTTCGTCGAAAACTGAGGAATAGTAAAGTGGCATGTGCCAACCGGCGAATTCCACCATCTTTGCTCCGAGAGACACGTGTTCATCGTGGAGAGGGGTTTTCTTCATGGTGAATCCCTCATTTCCAAAGCTTTCTTCGCGTCCTCGTATCTGTCTTCCGGAACCATCACCCTGAAGATTGCGGAGAACCCAAAAATCGCAGCTGGGGTGATCTCATCTGCGACTTCTGTTACAAAAGGAATGTCTTCGTCTTTCAAAATTTCCTCTATCAATTTTACCTCGGGCATTCTACCTTCGAAGATGGTCACCCAGTTCAAATCATTGAAACCTCCTCGACAGATGATTTTACACCAGCGCTATTTTATAATCAAAAGGTAAAGGAAAAAGATGCGAGGAGGAGGGAAAGATTGATGAAAAGAGTCGCTGTCTTGACGAGTGGAGGAGACGCTCCTGGAATGAACGCCGCGATAAGGGCGGTGGTGAGGTACGGTGTGAAGAAAGGCCTCGAAGTGATAGGTGTCAGGAGAGGCTACGCAGGCCTCATAGACGGTGACTTCGTGAAACTCGAATACAAAGACGTTTCGGGTATAACAGAAAAGGGTGGAACCATCCTGAGAACGTCGCGATGCGAAGAATTCAAAACAGAAGCTGGAAGGGCAAGGGCCGCGAAGAAGTTCAAGGAGCTTGGAGCCGAAGGTCTCGTGGTCATAGGCGGTGAAGGAAGCCTCACAGGTGCGCACTTGCTCTACGAAGAGCACAAGATACCAGTCGTCGGTATCCCCGCCTCCATCGACAACGACATAAGTTACACCGACAAGAGCATAGGCGTTGACACCTGCTTGAACACCGTGATAGACGCCATCCAGAAGTTGAAGGATACTGCTAGTTCCCATGAAAGGGCCTTTATCGTCGAGGTGATGGGCAGAAACTCCGGTTACATAGCGCTCATGGCTGGGCTCACAACTGGAGCAGAAGCCGTGATAATACCCGAAGTTCCCGTTGACTACTCCCAGCTGGCCGAGAGAATACTGGAGGAGAGGAAGAGAGGTAAGATCAACTGTATAATAGTGGTTGCGGAGGGTTCCGCAAGCGCTTACACCGTCGCGAGGCACTTGGAATACAAGATCGGTTACGAGACCAGGATCACGATCCTTGGTCACATACAGAGGGGTGGCGTACCAACGTTCTTCGACAGGGAATTGGCGCTGCGCATGGGAGTGGAGGCGGTCAACGCGCTGTTGGAAGGAGAGGTCGACACGATGATAGCCTTGCAGGGCACGGAGTACGTGAGGGTTCCCCTTGCAAACGTTCTTTCGACCAAGAAAAAGCTTGATCTGAGGCTTTACGAGTTGGCGTATCTCCTCTCGTGAGGTGAGGGGTGTGAGGAAGACCAAGATCGTCTGCACTGTGGGACCCAGGACGGAAAGTTACGAGATGATAGAAAAGATGATGGACATGGGGGTCAATTCCTTCAGGTTGAACACGTCCCACGGCGACTGGAACGAGCACGAGCAGAGGATCCTGAAGATAAAAAAGTTGAGAGAAAAGAAAGGACTTCCCGTTTCGATCCTGATGGATCTCGCGGGACCAAAAGTGAGAACCGGCGCGCTCGAAAAAGACGAAGTGTTCCTTAAAAGTGGTCAGGAGTTGATCTTAACAACGGAGGAAGTTTTAGGGAACGAGAGAGTCCTCTCCGTCAACTTGCGGACACTTCCCAAGGACGTGAAGAGGGGAGACAAGATACTCATAAAGGATGGGGAGATTGTCCTGGAGGTGTTGGAGGCCAGCGGGAGAGAAGTGAAAACCTTGGTGAAAGTGGGGGGAAAGATCTCACACAGGCAAGGAGTTAACGTTCCAGGCGTCGATCTCTCTGTGGAATCTCTCACGGACAGAGATAGGGAGTTCATAAAATTGGGTGTACTTCATGACGTAGAATTCTTCGCTCTCTCTTTCGTCAGAAAGGCTGAAGATGTCGTTAAAGCGAAAGAAGAGATAAGAAAGTACGGCAAAGATATCGCTGTGATCTCCAAGATAGAAACCAAGAAAGCTCTGGAAAACTTGGAAGAGATAATCAAAGTGAGCGATGCGGTGATGGTGGCGAGGGGAGACCTTGGAGTCGAAGTACCTGTGGAAGAGGTACCGATCGTTCAGAAGGAGATTATAAGGCTTTCCAAGGAGTATTCCAAACCGGTCATAGTGGCCACCCAGATTCTGGAGTCCATGCTCAACAACCCTTATCCGACTCGGGCCGAGGTCACGGACATTGCCAACGCGATATTCGATGGAGCGGATGCCCTCTTGCTCACAGCTGAAACTGCAGTGGGGAACTTCCCGTTGGAAGCCATAGGAGTCTTGAACAGGGTGGCTGTTGAAGCGGAAAAGAGGTTGGAATACTTCAGAACGTACGACACCAAGATGGAAGATGTTTCCGAGGCGATTTCGAAGGCGTGTTGGCAACTGGCAGAAATTTTGAAACCCACCGCGATCGTCACCCCAACCATCTCCGGTTGCACCGCTGCCCGCATGTCGAAACACAATTTGAAATCTCCTATCTTCGCTTTGACACCGAACCTCCAAACTTACTACAAGCTCTCAATCGTGCGAAACACTTATCCTATGCTTGTGGAAAGCCGTGAACAGGAGTTGGAGTTCGTGATGAACGGGATCGAAAAGTTGAAGGGAATGGGATTTTTGAGAACGGGGGATCTGATCCTGATCACCTCCGGAACTCCCGGTAAGGTGGGAGCCACGAACACCATCAGGGTGCTGAGGGTGGAGTGAAGGGGGGACCCTTATGAAGATCACCTGGTTTGGTCACGCGTGTTTTCTCATAGAGATGGAAGGGATAAGGATCGTCACCGATCCGTTCGACGAAACCGTGGGATATCCCATTCCGAACGTCACCGCCGATGTGGTTACGGAGAGTCATCAACATTTCGATCACAACGCCCATCACTTGGTGAGAGGGAATTTCAGGCTGATCAAAGAAGCGGGAGAGTACGAGATCGGAAAAGTCAAGGTGAAGGGTATCGAAACTTATCACGATACGAAATCTGGACGAGAGAGAGGTAAAAACATCGTGTTCGTCTTCGAAGGAGAGGGTATGAGGGTTTGTCACTTGGGTGATCTCGGGCACGTGCCCACCAACGATCAGGTGAGATCCATTGGAGAAGTGGACGTGCTCCTTGTCCCCGTGGGAGGAACGTTCACCATAGGTCCAAAAGAAGCGAGGGAAGTGGTGAACCTTATAAAACCCACCGTGACGATCCCCATGCATTACAAGACCAGGTACCTGAAGTTCAACCTCCTCCCCGTCGACGACTTCTTGAAACTCTTCGAAGGATACGAAAGGGCAGGAAAGACCCTGGAGTTCTTCGAAAAACCGAGGGAGGAAAAGGTGATGGTGATGGAGGTGTAGCGATGGTAAAAGTGCTGATCGACCAGGAGACCCTGAGAAAGCGCGTGGAAGAGTTGGCGAGGGAGATAGAAGACTACTACCGAGACAAGACGGACACGATCCACGCCATCTGCATCCTGAAAGGTTCCGTTCACTTCTTCAGCGATCTCGTTTTGAACTTGAACATGAACGTCAAGTACTCGTTCATCCACGTTTCTAGCTACCAAGGAACCGCTTCGACGGGTAGATTGCAGGTGAAGTACTGGATCGATGAGCCCATCCAGAACGAGTACGTCCTCCTTGTCGAAGACATCGTGGACACAGGCCTCACGCTTCAACACATCGTGAAACAGCTCAAAAAGCAAAATCCAAAGGATCTCAAAATTGTGAGTCTCATAGAAAAAACCGTTCATGACCACGGAGTGAAACTCGATTTCGTGGGGTTCAAGGTAGGAAACGTGTTCCTCATCGGGTACGGTTTGGATTACAACGAAAGGTACAGGAACCTCCCGTTCATCGGTTATGTCGAAGAATAGAGGGTTTATCCTTTTGTTTTCCATCTTCATCTTGATCGTCGTCTTGTTCGTTTCTCTTCAAGTTTATCGTCTCATCTCTTCCATGATGAGGTGAAGTTTGGTGACTCTCCTTCTCGAGGAATTCCTCGAGAAAGTGGAGGAGATACTCAAAAAAGAAGGGGAGATCCCTAGGATTGAGGAGCTCTATGCAAAACTCGATGATCCTTTCTTGGGTGACCCCGGCCTTAAGGAAAAGTTGGAGGCCTTCCTGAACTACGTCAAGGAGATCCCTAACCTTCCAGAAAAGAGGAGGACGATCCGCATCAAATACTCGCTGGACATGGTGGAAAAGTTGCGCGATTGGTACCTGATAGCGCGTCCAGATTGCGGGAGTTGTACACCTCTTGACCTCTCAAAGGACGTCCAGTACGCGAAAGGTGTGGGACCGAACAGGAAGAAACTCCTGAAAAGGTTCGACGTGGAAACACTCAGGGACCTCTTGGAGTTCTTTCCGAGGGACTACGAGGATAGGAGGAAGGTATGGAAGTTGAAGGACGTGAGGCCTGGAGAGAAAGTCACAACAACAGGGAAATTGATAAAACTCGAAAAGAAGAGGATCCAGAATATGAGCCTTTTGGTTGGAATACTGGTGGACGGGATCTTCCAAATACTGCTCAAGTGGTTCAACCAGGACTTCCTCTACGATCAACTTTCCGAACACGTCGGAAAAGAGGTGTTCGTGACGGGAACCGTGAGAACTGGTTTCTACGGACAGTACGAAATGTTGAACCCAGAAGTCCTGCCGGCTGAGAAAGATTTCGTTCGAAGGATTCTGCCGATATACAGGCTCACGAACGGTATATCCCAGAAACAGATCAGGAGGATAATGGAAGACAACATTGTACAGCTATGCTGTGCTCTGGAAGAGACGTTACCGGAGGTGATCCTGAAGAAGAGGAAACTTTTGGACATACGAAGCGCCTACTACGGCATGCATTTTCCCAAGACCGTGTACCACCTCAAAAAGGCTAGAGAGAGGTTGGCGTACGAGGAGTTGTTCCACATACAACTTGCCTTCTACAAGGTGAGAAAGGAAAGAGAGAAACTGGGAGGGATAGCGAAGAAAGTGGAGGGAAGGTTGGCGAGAGAATTCATCGCTTCCCTCCCTTTCGAGCTTACCGCTGCACAAAAGAGGGTACACGTGGAGATCAGAAACGACATGATGTCACCAAAACCGATGAATAGGTTGCTTCAAGGTGACGTGGGGTCAGGAAAGACAGTGGTGGCCCAGCTCGCCCTCTTGGACAACTACGAGGCGGGTTATCAGGCGGCATTCATGGTCCCAACTTCCATTCTCGCCATCCAACACTTCAGACGTACGTCAGAGGCCTTCTCTAGGTTTGGGATAAACGTGGCCTTGTTGATAGGGGCCACATCCCCAGCCGAGAAAGAGAAGATAAAAGCGGGTTTGAGGAACGGACAGGTGGACATTGTTTTCGGAACGCATGCTCTAATACAAGAAGACGTCCACTTCAAGAACCTGGGGTTGGTGATCATCGACGAACAGCACAGGTTCGGCGTCAGACAGAGAGAGACCTTGATGAACAAGGGGAGAGTGGTCGACACGCTCGTGATGAGCGCCACTCCCATCCCACGGAGTTTGGCCCTCACCATATACGGAGACCTGGACATATCCGTGATAGACGAGATGCCCCCTGGTAGGAAAGAAGTGAAGACGGCCCTGGTGTCCATCGACAGAGTGGACGAGGTCTACGAGTTCGTGAGAGAAGAAGTGAGAAAGGGTGGTCAAGCTTTCATAGTTTACCCACTCATAGAGGAGTCCGAGAAGCTCAACGCCAAAGCCGCCACCGAGATGTACGAGTACCTCTCGAAGAAAGTCTTTCCCGAGTTCAAGGTGGGGTTGATGCACGGAAGGTTGACGCAGGAAGAGAAAGATCGTGTGATGATGGAGTTTGCGGAAGGTAGGTACGATATCTTGGTTTCCACCACCGTGATAGAAGTCGGTATAGACGTCCCCAGAGCGAACGTCATGGTGATAGAGAATCCAGAAAGGTTTGGCCTGGCACAGCTTCACCAGTTGAGGGGAAGGGTCGGAAGGAGCGGACAAGAGGCGTACTGCTTCCTCGTGGTCGGAGAGTTGGGTGAGGAGGCGATGGAGAGGCTCAGGTTCTTTGCGTCTACGACGGACGGTTTCAAGATAGCGGAGTACGACCTCAAGCTGAGGGGACCAGGTGAGTTCTTCGGGGTCCGCCAGCACGGGCTTTCCGGGTTCAAGGTCGTGAACCTCTACGAGGACATGAGGTTGCTCTCTTGGGCTAGGGAAGACGTCAAAGAAATCGATATCGAAAACGTCAAGCTTTCGGAGGAGTTCAAACTCATCGAAGTAGGTTGAGGATCCTCCTCGTCAGTTCCTGTTCCATCTTCGATATGCCTTCGTCGAGGAAACTCGAGGGACGCTCTTTCACAACGAACTCGTCGAGTATCCTGGTCGGCCTACCTGAGACTATGAGGATGCGGTCGGCCAGAAAGAGGGCCTCTTTCAGGTTGTGGGTGACGAACACCATGGAAAATCGCTTTTCTTTCCACTTCCAAACGATGTGCTCCATCACCTTTATCTTCGTCTTCAAGTCCAAGGCATCGAACGGTTCGTCCAGGAGCAAAAGATCAGGTTCAAACAGTAGGGCCCTCGCCAGGTTTACCCTCTGTCTCATGCCTTCGCTGATCTGCCAGGGATAAAATTTCTCAAAGCCTTCGAGGTCAAATTCGGCAAGAAGCTCCGCTATCTTCGACGGTTCATCTCTGACCAAACGCAGGTTCTCCACAACCGTGATCCACGGGATCAACCTGGGCTCTTGGAAGGCGTAACCGATTCTCTCTGCCTTAAGGGTGACTTCCCCTTCGTAGTTCTTCTCGATGCCCGCCACTATCCTCAAGAAGGTCGTCTTGCCGCAACCGGACGGCCCCAGTATGGCTACCCTCTCTCCTTCCTCCACCTCGAGATCCCAACCATCTATCACCGTCACCCTCCCAAAGGCCTTCCTGAGTCTTACGACCCTCAGTAGAGCCCCCATCTCTCCCTCATCCTCTTTGTGAAGACCCTCAGAATCCTTTCAGAAGCGATACCCAATGCCACCGCCAGTATCGTAAGCGCGTAGACTCTTGGAACGTCTACGTACTGTCTGGCCCAAGAGATCAGCACTCCTAGGCCACTGTTACCGCACAGGAACTCGGCCATCAATATGGTTTTCCAAACGTTCCCGACACAAACGTCCAGTATCGAGACAACGAAAGGCAGTAAGGAACCGAGGTAAACGTACCTGAAGACCTTTCCCTTTGGTACCCTGTAGACCCTCATGACCTCGAGAAGTCTTCTGTCCACACTCTTCACGCCAGACGCGGTGTTGAACACAGCGATTGGGAGTAACGCAAGAAACGTGATCACCACAGGTCCTTTCCATCCAATACCCCACAGGAATATGACCACCGCAAGCCAAGACACCACAGGTATCACTTGCACCACCGTCACGATGGGTCTCAAGAATTCGTAGACGCTCTCGTTGATGCCCATAAGGAAACCCAAAGGAAGGCCTACGAGGATAACCAAAGACATGGCGAGCAGGCCTTTCCAAAGTGTGCTGAGAATGGCCAAAAGAGTCACCCTGCTCATGACTCTGGTCAGGGTGACGAAGGTTTCGAACGGGCTTGGAAGCACCAAAGAGGAGGGAAAGAGAAGGTGCAAGAGTTGCCAGATCATCACGAAGACGACTATCCCAAGTAAGCTCTTCATCTTCCGTAGAAACCCGCATCTGGTACTTGAGGCATCCCTTCGGGGTAGAGCTCGTTCATCTTCTGAAGGAAGGTGGCGACTTCTTCCCTACAAAGTTCGACTGGAACGTACTGAAACCCCATCCTCTCAAACGCGTCCATCAACACGTCTTTGCTGACGCCTAAGTGTTTTTCGGCAAGGGAGAGTGTGGCTTCCAAGTTCTTAAACATCCATTCCATCGAATTCTTGAGCACATTTTCTATCCTCTCGACCTCGTCCTCTCCGACACCCTTTCTCACGAACAAACCGGCTATGGGGAGTCTCTCGGGAAGGTTCATAACCTTCCCCCATTCCTTCTGGAAATCCAACGCGAGGTATCCGTTGTCCAGACACATGGTCGCGTAAGGCTCCGGAAGCGCCGCAAACTTCACCTTCCCCGTTTTGAAGAGAACCACTATCTCTTGCGGGGGTGCGTAGAGTACCTTCACGTCTTCGTCGGGTTTCAAACCTTCTCTGACAAGGAAGTACCTCATCAGAACGTCCACAGTTTGTCCCCTACCGTGCGGGGTGTAAACTTCCTTACCCTTTAGGCTCTTCCATCCTTCGAAGACCGCGTCTTTCGCGACGACCAAGTAGAACACTTTCCACTCGTGAACGGCCACAAGAGAGATCTTGATACCCCTTGTGTACAAGTTGGCCGCCGTGGTGATGGGAAGGACAGCAAAGTCGGCCTCCCCTGACACGAGCCTTGCGATGGCCTCCTCTGGGTTCCTCCAAATCACCACTTCGACATCCGAGGGGACTTTTTTCTCCAGGATCGGCACCACAGGTATGAGCGCTGGTCCCAGTGGATTCAGGAGCTTTACGGCGAAAATATGAACGCAGATCAGAAGAATCGAAACTAAAACAAATACGTTTTTTCGCATGCCCAACCACCACCTTGCAGAAGAAGGAAGTGAGGGGGGTCCCCTCACCTCACGGCTATCCTTCGCTTCCTAGACCTGTCTTCGTAGTGAGTGTGCAACAGTTCATGTGATCTATGACTCAACGGGTGTTCGAGGAATTCTTCGTAGAGCTTCTTTATGGCGGGGTTTTCGTGAGACTTCCTTATCGTCATCCTCTCGTCTATGGTGTAGATGGCTTCTGCTCGCTTCCTCAGAACCTCTGGATCCCTGCTGTACGGTTGTCCACCACCACCGATGCATCCGCCGGGACATGCCATCACCTCGACGAAGTGGTACCTCACTTCCCTGTTGAGTATCTTCTCCACCAGCTTCCTCGTGTTCGCCGTTCCGTGCACAACAGCCGCCCTGATCTTCTTTCCGTCGAGGTCTATCTCCGCTTCTTTCACTTCCTTCAACCCTCTCACTTCTTCGAAGACGAGTTTTGGAAGTGTTTTTCCCGTCTTCAGCTCGTACGCAGTCCTCAAAGCGGCCTCCATCACGCCTCCCGTGACACCAAACAGTGCAGCTGCACCTGTAGAGATCCCAAGAGGAGCATCGTAGTCCTCTTCCGGCAGGTTGGCGAACGGAATCTTCCTCATCCTTATAAGTTTTCCGAGCTCTCTCGTCGTGAGCACGACATCGACGGCGGGAGAGCCGTTCACCATGAGTTGTTTCCTCATAGCCTCATCTTTTTTGGCCGTGCACGGCATGATCGAAACGTGGAAGATGTCATCGGGTTTGACCCCAAGTTTCTGGGCGAAGTAAGTTTTGACGAGGGCGGAGAGCATCCCTTGCGGGGATTTCGCCGTTGAAAGCCTTGTTCTGAGCTCTGGATACACCTTCTCCACCAAGTTCACCCACGCAGGGCAGCAAGAAGTGAACATCGGCAAGTCTTCAAGGTCACCCTCTTCCAACCTGCGCAAGAATTCGCTCCCTTCTTCCATTATGGTGAGGTCAGCTCCAAAGTTGGTGTCGAACACGTAGTCGAAACCAAGTCTTCTGAGGGCGGCGACGAGCCGTCCTGTGGAGATCGTGCCAGGTGCATAACCGAACTCCTCACTTATCGCTACCCTAACGGACGGTGCCGTTTGAACCACGAGGATCTTCTCTCTCTTCTCGAGCTCTTCGAGGACCACCTTCACGGCCGAGTTCTCAACGATCGCTCCTGTTGGGCAAAAGACCGAACACTGACCGCAGCTTATGCAATCAGTTTCGTAGACAGGCATGTCAAAGGGGGTTCCAGGGTATGTCTTGTAACCCCTTCCGACCATGGAGTAGACGTGCATTCCCTGTACTTCGGAACACACCCTCACGCACCTCTGGCACTTCACGCACTTCGACAGTTCCCTGACGATCGCAGGACTGCTTCTGTCGATTAATCCTTCTTTGGGGCCATAACCGAATATGGGGTCAACGTCGTACTTGTATATCAAGTCCTGAAATTCACACCTACCGTTCGCCTCGCAGGTCATACAATCGTTCGGGTGCTCGGACAAAAGCAAGGCAAGGTTGAATTTTCTGGCGGTCTTCACCCTTTCGGTGGACGTTTTGATCACCATGCCATCTCTCACTTTCGTCACGCAGGCAGGCTGCAAGTTTCTGCTTCCTTCCACTTCTACCACGCACACTCGGCAAGCTCCAATGGATTCGCCGAGCCTTGGATGGTGACAGAGGGCGGGGACTTCTACCCCAACTCTTTCACAAGCTTCAAGGACGGTTATATCGCTGGGTACGGTGACATTCCTTCCGTTTATGACGACGTTCACTTCCGCCACCGGAAACACCTCCCCGATCACTTTGTGATATTATTCTCAAATTCTCTCTGAAAAAAAGCTAGTCCCTTACCTACGATTTTAACACTTCCTCACTCCGAAGCCTTCCTGTGCCTTAAAGAGCTGATGCTCTCCGTTATAGCTCTCGCCCTTTTCTCTCCGATTCCATCAACTTTCTTGAGCTCTTCGATCGATGCCTTGCTGATCTGATCGAGTGTTTTGAACATCTTTACGACGTTGTACCCTATGCTCAACGGAATCCGTGCGGCCGTCTTCAAAAGTCTGAAACCTCTCGCCGCGACGGAGATGTCGTCGAGCTGACCCACTTGTTGTACGTCGTACCCGAGAAACCGCGCGACCGACACAGGCGTCGGATCTCTCTTCACCACGAAATCCTTGATGAGTTCTTTCGCGGTTTCCTCATCCATCTCTTCGGCAGCGTAGTCCATGAACAAGAGCACGAGTAAATCGTCGACATCCTCGATGAGCTCCCTCATCTGGATCCTCGCAAGCCTTCCCTCCTCGCCGAGTTCAACGAGGTAGGGTTTCACTTCCTCGGAAACTTTCAAAAGCTCGAGTCCTTTCACGACGGTCCTCACCACATCCGACAGGTACACGCGGTTCTCGAGTTCCAAGACCTCAAGGTCCGAAAGCAGCTTCACGAAGTTTTCTTTGTACTTTTCGAGCGTGCTGATCGCTTGCGTCACTTTCGCGATGAGGAAACCCACCTGGTTGACCACGTACTTGTAGTTCTTGTAGTAGAGGGTGATCACGTTGCGCCTCCTCGACACAGCGATGACCACTTTCCCGGTTTGCTTTGCCAGTCTTTCCGCGGTTCTGTGACGCGTGCCGGTCTCCGAGGTAGGTATCGTGGGATCTGGAACCAGGTGGACGTTCGCGTAGTATATGCGCGAAAGATCTTCGGAAATCACGATTGCTCCGTC
This sequence comes from Thermotogota bacterium, assembly GCA_030550515.1. GTDB lineage: Bacteria > Thermotogota > Thermotogae > Thermotogales > Thermotogaceae > JAUQPE01. The sequence goes on along the minus strand of JAUQPE010000024.1, from coordinate 5,568 downwards.
CATCTTCGCGAGTTCGTACACCCTCTCGGCCGAGAACTCGGTGTCCAACCAGAATCCCCCTTGTATTACGTCGGCGTACTTCTTTGGATCGTCCACAAGGAACAACAAGGCACCAAAATTTGCCTTTATTATGTCATCCAACGCCTTCCTCAGGGCGGTCCCAGGGGATATCAACTTTATCTTCTCTATCAACTCTGGTGGATACAGAGAAGTCACCTCCCAGAATTTTCACCGCTTCTCTGAGATCCTGAACGGCGATGACGCTTTCTTCTTCGCTCTCCGCTTCGAGGGCGGGTACGATGATCTTTTTGAAGCCTTTCAACGCGCCAAGTCTTCTCTTAATATTGTAAACTTTCCTCACCTTTCCATCCAAACCGATCTCCCCGAGCGCTGCAACACCAGGCATGGGCAACTCGAGGTAAGACGAAACGATGGCAAGAGCGATGGCGAGATCGGCAGCTGGATCGGTGATCCTCAACCCGCCCACGACGTTCACGTAGATGTCGTGGTGCTCCAACGGTATCTTCACAACTTTGCTCAGGACCGCTACCAAGAGCATGATCCTACTCGTGTCGATCCCTTTCCCCACCCTTTTCGGGGCGAAGACCCTGTTCTTTGAGACCAACGCTTGAACCTGCACGACGAACGGTTTCGTGCCTTCGAAGACACACGTGACGACGTTTCCGGGAAGCTCCACACCCTCCTCGACGAAAGAGGGACTTTCCACTTGCTTGAATCCGTTCTCTTCGAGTTCGAAGACCGCCACCTCATCCGAAGGCCCAAACCTGTTCTTCACCACTTTCAAGATTCTGAGCCCCGTCCTCCTGTCCCCTTCGAAGTAAGTGACCGTGTCAACCATGTGCTCCACCATCTTGGGTCCCGCGATCTCCCCCTCTTTGGTCACGTGACCAACGATCATCGCTGGAATCATGCGTTTTTTGGAGAAATTTATGACCTTCATGGTCACAGCCTTCACCTGGGAGACGCTTCCGGGACTGCTGCCTAGTTCCGAAGAAAAGACCGTTTGAAGAGAATCGATCACGAGAAAACGGGGTTTCTTTTCCGACGTCTCGGTGAGCACCGCATCGAGGTCGTTCTCAGTCGACAGCAGGATGTTCTCCTTGTTCTTGAGTTTCAACCTGTCCGCCCTCATCTTGATCTGCTGTGGTGATTCCTCGCCCGAAACGTAAACCACTGTTCCCTTCTCGGCGAACTTTTCACACACTTGGAGTGCAAGAGTACTTTTTCCGATGCCTGGTTCACCTGACAAAAGCAACACTTGACCTGGGACGAGGCCACCCCTGAGGACCCTGTCGAGCTCGGAAAAGCCAGTCGAGAGCCTTTCGAGTGAGAGACTCGAAGCCTCTTCCAAATTCAAAAGCAGGGAGGCGTGTGCCTCCCTGCCCTTCTTCTCCAAGATCGCTTCCTCGGCCGAATCGTATTCTCCACACTGCGGACACCTTCCGAACCATTTCGGAGAAGAGTATCCGCAGTTGGAACAGACAAACTTTTTCACTTCACCACCTTCTCTTGAGCTTTTTCTTCGCTCTTCTGCTTCACGAACTTTAATCCGTCTTTTGTCGCCTTACAGACTATCGTGTCACCTTCTTGGAACTTGCCTCTCAAGATTTCTTCTGCGAGAGGATCCTCCACATACCTTTGGATGGCCCTCTTCAGTGGTCTTGCACCGTAGACAGGATCGAAACCTTTCTCCACCAAGAAGTCTTTTGCGCCTTTCGTGAGCACGAGCTTCATGTTCTTCTCTTGGAGTCTCTTTCTGATGTCTTTCAAAAGGATTTCTATGATCTGTTCTATGTGCTCCCTCTTGAGAGGGTGGAACACGATGATTTCATCGATCCTGTTCAGGAACTCTGGTCTGAAAGTGCGCTTTACCTCATCCAGAACGAGATTTTTGATCTGTTCGAAGTCCTTTTCGTCGTTTTCGTCCGTCACAAACCCTATAGCTTTTTTTGCCTTGTTTATGTAAGAGCTTCCGAGGTTGCTGGTCATTATGATGATGGTGTTCCTGAAGTCGACCTCGTGACCTTGAGAATCCGTGAGTCTTCCGTCATCCATTATCTGGAGCAAGAGGTTGAAGATGTCAGGGTGCGCCTTCTCTATCTCATCGAATAGGATCACGGAGAACGGTCTCCTTCTCACTTTTTCTGTGAGAGTTCCTCCTTCTTCGTATCCGACGTACCCTGGAGGTGCCCCTATGAGTCTGGAGACGGAGAACCTCTCCATGTACTCGCTCATGTCGAATCTGATAAGGGCCTTTTCGTCACCGAACAAGTACTCCGCGAGCGCCTTCGCGAGTTCCGTCTTACCCACACCGGTGGGTCCAAGGAACAGGAAGACACCGATGGGTCTTCTCGGGTCCTTTAAACCACTGCGTGCCCTCCTTATCGCCCTCGCAACGGCCTTGATGGCTTCCTCCTGAGCCACTATCCTTTCGTGGAGGGCCTCCTCGAGCTTCAGCAGCTTTTCGGCTTCCGTTTCTTCGAGTTTCTTGAGAGGAATACCCGTCCAGGAGGCGACGACATCCGCCACGTCGTCGACGTCCACTTTGACCACGGAAGTCTCGGCAAAACGCCTCCACTCGGAGTACTTCTTCCTGTACTCAGTTTCGATTTCCATTTCGTGCTCTTTGAGACGAGCGGCCTTTTCGTAATCTTGATTCAACACGGCGAGTTCCTTCTCCGCCCTCAACCTCTCTAGTTCTTCTTTGAGCACCTTCAGTTCTGGGGGTATCACGAACACCCTGAGCCTCGCCCTGGCGCCAGCCTCGTCTATCACGTCTATCGCCTTGTCCGGGAGGTAATGATCCGTTATGTACCTCTTCGACAGGTAAACAGCAGCTTCCAGAGCTTTGTCGGTGTAGATCACCCTGTGGTGACTTTCGTATTTCTTCCTGAGACCCCTCAGTATCGCAAGCGTTTCTTCTTCCGACGGTTCCCTCACGTAGATCTTCTGGAACCTTCTCTCGAGTGCGGCATCTTTCTCTATGTACTTCCTGTACTCGTCCGGGGTGGTGGCTCCGATACAGCTAATCTCTCCACGGGCGAGGGCGGGCTTCAGGATGTTTGCCGCGTCTATGGCGCCTTCAGCCGATCCGGCACCCACTATGGTGTGTATCTCGTCGATGAAGAGTATTATGTTTCTGTCCTTGGTGACGATTTGCAAGAGTTTCTTCATGCGTTTTTCGAACTCTCCCCTGTACTTGGTGCCGGCCACGAGGGCCGCCACATCTAGCGAGAATATGATCTTGTTCTTCAGGATCTCCGGGACCTCACCGGCAACGATCCTCTGAGCGAGCCCCTCAACGATCGCTGTCTTTCCAACACCGGGTTCTCCTATGAGGACCGGGTTGTTCTTCTTTCTCCTGACCAAAACTTGCATCACTCTCTCTATCTCCTGATCGCGCCCTATCACCGGATCGAGCTCTTTCTTCGCGGCGAGCTCGGTGAGGTTCACACCAAAACCCTCGAGCTGTTTCACGCTGGAGTAGTTGAAGGTCTCCTCGTCGAACCTGTCCCTGCTGTCCGAGAAGGAGTACAGGTCTATGATTTCCCTTCTCAGGGTGTTCAGATCGACGCCCAACTTTCTCAGGATGTGGACAGCGATACCCTCGCCTTCCCTGAGTATGCCGAGGAGGATGTGTTCAGGGTTTATCTTATCGCTCCCAAGGATTTTCGCCTCTTCGTAGGCGAGTTCGGTCACCCTTTTCGCCCTGGGAGTCATCTGGGGTGAAGGTACAAAGCCACGCATCCCCATACCGACCATGGAGATGATCTCGGATCTCACTTTCGAGTACGTGACTCCCATCTCTTCCAAGAGCTCCACGACGGGACCCCTGTCGACTTTCAAAATGGCCAGGAGCAAGTGCTCCGTTCCAACGTACGAATGGCCCAACTCTTTGGCTTCTTCTTGGGCTGTTACAAAGATCTGTGCTGTCTTTTCTGAGAACTTGTCGAACATGGATATCACCTCCGAATCTGACCAATTCCATTATATCACCGCTATGGACTCTTTTCCTTGCGGAAACGTTCAAAACGTTTTCCCAAGAATTATGTTGTGGTAAAATTTAAGCGAACCAAATTCAATGACGATATTTCGTTGTGGGAGGGAGACCTTTGAAGTGCACCATTTGTGGCAAAGAAGCTTTGATAAAATTAAGACATTACAATCTGAAGTTGTGTAAAGATCACTTCAACGAATTCATAGAAGGTCGTGTAGAAAAGGTGATAAAGAAGTTTAAGATGTTTGGAAGAAAAAACAAAGTGCTCGTGGCTGTCTCCGGAGGGAAGGACAGCGTTTCTCTATGGCACATCCTCGTGAAGCTCAACTACAACGTGGAGGCGCTTTTCATAAAAACGGCGAAGGATGAGATCGTTCAAAACACTCTCGAAATCGTCCAAAAGAACGCAGAAACGCTTTCCTCTAAGTTACACGTGGTCGACGCGACCGAAATGTTCGAAGGATTGTCCCCTCAACAGATCGCTTTCACTTTGAGGAGGCCGGTGTGTTCGGTTTGCGGTGTTATAAGAAGGTACGTGATGAACAAGTTCGCTTACGAGAACGGTTTTGAAGTGGTGGCGACGGGTCACAACCTCGATGACGAGGCAGCGGTACTACTCGGCAACATCATCCACTGGCAAGAAGGATACATGGAACGCCAGTGGCCGTACCTTCCGAAAACGCACGAAAAACTCGTACCGAAGGCCAAACCGTTGGTCTTCAACTACGAGGAGGACATCAGAACCTATGCTCGCCTGAACGGCATACCTCACGTCCAGGAAGCGTGTCCGTTCTCCGTGGGGGCCACCTCACTGATGTACAAGAGACTCCTGAGGGAGTTGGAGGAAGAGCAACCAGGCGTTACGTTGAACTTTTACTTGGGTTTTTTGAGGAAGAAAGGAGAACCAAGGTACGTGGTGGAGGAACTCAGGGAGTGTGAAGTGTGCGGCTACCCCACCACGGCCACCAAGTGTTCCATTTGCAGGCTGAAGGAACAACTCGATAAGAAGATGAAAAAGAGCCCCACTTGATGGGGCTCTTCATTTCTTGTATTTCGTCACCTCTCTTAAAAACGCGTGCCTCTTCTTTTTGTCTTCCTCGGTCTCCACACCTTTCGGGGGATAACCGTCCACAACCCCCACGATTCCCCTCCCTTGTGGCGTGACTGCCACGATCACCTGCAGAGGGTTGGCCGTCGCCGCGTGCACCCTGCAAACTTCTTGAACGTTCTTGATCTGGTTCAACACGTTTATAGGGTAACCTCCCCTGATGTAGATCACGAAAGTGTGTCCCGCCCCGATCTTTTGGGCAGTCTCAATAGCCTGTTTTACGAGATCCTCACTGTTTCCCTCGTACCTCACCAAACACGGTCCACTCGCTTCGTTGAAGGCGATACCGAACTCGAGGTTTGGATTTGTGGTCACGAGCACCTCGTACAGATCCTCAACGGTCTTTATGAAGTGTGCGTGTCCTATGATGACGTTTGACCTTTCGGGAATCGGCACATCAACCACTTCGAATTGAACCGACAAGGATTTCACCTCCCCACCT
>JAUQPE010000007.1 GCA_030550515.1 Thermotogota bacterium | reverse complement strand
AACACCCGCTGAAACTAACTTCACGAGAACACTCCCTCGTGGTAATTCTTTGATTTCATACTCCTTCAAAACAAGTGGTTTGTTGAACGCCTCAAGCACCATCGCTTTACCTTTGATCATCCATCCCACCCCAACAAAAGAAAAGATATGTGATATTTCAGAGGTTTCAAAAAATAGTTTATCACAACTGGGCGAAAGTTTCTATTAGTTGGGTTGAGCTTTTATGAAACCCATCCCCCAGGAGGACAACTGGTTCGAAACCACTTGGAACGCCTTCATGAAAGACGAGATCTTCAAGAAGAGGTGAGATCGTGGAAAGACCCGTTTCTGTGCTCCTAGTTGGGATAGGAGGGTACGGTGCCAAATACGTGGAACACTTGCTCAGGGAAGGTAAAGATCGTAACGTCTTCAAGGATTTCCCAGAGGAGTTGAAAAGGGTGGAGGGGACCCCTCCACTGGTCTGGATGGAAGGGTTGTCTGAAATCATGAAAAAAGCTTACGAGACGGAGAAGCTCTTCAGTGAGATGGGAGTGGGGTGGGCTGAAGCAGGAAATAGGATCGATGTGAGGGATTATAAAGAGTTCAAGGGGTGTTCCTTGTGAGGATATGTGTAATAGGCTCAAGTGGGCATTACGGTTACGTCTTGAAGGCTTTAGACAAAGATTGTGAGATCGTGGCGATCTCGCCAGGTTTCGAAGGTGAAGACTTGACCCCCTTGAAAAAGGATCTTTCAAAGTTGGGCCTTTCACCGAAAGAGTATACGGATTACGGGGAAATGCTGGACGAAGAGGAGCCAGACATCGTTGTTTTGAACACGATTTTCTCTCTCAACGGTAAAATCTTGAAAGAAACGCTCAGAAGAAAGATACACACCTTCGTCGAAAAGCCGATAGCAACGACTATGGAAGACCTTGAAGAGATAAGGGAGATCTACCAACAGGTAAAGGACGATGTGTTCTTCGCCGCCATGTTCGGTATAAGGTACAAAGCGCATTTCCTTACCGCCAAAAAACTCCTGGACGATGGGGTTGTTGGGGAAGTGAGGCTTGTGAACACCCAGAAATCTTACAAACTCGGGGAAAGGCCCGAGTTCTACAAAAAGAGGGAAACTTTCGGCGGGACCATCCCATGGGTAGGCATTCACGCAATAGATTGGATTAACTGGTTGATCGGAAAGAAGTTCTTGAAAGTCTACGCAGTCCATTCAAGGAAAGCCAACCGAGGTCATGGGGAATTGGAGGCGACAGCCCTGTGCCTTTTCACGCTGGAAGATGAGATTTTCGCGTCTCTGACCGTAGATTACCTGAGGCCAAGTGGCGCTCCCACGCACGACGATGATAAGATAAAGGTTGTGGGAACAAAGGGTATTCTGGAGGTCAGGGACGGGAAGGTCTTCGTGGTGGACGATCAGGGTTTCAGGGAGGTTCCACTCTTAAAGGAAGGACAGATATTCAGGGATTTCCTGAGAAAAGTGAGGAACGAGGGCGAGTGCATGGTGACACCAGAAGATTCCATCCTGGCCACTGAAGTGGCGCTGAAGGCGAGACTTTCGGCGGATACAGGTCGTATAGTCGAGATATGAAGGAGGAACCACCGTGTTCCACACCACTTTCTCCTCGATCCTTCCCTCTTTTTTGGTCATCTTCGTGGGTTACCTGGTGGGTAAGGTCTTCTCACCTGATCCCGTGGGGCTTGCGGGACGCGTCGCCGCGTGGGTCATGGTGCCCGTCGTGACCTTCACGTTCCTCAACGAGTACACGCCTTCTTTTACCCAGCTGCGTGATTTCGGTTTAGGTGTTGCTGTCATATTCTTGTTCTTCTACTTCTTTTCAAGGTTGTTCAAGGAGAAAAGGGACATCGTGTTGGTTTCGAGTGTCGCAGCGAACGTGGGATATCTGGGTTATCCGATACTTTTGGCGCTCTGGGGGGAGAAGGCGCTCGCGTTGGGTGTGGTGTACGCGGCGTTGAACATCATCATGTTCTCGACGGTGCTACCGGTGTTCTTGGGGGAAAAGGCAAGCTTCAAAAACTTGTTCTCCCTTCCTTACATATACGCGTTAAGTGCTGGTTTTCTGACGGGAAGGCTTGGATGGAGCTACAAGGAGTTGCCACCTTTCCTGTTGAACGCGATCACCATGCTGAGGAGTTCTGCGATACCATACCTTCTGCTCTACGTGGGACTTTCGATGTCCAAGGTGAAGCTCGAGAAAGGGGTCACAAAATTTGGATTTCTCGTGACTGTGAGCAAACTCATTCTGGCACCTGCGGTAGCGCTTTTGTTTGCGCTTCTCTACGGTTTGGAAGGTGTCGTTGGGAAGGTGTTCGTCTTGGAGACGGCCATGCCGGTTGCGATAAACACGGTGGTGATCGTCTCAGCCTTGAGAGGAGATGCGGAAACGGTGGGTTTTGGCGTGGCAATCACTACTTTCTTTGCGATGTTCACTTTGCCCCTTTGGGCGATAATACTCGAACTAATATTCGCTTGATATCAAACGGGCTTCCTGTTCTTCGAGAACTTTCACACCCGCACTTTCGAGTAGGAAGGCGGTCACACCCTTTCCAGGTACCAAGCGCCCAGAGAAACTTCCATCGTAAACGAAGGTCTTCCCGCAGGAAGGACTCTTCGACTTGAGGATGGCCAGATCTATTTGGAGCAGTTTCACCATCTCGAGGACGGCTTCAGCACCCCTCAAGAAGTTCTCCGTCCTGTCGACACCATTTTCGTCGATGACTCGCTCTTTCCCAGACCAACCGTGCCCTCCTAGTATCTCGCATCTCGGTCGCGGTGTGGGAAGACCTCCCAACGTTTCTGGACAGGCGGGAACGAGGCAATACTTTTTCCCAAGTTCGATGACTTCCCTGTGCGGGGAGGATCTCCCATCGTATCTTGTCGGAAGCCCAACCAAGCATGCGCTTACGAGTATCCTCACTCTCCTCCGACTCCCAGGATCTCTTTTTTCAACACCCAGCTCTGAGTTGGCAGGTAGTTCATAGGATTCACCGCTTGTCCCTTAACTCGCACTTCGAAGTGGAGATGAGGTCCGGTTGCCAGCCCCGTCTTTCCAACCCTACCTATCAGTTGTCCTTTCTTGACGAACTGTCCTGGATAAACACAGGCCCTGGACAAGTGCGCGTACAGGTGTGTGTAAGAGGACGATCTTATCTTCACCGTCAAGCCGTATCCACCGTCTACGCCGACGAACTCCACAACACCACTTTCGGCTGCGAACACGGGTGTTCCCTCAGGTGCGCTTATGTCCACTCCTGTGTGGAACGTGTTCCTCTTCAGTATCGGATGGTACCTCCAACCATACGTTGAAGAGATCGTTCCGTAGACGGGCCAGATCATGCCCTTCTCCTCGTTAAAGGCCCTTCCGATGATACCTTCTGGTATGAAGAGCTTTTGCCCCACCTGGATCCTGTCAGATCGCAGGCCGTTCGCCTCTCTTATGAGCTGGGGAGTTGTGAAGAAACGTCTCGCTATGATTTCCAAAGTATCGTTTCTCTGGACAGTGTAGAGGTAACCAGAAGGTTGTGGTATCAGTATCACTGTACCCGGTAGAAGCCTCGAGTGAGTGATATTTGGGTTCCAATCGAGGATGACAGAAGGCGAAACGGAAAAATCCAACGCAATCGAATAAAGGCTATCACCTTTTTGGACTGTGTAGTGTATCAGGAAGTAATTTGCGAAAGTCGTGAAGGCCCACAGCAAAGGCAAGAAGAATGCTAAAAACGAACATCTCTTCTCCATCCCCCCCCACTCCTTTCACACGAGCTCTACGAGTTTCTCAGGAATTTTATGCGCAGGTAGGACAAAATCGGCGTACCCTTCCTCTATAACGGACTTTGGCATTCCAAAGACCACACACGTTTCCTGGGATTCCGCGATGACCTTACCACCCAAGAACTTCACCTTGAACGCCCCCTTTGTGCCGTCTCTTCCCATACCGGTGAGGATTACAGCTACGGTCTTCGACTTGTATATTTCTGCTACCTTGTCCAGGGTGAAATCGATGGATGGTCTTACGTTGTTTATTTTATCAGATCTGTCAAGGAATAGTTTCAGTATCCCATTGTCATTTTTTATTCCAAGATGGAAATCGCCAGGCGCCACATAGACGTGACCAGGCTTCACTTCTTCACCGTCTTCTGCCTCCTTCACGGTGAGCTCCGACATGCTGTTCAACCTCATCGCCAAAGACTTCGTGAAACCAGCTGGCATGTGCTGGACGATGAGTATGGGAGCTGGAAAGTTCTTTGGAAGCTGGGGGATTATCATATCCAGGGACCTCGGACCACCCGTGGAGGCTCCTATGACCACTATCTTCCCGCTGACGGACGGTACTTTCTGTTGGGAAGGTTTAACCAGGACGGGTTTGAACAGGAGCTTTTTTGGATCGATCTCCATCGCTTGCCTGATCTTTTCCAAAAGTTCCTGGGCAACTTGTCTGAAGCTCATGGAGATGGAACCGTACGGTTTCGTCACGAAATCGACCGCTCCGTTCCGCAAAGCCTCGATGGTGATCGAAGCGCCTTCTTCTGTGAGACTGCTCACCATGATGATCCTGGTCGGGAACTTGCGCATGATGAGCTTTAATGCTTCAATGCCGTTGAGCCTTGGCATCTCAACGTCCATGGTGATCACGTCGGGTTTCAATTCCAAGGCCTTCTCCACAGCCTCGAGACCGTCCGACGCGAAACCGACCACCTTCATGTCCGGCTGTGAGTCTATGATGTCTTTGAGCACCATCCTCATGAAGGCCGAGTCATCCACGATCATCACTCTTATCTTGTCTGTCATTCCGAAACCTCCTCAAGAGCACGGCTGAGATGGGAAAGAACACGAGAACCACCGACACGAAGACTTTCACGACGTTGGCGCGCCACGAAAACAACGCTTCACCCAATATGAGAAGACCCACCACCACGGAAAAGAGGACGTACCACAAGACAAAACCAGCGGCTATGTCCTTCACGAGTTTCACGGATGGGTTGTAATCCTTGAAAAAGAGGTCGAGAAACTTCTCCACAAGTGTGTTCAATATCTCGGCACCTATCACGGAAAAAACGGCGAAGTACAACCACAACAGGTCCCTTTCGTCGATCGGTAGGAACAGAGAAACGACCGCTACAGCGATCCCTATGACAAAGTGTATCTTCAAGTTCCGTTCGATCCTTAAAGCTCTTATGATGCCTTCAATCGCGTTCCTGAAAGACCTGATCAGGTTATTCGAAGCCCGCTCCAAACTTCTTCCACACCCTCTCCGGCTTTGATATCTCGAACTTTCTCTCCACAAGATTATAACCGATCTCCAAGGCTTTCAAGTTGTCCTCGATGAGGTGCTTTTTCACGTAGTCTTTCAAGGCCCTTTTGAGCGAATCCAGGGAGACCAAACCACAAGATTTGGCGAGAACTCCCAACATGATTATGTTCGCGAAAGTGAAAGTCCCACAACATTCGCGAGCCTTTTCGGCCAACGGCAGCGCTATCACTTTCCTGGTCACCCTCTTGATGAAATCCGGAATGCTTCTGACGTACACGCTGTCCAGAATCAACACGCCGTTGCTCTTCAAGGACCTGTGCAGCTCGTCCATAGCCTTCTGATGGAGGACGCAGAGCACATCGAAGAAGTCGCTCTTCGGATAATCGATGGGTGTGTCGGCGAAGAGCACGTCGCACCAACTCACGTCTCCTCGCACCTGAGCCGAGTAAGACTGCGTGTGTGTTACCCACTTTCCCTCGTAGACGAGGGCCTTCGCCAGAACGAGCCCTGCCAGTATGCTTCCTTGCCCGCTGATTCCAGCTATCCTTATGGCCGTCGGTTCCCTCACTCCATCGCCCCTTCCTTCGAAGTGATCTCCTTGTAGAGTGAGTAAAACTCAGGTTCTTCACTTTCTTTGAAGATCCCGATCTTTATCTTCCCCTCTCCTTCCTCCTCGATGAAACAGGTATGGGTCTTGAAGAACTCCATGACGGAAGAAGGAGTGGGCATGTTGTTGTACCTGCCAAAGTAAGTCGGACATCCAGTCAACACGTCCACCACGGAGGTTCCCTTGTGTTTCAGGGCCCTTTCCAGCACCTGAACCAGGTGGTCGTAGTGGTAGACCGTGCTCCGCGCCACAAATGTGGCACCCGCGGCGAGAGCCAGAGACACCGCATCGAAACTCCTTTCGAAGTTACCCCTTGGGGTAGTAGGAGTCTGGAAGAACGACGGGGTAGTCGGGGAGACCTGTCCCCCCGTCATCGCGTAGATCATGTTGTTGAAGATGACGATGGTGAGGTCTAGGTTTCTCTTGCACGCGTGTATGAAGTGGTTTCCCCCGATGGCCAGCAGATCCCCATCTCCGCCCATGACAACTACCTCGAAGTCCGGCTTGGCGAGCTTTACACCGGTCGCGAACGCAACCGCCCTTCCATGCAAGGTGTGGAGGGTGTTGAAGTCCATGTAACCCGTGACACGCGAAGAACAGCCAATCCCAGAGACCACGGCGATCTTCTCTTTCGGGATGGAAAGCCTATCGACCGCTTCCAAAAAGGTCTTCAAGACTATGCCGTTACCGCACCCAGGACACCACACGCTCGGCCAGCGTCCCGGCCTGAGGTACGACAAGAGCCTTTGAGTTCTCACTCACTCTCCTCCTTGAAGACAACGGTTTCAACCCCGGTGTAGCGGAAGAAAAAGTCGGTGAGTGGGTCGGGGTAATCTCTTTCGTAGACGACTCTTCTTATCCCAGCGTTCACTATGAGCCTTGCGCAGATCGAGCAAGGCTTGTGCGTCACGTACATGGTCGCCCCTTCGACGGCGATGCCAAATTTTGCGGCCTGCATGAGGGCGTTCTGCTCGGCGTGCAAAGCGTAGCATATCTCTTGGTGCTCTCCAGAGTTTATCCCGAGGTCGTCCCTGATGCAGCCTATCTCGTCGCAGTGTGGGAATTTGGAAGGTGGTTGGTTGTACCCCGTGGCCAAGATCCTGTGATCTTTCACGATGACGGCACCGACTTTCCTGTGAACGCAAGTCGACCTTTCGCTCACCATCTTGGCGATCTTCATGAAATAAGAATCCCAAGTTTCCCTCTTGTCTGGTTTCCTCTCGACGTGCAGGTTCTTCAAGTATTCGTCGAGTCTACCTTTCACGGGATCACCTCGAAAAAATCATCTCGAAGCCTTCTCCTTAATTCTAGCACGACATTCCTCTTATAGGTGAACCCCCTGAAACGAAAAGCGGGGGGTTTACACCCACCCGCTCTCCGTAGTATAATTTCAATCCCCAACCCTCGGGAGAAGGGCAGAGGAATGCCAGCTACCTCACAACGCCCTCTGTCCCCTCTCCCCTGTTCTTATCCTCACGCAGTCGAGAAGGTCTAAGACGAATATCTTTCCATCACCTATACTCCCCGTTCTTGCACCCTTTTGAATCGCCTCGATTGCTCTTTCAACGGAATCCTCATCCACGGCCGTGATGAGCATCACTTTCTTGAGAAGGTTCACCTCTTCTATCTCGCCTCTGTAAGTCTCCGTGTAACCTTTCTGCTGCCCGCAACCGAGCACGTTCATCACGGTCATCTTGCAAACTTGCGCTTCGAAGAGGGCTTTTTTCACATCTGGAAGCTTGTGAGGTTGGATCACCGCCATGATCAGCTTCATACCCTTCACCCCCTCACCTCGTCGTGAAGATCTCGAAGTCCGCGTATCCTTCCATGCCGTGTTCGTCGATATCCAATCCCTTCAGTTCCGCTTCTTTCTCGACCCTGAGTCCAACAGTCTTCTTGAGGAACCAGAACATGAGAAAACCTGCCGCGGTTGTCCACGCGAACGTGCCGAGCACTCCAAGAAGTTGAACTCCCAACTGGTGGACTCCCCCTCCGAAGAACAACCCGTTTATGTTTCCAACGCCGCTCGCGAGCGCGTACTTGCTTTCTGCAAACAACCCAACGGCGATGGTCCCCCAGACCCCGTTCACGCCGTGGACCGATATGGCTCCGACCGGATCGTCGATTTTCAAGACTTTGTCGAAGAACACCACGGAGAAGACAACCAAAACACCGCCAATCGCTCCGATTAGGAGGGAGCTGAGAGGAGAAACTACCGCGCAGGGAGCGGTGATGGCGACGAGTCCCGCGAGGGCACCGTTCATCGTCATACTCGCGTCAGGCTTTCCAAAGCGAAGCCACACGGTGACCATTGCTGCCAAGGCGCCTGTCACCGCCGCGAGGTTGGTGTTCAGGATGATCACCCCGATCGCCTCGTTCGTTCCGGCGAGCGTGCTGCCACCGTTGAACCCGAACCATCCAAACCACAGGATGAACGTACCCAAGGCCGCGAGCGCGATGTTGTGTCCCGGTATGGGTTTCGGGTTCCCTTTGCTGTCGTATTTTCCAACGCGGGGACCTAAGAGCGCCGCGCCCACGAGAGCTGCCCAGCCTCCCACCGAGTGGACCACAGTGGAGCCCGCGAAGTCGATGAAACCTCTCTGCGAGAGCCATCCACCACCCCACGTCCACCTCCCCACGACGGGGTATATGAAGGCGGTCATGAGGGCGGAATAAGCAAGATAGGCGGTGAACTTGGTTCTCTCCGCCATCGCGCCCGAAACGATCGTTGCGGCCGTCCCAGCGAACGCCATCTGGAACATCCACATGGCGAATTCCCAAAGTCCTTCCTTCGTGGAAGGGTCGAACGCGATCGGGTGTTTCCCGAACATGATCCAATACCCGATCAGGAAGTACACGACGGAACCTACCACGAAGTCCATGATGTTCTTCATGACGATGTTGACGACGTTTTTCGCGCGAGTGAAACCAGCCTCCACCATCGCAAATCCAGCTTGCATGAAGAAGACAAGGGCCGCTGAAACCAAAAGCCACACCATGTCGAGTGAGTGAGCGACGCTTGCACCGTCGTCCTGGCAGAACACGAGTGTTGACAAGGTTACGAGAGCGGTGAGGAAGAGCTTACCCTTCATACCAACACCTCCCTCCGGCGAAAAAGTAAAAAAAGTAACCCAGGTTCCTCCCTCTCCGGGCGGAACCCTTTGAGACGCCGAGAAGATCACAGGGGGATCTTCCATTCAGCAGGGGCTGGTTCGCTGGAGGAAACGCGGGATGGAGGTTTTCCGTTTGGGAGGATGTTACCATCCTTCTCTGTGAATTTCAATCTTTTGGTCTTTTCGGCTTCATTAAGATCCCGTGTATAATTCTCTGGGGGGAAAGAGATGGTCGGGAGATTGACCGTGATCACGGGTCCCATGTACTCTGGAAAGACGACGGAACTGCTCTCCTTCGTGGAGATATACCAGATCGGCAGGAAAAAGGTGGCGGTGTTCAAGCCGAGCTTGGACTCGAGGTACCACTCGAGCAGGGTGGTATCGCACAGCGGAAACGGCGTGGAAGCGATCGTCGTGAGCTCTCCACAGGAGATATTGGAGCACGTGGAGGAGGACACCAAGGGGGTCTTCATCGACGAGGTGCAGTTCTTCCCGAAGGAACTGGTGGACGTGGTGAAGAAGTTGATAAACGATGGGATCGACGTGTTCTGCGCAGGGCTTGACCTGTCCCACAAGCAGAACCCCTTCGAGACAACCGCCTACCTTTTGAGCCTCGCGGACAACGTTATAAAGAAGAAGGCGGTCTGTCACCGTTGCGGGGAGTACAACGCCACGCTGACGCTCAAGATATCCGGAGGAGAGGAAGAGATAGACGTTGGTGGGCAGGAAAAGTACATAGCGGTCTGCAGGGACTGCTACAACATCCTCAGAGGACGATCTTGAACGTCGAACCTTTCCCCTCTTCGCTTTCCAAAATCACGCTCGCCTTCAACCTCTTGGCCAGTTCTTCGACGATGGCCAGCCCCAGTCCCGAACCTTCTTTGTCCCTGGATAGCCTGTAGAACCTCTCGAAGACCCTCTTTTGCTCTTTCTTTGGGATCCCGGGACCCGTGTCCTTCACGTATATCACCGTCCTTCGGTCCCTGTAGGCTCCCAGGGTGACTTTCCCTCTTTCCGTGAACTTCACCGCGTTGTCGACGAGGTTGTCGAGGATGGTCTTCAAGACTTCCCTTTCCACAAAGATCGACAGGTCGTCCGGGCAGAGCACCTCCAGTTCTAACCCCTTCAACTCCGCCTTCGGTTTGAAGGTGCGCGCCACTTCCTCGAGGAGTCCCTTCACGTTCACGTTCTCGGGGATCGGGTTTTTGAAGTACTCGCCGCTCTTCGCCAAGATGAGAAGCTGGTTCACCTGTTTCGTCATCTTTTCCACGGCGCTCCGCATGATCGACAGTTTCTCAACCACTTCCGGTGGCAGTTCCCGTTGGTACTCGAGCACGTCCAGGCTCGTCTTGAGGATGGTGAGGGGGGTCTTGAGCTCGTGCGACGCGTCCATGGAAAACCTCTTGAGGTTCTCGTACGCTTCTTTAGCCGGCGAAAGGGCGAGTCCGGAAAGGAAATACCCCACGATCCAGGACACCCCACCCGTCACCATCACGAGCAGGACGTACATGAAGGCAAGCCTCTTTTCTCTTTCCACCAGCTCCGAGATGTCCCTCGCCACCCTCAAATACAGCACGTTGCCACCTATGTCCAACTTCTTCGTGAAGACCCTGAAGTTTCCCGACCTGGAAAAGCCTTCGTGGAAGTTCTCGAGCCTTTCGAAGGTCTCGCCGGCCTCCAGAAAGACCTCCCCGTTTGGCAAGACGAGCTGAACGCCTTGCCCCTTCGGTATGAAGATGAACTGGTAACCCCTCATCCCAGGGAGGACGTGGATGAAGCCAGGAGCCCTCAACCTCCTCTCTATGAGGTTTGCGGTGTTCAAGAGCTCGCTGTCGAACTGCCTCGCGATCCTGTTCCTCTCCAGAAAGAATATGAAACCCGCGGCTATGCTGATAACCAACACTATGGAGACGGTGAAGATCGCCGTCCACAGAAGTTGGGTCTTCCTGAAGAGCTTTTCGTCATTCGTCACGTATGACATAACCGATCCCTCTCACGGTGTGTATTAGCTTCTTTTTGAAGCCGTTGTCCACCTTCTTCCTGAGGTTCTTGATGTGACTTCTCAACACGTCCGAGAAGAAATCGTCTTCCAAGCTCCACAAGTGTTCTTGGAGTTCCTCTTTCGTCACGACGCGGTTCTTGTTGAGCATGAGGTACTCCAGTATCTGGTACTCCTTTCTGGTGAGGTCGATCTTTCTTCCCCCTCTGTAGACCGTGTGCGTCACGGTGTCCAGGACGAGGTCCGCGCACTTCAAAACCGAGTTCTTTTCTTCGGATTTTCTCCTGATCAGCGCTCTCACGCGCGCGATGAGTTCTCTGAGGTCGAAAGGCTTTGGGAGGTAGTCGTCTGCGCCCATCTCGAGCCCCTTCACCCTGTACTCCACATCGGACAACGCCGTGAGCATCAGGACTGGCGTGTCGATGCCTTTCTTCCTCATCTCCTTCAATATCTCCCAACCGTTCTTGTGCGGGAGGAGAATGTCCAAGATCACCACATCGAAGGCCTCGTTCAACACCTTGTACATCCCCTCTTCTCCATCGTAGCACACCTCGACCGTGAACAGTTCCTTCTTCAAGGCCTCCGCGATGAGGTTGGCGAGGTCCTTTTCGTCCTCCACCAAGAGCACCTTCATGTCCATCACCTCAGAGATTTTGACCTCCCAGTCTCGAAGGTTGTTCCACAACTTCCATGTTATAATAGATTCGAAAAAGTTACAAAAATCACGAGCCCTCCTGAGGTGGAGGGGTGAGCCTGACACCGGGGGAGGGGAAAAGGACGGCGATTCACCCCCTCTCCCGGCTCGAGGAGAGGGGGTTTTTCATGGAAAAGGAGAAGCGCTTCTACGTGCTGACGGTGTTGGTCGAGGATAGGGAACGAGCTTACAGGGACGTGAACGAGTTGCTCCACCAGTTTGCGGAAGACATCTGCCTGCGCGTTGGGTATCCCGTCAAGGAGGAGAACGTCGCGATCATATTTTTGGTGCTCAAGACAGACAACGACACGATCGGCGCACTCTCTGGAAAGTTGGGCCAGATCCCCGGTGTTCGGGTGAAGACGGTCCCTTTGAAGAGGTGATCCAAGGTGTACGTGTTCGTCAGGGAAAGGCTTGAAAGCGAATCCTTCATCCCGGAAGGGAGGATCTTCGAACTTCTGGAGAAGACCAAAAACCCAGACCCAAAGAGGGTGAGGGAGATCTTGCGGAAGTCTCTCGAGAAGAACAGACTGGACCCAGAAGAGACGGCCACGTTGCTGAACGTGGAGGATGAAGAACTGCTCGCGGAGATGTTCGAAGCGGCGAGGAAGCTGAAGGAGGAGGTCTACGGTAACAGGATCGTGCTCTTCGCACCGCTCTACATAGGAAACGCCTGCGTGAACGACTGCGTGTACTGCGGTTTCAGGTCGTCGAACACGCTCGTTCAAAGAATCACGCTCACGGAGGAGCAGATCAGAAGGGAAGTCGAGGCGTTGATTTCCCAAGGCCACAAGAGGCTCATCGTCGTCTACGGGGAACACCCCATGTACACGCCTCAGTTCATAGCCAAAACGATAGAGATCGTCTACGACACCAAACTCGGGAAGGGCGAGATCAGGAGGGTGAACGTGAACGCCGCACCGCAGACCGTCGAAGGCTACAAGGTAATAAAGTCCGTGGGGATCGGGACCTTCCAGATATTCCAGGAGACGTACCACAAGAAGACCTACCTCAGGCTCCACCCCAAAGGTCCCAAGTCCAACTACAACTGGAGGCTCTACGGCCTCGACAGGGCGATGATCGCGGGGATAGACGACGTCGGCATAGGCGCCCTCTTTGGGTTGTACGACTGGAAGTTCGAGGTGATGGGGTTGTTGTACCACACGATACACCTGGAGGAACGGTTCGGTGTGGGACCACACACCATTTCCTTCCCGCGCGTCAAACCCGCGTTGAACACGCCCTACTCGCTCAAACCGGACCATCCCGTCAGCGACGAGGACTTCAAGAAGGTCGTCGCCGTCATAAGACTTTCGGTCCCGTACACGGGGATGATCCTGACGGCGAGAGAACCCGCCAGGCTCAGGGACGAGGTGATAAAGCTTGGGGTCTCCCAGATAGACGCGGGGTCTCACATAGGCATAGGCTCTTACTCGAGCAGGGACGAAGACGAGTTCAAGAAGAGCCAGTTCACCTTGGAAGATCCAAGACCCCTCGATCTGGTGATGAGGAGCCTCCTCAAGGAAGGGTTCGTCCCGTCCTTCTGCACCGCTTGTTACAGGGCGGGAAGGACCGGAGAACACTTCATGGAAGTGGCCATCCCCGGCTTTGTGAAGAACTTCTGCACGCCAAACGCCCTCTTCACGCTCCAAGAGTACCTCTGCGACTACGCGAGCGAAGAGACGAGGAAGGTAGGTGAGGAGGTCATAGGGAAAGAGCTCCAAAAGCTCCCCCCAAGGATCAGAGAGAAAGTGAAGGAGGGTCTCGAGAGGATCAAACGGGGTGAGAGGGATGTCAGGTTCTGAGATATTGAAGCTCTTGGAAGAGATCGCGAAAAAGTACGACTGCAAGATCTGGATTTCCGAGAAGGTCGGCAAGAGGTGGTCTTGCTACGGGAACCTGAAAGCCGGAGAGGAACAGTTCTTGCCGGCAGAGCTGGTGCTGGAGAGCGGGCGGTTTGGGGTCTTCGCGGAAAACTTTCCCTGGAACAGGAGAGAAGAGTTGCTGCCGATCCTTTCGAGGATACTGGAGGGATTGCATGAAGAGGGTGATCGAAAAGCTTGAGGAAGGCGTGTTCGACAGGGAAGTCCTCAAAGAAGCCCTCCTGATAAACGACGAGGCCTTCAACAGGGAGCTCTTTGAACTTGCGGACAAGGTGAGAAGAGAAAACGTGGGCGACGAGGTGCACGTGAGGGCGATCGTGGAGTTTTCCAACGTGTGCAGGAAGAACTGCCTGTACTGTGGCCTTCGAAGGGACAACGAGAAGCTCCAGCGCTACAGGATGTCCCCGGAGGAGATCGTGGAGAGGGCAAAACTCGCGGCGGAACTCGGCGTGAAGACCATCGTTCTCCAATCCGGCGAGGACCCCCATTACATGCCGGACCTTTTGGCGGATATCGTGAGGGAGATAAAGAAGTTCGGGGTGGCCGTGACGCTGAGCGTTGGGGAGTGGCCCAGGGAGTACTACGAGAAGTGGAAGGAGGCGGGCGCGGACAGGTACCTCTTGAGGCACGAGACGGCGAACCCCGAGCTCCACAAGAAGCTTCGCCCCGATACCTCTCTCGAAGAGAGGAAAAAGCGCTATCTATGGCTCAAAGAGCTCGGTTACGAGGTGGGGGCGGGTCCCATCGTTGGGCTGCCGGGCCAGACGGTGGAAGACCTCGTGGAAGACCTGCTTTTTGTGAGGGAGTTCGACTTCGACATGGTGGGGATCGGCCCGTTCATTCCCCACCCGGACACCCCCCTTGGGCGCGAGAAAGCGGGGGACTTCCTCACCTCCCTGAAGGTGGTCGCCCTCACCAGGATCCTCCTTCCCACCTCCAACATACCGGCCACCACCGCGATGGGAACCGTCTTCCCGGGTGGAAGGGAGATCGCGCTGAAGTGCGGCGCGAACGTGATCATGCCTAACTGGACCCCCGCCCCCTACAGGCAGCTCTACCAGCTCTACCCTGGTAGGATCTGCGTCTTCGAGAAGGACACGGCGTGCATTCCCTGCGTGATGAGGATGATAGAAGGTCTCGGGAGGAAGGTCGGGAGGGGTTTGGGAGAGAGGAAGAGGATCGTTGAAACGGCAGAGGGTCGGGAGTAAAATTGGTAGGGAAAAAACGGCGCAACCAGGAGGCATCCTCTATGGACTTGGACGACATCTTGTTTTCGTACGGGGAGGAGCACGTCCCACTCAACGCGATCTCCTTCCCGATCTTCGAGACCGCGAACTTTTACTTCGAAAGTTTCGACGAGTTCGCGAAGGCCCAAAGGACTGACGAGTACGAGTTCATCTACACGAGAGGGAGCAATCCCACCACCAGGGTCGTCGAGAAGAAGCTCGCCCTCCTCGAAAAGTGCGAAGACGCCAGGTTGGTCTCCACCGGCATGAGCGCCATCACCTTTTCGATCCTGCACTTTCTGGAAAAGGGAGCCCACGCGATCTGCGTCGAGGAGGCCTACTCTTGGACGAGGAGGTTCTTCAGGTACGTCTCCAGAAAGTTCGACGTGGAGGTGGACTTCGTCCCCCCGGACGCCGACGAGATATTGAAGAGGATAAAGAAGAACACCAAACTCATCTTCCTCGAAAGCCCCACCAGCTTCAAGATGAGCGTGATAGACGTCAGAAAGGTGACGAAGGTCGCGAAAGAGATCGGGATAAAGACGATCATGGACAACACGTGGGCGTCTCCCGTCTTCCAGAACCCCAAGGAGCTCGGAGTGGACGTGGTGGTGCACTCGGCGACCAAGTACATCTCCGGGCACAGCGACGTGATGGCCGGCGTGATCGCGGGCGACAAGGAGATCGTGAGCGCGATATTCGTGGACGAGATAAAGAACATCGGTTCCATCCTCTCGCCCTTCGAGTCCTGGCTACTCCTGAGGGGCTTGAGGACGCTCCACGTGAGGATGCAAAGGCACTACGAGAACGCCTTGAAGGTCTCGGACTTCCTGTTCGACCACCCCAAGGTCGAAGAGGTGAACTACCCCATGAACCCCAGATCACCTTACTACGAGCTGGCGAGGTCGCAGATGAGGGGAGGTTCCGGTCTCATGAGCTTCAGACTCAAAACCAACTCCGTCGACAAGGTGAGGGAGTTCGCCGACAGCCTCAAGAGGTTCAAGATGGCGGTGAGCTGGGGAAGTTACGAGAACCTGATCGTGCCCTCCGCGGTTCAGAGGGACTGCCCGGAAAAGGACGTGAACCTCGTGAGGATCCACGTGGGCCTCGGAGACCCCGAAAAGCTCATAGAGGACCTGGACCAAGCCCTCAGAAAGAT
>JAUQPE010000029.1 GCA_030550515.1 Thermotogota bacterium | reverse complement strand
TTGTCAGCTGCGCCATAGTACACGTAGTAGTACCCGTTGTATTCGATCATCGCATCGCTGAAAACGACGTTTGGCACTCCTCCGAACTTTTCCCAGTCCTCTTCTGGTTCCAAGATGGGTTCCACACTTCTCTTTATCACCTTTGTCGGGTCTTCCAAATCTAGGAGCATGAACCCTAA
This sequence comes from Thermotogota bacterium, assembly GCA_030550515.1. Taxonomy (GTDB): domain Bacteria; phylum Thermotogota; class Thermotogae; order Thermotogales; family Thermotogaceae; genus JAUQPE01. The sequence continues at coordinate 275,569 of JAUQPE010000029.1, read as the reverse complement.
TCTGTATATGGGTCGTGGGGTTCCCGTGTCTTGAACGCCATGGTACAGCACGAGCCATCCGTACTCGGTTTTCAACGGAGGAGCTCCCACTCCTATCTTCATGTCGTCCCACATCCCCGATCTGGGGGAGGCGATTTTCACAAAATCACCCCAATGCACGAGATCATCCGAGAAAGCGAGCCACATATCCGGTGGTATCCTGTGGAACATCACGTACTTTCCGTTTATCTTTTCCGGAAAGAGGGCAGCATCCTTGTTGTCTATTCCAGGTATCACCACGCCGTACCTCTTCCAAGTTATGAAGTTCCTTGTTGAAGCCATCGAAACTCTGGTACCACGAGGAGAATAGGCGGTGTAGAGCATGTAGTATTCGTCTCCAATCCTGGTGATCCTTGGATCCTCAACCCCGTAGAGCTCGTCATCAGTCTTCGGTGTGAAAACGGGTTGTTCCAATCTGTTGAAGTGCACGCCATCGACGCTCACGGCATATCCGATCCTGGAGACCATGTCGTTGCCTTGGGCCCTGTAGAGCATGTGGAAGAGTTCCCCATCGTACACCACCGCCGGGTTGAAGACGAACCTGCTCTCCCAGTGGTGGTAGGGCACAGGGGCGAGGATGGGGTTTGCGGGGTGTCTCTCCAATCTCAACTCCACGTTGATCCCTCCTTCACTTGAGAGATAGTGCTATGCCTTGGAGGAATTGCTTTCTGAACACCAAAAAGATCAACACCATCGGTATCGTCTGTATCACGGAACCAGCCAACAAGGGTCCAACGTAAGCTGCGTACGCGTGGTTGAAGGTCGCAAGAAGCACGGACAGAGGCATCTTGGAGTAATCTTTGACCACCATGAGTGGCCAGAGGAAGTTGTCCCAAACACCTATGAAGGTGAACAGACTCACGATGGAAATCGTGTTCTTGGAGAGAGGAACCATGACTCTGAAGATGATCCAAAAGGTACTCGCTCCGTCAATTTTAGCGGCTTCTATGTAATCTTGCGGGATCGACCTGTAACTCTGCGTGAGCATGAAGAGCCCCCAAGAACTCATGAGGAAGGGTACGATCATGGCGGCGTAAGTGTTGTACAAACCCATATTTCTGATCAAGACGAACAGTGGGATGATGAACATGAAGCCAGGGAAAAGCATCTGAAAGAGCACAAAGTTGAAGACCGCTCCTCTTCCTCTGAACCTCAACTTGGCCAACGCGTAAGCCACGATCGTTGAGGTGAGCAAAACGGAAAAGGTCACCGTGGTGGTGATGAACAGGCTGTTCATGAAGGCTCTCAAGAAGGGTCTTTTCATCTTCTCGGCCATGGTGAAGATGAATCTGTAATGATCCAAAGTGAACCTGCTTGGAACGACTTTCGTGAAGATCTCCGCCGAAGGCTTGAAAGAAGAGACGAAGAGCCACAAGTAAGGATACAACCACAGAAAGGCCAAGAATAACATGATCGTGTGGAACAGGACAGTTTTGAATCTCTTCATTCGAAACTCACCTCTCTCTCCACGACCTTTCGTACGATCAAGACGAGAGAGAAGTTGATCAAAGCCGTCACGATCGCGAGGGCAGTGGCGTAACTGGGATTTATCCTTTGAAAAGCCGTCGTGTACATGTAGAGCAAGAAGGTGAGGGTCCTGTTCATGGGACCCCCACCGGTGATCATGTAGGGCTCTGTGAAGATACCAAAAGAGAGGTTCACGGAGAGGATGAGAACCGTTACCACAGCGGGATTCATGAGTGGGAATGTGATTCTCCAAAAGGTCGTCCATCGGGAGGCGCCGTCAAGCTGTGCCGCTTCGAAGATCGTCTTAGGTATTGCCTGCAGACCAGAGTACAGGATGAGCCCGTAGTATCCTATGAATTTCCACGTGACCATGAGCGCTATGGAGAAGAGGGCGAGTTGTGGGTCGGAGAACCAAGGTATCGTGAAGCCGAAGGTGTTGTAGAGGAACCTGTTCAATGGCCCTATCTCTGAGAATATTCTCTGGAAAACGATGGAGTACGCCACGCCGGAAGAAACGTACGAGACGAGAAAACTCAAAGTAACGAAGGTCTTGAAATATTTCATCTTGTTCAGCGCGAGTGCGAAGAGAAGAGCGGCGACGAAGACCATGGGAACGAAGTAGAGGAGAAAGTTCATTGTGTTCCAAAACACCCGCCAAAACATGCTGTCGACGAAGATCCTGAGTATGTTCTGCAAGCCAACGAAGGAAGGTTTCCCCACAAACCTCCATCTGGAAAGAGCAAGGATCAGCATCCAAACGAAGGGATAACCCCAAAACACCGCGGTGTAACACAGGTACAACGCCAAGATTCCCCACCCAAGTCCTGCTTCCCTGCGCCTAAGTTTCATTCTCCCTCACCCACCAACTCCAGCGTCACTGCAAATACGTGTACGTTGGGTACTTCTGAGAACACGATCTCTTGGATGGATCTTTCAACCCGCACGCTGATCAAGTTCAAACCACATTTCATGTTTTGCTTCCTTCCATCGGCTGTGTAACGAAAATCGAATGTCAGGGTCTTCGGAGGAACGCACCAATCGGTCACCAGAACCGAGACGGTCGAACCCTCAAAGGTCACGCCCAACTCGTAGTCACCGTGGTTGGAGGCAGCCAACAAGTGTAAGCCCCTCACCTCAAGCTTCTCCGGTAGGACGATCCTCTGACCCAGGCACCTCATGTTGTCGAGACCTTCGGTTTTCAGAAGAAACGGTATACCCCCGACTTCCACCAGACCTTCCCCCACCTCTCGAGCGGGAAGGTAAGCGCCCACCACGCCCGATGGATTGTCGAAGTTTCCTGGACTCTCCGGTGTTCCAAATCCATCGTTGTTGAAGACCGACGAAAGATCGAGAACGACGAATTTCGATATTCGCTCTATCGAAACTTGGAAGAGCATCTCTTTCTTTTCCGTCTCTTTCGAGACGAAGAGTTGGCCGTCGTGGAATTTCAACGAATCGTCCATCAGGTCGAAGAAAACTGTTTTCACGTCATCTCCTTTCAGGAAAGACACCCCGTATTTTTCCGGTACGAGGATCAATTGGTCTAGAGTACCTTTTCCTGAAAGGGAAACCCTCAAAATACCATCCAAAGAGAGTTCCCCGATTTTGAAAATTCCTTCACCCCGCACGTCTTTGCTTATCCTTTCACCTGACTTCGAACTCAAGGTGACGGTGGTCTCCAAAAAGTTCCCACTCACAAAAATCTTGTACTTCCCTGACAACTCCGGTTTTTCCCAACTCAACCTGGCTCTACCTTGATAGCTCAACGCAGCGCCCCCTCCGAAGTCTCCGAGGATGATCTTCACGTCCGAAATCCCTGGATTTCCGCTTTCGGCTTCCAACACGATCATTCCATTTCTCGAAACGATCCTGGGCCTCTCGATCAGGTCTCTGTACTCTTCTGGCAGCAACGAGGAGTGCAGAACCGTCCTCAAAGCGCAGATTGTAGATTCCGCACCCGCGTTTCTGTTCACATGAGAGTGCTCGAGGCCATCGTATCCTTCACCGTTTAGACCCATCATCGGTACTCCAAGCCTGTTTCCCCCAAAGAGCCAAGAAGCAGACAAGGCAGCAAGAAGGGCGTACCTTTCATCCTTCGTCACATTCCAAAGCTTCACCAAGGGAGTCACCACGCAGTCTACGGCGTAGGAAAGCTCGGGGAAGAGACGAACGTGTTCTCCTATCGAGTAGACGAAACCCGTGCCCAACAGGAGAGGCACCTGTGACTCGAGGGTTTCCTTCGCAACTTTTAAGTATTCCTCCTTGCCGGTTGAGATGAAGGCTTCGATCAAGGCTTCTGCGTAGTGATTTCCCCATCCGTTCCAAAGGAAACGGTCCCTGTAAACGGAAAAGAAGGTTCCCACGAAGTCTTTCCGAAGGTATGGGAGGAGTTCGTCGGTGTAACGTTTTATATCGTCTTTCACGCTGGAAATCTTGTCGTATTCGCACAATCCTAGCACGAAAAGAGCCAACTGGTCTGCGGTTTTCGGAGGATCCCTCTTTATAGCGTGGTAAGCCCTCCGGATGGCCTCCAGCATCTCTGGTTCTTTAAAATAACGGGCGAGTTTCGAGAGCCCCCAAAACGCCCTCAAAGCCCACCAAGAGGAAGATTTCACGCTCGTTGGGCCGTGTTGGTTCACCGTTCCATCCAAGTAGGCAAAGTTGTAGAACTGACCATCTGGGGCTTGCATCTGTGTCAGGAAATTGGAGGCCTCTCGGGCAAGTTTAAGGTATTCATCCCTTCCCATCAACTCGTAAGCTTCGCAGTACAGGAGTGCCACCCTGGCCACATCGTCCACGCAGAAGTCCCCTTCTCCAGCGGCACCAACCGTGTGGTACCTTTCCCCTCTCCTTTCGGCGTATACCCAGTAACCCTTCACTTCCCTTCCGTTCAGGATGAACTTCTGAGCGAGGCTTTCCAGGTGGTTTATGTTGAAGGAAAGACCAAAGATGACGTTTGAAAACACGGCGAAAAGAAGAGACAGGTTTTTCATCCTTTTACCCCCTGAGAGAGCGAGGGGGATTCCCCCCTCGCTCAGAACTCTCGGAAGAACTTCTCTCCGATCTTCAGATTCCTGAAGGCTTCGCTCTTTCGCTCCAAGAAACGGATGGCGCTTTCCACATCCTCGGCGCTGTAGACAGTGAAGAGTCTCAAGTGTCGGACGACGTCTCCGTACTTGTAGCGGTTCGGCATGTCCTCCACTTTCTGCGAGTAGATACCCTTCGTTGAGGGATAAACCTCGAACTCGCTTGGCATCCACTTGAAGACACCATCTCTGAACTCCAAACTCTCGTAGACCCAGGTGTCCCCATCTAACCACTTCTTGTAGTCGGCTGGGATCAGTGGGTTTTCCGGTAGGATCTCTGCCACACCTATCTTCGCCTTGGGAGAGTAGTTGGTCCTCCACCTCTCCATCGAAGCGAATATGTAGGTCGCTCCCCACCAGAGGGGCTTCATGCTGCTGGTGGCCGGAAAGACTATGTAAGGAAGCCTGTCGACCCACACGACGGCATTTCTCTGCAACCAGTACTCGTACGGTGTTATCCCAAGTTGATCCGCCCAGATCAGCCTTCTGAAGACAGGTAGCACGTGAAGCGTGTCTTCAAAGGCAGTTGCAAGAGGCCTCGTTACCATGGTTTGGAGCTTCATCAAGTCGGCGTAATTTTCGAATTTAAAAACGTTGTTCAAAAGGATGTCTCCGTTGGCGAAGATGTGAACCACGAGGTTTTGAACGAGCCCCTTGAACCTCTCCGAAGCGAGCGTCGCAACGACACCGACGGCGACGGGACCAGGGGTCAACACCCTCACGGAGACTATCCTGAAGGCGCCAGACGTTTCCTCGTGATGGTTCCCGAGTCTTCCGTCGACGTAGAAAGTGGATTCAGGCCATCCACTCACTCGAGCGACACCAACCTCGTCCACGATTGTCGCAGTGATGTCCCTGTACCTCGTCACCTTGACGAGACCGTACCTGTTCACAGTTGCTTCCACGTCCTTGGAGACCACCTTCCAACCCGAGTCCGTCTCGATCACCTCGAAGGCAGGTGTGTAACTCGTCTTTTCGAGTGGCTGGTCTGGTATCACTATTTCTCCTTTCCCCTTCGCCACAAACACCAAGAAGTCCTGTGCTGAGATCTTTTTGTTCCCGTCCACGTCTTCGATTTGGTAAGGAACTTCCTTGCCCTCGAAGTAAACCTTGAGGCTATCCCAAACTGGTTCGAAGTCTTCCGGTACGAGAGCCAAAAGATCGGCCATTCTGATCACGACAGGCACTTCCACGTCTCCCGTCTCAACTGGTATGGAAAAAGTGCCACCGAGCAGTATCAAGCAGCTGAAAACGAAAGCGAGAAGCAGGTACTTTCTCATGGTTTCCCCTCCTCCCTTCTAAAGGAAGGTGAGGGGTTCTATCCCCTCACCAAAGGATGGCGTTGATCTCTTTCACCGCATTTTTCAAGGCTTCTTCGGGGGTGGACTTGAGGTACATCAGGGGCTCGATCAAAAACGTGGTCATGGCGTTTTGAACGTCTATGGTTTTGGTGATGAGTGCGGGTGGAACGGCATAAGCGACGTACTCGGCAATCTTGGCAAAGTATGGATCTTTCATGTACTCAGCGAAGACTGGGTTGGTGTTGAGGTCCTCCCTCGCTGGAGGCATCTTGGTGATTTCAATCCATTTAGCGTCGTTCTGGGGGTTGGAAAAGACCCACTTGATGAACTCGAACGCTTCTTTCTTGTACTTGCAGTGCTTGAACATGACTAGTCCTTTCGTATCGGCGAAGGTGTACACGGGCTTGTTCGCAGGGTAATTGTCTGGAACAGGTGGTGGTGTTATCACGATGTGCGGGTACACGTTCGGGTAATGCTCCTTCACGTAGCTCAGATGCCACGGTCCGGCTATTTGACCAAGAATTCTTCCATTTTCCAGAGGATCGTTACCCAAGTCCACAGCCGTCCAACCATTCTTGAACAGCGTGTGTATGAACTCGGCCACGGCCCTTCCATGTTCGTTGTTGAACACAGCCTTGTTTTTCTCGATGTAGGCCTTTCCTCCACTCGCCGCGTAGTAGTAGGTGATGAAATCAAACCATCTGTCCCACCAGTTCCTCCCAGCTATGACGCTGATGACGTACCTTTCCTTCGGTACCACCCATTTCTTGGCGAGCTCGTATATTTGGGAATACGTTCTGGGGGGTTCGTTGTAACCGAGTTTTTTCAAGAGATCTCCGCGCCACCAGAAGAGCATGGGGTTAGAGTAAATGGGTATCACGTAAAAGTGACCATCGAGTTTCCAACCTTGGATTATGTTGCTCATCTTTCTGGTCTCAACCAACTTCCAGAACTCGTCGCCGAACTCCCGATCGAACGCCACCAATTGGTCGAGTTCCACAAGCTGTGCCGCAAAACCGCTGAAGATGTTTTCGGAAATGTCCGGTGCTGTACCGGCTGCGATAGCTGTTAGAATCGCTTCTTCAGAACTTGCAGCCGCGGGGATGACCGACCACTCGATCTGAACGTCGGGATGTTCCGCGTTCCACTTTTCGATCAAGCTCTTCCAGAACATCTCCTGGTTGGGATTGGGGGCCACCCAGAACTTTATCTTTTTGACCTGGGCCAACCCCACAACCGCTAAAACAACGAGTACGAACACGAGGATCCTCTTCATAAAACCCCCTCCTTTTCACTTGGTGCTCTTCCTCTTGATGAACTGCGTGAACAGCAGGATACGTGTGGGATGAACGTTCGTTTTGGTCAACAACTCGTGTAAGCGCTTACATGCAAGAGACCCCATCTCGTATTTGAACACGCGGAGTGTGGTGAGCGGTGGATCAAAGTTCTCGGCATCCACGATGTCGTCGAAGCCTACCACCGAAACGTCGTCTGGTATCCTCAAACCGTGTTCTTTCAGCCTACCAATGATCCAAAAGGCTATGGTGTCGTTTGAGGCGAATATGGCGTCTGGGACTCCACAAGAATTGAGCATGATATCAACAACTTTCTTTGTTCCCTCTTCGGTATCGTCACATTCGTAAAACTTCGGCATGAGTCCGGATTTTTCCATCGCGTCCTTGTAGCCGTCATACCTCATCTTGAAACCGTAAAAGTGGAGAGGACCGTGTATGTGGACTATCCTTTTCATACCTCTTGAAATCAAATAATTCACCGCGTATACGGCCCCGTCGTATCCGTCACTCAAGACGCAATCGAACCTCTCGCCGGGAATGTAATGATCAACAAGCACGAACGGTTTCTTCCTATTCTTCACCTCTTTCAGGAGTTCGACGGTGACGTCGCCACCAACGAACATGTACCCATCGCTGTTATCGCTTTCCGAGAAGTCTTCGAGTTTTTTCAAAGAAGTTTCCATCCCGAGTTTTTCACAATTCTCCTCTATCGATCTCAGGATCACCCCATAGAATTCGCTGAGGATTCTGTGAGACTTCAAGAGGTTCAGGATGCGGGTACTCGTGAAAACGGTGACTCTGAAAATCTTTCGTTTGGAAGCGAGAATCTTCGCTGAAGGTTCGGGTTTATAACCGAGTTTTTCTATCGCTTCCCATACCTTGTACCTGGTTCTCTCCGAAACGTATCCAGAACCGTTGAGGACTCTGGAGACCGTTGCGATGGACACACCGGCAAGTTTTGCGACATCCTCCATCGTCGCCATCCAGACCTTCCCCCTATGTAAGCGCTTTCATATGTTGTATAACATCGCCTCACCTGTAAAAACAAGCGTCGTTTTTCTCGAAAAACAACAATTATTCCAAATTAACTCCAAAAAGTAGCGGATAACATATGTTTTCTTAGTTTCTTTACGTTTTTTGAAAACACACATTCAGAAAGCTTTAGCTCATCGGTCACTCGGAAGAAAATCCTGTGAGTTAACCTAGAAGAAGCTGGACAGAAAGGGTGGGGTGAGCTTCTTGATCTTGCCTGTGGCGACCCTTTTCTTCGTGACGGTGTACCTCATCACAAAACAGCCAGAGATAAAGGTGAGGGAGAGGAGGATAAAGCTTGACTACTCCCTCTCCTCTCTCCTCGTTTTGGGTCTCCTCATCCTATCGGATGTTGCCACCGTCGATACGATCAAACACGCCCTGATGCCGAAGATGGGCATAGTCCCATGGCAGATACTCATCGTGTTCTTCGGTTCCGCCTACATATGTTCTTCGCTGGACGCTTCAGGTCTGCTGAAAGTCATCGCCTACAAATTCGTCACTTTGAGCAAGAACAACGGCAGAAGGCTATTCTACAACCTCGTCGTTCTCGCGGGCATCATGACCGTTTTCACATCCAACGATATCGTCACGCTCACGCTCACACCCATCATCGTTTACATCAGTCAGTACACCGGCGTAGATCCCATCCCTTACCTGATTCCCGTGTTCTTCACCTCGAACACGTGGAGTATGTTCTTCTACATAGGGAACCCCACCAACGTGATCGTGGCTCAGGCCTTCTCTTTGAACTTCGTCCAGTACGCAAAGAGGATGTTCTTTCCCACAATCGTTGCGATCGTGACCTCTTTGTTGGGTTTTACCGTGCGGTACAGGAAGAGGTTACCGGAACGTGTGGAGGTGAAGTTGGAATTCGATGAGAGAGGTTTAATCCCGAATAAGTCTTACGCGTTTCTTTCCGCTTCCCTCTTTGTGGCGTTCTTTCTGTTGATCTCAATTGGGGACTTTTTGAGGATCGAACTTTGGGAAACTATAGCGATCTTCTCCGGGATCTATCTCGTGTTGAATCTCATCTTTTCTTCCCGCATGTCAGAAGGCTTGTCTTTCTTTCTCGAAAGCATCGCCAGGGTGCCCTGGAAGATGCTGCCAATGGTCGTCACATTCTTCGTCTTCGTCCACATACTCACCTCTTACGGTTTGACTGGACGTTTGAGCCCCTTCTTCGATTTCGAGAACGAACTCTTGGGAACTATCATCACGGCTTACGCGACAGCTTTCGCTGCCAACGTGATGATAAACCAGCCGATGACCATCTTTTTCTCCCACGTGCTCTGGGGTAAATCCACCAGATACGCGATGAGCTTGGTGGTCGGATCGAACCTGGGAGGGAACATCACACTCGTTGGTGCACTGGCGGGAATCATGTGGTCGAAGATTTTGAAAGAACACGGTGTCGAGATGAACAACAGGATATTCGTCAGGGAAACGTTTGCGGTCGCCATGCTGACGTTACTTTCGACTGGCGCGGCGATATATCTTTTCGTGAAATGAAAAAGCCCCGCAACAGCGGGGCTTTTCACTTCGCGTAGGCTACGCTCCTTTTTTCCCTGATCACGACCACCTTCAGAACACCTGGGTACTCGAGCTCTTCTTCTATCTTTTTCGAAATATCGTAAGCCAATTTTTCCGCCATGACGTCGTCCACTTTGTCTGGTTCCACGATCACCCTGATCTCCCTTCCGGCCTGTATCGCGTACGCCTTCTCCACGTATTTGAAGCTCTTCGCGATCTCTTCAAGTTTCATCAACCTCTTTATGTAACTCTCCAAGCTTTCCCTTCTTGCACCCGGTCTGGCTGCAGAGAGAGCGTCAGCCGCCGCCACCAAGACGGCTTCTGGAGTGATCGGTTCTTCCTCGCCGTGATGGCTCAGAATCATGTTTATGATCTCCTCTTTCTCACCGTAGCGCCTCGCAAGCTCGGCACCTATGGTGGTGTGCGAACCCTCCAACTCTTGGTCCACAGCCTTTCCAATGTCGTGCAACAGGCCCCCTCTCCTCGCTTTGTCTGCGTTCAAACCGAGCTCTGAGGCCATGTATCCTGCCAGCATGGCTACTTCTATCGAGTGATCCAAGACGTTTTGACCGTAACTCGTTCTGTACTTCAACTTTCCGAGAAGTTTCACAAGCTCAGGGTGCAGTCCCGTGACCCCTACCTTGAACGTGGCTTCTTGTCCTGCTTCCTTTATAATCTTTTCCATCTCCTGTTTGGCTTTCTCGTACATCTCCTCGATCCTCGCTGGATGGATCCTACCGTCAACGATCAGTTTCTCCAAAGTCAACCTCGCGATCTCTCTCCTGAGTGGGTTGTGACAGGACAAAACTACCACTTCAGGCGTGTCGTCTATGATGAGGTCCACACCCGTTATCTTTTCGAAGGTTCGGATATTCCTTCCTTCTCTCCCTATGATGCGTCCCTTCATGTCATCGGATGGAAGGGAGACGGTTGAAACGGTGATCTCACCTACGTACTCTGGTGCGTACCGCTGTATGGCGAAGGCTATGATCTTCTTCGCTTCCCTTTCGGCCATCTCCTCAAAGCGTTCTTTCTCCTCCTTGTAGAGCTTCGCGAGGTCGTACTCGTACCTTTTCCTCGCCTCTTCCAGGATGATTTCCCTTGCTTCTTCCACGCTCATACCCGCGAGTTTTATGAGTTCCTCGTCCAACTTTTTCTCCTTTTCAGCTAGTTCTTTTTCTTTCAGCTCAAGTTTTCTCTTCAATTCTTCAAGGAGGCTTTCTTTCCTCTCGAGGTTCTCTTCTTTTTTCGCTATGATCTCTTCTCTTTTCAAAAGACGTTCTTCTTGAATTCTCAGTTCCTCTTCTTTTCTTGCTCTTTCCCTCTCGAACTCTTCCTTGAGCCTATGGATCTCTTCTCTGCTCTCTATGATGGCTTTTTTCTTGATCTCGTTGGCTTCTCTTTCGGCGTTTTCGATGATGGATTGTGCATCTCTTCTAGCCTTTCTCAACCTATTCTGTATTTGATAACTGGCGATTAGGTATCCGAAGAAGAGGCCACCGACGACACCCAAGATCACGTACAACAACATGGTCACTCACCTCCATCTATTTGATCGAGTATTTCCTCGATCTGGGAGGGAGCAAAGCCCCTCCTGTAAAGGTAATCCCTCAACTCATGTTTGTCCTTGAAACGTTTCGCGATTCTTTCAAATTCTTCTTTCCAATCAATCTCTACGAAGACCCTTTCGACGACCTTTTCCGCTAACTCTTCGTCGACACCTAGCCTCACCAATTTCTGTTTGACCACCCTTGGCCCGAAATGTTTCAGCTTCATCTCATCGAAGGCGAACAAGTAAGAAGCCTTTTCGTCGTCGAGATATCCTTTTTTCTTCAACTCTTCGATGGTTTCCTTTATCACCGAACCTTCGAACCCTTGTTCCTTCAACCTTTCCTTGACCTCTTCGACGAACCTAACCCGATACCTGAGCAACTTGAGCGCGTACTTTATGGCCTCACTTTTGTCTCTCTTTTGGCTTGTCTTCTTCCTTCTCCTTTCCTTTCGAAAGTCCATACTTTTCTCTGATTCTCCTCTCCATCTCATCCGCTATCTGTCTGTTTTCTGACAGAAATTGAATCACGTTCATCCTTCCCTGACCAAGGGAGACCTCATCACCCTTCAGCGTGGTGTAGTAGAACCAGCTTCCCTTACGCGTGATGAGCCCCTCTTCCAAACCTATATCGAACAACTCGTTTTCTCTCACGATACCTTTCCCGTATATTATGGTGAGCTTGGCCGACTTGAACGGAGGAGCCACCTTGTTCTTCACCACTTTGACGATCACCTCGTTCCCTATTATGTCCTTCCCTTCCTTTATAGGTTCACCTCTTCTCACTTCTATCCGCATCGTCGCGTAAAACTTGAGTGCCAAGCCGCCGGTGGTGGTCTCTGGACTGCCGAACATGACGCCTATCTTCATCCTGATCTGGTTGGTGAATATGACCACAGCCTTGGACTTGCTCACACTCCCCGCCAGCTTCCTCAAAGCTTGCGACATGAGTCTAGCCTGAAGGCCAACCTGCATGTCTCCCATGGCACCTTCTATTTCCGCCCTTGGAACCAGAGCCGCGACGGAGTCCACAACCACCATGTCCACCACACCGCTTCTCACCAACTCGTCCACTATCTCCAGCGCTTGCTCTCCATGGTCTGGCTGGGATATGAGCAACGTCTTGAGGTCCACACCCAAGCTTTTAGCGTAGGTAGGATCCAGGGCGTGTTCGGCGTCGACGAAAGCGGCGATTCCTCCCATCTTTTGAGCTTGCGCTATTGCGTGCAGGGCCAGCGTGGTCTTACCGCTCGCTTCCGGACCGAATATCTCGATGATCCTTCCACGAGGGTACCCTCCCACACCCGTTGCGATGTCCACGGCGAGCGAACCGGAGGAGATCACCTCGACGGGTTGTATTTGTGTCTCTTCTCCAAGGATCATGATCGAACCTTTCCCAAAAGCCTCTTCGATCCTCTTCAAAGCTTTCTCAAGGACATCTCTCTTCTGCCTTTCTTCACTCATTTCTGATCAATCCTCCTTCAAACTGACACTCGTAAACGGCTTTGTAAATGGGGCCTTCAGGTGTGAGTGTGGATGAAAAAATCTTGAAACTATCGACGGCTACTTCTGTGGAGGGGAACGTTAGGTCTTCGACCAACTTTTCCCACTTCTCTGGGTAGTATTTTACCCTACCGATCGTGATGTGGGGGACGAACTTCTCCTCGAAGGAGAAACCGTGGTGCGAGAGTTCGTTTCGAAGCTCTTCGTACAACCTCAAGAGGGGACTGGTGGCCTCGACACCCAACCAAAAAACCCTCGGCGCTCCTCCCTTCTTGAAGTAACCGAATCCTTCCACCGTGAAGGAAAAAGAGGGGAACCCCCTCACTCTCCTACAGAGGTGCTCAGCTATCTCGTCGACCTTTTCCCTTCTGACTTCTCCCAGAAAAAAGAGCGTCAGATGCATGTTCTCTGGGGACACCCAATTGGCTCTAAAACCCCTCCTCATGAGTTTTTCAATGATCTCACTCGCGCACCTCTTGACCTCGTCGTTTACTTCGAGCGCTATGAAGGTCCGCATCCCTCATCCCTCCGCTCGGACACTTTTTGCAAATTGGTAAGTGTAAATCACGCCAGAGAGAACTGTCACGATTGCGGATAAAACTACAAGCACTACCACCACTAAAGAATCCAGGATCGAAAGTTCTGAAAGATATGCGGAGACGATCACGAGCATCTGCGAGACTGTCTTAAGTTTACCAGAAAATTTCGCTGGCACAACAACTCCTCTACTTGCGACGAGTATTCTGAAACCGTTCACGACGCTGTCTCGGATGAACACCACGAGCACGTACCAGAGGGGAATCGTTCCGAGCATCGTGATGGCGATAGAAGTGATGAGGATCTTGTCCGCCACTTGATCGAAGACCTTCCCAAAATCCGTGACTTGGTTGTATCTTCTTGCGAAGAAACCGTCGAGATAGTCGGTAAAAATAGCAAACACGAACAGAGCGAATGAGACCGTATGGAGACCCAACCCGAGAGATATCACTATCGGAACCGTCAGTAACATCCTGAGAACGGTGAAAAAATTCGCAGTGTTCATGCTATCCTCCCCCACAGATCGTAATCGTCGTGTCCACAAACGACGACCTCCACGAAATCCCCTATCTTCCCTTTCCCTTCAATGTTACAGACACCGTCCACCTCCGGTGCGTCCATCCAGCCCCTCCCGATGAGAAGGTCACCCTCTCTGTCTTCTACCAGAACGCGTATCTTCCTCCCAACGAACCTTTCCAACTGTCGATGAGATATCTCTGCTTGCACCATCAACAACTTCTCCTGGCGCAACTTCGCCACCTCGGGATCCACCTTCCCTCCCATGTTGTGAGAGGGCGTACCTTCTTCATCCGAGTAGAGGAAGGCACCCAGCTTGTCGAAACGCACTTTTTCCACGAACTCCACGAGCTTTTCGAAGTCTTCATCAGTTTCCGTGGGGAAACCCACGATCACACTGGTTCGAAAAACCGCATCGGGCTCGAGCTGCCTTATGTGGTTGAACATCCTCGACAATTCTTGAGATGTCCTGATCCTTCCCATCAATCTCAAGATGCGGTCACTTCCGTGCTGTACGGGAACGTCGAAGTACTTCACGACTTTCTCCAGTTTCAAGATCGCCTGGACGATTTCTTCGTTCAAAAAATCCGGATGGAGGTACATCACCCTTATCCAGAAATCCCCCTCCAACCTGTCCAGGATTTTCAGGAGCTTTGGAAGAGCTTGCTCGCCGTAGAGATCCAGACCGTAGGAGGTGGTATCTTGAGCCACGAGTATTATCTCTTTAATCCCGTTTTCTAACAAACTTTTCACTTCTCTCTCTATGTCCTCCAAACTCCTACTCTTCAACCTCCCCTTGAACAGAGGGATGGCACAAAACGCACAGCCCCTTTCGCAACCATCGGCTATCTTCACGAACGCGTACGGTTTCTTTTCCAGAATCTTCCTGTTCTTGAACGTGTAAGCCGTTTCCGGTTTTTTCGGAACGAGATCTCGTCCCGTTTCCAAGGCTTCTACGATCTTTTCTGGGTCCGTCACGCCGATCCATTGGTCCACTTCGGGAAACCCTTTCTTCAGTTCTTCGTAGTACCTTTGAACCAAACAACCTTTCACAACGATCTTGTAACGCGCACCGGATCTTTCCCTGTATTCAACAAAGTCCATGATCTCGTCTATTGATTCTTTCTTTGCGTCCTCTATGAAAGCACACGTGTCGATCAGGACGATATCGGCGTCTTCGACTCTGCTCACTACCCTGTGGCCCTTCAGCTCGAGTAAACCTGCCAACACTTCACAATCGGCTTCGTTCTTTGGACAACCGAGGACTTTTATTCCGACGTTCATTTCAAAAACTTCCTCCTTTTGGCTAAGTAAAGCTCTCTGATTTTCTCAAGGTGCCTTTTGTAGACTTCCTCCCTGTAGTTAGGATAGGTGTACTCCAAGTGTCGGAACTCACCTTTCACGTAGATGAGAGTGACTTCTGCGTAGATGCCCTTCCCAAGGTAAACGCGGTTGCCCCAGTGTTTCGTCGAGGCGAGGACGAACTGCGTGTGGTGAACGTAACCAGGATCGATGTTCACCCTCCTCTTTCCCTCGACCGAGAACATCTTCTCTATCTCGTTCGTCTCCAACTTTACGTCAGCTAGTTGGTGGGGGTGTATGAGCCTTTCGAAGCTGACGAGCTTTCCCTGGAGACCGTGTCCCATTTCGTCGGAATAGTAGAGCGTGTAACGCTCAAATTCCAGATTTTCCGAGACGTAATCCATCGGTCCAAACCTTTCCTCCAGGACCGGTCTTATCTCGCCGAACCAATAGTCTATGTGTGCGGAGAACACGAACATCACCAAGTTCACCAAGTCTGGTGCCTTCACTTCTCCCATGTGACCGTCACCTCGAAACGTGACAAGTTCACGTGCCATTCTTCCGAGAGGGTCTTTATTATAACGTTCCCACCACCTTCGACGATGTACTTTCCCTGCTTCAGTCCCACCGTTCCAACAACTTCCTTTCCGTTGAGAAGCACGGGCTCTTCCGTCACGAGAACTGCTGGAAAAGATTCTCTCAACCTTACGCATTCGAAAGCCAAGAAGACGGCAAGAAAAAACACGATACCCAAAAGGACAACCATCACGATTTCTCTCCGCGCTTTTTTGTTCACCCTCTCCTCGCACATCTTGCTCTGAGGCATACACTTTTTCTTTCCTTCTTCGTACAAGGACAAAAGTTCTTCGTAAGGTAGTTCGAGCACTCCGGAGAGCCTTCTCAAATAGTTTCTTACGTAAACGTCTGCGTCCACACCAGCAAAATTTCCCTCTTCCATCTTCCTAAGCTTCGAAGGGCTCACGTTGGTCAAGAGGGAAACCTGAAGCACGGACAAACCTTTTTCTTCTCTCCTCAAACGCAATTTATCGGCCAAAACTTTCCACTCTTCCGGCAAGATCACTCCTCCAAATCGCAGAATTCTTCAAAGTCTAGTATATCACAGGGTGTTCGGAAACGCTTTTTACGGCAGGATCGAAAAGGGGAAGCTCTCAAAAAAGGGAAGACTTAAGGCGTTGGGTGTAAATGTGGGCAAGCCTCGTGGGCTCTGGCAGTCTCTGACCGGGGAGTGTCATCTCTCTCACGAGCCTCAACGAATCTTCCAGGTTGATGAGGTGCCCTGGGGATACGAAGATGGGTGGGGCTCCCTTTTTCGTCCTGAGGGCAAAACCGATGGTCTTTCCAGCTTCGTCATGGACGTGGGTGACGGTGTTTGGTACATCCTCTGGTTCCACACAGCTGCCGAAAAGCTTGGATTTCGCCACGCCGATGGTTGGAAGTTCTATGAAAAGCCCCATGTGAGAGGCTATGCCTAACTTTCTTGGATGAGCCAGTCCCTGACCGTCGAAGATTACCAGATCCGGCTTCATTCTGAGCTTTTTCCACGCCAGCAAAAACAGAGGTCCCTCCCTGAAAGCCAAAAGACCCGGGATGTACGGAAAGGAGACTTTTCCCCTCTCGTGTACCACTTCCGCGATCCTAAAACTCGGAAATTCGAGAACCACGATCACTGCGAGTCCTTCGTCTGGTTTTGGAAAGGAAAGGTCCACACCGGCCACGCTCCTTGGATATCCCGGAAACGGCTTCAGAACCACAAGATCTCTCAATTTTTTCTGAAGTTCTATTGCCTCCTCGGGTGATACATCCCAACCGTGTATCGGTTTGTAATCCACCCTCTCACCTCACTGATCGTCGAGCAAGACTATGGCAGTCAGAGGGAAATCCAGGTATATGGCCCTCTGGGAGAGTTTCTGAAGGATGAGCAGGTAATCGCTGAAGTCTTTCTTGTCTAGGAACTTTCGAATCACAAACTTCCTGGTGGGATAAATCTCCTGGAGCAGCTGTGGCACTCTCTCGTCGTCCGGTTGTAGCAAGAACACCTGATTTCCATCGAACATCTTCTCCAGATCGGTGCTCTCCCAAACGATCCTCACTGGTTCTTGTCCTGCGATCTTTTTCCACAAATCCCTATGCTCCGTGTCGAACACTCTGGAAATCCTCGAGGATACGTTTACGAGAACGACTTTCAAGGGTTTTTCTGTTCTTTCAGGAAGAACCGCCACGTTGGCCATGAAGGAGGCGATTTCTCTTTCGTCCACCAACACGTTACCCATCCTGTCGAGACGGTAAGGTATGGTGTGAGTCCTAACCTCGAGGCCTTCGGAGAATTGGACGTAGAAGAAGAAAAGGTCGGACACTTTGACATTTGTCTCTATCTGTCCTTCCAGCTTTTCCAGCACTTTCGCAAGATCAGCGAAACTTTTCTCCAAGGCCGCTTGCACCAACTTTTTGAAGACTTCCTTTTGCCTTTCGATCCTTGCGAGGTCTCCCGTCGCATCTTTCCTGTACCTTATGTAGGCCAGGAGTTGTTTCCCGTCGAGGTAATACGGCACACCTGGTTTGAAATCTATGACGAGGTCTTGTACCTTGTCCACGTAGTACATGACCTCGTTCGGCACGACCTTCACGGGTCCAAGTTCGTCACCAAGTATCTTGAAGGCTTCGTAGTTGAGCACGACGTACCCATCGAATCGCACGTTCAACAGATTCTCCACTACTTTCAGAAGTTTTGAGATTCCACCTTCGTTGTAGAAGGAGTTTATCTTCCTGCCGTCGATGAGCGTGTCCCTAGGTATCGAAACGAGTGTGAGGGTTTTCTTTTTCCAATCCGCTACACCCACAACGATCGCGTCGGTCCTCACGGTGCCCTCTATTTCCCTGTCTTTGCCGACAGCCAGAAAAAAGTAGGGGTTCTTGAGTTCTTCAGTTGGCAGGAAAAAACTCACTTCCTCTTTGAAGACCAGAGGAAATGTTATAATGATGAGAAAGGCAAGACTAATTGACGTGAACAACAAAAATCCCCGTAGGATGATATCACCCCGTTATATTCTAACACTGGGGTTTCGAGGAGGAGTCCGTATGAAGGTAGGCGTGGTGGGCCTCGGAAGAGTTGGATCCAGTACGGCCTTCGCTTTACTCATGAAAGGTTTTGCGAAAGAGCTCGTGCTCGTCGATGTGGACAGAAAAAAGGCCGAAGGGGACGCGCTCGATCTGCTGCACGGCACACCGTTCACAAGGCGCACCAACGTGTACGCGGGCGATTTTCACGACCTGGCTGGATCGGACGTGGTCGTGGTTTCAGCAGGGGTGGCACAGAAACCAGGAGAGACCAGGTTGCAACTTTTGGACAGAAACGTTAGGGTGATCAAAGAGATCGCCAGACAGGTGTCTTCCTTCGCCCCCGATTCTATAGTGATTATGGTCACAAATCCCGTGGACGTGCTCACTTACTTCTTCTTGAAGGAATCGGGTATGGACAAAAAGAAGGTCTTCGGATCGGGTACGACGCTCGACACCGCCAGGCTCAGGACCCTCATAGCGCACCACTGTGGTTTTTCCCCAAGGAGCGTGCACGTGTACGTGATCGGCGAACATGGCGATACGGAACTGGTGGTTTGGAGTGGGGCCACCATAGGTGGTGTACCTTTGAAGAACATGTGTGTTGTGTGCGGAAGGTGCGATTCCTCTATCTTGGAAAAATTCGCCGAAGAGACGAGGACGGCGGCGTATCGGATAATAGAGAAAAAAGGGGCCACCCACTACGCCATCGCCCTCGCCGTTGCCGACATAGTGGAAAGTATCTTTTACGACGAAAAAAGGGTGTTGACGCTCTCCGTTTACTTGGAAGATTACCTTGGGGTGTCCGACGTGTGTTTGAGCGTTCCGTGCAGCCTGGGAAGACAAGGTGTGGAGAGAATATTGGAGTTGCAGCTGAGCGAGGAAGAATTGGAAAAGTTTAAGTATTCTGCATCCGTTTTGAAAGAGGCTATTTCAGAGGTATCTGGCTACCAAGATGGAGCACAGAAGGATAACTGAAAAAGCCAGAAAGATCGTGTCCTTGGTCGACCAAGCGAGTTGTCTGTAGCGTATCTTGGGTGGCTCGCCCGTGTAGAGGCGGGCTTCCATGGCTACCGTCAACTCCTCCGCCTTCCTCATGGCCGAAACGAGTAAGGGAATCACCACCACGAGCAGCCTCTTGAGTCTGTCCATCAACTTTCCCTTCTCGAAATCCGCGCCTCTTGCGATCTGGGCCTTGAGGATCCTGTCCGCTTCCATCGCCAGTATGGGTACGAACCTCATGGCGATAGTCATTATCATTCCTATCTCGTAACTCAACTTCCTCATGCCGAAAAGAGAAAGAACGCTTTCCACTCCTCGCGCCGAAAGAAGCGGAGGGGTGGTCATGGAGAAGATTTCTGCTGCCAGTATGATGAGAACGAGCCTTAAAACCACGAAAGTGCACGAGAGGAGCCCTTCGCTCGTGATGAAAGAGAAGATTCGAACCCCTCCCCTCACGCTGACAAGTTGAACGACAGCCGCGAAGACCAGGAAGAACCAGAAGCTTCTTATTCCCGTCAAGTACACTGGAAACCCGATTCTGCTCATACGAATGAGTGAGAGGATGAGGATCGCTGGAAGAATGTAGAAGAATAGGTTTGGAACGAGTAGGACAGAGATTATCACCAGAAGTGTTCCCAAGAACTTGGCCCTCGGATCGAGTGAATGGATAGGCGATTCGACGTGAACGTACCTTCCCACCAAGAAGGATCCGAACTTCATCTCTTTTTTCTCCTACCCTTACGTTTTGGAACAGGTTCTTCGTGGACGGAATCGAGCAACTTCTTCATCTTCTTCAGTTCTTTGTAGACCAGATAGTTGACGCTGTCCCTCTCGTACTTCCCAGTCTTGGTGAGTTTTCCAGCCTTCACACCTGTCGCTATCTCTATCGCATCGTCGACTGTCTCCACCGCCCATATGTGGAACAAACCTTTCTTCATAGCGCTCAACACTTCGTCCCTCAGGATCAGGTTCTTCAAGTTGGCCTTCGGTATTATGACGCCTTGTTCGCCGGTTAGCCCCCTCGCCTTGCACGTTCTGAAAAAGCCCTCCACCTTCTCCACGATACCCCCAACCGGTTGGACCTCTCCGTGCTGGTTTATGGAACCGGTGACGGCCACACCCTGTTTGATGGGAACCTTCGAGATCGCGGATATCAGAGCGAGCGCCTCGGCGAGGGATGCGCTGTCACCTTCCAGGACGCTGTACACCTGCTCGAAACTGATGGAAGCGCTTACGGATATGGGGAACTCCTGGGCGTACCGGCTCCCTATGAAACCTTCCAGTATGAGGACTGCCTTGCTGTGGATCTTTCCGCTGAGATCGGCTTCGCGTTGTATATCGATTACCCCAGGTTTTCCGAGGTAAGCCTTGGCGGTGATCTTGACGGGGATTCCGAAGGAATAATCTCCAAGTTCCAAAACCGTCAATCCGTTCACCTGACCCACTTTCTTCCCCGTCACCTCGACCATCAGGTCGTACTTCCTTATCATCTCGTCGTACTTCTCCTGGAGGAGGTTCTTTCTGTTTTCCATGAGTTGGAACGCCTTCAGCACGTGCGAAGACGTCACGAGGGGGGAACCCTCCTGTTTCGCCACGACCCCAGATTCAACGATCAAGTTCACCACGTCTCCGAAGACAGCCGAGAGTTTCGTACTATCACCAGTTTGCCGCATGGAATACCAAAGGATTTTCTTCACACCCTCCCTGTCGAAGTGGGGGAGGTTCCGTTCCTTGCACACCGATGAAATGAAAGAAACGTAGTTTCTGACGTTAACTTCGTTCTTCGGTATCTCCCAATCGAAATCTGCTTTTATCTTGAACAATTTTTTGAAATCTGGATCAAGCTCGTAGAGAAGTTCGTACAACTCAGGGGTTCCTATCACGAACACTTTGATATCGAGTGGGATCTTTTCTGGCCTGAGAACAACCGTGTTACTCAGTCCCAGCACGCTCTCCATGTTCTCGACGGATATCTGTCCTTCGAGAAGAACCCTCTTGAGGTTGTTCCAAACGTACGGGTAAGACAGCAGGCTCTCCGCGTCCAGTATCAAGAATCCCCCGTTGGCTTTGTGCATGCTGCCCGCCCTGATCATCGTGAAATCAGTCTGAAGGAACCCGTTTCTGACGTAGTACTCTATTCTTCCGAAGAGGTTCGAATAGGTGGGGTTCATCTCGTACACGACCGGCGCTCCGGAGAGGTTCGAATTGTCCACGATGAGGTTGAGGGAGTACTTCTTCAGGAAAGTCTCTCTCCTCTCCTTGGTGTCCATCCTCAGAAAATCCGCCAAGTTTTCTATCAGGTCCATCTTCACCTCGTCCAAAAACTTTCGGATGTTCTCATCCTCGTAACTGTTCTTCACTTCCAAAAAGAGGGGCTCTATGGCGAACAAGGCGGATCTCCTTTGAAATTCCTCGATCGATCTTCTGAACTCAAGGTCAAGTTTCCTGGTCCTGTAGAGCGTCCCGTCGATCAAATGCTTCAACTTCACGTTCCTCTCTTCTATTTCCTTCCTTGTCTCTTCATCCAGAGACTCCAACATCTCTGGAGTGATAGGATTCCCGTTCAGCACGGGGAAAGCGAGCACGCCGGCTGGGGTAAGTTGAACAGAAAACCCCATCTCCCTTGCCTTCTTCTCCAAGTCTTCCCAAAGTCTCCTCTTCAACGCGGAGTACTTCTCTTCCATCTCCGATATCCTGGTGGCAAATTCCTCGCTTTCGAACACCTTGTTCAGCACCTCTACGGTTTCCTGCACGAGGTCTTCCAGCTGTTTCTTGAAGACCTTTCCCTGCCCAGTTGGAAAGGAAATCACCCGCGGTTCAGCTGGGTTTTCGAAGTTGTAAACGTATCCCCAATCTTTAGGAGTCGGGAGGTTCTTGGCGATGTTCTTCAAGATCATCTGGACAAAGGTTCTCCTACCCGTTCCGGGAAGACCCGTGACGAAGACGTTGTAACCCTTGTCTTTGATCGTTATGCTCGTCTCTATAGCTTCTTTTGCACGTTTTTGACCAATGAAATCATCGAGTACCGGCACTTCCTCGGTGGTTTCGAAATCTAAGAGATCTACGTCTAGGTTCGACGCTATTTCTTCCGGTTTCACTTTCTTTATCATGTCGTTCCTCCCTTCCTCCAAATCAAAATTCTGATAGAGATTATAGCATGCGTGTATTATAATTGTTTTCGAAAAAAGGAGAAAGGGTGAGAGGATGGGAGAAGTCATAGTTGTCACCTCTGGGAAGGGCGGTGTCGGCAAGACCACCATCACAGCCAACCTCGGTTGTTGCCTCGCAAAACTCGGGGAAAAAGTGTGTCTGATAGACGCGGACATAGGGCTCAAGAATCTGGATATAGTCCTGGGGCTCGAAAACCGAATAATTTACACGCTTATCGACGTGGTGAACGGGAAGGTTTCACCGCAGGAGGCGCTGGTGAGGCACAAAATCATGAAGAACTTGTTCCTCCTGCCAGCCTCGCAGATAGCCACGAAGGAGATGGTCTCACCTGAGGACATGAAGGCGATCGTGAAGGAACTCTCCCCAAATTTCGATTACATCATCATAGACTCACCAGCGGGTATAGAGAGGGGCTTTCGAAACGCGGTGACGCCGGCGAGCAAGGCCTTGGTGGTGACCACCCCCGAGCTCCCGTCCATATCGGATGCGGACAGAGTGGTGGGATTGTTGGAGAATTTTGGCTTTTCCGACGAAAGGATAAAGGTCATCATAAACAGGTTCAAGCCCCACATGGTGAAGAAAGGAGAAATGCTGACGGCAGAGGACATAAGGCACACCCTCTCCCTGGAGATAATCGCTGTGATTCCGGACTCAGAGGAAGTGATCGTCGCTTCGAACACTGGCGTGCCGGTATCGTTGAACGGCTCGTCAAAAATAGCCAAGAACTTTGAAAATTTGGCGAGAAGGGTCAGGGGAGAAAACGTGCCTTTGGAGAACGACTTTGAGACCTTCTCGAAGGGTTTCATCACGACGTTGAAAGACTTCTTTTCGAAGCTCAAGAGGGGATGAGAGCATGAAATTTTTGTTTTGGGACATAGGAAAGAAGGAGAAGAGTAGGGAGACAGCGAAAAAGAGGTTGGAGCAGATCGTTGGATCAACCAAGAGGAGACACGTGGGTGTTGAAGAGATCATCCCAAGAGAACTCATCGAAAAGAACTCGGATAAGATAAAAGAAAGGATCACAGCTTGGCTTTCGGAAACCTTCAACGTGGAGAAGAACAAGATAAAGGTAGACTTCGAGGAAAGGGAGGGGCATGTGGTGATAATAACGAACGTCTTCTTCGAGTGAGTCCGTGGGGGGATGTTCGATGTTTGAGAAGATAAGGGTGAAAACCACGAGCAGGGTTCAGTTCGTCGACATAACCTCTGAAGTGGTCAAGGTCATTGAGAAAAGTGGTGTCAAGAACGGTCTTTGTGTTGTCTTCGTCCCCCACACGACGGCTGGCGTCACCTTGAACGAGAACGCCGATCCAACCGTCAGAAGAGACATCATGGATACGCTTTCCGTTATCGTGCCGGAAAACGGTCGTTATTCTCACCTCGAAGGCAACGCGGATGCGCACATAAAGGCTTCTCTCGTCGGTTCCTCGGTCACACTCATAGTGGAGGAAGGGCATCCTGTATTTGGCACTTGGCAAGGGATATACCTTTGCGAGTTCGACGGCCCGAGGGTAAGAACCGTCTACGTGAAGGTATTAGAGGGTTGATCTTTCCACGGTTGCGAGAGACATCGTTTCTTCCTTTCCTCCCACGAGGTCTTCCACGAACAAGGTCTTCGGAGGCTCTATACCGTTGAAGTGCGTGTTGTACTCCACCGTGTAGGCGCCAGCGTTGACGAAACACACCACATCGTTTAGGGTGATCGTCTTTGGAAGGCGGACCTTGTCATAGATCACGTCCACGCTGTCGCACGTCGGACCCGCCAAATGGAACGTTTCTTTCTCTTCGCATTCTTTGCCCAACACTAAAATCTCGTATTCGAAGTTCTGTATGGTCTCGGCCAGCCCATGGAACACACCGGCATCTATGTAAACCCAATTTTCATTCATGCGTTCGCTCCTCAGTATCACCCTGCTCACAAGCCATCCAGCGTCTCCAACCATGTATCTACCGGGCTCGGCGATCAACTTGAGGCTGTGAACAAACCACAGGTTTTCGTCCACGGCCTTCCAGATCGCGTCCGCTATCTCTTGAAGGCTTGGGATCGGTTTTCTGTGTTTCACGGGAAATCCTCCACCGACGTTCAGAAGGTAAAGGTTCAAACCGTAACGCATGGCCTTCTTGAACACCTTCGCCGCCTTCTCTATCGCCCTTTGCCAACTCTTTGGATTCAAGTTCTGAGAACCCACGTGAAAGCTCAAACCGACGGGTATCAGTTTTTTCTTCGCAGCGAGAAGGAGGAGACGGAGTGCGTCTTCTGGATCCGTGCCAAACTTCCTCGTCAAAGGCCAGTCGGCGTCGTCACCGTCTGTGGCTATCCTCACGAACACCGCGCTACCAGGGGCGTTGACGGCCACCTTTTCCACTTCCATCTCGCTGTCGACGGCAAAAAGCCTCACGCCATTTCTGTACGCGAAGGCGATGTCTTCCTCTTTCTTGATCGTGTTCCCGAAACTCATCCTATGGCCCTTCACCCCAAGGCTCAACAATTTTTCTATCTCACCCTTTGAAGCAACGTCGAAATTGCAACCGAGCCTCTCAAGCGTAGCGATGATCTTAGGATGCGAATTCGCTTTCACGGCGTAGAAGATCTCCGCGTTCTTCAGCGAAGATTTCAACGCAAGGTAATTCTTCTCCACTTTCGAGAGATCGAGCAGCAGAAACGGTGTCGGGTACGTTTCCAAAGCCTTTCTCACCCAGTATTCCATTCCTCCACCTCCACCACGTTGTCCTAATTGCATAACTAAGAATAATTTGATACAAGCCCTGTTGAAAGCAACAAAAGGTTAAAAAGTTGTGTATCGGATGAAAATAGATGATTTCAAAGCGGTGCCACCGCGCATCAGTCAACGGGAAGGAAGGAATTTGACTTCTCCTGAGAAAAGGGGTACACTGTAAGAGCACCGCATGAAGCGGGAGTTTTTGGAAGGAGTGATTCTCTTATGAAAGGTACTGTGAAGTGGTTCGATCCAAAGAAAGGCTACGGTTTCATCACCACGGAGAACGGAGAAGACGTGTTCGTGCACTGGTCGGCCATTCAGACGGAAGGGTTCAAAACGCTGAAGGAGAACGAGAGAGTGGAGTTCGAGATCCAGAAGGGCAGTAAGGGTCCCCAGGCAGTGAACGTGCGTCCCTTGAGATGAGAGGTGGATGAAACCAATGAAGCCCCGGTAACCCCGGGGCTTTTTTGGTATCATTGTGTTTTGGAAACGAGGCGTTAGGAGGTGTTCGATTTGGTCAGAGTGAGGTTTGCCCCGAGCCCGACGGGATACCTGCACGTGGGAGGTGCCAGGACGGCCCTTTTCAACTGGATGTTCGCAAGGAAAGAGAAGGGTAGGTTCATACTGAGGATAGAGGACACCGATTTGGAGAGGAGTTCAAGGGAGTACGAGAAGAGCATAATGGAATCGCTCAGATGGTGCGGCATGGACTGGGACGAGGGGCCAGACGTGGGGGGAGACCACGGACCTTACAGGCAGAGTGAGAGGCTCGAGATATACAAAAAGTACGCGCACGAACTCGTGAAGGCTGGCAGGGCCTTCTACGTGGTCCACGATCTCGAGGACAAGAAGAAGGAATTGTTTCTTGCGAGCGATTACCCGGAAGAGTACGTGCGGAAAGGTCACGACGTGACGGTGAAGTTCAAGGTGCTGCCCGGAAAGACCAGGTTTCGCGACATCCTCAAGGGTGACGTGGAATTCGACAACGAAACGATAGGCGATTTCATAATCCTAAAGTCCAACGGTTATCCGACGTACAACTTCGCCGTCGTGGTGGACGATCACCTGATGGAGATCACGCACGTGTTTCGGGGAGAAGACCATTTGTCCAACACGCCCAAACAGCTCATGTTGTACGAAGCCTTTGGATGGGAGCCTCCCGTCTTCATGCACATCCCACTCATCCTGGGATGGGACAGAACGCCTCTCAGCAAGAGACACGGCGCCACGTCGGTTGAGCACTTCAGAAGAGAAGGGATCTTGAGTAGGGCCCTCATGAACTACCTCGCCATACTGGGATGGCGCGTGGAGGGCGACGAGATATTCACCATCGAAGAAAGGCTCCAAACCTTCAGGCCCGAGGACATATCGAACAAAGGCGTGATATTCGACTACCAAAAGTTGGAATGGATGAACGGAAAGCACATGAGGAGGATGAGCGTACAGGAATTGGCCGAGGAGTTCTCGAGATGGGCACTCTACGTCGGAAAAGAATTACCAAACGTTGAGAGAGAATACCTCGAGCGCGTCCTAGCAATCTGCAGGGAGAAGGTGAACACGCTCCTTCAACTGTACGACCAAGTCTATCCTTTCCTCTTCGAGGAGTTCTCGTACGAGGAAGAGTACATCGAAAAGTACCTGAAACGTGACTTTGCGGAGCGAGTCCTGAGGGAAGCTTCATCCAGGTTGAAAAGCTTGAACGTTTGGACGATGAATGAGATAGGGAACCTCTTGAGGAAGATGGCAGAAGACGGGATAGCTGCCAAAAACGATGTTTTCCAAATCGTGAGAGGAGCAGTCCTTGGAAAACTCGTGACCCCAGGCCTTTTCGAGTCTTTGGAGGTTCTCGGTAGGGACCGTACCTTGAAGCGCCTCGAGAGGGTTTTGAGCTTTCTCAAAAATTTCTCCGAGAAGGGGTGATGACGTTGAGGCTGGCCTTTCTGGGGGATGTTCACGGGAATCTGGAGGCCCTGGATGCAGTCTTGGAAGACTTGAGTGGAAGAAAAGTTGACAGGGTGTACTGTTTGGGCGATCTGGTTGGGTATGGGCCAGATCCAGAGGAAGTCGTGAAGAGGCTGAAAGGGTTGAATGTGGTGTCTATCATGGGAAACTACGACGAAGCCGTTGGGTTCTCCAAAGAAAGTTGCGGGTGCAGTTATTCCCCGGGAAGAGAAGAAGAAGTGGGTGAGATCTCTTTGAACTGGACGATAAGATACACCTCGGATGAGGCCAAAGAGTACCTGAGAAACCTCCCACGCAAGCTATCCTTTGAAGTTGAAGGTGTGAGGTTTTTACTCGTGCATGGGAGCCCTTTGGACGAACTCTTCGAGTACGTCAAGCCCGATACCCCCACTCCCAGGTTGAAGGAGATCGTGTCTTCGGTTGAGGAAGATGTCGTCGTGAACGGTCACACGCATCTTCCCATGATCCTCTGGGTGGGTGGCAAGTTGATCTTAAACCCCGGAAGCGTGGGAAGACCTAAGGACGGAGACCCCAGGGCTTCCTACATGATCGTCGAAGTGAGGGATGGGATCGTTTCCTACGAGGTCGTCAGGGTGCCTTACGACGTCAAGAGGACGGTGGAGAAGATCGCGGAGAGGGGTTTACCACCAGAATTGGGTACCGTGTTAGCGCTTGGAAGGACGTACAACATGGGTTCTCCCACTGTCTTTTTCAGCCTAGGGCTATAAACGCGCAGCATCCTTTGAACTGACCCTCACCTCCAACAGGTTTCGTCACCACGTCCACGTACTCTCGGATGAACTTTTGAAGAAGTTCCCTGTACCCTCCACCGGGCTGCATGCAACCGAGGATCACTTTCTTGAACTTCTCCCTTGCCTTCTCGAAGATCCGCACCACTTCGTCCAAATTGGGGGTGGGACACGCCTCAAACAGCGTGTTTCTGGTGGGGACGAACACGTTGAGTACCACCGTGTCCGTGTGCGTGGACAGGATCTCCAAGGCTTTTTCCTCGTGCGTGATTCGCCCCCCCATTATCCCTACCGTTACGTGGAAGACGACTTTTCCGTAGTAGTTGGCGATCTCGATGAGTTCATCCGGGGTTTTCTCCATACCGTATATCGACTTCACAACCGAAGGGTCCCCGAAGAAGTCCATCGACACGACGTCGGCGAGCTCTTTGGCCACACGGGATTTCTTGAAACCCACGTGAAAGTTGTACAGCAGGCCGTATTCCTCTTTGTAACTTTTCAAGGTCTCCTTGAACGCCTCGAAAGGGATACCGCCATCGGGCGACATGCCTCCGCTGATCAGAAAAGACTTAAATCCCCTCAAGGCGTACGTCGGTATATCTTCAACACGCGCCATGTGTTTCAGGTAGTGCCCCCCGCAGTGTGGGCACTTGAGGGCACACGTACCACCGGTGACGCTCACAGGAATCGTGAAAGAAGGATCCACGTAGACCATCCCTACCACCTCTGAACCGGGAGATCCAGCGATATTATAATTTCCCTTAAAGGGGAGTGTTATGAGCGTCACGATCGTTTGGTTTTGGAACGATCTGAGGGTTTCCGATAACCCAGCGTTGTACCATGCGGCTAAGAGAGGAAGGGTACTTCCCGTCTTCATTTACGCCGAGGACATCGGCGTCAGAAAGCTTGGAAGCGTGAAAAAGTGGTGGCTCTACAAGTCGCTCGTCAGCTTGAACGAGACCCTCAAAAAGTACGGTGTTGGGTTGGTGATCCGAACGGGTTTCGATACCGTTTCTGTTCTAAAAGAGCTTGTCAGAGAAGTCAAGGCAGACGCCGTCTATTGGAACAGACGCTTCGATCCGACGATGGTGGCGCGAGATGAGCGCGTGAAGAAAGAATTGATTTCGCTTGGGGTAAAGGTTGAATGTTTCGATTCCTTCTTGCTGCACGATCCAAACGAGATCTTGACCTCCACCGGGAAACCCTACGCCGTCTTCACCCCATTTTGGAAGAGGCTGCGAAAAGATGTGAACGTCCCACGCCCGCTTCCCTCACCCGAACGGATCCAAGGTGTCGGCGTTCGAGTTCGCTCGGAAAAACTGGAAGATCTTGGATTTCTACCCGAATTCAAGCGATGCGAAAGTTTGGAAGAATTTTGGAAAGTGAGCGAAGATGCCGCTCGAGAACGTTTGAGACGGTTCGTCACAAGTTCCTTGGAAGGATACGAGCGTGATAGGGACTTCCCTTACTTGGACGGGACCTCCCTCATTTCGCCTTACCTTGCGAGTGGCCTCATCTCCCCAAGACAGGTTTGGTACGAGGTGATCGGCGCGTCGGAAGGAAAGTCTTCGAAGGGAGTGGAAGCCTTCCTGAGATCGCTCGCGTGGCGAGAGTTCTCGTACCACTTGCTGTATCACAACCCTAGCATGTTGGAAAAAAGCGTGAAAAGCATTTTTGAGCGTTTTCCTTGGCGTCTGGAAAAGTCGGAATTCTACGAGAGATGGACGGCGGGGTTGACCGGAATACCCATCATCGATGCGGGAATGAGGCAGCTGCGGAAGGTTGGTTGGATGCACAACAGGGTGCGAATGATCGTCGCATCTTGGTTCACCAAAAATCTGCTGTTCCATTGGAAACTCGGAGAGGAGTGGTTCTGGGACACTCTCGTAGACGCGGACATCGCGAACAACGTTCAAAACTGGCAGTGGGTGGCGGGATGTGGGATCGATCCCGTTCCGTTCTTTAGGGTCTTCAATCCGATTCTTCAATCGAGAAAGTTCGACCCAAAAGGCGTGTACATAAAAAAGTGGCTGCCAGAACTCGAGAAATTCCCCAGCGAGTACGTCCACGAGCCGTGGAAGGCTCCCCTTCCCGTTTTGAAGAGGGCGGGTGTGGAGCTTGGAAAGGATTACCCGCTCCCCATGATCCCCGTCGAGGAAAGCGGAAGGACGGCCTTGGAGCTCTACAAAAGGCTTAGGAAGGATTGATTTAAGTTCTTTGGAAAAGTTTCGTCGATTTCTAAAGAGTTTTGCGATATAATGGTTAGCGTAAAGAAAACGTAAGAATTTCGGGGGTGACGTTATGAAGCTGAAGACGTGGCTGACCCTTGTCGTACCACTGGCCATCCTGCTCTCAACGCTGGGTATAGCTTTCATCGGAAGGTTTTTCATAACGAGAGTTTCCTTAGCTTGGAGGGATAAGTACGCGAAGGCAGCCACCGAAGAGATATTCTCCAAGATCGAGTCGGAGCAAGAAAAGGCGAAGATCATAGTTGAGACCATCTTGAGGAGCGAAGAGATCGTCAGAGCGTTCGCGGAAGGAGACAGGGACAGGTTGATAGCTTTGGTGATGCCTTATCACGAGATCTACAGTAGAGAAGCCGGACTGTCGCAGATACACTTCCACACAGCTGATGTGAAGTCCTACCTGAGAACCTCGAATCTTCAGAGATACGGCGACGACTTGTCCGGTTTCAGATCGGATATCTTGGAGGTGAAGAGGACCAGAAAGCCCGTCTTCTCAACCAGTATAGGTGTGATGGGGCCACAGATAAGGTACGTCGCACCGGTGATATACCGCGGCGAGTACGTGGGGAGCGTCGAAGCGAACATCAACCTGACTGAGGGTTTCGCCAGGAAACTCAGGGGCGACACCATCGTGAGGGTCTTCGTCGACGAGAAGGGCAACAAGATCGATCTGATGGCGAAATCAAGGCCAGATCTAGAAGACTTCACCAACGTTTTCGACGTGAACGAGCTGATTCAGAAAGGAACCACTCAATCTTTCGTCAAGGGTGGATACGCTTACGTCGCGATCCCCATCAGGAGTTTTGAGGGAAACGTCTTTGCCGGTATCTTCGGAAGGATAAGCGTGGAAGAAGTCACAGCTTTCGAGAGAAACAGCCTCGTGATCCAAATGGGTGTGTCCCTAGCCATATCCTTGGTTTTCGTTGTCTTGAGTTTCATGACGGGGTTCACTTTGGACAAGAGCATCGCAAAGTTGTCCGAAAAGATCAGAACCGTGGAGCAGGGAGATTTGACCGTTGATTTCGAGGCGAGAGGTCGTAACGAAGTGGCGGTTATAGGGAAGAGCATCGGCAAGGTTATCGATTCTTTGAAGAATTCTATCCGTGACATTCACAACTACTCACAATCGGTGGAGAAGATATCCGAAGATTTGAAGGATGCGGCGGAGAGTTTAACGCTCAGTGCCGAGAACTTCAAAGTGAGCTTCAACCAAGTCAACGAATCCGCCCAGGAGGCACTCGTCTCGCTCAAGGAGATCACGGACAGCGTACAAGAAGTGGCTGTGAGTGCAACTAACATCGCGAAAGCAGCGCAGGAACTGGCAGAGAACGCAAACCTCATGTCTCAAGTTGCCAAGAACAGTTCAGATGCGGTCAACAGCATAATTCAAGCTATCCACGTGACGAATCAGAAGGCGAACGAAACTTTGAAAGTGGTTACAAACGTTGCCGAGAACGCCAAGAGCATAAAGGAGATAGTCGAAACGATAAACTCCATTTCCGAGCAGACGAATCTGCTTGCGCTGAACGCCGCTATAGAGGCGGCACGCGCGGGCGAAGCGGGCAGGGGCTTTGCCGTTGTCGCGGACGAGATAAGGAAGTTGGCCGAGGAGAGCAAGACGGCGACTGGAAAGATTGCTGATATATTGAACGGTATTCAAAACGGTGTCGAAGAGGTGAACAGGGCCACAAACGAAACGGTCAAGGCGATATCTACCGTTGAAAGAGAATCGGAAAGAGTCGGGAAATCGCTCGAAGAGATATTGAGACAAACGAGCACCGTCACGAACATGGTCGAAAGTTTGGCCGCTAGTTCTCAAGAGTTGAGCGCCTCGGCCGAAGAGATGAGTAGTGCTTTGACGACGGCCACAAACTCGATCAGCGAGATCGTCAGCAAGATATCGGCCCTGAGCAGCGGCGTCGAAACGTTGTTGAAGATGGCCCTCGCACTCAATCAAACAAGCAACGCGCTGTCGGACCAAGCGGGCAAACTGGAAGAAAACGTGAGCAAATTCAAGGTATGAATCGTACTTTTTCCATCTAAAGCAGGTGTCTTCAACCGGAGTGTCCCCATTCTTTACACACCCTCAAAAAACTTTGGAGAACCATCATACCGATCGTGCACAATCTAGGAGAACGAATAGCTCCAACTTTTCCAAAACGGGGTGAGGTCGACCATGAGGAGGATCCTGGGCATCTTGTTGGTGGTTCACGTCCTTGCGCTGCTTTTTGGGGCGAGAATAACCATTTTACACGTCAACGACACGCACGGTCGAGCGTGGACCACGTCTGACCTCGGAGGGTTCGCCGTAATCGCAACGATAGTGGAGAGTGTCAGAAAAGAAGTGGAGAGTTCTGGTGGGTACGTGTTGTTTCTGCACGCTGGCGATTTGAACACCGGTGTACCGGAATCTGACCTGCTGGACGCCATGCCGGACATTTTGGCGTTGAACATGATCGGTCTGGATGCCATGGTGGTGGGGAACCACGAATTCGACAAGCCACGTGAGGTACTCCTCAGGCAGATGAAACTCGCCGAGTTCAAATTTTTGTCCGCAAACATTGTGGACAGTGAAGGGAAGCCCTTTTTTACGCCATACCTCGTGAAGCAACTCGGTGACGTAAGGGTCGCCATCGTGGGTTTCACCACCGAGGAGACGGAGATCCTTGAACCGCTGTACCTGGAAGGGTTGAGGTTCAAAAACGTCATCGAAGTCGCGAGGGAACTCGTCCCTCGTGTTAGGGAAGAATCGGACATAGTGATCGCGCTCGTGCACTTGGACTGGGGTACTCCGACGAGGAGAAACGTGACCACAACGCACCAACTCGCGGCTGTAGAGGGGATAGACGTCATAATCGCTGGGCACAGCCACACCAAGCTCGAAAAGGCCGAAGTGGTGAACGGAACCATCCTGGTCCAAGCTTGGGAACACGGAAAATACGTTGGAAGGTTGGATCTCGAGGTGGAGAACGGAAAGATAGTGAACTGGAGTTGGAAACCCATTCCCGTGGATCCAAAAGTTTACCCTGAAGACAGACAAATTTCGAAGGTTCTGGCGTTCTTCAAGAAGTTGGGTGACGAGAAACTCGACACAACCATCGGGGAAACCAAGATTTTGTTGGATGGAGAGCGCGAGAACGTTCGTTCCAAGAGCACGAACCTTTCGAACCTCATAGCCGACGCCATGAGATGGAAGGTGGGTGCGGATATCGCCTTCACGAACGGAGGAGGTATAAGGGCTTCGATCAAGCCAGGCTTCATAAAGATCAGGGACATCCTCACGGTCCTCCCCTTCGGCAACACCCTGTACGTCTTGGAAATGAAGGGAAAAGATGTGCTGAAAGTTCTCGAATACGCCGCTACGGTTGAGCCTGGAAAAGGCGCCTTCTTACAGGTGTCTGGCCTCAAATGGAAGAGCAAGGGTGGGAAGGTCACGGAAGTCTTCGTCAACGGTGAGCCTTTGGATCTGGAGAGAACCTATAAGGTCGTCACGAACAACTACATGGCACAGGGAGGAGACGGCTACACGATGTTCGCAGGACTCCCAGGATACGACACAGGATTCCTCATGGCGGACGCGGTGGTGGAGTACATACAGAAAGTCTTAAAAGGTGTGGTGGAAGGCTACGACAGCTCTCAGAGGTACGTGAGAGAGTAACGCGTTATTTTCTGACCAACTTCACCTTGCAACCGACACCGATCCTGTGTCTTTCGAAGAAGCCGTCTTTCACCTCGAGGGCGTACCTGTAAGGGTGGCTGCTGTAGTAAACTTCGCATGGTTCCTGAAAACACGGCTTCATCTTCTTGATCTCGAAGATGACGCCGTTTCTGTCTATGAAAGCGATTTCCAACGGAATGTAGGTGTTCTTCATCCAGAAACCGGAAGTCGTATCCTCGTCGAAGACGAAAAACATGCCGTAGTCGTAGGGAACATCTTTCCTGTACATGAGACCCACGGATCGTAGAGAGGGTGTGTCGGCGATCTCCACGTTTATCTTGAGTTCCCTGTCTCCACAATGGAAGATCAGAGTTCCCTTTGGGAACTTTATTTCTTCTCCTCCTGAGAAGACAATCAAAAGCGTCAGTCCAAGGATCGAAACCAGAAAGAGAAGCCACCTCGTCGGGACCCTCATGGTGGAAGCGAAGGGGCCCCCATGGGCCCCTGTCTTTCACTTCAACTCCACGATCGTCTTGACGATGTAACTGTTCAGGAGGGATTCCAAATACTCCTGTTTGCCGGACGGTACTTCGATCTTTTCCTTGTCGAGGATGTAGGCTTCCAGCTTTTCGAAGTCAACTTTGCCTTCCACGATCTCCCTTCCCACACCTTCCTTGAAGCTGCTGTAACGCTCTTCGATGAACTTGTCAAGCACGCCGTCTTTCACCAGGTTGTAAGCCACTTTGAATCCAAGGGCGAACGTGTCCATCCCGACGATGTGACCGATGAAGAGGTCTTCGACTTTGTAAGAACCTCTTCTCACCTTGGCGTCGAAGTTCAAACCACCCTTGGTGAACCCACCGGCTTTGATCACTTCGTACATTGCGAGCGTGGTCTCGTAGACGTTGCTTGGGAACTGGTCGGTGTCCCAACCTAGAAGGAGGTCTCCCTGGTTGGCGTCGATGCTTCCCAACTTTCCCAAGATCCTGGCCATTCTCAACTCGTGCTGGAAGGTGTGACCCGCGAGGGTCGCATGGTTGGCTTCTATGTTGAACTTGAAGTAATCGTCGAGGCCGTAGGTCTTCAAGAACGCGTACGCGGTCGCCACATCAAAGTCGTACTGGTGCTTGGTCGGCTCCTTTGGTTTTGGTTCTATGAGGAACTGACCGTTGAAGCCGATCTTTTTCGCGTATTCGACGGCCATGCGCAGGAACCTCGCAAGGTTATCCAGTTCGAACTTCAAGTCGGTGTTCAAAAGCGTCTCGTAGCCTTCCCTTCCTCCCCAGAACACGTAACCTTCCCCGTTCAACTCCTTGGTGATCTCGAGGGCTTTCTTCACTTGAGCTGCGGCGTAAGCGAAGACGTCGGCGGAACAGCTCGTGGCTGCGCCATGCATGTACCTGGGGTGAGAGAAAAGGTTAGCCGTTCCCCAAAGGAGCTTCACGTTGCTGGTCTTCATCCTCTCCTTTATCTTCTCGACAACTCTATCGAGGATCTTGTTCGTCTCCCTCAAGGTTTTCCCCTCTGGGGCGATATCCCTGTCGTGGAAACAGAAGTACTCTATCCCGAGTTTCTCGCAGAACTCAAAGAGTGCGTCTACTCTGGCGATCGCCTTGTCCATAGGATCCGTGTACTTGTTCCACGGGCGTTCTGCGGTCGGATCACCAAACGGATCTCTTCCCTCGTTCAAGAACGTGTGCCAAAAGGCCACAGAGAATTTGAGGTGGTCTTTCAAGGGTTTACCGTCGATCACTTCGTTTGGGTTGTAGAACTTGAAGGCAAACGGATTCGTGCTCAGCTTTCCTTCGTACTCTATCTTCGGAATGTTCGGAAAGAACTCGGACACGGAACACACCTCCTTTAATTTCTTTCTATCAATTAATTATATACGAAGTAAGGTTCTTTCACCAAATTGGTTTTAAGAAGTATTTAATCTTCAGGGGAAAGCGCAGCTCTACTGATATACTTTAGTGTGTGAAGAAGGGAGGTATTTTGATGACGAAGGTTCTAGAGAGGATCGAAGAGATGAGGACCAACATGGTAGAAGCACTTATGGGATTCGTTTCTATAAACTCGGTGAACCCAGCGTTTGGAGGACCGGGAGAGAAGGAGAAGGCTGACTGGTTGGAAGGACTGCTGAGAGATCTTGGATATCCGGAAGTGGAGAGGGTGGATGTGGTAGACGAAAGAGGGGTGGTCAGATCGAACGTCCTTGCCAAGATAGCCGGAAAACATACCGAGAGAACCCTGTGGGTGGTGACCCACATCGACACGGTCCCGGAAGGTGACATCACCCTCTGGCGACACGATCCGTTCACGCCGTTCGTCGAGGACGGGAAGGTGTTCGGAAGAGGAGCAGAAGACAACGGCGGTTCGATGGTCGCTTCCATATTCGCTGGGAAAGCTTTGATGGATCTTGGTTTGGCTCCATGGTTCAACTACGGTTTGGCGCTTGTCGCGGACGAAGAAGCGGGGAGTAAGTACGGTATTTCTTATTTGATCAAGGAAGGGTACTTTTCAAAAGATGACCTCTTCTTGGTGCCGGATGCGGGCAACAGCAAGGGGGACTTTGTGGAGATAGCGGAGAAGAGCATCCTGTGGTTCAAGGTGGAGATCTTGGGAAGACAAGGACACGCGTCGAAACCAAGCAAGGCGATGAACGCTTTCAGGACGGGCGTCAAAGTGGTGTACCTTCTCGACGAGATCCTTCATAAGAAGTTCAACTCAAGAAACGACCTCTTCGACGAGCCCTTCAGCACTTTTGAACCCACGAAGTGCGAAAAAACCGTCGATAACGTGAACACGATACCCGGTAGGTTCGTCTTCTACTTCGACTGCAGGTTGATCCCCGAGCACGATCCGGACGATGTGCTGCGAACCGTTGAGGAAGTCCTATCGTCTGGATATGAGTACAAACTTGAGGTGTTGAACAAACAGAAGGCGCCGGCTCCTACCCCTCGGGACTCTTACGTGGTGAAGAAACTGGAGGAGGTTTTGAGGAGTCAAAGAAACCTGGAGGTTAAAGTCGGGGGCATAGGCGGCGGAACGTGCGCCGCGTTCTTCAGACGGGAGGGTTGGGAAGCGGTCGTTTGGAGTACGATAGACGAAACCGCCCATCAGCCAAACGAGTACAAGAGAATAGACCACATGGTGGAGGACGCGAAGGTCTTTGCCCAACTTGCTCTGGGAGGGTGAGGTTGGGTGACACACAGGGCTCTTGCTGACCACGTGGTGGACATCGCCGAGAATTCCGTAAAAGCCGGCGCAAAGAACGTGAAAGTGATCATAGAAGAGACTCAGGACTTTTTTTCATTCACAGTAGAGGACGATGGGCCTGGCATAGAGAATCCTGAAAAGGTGTTCGATCCGTTTTACACAACGAGGGATCCGAGCGTGAGGAGGGTGGGGTTGGGGCTTCCCTTTCTCAAACAAGCCGCAGAGTTGACGGGGGGATACGTGAGGCTCTTGACGAGCACGGGGAAAGGGACCAGAGTCACGGCTTGGTTCAACAGAAGAAGTGTCGAATGCCAACCTGTTGGAAACGTAGGAGAGGCAATTGCCACTCTCCTGCTCTCCAATCCAGAAGTGGACTGGTATGTGGTCAGGAGAAAAGATGGGAATGGTTACGAGATAGACACGAAAAAGCTGAAAGAGCTGGTCGATTGGGATCCGAAAAATCCAAAGTTTGCTTCTTGGGTGTTCAAGTTCCTCGAGGAACTGGAGAGAGAGATCGAAGGAGGTGGACCCGATGAGCGGTGATTTCGAGCACTACTACACCGCAGAGCCAACTTCGAAATTGAAGGTGAAGCCTGCAAGGTTGGTGTTGAAAAACGGGCACGAGTACGTTTTCAAAACGCCTTCTGGGGTTTACTCTTACGGCAAGATAGATAAGGCCACCAAGGTACTCGTCGAGCACGTGAAAGTCCACGGAAAGAAGCTTCTAGACCTTGGGTGTGGTTACGGCGTCATAGGCATCGTTTTGAAGAGAGAACACCCAGACCTGGAAGTCTTCATGAGCGACATAAACAAAAGGGCAGTCGAGTTCGCAAAGATCAACGCTAAGGATCACAACGTCGAAGCCGATGTGAGGTGGGGAAACCTCTACGAACCGTGGGAAGGTATGAAGTTCGACATGATCGTGTGCAACCCTCCCATCGTGGCGGGTAAGGAGGTGTGGATGGAGATCGTCAAAAAGGCACCTGATTTTCTCGAAGAAGGTGGGAGCCTTCAGATCGTGGCTTACCACAACAAAGGTGGTAGTCGAATAAAGGCTTACATGAGAGAAGTCTTTGGAAACGTTGACGAGCTCTGTAAAACAGGGGGCATAAGGGTCTACATCTCCGTCAAAGGGTTGAGGGAAGATGAAGATAACACTTGAGAGCGTGTCCTTCACCTACAACGGCAGGTCGGTACTCAAGGACGTGAACCTCGAAATAGAGAGCGGAAAGGTCTACCTTTTGGTGGGCAAGAACGGGTCCGGAAAGACCACTCTGTTGAAGATATTGGCGGGACTCCTCGTGTCGAGGGGTAAGGTTTGCGTGAATGGAGAGGTTGCGGATCCCATCTCCCTCAGACGTTTGGTGGGATACGTCTTCCAAAATCCGGCTTCCCAAATCATAGGAGCAACGGTAGAGGAAGACATCATCTTCTCTTTAGAAATGCTTGGAATAGAAAGGGAAGAAATGGAGAAGAGGTTGAAGGATGCGTTGAGGGTCGTGGGGCTCGAGGGGATGGAGAAAGAGGATCCCTTGAACCTTTCGGGTGGTCAGAAACAAAGACTCGCCATCGCTTCTGTCTTGGTGAGGGATCCACCTTTTCTGGCGCTCGACGAACCTGTTTCCATGCTGGACCTTCCATCTCAAATCGAGATCTTCAAATTGCTTTTGGAGCTCAAAGAAAAGGGTAAGGGAATCGTGATCGCCACCCACGAGCTCGAATACCTCGAGGGAGTCGACGAGGTGGTACATTTGAACGATGGTATGATAGATTTTCGGGGATCCATAATGGATTTCGTTGCGGTTGGTTTCCCTGACGTGGAGATACCTTTCAGTTGGAGGATTTTGGAGAAATGCCGGACTTGTTCGAAACGGAGGATGGAAGATGCGCATACTCTTGACAAACGATGACGGCATTCAGTCCAAGGGTATCGTTGTGTTGGCGGAGTACCTCTCCGAAAAGTACGAAGTGTTCGTGGTCGCTCCAGACACCGAGAGGAGTGGAACGGGACACAGCATCACCATACACGTGCCCCTTTGGATGAAAAAGGTCTTCATAAAAGAGGGGATCGTGGCTTACGCCACCACAGGAACGCCAGCCGATTGCGTGAAGCTGGGTTACAACGTGGTTATGAAGAGGAATGTAGACCTTGTCATAAGTGGCATCAACAAGGGACCAAACCTCGGTATGGACATCCTTTACTCTGGAACGGTTTCTGGTGCGTTGGAAGGAGCCATGCTTGGTATACCTTCCCTCGCCGTCTCCAGCGCCAGTTTTGACGCACCAGATTTCGAGGGGGCGGCGAGGTTTCTGGTAGAATTCCTTGAGGAGTTCGATTTCTCTCTGTTGGAACCGTTCACGGCTCTTAACATAAACATACCGACAGGTGAGATAAAGGGTTGGAAGATCACGAGGCAGAGTAAGAGAAGGTGGAACGATTTCTTCGAGGAGAGGGTTTCGCCTTTCGGGGAGAGGTACTATTGGATGACCGGAGAAGTTCTCGAAGACGACGAAAGGGAGGATGTGGACTACAAAGTCGTGAGGGAAGGTTACGTCTCCGTGACACCGATCTCCCCCTTTTTGACGAACGAGAGGTGTTACGTCGTGTTGAAGGAGGTGTATCCTGGTTGTACAGGATAAGACTGTTTGGGGATCCTGTTTTGAGAAAGAAATCCTCTCCGGTTACCAGTTTCGGAGAGGATTTAAAAAGAGTCGCCGAGAAGATGATAGAAACCATGTACCACTACGATGGGGTCGGTTTGGCTGCCCCGCAGGTGGGGATTTCGAAGAGAATCTTTGTCATGGACGTGGGAAATGGACCAATCGTGGTTGTGAACCCAGAGATACTGGAAATGAGCGAAGAGAAGGAAGTTATGGAAGAAGGGTGTTTGAGTTTTCCCGAGGTGTTTGAGAACGTGGAGAGGAGCAAGTGGATCAAGGTGAGGTACCAGACGATCTCAGGGGAAACTGTGGAGGAGTACCTGGAAGGCTACGCGGCCAGAGTGTTCCAACACGAGTACGATCACTTGGAAGGGATCTTGCTCATCGATAGGATGAGCCCCGCAAGAAGGATGTTGCTCAGGAAAAAGCTCATGGACATTGTGAAAGTTTCCAGAAGGTGAGGAGGGAAAACGATGAAGAAAGTTTTCTCGTTGATCCTTCTCGTCTTGGTTTTTCAGTTAGTTCACTGTGAGATCTTTTCCTTTCCTGTGGACAATCCAAGGGTATCGGCGAGCTTCGGGGAGTTTCGTGGAACCGGCAACAGGGGTCCTCACTTCCACATGGGAATGGATTTCTCAACAGGTCTGAGGTCTGGCGTTCCGATCTACGCTGTAGAGAGAGGTTGGCTCGTGAGGATAGAAGTGGACGAAGACGATATTTACGGTTACGTTGTGGTTCTAGAACACGAAAACGGCTACAGGACAGTTTACGCTCATTTGAGCAACTTTTCGCCAAAGGTACAACCCATTGTCGATTCCATCAAACAGGAATTCGGCAACACTCGTGTTGTGGTGAAGTTCCCGGAGAGAGAGGTGTGGTTTGAAAAGAGAGAG
This sequence comes from Thermotogota bacterium, assembly GCA_030550515.1. Taxonomy (GTDB): domain Bacteria; phylum Thermotogota; class Thermotogae; order Thermotogales; family Thermotogaceae; genus JAUQPE01. The sequence continues at coordinate 235,056 of JAUQPE010000029.1, read as the reverse complement.
GTGGTGGGGTTCTCTGGTACGACCGGAGAAGCCCCTGTGCCCCACGCCCACTTGGAAGTACGGGACAAGAGAGAGGAGTATTCCTACAACCCTTCCAAGTTTCTGAACCTCCCAAAACCGACGGACCAAAATATCGTACTCGAGAAGATAAAGATCGGCGACAACGTCTACGACTTCTATGAAGGAGGGGTTTACACTTACAGTGGTCTCTTTCCTCAGCTTTCTTTGAAGGCTTATTCCCGGGGTTTCAACAACACACTTGGGTTGAACAGGATATCCTTGTTCCTCGAAGATTCAGAGATTTATCGGTTGAGCTTTGAAGAGATAAGTTGGCAAGAGTTCACGAACGTCTGGGCCGTCTACGATAAAGCATCCGTTTCGGAAGCTTACAGGTTCGAGCTTTGGTACAAACTATTCCCGGAGGGTTCCAGTTCTATTGTGAAGGTGAATCGCTTCCCGGACGTAGGACGTTTCCCGGATTACGCAAAATACAGGGTTGTCTTGGAAGATGTGTGGGGGATGAAACGGGAGTTCTCTTTCTACCTCCGTCGGAGGTGAAAGGATGGTTTCCTTGTTCCTTTTCTTTGGGAAGAAAAAGAAGAACCTGGCTCAAAATCCTTTCTACGGCGAGAAAAATTCCCTCGTCGTCTACATGAAGTGCAACAAGTGCGGTGAAGTTTTTAGGAGTCATCTGAGGAAAGGTTACGATTTTCTGATCGACTACGACAATCCTTCTGTCCCTTACAAGATCGACAAACTTTACGTTGGTTCGAAATGCCCAAACAAACTTCATCTCACAGCTTCCTTCACAGCTTCTTACAAGGTGATTTCTGTCTCCCTCGATGGAGGAACTTTCATTACGAGGGAAGAATACGAGCAACATCACAAATGATCGGGCTGTGTAACGATTCCTTAAAAGAATTTGTGATAGACTATCAAGGTCACAACAAAGGTTGGAAGGAGGATGGGAGATGAGAAGGTTGTTCACAAGTGAAAGTGTCACAGAAGGACACCCTGATAAGGTGGCCGATCAGATCTCGGATGCTATACTTGACGCGATGCTGGAGCAAGATCCTAGGAGCAGGGTGGCGGTGGAGACGCTGGTGACAACGGGGCTCGTCGTCGTAGCGGGCGAAGTCACAACGCGGGCTTACGTGGAGATCCCAGACTTGGTGAGAAAGACCGTACTGGAGATTGGGTACACGAGGGCAAAGTTTGGCTTTGACGGTGAAACCTGCGGCGTTTTGACGAGCATTCACAGTCAATCCCCGGACATCGCACTCGGTGTCGACAAGGCTTTGGAGGTCAAGAGTGGCGAAGAGGTGGCGGACGAACTCGAGGCGTTGGGAGCCGGCGACCAGGGTATCATGTTCGGTTACGCGACGAACGAGACGCCGGAGTACATGCCTCTCCCGATAACGTTAGCACACAAACTCGCCAAGAGGTTGGCGGAAGTTAGAAAACAAAAGATCGTGCCCTTTTTGAGGCCAGACGGCAAGACGCAGGTGACGGTGGAGTACGAAGACGATAGACCCATCAGAGTGCACACTGTGTTGATCTCAGCTCAACACGATCCAGATGTGTCCCAAACCGATCTCAGAGAAGCGATCGTGGAAAACGTAATCAAACCAGTCATCCCAGATCAGTATCTCGACAGGGAGACGAGGATTTTGGTGAACCCAACCGGTAGGTTCGTGCTCGGTGGTCCCATGGCCGATACAGGTCTCACTGGAAGAAAGATCATCGTCGACACCTACGGTGGATGGGTTCCACACGGTGGGGGAGCGTTCAGCGGAAAGGATCCCACAAAGGTCGACAGGTCGGCCCATTACATGGCTAGGTACGTCGCAAAGAATGTGGTAGCGGCGGGTCTCGCCGACAAGTTCCTGATACAGCTTTCCTACGCCATTGGTGTGGCAAGACCAATCTCGGTGATGATAAACACTTTCGGAACCGCAAAGGTGGACGAGGAGAAGTTGTTAAAAGTGATCCTGGACCTGTTCGATTTCAGACCTGGTGCTATAATAAAGAAGCTGAAACTGCTGAGACCCATATACAGAAAGACAGCGGCGTACGGGCATTTTGGAAGGAACGAGGAAGAGTTCACCTGGGAGAAGTTGGACATGGTAGAAGAACTCAGAAAAGCCTTCAACTTGTGAGGGAGGGATTCGCGGAATGCCTAACATCAAATCGGCTGCGAAGAGAGTGAAGGTTTCAGAGAAAAAATATCTCAAGAACAAGTCGTATAAAACCTTCTTTAAGAATCGCGTTAAAGAGGTCTTGAAGGCGATACAAGAAAAAGCACCAAAGGAAGTTGTTCTGGAGCTCGCCAGGAAGGCGCAGTCGGCGATAGACAAGGCGGTGTCAAAGGGTGCCATCCACAAAAACCAAGGTGCCAGAAGGAAGGCAAGGTTGATGGAGAAAGTCAACGCCTACCTCAAGGACCTCGAAACCACCGGAAGTGGAAAGTGACCGATTCCACAAAAGCCTGCGCCCCCAAGGGGCGCTTTTTTCTTCTTGACGGTGGTGAGCGGTGAGTGGAAGAGGTTGTAACTATCTTGAGTACCGTATTGGATTTTTGGTACATTGCTCTCCCTGCTTCCGTGTTCTTGATGTTTGGGGCCAGATACACCACCAAGGCGATTTTCGTTGTGATGGGATTTTTGATCGGTTTAAACGTTGCCTTCCCGTGGCTTTCCTCGTACGAGATTTTCCAAAACCTTATCGAAAGAGTCGAAACGGGTAGGTATCTGGCTCTGATAGTGATTTCCCTGCTCGCCGGGATACTATTTTACGTGCTTTACAAGTACTTGATCTTCGCGGGAGCGTTTCTCTTAACCTTTATTCCTTTCCTCCTGCTCGAAAAAATCATCGTCCAACGTTTCAACATTGTGGTTCCAAATTGGGAATGGTCACAGTACGTACTCCCAGCTTTTGTCGGAGTTCTCGCGGGATACACCGCTTACCGCCGGGAGGAAGAGTTCTCAAAGATTCTCTCCTTGACGGTGGGTTCTCTGATCTTCTCCTTGCTTTCCCTGTACGGTGTTTGCAGATTCTTTGGGGTTGAGATCACCGTGGCTGATCTTTTGAGGAACAAACTCTTGTTGCTGGTCTATCTCCTCACGGCACTTTTGCTTGAGTTCCTTGCGCTCCGCGTCGTTTTCGGAGGGTGGGGTAAGTATCGAGAAAGAGATGGCGGTACAAAAATTGTGCGCTGATGTTAAAATAGAGTAGAAATTCTTGGAAAGGAGGTGTACCCCGAAGAGGGGAGGAAAATGGCGAAAAGGAAGATTCTTGTTGTGGACGATGATCCCGCGATTCTGGAACTGGTGGGGTACAACCTTACAAAAGAGGGCTACGAAGTGCTGAAAGCCTACGACGGAGATGAAGCGATGAAACTCGCTGGCAGCGAAGATGTGGATATGTTCATCGTTGACATCATGCTGCCGGGGATGGATGGATTCGAGTTGGTCAGAAAGATCCGCTCCATGGAGAAATACAAGAACACCCCGGTGATATTCCTGAGCGCGAAAGGCGAGGAGTTCGACAAGGTGTTAGGGCTCGAACTCGGTGCGGACGACTACATAACGAAACCTTTCAGTGTTAGGGAACTTTTGGCAAGGGTCAAGGCGATATTCAGGCGTCTCTCCACCGTGACTCAAAGCAAAGAGGAGCGCCCAAAAAAGATCATAGCGAAAGACCTGGAAATAGACGTGGAAAAGTACGAAGTGAAGGTGAGAGGGAAAAAGGTAAACCTCACTCCTTTGGAATTCGAGTTGCTGAGGTTTCTGGCCGAAAACGAAGGAAAAGTTTTCAGCAGAGACGTGTTGTTGGACAAACTCTGGGGGTACGACTACTACGGGGACACGAGAACCGTGGACGTGCACATCAGAAGGTTGAGGACCAAGATAGAGGAAGACCCGTCCAATCCCAAATACATCATCACCGTTAGAGGAAAAGGTTACAAATTCAAAGATCCAGGGAAGGAAGATTGATGGGTTCTTTGGTGTTCGTAGTCATCGTACTTGCATTTTTCTGTCTGCTTTTCCTCCTCCAGAGGAGGAAGTTTGTTGAATACAAACGTTTCGTGGAGAGAGTGAGGCAAATCCTGGGAGAAGAGGAACCCTCCCCTCCTCTCTACCTCTACGAACGCTTGAAGAAGTACATAGACGGCCTTCAAGAAACAATAAAACGCGTGGAAGTGAGCAGGGACAACTTCTTGACGATCTTGAACAGTCTCAGCGAACCGATCTTCATATTGGACGCCGAGGGAAAGTTGACTTTCTTCAACGACGCTGCCCGTGAGTTGTTGAAAGGTAGGGAGAACTTGGAAAGTAGGAAGTACTACGAAGTCTTTGAGGATTACTTCCTCAACGAGATGATAGAGGAGGTCATAAAAACACAGGAGCCCCAAGAGGGTTCTCTCGTGTTTTACCCGGACAAGGAGAAGAGATACTTCAACGTGAGGATCATACCTGTGGAGCTGAAAGACAACAACAGGATCCTTGTTACCGTTTTACGCGACGTCACAAAAGAGAGGAAACTGGATGAGATGAGGAGAGAATTCATAGCCACCGTTTCACACGAACTCAGAACACCGTTGACATCCATTCACGGTTACGCAGAGACCCTCTTGGAAGACGACTTGGAGAACAAAGAGCTAGTAAGGAAGTTTCTGAAGGTCATCGAAGAGGAATCCGCCAGGATGACTAGGTTGATCAACGATCTTCTCGACCTTGAAAAACTCGAAAAAGGCGACGAGAAACTCGAGATGGAACCGTTGAATTTCTGTGACATCGCCCATTACGTCTACAAAATCGTACGACCTATTGCCGAGGAAACAGGTGTTCGAATAGAGATAGAGTGTGAAAAGGCGACCGTGAAAGGAAACAGGGAACGATTGATACAGATGTTACTCAATTTGGTCGACAACGCCGTGAAGTACACCTCTTTGAAAGAAAAAGGTGAAAAGAAGGTTTGGATCAGGGCTTACGAGCTAGAAGACAAGGTAGTGGTGGAAGTCGAAGACACGGGACCGGGAATACCGAAAGAAGCTCAAGAAAGGATCTTCGAACGCTTTTTCAGAGTTGATAAAGCTCGATCCAAAAAGTTGGGAGGGACAGGACTAGGACTTGCCATAGTGAAAGCGATCGTAGAGAAACACGGGGGGGAAATAGAGTTGGAGAGCGAGCTTGGACACGGAACCTTGATGAGAGTCCTGTTTCCGAAGGAGTTGTGATGGAAAATGCGACCGTACGACATCATCTTGAAGAAGAGAAACGGTGGAAAACTCTCCAGAGAAGAGATAAGGTACATGGTACTGGGTTACGTTCGGGGAGAAGTCACCGATTACCAAATGGCAGCCTGGTTGATGGCGATTTACTTCAGGCACATGGACGAAGAAGAGACTTTCTACCTCACCGAAGCCATGATCGACTCGGGTGAAAGGGTAGATCTGTCCTCGATACCTGGGGTGAAGGTAGACAAACATTCCACGGGAGGTGTGGGCGACAAGACCACCCTCGTTGTGGCTCCCCTGGTTTCTTCCTGTGGGTTGCCCGTCGTCAAGATGTCCGGTCGGGCACTTGGACACACCGGTGGCACCATCGACAAGCTCGAATCCATTCCTGGTTTCCGCACAGATCTCCCGCTGGAGGAATTCGTGGAAAACGTGAAGAGGTGCGGCATCGCCATAGTCGGGCAAACCCTCAACTTGGTCCCCGCGGACAAGATGATTTACGCCCTCAGAGATGCCACAGCAACCGTCGACGAGATCTCTTTAATCGCTTCCAGCGTGATGAGCAAGAAACTGGCTGGGGGAAGCGATGCGTTTGTGTTGGACGTGAAGGTTGGAACGGGAGCCTTCATGAAGGAACTGGATGAAGCGAGAAGGCTGGCCAAGCTCATGGTGGAGATCGGGAAAAGGTTCGGAAAGAGAGTTGTTGCCGTACTTTCCGATATGAACAACCCTCTGGGAAAGGCGGTTGGAAACTCCTTGGAGGTGCTCGAAGCTATAGATACTTTGAAAGGAAATGGCCCACGGGATCTTCTCGAGTTATCCCTAACCTTAGGAGCGCTGATGTTGGAACTGGCTGGGATATCGAAAGACGCGGAGGAAGGTAAAAAGCTCCTCGTGGAGAAGTTGGAGAGTGGAGAGGCGCTGGAGAAATTCCGAGAGATGGTTAGAGCCCAAGGGGGAGACGAGAGGGTCGTGGATGCGCCAGAAGAAGTGCTTCCCATCTCTTGCAGCGTTGTGGAGGTGAGGGCGCGGGAGTCTGGTTTCATCTCGTGGATGGATACAGAGAAGATCGGTTTAGCTGTTATGGCTTTGGGAGCTGGAAGGAAGCGCAAAGAAGACAGTGTGGATCACAGCGTCGGTGTGGTCGTGGAAAAGAAGATAGGGGATTTTGTAGAGAGAGGGGACGTGGTGTTCAAAGTACATTATTCCAAAAAGAGTGAGCTCACAGAAGCCTTGGGAATGCTCGAGAGATCGTTTAAGATTTCTGGCGAGCCGCCGAAAGAGATCCAACTGATAAAAGAGGTGATCAGATGAAGAAGTGGTTGGCGTTTTGGCTACTGTTTTTGGTCTTACCAGCCTTTGGTGTTTACTTCGTGAGGAGCGAGAGTTTCTGCAAGGCAGATTTCGTTGAGAAAGACGGGGAGATCTACGTGAAGATCTCCGATCTGGCGAAGGTGGGTATAGGATACATAAGTTCGAAGGGATACCATTACGTTGTTTTCAAAAACAACGTGCTTTTTTTGAAAGAAAACGAGACCGTCTACAATTTCTCGGAGAAGTTCCCCCCTCCCGTTGTCGTGAGTGGAGAAGCTTACGCACCGCTCAAAGCCTTGAAAAAGTTCTTCTCGGATTGGTACTATTACGAGTCGAACGGGATGATGTTTTTCTTTGAGAAACTTCCTTCCATACAATTTGTGAAGAGAGACGGTAACACCTTGTACATCAAGCATACCGGTGTTCTCCTGACCGAGATGTTCAGGGAGGAGATAAGGAACGGGAGTTTGACTCTAGTCGTTCAGCCGGTGGAGGGGTTGACACCTCTTACGTCTGGTAACGTCGATGTTTCGCTCGAAAATAACAGTGTTAGGATAAATGTACCGTTGACGGAAGGGTTGATGCCTGAGTTGGATCTCACTTTTGGAAAAGGGGAAATTACGATCAAGATATCTTCACTTAAGGGTTTGTTCGGAAAGATGGAGATCGTGGATGGCGTTTTGTTCGAAAGAAGGGTGGAGGACTTGGGAAACGGTGAGAAGGTGATCGTCAGTTATTTGGTCATGGATCCTGACAAGGTTGCGTTGAGACCGGTTCTTGCAAGGGGAGGGATTGGGACTCTGGAGAGGATAGATGAAATGGTGCGAAGGAGTGGGGGACTGGCTGGGATAAACGCGAACTACTTCGACCCCAACAGTAGGCTTCCGATAGGTTTGATCGTGATAGACGGAAAACCTTACTCCACAATGTTTTCGAGAAGACCCGTCTTCTTGATCACCGAAGAAAACGAGATTTTCATAGGCAGGATAACGGTGGATGTGACCATCTCACTCAAGGATACCCTCTTCTTGGTAAAAGGGATCAACACGATAGCGGAGGGAGACGTGTTACTTTTCACACGGGACTTCTCTCGTCCCATACCCGAAAGAAGCGACAGAGTCTACATTCTGATCGAAAGAAACAGGGTCAAGGGATTTGGTTACAAGCAACGTGTAGAAGGAGAAGAAATGATGGTTGTCATCTCGAAGAAGTACGAGTTATACCTCTCCGGGTTGAACGTGGGTGATCCCGTGAGGTTGGGTTTTCAAACCGACATACCCGTGAAGATAAAGCACGCCGTGGAGGGAGGTCCCCTGCTCCTTCAGAACGGATCGCCGCTACCGGACGCGAGGGAAGAAAAAGCAAGGTATGGAGGTAACATTGCCTACATAAAGGCTCCGAGAACGGTGGTGGCAACAAAAGACAGAAAGGTTTGGTTCATCGTCTTTGAGGGATACAACCATTTGACGCGAGGATTGACCTACGACGAGCTCGTGGACTTCTTGATGAAGAGGAACTTTGAGAACGCGATGTGTTTGGACGGCGGAAGTTCCTCAACGATGGTTGTGGGTAACAACATAATCGTGAAAAACGTGGAAGGTGTACCCGCTGTACCTGTTGGAATCCTGGTTTGGCGGAGATAATTCGGATGTGGAGGTGGTCGAGATATGAGAAGGGTGCCAGCCGAGAGGATCAGGACCGTCGTTTTGATAGGTCACAACGGTTCGGGTAAGTCTCAAATCTTGGCCAACGTGTTACACAAGTTGGGTGTCATCGAAAAGCCTGACACCAAGCAGATCGATTACGACCCTGTCGAGCAGGAAAAGGGGGCAAGTTTTTCCACCCACGTGGCCACGATCGACTGGAAAGAGAATAGGTTCTTCTTCATAGATACACCTGGTTTCAGCGACTTCCTCGCAGAAGTGATCAACGGGATATTCGTAGTGGAAAACGTCGTTTCCGTCGTGAACGCGGTGGCCGGTGTGGAGATCCAAACGGAAAGGACTTGGATGTTGGCGGAAGACTTTGGAAAGCCCATCCTCGTCTTCGTAAACCAGATGGACAAGGAAAGAGCCAATTTTGGAAATGTTCTGGCCGAGCTTAAGGAGAGGTTCTCCAGAAAAATCGTACCCGTCGTGGTACCGATAGGAGAGGCAGAAAACTTCCGTGGGGTTGCGGATTTGATAAAGGGTAAAGCCTACGTCCAAGATGGAGGAAAGGTCCAAGAGGTTCCCATTCCCGATGAGTTGAAAAGTATGAGAGCGGAACACTTGGAAGATTTGGTGGAGGAAGACGAAGAGTTGATGATGAGGTACCTCGAGGGTGAGGAGATCGCGCCGGAAGAGTTGCTCAAAGTTTTGAAAGAAGGTTACAAGAAATGCAAGATCACCCCTGTCTTCTCCGGTTCCGCGCTGAGAGGTCTAGGGATCGATCTGCTCCTCGATTACCTGGTGGACATAGGTGTTCCTCCTCTGGAAGCAAAGCCGTACAGAGCTGTTTTGGACAGTGGTGAAGAGATAACCGTCTCATTTTCAGAAGAAGAACCGTTCTGCGCGTACGTTTTCAAATCGGTGGTGGATCAATTCGTAGGTAGGATCACGTACGCGAAAGTGATAGCGGGACGCTTGAGAAGTGGTGACACCATTTTGAACGCAAACAAAGACTCTCAAGAAAAGGTTGGGCACGTCTACTTGCCGGTCTTGAGACAGCAAGTGGAAGTGGAGGAAGTTGGAGTTGGGGACATCCTGGTCCTTCCGAAGCTGAAAGAAGGTGCCGTGGGAGACACGCTGACACACAGGGACAGAAGGCTGAGGATAGTGAAGCCTTCGTTCCCTGAGCCTATGCTTTCCCGTTCCGTTCACCCGAAATCGAAATCCGACATCGACAAGATCAGCAACGGGCTGTCAAGACTTGCGGATTCCGATCCCACTTTTGTCTGGGAATACGACGCAGAGACAGGAGAGACCGTCATTTCCGGTATGGGAGCGATGCACTTGGACGTGATGGTGGAAAGGCTCAAGAAGATATTCGGCGTGGACGTGGAGGTTGGAAGACCAAAGATCGCGTACAGGGAAACCATCACAAAGAAGGCCATAGCGGAACACAAGCACAAGAAGCAAACAGGTGGGCACGGTCAATACGGTCACGTGAAGATAGAGCTGGAACCACTTCCAAGAGGTCAGGGTTACGAGTTCGTGGATAGGATCGTCGGGGGTGTCATCCCAAAGAACTTCATACCGTCCGTGGACAAAGGTATCAGAGAGGCGATGAAGAGGGGTATCTTGGCCGGCTATCCCGTCACGGACGTGAGGGTCATCCTCTTCGATGGGTCGTACCACGAGGTGGATTCGTCAGATATCTCCTTCCAGATAGCGGCGATACAGGCGTTCAAGAAGGGAATGGAAGCCGCAAATCCCGTCCTTCTGGAACCGATCATGGAAGTCGAGGTCTTCTCACCTGAAGAGAACGCAGGAGACGTCATGGGTGAGATCTCCAGCAGAAGGGGGAGGCCCCTTGGGATGGAACCAGCAGGCAGAGGCTTCACCAAGATAAAGGCGGAAGTGCCCCTCGCGGAGATGCTCGATTTCTCCAGTAAGCTCTCTTCGCTGACGAGTGGTAGGGGTTACTTCACGATGAGGTTCCAGAGGTACGAGATCGTCCCACCACACATTCAAGAAAGGATCATTCAGGAAAGGAAGAGAGAGCTTGAAGAACAGAACAAATGAAAAAAAGTATCATCGTATACGAAGCGTTTGCGCGGGCCTATCCAGGTAAGACCGGAAAGAAGTTTCATTCTCTGGAGAAAGATCTCGAGCGCTTGAAAACACTCGGAGTCAACGCCGTGTGGTTGATGCCGATCCATCCGACAGGTTCTGTCGGTCGAAAGGGAGCGTTAGGGTCGCCCTACGCCATCAAAGACTACTACGAAATCGACCCGATCTTGGGGACCAAAGAAGACTTCAAGAACCTGGTTCAAAGGGCTCATGAGCTCAACATGCGAATCATCATGGATATGGTCTTGAACCACACGGCGTTGGATTCCGTACTCTTTCAGGAACACCCGGAATGGTTTCTGAGGGACGAAAGGGGGAACTTTCTTAGAAAGGTCCCGGAGTGGTCCGACGTGATCGATCTCGATTACACGAAACCGGAGCTCAGGGAATACATGATCCGCATGATGGAGTATTGGGTCAGAGAGTTCGATGTGGACGGCTTCAGGTGCGATGTGGCGGGACTGGTACCACTCGACTTTTGGGTTCAAGCGAGGAAGAGGTTGAATGCGATAAAAGAACTGATATGGATTTCTGAAACTCACGATCCTTACATGTACAAGGCTTTTGATGTCACTTACGACTACGATGGGTACTACAAATTCAGGGATTACTTGGCGGGAAGGTGTACGCTGAAGGATTACGTCGATTTCCTCAAGTTTCAGGACAGGATCTACCCAGTCGGTTACGTGAAGATGCGGTTCTTGGAGAACCACGATCAAGTACGAATAGCGAAACTCTTGCCGGAAGAAAAGTTGAGACACTGGGTGGTCTTCCTCTTCACGGTCAAGGGAATCCCCTTGATCCACAACGGGCAAGAGTATGGTTTGAAGGAAGAAGTGGACCTGTTCAACCACTATGAACTTCCAATCGCTGACCTTCAGGCAGAAAATCAGATATATTCCCTCCACAAGAAGATGGGTTTCTACCGCTCGAAGATGGACCTGTTCAAGGAGGGGGAAATGATCTTCCTGAGTAACAGCACGCCGAACAGTGTGATCACGTACCTGTGGAGGTTTGGGAATAAGTTCGCCCTCTGCGTTCTGAACCCGGAACTGCACGAAGGAGAAGTGGAAGTGGAAGTGGATTTTGCGGGAATCTTCGAGAACGTTTCGATCCACGCGAAGGACATCGTCAGCAACGATTTGGTGAGGTTGTCCGTTAAAAACTCTAAAACTAGACTCGTTGCAGGAAGAGAACCCATGGTTCTGTCCTTCGTCCTCTACTGAGAAGAGGGTGAGAGGCGTGAACGTGGGAATAGTGAACCTTCGTGTTAGAATTTTTGGTGTGAGGACCCTGAAAGAAAAGCGTGGTATCGTGAGGAGAATTTTGAACGAACTCAGGAAAAAGTACAACATCTCGGTATCAGAAGTAGGGGCGCAGGATTCGAAAACCTTTCTCGAGATCGGCATAGCCACCGTGAACACCAATAAAGCCTCCATCGAGCGAACGTTCGACGCCATACTGGAGTATCTGGAGATGTACCCCGGTTTGGAAGTGGAAGAAGTGGAAAGAGAGGTGTGGTGAGTGATAGCCATACTGAGCGATCTTGAAACACTCTTGGGTAGGTTGTTGACCGAGAAGAGACGGTTTCACGTCTTTTCCGTGGTGGAGTTCGCTAGAAAAATAGGAGAAGCGTATGGGGTTGATATGGAAAGGTTGGAAATGGCTTCGCTTGCCCATGATCTCTTCAGGGATGTTTCCCCAAGAAGACTGTTGAGGATGGCCAGGGCTTACGGTTTAAAGGTGTCGGAGATCGAGAGGTATCACCCCGTGCTCTTACACGGAAAGGTGGCCGCGGAGTACCTAAGGCGAAGGTACAGGGTGGAAGACGAAGAAGTTCTGATGGCCGTCGCCTACCATACATCCGGGCACGTTTCGTTTGGGGAGATTGGGAAGATCCTGTTTGTAGCCGACTCCATCGAGCCCACCCGGAACTTTCCGGGTGTGGAGTCTTTGAGACGCATCGTCTTCCAAAGTCTGGAGGAAGGATTCTTTCAAGTTCTGAAGAACAAGATCTTCTACGCCGTGGGAAGGGACTTGTTGCTCCTGCCGGAGACGGTGGAACTTTGGAACAGCGTTTTGACCAAGAAAGGAGGACGTGTCGATGAAGAGCTCGAGTAAGTTCGTGATCGTTCTCGCGATCATTCTAGTGGGATTGGGCGTTTCTTTCTTCCTTTATCACAGGTCCTACCAGATCTCCAAAGATTACAGAGCGAGGACATCTCACGTGCTCTTCCGCGTGAACGGCGATGGGTATTTCGTGAGGATAGACGATGACAGGAGAAAGATCACCGTCATCGCTTTCCCGAAGGAATCTTTCGACCCCGTGAGGAGGGAATCCCTTTACTCTGAAAGGCCTCTCACCGACTTGGAGAAGATAGAGAACTTGCTCGACGTCAAGGCGGAGATGGTTTATTACTCTGTTCTCTCAAAAGATGAATTTGGGGAATTGAGCAGGGCTACGCTTGGTGAGAGGTACGACGATTTTGAAAGGTTCTTGAAAGATCTGTCAAAGAGAGGAAAGCGCTTCTTCGACGTGTTCTCCGTGGTTTCCTGGTCGAGGAAGTTGGGGTTCAGCAACATGAACAGGTACGCCCTGTACAAGTTCCTCGAGAAGATGGGAACTTACGCCGTGAACTTTTACAGAGCCCCTTCCCTTACGGAGAAACCGCTGGTCATCGAAGCACGTGGAAGACAGTTCGTTCGAATCTATTTGGACGTTGAGAAAATGCGTCTGATCTCCGAGGAGATCAAGAGATGAGGATAGATCCTCTCGGTGGGGAACCTTTGAAGAACCAAGAAGTGAAAGGGAAGAAAGTGAAAAGGGGGTCTTCGATCAGGGAAGTCAAAAAGGGTGACTTCTTCGAAACTCTCGGGAGAATCGAGGCGGAAAAGCTTGAAGAGCTCCTGCACGAGGCTGTTGAAGAGATCTTGGAAGCGGGGAATGACTTGGTCCGATCGCCCACCTCCGTCAACCTCGAGAAGTACAAGAACGCGATAAAGAGGTTCCTGAAACTTGTGGAGAAGAACCTGTACAAGCTGGCCGGGAAGGTAGACCCCGCAACGGGGCGAGTTCGACTCCACATGATCGCGGAGGAAGTCAACGAAAAGCTCCAAGAACTTGCAGAGAAGGTTATGAGCGGCGAGAGAAGGACCATAAACTGGGTGGCGAAGGTGGAAGAGATAAACGGCCTGATACTCAACCTCTACCGTTGACTTCCAGCGAGAGATCAACTTTCTGAATGTTCATGGTTATCTCGCTCGTCGAAATGACGTCCACTGTCTCCAGATCGTAGAGTGGCAAATTCTCCTCGTTTATCCCCCCAGAAACTTCGATCACCACGTTCGGATTCAACGCCTTCACCTTCTCGGAGATCTCCTTGACCTCCTTTGGGGACAGGTTGTCGAGCATAACGATGTCCACACCACATCTGACCGCTTCTAAGGCGTCTTTCAGGTTTTCCACTTCCACTTCTATCTTTTTCGCAAAAGAACACCATCTTCTCACTTCTCGAATGGCTTTTTCGACCCCTCCGTAGAGTTTCAAGTGATTGTCCTTTATCATCACGCATTCGGAGAGGTTCAAACGGTGGGGATCCCCTCCCCCGTGCAACACCGCGATCTTCTGGAGAAGACCCATCCCCGGCAACACCTTCCTGGTCGCAGCTATCCTTGCGTGCCTCAATTTTTCCGAAAATCTCCTCGTGACGGTGGCTGTGCCGCTCATCACCGCCATCACGTTCAAGATGGTCCTCTCGGTCACCAGCACTTGGTAGGCGTCTCCCGAGAGTTCCAGCACCGCTTTCGTTTCTTTCAAAAATTCTCCGTCCCTCACGAGTGGTGAAGCTTCAATTCCAAGCCTGTGACAGAGCGCTACCACGACTCCTATCCCCGATACCACCACGTTGGGGGTTTTCAGGATCACGTGTGCGTTCGCATGGGTTCCACGTAGAGGGAAAGAGGCCAGGTCCAGGTATCCTTCATCTTCCTTCACCCAACCCAACAGCAGGTCGATCACACGTTCCATGGTATCACCCCAGCAGTTCGAACATCCGTAGAATCGGTTTTTTCGCCTTCTCAATGAGATCTTTTGGCAAAACGATCTCGGTTCTCTCTTCTCTCAAAGCGTGAAGAACCTTCTCTAGAGTGTTCCTCTTCATGTTCTCGCACACCGCTTCTTCGAGGGGCACGAAGACCTTCTCTGGATAAACCTTGCTCAGTTTGTGAATCATACCTGATTCGGTGCCGACTGCGAAGACCTTGGAAGGTTCCTTGGTAGGGTACTTTTCCATTTGTCCCGTACTTCCCACAAAGTCTGCCTTGTCTCTTACCGCTTTTGGACACTCGGGGTGGACCATGACTTTCACTCCCGGGAAGGCTTCCCTGACCCTGTCCACGGAAGACGGGTCAAACTGGTGCACGGGACAGAATCCTTCCTCGCCGGGAACGGGAATCACCTTCTTTCCCGTCCTCTCCGCCACGTACTCCGCCAAGTTCTTGTCGGGACCGAACAGAACCGTGTCCGTTGGCAACTTTTTCACGATTTCCACCGCGTTCGCCGACGTACAGATCACGTCGGCCAAAGCTTTACACTCAATCCTGCTGTTCACGTACAGGACGAAGGGAACACCAGGGAATTCCTCCTTGAACTTCTCGACAATCTCCACCGTGAGTGTGTTCGCCATCGGACATGTGGCACCAGGATCTGGCACGATCACCCTCTTGTCTGGGTTCAGGGCCTTGATCAGTTCCGCCATGAAATCCACACCCAAGAACAAGATATTCCTTTCCGGGACTTTGCTCGCAAAGAGCGCAAGTTGGAGCGAATCTCCGACGAAATCAGCCACCTCTTGGATTTCGGGAAGTTGGTAGTTGTGGGCGAGCAAAACGAATCCCTTTTCCTTCTTCAGTTTCAGAATTTCATCGATCATTCCCACCACCTCAACCGATCAGTATTTTGCTTTCTCCGCAGCGATCTTTCAAGGATTTCAACGCTGAATAGGCGGTGATCGCACTGGTTTTCGGATTCGAAGGAGAAGGGAAGTTCTCCATCTCGAACCTGTACTTGCCTATCTTCGATTCCACGGTGAGGATGTGGACGTTGTAACTCAGCCAGGGGTCAGCGACGAGTCTCACGTGTACCTTCTCGAACCCCACCACGAGTCCCAACGTGGCCGCAACGTTCATGTTCTTTGGAAAGAGGAGCGCCGCGTTTTCGGCGTTTCCTTCGAAGACAACCCTCTGTTCCGAAGCTTCCATTCCCAGACTTACAGAGGGTTTCCTGGTTTCAAGGAGAACCTTCTCCACCATGTCCTTTCCAAGAGCCACTACCACATCCAAACCACCCACCGCTCCGGATGGGATGATCAATCTCGAAGTCGACCGTTGGAGCCTTTCAAAAAAAGCTTCTCTGAAGCTTCTGTCCGCAAAAGCTGAAGTACTCAAGACTAGAAAGTCCTTCCCAGCTTCCAGGATATCGAAGGAGAACTTCTTCACAGCCTCCGAAGAGGCACACTCCACGACTGCATCGACGTCTTCTGGTACGAAGAACTCTGCAAGTTTAATGGCACCTCTTACGTTTATGTCCGCAGTATCGTAGAAGTAGACTTTCTCGAACTCTCCGATTTCCAAGAGTGTCCTACCTATGTTTCCCATACCAACGATCAGGACTCTCACGTTCCCACACCCCTGCATTCTCTATACTAAAACTATTTACACCTGCTGTCAAGTAGTGTAAAAATAAGGAAAGACTTGAAAAGGCGTGAGCAGATGGTATAATATTCAGAGGTACGAATGGTGGGGCCGTAGCTCAGTTGGGAGAGCGCTACCATGGCACGGTAGAGGTCGTGGGTTCAAGTCCCATCGGCTCCACCAGAAAGTGCCCCTGTAGTTCAACGGATAGAACGGCGGATTCCTAATCCGCAAATGGAGGTTCGACTCCTCCCAGGGGCACCAGCAGGTGGGCCGTTAGCTCAATTGGCAGAGCACCTGATTCTTAATCAGGGGGTTGCAGGTTCGAGTCCTGCACGGCCCACCAGCTTTTTTTGTTAAAAGAAGCGGAAGCCAACCCGGCTTCCCACCTTGGGGTCAAGGGACCACCAAGGTGAATAACCTCGCAAGAGGTGCTTCTAAGGGAAGCGGGTTTTTGCCCGCTTTTTTTCGGAAAGGAGGCGGTTCTTATCGGTTCGAACGTGGATCTTCCGAAGAACGAGGAAATCAACGTTCCCAAGGTCAGGGTGGTGGATGAGGCGGGGAAACAGATAGGGGTGATGCCCACCAAAAAGGCTTTGGAACTGGCCAGGGAAAAGGGTTTAGACCTCGTCTTGGTGGCTCCAACGGCAAACCCTCCGGTCGCCAGGATAATGGATTACGGTAAGTACAAGTACCAACTCGCGAAGAAACAGAAGGAAAACAAGAAGAAAACCGTTCAGTTGAAACAGATGAAGTTCAGGTTGAACATAGACGACCACGACTACCAAACCAAGGTGAGGCACATAAGGAGATTCTTGGAAGAGGGGAACAAGGTGCAGATAGTCGTCATGTTCATAGGTCGGGAGGTCATGTTCTCTGAGAAAGGCAAGGAACTTCTCGAAAGGATCGCAAAAGACGTTGAGGACCTTGCCGTGGTGGAAAAACCTCCGCAGATGGAAGGAAAGGATATGTGGATGGTTCTGAAACCGAAGAATTCTTGAAGGAGGTATCACGATATGCCTAAGATGAAGACGAACAGGAGCGCTGCGAAGAGGTTCAGGGTGACGAGGAACGGGAAGATAATGAGAGGACACGCCTACACGAGTCACAAGACCAGGAAGAAGAGGAGGAACGTCCTGAGGGCACTCAGGAAGAAGGATGTTGTCTCCGAAGCCGATAAGAACAGGATGCTGAGGCTTCTCGGTAAGAAATGAGGAGGGATGAATCGTGAGAGTAAAGAGGGCAGTGCACGCCAGAAAGAAGAAGAAAAAGTTTCTCAAGGAAGCGAAGGGTTACAGAGGTGCGCTGAGCAGGCGCTACAGGTTGGCCAAACAGATGTACCTCAGGTCGAAGTGGTTCTCGTACGTCGGAAGGAAGATAAAGAAGAGGGACATGAGGCGGTTGTGGATCACGAGGATCAACATCGCCGCCAGGAACGAAGGGTTGAAATACAGCGACTTCATACACGGATTGAAACTGGCTGGTGTTTCGATCAACAGGAAGATGCTTTCTGAGCTTGCCGTCAACGATCCGGATGTTTTCAAAGAATACGTGAAGATCGCCAAAGAAGCGCTGAGTTCAGCCTCCCAGCTGTCATGACCAAAAAGGTCTTCGTGATGAGTGGGAAGGGTGGCGTCGGTAAAACGACCGTAGCTGTGAACGTCGCCGCCGCTTTGGCTGCGAACGGTTACGAGACGGGCCTCCTGGATCTGGACCTTCACGGGCCGGATGTGGGCAGGATGTTGGGAGGGGGAATCATCCCCTCCCTTTTCTTCGAAGGGAAGATCGCACCCGTGGTCTTCGGAGACACTCTGAAAGTCTTTTCCCTCTCCATGGTCCTTCAGGAAGGCGCCCCTGTTGCGTGGAGGGGTCCCCTGAAGCACAGAGTGTTGGAGGAGATATGCTCGAAGGTAGACTGGGGCGAGATCGATTTTCTCGTCTGCGACCTCCCTCCAGGCACAGGCGACGAGGTGATTTCTGCCTTTCAAATCCTGGACCCAGACGGTGTGTTAGTGGTTTCCACCCCTCAAGAAGTCGCCATCGACGACGTCAGGAGGGCCGTGAACTTCGTGAAAAAGATGGGGAAGGAAGTGATCGGGTTTGTCGAAAACATGTCTTACTTTGTGTGTCCGTATTGCGGCCAGAAATCCTTTCCCTTCGGAGAGGGTGGGGTGGACAAGTTGTCCGAGGAGTTTGGCGTTCCCGTGATCGCTCGGATTCCGATGGACCCAGACATCGTCGCCTTGTCGGATAGCGGCAGACCCGCCGTCTTGTACAAAAAGGGTTCCATCCTGGAGGAAGAGATCAACAAAATCTTGGAGAGACTGCTGACTCTGTGACGGTTCTGTTCTTTCCCAATTTTTTCGCCACGAGTAAGGCCTCGTCTGCCCTCCTGATTGTCTCTTCTATTTCTTCCCCTCTCCTGTACTCGCTGACACCAAAGCTCATCGTGATCTTGTAGACATTCTCGGTGTCCGTTTCCAACATTTTCCTGAGCTTTTCCGCCACGATTTGAGCTTCATTCAGGGAGGTCTCCGGGAGAGCTATCACGAACTCTTCGCCACCATACCTCCCAACGTAATCGCTCTTCCTCAAGGAAACGAGCAGTTTCCTTCCTATCCAGGCCAACACCGAATCACCTGTGGTGTGCCCGTACGTGTCGTTCAACTTTTTGAAATCGTCTATGTCGCACATCAGTATCGAGAGGGTGGAACCGTACCTGTTACACCTGTAAACCTCTTCTTCCAATTTTTCCATGAAGTACCATCTCGAAAAGACACCGGTGAGAGGATCCCTCATGCTCTGCTGTCTGTAAATCCTCTCCCTGAGCACCACAACCAGTACGTTTCCCAAAAGCTCTATCTCGTCGATCAACTTCCAGGCCTCTTCCTCGTCCACCGAGAGGTTCGTCCTCAAGGAGACTTTTAGTTCGAAACGCCGTGTGAGTGGAAAGCTTATACAAAGCGAAAAAGGTGAGAGACCCATGTGGTCATCCATCCTCATCTCCCTCGTCATGCCGGACAGGAATTGCTCCACAATTTCGCTCGAGACCTTTTCCCATACTTCTATTCTCAAGCCTTCGTAGGGGACCGTCTCTGAAAGCTTGGCTGCGAATATCTCCATGAGGTCTTCGAAGTTCTTTTGCGTGTCTATGTAACCGAAGAAAAGAAACTTTGGGGAGAGCTCTCCAGCGAGTGTGACTCTTTCCCTCTTCATCAACAAATTTGCTACTTTTTCCATACCTACGCTTTTGTAGAGCAAGATCGCTTTTCGAAGATTTCGTTTTGCTTTGAAATCCTCTCCGACTACACGATAGAATCTGTAAAACGTCTCGTAGACGAGGGCAAGAGTAAGGTTCGAGGAGTTCTCGATGTTCTCCCTTTCGCGCTCTATAAGGAATTCCTCAAGACCGCTCGGATCGAGTTTTGCCAACCTCTCGACGAATATGAAGGCGATTTCTTCTCTGAAAAACCTGTTCCTGTCGTCGTTTTTTGCCTTTTCCCAAACTTGGATGAATTCCTCGTCGGAACTTGCGAGTGCCAACTCGCGCAGATAATGGAAACCGAACCTACCGAAAACCACGTTGTCCTCCTTCAAGAGCTCCCTTGCCCTATCGAAGTTTCCCGCCATCAGCTCGTTCGCCGCTAATCCCCGTAGTGCCCTCTTCTCGAGGCCATACTCTTCTTCGATTTCCAGTTCCTTTAAGAACATCTTCTCTGCGATTTCGTGGTCCCTGTTGTAGATGTGGAAGACCCCTTCCACGAAGTACGCGTAAGCCAAAATCCTGTGATCGGAGTAGAAAGTGGCTTCTTTTCTGAGTTTTGATAGTTCTTCGAAGAACCGTTGGATCTTTCCCTCGTAGAGCAAACACTGTAGGAAGTTGCTCCTGGCTGGGAAGGTGAGGTTTGCATCGATCTCTTTTGCGACGTTTATGGAAAGTTGATAGTAAAAAGTAGCCAAAGAGAGCGTCTTCGCCAAGTTGCCGAGGTTGAGGTAGCCGAGAACCAACAAATCCTTGAAGCCTTCTCCCTCCGCGATCTTCATCGCTTTTCCAAGGTGTTCCCTGTTGGAAGTGAGGTGAAACAAGTTCAAAAACAACCAAGCTTGGACGTACCTGCGCTCTTTGTTGAGTGGCTTGAGTTCTGAGACAGCCTTTTGAACCTTCTCGACAAGTCCCGGCAACACTTTACCGGACATCTGAAGAGAACGGATGGCGACGCAGAGTTTCCTGTAATCCAGGAAGTTCATCTTCTCGAAATCCATCTCCGAAAGCACGCGATCGGGTTCCGTGAAAGCCTTCACCATTTCTTCGCTAGCAGAAAAAGACACCTTCACGTTGCGAAGTCTCGCCAAGTTCGTTCTCACCAACAACTTTATTTTGAGCGATTCGATGAAATAATAGGGCTTTTCCAGTTTTTTCTCGAGTGTTTCGAGGTACTCCAAGATGAGGACGCTTTTCCTGTAATCCCAGAAGTGCTTCCTGATGAGCTTCAACACGTCCCGAAGGGTTTTCCTCTCCTCCGGAACCAAAGAAAGGATCAAAACTCTCTCAAGGGGAAGCGTTCCGAAAAGACGGGTGTGCGTCGCTACCCTCTTCTCCTCAGGAATCCTCTTGTAAAAGTACTCCCAAAACTCCTCCAGGAGGAATCTGTAGCTTCCACCTTCTGGGATCATCAATCCGGACTCCACCGCTTTTTTCAAAACTCCTCCATAATCTTTCCCTGTGATCTTCGAAAGGATAGAGAGGTCTTCCTCGGAAAACTTCTGACCGAGCAAGGAGATCTCCCTCATCTCTTCACAGTCGAAATCTCTCAGAAAGCTTTCAAAGATCGCCCCTTCACCGTACGAGAAACGAACCATCTTCTCATCCAATTCCACGCATCCGTTCCTTATCAGGTCTTTGCACGCCTCCACAACGTAACCTGGTATCCCGTTCGTGATGGAATGGAACAACTTTACGGCGTCCTCGCTCACTTCCCTCTTAAAGGTTTTCTCCAAGAATTCTCGAAGCTCTTCCAGATCGAAAGGCTTTAGCTCGATGGTTTCATCGAAGAAGTCGAAGGCTTCAACGGTTGTGGCCAGAACGAGCACTTTCGTCTTCATGGACAACGATGGGAGTCTCTTCAAAAAAACGAACATGTCCGAGGCTGGTTTGAGATCGTCGACGAACACGAGTTTGTTCTTGCCATCCTCGAGAGAAGCGATCAGATCTTGAAGACCTTCAACGCCGTACCACGTCTTGAGTTCATCGATTTTCGTCACCTCGTACACTTCGAACCCCTTCTCTCGGAACGAATCTGCCACCAAGTTACCCAGTTTGGTCTTTCCCGTTCGCTGGGGACCAACGATTTGAACCAAAAACGGTGATTTTTCGGATCTCTCCAACAACTTTAGGATCGCCTTCTCTTCCTTCCTGTGGACGTATGGAAAAGAGAGGAAAACAGGTTTCTCACCAAGCCCTTCGAGGGTGAAGAAGGGTTGAGCCCTCGGTATGCGAACGCCAAAGTTTTCGAGGAACAAAGCGAAGACGTCCATCGTTCTGTTCTCCGAGTCTTTGGAAACGAAGATGTCCTTGCCTCCCTCATGTTCCTTCAGAAAGGACGGCATGAAAATCAGGAGATCCTCGAAGACAAGGAAATCGTCCTTCCCAAGGACTGCAACTGAAACGTTCGACAGCAGGAAAATCCTGAGCAAGTAGAGGATCTGTTCCAAGATCTTCGTGTCTAGATCTTCAAGACTTTTTCCCTCGAATTTC
Organism: Thermotogota bacterium; assembly: GCA_030550515.1. Classification (GTDB taxonomy): domain Bacteria; phylum Thermotogota; class Thermotogae; order Thermotogales; family Thermotogaceae; genus JAUQPE01. The sequence continues at coordinate 213,284 of JAUQPE010000029.1, read as the reverse complement.
GGATACAAAAAGATACCCTTTTCACCGCTCAGGTTGAAGGACTCCGGCAGCAACAAGTTCGGCAGTTTAAGGGACCTGTACTTCGAGTATTGGTGGTAGAAGAAAGACCTGTCCAGCTCGACCGATAGCACCTTCAGGATCTTCTCTTCTCCATCGATGTCTACTAGGAACTCATCCCCCCAATACGTCTCTCTCAAGAGCTTCTTGACCTTCATGTGCGACCTTCGCCTCCAAGGTAAACACTTCTTTTAGGTATTCTAACATTTTTTCCATGAATTCTAAAAGTTTCACCCCTTCCAACGTGACTCCTGCCGCCCGCGGATGACCTCCCCCACCGAAGTGCAGGGCAACTTTGCTGACATCGAACCAATCTTTTGATCGGAGACTCACGTGCACCTTCCCTTTCGGGTACTCCATGAACAACACGGCTACTTCCACTCCCCTGAGGGCCCTGAGCTCTCCAACGAAACCAGAACTGTCCTCATCCGTACAGCCGTACCTTTCGTACGTTTCATAGTCTATGAAAGAATAGGCGATCTTCCCATCCAACACCGTCTGAAGTCTACTCAGAACTTCCGCAAACAGTTTGTACTGCTCAAACCTTTTGTTCTCAAGCAGTTCCTTTGCCACGAAGTGGGCGTTTGCTCCAAGTTTGGACAGCTCGTACACGTCCTCGAAGACCCTGGTGTCCGTATTGGAATGTCTGAAAAACCCGGTGTCCGTAGCGATGCCAAGGTAGTTCACCGTTGCAAGATCTGGATCGTAAGGGACCCCCAGCAACTTGTTAAGCCGAAACACCATCTGTGCCGTCGCCGCGAAAGAGGAATCTATCCAATTTTTCCATCCAAAACAAGAATTCGTCGAGTGGTGGTCTATCACGATGGTTGGGACGCTTTCCGGCAGCGTTGCATACCTTCCCAAACGGTCTGGTGACGATGAATCGACCACTATCAAAAGCTCTGGAGAGATCTTCATCTCGGAAGAAATCTTCTGAACGAAAGGCATTTTTTCGAACACGTATGGGATCTTGGAATCGATCACAGCTTCCACTATCTTTCCCAGCCTTTCCAAACCAACGGCGAGGCTGAGAACGGAGCTCACGCAGTCTCCGTCTGGCATAACGTGTCCCATAACCACCACTTTGCTTGTCCTTTCGATCAGCTCCATTACCTCTTTCACTCAGAACACCTCCAAGGCCACCGCGATGGCTTTTTCTATCTTCTTTTGAGAGGCCTTCATCGTGTCGATCACTTCTTTGTGGGAGAGTTTCTTTTCCGAGATACCAGCAGCCATGTTCGTCACACAGGATATCACCAGTACCTTCATACCACAATGCTTTGCGGCGATGACCTCTGGCACGGTTGACATCCCAACCAGATCCGCTCCCAACTTGCTGAAAGCCTTTATCTCTGCGGGTGTTTCGTAACTTGGTCCCAACACGCCTATGTAAACGCCTTCCTTGATGTCTCCCAACCTCTCCTTCACCCTCTCGACCCATCCCTTGTCCACCGCTTCGGACATGTCCGGAAACCTCGGTCCTATCCTTTCGTCGTTTGGTCCCCTGAGCGGATTTCTGAACATGAAATTCACGATGTCCTTCACCAGGACGATGTCCCCTGGTTTGAAGAAGGGGTTTATCGCCCCAGCTGCGTTGGTGAGAAGGGCCCCACAAGCCCCCAAGCGCTTTGCAACGTACACCGGAAGCGCCACGTCCTTCGGATCGTAACCCTCGTACAGATGGAAGCGACCACTCATCACCATAACTTTTCTGCCATACGCTTTTCCGAAGATCAGCTTCCCTGCGTGACCAGGGACTGTAGATTGTGGAAAGTGAGGAATCTCTTTATAATCTATTACAAACGGGTCTTCTATGTTCTCCGAGAAGAAGCTCAATCCTGACCCAAGGACAACCAAGAGTTCTGGCTCGAAGTCTCCTATCCTTTTTTTCAAAAATTCGCGCACTGCTTCTATCTTTTCCAACATGGATGTGAACCTCCTTTCTCTTCTTAAATTGTACTATGCGGAATAGGGGTGTTGAGGTGTGTTTCCAAGGCTGCTCATAAACTTGGATGAAGTGGAACAGAATGCGCGAAAGGTTCTCGATCTTTCGAAGAAGAACGGAGTGGAACTGGTGGGTGTTACAAAGGTGACGCTCGGTGATCCTTTGATCGCGGAAGCGATGAAAAGGGCGGGAGTAGAGATCATCGGGGAATCCCGCGTAAAAAATGTGGAGAGAATGTTGAAAGCTGGTATAAAAGGCCCCTTCATGCTCCTCAGAGTTCCCATGCCCAGTGAGTTCAGAAAGGTCGTGGAGTTGTTTGATTACGTGTTGGTCTCAGATCCCAAAGTGGTCAACGGTCTTCAAGAGTTGGCCGACGAATTGGGTAAAGAGTTGAAGATGATCTACATGGTGGACGTGGGAGACCTCAGGGAGGGGGTATGGTTCGAGAGGGCCGTCGAAGAGATCTCTCAGTGCAGTCGCTGTAACGTTGTTGGTATAGGAACGAACTTTGGATGTTACGCAGGGGTGATACCCTCTTCGAAGCACATGAAGATCCTTTTGGACATAAAAGAACAACTTGAAAGGAATCATAACATGCGGATCGAGTACGTCTCCGCGGGCAACACCTCAGCGATCCTCATGATGGAGAGGGGAGATCTCCCCCAAGGTATCAACCAGTACCGTGTCGGGGAGGCGATCGTGCTGGGAACGGATGTGACGAATGGAAGAGTCATCGAGTGGCTGTCGCAAGACACTTTCGTGCTCGAAGCCGAGGTGATCGAAGTAAAGGAAAAACCCTCCGTTCCTTTTGGTGAAAGGGGATTCGACGCTTTCGGTAGAAGGGTGGAGTTCGAGGATCGCGGGACAAGGGTGAGGGCCATCTGCGCCGTTGGAGAACAAGACGTGGACTATAGGGGGTTGAGGCCAGTGGAAGAAGGGGTGGAAGTCCTTCACGCCTCCAGTGACCACTTGGTCTTGGACGTGACGGACGCGAAACGAAACGTAAGTCTAGGTGATACAATAAGGTTCAGGATGAACTACTCCTGCTTGTTGAGGGCTATGACGTCACCTTTTGTGGAAAAGGTTTACTCACGAGCTTGAATGAACCTTATCCGTGAGGTGGTAGTCCCAATAAAGGAGGAAGATGGTTTGAATGAGAAACTTCTCATAGATGCTTTGAAGAAGGGACAGAACTGGGCTTATGAGGTGCTCTACCGTGAGTACGCACCGAAAATAGGTAGCATAGCGAAGAGTTTCTTGAACAGCGACGATGTGGACGACGTTGTGCAGGATGTCATAATCCGTGTGTTGAAGGGTATCAAGAAGTTTCGAGGAGACTCAAAACTCTCCACGTGGATCTACAGGATCACCGTGAACGTCTGTAAAGACTACCTCCAAAGGTACAAGAGGCGAAACGAAGTGTTCACGGATTTTCAAGAGGGGGAAGAAGACGAGTACTACCTTCAGCCAAAGTCCAGCGAGGACATCTTGAAAGATTCACTACTTGAAATCACGGCAGAGCGGGTAAGGATGGCTCTCGAAAAACTTTCACCGGAGGACAGGCTCTTGATAAAATTGAGAGATGTAGACGATTTGAGTTACGAAGAGATTGCCAACATCCTTCAAAAACCGGTGGGTACGATCAAAAGCCGTTTACATTACGCGAGACAGAGGTTGAGGAAAATCCTGGAGGAAGGTGAGGAGAATGGATGAGTTCGATCGTCTCCTCGATGGAGAAAAGTCTCTGGAAGAAGTATCCGACGACGTACGGAGGAGTTACCAGTTGTACAGGAAAATACTGGAGATGTACAAGGTGAGGTGTGAGTACACGCCGAGCGAAAGGCTGAAGGAGAAGATCCTGAGAAGGTACAAGAGGAAAAGTGCCGTTCTCACGGGGGTCCTTCTTGGGGTGTTTGCATCCGTTATCTTCGTTTTCGTGCTTTTCGACACACTATCTTTACCGTCCTACAGGAAGGAAAAGTTGGCTCAAGTTCAAAATCCAGTCGTCTCGGATGTGATCTACTTCATAAAAACTGTTGAACTGATCAGCGACGGATGGTGATGCCATGAAGAAAGGCATAACTGCGCTAGTGATCGTCATCGCCTTATCGGTCTCTGCCTTCGCTTCAAACTCGGATCTTCTGGAAAAATGGATGTACTCCAACTATTACGCAAAGAGGATAATGATAGAGACTGGCCCAAAGACTAGAATCAGACGCGAAGAGGTCTACAAATGGGGACCCGACAAGTTCGTGAAGGTCTATGAACCTGTGAAAGTGAACTGGGTAAGGGTGGGGCAGCTTTGTTACATGGGGGAAGATGTTTTGAGAAGGTCCCCCATGCTCATCCTCGATCTTGAGGACCTAGCTTTCAAGGAGATCCTTCAGAAGAGCCCCTACTCGGTGAAAAAAACGGAAGAGGGAACTCTTGTGGAGATAAGGGGTTCTGGCGTCTACAGGGTTCTTCTGGGCCAGAACGGTTTTCCGAAAGAGATCGAGAGGTACTACATGGATACGAAGAGCAGGATGATCTACGAAGAGGTGAGACCACTCACCTCGAGTAAAGAGGAAGTGTTGAAAGGTTACACCCTTGAGGAATCGGAGATAAAGATTCCACCAGAGCTTTTAACTCTCCTGAGTAACTTCAGGTTCATCATCGTACGAGAAGGGGTCTCGGGTCTCGAAATCGAGGGTGTTTTCAAAAACGGGCAGAGAGTGGAGATCTTCGTCGGTACGAACCTCTCCAAAGAGGGATTCAAGATCACGGTGAACGGGATCGACATAGTGGTCGTGTCCGATAGGGACACCCTCAACGAGATCAAGTTGATCCTCCAGAAATGAAGGCCCTGATCGTCGACGGTTACGTGGATGAACCTGCCGCTTTTGGTGTACCCCCCTACATCAGCCCCTACGTGAGGTATCTGGCAGGGGCCCTTGTTTTGCACTCCGTGGAGGTCGATTACACGACCATCGACGAGCTGAGAAGGAGGAGAGATTGGTCTTTCGTCGATGGATACGACTTTCTCTTCGTTTTCGCCGGCGTCACCGTTCCCGGGCGTTACAAGGGAGGTACCCCTATCTCTCCGGAAGAGATAGAGAGGATTTTTTCGCTTTCGAAAAGACCTCTGAAGGTCCTCAGCGGTCCCATCACGAGGGGTTATTCCTCGCGGGGAGGAAGTGTGGCGAAGAGACTGGCTTTCGAAAAGGCGGATTACGTGGTGACGGGAGACGTGGAGGCGTTCATCTTCTCTTACTTTCGTGGAGATCCAAAGCCTGAAGCGAAGAGTGATCACGAGTTGATCGATCTTGTGGCGCCAGCAGGAGCGGTCATCGTGAGGAAACACCCTCGTTTTCCCTACGTCATATGCGAGATGGAACTCTCAAGAGGGTGCGAAAGAAAAACGTTTTGCACCTTCTGCACGGAGCCTATCCTGCACGGCAGGTTACGTTCAAGGAGAGTGGATGCCGTCATCAAAGAGTTGGAGGCGCTCTACCGTGAGGGGTGTCGGGCCTTCAGGTTTGGGAGGGCTGCGAACATCTTGGCCTACGGGTCCGATTTCAACGGGGGAAAGCCTTCACCTCAAATCATCGAAGAGCTGTACTCTGGTGCCAGGTCTGTGGCTCCAGAACTCGAGGTCCTTCACACCGACAACGCAAATCCAGCCTACCTCGTTGAACACGAACGGGAGTGCAGGCAAATAGTGGAAACGATGGTCAAGTACAACACCCCAGGAGACGTGTTCTCTTTTGGAATAGAGTCCTTCGACGAAAGAGTGCTGAAGAGGAACAACATCCAAGGGTCCCCTGAAGTCTTCATGAAAGCGATCGAACTGGTCAACGAGATAGGAGGGAGACGCGAGGGGGGTATACCGAAACTTTTGCCCGGGGTGAACCTCGTCTTCGGCCTGCCCGGGGAGGACGAGGAGACCTTCGAAAAAGATTTCAACTACCTGAAGAAAATTCTCGATACAGGCCTTCTGTTAAGAAGAATAAACATACGTCGACTCCTCGTCTTTCCAGGCACTCCGGTGTACCACTACTTCCAGACCCACAAGTTCAAGCTGAGAGGAGACCTGCATGAGAAGTGGAAAGAGCGGATAAGGAAAGAGATAGATCACGAGATGCTGAAGAGGGTCTTCCCGGCTGGAACGGTCTTCAGAAAGGTGGTACCAGAATACAGGGAAGGGAAGATCACCTTCGGGAGACAGCTCGGGAGCTATCCGATCCTGGTGGGGATACCGGGAGACTACAGAGAACCACTCGACGTGGTGGTTGTGGATCACGGAGAGAGATCTTTGACTGCGGTCCCTTACCCTCCTTCCATAAACAAAATGACCCTTGAGGAGCTTACCGCCATCCCCGGCATAGGGGACGCACTGGCGAGGAGAATAATCCTGTCCAGACCTTTCAGGAAGCTGGAAGATTTAGAAAAGTTGTTGCCAGCGAGTACGTTCGAGTTTTTAAAAAGCTTGGGCATCGCTCTTTGAACAAATTTGACAGCAGGTGTAAAGATGTTGTAGAATGAATTGGGGGAGGATGATGTGAGGTTTTCGAGGGAGGAACGATTGAAGAAGATCGTGGAGATCCTTGAGAAGAGCAAAGAGCCGGTGAGTGGGACTACCCTGGCGGAGGAGTTGGGAGTGAGCCGTCAGATAGTCGTTCAAGACATCGCGTACCTGAGAAGTAAGGGTTACAACATTCAATCCACCCCTAGGGGTTACGTGATGTTCGAGAAAAGGAAGGGCGTGAGGAAGTTGGTAGCGGTCAAACACGGCGTGGAGGACATAGCGGAAGAGTTGATGACCGTGGTGCGAAAGGGTGGGAGGGTGGTGGACGTGATCGTGGAACACCCCGTGTACGGTGAGATACGCGGGATGATAGACGTATCGAACGAAGATGAGGTCCTGAAATTCTTGAACCTCATGAGGGCCTCAAAGACGGAGCCGTTGTTGGTTTTGTCGGGTGGAGTTCACCTCCACACGATAGAAGCGCCCGATGAAGGAACTTTGGATGAAATCGTAGAGGAATTGAGAAAGAAGGGGTTCCTGATAGAGGAGTGATCCCGCATGAGGCTCGACGAGGTCGTAAAGAAGTACGTCGATCGGGGAAAGCAGAGGAAGTTGCTTCTTTTGACTTCGATCGCTTGGATGTTCGACGCGGCTGGAGTGATGCTCACCTCGTTCGTTCTGGTTCACATCGTAAGGGATTGGAACTTGTCGTACGTGCAAGGAGCTGCGTTTGCCAGCAGCACCTTTCTGGGCATGCTCTTTGGAGCGTTGTCCGCTGGACTCATGGCTGACTTGTTCGGAAGGAAGGTTTCGAACATCGTCTACTACCTCTTCACCGTGACTTTCACCTTCCTTTCCGGGTTTGCCCCATCTTTCCCTGCCCTTCTAGCGTTCAGAGCGCTGTCTGGTTTCGGATACGGTGGGTTGATGCCATCGTTCAACGCCTACCTTTCAGAATTCACGAGTGTTGAGTTTAGAGGAAGGTACCTGGTCCTCTTGGAAGCGAGCTGGGCTGTGGGCAGCATACTGATCGGCTTGTTTGCAGTTTTCGTACTCCCCAACTGGAGATGGTGTTTTTGGGTCTTTTCCCTTGGCTATGCGTTCTTGCCGCTCTTTCTCCGCTTGCCAGAATCGCCCAAATACGCCCTTTTGAAAGGTGGAAAGGAAGGTCTGGAGAAAGCGCTTGGTTTCAAGATAGGAGAGGAGGTAGAAGTACCGAAGAAGGAGAAAGTGCCTCTCATCGCTCTGTTGAAGAGAGAATACGCGAAGAAGACACTCTTGGTGTGGTTCTCGTGGTTTGTGGTCAGTTTCGTCTACTACGCACTCTTCACGTGGGCGCCTAAGATCTTTTCCAACGTGGGTATCGGTGTCGTGAGAGCCTCTTGGTTCACCTTTTACATGATGGTGGCACAACTTCCCGGTTACCTTTCGGCCGCCTACCTGATAGAGAGGTGGGGAAGGCGCCCATCACTTGGTTTTTACTTTGTAGGCACGGGCCTTTCCGCCCTGGTGTGGGGTAGTGTGAGGGGAGACGTTTCACTCTTGTTGGCTGCTCTTCTGCTCTCTTTCTTTTGTCTTGGAGTTTGGGGGCTCGTCTACGCTTACACTCCGGAACTGTACCCCACCCCGTTTAGAGGCACCGGAAACGGAGCGGCGGGTGTGTGGGCTAGGATAGCGGGGATGGTGGCACCGTTCTACCTCGGCTACATGATGGACAAAGGGAAGGGCCTCTTCGAGACCCTCTTTTGGATAGCTGTCCTCTCCATGGTGGCGGGTGTGATGGTGTGGTTGTTTGGAGAGGAAACTAAAGGAAAGTACGTGGATTAACCGGGAAATATCGTACTTCCCACTCTTTCTCCGCTCAAGGCCTTCAACAAGTTTCCTGGTTTGAAGAAATCTATGATCTTGACGGTGATACCGAGCTTTTGACACATCGAAAACGCCTCGGCATCCATCACACGAAGGTTCATTCTCAACGCTTCGGAAAAACTGATCTCTTCTATTTTTTTGGCGTCTGAGTGTTTCTTTGGATCCCTATCGTAGACACCGTCCACTTTCGTGGCTTTGATTATGATGTTCGCCTTCATTTCTTTTGCCCTCAGCACGGCAGCCGTGTCGGTGGTGAAGAAGGGGTTGCTGGTCCCCCCGCCGAAGATCAATAGGTAACCGTTTTCGAGTGATTCGTCGATCTTCGAGTAATTCACCTGTTCCACGTCGGGAAGGTTGACGATCTGCGAGAACACCCGGCACTTTATCCCGTACTTTTCGAACCAGTCTTTCAAGTAGATGGAGTTCATCACCGTGCCCAGTAAACCTATTTGATCGGCCCTTTCCCTGCTGATGTTTTCAAGTTCGTCTCCCCTGAATATGTTTCCGGCTCCGACGACGATCCCAAGTCTCACTCCTCGCTCGAGCACGGGCTTCACTTCTTGAACCACGTAATCCAACGCTTCTCTCTTGAAACCTTTTTCTCCTTCACCAGACAGCGCCTCTCCACTCAACTTCAGCAACACACGCATGGGATGCTCCTCCCAAAAAAAGGGTGAGCTCTCGCTCACCCTATCTCTCCTAACTCGTACCTAACGAACCTCGAAACTTTCACGTTCTCACCAGTTTTGGCTATCAGTTCGTTGATCAAGTCCTTTACCTTCTTCGTCTCATCGAATATGTACTTTTGCTCGTACAGACAGACTTCTTCGAAGAACTTCTCCAACTTTCCCTCGACGATCTTCTCCACAACTTCTGCCGGTTTGTCTTTGACTTGTTCTCTGTACACTTCTTTCTCGCGCTCAACAACCTCTGGAGGTACATCTTCCTTCCTGATGTACTTTGGATTCATGGCAGCAACCTGCTTTGCAAGGTTGTAAGCTAACTCTTTGAACTCATCGGTCCTTGCCACAAAATCGGTTTCGCAGTTCATCTCCAACAGGACACCTATCCTTCCGTTGAAGTGAACGTACGCGACGATCAACCCTTCCTTTGTGGTTCTGCTGGATTTCTTTTCGGCGATGGTCGCTCCTCTCTTCCTCAACACTTCGAGGGCTTTCTCGATGTCACCGTTTGTTTCTTCGAGTGCTTTGCGACACTCCATGATACCTGCTCCCGTCATATCCCTCAGTTTCTTGATCAAATCCATGGAAACTGCCATTCTAAGCTCCTCCTTTCCTTGCCGTTATATCGTAAGAGTTTGGATCAGGCCAGTTGAAGTCCACCTTGAGCCTCTTTCCCAAAGTTTCCCTGAGTTTTTCCAGCTCTCCCTTGTAACCCGACATATTCGGGTGAACCCTGAGGACGATCTCCGTGTAATTCTCCAACTTTCTTATGTCCGAGACGATCTTCTTCAGCAAAAGCCTCTGAGAAATGACTTTACCTGTTCCCGAACAAACGGGACACTTCGTGAAAAAGATCGAATCCAAAGATCTAGACGTCCTCTTTCTGACGATCTCCAGGAGACCCAAATTCGTGAAACCCAACACTTCCATCCGTGGCGAATCCTTCTTCGCTATTTGTCGCAAATGTCTTAAAAGTTTCTCTTGGTTCTCGTTTTTCTTGAGCTTTATGAAGTCCACGAGTATCATGCCGCCTATGTTTCTGAGCATCACTTGCCTGACGATCTCCTCTGCAGCCTCCAAGTTCGTCTTCAAGGCGAGTTCTTCTTGGTCCTCAGCTGTGGTGTCGCTTTCCGAGTTCACGTCTATGACAGTTAGAGCTTCCAAACGGTCTATCACTATGTTACCCCCACTCTTGAGGGGGACCACCCTGGCACCCAACTTTTTAATTTTATCGTATACCTGGAACTTTTCAAACGGATCACCCTCGACGAATTCCAACACAGGTTTTTTCGGAAGGTGTCGGAGGTACTTCTCGAGTACTTCCAAAACTTCTTTCTGGTTGTACACAACTTTATCCACCCTCGAATTCAACTTTTCTTTGATGACTCTTTCCAAGGGATTCTCCTCGTAGAGAACCTTGGGTGCCCTGGCCTTTTGAAAGTCCCCCAAGATTTGTTCCCACTTTTTCCGCGCTTCCAGGAAATTCTTCTCTATTTCCTGCTCGTCGACGCCTTCTGCAGCTGTGCGTACAACGATTCCTACGTTATGCGTTCTTTTCAACCTCAGAGCGATTTCCTTTAACCTTCTTCTCTCGTCCTCGTTTTTTATCTTCTTGGAAACCCCCACGACCTTTTTGAAAGGGAAAAGTACGACGAACCGTTCCGCAATCCCGATCTGTGTGGTGACCTGAGCGCTCTTACTATCCGTGGCTTCTTTTTTTGTCTGAACCAACAGTTTTGTTCCCTCCTCCAACTCTTTACCGTTCAAGATGAGACGCTTGTACAAACTGTTCAACTCGTTCAACTTGAGAAAAGAGTTCTTTCCCTTTCCCACTTTCACGAACGCCGCTCCCAACCCCGGGACGATCTTTTCAACCTTGCCAACGAATATCTTTCCTACGTTGGCTTCGAGCTCATCGAAGAATAGTTCTTCCAACTCTCCGTCCACCAAAACGGCACAAGCCACACCGTCTTCGTGTAAATTCAAGATCAGTTCCCTTATCTCCAACGCACCCCCATTTCATTCGGAAAATTCGAGAAGGCGAAGCTTTCCAGCGTCATCCTTGTAAAGGAGGTTTATCTCCCCTGTGTTTGCGTTCCTGAAGACCAAGAATCTATGGTTCATGACCTTCATCTGAAGAACCGCTTCATCGATGTCGAGCTGAAGCAAAGAGAGCCTCCTCACGTCGTTGATCTCGTCCGAGGGAGAGAATTCTCCTATCTCTTGTGGAACCCCCTCTTCTTCCTTCCTCTTGGGGTGTCCCTTGATCCTCTCTTTCAGCTTCTTGACCTGTTTCTCCAACGCGTCGGAAGCGAGGTCTATAGCTGTGTACAAATCCACGTTATTTTCCTCCACATTCAAAATGTTTCCCCTCAGGTTCATGGTGAACCTCACCGAGTACAGGTTCTTGGTGTCTTTCTCTATTCGAATGTTGAAAGAGACGATATCTTCATCGTAAACCACCCTATCGATCTTTTCGAGGCGCTTTTCCAAATAACTCCTGATCGCATCGCTTATCTCCAACCCTTTACTGACGACTTGGAATCTCACAACGAAACACCTCCCGTCCTCATCTAGTCTGGAAGAATCTCTTCACCCTCTCAACCCTTTCCCTCGCTTCGAAGAATTTTTCGGGAGAAACATCCTCTTCCATTCCCGCTTCCTCGGTCACGATCACCACCTCATTCCCATCGCACATGAGGAACCCGCCGGCAACTTTCAATTTCACCTCTTCGTTTTCCCCAAACTTGAGCTTCACATCACTCACAGCCAGTTGCGTGACCACAGGTGCCCTCTTTGGAAGTATACCCATCGATCCTTCCACAGTCCTGAAAGAAACAAACCTACAATCCCTTTCGAAAACCACCCCGTAAGGGGTTACGATCCTCACTTTAATAGTGCTCATCTGACCAACTCCTTAGCACGCTGTTTCACCTCGTCTATCGTTCCAGCCATCAGGAAGGCTTGCTCGGGCACGTCGTCCAGTTTTCCTTCTAGTATCTCCTTGAATCCCCTTATAGTCTCCTCGAGAGGCACGTACCTGCCCGGTCTTCCTGTGAACCTCTCGGCAACGTGGAAAGGTTGGCTGAGAAACCTTTGTATCCTTCTAGCCCTGTGGACCACAAGTTTGTCCTCAGGTGAGAGTTCCTCGATACCCAGTATGGCTATTATGTCTTGCAGGTCCCTGTACCTCTGAAGGACCTCCTGAACACCTCTCGCAACTTCGTAGTGTTCCCTCCCCACCACGGCTGGATCGAGTATCTTTGAAGACGAATCGAGTGGATCCACCGCCGGATAAAGTCCAAGTTCTGCTATTCTTCTGGAAAGAACAACCGTCGCGTCGAGATGCGCGAAAGTCGTGGCTGGCGCTGGGTCTGTTATGTCGTCGGCGGGAACGTATATGGCCTGGACCGAGGTTATGGATCCCCTTCGGGTCGATGTGATCCTTTCCTGGAGCTCTCCCAAATCCGTCGCGAGCGTGGGTTGATACCCCACCGCAGATGGCATCCTACCCAACAGCGCTGAAACCTCGCTACCTGCTTGAACGAACCTGAAGATGTTGTCTATGAACAAAAGCACGTCTTTTCCCTCAACATCTCTGAAGTATTCAGCAATCGTGAGCGCTGTGAGCGCAACCCTGAACCTCGCCCCTGGTGGTTCGTTCATCTGTCCAAAGACCAAAACGGTGTTCTCGAGTACGCCACTTTCTTTCATCTCAAGCCACAGTTCATTTCCCTCCCTGGTCCTTTCCCCGACGCCAGCGAAGACGGACACACCCTTGTGCTCGATGGCGATGTTTCTGATCAGTTCCATCACGAGAACCGTTTTTCCAACACCCGCTCCTCCGAAAAACCCTATCTTCCCACCCTTCGGGAACGGCGCCAACAAGTCGATGACTTTGATGCCCGTCTCCAATATTTCTATCTCCGTTGACTGTTCCACCAGATCAGGGGCTGGTCTGTGGATCGGCCATCTCTCGGAGACGCTAATTTCTCCGAGCTCGTCTATGGGTTCTCCCACAACGTTGAGGATCCTCCCAAGCACACCTCTCCCAACAGGTGCTGTGATCGGCTCACCGGTGTCGATGACTTCGAGACCTCTAATCAAACCATCGGTGGAATCCATGGCGATCGTTCTGACGGTGCTATCCCCTAAGAGTTGTTCAACTTCCAAAACGATCTTCTGGCCGGTCTGGGGGTTCACTACCACGAGGGCGCTGTATATGTCGGGAAGCTCCTCTTCAGAGAACATGACGTCCACCACAGGACCCATGACGGCAACAATGTATCCCTTCGAGCCTTTGGCCATGTTTCATCACCTCTATTCTTCTATTTCCTTCAAAGCCTCCGCTCCCGTGACTATCTCTATGAGTTCCTCCGTTATCGATGCCTGGCGCGCTTTGTTGTACTCCAGGGTGAGTCTCCTTATGACCTCTTGCGCGTTGTCCGTGGCGTTCTTCATCGCGTTCTGCCTTGCGTAATGCTCGCTCAGCTTTCCGTGAAACATGAAATCCAGCATTTTAGCCGAGAGGTAGTAGTGTAGAACCAGTGGCGCTAAAATTTCTGGAACGGGTTCGTACTCGTATTCCTCGGCGGTACTTTCTTCCTTTTCCAGGGGCACCAACTCGTACACCCTCGGCTGCTGTATCAACACGTTCTTGAAGTGGCTGTACAAGACCAAAACTCGTGCTGGTCCGTTTTTCGAGAGAAAAGTTAGGATGTCTTCCACCACTGTCGAAGCCTTGCTGAACTCCGGCACGTCGTAGAACTTGTCGTAAACCTTGTAAACGTTTTGATTGTTCTTAAAATGGTTTGCTGCTTTGGCGCCGATGAGAATGAGCGAAGGGTTCTTCAAGGAAGAGAGCGTTTCTTCCGCTCTCCTCAGAAGCTCGCTGTTGTACGCACCGCACAACCCCATGTCGCTTGAGAGAATCACCAAGAGTTCTCTGTCACCCTTCTCGAAAAACGAAGGAACGATGAAGCGCTTTGGGATTCTCCGCCACAATTTCTCAACTTCTTGGAGGAAAGGTTTGAAGTTCCTGTATTCCGCTTCCACTCTCCTAGCCTTCGCGCGTGCCACCATTTCCATGGCTCTCGTGATCTTCATGAGGGATTGTGTGGCGTTTATCTTCCTTCTGATGTAGAGCATCCGACCCCTGCTCATATCGGATCACACCCTGAAAAAGCTCTTGAACTCTTCTATGGCTTTCTTCAGTTTTTCCTCGGTTTCAGGAGTGATCTCTTTCCTCTCCCTTATATCCTTGAGTACGTCGACGTGTTTTTCTCTCATGTACTGGAGGAATTCTTTTTCGAACCTCTTCACCACTTCAACGGGGAGATCATCCAAGTAACCCTTCACGCCGGTGTAGAGGACGGCAACCTGTTCTTCAACGGGCATAGGACTGTACTGCTCCTGTTTCAGGAGTTCCATCAACCTCTGGCCTCTCACGATTTGCGCTCTAGTTGCTGGATCGAGCTCTGTGGCAAATTGTGCGAACACTTCGAGTTCCCTGTACTGCGCGAGTTCTATCCTCAGCATACCCGCGACTTGTTTCATGGCTTTTATCTGAGCAGCGCCTCCGACTCTCGACACGGAAAGTCCCACGTTTATGGCGGGTCTTTGTCCGGCGTAGAACAAACCGGGCTCCAGGTATATCTGACCGTCGGTGATCGATATCACGTTCGTCGGAATGTAGGCGGATATGTCGTTCGCTTGGGTTTCGACTATGGGAAGGGCTGTGAGGGAACCTCCTCCCATCTTCTCGTTGAGCCTTACAGCTCTCTCCAAAAGTCTCGAGTGCAAGTAGAAGATGTCACCAGGGTAAGCTTCTCTTCCCGGTGGTCTTCTCAAGAGGAGTGAGAGCTGCCTGTAGGCAACGGCGTGTTTGGAGAGGTCGTCGTAGACGACGAGAGCATCCCTTCCAGTGTAGGCGAAATACTCACCCATGGCGCACCCAGCGTAAGGTGCGATGTACTGCAACGCTGCGGGATCTGACGCACTCGCCACCACTACCGTCGTGTATTCCATGGCGCCGTACTGCCTGAGCTTGTCTATGATCCTCGCCACTGCTGCCCTCTTCTGCCCTATGGCCACGTATATGCAGAAGACGCCCTGCCCTTTCTGGTTGATTATGGTATCGATGGCTATGGCCGTCTTACCTGTTTGTCTGTCCCCTATGATCAACTCCCTCTGCCCTCTGCCTATGGGTATCATGGAATCTATCGCTTTGATTCCAGTTTGAAGCGGTGTATCTACTGGTTTTCTGTAGATCACGCTGGGTGCCTTTATCTCTATGGGTCTGAAGTGCCTGGCGTTTATGGGACCTTTCCCATCCAAGGGTTCACCGAGGGGGTTCACAACCCGACCTAGCAACTCTTCTCCAACCGGAACTTCGACGATCCTCTTCAGCCTTCTGACGGTGTGTCCTTCTTTTATGTCCTTGTAGTCTCCCAGCACGATCACACCTACGTTGTCTTCTTCCAAGTTAAAAGCGATGCCTTTCACGCCCGTTTCCGCAAATTCCACCAACTCGTTCACCATTACCTTGTTCAAGCCGTAAACCCTCGCGATACCGTCACCAACCTGGATGACTTTTCCCGTGTCTTCCAGCTCTATCCTCTCTTCGTAGCTCTTTATCCTCTCCTCTAACACTCTCGTAATTTCACTGGGGTTTATCCTCAAGACCCTTCACCCCTTCTCTTCAACACTTGTCTGGACATCTTTTTGAGTCTTCCCAAAACGGTGGTATCGTACCTGAAACCCTCAAATTCGACGACAGCACCCGCTATCAGATCCCGCCTCACGTGGATCTTGAAGACAGGATCTCTCAACACGAATTTTCTAACAAGTTTTCTGAGCAACTCCAACTCTTCTTGAGAAGGTTCGTGGGCAATCTGAAGGTCAGCCGGTATCTTCTGCATCGATTCTATCCTCTCGTACCCGTAGAGGCGCTCGATCAAGGGGAGGAGTTTTTGTCTTTTCCTCTCGAACAAGATCAACAGGAAGTTTTTCTCAGCGTTATCCAACTCGACCCCTAAATCACGAAGCGCTTCTACTAGGAGGCGAAGTTTCACACCAGGTTTCACTGTCGGGTTATCGAAGAAGTCTCTGAAACGCTCGTAGACCTGGCGTGAGAGGCTCAGAAAGTTGGAATATTCCTCTTCCTTTCCTGTCAGTATGGCGACGTTCAACAAAGACCTGGCGTATCTTCCCGCCACTGTAGAGGCCCTCATCTCTTCTCGAACTCCTCTTGCAAGATCCTCACGAGATAATCACGACGCACTTTGTCCTCTTCGAAAACCCTCTGGAGGATTTTCAAGGCGAGAGCCACGGCTATTTCACCGGATCTTTCCTCGACCGCTTCCAGAGCCTTCTGTTTCTCCACCTCTATCTGAATCTTCGTCGCTTCCAAGAGTCTTTGTGCCTCCTGTTTCGCTTTCTCTTTGGCTTCGTTCACTATCTGCTCGGCTTGCTTTCGGGCGTTCTCCAATATCTCCCCAGCCGTTTTTTTCGCGTGGTTCAGAAGTTCTTCCGCTTCTTTTTTCATCGCTTCCGCTTCCCGCTTCAGATTTTCAGCACCCTTCAATTCGTCTTCAATCTTCTTTCTCCTCCTCTCCATGGTCTCCACGAACGGTGTGTAAAGAAACTTGTTCAGGAGAAAGAGCAGGAGCAAGAAGAGAAGGAGCATAACGGCAGAGGTCCAGTTGATTTCGAGGAATTCCAAAGCAGCTCCCTCCTCACACGACGAGGAGGATCATGAAGGATATGAGCAGAGAATAGATTCCGGTGGTCTCGGCTATGGCGTCCGCGAGGAGCATCCTCGTCGTGATGGTTCCAACCATCTCCGGTTGTCTCGCTATGGCGTCCATGGCATGTGCGCCAATGTTACCTTCTCCAATCCCAGGTCCGATGGCGCCGATACCCATGCACAGACCTGCTCCCAAGTACTTTCCAAGGAGTGCCAACCCTTGGGCAAGATCGCTGAGATTTTCCATGGAAACATCCCTCCCTCAAGTTTCAAGAAAGTTGTGAGCTTATATAAGCGACCGCAAGGATACTGAACACGAAAGCTTGAATCAGACCTACGAATATCCCGAAGAAGCCCCAGAATATGAGTGGCGCGAAGAAATAGCCGGTCATGTAGGTGAGTATGTAGACTAGAATTGCTCCACCCGCTATGTTACCAAACAATCGCAGAGAGTGAGAGATAGGTTTGGCCAGCTCTCCTATCACGTTCAAGGGTAACATGATGGGGCTTGGTTGGAACCATCCCTTGAGCCATTCTTTGAATCCCTTCGACTTTATAGCAAAAACGTGACTCACGATCAACACGAACAAGGCGTAAGTGAGGTTGGTGTTCCAGTCGGCGGTTGGGGCAGGCCACAAGTTGGAAAACAGTTGCACTTTCCTGATCGCACCGTTTTCGTCCGTCAAAACGTTTATTCCCGGTACAACCCCACCAACGATGTTGGAGACGGCTATGAAGAGAAAGAGAGTGGTGGCGATCACAAACGTGGGTTTCACAAAACGTTTGTCAGGTATCGCATCGTCGACGATTTCATAAAAGGTTTCTAGGATGCTCTCCAGAAAGGCCTGCCCTCTTGAGGGAATCAACTCAAATCTCCTGAATTTGTATGCGACAAACACGAGGAGCGCGACTATTCCAACTCCCACGAAGATCGTCATGGGATTCAGCCGGAAACCTCCTATCTCGACTACCCATCTCTTTCCGAGGTTCCCGAAAACCTCTTCGCGAGGGGTTTTTTTGAGCTCGCGAATGTTCAAAAAAGCCGAAACGGTACAAGCTACCAATAGAATCGCCAAAAAGATTTTCTCCTTCTTGGTGAACCTCACCTTCAATCGAGCCACCTCCACATCAGGAAAGAGGAAAATTTCAAATTCATGAGACCGATGAACACGCCTATCAAGATTTCAAGAGATACGAGGGCGCCTGTGAGTAGAAAAATTGCATAAATTGCATACCTTCCGAGATATCCCGCTAACCACCCCTTCTTACTCCTTCTAGCAACCATGACCTCGATATCTCTTTTCAAAGAGAAGAGAGCAAGGATCGCTCCTACACTTCCCCAAATGGGTCCCCAGCTCTTTTCCAACCCCCATACAACAAGCAACAACAATTGTTCAACTATTCCCATTCCCAGGATCAGCACCGTCATCCTTTTTGTTAAGCTTTTCACTTTTATCATACCTCTCCGTTTCTTTCAGCAACATTTTGAAACCGTTATACAATCCTGAAAACACACCTAAAATTAGGAAAATAAAGAATAAAACTTTGTTTTTAAAGAACCATTTATCAAGGTAATAACCAATCAACCCCCCAACAAAGATGTTCGCCAGAAGGGTTGTGACAAACATCACCATCATGTTGTACTTTCCGAGGTCTCTGAACAAATTCCTGTCTCTTCTCGTGGACGCGTCACCCCTTTGTGTCTTCGACGACGGACAGATAAAGATCAAAATCCTCTTCTTTGAAAACGCTGATCGGTAACTTTAGGATCATCCCAAAACTCCTTATCTTGAGGTTTTCGCCGGAAACGACGGTAGGTGGAGTAATCTCCACTTTCTTTCCGAACCCCTCGAGTTTCATGGCGAGCTTTCCTGCCGTCATGTTTCCAAGCTCTCCTATCGCACTCATCGCTAGATCGTCTATCTCTTTGTACTCCATGCCCATCATCGAAGACACGATTTCTGCAGCTGTCTTTCTCGAGAAAGAGTAGATGAGATTTCCCTCCATGTCACCTGTGATTCCGATCACGGTGACAATCGAATGCGGTACCTCTATGCTCTTGGTAACAGTCGGTTTGCCCACCTTCGGATCAACTCTCAAGACTTCCCTTAAGATCTCGTAAACCGATCCTATCAATGCGTTTACTATCCTGGCGTCCACTGTTTTCCCTCCTTACGACCACGATTTGCCGACGGTCACGTCCACCTCGAGTGGAACGGAGAGCTTCACGACGTTTGCCATCTTGTCTTTCACCAACTCTACTAAAGCCTCCTTCTCTTCGTCTGGAACCTCGAAAACGAGCTCGTCGTGAACTTGTACGATCATCTTTGATCTCATGCCTCTCTTCTTCATTTCCCTGTGGATCTCTATCATCGCAAGTTTCATGATGTCGGCTGCCGTTCCCTGTATGGGTGTGTTTATCGCAATTCTCTCACCTTCCGATTGTATGCTCCTGTCGCGCGCCATGAGTTGGGGGATGTCTCTCTTTCTACCAAAGAGTGTTCGCACGTAGCCTTTTTCCTTCGCTTCGTTCACGACTCGCTGTATATACTCTCTCACTTTCGGATAAAGGACAAAATAGCTCACGATCATCCTTTCGGCTTCTTTGACAGGGATCCTCAGCCTCACGGAGAGTCCGTAGGGCGTGACACCGTATATTATAGAAAAGTTCACCATCTTTCCGACTCTTCTCATCTCCGGTGTGACTTCTTCCAATTTCACACCATAGATCTTGGAAGCGGTGAGCGCGTGGACGTCTCGACCCTCTTCGAAGGCTTTCAGGAGGTTTTCGTCTCCGCTGAAATGGGCCAGTATCCTCAACTCTATTTGTGAGTAGTCGGCGCTGACGATCCACCAATCTTTGTTCTGGGGCACGATCGCCTTTCTTATCTCCTTTCCTTCCTCGGTTTTGGTCGGGAGGTTCTGGAGGTTCGGGTCGCTGCTGCTCAACCTACCGGTTGCCGTGCCGGTCTGATGGAAGGTTGTGTGGATCCTACCAGTCTTTGGGTTCACCATCTTTGGAAGGCTGTCCACGTAGGTCGATTTCAGTTTCTGATATTTCCTGTACTCAAGGATGAGCGGTACGATCTCGTGCTCATCGGCCAACTCTTCGAGGACCTCTATCCTCGTCGAATAGTCGCCAGTTTTGGCTGTCTTTGACTTCGGCTTTATCTTGAGTTTTTCGAACAAAATCCTGGAAACTTGCTTTGGGGAGTTTATGTTAAAAGGTTCCCCTGCGATCTCGTATATCTTCTGGGCCAACTCGTCCAATTCCTCACCGTAAATCCTTGAAAGTTCCTTCAAGTACTCGATGTCCACGTACACCCCGTTCAACTCCATGTCCGCAAGAACGTTGATCAGCGGCATCTCGAGCTTGTAAAAGACGTTCTCGAGCTCCTGTTCGTGTAGCTTCACGCTCAAGATCTTGTACAACTTGTAGGAAACGTCTGCGTCCTCGCAGGAGTAGCTAGCGGCCTTTTCTACCGGTACGTCTCCGAAGTTGAAACCGAAGAGGGGCGAAGAGTACGCGCTCACGAGCTCTTCGTAAGAGGTCATCTTGTACCCGAGGAACTTGAGGGCGAGGTCTTCGAGGTTGAAGCGTTTCTCGTTTGGCTCGAGCAGGTAGGCGGCGATCATCGTATCGAAGTGTGGATCCACCGGATCTATACCCTTCACCTTTAAAACCTTGTAATCGAACTTCAAGTTCTGCCCCACCACTCTGGATGAACGATCTTCCAATATTTTCTTGAGTTCGGAGAGTACCCTCTCCTCGTCCAGATTGTTGGTGTTCTTGTGGTGGAGAGGAACGTAATAGGCAGAGCCAGGATTGAACGAGATGGATACGCCCACGATCTGGCATTCGAAAGGATCGAGGGATGAAGTCTCCAGGTCTAAAGCGAAAGAAGGACTTTCGCGCAACAACTTCACCAGTTCCTCGAAATCCTTTTCGCTTCTCACAATCCTGTAATCGGTGGCCTGCTGGGATTCGTATATCTGAAGTTCTCTCATTATCGAAGCGAACTCAAGCTCTTTGAGGAGCTTGAGAAGTTTGTCCCTGTCTTCACCGTTGTACCTCAGTTCCTCCCAGTCCACCGATATCGGTACGTCTGTTACAAGCCTCGACAATTTCTTGCTGAGCATGGCTATCTCTCTCTGGTCTATGAGGATTTTTCTGACCTTCAATGGAAGAGAATTGATGTTGTTGTAAATCTCCTCGATATTCTGATACTTTTCGAGGATTTGTACTGCCGTCTTCTCACCCACCCCGGCAACGCCTGGTATGTTGTCTATGTCATCTCCTACCAGGGCCAGGTAATCCGGTATCTGCTCTGGGTACACTCCGTACCTCTCCTTCACCTTCGCGCGATCGTACAACTCCAAATCCGTGATGCCTTTAACGATTCTCCAGACCTTTATCTTGTCGTTCACAATCTGAAGCATGTCTTTGTCTCCTGTGATCACGTAAACTTCCTCAAATACCTGCTCTCCTCTTTTTGCGAGAGTGGCGATTATGTCGTCTGCTTCATAACCTTCCTGTTCTATCACCTTCAAACCCAACGCTTCTATCAACTGTTTTATGTAGGGAAGCTGTTGAACGAGC
Organism: Thermotogota bacterium; assembly: GCA_030550515.1. GTDB lineage: Bacteria > Thermotogota > Thermotogae > Thermotogales > Thermotogaceae > JAUQPE01. Next base: position 191,876 of record JAUQPE010000029.1, on the reverse strand, counting down.
AAGTCGGGTGTTTTGGGTCTCTGGGCCTTGTACGTCTCGAGTAGTTTGTGTCTGAAGGTTGCTGCTTTCTTGTCGAAAGCGACTGCCGCATAATCTTTTCCCTTCCTCACGTGTTCCTTGACGAACTTGATCATCATCCTCGTCACACCGTAGGTTGCATTCGTGGGGATACCGCTCGACGTCGCGAGCGACCTGTCCAAGGCGTAATACGCACGGTAAGCGAGAGCAGTCCCATCAAAGAGAAAGAGTTTCGCCATTTTTCTCCCTCTCTCTCAGTTCCCTGAGGAAATCGACCGCCCGCCTCAAGTGTGGGATCACTATGGATCCCCCAACCACGAGCGCCACGTCGAAGGCCTCAAAGAGTTCCTCATCATTCAACCCCTCTTGCACGCAACGAATCAAGTGATAACGCACACAATCGTCACACCTCAACACCATCGAGGCAACCAAACCTAGAAGTTCCTTGGTTTTGGTATCCAGTTTCCCCGGGGCGTAGACGCTCGAGTCGAGGTTGAAGAATCTCTTGGTGTTCAAGGTAGCGGACTTGAGGATCTCTTCGTTTAACCTTCTCCTGAAATCCACGAATTCCTCGTACACCCTTTCACCACCTTCACGAACTTCTCCACTTCGTCCGTTATCACCGCGTCCACAACGTCTCTCATCGATGCGAGAACTTCCGGGTCGTTCAGCGTCCACACGAAGATCTTCGTACCCAGATCCATCTTCAACTTCTCGCACACTTTCCGAATGACTTCAAAAGAAAGCGCTTGATAGGGTAGGTGCAGAGAGTAAGGCCGCACCTGGTACACCCTCTCCAAGAAGGATTCCACGGTTCCGTAGTTTTCTTCGTTCACGAGGTAGCCGTACTTCTTTCCCTTGAGACGTTCATCCAAAAGGTCCAGGTTGAAGGAAGAGAAGACGACTTCGCCCTCATACTTTGTTGCCACTTCAAGAACCTTTTGGACTTCTTTGTCTTCCTTCAACTCCACGTTCAACAATTTTCCGGAAGGTAACGCTTCAACCAATTCTTGAAGGGTAGGTATCAAACCGTTCGTCAATTCCTTGAGCTCGCGCACAGAGAGCTCAGAAACTCTGCCAAACACGCCGAACACCCTTGCCAGGTCTTCATCGTGGATCAAAACGGGGATACCATCCTTTGAGATCCTAACGTCAACTTCCACGCCATCCGCACCAACCTCGATGGCTTTCTTTACCGACAAGATAGTGTTTTCGGTGAAACAAGTGGGAAACCCTCTGTGTCCTATCACCATCATCTGAGTATAGAATAAACCCTTTGAACGTGTTCAACAAATTTTGAAATGCCTCTTCCTCCCTCTGCCAAGAACAGCCAAGGGCCTCTCCTCCACACCACAACCTCTTTTCCGTGTGCCCTAGCAGAAATTTTACCAAAATTTGGGAAGTCAAATGAAATCCTAATCGAAGTGAACGGAAATTTCTTCTTCAACTTCTTCCAGATTTCCTTCACTTCGTCTTCCTCGCTTTTGTAGACGTACAACAAAAAGATCTCCTCATCCAACCTGAAAACACCCACCATCGCGTCGAAGACAACGTCTTCGAAACCGTCAACGGGCAAAATGTCAAGAAGCTTGTAACCTCCATTTGCCAAAACGACCAGCGCCGTTTCCGTGGAATAAGAAGCGGGAGGGACGACGACGTTGAACGGAGAGCAGGAAGAGACCAAAAGCAAAAGGATCATTGTGGAAAGAACCGTACACCACCTTTTCCTCATCTGTTCTGTTCCTCCTCTCCTATCTTGAGTAAGGCCAAGAAGGCCTCTTGCGGTATCCTGACCTTTCCTATCTCCCTCAGTTTCTTCTTTCCCTCCTTTTGCTTTTCGAGCAGCTTCAACTTCCTTGTCACGTCCCCACCGTAACACTTGGCCAACACGTCTTTCCTCAAAGCCTTTATGTCCGATCGCGCGATGATCCTTCCATCCGCCTTCGCTTGGATCGGTATTTCAAACTGGTGCCTCGGGATCAACTCTTTGAGTTTTTCGACGACCTTTCTTGCGACGGAATAAGCCTTCGACCTGTGAACTATGAAAGAGAGTGCGTCCACAGGTTCCCTGTTGACCAGTATCGTCACCTTCACAAGGTCGCTCTTCCTGTACTCCTTGAACTCGTAATCCATGGAGGCGTAACCTCTGCTCACCGCTTTCATCCTGTCGAAGAAGTCGTATATGATCTCCGCAAGGGGCGCATCGAACCTCAATATGATCCTGTTTCTTCCCGCGTTCTCCGTCGCCCTCAAAGATCCCCTCTTTTCGTTTTGAACGAGGTTTATCAGCGCTCCCATGTATTCCACCGGGGTGATGATGGAAAGATCGACGAAGGGTTCGTAAACCTCCAGTATGGAACCGTCGTCAGGGAACTTCGAAGGGTCCGTGATCTCCATCTCCTGACCGTTTCTGAGCACCACCTTGTACCTGACGTTCGGCGCGGTGAGGATGACAGCCAGATCGTACTCTCGTTCTATCCTCTCTCTCACCACGTCCATGTGGAGTGGACCGAGGAATCCACACCTGAAACCAAAACCAAGTGCCGGGGAAATTGTTGGTTCGAAGTACAGCGCCGAGTCGTTCAACTTGAGTTTTTCGAGCGCCTTTCTGAGTTCTTCGTAGTATTCTGGGAGTCCAGGGAACATCCCCGCAAACACCATCGGCCTCACTTCCCGGTATCCGGGTAGTGGGCTTTCCACGGGAGCGTTCGCGGAAGTGATCGTATCGCCGACCTTTGCGTCCGAGACTTCTTTGATGCCGGCGATTATGTACCCAACCTCCCCGGCGCTCAGAGAGTCGACCGGTGTCATCTCCGGTGTGAAGACTCCAACCTCTTGTACCTCGTAAACTTTCCTGTTGGAGAAGGTCATTATCTTGTCACCTGGTTTCACTCTCCCATCGAAGATTCTCACGTGGACTATGACACCCTTGTAGTTGTCGTACTTGGCATCGAATATGAGGGCGGCGAGCTTTCCATCCAAGCGTCCCTTTGGGGGAGGAACCCGTTTCACCACGGCTTCGAGCAGCTCTTTCACGCCTGTGCCTTCTTTTGCACTCACAAGTAGGATCTCGTTTTCGCCCACGCCGAGCAAGTCTCTTATCTCTAGGGCAGTCTCTTCTACGTTCGCGTTCGGAAGATCTATCTTGTTTATCGCAGGGATGATCTCCAAGTCGTGCTCGATGGCTAAGTAAGTGTGAGCGACAGTTTGCGCTTCGACGCCCTGGGTGGCATCCACCAGGAGTATGGCTCCCTCACAAGCTGCCATACTCCGACCGACCTCGTAGGAAAAGTCGACGTGCCCCGGGGTATCTATGATGTTTATCTCGTAAACGTTACCGTCGTCCGCTTTGTACATCACCTTCACCGGATGCGCCTTTATGGTTATGCCCCTTTCCCTCTCCATCTCCATCATGTCCAGGTATTGATCCCTCATTTTCCTCTTGTCCACCGTGTTGGTGATCTCGAGGATCCTGTCCACGAGGGTCGTCTTCCCGTGGTCTATGTGGGCTATGATGCATATGTTCCTTATCAGGTCAGGGTTGTACACTTCTTCACCTCCCCGTGTTGTTTCCATTTTCAAAGAAATTCTACCACTCCTGTAGGATAATATCCTCTGAGGGGGTGGTGTTGTGAGAAGGGTGTGGTTGACCGGTGACGATTGGCAGGTGAAAGACACCGAGGGAGAATTCTCTTTCAGAGGATCCGTTCCGGGTGTGGTTCAAGCTGATCTGGTGAGGAACAAATTGTTACCACACCCCTACGTGGGAACAAACGAAGATCTTTTCATCCAAATCGAAGGCAAAGAGTGGGTCTACGAAAAAGATTTCTCTTTCAACGAGCCGTTGGGGGATGAAGACTACGTGGATCTCGTGTTCGAGGGGATAGACACGCTCTCGGATGTGTACTTGAACGACGTTTTTCTTGGTAGTACCGAGGACATGTTCCTAGAGTACAGGTTTGATGTAAAACGCCTCCTCAAGAGTGGGAACAAGCTGCGGGTTCACATAAAGTCTCCTGTGCTGGTCCCGAAGGCCCTAGAGCAGAACTACGGGAAAATGGGTGGTCCCGAGGAGAGCGTGAGGGGTTACATAAGGAAAGCCCAGTACTCGTATGGTTGGGATTGGGGAGCGAGGATCGTCACGTCGGGCATTTGGAAACCTGTGTACCTCGAGTTGCACAAGGGGGCTCGCCTGCACGATTCCACGGCGTACCTTCTCGAGTACGAAGGTGGTGACGGTACGATAAAGGTCACGGGCCACATCACCTCGAAGGTGGGAAAAGATGGTTTGAGCGTCTCCGTCTTTGTTGATGGGGGACTTTTGGGAGAATTCGAGGTCAAGGAGAAGGAAGGAGAACTCTACTTCGAAGGGCTCGCGAGAATAAAAGGCCTGAAACTTTGGTATCCGTGGAACGTGGGAGAACCTCATCTGTACGGTTTTGACTTTGTCTTGAAAAGGAACGGGAACGAAATCTACAGGGAGAGTAAGAGGATCGGTTTTAGGACGGTGAGAATCATCCAAGAGCCCGACGAAGAAGGTAGAACTTTCATTTTCGAGGTGAACGGGAAGAAGGTCTTCGCAAAAGGAGCAAACTGGATACCAGCGGACAACGTGTTGACTTGGTTGAGCGAGGACGATTACAAAAAACTTCTCAAGATGGCGAAGGACGCCAACATGAACATGCTCAGGGTGTGGGGTGGGGGAATATACGAACACGACGCTTTCTACTCGCTCTGCGACGAGATGGGTATCATGGTCTGGCAAGACTTCATGTACGCCTGCCTCGAGTATCCGGATCATCTACCTTGGTTCAGAAGGCTGGCCAACGAAGAGGCTCGAAAGATCGTGAGGAAGTTGAGGCACCACGCGTGCATAGTCTTGTGGTGTGGCAACAACGAGAACAACTGGGGTTTCGAAGAGTGGGGCATCATGAACAAAAAGGTCGAAGGTCTGAACCTCGGCAACAGGTTGTACCTCTTCGATTTCCCGAAGATATGTGCCGAGGAGGACCCCAAAACCCCTTACTGGGTTTCCAGCCCATACGGTGGAGAACGCGCAAACAGCGAACGAGAAGGTGACAGGCATGTTTGGAACGTGTGGAGCGGATGGGTGAACTACGACCAGTACGAGGAGGAAGGAGGCAAGTTCATCAGCGAGTTCGGTTTCCAAGGGGCCCCACACGTGAAGACGATAGAGTTCTTCGCGAAAGAAGATGAAAGGAGAGTGTTCCATCCCGTGATGCTCAAACACAACAAGCAGGTGGAAGGACAGGAGAGGTTGGTGAGGTTCATCGTTGGTAACTTCGGGGAGTACAAAGACTTCGAGAGCTTTGTGTACCTCTCCCAGTTGAACCAAGCAGAGGCTATAAAGTTCGGGGTTGAACACTGGAGAAGCAGGAAGTACAAGACCGCTGGAACGCTGTTCTGGCAGTTGAACGACAGTTGGCCCGTCTTCAGCTGGTCTGCCGTGGATTACTTTAAGCGTCCAAAGGCTCTCTATTACTACGCGAAAAGGTTCTTCGCGGACGTGTTACCAGTTTTGAAGAAAACCGGGAAGGAACTTGTGTTTCTCGTCGTGAACGATCTCAGAAAAACCGTAAACGCGAAAGGCGTGTTGAAGGTGTACGGCTTCGACGGGAAAGAAAGGTTGGTCAAGGAATACAACGTCACTTTGCCGGAAGACGGTGTGGTGGTCGTCGACAACTTGGAATGGTCGGATTACAACGTGGCGTTCTTCGTGGACGTCGAGGTTGAGGGGAGGGTCTTTTCGAACTACAAGGTCTTCAAAAAGTGGAGGGACCTGGAGTTAAAAGACCCAGAAATCGATGTGACGGTAGCTGGACGCTTGCTGACGCTGAGGGCGAAAAAACCGGCTTTCGGGGTGAGGATACTTTCGGAAAACGACGAAGAACTGGAGGACAATTTCTTGTTCTTGAAACCCTTTGAGGAGAGGAAGGTTAACCTACCCGGGGAATTCTACGCCGTGAAAAGCCTCTACGATTATCTGAAAAGATAGGGGGGTTGCCCCCCTTATTTCACATCCGATCTGTTCTTTATCTGTGAGATCAACTCCTTTATGTGGTTTGCCCTCTTGTAATCTTCGGACTTGACGGCTTCCTTCAACTTTCTCTCGAGGAAAGCGATCCTTCTTTCGTTTAGGAAATTCTCCTTCTCCTGTTCGCTGTTCCAGAAACTTCCAAACAAGCTCTCGAGCAAGAACAACGGTACTTCGGAGGACAAGAACATGCCGAGCGTGAACGTGTCCGCGATCAAGTTCCTGTTCTTTGCCTTCCGAAACGAATCTTTGAAAAGGACCCTCGTGGAGACTCTCGCTGTTGGCAAACCACCGAAGACCGCTCTCTTCAAGCAGCCAGGGCAGTACGCGATCGATTTCTCAACACCATCGAAATCTACTTTGTAAATGTGAAAAGCCTCTCTATCGCACCCAAGACATTTCATCCTCTCACCTCTGAAGCGTTAAATACGGACATCGCTTTGTCTATCCCATCCGTCAGGATCATCTTCAAAGCATCCTCTGTCACGTCAAACACCTTTTGCAAGACGGCGAACTCCTCCTCAGAAAACCCACCGAGCACAAAACTTACTAGGTCCACGTCCTTTGGTTTCTCACCTATACCTATCCTGATCCGTGCGATCTCTTCCGTTCCCAAGGCTTCTATTATGGACTTCATTCCGTTGTGTCCCCCGTCTGAACCCCTTTTCCTTATCCTGATTTTTCCCAACCTCAAGCTCGCATCGTCGTACACAACTATTATATCACCCACTCCCACATCGAAGGACCTCAAAACCTCCAGAACAGCTAATCCACTGAGGTTCATGAAGGTCAAAGGTTTCACCAGCACTACCTCTTGTTGCTCCAGCAACTTCTTACTTGTCCAAAGGAAGTTCTTGTAATGCTTCCATTCCCCTCTTCCTTTCAGGAGGTGATCGAGAAAGAGGAAACCCACGTTATGCCTTGTGAAGGCATAACGTGGGCCTGGATTTCCGAGCCCCACCACTACCATGTCCTCTCACTTTTCCTCTTCTTCTTCCTCTTTCTTTCCCTTCCTTATCACTTCCGGTTCTTCTATCTCTTCCGCTCCTGCAGCTTTTTCTTCAAGCACCACTTCTTTTGGTACCATCACCAAGGCTACAACCTCGTTCTCAGAGAGGAGGCACTTCACATCTTCGGGTAGCTTGAGGTCCCTCACGTGTATGGAGTCTCCAAGATCCAGCTCGGAAACGTCCACTTCGATCTCTTTTGGTACCTTGTCGGGATCCGTCTCCACTGGGAGTTCTTCGTGAACGAGCTCCAGGAAACCTCCCTTTTCGACGCCCACAGGCTTTCCTACCACTTTGATGGGAACGTTGATGCGCATCTTGTGACCTTTCATCGGCTCGTAGAAATCCACATGCACCACAACTTCCGTTATTTTGTCTCTTTGGATCGACTTCAAAAAGACGAGCTTCTGGTTCACAACTTCTTCGTTTTCGTTTTTGATGATGAGTTGTATCGGTTCCGTTTCTGAGACGCCGGAGAAGAACTTTTCAAACGCCGACCGTTTGATCCTTATGGGAATGGGAGTTGTCGCAGGACCGTAAACTATTCCCAAAACCTCTCCGGCTCTCTTGAACCTCCTCGCTTCTCGCTTTCCTTTTGGTTGTCTCGTGTACGCCTCCAGAACTATCATGGCTCTTCCCTCCTGTGTGGCTTCATCATCTGAACAGGATGCTCACAGACAGATGTTTCCTGATGCGTATGATCGCCTCTCCTATGAGGGGTGCCACAGACAACACCTTCACCTTTTCCGGGAGCTGTCGGTGGTGTATGGTGTCGGTTATGTAAACCACGTCTATGCACGACTCCTCTATCCTCTCCAAGGCTCCCTGAGAAAATACCCCGTGAGTTGCGCACGCTATTATCCGTTTTGCTCCGGCTTCTTTCAACACTTCCGCACCTTTCACTATGGAGTGGGCAGTGTCTATTATATCATCAAAGAGTATCACCAATTTGTCTTTCACGTCACCTATGATGTTGACTATCTCGGCTTCGTTGTCCTTTGGCCTCCTCTTGTCCAGGATGGCCAGAGAGGTTCCGAGACGTTCGGCCAACCTTCTAGCCCTTCGAACGCCACCAACATCAGGTGAAACAACCACGGTCTCTTCCGGTATCACGTTTTCCTTTTTCTGGAGCTCTTCCACGAACACGGGATAGCTCCAGAGGTTGTCCACAGGTATGTCGAAGAACCCCTGTATCTGCTCGGCGTGGAGATCGACGGTGAGGACCCTCGAAGCACCCGCGACTGTGATCAAGTTGGCAACGAGTTTGGCGCTAATAGGGTCTCTTCCTTTCGCCTTCCTGTCTTGCCTTGCGTATCCGTAGTACGGAACGACCACAGCCACAGAATTCGCCGAAGCCCTCTTGAAGGCATCGATCATGATGAGGAGTTCCATCAGGTTTTCGTTGACAGGAGGAGAGGTAGACTGGATCAGGAAGGTGTCGTGCCCTCTGACAGTCTCGTTTATCCTCACGTTGATCTCACCATCCGCGAACCTTCCAACTTCGCAGTCTCCCAATTCCATGTTCAAATACTTGGCGATTCTCTCAGCCAAGGGTCTGTTCGAGTTTCCAGCGAAGATCTTCATGTCGTTGGAGAAAGACATATCATTCCTCCCCTCTCCTTTTCAAAACCCAATTTTCTTTCACAACCTGCCTCGCCCTTCCCAAAGCGAGCGAATAAGGAGGAACGTCGTCTGTGATGACGGAACTTGCTCCCACGAAAGCACCCTCACCAATCCTCACGGGTGCCACTAAAGAAGTGTTGCTACCGATGAAAGCGTTGTCTTCTATGAACGTGGGGTTCTTCTTCTTCCCATCGTAGTTACAGGTGATCGTTCCGGCGCCGATGTTCACGTTTCTGCCAACGAAGGCGTCCCCTATGTAAGAGAGGTGGAGGGCTTTCGTTTCCTCTCCAATGATACTCTTTTTGACTTCCACGAAGTTTCCTATCCTCGAATTTCTCTTCAGTACGGTACCTTCTCTGAGCCTTGCAAAAGGCCCCACGATGACGTTGTCTTCGATGACCGCTCCATAACATTCCGACCTCTCCACTTTCACCCCGTTTCCTATCACGCAGTTCACGATTCTCGTCATGGGACCTATCTCGCAGTCTTCCCCTATCCTGGTCTCTCCCTCGATGAAGGTCATCGGGTGGATTACGGTATCGATTCCCACTTCAACTGAATAGTGGATGTAAGTGGTGTTGGGATCGATCACTGTCACACCGTTCTCCAAAAGTTCCTCTATCTTCTTTCTCCTCAGGAACTCTTCCAGCGAAATCAAAGTTTTCCTGGTGTTCACACCAACGATCTCGATGGGATCCGAAACCTCAACGATTCTCACTCTCTGCGCAAGTTTCACAACGTCTGTGAGGTAATACTCGTTCTTGGAATTGTTTCTTCCAACCCTGGGTAGTGCATCCAGAAGGAAGGCGCCAGAGAAGACGTAAAAACCTGCGTTCACTTCTTTGAGGGCGAGCCTTTCTTCACTTGAGAGTTCTCCTTCCTCGATCACTTCTATTCTGCCATCCCTTCGGACGATCCTCCCGTAACCCGTTGGATCGTCGAGCTTTGCGGTCAACAAAGTGACTTCTGCTCCATTTCTGTGTTCTTCGATCATCCTCTTCAAAGTGTTTGACTTTATCAAGGGAGTGTCGCCGTAGAGTACCAGGATGTCTTCGCCTGGATCTATAAAGCTTCTTGCGCACATAACGGCATGTGCCGTTCCCAGCTGTTCTTCCTGGACAAAGACTCTCACCCAATCCGGCAAGTGCTTCCTCACCAGATCCGAACCGAAACCAAGCACCACCCCTACTTCCTGTACAACTGAGCTCACGGTTTCGATGATCCACTTTATCATGGGTTTTCCAGAGAGTGTGTGCAACACTTTGGGGTATTTCGATTTCATCCTGGTACCTTTACCCGCAGCCAAAATCAACGCTTTCATCTTCTCACCCCAATCTCCTCAATACCACCTCTTCCCCTCTAACTCTACCTCCCCGATCTTTCCCTCCAAGAAATCCGCTATATCCTGTGCGGTCACGTCTTCCACGAAGACTCTCTTGGATCTCTCGTATTCTTCGGAAAATAAAGGAAGGATTGTGCGCTCGGAAACTTCTAAAGCAAAAAGAATCGCCTCGAGGGCTCTCTGTATCTCCTCTTCGGAGTACTTTTTCCTGAGGGCATGGTACTTTTTGCCCAGCTTTTCAAAGAAATTCTCTTCATCGTCTTCGAGATCTTTCAGGAGTTCTTCTATGATGTTCAAGATCTCCCCTCCAACCATCTCAAAAGAGTTTGGGCGTTCCTGACCGCTTGACCTTGATAGCAGTTGTTGAAGAACACGTACGTCTCCCTCACCATCCTCGATAATTTTAATATGTCCTCCTTGAAGAGTAGGAGTTCTTCATCGCTGTAGAGATAGTTGTAACGCTCGTCTCCTTCCACTTCGAACCACTTTTGATTCCTTCCGTGGAACCTGAAGTAGGCTAAATCGCTTGTCGCGAGAGGCTTGTAGGGAAAGAGGTTCGGAAGACTGGGCTCGTCGACCGCAACGAAGGTGATGTCGTGTTCTCTCAGAAACTCGTAAGTTTCTTCCCTGTCCCAGCTCGCATGCCTGAATTCGAAAGCGAGAGCCCCTGAAAAGGTGCTTCGAACGCGTCCCAGATAATCCAAGTTTTCTTTTGAGTATTTGAAGGAAAAGGGAAACTGCGCGAGCGCACATTTGAACCTTCCTTCCTCAACGAGAGGACTTATCTGAACCGAAAAATCCCGAACAAGTTGTGAAGGATCTTCCCTTGCCTTCCAAAAAGCGTGGGTGATTTCCCCAGGCACTTTCACAGTAAAATAGAAATCCGGGGGAGTTTTTCTGAGCATTTGAGCGAAAGATTTCCAGGACGGTCTAGTATAATAGGTGAAGTTGAGTTCCACTATCCTGAACCCGAGCACGGCCCAATAATACTTCAGGAATTGGGAGGGACTCACAACCTCAGGGTAAACCGTTCCTCTCCAGTCTTCGAAAGAAAAACCACTCGTTCCCACGAGTATCATCCAGGTTCCCTCCGAGGTAATTCTATCAGAAAGAGGGGTTGTGGAACGTGATAGTCGCGAAATTTTGTGGCCTGGACGAGACAAGATTGAAAGAGTTGGGGAAAACCCTGGCCAAACATTTGAAGGGAAGGGAAAAGTTGGTTTTGACGGGGGAGTTGGGGTCAGGCAAGACCACGTTTGTGAAAGGGATGGTCGGGGGGACAGGTTTAAGCGAAGATGCGGTGAGAAGCCCAACTTTCACCCTCATGAACGTCTACGTGGGGAGAATCACCATCTACCACCTGGACCTGTACAGGCTGGAAAGGCCAGACTTTCTTCTCTTCGATGTGGAGAATCTAATCGAAGAGGACGAAGGAGTGATCGTGGTGGAGTGGGGAGATCTCTACGAAGATTTTTGGCCCGAGGACTCGATACGGGTGAGGATAGAGGTGGAGAGCGAGGATAGAAGAACCGTGAAGTTGGAAATCCCCGAGGAGGTGAGCTATCTTGTCGAAGCGATCAGGGAATTCGAAGAAAAAGTTCAAAGCTCTTGAAAAACTCGCCAAAGAACAAGAGGAAAGTTTAGTAATACCTTCCAATCTTCCCTGTATACCACTCAGAAATGGCCTCGGTGTCTTTCCAAACACGGTGGTACCTTTTTACGTCGGTAGGACGAAATCTCTTATGGCCTTGGAAGAATCTATGGAAAAATACGATAGATTGCTGGTGGTTGTGAACCAAATCGACACCACAGTTGAGGACCCCGAACCGAAGGACCTTTACAGGGTGGGAACCGTGGTGAAGGTCCTCCAAATCATGAAGCTCCCCGACGAGACCTTCAAAGTTCTGGTGGAGGGTTTAGAAAGGGCCAAAATAAAGGATTTTGTGAAGGAAGAGCCGTTCTTTCTGGTGGAAATCGAAGTTCTGAAGGTCAAATACAGAAAGACGAGAAAGTTGGAGGCCGTTGTCAGGAGCGTCAAAGATAAGGTGGTCAGGTACTTCAACCTGACGAAGAAGTTTCCACCCGAAACGCTTTCGACGGTGAAGGAAATGGAGGATCCTGATAAATTCGCAGATTTCGTGGCTTCCATCATACCGGCACCTCTTGAGACGAAGCAGCAGCTTCTGGAAACTTTACACCCACAGGAAAGGCTGGAGAAAGTTCTGTCCATACTGGTGAAGGAAATCGAGATCCTGGAAATAGAAGAAGAGATCGAACAGAAGGTCAAAAGTAGGATAGAAAAGAGCCAGAGGGAGTTCTTCCTCAGGGAAAAACTCAGGGCCATAAAAGAAGAGCTCGGCGCAGAAGAAGAGTTGGAGATAAAGGAGCTTTACGAAAGAGTTGAAAAGGAAGATTATCCAGATTACGTGAAAGAAAAGGCCATCAAAGAGATACAAAGGCTCGAAAAAATGTCGCCTTACAGCGCGGAAGCGACAGTTGTCCGGACCTATTTGGACTGGCTTCTAGGGCTTCCTTGGAATACCCTCACGGAAGACAGATTGGAGATAGAGCAAGCCAAGCGTATCCTCGACAAGAACCACTTTGGGCTCGAAGAGGTGAAAGAAAGGATCCTTGAATACTTGGCAGCCAGAAAGTACTCCAAGAACATGAAAGCCCCCATCCTCTGCCTTGTGGGCCCACCAGGAGTTGGGAAGACGTCCCTCGGAAGGACGATAGCTGAGGCGATGGGAAGGAAGTTTGCAAGGATGTCCCTGGGAGGTCTCAGGGACGAAGCCGAGATAAAGGGGCATCGTAGGACCTACGTTGGTGCCATGCCGGGGAGGATAATCCAGCTCATCAGGCGTGTGGGTACGAAAAATCCCGTCATCCTTTTGGACGAGATAGACAAGATGGGGATCAGTTTTCAGGGAGACCCAGCCGCCGCACTCCTGGAAGTTTTGGACCCAGAGCAGAACAAGGATTTTGTCGATCATTTCTTGGAAATACCCTTCGACCTATCTCAGGTTCTTTTCATCACCACCGCAAACGTTCTCCACACGATACCTCCTGCGCTCAGGGATCGAATGGAAGTCATCGAAATCACCGGTTATTCGGATCAAGAAAAATACCGTATCGCTAAGGATTACATTGTCCCAAAGATAGCGAACCTCTACAACCTTGAGAAACTTGACTTCACGCCTGGAGCCATAAAGAAGATAATTGAGGGCTATACGCGCGAGGCTGGCGTCAGAAATTTAGAGAGAACGCTGGAAAAAGTGGTGAGGAAGTGCCTCGTCAAGGAAGAGGGGAAGAAAGAGTACAGGATAACTGCTGGAGATGTGGAAAGGATACTCGGTGCTCCACCCTTCCGAAAAGATGAGCTTCTAAAGGAGGATGTTGTAGGTGCCACCACTGGTCTTGCGTGGACTCCAGTGGGAGGGAGCGTCCTGGTGGTCGAGAGCCTCCTGGTCCCCGGAAAGGGACGTTTGATCTTGACAGGGAATATGGGAGAAGTGATGAGGGAGTCAGCCCGCATCGCTTTGAGCATCGTGAGAAAGATGTGCGGCGAAGGCTGTCAAGAACTCTTCGAAAGGAACGACATCCACATACACGTTCCGGAAGGGGCGGTCCCCAAAGATGGTCCTTCCGCAGGTGTGACGATGGTAACGGCTCTCTACTCTGCGGTTACAGGTAAAAAAGTGAGAAGAGACGTCGCCATGACTGGCGAAATAACCCTGAGGGGAAAAATACTTCCCGTTGGAGGTATAAAGGAGAAGCTCCTCGCGGCGAAAAGGGCGGGTGTGAGGAAGGTGATCCTTCCCGAGGGAAACGAAGGTGACGTGGAGAGGATACCGAAGGACTATTTGGAAGGTATGACGCTTGTGTTCTGTGAGGATATATCTCAGGTGATCAAGGAGGCCATCGCTGAATGAAAAGGGAAGCGTTTTATCTGACGATCCTCACCTTGTTCGCGCTTCTCACGCTGGTTCAATACTTCAATTACAGGGAATTGAAGACGAAGAACGAGACCCTTACCAAAACTTTGAAAGCCTACGAACTCTACATCTTTTCCGAATTCGATAGATTCGAAGAATATGTGAAAAGGGAAAATTTAAAGATTCCAGGCTTTGAGTTGCTCAAGGAAAAAAAGGCGCAATCACTCCTGGTGGAGGGACAAGAGTTGTTCAAGATGGCCAACTATGGTGAAGCACTTTTGCGCTTTAGGGAGGTTTTGAAGATCTCGTCCGATCAGAAAACGAGGGAGCTCGCCAGACATTACCTCGAGAGGTGTGAAGAGAAGCTCGGGGGGCGTTGATGTTGAAGACTTTAAAGATTCTCCACACTTCCGACTGGCACTTCGGCATCGAATCCTGGTCTCAGACGGTTCCGACGGATAGGACACCGGAAATATGTTCGATCCTGAACAAAATCTTGGAAGTTTCCGAGAGAGAAGAGGTTGACCTGTTTCTGATAACGGGCGATGTGTTTCACTCGAGGACCAATCCAGGCGTCGACACGATACGACATGTTCTCGGGTACCTCACCAAGATGGCCAAGATCGCTCCCGTGGTCGTTTTGCTGGGAAACCACGATTGGAAAGGGATGATACCGCTTGGGAGGTTTTTGAAGGAAACCACCCCAGTTTCTTCCAACGTCGTCGTACTCGGTATCGATCCGGTAGAAGTGGAAGCGAGGAGAGGTCAAAAGGTGAAGATCCTTCCGCTCCCTTACCTTGACAAAGGGTTGGGCCTCGAAGACAGAGTGTTTGCGGAAGGCGAAAGACGCATCAACGAGTTTGTGGAAGAAAAACTGCGGGAATACAGGGAGACCTCCCGAGGCGAGTTCACGGTGTTCATGGGGCATTTCACGTTGAGAGGCTTGGAACCGCCCGGTATGGAAACGGGAAGAGAGATCATCGTTCCAAGGGAACTCTTGCCAACCAGCGTCGATTACATCGCGTTGGGGCACATACACGAACTCAGAAGGGTGGAGGAGAGGGGGTTACCACTCACCTTCTACGCAGGGTCTCTCGTAAGATTGGACTTTTCTGAAGAGAAAGACAGAAAAGGAGCCGTGCTTGTCACGCTCAGGAGTAACGGCGACCACACTTACGAGATTTTGGATACCTCTCCTAAACCTCTGAAGACATTCGTCTTCGAAAGGTTGGATTACAAAGCACTGGAACAGCTCGAAAGGACGTGTGGAGTCTTCGATGGATACGTGAGAGTTCAGTACCTAGAAGATCCAAAGGGCCTTGCGCTCGAGTTGTTGAACAGGTTGAGAGGTAAGGTCGTAAAAGTCGAGATGGTGCGTAAAAGGCGCCAGGAACTGGCTTCGATTGGAGAGGGCTCAGAGGAGTTGAGACCCACAAACCTCATGGATCTTTACAAGGAATTTGTGCGCGAGAAGTACGGCGAGCAAGCAAACGATTTGGTCAACCTTGTCGGTGGGATGTTGAAAGAGGTGGAGGAAAGGTGAAGCCCAAGAAACTGTACGTGAGAAACTTCTTGGGATTGAGGGAAATAGATCTGGAGTTCGTCGAAGGAATCACGGTTGTGGAAGGACCAAACGGTGCGGGCAAATCATCGATATTTGAAGCGATCATGTTTGCCCTCTTTGGAACCGGTATCAGATACGGAGGGAGGAACCCGTACGATTACGTGAATTCCTCTTCAATTGACAAAGAGGCGAGGATAGAGTTACTGTTTGAGAGAGGTGGAAGAGAATACAAATTGGTTAGGGTGCTCGACGCAAGGAAGAAGAACCATTGGGCGGTGCTCAAGGACGAAAGGGCAAACCTCGTGCTCGCCTCAAGAGTGGATCAGGTGAACAACGAAGTCAAAAGGATTCTTGGTTTTTCGGATGACGTGTTCAGGAGGACCGTTTACCTCCCTCAAGGTGAGATAGATAGATTTCTGAAGGCGACAAGGGGGGAGATCTCCGAGACGGTTCTTCAGGTGCTCTACGGTGACACGATCGAGCGAGTCAGCGAGAAGATCAAGGAACGGTTGGAAAGCGTCAGCAATGATTTCGCAGCCCTCCAAGAAAGGTACAGTTCGCTCCTTCGAGAACTCTCGAGTTTCGATCTCGAGAGTAAGAGGGAGGAGAGAAGAAAGCTGGAAAGGTACAGGGAAGAATTGGAGAAAAAGTTGAACGATTTGCGCGAGAGAGAGAAAGTGCTCTCTTCTATCTTGCAAAGCGTGAAGGATTATTCGTCGAAGAAGAGGGAGTTGGAGGAATTAAAACGCCTCAGAGATGTCTTGCAGAAAAAAGTGGAGATCGAAGGGAGGATAAAGAAAGCAAAAGAACTACTCCCCGCTTATCGGAAAATCCTGGATTTGAAAAACGAAGAAAAACATCTCGAAAAGCGAATCTTCGATCTCGTCGAAAGGAAAGAGGCTCTGGAAAAAAACGTGAAACGCCTTGAAGAAAAGATTTCAGTCATGAAAGGAAAACTTGGAAACCTCCTGGAAGAATCGAACGCTGTCGAAAGATCGATAGAGGAAAAAAGAAGAATAGTCGAGGCAAGTCGACCCTTGTTGGAAGAGGCGAACGTGTTGAAAGACAGGCTGAGAGGCATCGACTACCAGATTAGAAAGATTGAAGAAAAGATCGAAAGGAAAGAGGAAGATTTGAAGAGAAAAGTGGAAGAGTTGAGATTCGTGGAAAGAAAACTTGAGGAAGTCAGAGAGCTTCTCAAGGAAAACGAGGAGGGGTATTTGAACTACTTGGCTCACGAGGTGGCCAAAAGGTTGAAAGTGGGTGAAATTTGCCCGGTGTGTGGGGGCACATTCAAGGGGAAGTTCGGTAAGACGCTCACGATCGAATCGGGGTTCTACGAGGATTTGCTGAGAGAGGAAAGAGAACTCGAGAAAAAGAAGGCTGTTTTAGAGAGGGTTCTGAAAGACGGAGAAGGGGAAATTAAAAGATACGAGGAAGAGCTTGCCGAAAGGGAGAAGGAAAAGAAAGATGCGTTGGAAAGGTTGGAGGTACTTCAGAAAGAGTTGGAGAAACTAGGTTATTTCCCCGAACTCGAAGGAGAGTTGAAGGACCTGGAAGAGAAGCGAAAAAGGAAACAAGAGGAATTTCGAAGGTTGGAGGATGAAATGGTAAAGCTTGAAAGGGAGACGGTTTACGCCTCTGCTGAGCTGAAGGAAACGGAGAGAAGCCTTTCTGAGGTTTCAGCGGAAAAGGAAGGAATAATGAGGCGTCTTTCCGAAGAGGAAACGGCTTTTTTCAAAGCCTTGGCGGATAGAGGACTTTCTTTCGAGGACTTCATCGAACTCTCCGAGACGGATATCGATGAAAACACGAGTTCGAAATTGGCAGAAGTGAATGCGAAGATAGAGCACATAGCGAACGATTTGGGACGTTTGGAAAGTCAGATTAGGGAATTCGATCTCGAAACGCTTCGACGGAGATACGAGGAGATCGTTCGAAAGATAGAACGAACAGAAGAAGAGAGGAAAAGGGTTCTCCAAGAGATGGGAAGAATTGACCAATTGATCGAAAATCTTGAGGTTAAAGCAAAAGAGATACCCGAGGTGGAGAAGCGGTTGGAGCAAGTGGGAAGACAGAAGAGGCTCCTCGAGCTTGCGAAGAACAGCTTTAAAAAAGACGAATTTCCGAGTTTTTGCACGGCAAGGATTTTGAGGAACATCCTCGAACGGACGAACCAATACCTATCGGTCATGATGGATGGCAGATTCGGCTTGGAGTTCACCGAGGAGAAGGGGTTTGTCGTTTTGGATAACGGGGTTCAAAGGCGCGCAGAAGGACTTTCAGGAGGGGAGAGAGCACTCATATCGATCGCACTTGCCATTTCTTTCGCGGAAGCGATCGCAGGGAGATTGGAGGCATTCTTTATAGACGAAGGATTTTCGAGCCTGGACTCCGACAACAAACGAAAGGTGGCGGCCATTTTAAAGGAGTTGGAAAAGTTGAACAAAGTGATCGTTTTTGTGACGCATGACAGGGAATTCTCTGAGGAATTCGAGAGGAGAATTAGAGTGGTGGGAGGAAGGAAAGCGTGAAGATGGAGGAGGAAAAGAGAAAGGAAAGGGAAGCGCTCATAGAGAGAATCGTATTGGAAAAGGGTGAAGAAGCATTTCCTGTGCTGCTTTCCCTCCTCGAAGACGAAGATCCTGAGGTCAGAGACATAGTCGTTGAGACCTTCCTGAGGATGGGGGAAAAGGCCAGGGACTTCCTCTTGAAAGAACTCATGAAGAGAAGGGAGAAAGGTTTCGAGAAGAACGATGTCACAGTCCTTTACATCGTGGACATGCTCGGGGAGATGGGCGAGAAGGGCATGAGGAAGATCCTCTACGAGCTCATGGAAAAGTACGATTCGGAAGAAGCCTTGTTGATCATATACGAGGCTTTGGCAAAGTTGGGGGAAGGTGAGCAATTCCTACCAGAACTCGAGTACATGATGCTTGAGGACAGTTACAAGAGAGAGCTCTGCGAACAGGTGGCCATGGTGCTCGCCCACATCCCTTCGGAGAGGTCCCTGTCCATTCTCCTGAGAGCCCTGAACGATGATGATTTCTCGGAGGATCAAAAAGATTTCCTGAGGAAAGCGATCACACTCATGGTCTACAAAAAGCCTGAGTTGATGAGATTGCTCAACGAAGAGAAAAGAAGGGAGATAGGGTTATGAACGGAGTTCACGTCAGAAGCCTGGGGAAGTCTTTTGGAGGAAGAAAGGTTCTCTCTTGTGTCACCTTCTCCTTAGACGAAGGAAAAGCTCTGGGAGTGATTGGACCAAACGCGGTAGGAAAAACCACCCTGCTGAAGATCCTGGCAACGATACTGAAACCCGACGAAGGAGATCTCATCTTGTTCGGTGAAGACGCCCTGAGAAATCCGGAGAAGGTGAGGAAGGAGATTTCTTATGTACCGGAGTTCCCGTCCGTCATGGAAGAACTCACCGTGATGGAGAATTTAAAGTTCTTCGCCAGTCTCAGGAGGAAAAAAGTCAAGGAAGACGTGCTGGAACTCTTGAATCTGGAACCCTTCCTGACCGTTCCCGTCTCCAAGGTCTCCAAAGGTATAAAACAGAGGCTCTCCCTAGCGATCGCTTTGATCAGCGAACCAAGGCTGTTGATATTGGATGAGGCAACGAGTGGTTTGGACGCGGAATCAACGGAAGTGATACTCAACACCCTCTTGAGGTTGAAAGAAAAGGGCGTGACAATCGTGATGGCCTCGCACCTGAAGGAAGAGGTGGAGAGGGTTTGTGACGAAACGTACGCGCTCTACAACGGATCGAGGGAGGGGAAGAGATGAACGAAATCGTCAGGAAAGAAAAGCTAACCGTCGACGTGTACGATTTCTTCATTCGTTCTCCTCAGATTGCGAAGAAGGCAAAACCTGGTCAATTCGTGATAGTGAGGATTCACGAGAAAGGCGAGAGGATCCCCCTCACGGTTGCGGGAACTTACCCAGAGGAAGGAATTTTCAGGATGGTCGTCAAGGTTGTGGGGAAAACCACTCACGAGCTCTCGATGATGAACGAAGGAGATGAACTTCTTGACGTTGTAGGACCTCTCGGGAGGGAAAGCGAAATCAAACGTTACGGGAGAGTCCTGTTGGTGGGGGGCGGTGTGGGAATAGCCACCCTCTATCCCATCGCCAAGGCCCTCAAAGAGGTTGGAAACGAGGTGACGGTGATTCTAGGAGCTAGAAGTGAAGAGTACCTGATAATGGTCGAAGATTTCAAAATGCTCTGCGACACGTTTCTGGTCACGGAAGACGGCAGCAGGGGAATGAAAGGGCTTGTGACGGATGCCATGGATCTCCTGTTGAAGGAGAAGCACTACGATGTTTGTTGGGCTGTCGGACCAACCATCATGATGAAGTTTTGCACCCTCAAGGCGAAGGAGTACGGGGTTCCCATATGGGTGTCTCTGAACCCTATCATGGTGGATGGCACTGGGATGTGTGGGGCCTGCAGGGTGAACGTGAGAGGGGAGATCAAATTCGCTTGCGTGGATGGGCCGGAGTTCAGAGGCGAAGACGTGGACTGGGACGAACTCTTGAAGAGGTTGGCCCAGTATCGAGAGCAGGAGAAGATGTCTTACGAGAGATTTTTGAAAGCGGTAGGTGAGGGCCTGTGAAGAAACACAAAACCCCCATGAGAGAACTCCCTGTGGAGGTTAGGAAGAGGAACTTCGAGGAAGTCGCGCAGGGTTACTCGCCTGAAGAAGCGGTTGAGGAGGCCACCAGATGTCTTCAATGTCCGACACACCCTTGCATCTCTGGCTGTCCGGTTGGCGTGGACATACCAGGTTTCATCGCTGAGGTCAAAAAGGGTAACTTCGAGAAAGCCTACGCGATCTTGAAGAAGTACAACAACCTTCCAGCTATCTGTGGGCGGGTGTGCCCGCAGGAAACTCAGTGCGAGGCGAAGTGTGTGTTGGGAAAAGTGAAGGACAGCGAACCGGTGGCGATAGGCAGGTTGGAAAGGTTCGTAGCGGATTGGGCCGCCGAGAACGCTGTGAGCGATCCTGTGGAGGTGACCCCGCAAAAGAAGCAGAAGATAGCGGTGATCGGATCTGGACCAGCGGGCTTGACGGCGGCAGCGGATCTTGCCAGATTGGGTTACAGAGTCGTGTTGTTCGAGGCCCTGCACAAACCCGGGGGCGTGCTCACTTACGGGATACCGGAGTTCAGGTTACCGAAGCGGATAGTGGAAAGAGAAGTGCGTTTCGTCACCAGCCTCGGTGTTGAGTTGATGACGAACGTGGTGGTAGGGAAGACGGTGAGCGTGAAGGAAATCCTGACGGAGTTCGATGCCGTGTTCGTGGGAACCGGAGCTGGCGCACCGAAATTCATGGGCATACCGGGTACCAACCTCAACGGGGTTTATTCAGCCAACGAGTTCCTCACAAGGGTCAACTTGATGAAAGCTTATCTCTTTCCCGAGTACGATACCCCTGTGAAGGTGGGAAGAAGGGTTGCGGTGGTGGGCGCGGGAAACACGGCCATGGACGCTGCAAGGAGTGCTCTGAGACTTGGCGCGGAAAAGGTCTACGTGATATACAGAAGAACGGAGAGAGAGATGCCGGCCAGGAGGGAGGAATACATCCACGCACTCGAGGAAGGCATAGAGTTCTTCTGGCTCACGCTCCCCATTCGATACCTCGGAGACGCAAACGGAAACTTGGAGGCAATTGAGTGCGTGAAGATGGAGCTTAGAGGAACAGACGCATCGGGGAGGGCAAAACCCGTTCCTGTCGAAGGGAGCAACTTCGTCCTCGAAGTCGACATGGTGATAGAAGCCATCGGTCAAGGTCCAAACAGAGTTTTGCTCTCCGAGTTCACAGAGCTCGAGTTGAACGAGAAAGGTTACATAAAGGCCGATCCGGATACGGGTGCTACAAGTGTCAGGGGTGTTTTTGCGGGAGGGGACATAGTGAGCGGTGCTGCTACGGTCATCAACGCCATGGGTGCCGGGAAGAGAGCGGCGCAGTTCATACACTCCTACCTGACGGGGGAATGGGATCCGTGGAACCAAAGGTAGTGTTCTTCTTCGCCATGGATTTGTCGGGAAAGATCGCCACGAACCTGAAGGGTTGGAATTCCAAAGAAGACCGCGAGCTCTTCAAAGAGCTGACGACCAAGATCGGTAACGTCGTGATGGGGCGAAAGACGTTCGAGGAGATAGGGAAACCACTTCCTGGAAGGTTAAACGTTGTGCTGACCCATCAAAAGAAAGAAGCGCATCTTCCCGACCTCGTCTTCATGGGGGGGACCCCTGCGGAAGTGGTAAAATACCTGGGGGACCTCGGGTACGAAGAGGTGGCAGTCATAGGAGGAAGGACCGTGTTCACGGAGTTCGTGCGTGCGGGAATCGTCGACGATGTGTGCGTCACGGTGGAGCCGGTGGTGTTCGGGGAAGGTGTCCCCGTTTTCGAAAGCTTCAAAGGATGCTTGTTTCTGAAGCTTATCGAAAAGAGGAGATTAAACGAGAAGGGTACGATTTTTTTGAGATACACAGTCGAAAGATCGCACCGTTAGGTGCGATTTTTTTTGCCCAAGGGGAGGGAGGACACTTGAAAAGGGATTTCCTCGGAAGGACTCTCGCGGTGATCCGGGATCTCTCCATCGAAGAGCAGTTGTTCCTCTACCGAAAGACGAGAGAGTTGAAGCAGAAGTGGTACAACAACGAAGACGTGTCGGAGTTCAAGATAAAAAAGAGGAACGTGGGTATCTACATAGTTTTTGTCGAACCCAGCACCAGAACGAGGGAATCGTTCATAAACGCTGCGAAGTTTCATTCCGGTGAAAACGTGAAGGTGAACGTGTTCGATTCCGAGCACTCCTCCTTCAACAAACAAGAGAGCTACGTGGATACCTTCTGCATGTTGACGGGTTACAGCGACTACTCCATCTTCGTGGTGAGGACGAAACTGGAAGGGGTCTGTAGGTTGTTGGAGAGAAAGGTCGGAGAGTACGCGATAAGGAACGGTCTTGAGGTTCCATCGTTCATAAACGCGGGCGACGGAAAACACGAACATCCGACTCAAGAACTACTCGACGAGTACACCTTCTTGGAAAAGAACAACTTCGACAACTCCTTCATACACATCGCGCTCGTGGGAGATTTGCTCCACGGTAGAACCGTTCACTCCAAGGTGGACGGTCTCAGGATATTCAAGAACGTGAGGGTAGATTTGATCGCACCAAGAGAAATCGCCATGCCGGATCATTACGTGGAGAAGATGGTGAGGAACGGTTTCGAAGTCAGGACGTTCGAATCCATCGAACAGTACCTGAAACAACCTGACGTGGCCAAGATCTGGTACTTCACCAGATTGCAGCTCGAGCGCATGGGAGAGGACATACTGGAAAAGGAACACATCCTGAGAGAAGCGGTCACTTTCAAAAGAGAGTTCCTGGACAGGCTCCCGGAGGGCGTGAAGTTCTACCATCCTCTCCCCAGGCACAAGTTGTATCCAACGATCCCCACTTTTCTCGATCCTTTGCCCCTGAACGGCTGGGAAGAGCAAGCCCGGAACGGCTACTGGGTAAGGATAGTCCTCCTGTCCATGTTTGGTGGAGCACTCGAAGCGCCTTTCGATACGACGAAAAGGGAACCTTCGTACGAAGAAGACTTCATAGTACCGGCCCCCATAACGCACGGTGAAAAGGGTGTTCAAAAGGACGGTAAGAGGGGAATAAAGCCCATCGAGAACGGGACGGTTATCGACCACGTAGCGAAAGGAAAGACACCAGAAGAGATATACTCCACGATCGTGAAGATAAGAAAGATCCTCCACCTGTACGACGTGGACAGCGCCGACGGTATATTCAGGTCGAGCGATGGAAGTTACAAGGGGTACATCAGCCTTCCAAACAGGTACCTCACCAAGGGAGAAATAAAAAAGCTCGCCGCCATCTCTCCGAACACGACGGTGAACATCATCAAAGATAGCAGAGTGGTGGAAAAGTACAGGATAAAGCTTCCGCCCACGATCTACGGCTTCAAAGAGTTGAGGTGTAAGAACGAAAACTGCATAACTAACCCTGTTCACGGTGAGGACGTGAAGCCGTCTTTTGTGAGAAACGAGAAAGGATTGTTCGTGTGCGAGTACTGCGACACGCCTCATACGTTCGAGGAGATCTGGAGCATATGATGTTTACCTTTTCTTAATTGTCCGAACCTACGCGAGCTGATAAAATCTTATGTAAAAACGGCCAAGACCCGAACGGAGGCGCGCCCGAGATGAGTAAGCTATCCCATCACGGGAGGAATCGGGGATAGCTGAAAGGCGAGGGCGCCGAAGGGTGTGGAATTCCTCCCGTTCCACACGCCTGGGGGTATGGGGAACACCCATACCACTGTCACGGAGAAGACTCTCCGTGGAGAGCCGGTCGGGTCTGAGATCAGAAGATGATTTCAGACCTGATAGGGCGTCTCTTCGGGGAGGAAGAGACGCCTTTTTTGTATCGGAGGAGGGATGAAGCGTGAGAATAGGCGTGGTTGGTGCCACAGGTGAAGTGGGCAGAACGATGTTGAAAGTGCTGGAAGAGTTTGACGTACCCGTTTCGGAGATCAGGCTCTTCGCTTCGGAAAGGTCAGTCGGGAAGGAGCTGACGTTCAAGGGCGAATCCGTGAAGGTGGAGCTCCTCACGGAGGACTCGATGAAGTGGAAGTGCGACTACTTCCTCTTCTCGGCGGGTGCCAGTGTCTCCAAGAGATTTGCACCGATAGCCGTGCAGAACGGCGTTACGGTCATAGACAACTCCTCCGCCTTCAGGATGGAGAAAGACATACCTCTTGTCGTTCCGGAGGTGAACGCACACCTCTTGAAAGGTTACACCGGTATAGTTGCAAACCCGAATTGTTCCACCATCCAGATGGTGCTCTCGATTTACAAGCTGCACGAGGCTTACGGTGTAGAAGAGATCTTTGTGGCGACCTATCAATCCGTTTCCGGAGCCGGTCACAAGGGAATCGAAGAGCTCCTCGCTCAGGAGAGAGGGGAGGAAGTGGTAAAGGTTTTCGCGAAGAAGATCCACAGGAACGTCATACCTCTGATAGGTGAGATACAGGACAACCTGTTCACCCAAGAAGAGATGAAGATGGTGAACGAAACGCGAAAGATACTGAACGACTACACCATAAGGGTTTACCCGACCACCGTCAGGGTTCCCGTCCTCTACGGTCATTCCGAGGCTGTCATGGTGAGGTTCAAGAGGCCATACGCCTCTTTGGAAGAAGTCAGGAAAATCATAGCAAGCGGGGAAGACGTCGTGGTGACGGACGATCTCATCACGCCAATAGATGTGGCTGGTAGGAACGAAACTTTTGTGTGCAGGTTGAGGGCGGCCGACGAGAGGTCCGTGATGTTTTGGAACGTGGCGGACAACATAAGGGTCGGTGCCGCCACCAACGCCGTCCGCATCCTGGTTAAGCATGCAGAACTCAACGGGAGGTTGTGAACTTGGTGTGTTACTCGGCGAACGGGAACACGTTTCTGATGGTCGACAACACGGAGCGTTCCATAAGAGACGAAGAAAAGCCTTCTTTTGTCTTGGCAAACGTCGGAGATCTGGACGGAGTGATATTCGTGGAGGAAAAGAATGGAAAGTTCTTCATGGATTATTACAACCGGGATGGAAGCGCCGCCGCTTTCTGTGGCAACGGTGCCAGGGCTTTCGCCAAGTACCTCATGGACTGTGGTTACGAAAAGGCTGATGCGTTCACCTTCATCTCTCGCGTGGGAGAAGTGAAAGTGGTTGTGGAAGACGGTATTTGGGTGAGGATGCCGAACGTTTCCGAGTTGAAAGAAGTTCGTGTCGACGATTTATCGGGGTACTTCGTGGTGGTTGGTGTTCCACACTTTGTTCTTGAGGTTGAGAACGTGGACGAGGTGAACGTGGAAGAGCTCGGTAGGCTCCTCAGACACAAACTCGATGCCAACGTGAACTTCTATCAGAGGGGTGTCGACTGCGTCAAAGTCCGCACCTACGAGAGGGGGGTGGAGAGGGAAACGAAGGCTTGTGGGACAGGTGTCACGGCCGTTTTCGCGGTTCTCGAACGCCTCGAAGGTGTTAAGGAGTTGAAGGTTATCGTTCCGGGTGGAGAGATGTTCCTCAAGAGGGTGAACGAAGAGATTTTCTTGAAGGGGGATGTGAGGAGATGTTCAGAGGAGTAGGTACTGCTATCGTCACGCCCTTCAAAAACGGGGAACTCGATTTGGAGGCCTACGAAAGGTTGGTGAAGTTTCAGCTCGAAGGCGGTGTGAAGGCGTTGGTAGTGCTCGGAACTTCTGGAGAATCTCCGACGGTCGAGGAAGACGAAAGAGAGAGGCTCTTGGCGAAGACCTTGGAGGTCGTGGATGGAAAGATACCGGTCATCGCGGGTGCAGGGACACACTCCACGGCGAAGACCCTGAAGATGGTCAAGCAGGCGGAAAAACTAGGAGTGGATGGTGTCCTCATCGTCACCCCATACTACAACAGACCCACCCAAGATGGGTTGTTCCAGCACTACAAGTACGTTTCAGAACGAACGGATCTGAAGATCATCGTCTACAACGTGCCCAGTAGAACTGGCGTGAACGTGAACCCAGAAACGGTGGCAAGGATTGCGGCGGAGTTGAAGAACGTCGTCGGTGTGAAAGAAGCCAACCCAGACATAGAGCAGATAGACAGGGTGATCGCCCTGGCGAAGAAAGAGAGAAGCGACTTCATGGTGTGGTCTGGAAACGACGACAGGACGTTCTATCTACTCTGTGCGGGTGGGGACGGTGTCGTCTCGGTCGTGTCCAACGTTGCTCCCAAGCAGATGAGTCAGCTCTGCGAGGAATTCTTCAAGGGGAACATGGAAGGAGCCCGTGAGATACACAGGAAGCTTTACCCTCTCATGAAGGCCTTGTTCGTGGAGACGAACCCCATACCCGTGAAAGCGGCACTACACATCATGGGCTACATCCAGAACGAGCTGCGGTTGCCACTCGTTCCGGCGAGCGAGAAAACCATGGAGCTCCTCAAGAAAACCCTCAAGGAGTGTGGAATTCTATGAGATACGGTCTCGTCGGTTACAGCGGAAAGATGGGTCAGGAAGTTCAAAAGGTTTTCTCCGAAAAAGGGTACGAATTGGTCGTCAAAGTGGACGAGTTTGGAGCGATCGAGGAAGGAAAACCGGACGTGATCGTTGATTTTTCTTCGCCTTCCGCGGTTCCAAAGACGGTGGAGCTGTGCAGGAAATACTCGGCAGGGTTGGTCATAGGAACAACCGCCCTGAAGGAGGAACACTTTCAGCTCTTGCGCGAGTTGGCCAAGGAAGTACCGGTTGTTCAGTCGTACAACTTCTCGATCGGTGTGAACGTGCTTTTGAAGTTTCTCGCGGATCTCTCGAAAGTGCTTTCGGATTGGGACGTGGAGATCGTGGAGGCGCACCACATGTTCAAGAAGGACGCCCCGTCTGGTACGGCCATCTTGCTGAAGAACGCTGTTGGCAGGGAAGTTCCCATCCATTCACTCAGGTTGGGTGGCATCCCTGGAGACCACGTGGTCGTGTTCGGTAACGTGGGTGAAGTGATAGAAATAAAGCACAGGGCCATTTCAAGAACGGTGTTCGCACTGGGAGCCTTGAAAGCCGCCGAGTTCGTTTGTGGGAGAAAACCGGGTTTCTACACCTTCAAAGACGTGCTCTTCGGGGGTGAATGAGATGGATGCCTACAAGATAATAGAGATGATCGCGCAATCGAAGAAGAGAACCCCCATGATCGCCTTTCTGAAAGGAGATTTGAAGGACCTAGATTTTTCAAAATTCAAGCACTTCGGAACGGAGAATTTTGCGGTGCTTGTGGGAGACTACGAGGACTTCAAAGAGTTGCTGGAAAAGTACAAAGACAAGATCGAAGACTACCACGTGGAGGTGAAGGCCAGGTACTCCGCGCTGCCGCTCGCCGACATCACGAAGTACAAAGCGAGGATAGAACCGGGGGCAATCATACGAGACATGGTGGAGATAGGTGAAGGTGCCGTGATAATGATGGGTGCAGTGATAAACGTTGGAGCGGTCATCGGTGAAGGAACAATGGTGGATATGAACGCCGTGATAGGGGGGCGCGCCATCATCGGAAAGAGATGTCACATAGGTGCAGGTGCCGTGATAGCCGGTGTCATAGAACCCCCCAGCGCGAAGCCTGTCGTGATAGAGGATGATGTGCTCATAGGTGCGAACGCCGTAGTTTTGGAGGGGGTGACCGTTGGAAGAGGCGCCGTGGTGGCCGCAGGTGCCGTCGTGATAGAGGACGTACCTCCGTACACGGTGGTGGCTGGTGTACCCGCCAGGGTGATAAAGAAAGTGGACGAGAAGACTCGTGAGAAGACAAAAATCGTCGACGAGTTGAGGAAAATAGAGTGAATGGAGGTATGAGAGATGAGGATCGTGGTTCAAAAGTACGGAGGAAGCTCTGTTGCCACCCCGGAACGTATAAAGAACGTGGCACAGAGGGTGAAGAGAAAGGTCGACGAGGGTTACAAAGTGTTGGTGGTGGTCTCGGCCATGGGAAAGACCACTGACAACCTCATCAAGCTCGCTCGAGAGGTCTCACCGAAACCGGACACCAGGGAACTCGACATGCTGCTTGCCACTGGGGAACAGATCTCGGCTGCCCTTCTGGCGATGGCGCTCAAGGACCTGGGAGTGAGGGCGAAATCCTTCAACGCCTTCCAGGTGAGGATAAGGACCACTGAGGAACACACAGCTGCAAGGATCGTGGACATAGACGACGGTGTGATCTTCGAGAACCTTAAAGATCACGACGTGCTTGTGGTGACAGGTTTTCAAGGCGTGAACGAAAAGGGCGACCTCACGACGCTCGGTAGGGGTGGATCGGACACCACGGCTGTCGCTCTCGCTGCGAAATTGAAAGTTCCATGTGAGATCTACAGCGATGTGGATGGCATATACACGTGCGATCCACGGATACATCCCAACGCGAAAAAGCTCAAGTACATCACTTACGACGAAGCCTTGGAGTTGACCGCCTTGGGTGCGAAGGTGTTGCACTCTCGTTCCGTGGAGATAGCGAAAAAGTACAACATCCCGATATACTGTGCATCTTCTTTCAACGAAGAGGAGGGAACGCTCGTGGTTGAGAGGTTACCGGAATGGTTGGAAGAACCTGTGGTGACAGGTGCCACGATTTCTCACGGACAGATAAAGGTCACCGTCTCTTACCTTCCAAAAGATGCAAATCTTCTCACGGCCATATTCAACGAGGTGGCGAAAAGGCTCGTCAACATCGACATGATCTCCTTGGTGCCTTCCAACGGGGATTTGTTCCTGTCTTTCACCATACTGGAGGACCACAGGGAAGATCTGGAAAAAGCGCTCCAAGAAGCTTTAAAAGGGGTTGAGGGGTGGAAGTCCAGCTATCAAGGTGGATTCGCAAAACTCTCGATAGTCGGTGTTGGGATGAGAACGAGTCCAGGTGTCGCAGCGAGGTTCTTCGAGGCGTTGAAAAGGGTTGGAATAACGCCAGAGCTTGTCACAACTTCCGAGATAAAGATCTCGTGCCTTGTTCCGGAGGAGAAAGCGGAGGAGGCTTTGAAGGAAGTCATAAAGGAGTTCGAACTGTGAGGTGACGCCATGCGCGAAGAGATACTGAGAAAGGTCGCGGAAGAGTTTGGAACACCCGTCTACGTCTACTTCGAAGACGTCATCAGAGAGCGAGCCAGAAGGGTGAGGGAGACGTTCGAGGGGCTGAACCTTTTTCCGACCTTCGCGGTGAAAGCGAACAACAATCCAAACCTCATAAAGATCTTGAAAGAAGAGGGTTTCGGTGTCGATGTGGTCACGAAGGGTGAACTGTTGGCGTCGAAGATCGCGGGTGTCCCTCCGGAAAGCGTTGTCTGGAACGGGAACGGAAAGAGTCGGGAAGACATGGACTTCTTCCTCCAAGAAGGCGTGAAGATTGTGAACGTAGATTCTTTCGAAGAGATGGAAATTTGGAGAGAAAAAGGTGCCAGGGTTGAGTTCTTCGTCAGAGTTAACCCTGAGGTGGACGCAAAGACCCACCCGCACATTTCGACGGGTCTCAAAAGACACAAATTTGGGATCCCCGTGGAAGACGTGGATCGCTTTTTGGCTGAGTACAGGGACCTGAACATAAGGGGTTTTCACGTCCACATAGGTTCTCAGATAACGCAGACCAGCCCCTTCTTGCAAGCCTACGAAAGTGTGGTGCGTCTGTCGGAAAGGTACGGTTTCGACGAGGTCAACATCGGTGGAGGTTGGGGTGTGAACTACAAAGGTGAAGAGTTGGACCTCGAAGAGTACGGAAAGAAGGTGACGTCTCTCCTGTCCGGCTTCAAAAGGATCATAGTCGAAATCGGCAGATTCATCGTAGCTCCAGCGGGGTTCCTCGTTCTCAGGGTACTTTACGTGAAAAGAAGGAGGGAGAAGAATTTTGTGGTCGTGGATGGAGGAATGAACGTGCTCATAAGGCCTGCCCTCTATTCGGCGTACCATCGCATCTTTGTGCTGGGTAAGAGAGGAACGGACATGGTGGCGGACGTCGTGGGGCCACTCTGTGAGAGTGGCGACGTCTTGGCTTTGGAACGGGAACTACCCTCGGTGGAACCAGGCGATTTGCTGGTGGTGGAGAACGCAGGGGCCTACGGTTACGCCATGGCCAGCAATTACAACTCTTCTCCCAGACCGCCAGAGGTGTTGGTAACCCCAAACGGTGAGGCAAGGCTCATAAGGAGAAGAGAAAGCGAAGTGGACCTTTTCAAGGATGTGATAGTGTGACGGAGATCGAACTTCGGCATCTCCTCCACATGAATCCAGAACCTGCTTACCGCGAGTACAAAACAAAGGAGATCCTGAAAAGTGCCATCTCCGAACTTGGGATCTACAAGCTTGTGGAAGTATCCGAAACGGGGTTGATAGCAGAAAAAACTGTTGCGAGTGGGGAGCCATACTTGATCTTGAGAGCGGAGATGGACGCCCTTCCCCTTGAGGAGGAAACCGGGTGGGAGTTCGCCTCGAAGAACGGTTACATGCACGCTTGTGGTCACGATTTTCACATGAGCGCCGTCTTCGGGGCGATGGTGAGAACTGCCGACTTGAAAAAGAACGTCTTGTTCGTGTTCCAGCCGGCTGAGGAGTCAGGTGGAGGGGCGAAGGAGATAGTGGACTACATCAAGAACAACTACAAAGTCAAGGCGGCAGTTGGTTTCCACGTGACAGACGAGTACGATTTCGGAGTGGTGGCTTCCCGAGTTGGGGTTCTGTTCGCATCGGCTGTCGAGTTCGACGTGATCATAGAAGGAGAAGCCGCCCATATCGCTCTCGCAGCCAAAGGAAAAAACGCTCTGAGAGCGGCCGTTTCTTTCCTGGATGCAGTCTACAGGATGGAGGTACCGGCTGAGACGCTCCTTGGCATCGGAAAGATCACGGGCGGGGTTGCAAGAAACATCGTACCCCCTTTGGTGAAACTTGAAGGAACGATCAGATCACCAAGCGTGGGTTTTTCCATGAGGCTACTGGAGCAAATGAGTAGTATCCTCGAAGGGTTGAAAACGAGTATGGGAGTGGATTATCAGGTGATCAAGGGAGGAATCTACCCGGAAGTAGTGGTAGACGAAGGATTGTTTGAAACGTTGAAAAAAGCCTGCGAACGTACCGGTTTGAAATTTGTGGAATGTGAGATGAAAAAGACGGCGGAAGACTTCGGGTATTTCTCTCTTCGTTTCCCCACGCTATCTTTTTGGTTTGGTGTCGGAGACGAGCGGGAACGTGTGGGGTTACACAATCCCAAGTTCTTGCCCAAAGACGAGTACATACCACGCGCAGCTGACCTCCTCTCCGAACTGGTGAAGATGTTATAATCCGAACGGGAGTGATGAGATGACAGTTGAGGAAATCTTGAAGAACTTGAAGGAGAGGGGAATGAAGATCACTTCTCAAAGGATAGAGGTTATAAAATTCATTTCCGAGGTGAAGAAAGGGCATTTCGAGGTGAAAGATCTCTTTGCTATCCTGTCGCGAAAGTTTCCTTCCCTCTCCATAGTGACTCTCTACAACATACTGCACGCCCTTTCGGAGTTGGGATTAGTGTACTCTTTCTCCGACGGTCAAAAGACCATCTACGATTTCTCACCCGAACCCCACGCACATTTCATCTGCTCGGTTTGTGGTAGGATCGAGGATGTCGAGTTAAAGGAGCTGGTGATAGGGCCGATCAAGGGAAAGAGGGAAAAGGTTGAGGTTGTCGTCAAGGGAATCTGCGAGGAGTGTCTCAAGAAGGTGGGAAGTTGAGATATTTTCTACAGTTTCTTTCAATACTCATGTTGGTCATCGGTATCTTGGGTATCCTGGGATGTCTTATGGTGAACTTTGTCTCGCCTTACCTTGAGGCAGCGGAGAAGGTGGTTGGAAGTGTGTCGTACCAGTTCAAGGGACTCAACACGAGGATGTTTATGGGTGTGTTTGGTTTGTTTTCCCTGTCCGCCTTCTTTTTGAACTACTACTCCTCCTCCCTGAAGAGATGGTTGCTCTTTTTAAGTTTTCTATCGCTCTTCTTGTCTTTTTTGATTCAAGTGTACCTCCTTTTCTACACGACCGTTCCCGGAAGGGACTTCAGGCGCCTCCTTTGGTTTCTCTTCGCCTTCTCTTTCTTCACCCTCTCACTACTCTTCACAACCCTCAGGAGGGTCAGAAGTTGAGGGTCCTGGGTATCGTGGTCGAGTACAACCCTTTCCATTTCGGACATCTCTACCACCTTAAGAGGGCGAAAGAAAAGGTGGAGCCGGACTTCGTGGTTGCCGTGATGAGTGGGAATTTCTGTCAGAGGGGAGAACCGGCGATCGTCGACAAGTTCGCCCGCACCGAGATCGCCTTGAGAATGGGTGTAGACGTTGTTTTCGAGCTTCCAGTGGTGTTCGCCGTGCAGGACGCTGGGGGATTTGCGAAGGGAGCGATATCGGTACTGGACGCCACAGGTGTGGTCACAGACGTTGTCTTCGGGAGCGAGTCCGACGACGTGGAGTTCTTGAAGAGGGTTGCCACCATCCTTCACGAGCAACCAAAGGAGTACCAAGAATTCCTCCGTGTCGAGTTGAAGAAAGGCTATTCCTTCCCGAACGCCCGCAAGTACGCCCTGATGAGGTACTTTTCTCACATGGGTTGGGATCCTTCTGAGGTTTCAAAGCTCGAAAAATCGAACGACATCCTCGGGTTGGAATACATAAGGAGTGCCCTCGAGATCAATTCCACCATTTCCTTCCACACGATAAAGAGGGTTGGTACCATCGAAAGGGACCCGGAATTCAAAGGCAAGTATTCCAGCGCCACCGCGATAAGAAACCTCATCAGAAAGGGATCCATGGAAGAGCTCAAAGAGGCGTTACCCAAGGAGTCCTACGAGGTGCTGATGAGAGAAATGAAACATGGGAGAGGTCCCGTTTTGCTCGAATCGATGGGAGATTTCCTCCTGGGGTTTTTCAGGTTGAAGGATGAGGAATACTTTTCCAGAATACACGGTTTCTCAGAGGGTTTGGAGAAGAGATTTGTGGAGTGCGCAGTGGAGGCGCGTTCTTACAGGGAATTTCTCGAGTGCGTCAAGAGCAAGAGGTTCACCTTTTCCAGGCTGAGAAGGATCGCTCTTTTCGCTGTTTTTGGTTTGGAGAAAGAGTTCGTGGACGAGTGCAACAGAAAGGGACCTCAATACCTGAGGTTGTTGGGGTTCACCGAGAAGGGAAAAGAGCTTTTGAAGGTGATAAAAAAGAGGGCGAAACTACCCTTGATCACGAACTTGTCGCTCTACAAAAAGATTCTGGAGAAAGGTGAGTTTTCAGTGGACAAGGGGCTCTTCTTGAAACAGTTGGAACTAGACGTGAAGGCGACGAATTTGTACAGGATCTTCCTTCCAGCGATGGAAGAAAGAAAAGGAGATGTGGATTTCTACACTCACCCTATCTTCTTGAGCAGTGAAACGTAGAACGGGGTGATCGTCTCGTCAGGAAGCATCAGAAATCCAAATCCATCCCAAATGCCTTCCACCTTGAACATCTCCATCTTTTCTCTGATGTCCATAAATTCCACAGAAGGCACTTCTCGAGAGAAGCGCTCCAAAACATCCCTGTTCTCTTCGTGAGTCACAGTGCAAGTGCTGTAAATCAGGTACCCACCCTCTTTCAACAACTTCCAAGCTTCAAAGAGCATCCTCAGCTGTTTTTCAGAATATTCTTCGAAAAGTCCCGGTTTCACCCTTCTCAGGACCTCCGGATGGTTTCGCGCAGTTCCCAGTGCCGAGCAGGGGACATCTAGCAAGATCCTGTCGAATTCTTCGTTCAAAAACCGGGAGAGTCTTTCCGCGTCCGCGACGAGGGTGCGGACGATCTTTATCCCCAGCCTCTGGCAGTTCTCTTGTACCTTCTTTACTTTCTCAAAACTCACATCCACGGCTAAGATGTCACCTTCGTTCCTCATCAACTCAGCTATCTCTGTGGTTTTCCCACCGGGCGAAGAACAAGCGTCCAAGACTTTCAAACCTGGCCTCAGTTCAAAAAGTAGTGGTACAAGCTGTGAAGGTTCTCCTTGAACGGTGGCCAATCCTTCTTTTATGGCTCTCGATTGCTGAAGTGGTATCCCTGCCTTCTCAACCACCACTCCGATTGGGGAGTGTTCACACGGGCGTGCTTTCGTTCCTTCCCCTTCCAAAGCCTTCAACAGTTCCTCCCTGTCAACGACCAACGTGTTTGCGCGGAGCGTCACAGGCAAAGGCTTTTGATTCCACACCATGATCCGTTGAATCAATTCCCAGGGAAGGAAAGAAGACCAATACTCGACGATCCAAGCGGGATGCGAGTACAGAAGATGTGGTTCCTTTGGTGGGGGAACATCTTTGATTCGTCTCAAAACGGCGTTGACAAGTTTCTTGAATTTCTCGTTCTCCAACAGTTTCACCGTTTCGCTGACGGCCGCGTAATCTGGAACAGAATCCATGAACAACAACTGGTAGGCTCCCATCCTGAGGGCTACCCTCACGGCCGGTGGGATGTCCCTTTTTTTCAGAAGCTGGTCTATATACCAGTCCAACAACTCTTCTTTCCTGATAACCCCCCAGACGAGTTCTTTGAGAAATCTCCTGTCTCTGTCTTCCAAAGCAGAGAGGACGTCATCCACGTCCTCTCTGCTTACGAATTTTTCGCTTTCGTATTTCCTGAGGATCCTGAAAGCCAAAGCTCTTACGTTCATCTTCTATCGCTGTACATGTTGGCTATGAATATCATCCTGAGAAGCTGAAGGACTGCCGTCAGTACGGATGCAACGTAGGTGAGAGCAGCCGCCTTCAAGACTTTCCTCACACCTTTGAGCTCTTCCTCGGGCATGAGGAGGTAATTCTTCAAAAGCTTCATGGCGCGCGAGCTGGCGTTCAACTCGACGGGCAACGTGATCAAGGTGAACAGCACCACGAGAGAGAAGAGTAAGATCCCCAGCCTCACAAGGAACGGCGTGAAGAAGATGAGTCCTAATACGAAGATTATCCACGCAAGGTTCGACCCTATGGCCACGGCGGGACCTATCGCACTTCTCAAGACAAGCAAGGGATATCTCTCCGCATCCTGCAGGGCATGCCCCACTTCGTGGGCTACTACTCCCAAAGCCGCTATGGAGTTGTTCCTATAGTTCGCTGCGGATATTCTTACGACCTTCTTGATGGGGTCGTAGTGATCGGTTAAAGTGCCAGACACAACTTCTATTCCAACGTTGTAGAGCCCCGCGTTCTCAAGCAACCTTTTAGCCACGTCGTATCCCGTGTAACCCAAGGAAGAGCGCACGCGCGAATACCTGCTGTACGCTGTCTGTATCAGTATCTGTGCCCACAACGCCACTATCAAACCGGGTATGAGTATGACGATTGTGGGATCGAAGAAGAACATACCCTTTCACCTCCTCATCCGAAGATGTGTACGACCAACCCACTCATCAGCTTCGGTTCGAACCATGTCGATTTTGGTGGCATTATCTCTCCTCTATCTGAGACTTTCATCAGAGTTTCTATGTTCACCGGGTAGAGGGCGAAGGCCACATCGAATTCTCCCCTGTCCACCAGTCTTTCCAGCTCGCACAACCCTTTTATCCCGCCTATGAAGTCTATCCTTTCGTCTTCGCGGGGATTCTCCACACCGAAGATGGGACCGAGGATTTCTCTCTGAAGTATGTTCACATCAAGGGCTTCTATGATATCTTCGGGAACGGTGCGGGGTCTCAACGTGTACCACTTGTTGTTTCCAACGTACATGGTGATTTCGTGTTCTTTGCTCGGGCGAGCAGGTATCTTGTAACACCGAACAACTTCGAACTTCTCCGAGATTCTTTTAAGCAACTCTTCTGGGGGAATCTGCGAGCGAACAACCCTATTGTATTCGAATATTTGGAGCTGGTTGTGTGGGAAAGCTGTCCCAAGGAAGAAGTTGTGTTCGCCTTTGCCCACTTGTTCGTCGAGCATGTCGCTGACCCTCACGGCAGCCGCGGCTCGATGGTGACCATCAGCTATGTACAACGTTTCGATCACTTCGAACAGTCCAACAAGCTCCGTTATATCCTTGTCGTTCTTCACCACGAAGAATTCGTGTTCCACACCAAGATCGTCCACAGTGGTGTAAGCGGGTTCCAGACGTTCGGTGAGATCTTTTAGCTTCCTATCCAATTCTTCGAAGGCCCTGTAGAAGAGGAAGACCTGACCGGTATGCGCTTTGGTTTTGAGGATGTGATAAGTCCGCTCGTCTTCTGTTTTCTTTCGAGTGAGCTCGTGCTTTTTTATTTTTCCACACTTGTATTCCTCAACAGAAAAAAGGCCGGTGAGGCCTATCTGTAGATGATCCCCCATCTTTTGCTTGTAGATGTAGAGACATTCTTTCTCGTCTTGTACCAGGATACCCTTCTCAATGAATTCCAACAGGTTCTTTCTGGCTCGTTCCATGTCAAAAGGGGTTGGATCCATCTCGATCTCGTGTATTTCGGCCTCAACTTTCGTGACTCGAAAGAAAGAGAGAGGGTTCCTCTTTATCTCTTCTTTTGCTTCTTTGAAGGAGACGACATCGTAAGGTTTGACGGCGAATTTTCCCGCGAACTCTTTCCTTGGTCTGAACCCACGGAAAGGTTTGATGGTCATGCTCTCATTACCTCCTCAACGTATTTTGTTTGTTTTTCGAACATTTCTTTTTCATTTTCCTTCGAGTATTCGTGATCGTAACCGGCTAAATGGAGTATCCCGTGTACGACTACCTCCACCAGCTCCCTCTCTAGGGTGTTGTTGAACGCCCTGGCGTTTTCCTCTACCACATCCAAACACACGTATATCTCACCGAATAGATCCTCGTCTCCGTACGGGAACGTTAGCACATCTGTGGCTCCGCGTTTCTTCCTGAACTTCGAGTTCAACTTGCTTATCGTCTCCTTATCGACGAAGACGACGTTCACCGTTACATCGCCAAGTTCTTTCTCCACTATCTCTTCCAGCTTGGCCAGCTTGCCTTTCAGTACCCTCGCTCTCTCTTCAAATTCCAGCATTACCAGACGAGCCATTTATCCTGACCGCCTTCGGTGTGGATTCTTCATCAGGGTATTCAACCCTCGTGCTGAACAAACTGACGAGGGCTTGTAGGAAAGCGTCGGAGATCTTCTCGAGGTCGCTCAAAGTTATTCCGGATTCGTCGAGTTGCCTCTCGAAAAATATGGAAGAGATCACGTTTTCGACGCATTCCCTGATTTGCCCAACGGACGGATTTTTGAGGCTTCGTGAGGCGGCTTCAACCGAATCCGCAAGCATCACGATCGCTGCCTCTTTGAACTGCGGTTTTGGACCAGGGTACCTGAACTCTTCTTCCGAAACGTTGGGAAACTTCTGTTTTGCTTTATAATAAAAGTATTTCTGTGATCTGGTTCCGTGATGCTGTGGGATTATGAACTCCACGAGCAGAGGAAGCCTGTACTTTCTTGCGAGCTCCACTCCATACTTCACGTGTTCGTTCAAAATAAGGTGGCTGAGAGAAGGGTTTATGTTGTCGTGAGGATTCTTGTCGTCGCGTATGTTCTCAGTGAAGAAGTTTGGTCTCTTAACTTTTCCTATGTCGTGGAAATAACTTCCAATCCTTGCAAGGACGGGGTTGGCATTGATTCTCTCGGCGGCTGCCTCGGCGAGATTTGCAACCAACACGCTGTGATAGTAAGTACCCGGAGCCCTCATGGAGAGCATCTTCAAGAGGGGATGGTTGAGGTTTCCAAATTCCTCCAGACCCATGTTCGAATATATCCTGCTCGTGTACTCCACGTAGGGTAGCATACCTATAACGAGTATTCCGGATACGAACGGATTCAGGAAAGCCGCCCACAGATCGTACTTGGTATACGATATTCCCAGAACCAGTTTCACGAAGAGAGCTGAAGAAAAAGAAAGCGTAGAAACGGCGAAGGAAGATCGCACGATATCCGTTCTTCTAGTGGTCGTTGACAGTGTCCTTGCCGTGGAATAAACGACTACTAAAAAAGTTAGAAAAAGTGCCGGATCGGAGTACCATCTTTGGACCGCAAGAAAAGTTAGAACTACGCCAGAAGTTATCGCTATCTCCGGTGTGAAGAGTAGTGAGATGAACGCCACGGGTATGTAGAGGGGCGTCATGTGAGGACCTATTTCGGGTCTGGAGAGACCTATGAACGCGCCTCCAAGTACCATCAGCGACAAGTGGGTGTATTTGAACACAGGGCTCAGGGAATATATCTTGAAATTCCTCACCGAAAAGTCCACCAACGAGAACCACAGGAGGACCACAACCAAAAATTCGAACAAAAACGTGTTTGGTGCCAATTTTCTATCCACGTTGGAAGCCAGGACGATGGTCGAAAGGAAAACGAGAACGACGAGATAATCCCTGATCCTCTTCTTCCTCATGTTTTCCTCGACCTTTCGTACTCTTCGTACGCTTTGATGATCTTCTTCACTAAAGGATGCCTCACAACGTCACTTTCGTCCAGGTAGACGAATGCTATCCCCGGAATCCCTTTCAGTATCTTCTGACACTCTATGAGTCCCGATTTTTCGATTTCTATGTCGACTTGAGTGATGTCACCCGTGATGATCGCTTTGGAGTTGAAGCCCAACCTCGTGAGGAACATCTTCATCTGTTGATAAGTGGCGTTCTGAGCTTCATCGAGAATGATGAAAGAGTTGTTCAAGGTCCTTCCGCGCATGTAAGCCAAGGGAACTATCTCTATGATTCCACGTTCTCTGTAACTGTTGAACTTGTCGGGCGAGGTGATGTCGATTATGGCATCGTACAAAGGACGAAGGTACGGTTCGACCTTTTCCATGAGATCACCAGGAAGGAATCCAAGCTTTTCGCCTGCTTCAACTGCGGGTCTTGTGAGGATTATCCTGTTCACTCGACCTGATTTCAGATAATCTAAAGCCACGGCGACTGCCAAGTAGGTTTTCCCAGTCCCCGCAGGTCCAATCACGAACACGATGTCGTTCTCTTCGACCGCCTCCAAGTAACGTTTCTGTCCCAAGGTTTTTGGCTTGACTTTCTTTCCAAGAACGGGTCCGCTTTCCTTGTTGGAGAAAACGTCTTTAACGCTTTCAGAGTTCATTACCTTTTCGACGAGGTATTCGAACTCCATCCAATCCAGAAGGTGTCCTTCTCTTGTTATGCTTATAACCTCATCGAGGATTCGTCTGGCGATTTCAACATTCTCCTCGTCGAAACCTCTTATCAGTATCTCACTGTCTTGAACGGATATTTCCACGTTGAAGGTTTTCTTGAGGTATTTCGCCCTCCTGTCGTGCTGACCGAGAATCTCCATGATCCCCACATCTTCGGGGATCTTAACCTTTCTTACCGCAAGCGTTTTTCCCCACCTCCTGACTTTCCACGATCTGTAATATGAATTATACTACTCAGATATTGCGAAGAAGATTCCGTAATTGAAACAAAAATCGACTATCAAGCGTCCAAAAAATTCTTCTCGCATTCACCTTTGTTTAAAGAAGATATGATAGATTTGAAAAAGTGAAATTTTGGATGAAAGCCCGTGAGTGTTGACACACGGGGATGTTGGGAGTAAAATAAGAGCTTGGCTTGAAGTTTCCAAGAAGGGAGGATCAAGATGCCAACTATCAATCAGCTGATAAGGTTCGGTAGAAAGCCGAAAAAACGCAAATCTAAGGCACCCGCTCTTCAAGGACACCCCCAGAAGAGAGGTGTTTGTATCAGGGTTTCAACGATGACTCCAAAGAAGCCCAATTCTGCTTTGAGAAAGATAGCAAGGGTTAGGTTGTCGAACGGAATAGAAGTCACGGCTTACATACCCGGTATAGGTCACAACCTTCAGGAACACTCCGTGGTTTTGGTTAGAGGAGGAAGGGTTAAGGACTTGCCTGGTGTCAGGTACAAGATCATAAGAGGTGCTCTGGACGCAGCTGGAGTCGAAGGAAGGAGACAATCGAGGAGTAAGTACGGTGCGAAAAAGCCGAAACAGTGAGGTGAAGTTAGGTGCGCAGGCGCAGGGCTGAAAGGAGAGAGATAGCACCAGATCCCGTTTACGGAGATGTGCTTGTGGCCAAGTTGATAAACAGGGTGATGTGGGATGGCAAGAAATCGATAGCTCAGAAGATAGTCTACGGGGCCTTCGAGATCATAAGGCAGAAGATGAAGAAAGACCCCCTTGAAGTCTTCAAACAAGCCGTGGAGAACGTCAAGCCAGTTCTCGAAGTGAGGCCGAGAAGAGTTGGAGGAGCAACTTACCAAGTTCCGATCGAAGTTCAAGAACCAAGGAGAACGTCCCTCGCCCTCAAGTGGATCGTCGAAGCGGCGAGAGCGAAAAAAGGAAAACCGATGAAAGAAAAGCTTGCTGAGGAAATAATGGCTGCTTACAACAACACGGGAACGGCTATCAAGA
Source organism: Thermotogota bacterium (assembly GCA_030550515.1). GTDB lineage: Bacteria > Thermotogota > Thermotogae > Thermotogales > Thermotogaceae > JAUQPE01. The sequence continues at coordinate 151,398 of JAUQPE010000029.1, read as the reverse complement.
AGAAAGAAGACACCCACAAGATGGCGGAGGCGAACAGGGCGTTCGCTCACTACAGGTGGTGATGAGGTGTGTACCAGAACGTCGAGGCATTGTATGTGCCGCTCGAAAAGATCAGAAACATAGGTATCATGGCCCACATAGATGCGGGTAAGACTACCACAACCGAAAGAATCCTTTACTACACCGGAAGAAAACATTTCTTGGGAGACGTCGATGAAGGTACGGCGACCACAGATTGGATGATACAAGAAAAGGAAAGAGGGATAACCATCCAAGCCGCCGCCACAACGTGCCTGTGGAAAGGTTTTCGTATCAACATCATTGATACACCCGGGCACGTTGACTTTACAGCCGAAGTGGAAAGGGCACTTCGGGTACTTGATGGTGCCATAGCCATTTTCGATGCCACTGCCGGCGTTGAACCTCAATCCGAAACGGTGTGGAGGCAGGCCGACAAGTACGGGGTCCCAAGGATTGCTTTCATGAACAAGATGGACAAGACGGGAGCGGATTTCTACGCGGCGGTAGAAACCTTAGTGAAGAGGCTCAAAGCCAATCCAATTCCGATACAAATGCCGATAGGCGCGGAGAAGGATTTCCAAGGGGTAATCGACCTGATAAGGATGAAAGCAATCCATTGGATCAGTGAAGATGGAGCAGTCTTCGAGGAAGTGGATATCCCAGAAAGCCTAAGAGACGAAGCTGAGGCGAGAAGAGAAGAGATGCTCGAAAAGATAGCGGAATCGGATGAAGAACTGTTGGAGAAGTACCTCGAAGGAGAGGAAATCACAGAAGAGGAAATAAAGCGTGTTTTGAGAAGGGCCACTCTCGAGAACAGAGCGGTTCCAGTTCTCTGTGGAGCTGCTAAGGCGAACAAGGGAATACAGCCTTTGCTCGACGCCGTGATAGACTACTTGCCCTCGCCTCTGGATCTTCCTCCTGTCAAGGGGTGGAGGGTGTCTGACGGTGAGGTAGTCCATAGATCACCAAGAGAAGATGAGCCGTTCACCGCACTCGTCTTCAAAGTTCAAGTGGACCCGTACATAGGTAAGCTTGTCTACTTCAGGGTGTACTCCGGAAGGTTGGAAAAAGGAAGTTACGTTTACAACGCCACAAAAGGACAGAGGGAAAGGATCTCCAGGTTGGTTTTCATGCACGCAGACAAGAAGGAAGAAGTTGACTACGTGAGGCCTGGTGACATTGCAGCCGGTGTTGGCCTGAAGGTATCCCAGACGGGAGATACCCTCACCGACGAGCGAGAACCCATAATACTCGAAAAGATAGACTTCCCGGAACCGGTTATCTCTCTGGCAATAGAACCGGTAACCAAAGCGGACGAAGAGAAACTTGTCAAAGCTTTACTTGCTCTCTCGGAGGAAGACCCAACGCTTCAGGTGAGGGTCGACAAAGAAACGGGTGAGACGATCCTTTCAGGTATGGGTGAACTCCATCTCGAGATAGTTGTGGACAGGCTCAAGAGAGAGTTCGGTGTGAACGTCAGGGTTGGTCAACCGCAAGTTGCCTACAGAGAAACGATAAAAGTGGCCGCTGAAGCTGAGGGGAAGTACATAAGGCAGACCGGTGGAAGAGGACAGTACGGTCACGTCATCTTGAGGATAGAACCGATCTCGGAAGAGGAAGGGAAGAACTTCGAGTTCATCGACCGAACCGTTGGAGGAGTCATCCCGAAGGAGTACATGCCCGCCGTTGAGGCTGGTGTAAAAGAAGCGATGTCTACAGGACCGTTGGCTGGTTACCCTGTTGTGCGGGTGAGGGCGATAGTCCTGGATGGATCGTACCACGAAGTGGATTCATCCGAAATAGCGTTCAAGATCGCGGCTTCTTTGGCATTCAAAGAAGCGGTGAGGAAGGCGAAGCCTGTTCTCATGGAACCGATCATGAAGTTGGAGATCACCACTCCCGAGGAATACACGGGGAACATCATCGCCGATTTGAATGCCAGGAGGGCAAAGATAGAGTCACTTGAAAGTAGAGGTCATCTGAGAGTTATAATAGCCAAGGTACCCCTCTCTGAAACCTTCGGTTACGCCACGGTGTTGAGATCTCTCAGCCAGGGAAGGGCAAGTTACACGATGCAGTTCTCGAATTATCAGGAAGTACCGGATAAAATCGCCGAGAAAATCATTAAGGTTGTTTGAGGAGGGAGAATATGGCAAAGGAAAAGTTTGTGAGAACCAAACCCCATGTCAACGTCGGTACGATAGGCCACATTGACCATGGAAAGACCACCCTTACAGCAGCGATAACCAAATATCTGTTTCTGAAGGGGCTCGCGAGGTACGTTCCTTATGAAGAGATCGATAAAGCTCCAGAGGAGAAGGCAAGAGGAATCACCATCAACATCACACACGTCGAGTACCAAACTGAGAAGAGGCACTACGCTCACATCGATTGCCCTGGGCACGCTGACTACATTAAGAACATGATCACCGGAGCCGCCCAGATGGATGGGGCCATACTCGTCGTGGCGGCAACGGATGGACCAATGCCTCAGACAAGGGAACACGTTCTTTTGGCGAGACAGGTCGAGGTTCCGTACATGATCGTTTTCATCAACAAGGTAGACATGGTGGACGATCCGGAACTCGTGGATCTCGTGGAGATGGAAGTCAGAGACCTGTTGAACCAGTACGGCTACCCTGGCGACGAGGTACCAGTTATAAGGGGTTCTGCACTCAAGGCTGTGGAAGCTCCAAACGATCCCAACCATCCGGACTACAAACCCATTCAGGAGCTCCTCGATGCGATGGATACGTACTTCCCAGAACCGCAGAGAGAAGTTGACAAACCGTTCCTCATGCCTGTTGAGGACGTTTTCTCCATCACCGGAAGGGGAACCGTTGTTACTGGAAGGATCGAAAGGGGAAGGATAAGATCCGGTGAAGAAGTGGAAATCATCGGTCTCAGCTACGAAGTGAAGAAAACGGTAGTGACAAGTGTGGAAATGTTCAGAAAAGAGCTTGATGAGGGAATCGCCGGAGACAACGTGGGATGCTTGTTGAGAGGTATAGACAAGGACGAGGTGGAGAGAGGGCAGGTGTTGGCCGCTCCCGGAACCATAAAGCCCCACAAGAGGTTCAGAGCGCAGGTTTACGTGCTCAAAAAAGAAGAAGGAGGAAGGCACACACCTTTCACAAAAGGTTACAAACCTCAGTTCTACATAAGAACTGCTGATGTCACCGGTGCTATCGTGGGGCTCCCTGCTGGTGTTGAAATGGTCATGCCAGGTGACCATGTTGAGATGGAGATAGAACTCATATACCCAGTCGCCATCGAGAAGGGGCAGAGGTTCGCTATCAGAGAGGGTGGAAAGACGGTTGGAGCAGGGGTTGTGACAGAGATCATAGAATGAGGGGGAATCCTCTCCCCCTCTTTTCAAGAACAGAGGGAGGGTAAAACATGCCTGGTCAGAGGATAAGGATAAAGCTCAAAGCTTACGACCATGAGATTCTGGACGAATCCGCCAGAAAGATCGTGGAAGTTGCCAAGGCCACGAACGCTAGGGTCTCCGGTCCCATTCCTTTGCCTACGGAGAGGACTCTCTATTGCGTGCTCCGTTCACCTATGAAACACAAGGATTCCAGGGAACACTTCGAGAAGAGAGTTCACAAAAGGCTGATAGATATCATCGATCCTTCTCCGAAAACAATCGATGCCTTGATGAAGATAAACCTCCCAGCAGGCGTCGACGTTGAGATCAAACTCTAATCCTTCGGAGGTGTCTCGAAATGAAGATTATCATAGGAAGAAAGATAGGAATGACTCGGGTGTTCATCAACAACGAAGCGGTACCCGTGACTGTCATAAAGGCGGGCCCCTGTGTTGTGGTTCAAAGGAAGACGGTGGAGACGGACGGATACAACGCCGTGCAACTCGGGTTCGAAAAGGTAAAAAAGACGAGCAAACCAATGGAAGGTCACTTCAAAAAGAACGGGTTGGAACCGATGAGGATCCTGAGAGAGTTCAGGGTGAAGAATCCCGATGAATACCAGGTGGGGCAGGTTATAAAAGTTGATATTTTCGAGAAAGGTGATCTCGTCGATGTCACAGGGTGGTCGAAAGGAAGAGGTTTTGCGGGTGCGATGAAGAGGTGGGGGTTCAGTGGAGGTCCCGACAGCCACGGTTCCAAGTTCCATAGAGAGCTTGGATCCTTGGGACAACACACGGAACCTGCCAGAATTTGGAAAGGTAAGAGGATGCCCGGAAGGTATGGTAACGAGAGGGTAACCGTTAGAAACCTTCAAGTCGTCGACGTGGACCCAGAAAACAACCTCTTAGTGATCAAAGGTGGTGTCCCAGGAGCGAGGGGCAGTTTGGTATTGATAAGGAGTGCTAAGGCCCCGAAGAAGTGACAAAGAAGGAGGAATTAGGATATGGCTCAAGTGGATCTTTACAACGTGAAGGGTGAAAAGATAGGAGTACTCGAGTTGAGTGACTACGTTTTCAACATCGACCCGAATTACGATGTGATGTGGAGATACGTGGATATGCAGCTCTCCAACAGGAGAGCGGGAACCGCTTCCACCAAGACGCGAGGAGAGGTCTCTGGTGGAGGTAGGAAACCGTGGCCCCAGAAGCATACGGGAAGGGCGAGGCACGGATCCATAAGATCCCCGATATGGAGACACGGTGGTGTTGCCCACGGTCCCAAGCCGAGGGACTGGAGCAAAAGGTTGAACAAAAAGATGAAGAGACTTGCTCTCAGGTCGACTCTTTCTGTGAAGTACAGGGAGAACAAACTGATCGTTGTGGATGACCTCAGGATGGACAAACCGAAGACGAAAGATTTGAAAGAAATACTCAAGAACCTCAACCTATCCGATCAGAAAGTTTTGATCGTTCTCCCTTGGAAGAAGGAGGAGTACGTGAACGTAAAACTTTCGGGGAAGAATCTTCCAAACGTCAAGGTCATCATAGCGGACAATCCCAACAACGGTAAAGAAGGTGAAAGAAACGTAAGAATAGATGGTTTGAACGTTTTCGACATGTTGAAATACGATTACCTCGTTCTCACGAAGGATGTGGTCTCCAAGATAGAGGAGGTGCTAGGAAATGAATCAAGAAAAGCTCTCACTGCATGACGTACTGATCAGACCCATCATCACTGAGAAGGCTTTGTTCCTCAGAGAGCAAAGGAAATACGTCTTCGAAGTAAATCCCCTCGCCAACAAAAATTTGGTGAAGGAAGCTGTGGAGAAGCTCTTCAACGTGAAAGTCGAAAAGGTGAACATCATGAACATGAAACCAAAACCGAAAAGAAGGGGTTGGTTTGAAGGAAAGACCAGGGAATGGAAAAAAGCCATCGTGACACTCAAAGAAGGGTACACCATCAAAGAACTGGAAGGTGAACACTGAGAGGGGTGAAGCTGTATGGGACTCAAGAGGTTTAAACCAGTCACTCCAGGCAGACGTTTCATGGTCATACCCGACTTTTCAGACATCACCAAGGCGGAACCTGAAAAATCGTTGTTGGCTCCACTGAAGAAAACAGGTGGAAGGAACCACCACGGAAGGATCACGGCAAGACACAGGGGAGGAGGTCACAAGAGAAGGTACAGGATCATAGATTTCGTCAGGTACGACAAGGTAGGAATACCCGCCAAGGTTATCGCGATAGAGTACGATCCGAACAGATCCGCGAGGATTGCTTTGCTCCTCTACGCTGACGGTGAGAAGAGGTACATCATCGCGCCCAAAGGTGTCCAGGTAGGAGACGTTTTGATGAGTGGTCCCGACGCCGAGATAAAACCGGGAAACGCGCTGCCGCTGGAGAGGATACCGGTTGGTACCCTAGTTCACAACGTTGAGTTCGCACCCGGTAAAGGTGGACAAATAGCGAGGGCTGCTGGCACGTTCTGTCAAGTGATGGCAAAAGAGGGAGAATACGCACTTTTGAGGATGCCTTCTGGAGAGCTCAGAAAGATCCACGTCAAATGCTACGCGACGATCGGTGTGGTTGGTAACGAGGACCACAAAAACGAAGTCTCTGGTAAGGCGGGAAGGACCAGATGGCTTGGTTGGAGGCCCCATGTGCGTGGAGTTGCAATGAACCCGTGCGATCACCCACACGGTGGTGGTGAGGGAAGAGGAAAGGGTCACCATCCAACCAGTCCATGGGGACTCCCGACCAAGGGTTACAAGACCAGAAGAGGCAAGAGACCTTCTGACAGGTTCATCGTCAGAAGGAGAAACGAGGTGTGAGGGGGTGAGTGATGAATGGGTCGTTCCAAGAAAAAGGGTCCCTTCGTCGACAAAAAATTGCTCGAGAAGATAAGAAAATTGAACGAGACGGGCGAAAAGAAAATAATAAAAACCTGGAGTAGGGCGTCCATGATAATTCCAGAAATGGTTGGTCACACGATCGCGGTGTACAACGGAATGAAGCACATCCCTGTCTACATAACTGAGAACATGATAGGGCACAGGCTGGGAGAGTTTGCGCCAACGAGGAGATTCGGAGGACACGCGGACAAAAAGGCCAAAAAAGGTGAAGTGAAGAAGTGACGTGAGGAGGGAAACAATGAAGATCCAGATACCCAGGGGATCACTCAAACGGTCCGTTTTTCATAAAAAAAGAAAGGAGCTTTTGGCTTCGCTTCCAAAAATAGAAGCGAGGGCTGTGGCGCGCTTCGTCCGAATATCTCCCAGGAAAGCTAGATCGGTGATAAACGCGATCAGGGGAAAGAGCGTGGCAGAAGCCTTCCAAATCCTCGAGTTCTCTCCAAAAAAGGCCGCAAGGATCGTTTACAAAGTGTTGAAATCCGCCGTGGCGAACGCAGAGAACAACCTGGGGTTGAACGTTGACAACCTTTACGTTTCAGAATGCTACGTTGACGACGGTCCCAGGTTGAAGAGGGTCTGGCCCAGAGGAAGGGGAAGGGCAGACATCATCCAAAAGAGGATGTCTCACATCACGGTGGTCGTCAGAGATAGAACCAAAGAAGAGGAGTACAAAAAGGCTCTGGAAGAATTGGAGAAGAAGCTTACGGAAAGGTGAGGTGATAAAGTGGGGCAGAAAGTTCATCCGAGAGGTTTCAGGCTGGGGCTCACAGCGGATTGGCAGGCGAGATGGTTCAACGAGAAGAACTACAAAGAGTGGCTCTTGGAGGACGAGGAGATCAGAAAGATCATAAAGAAGAAGTATTATCCTGCGGGAATAAGCGAGATATACATAGAAAGGCCTGACGCTGAACGAGTGAACGTGACTATCAAAACCGCTCGACCTGGTGTGATCATAGGAAGGAAGGGTGAGGAGATAACCAAGTTGAGGCAGGAACTGGAAGAGAAGTTCAAGAGAAGGTTCGTGGTGAACATCGAAGAAATAAAAACACCCGAACTCGATGCACAGCTTGTGGCAGAGTTCATCGTCTCCAGGATAGAGAAGAGGGCATCTTACAAGGTGGCAATGAAGAGAGCCATAATCAACGCTATGAAAAAGGGTGCTCAGGGTATAAAAGTCATGGTTGCTGGAAGGCTCGGTGGAGCGGAGATCGCCAGGAAAGAGTGGTACCTGAGAGGTAGGCTTCCTCTTCAAAAGTTGAAGGCAATAATAGATTACGGTACAGCTGTGGCGTGGACCAAGTATGGAAGCATCGGTGTGAAGGTTTGGATATACAAGGGTGATGCTGAGATTTAAAGGAGGTTTCCCGAGATGTTGATGCCGAAGAGAGTCAAATACAGGAAACAGCAAAGGGGAAGGATGAAAGGAAAAGCAAAAGGCGGCACACTCGTTCATTTCGGTGAATGGGGATTGAAGGCACTTGAGCCGGCGTGGATAACGGCTCAGCAGATCGAAGCTTGCAGGATCGCGATGATGAGGGTGATGAAGAAAAGCGGAAAGATCTGGATAAGGGTCTTCCCGGACAAACCTTACACCAAGAAACCCGCCGAGTCGAGGATGGGTAAAGGTAAAGGAAACGTAGAAGGATGGGTTGCGGTCGTCAAACCCGGAAAGATTCTCTTCGAAGTGGCAGGAGTCGATGAAGAAGTCGCGCACGAAGCACTGAGGTACGCGGCGAGCAAGCTCCCCATCGCCACCAAGATCGTTCCCCGTCATCACCTTGGGGGTGAAGCGGTATGAAGGCTTCTGAACTCAGAAATTACACTGACGAAGAATTGAAGAGGCTTTTAGAAGAGAAGAAGAAACAATTGATGGAACTCAGGTTTCAGCTCGCGATGGGACAACTCAAGAACACATCACTCATCAAACTTACGAAAAGAGACATAGCCAGGATAAAAACCATCCTCAGAGAACGCGAGCTCGGTATAAGGAGGTAATAACATGTCCAGAAAGAGACTGATAGGAGTCGTGGTTAGTGATAAGATGGATAAAACTGTTGTTGTAGCTGTTGAAAAAATGGTCGAGCATCCTCTCTACAAGAAGCACGTCAAGAGGACGAAGAAGTGCTACGCTCACGACGAAAAGAACGAGTGTAAAGTGGGAGATGTCGTCGAAATAGAAGAAACAAGACCCCTCAGCAAGTTGAAGAGGTGGAGGGTTGTGCGTATAGTGCAGCGCGGTATACCGGAAAAAGTCATCAAGGAAGAACCTATCGAAGGAGGAGTGTCAGAAGGAGGGGTTGAAGTATGATACAGCCAGAAACCTACCTCGACGTTGCGGACAACTCCGGCGCGAAGAAACTGAGGGTCATAAGGATACTAGGCGGGCAGCACAAAAAGTACGGAACGGTAGGCGACATCGTTGTCTGTTCTGTCAGGGAAGCAGTCCCAAACTCCGATGTGAAAAAGGGAGAGATAGTTCGAGCCGTCATCGTTCGAACGAAAAAAGAGATCAGGAGGAAAGACGGAACTTACATAAGGTTCGACGACAACGCCGCCGTTTTGATAGACAAGTTCAACGAACCAAGGGGGACCAGGATCTTTGGGCCCGTTGCCAGAGAGCTCAGAGAGAAGGGATTCATGAAGATCGTTTCTCTGGCACCCGAAGTGTTGTGAGGTGAGACGAGATGAAGATAAAGAAGGGAGACCTTGTTGAAGTTATATCCGGTAAAGACAGAGGCAAGAGGGGAAAAGTCTTGAGAGTGATTCCAAGGGAGAACAAGGTGATAGTCGAGGGAGTTAACATCGTGAAGAGGCACCAAAGACCTGTACCGCAGTTGAGGGAAGGAGGAATCATAGAAAGGGAAGCCCCAATTTACGCGTGCAAAGTTATGGTTGTTTGCCCCTCTTGCGACAAGAGAACGCGCGTTGGATACAAGTTCGTAGAAGACGGAAAGAAAGTACGATACTGCAAAAAGTGTGGTGAGATCCTTGACAAGGATTGAGGGAGGAATCGTTATGGGATACGGTTACGTCCCCCTGAAAGACAAGTACAAGAACGAGATCGTTCCGATACTGATGAAGGAGTTCAACTACAAGAACATTCACCAAGTTCCGAAGATCGAGAAGATCGTGATAAACATGGGTGTCGGAGAAGGTGCGAGGAACTCCGAGATCATCGAGAAACACGCACAGGAACTCGCAAAAATCACGGGGCAAAAACCGATCATAACCAAAGCTAAAAAGAGCGTCTCCAACTTCAAGATCAGGCGAGGGATGCCGATAGGTATCAAAGTCACCTTGAGAGGCGCTAGGATGTATAACTTCCTGTACAAGTTGATAAACATCGTCTTGCCAAAAGTGAGGGACTTTAGGGGATTGGATCCCAACTCTTTCGATGGAAGAGGAAATTACTCTTTCGGTTTGTCTGAACAGTTGGTCTTTCCCGAGATAAGTCCCGATGAAATCAAGCGAATACAAGGAATGGACATCACCATTGTGACTACCGCCAAAACCGATCAGGAAGCCAAGAGGCTGTTGGAACTGTTTGGGATGCCTTTCAAAAGAGAATGATGGAGGTGGCGTGAATGGCCAAGAAATCGATGATTGAAAGGTGGAAAAAACCAAAAAAGTTCAAAGTCAGAGAGTACAACAGGTGCAGGATCTGCGGAAGGCCTAGGTCAGTCTACAGAGAATTCGGTCTCTGCAGAGTCTGCTTCAGAAAGATGGCGTTGGAAGGAAAGCTCCCCGGCGTCAAGAAGGCGAGCTGGTAAGGGAGGGAGAAAGTCGTGTGGAGCGATCCGATCGCTGACATGTTGACCCGGATCAGGAACGCGAACATGGTCTTCAAAGAGTACACTGATATACCCGCTTCCAAACTGAAGAGAGCTATCTGTGAAATCCTCAAGAGAGAGGGTTTCATAGCTGACTACAAGTACATCGAAGATGGGAAACAGGGGATCTTGAGGGTTTACCTCAAGTACAAAGGCAGCAGGCGAAACAGGGAAAGGGTCATTCACGGTATAGTGAGGGTTTCTCACACGGGAAGGAGAGTTTACGTGGACAAAGACCACATTCCCAAGGTGAAGAATGGACTCGGAATCGCTATACTCACAACTTCGAAAGGGGTTTTGACGGACAAAGAAGCGAGAGAGTTGGGAGTGGGAGGGGAAGTCATCGCTTACGTGTGGTGAGGAGGTGTGGTGAATGTCGCGACTGGCGAAGAAGCCCATAGACTTGCCAAAAGGTGTCACCGCTGAGGTCTCGAACGGCGTGATAAAAGTGAAAGGTCCAAAGGGAGAACTGCAGCAAGAGTTCCTCCCTTACGTCAACATCGAAGTGGTGGATGGGAAGATCTGGATCCGTCCGAACGAAGAAGCGAAGAAGAGGAAGGCCGACGAGAGAAAACTGAAGATGTTCGCGGGTACCTATTGGTCCCTCATAAGAAACATGATCATCGGGGTCACCGAAGGTTACAAGAAGGAGTTGGAAATCGTCGGTATAGGATACAGGGCACAACTCCAGGGTAATAACCTCGTGATGCAACTTGGTTTTGCACATCCGGTCATTTACCCAATCCCCAAAGACGTGAAGATTGAGGTACCCGCACCAAACAGGATCGTCATTTCTGGGATTGACAAGCAGAGAGTAGGGCAAGTAGCAGCGGAAATCAGGGCTATTAGGCCACCAAATGTTTACACCGGAAAGGGTATCAGGTACGTTGGAGAGGTCGTCAGACAGAAGGAGGGTAAGAAAGCATAAAGGAGGTAGTAATTTATGATAAAGAAAGAGGATAAAAACGTCAAAAGACTCAGAAGACACAAGAGGATCAGAAAAAAAGTGTTTGGAACACCCGAAAGACCCAGACTTTGCGTCTTCAGGAGTAACAAACACATATATGCTCAGGTCATAGACGATACCATTGGTCACACGCTGGTTGCCGCTTCTACACTGGATCCGGAACTCAGGGGAAAACTCCAAAAAACGTGGAATGTGGAAGCAGCAAGAGAGGTTGGGCGGCTCATAGGTAAAAGGGCTTTGGAAAAGGGGATCAAGAAAGTCGTGTTCGACCGTGGGGGTTACAAATACCACGGTAGGGTGAAAGCACTCGCAGAAGGTGCGAGAGAAGCGGGACTCGAATTCTGAGGAAAGCAAGGAGGGTGGGCACTGTGGAGGTTCAGGAAATAGCTAAAGAGGTCCAATACGAAGAGTTCGAAGAAAAGATAATAGAGATAAGGAGAACCGCAAAAGTCACAAAGGGTGGAAAAAATTTGAGCTTCAGAGTGATAGCGGTTGTCGGGAACAGAAACGGGAAAGTTGGGTTGGGCGTTGGTAAGGCCCGCGAGGTACCAGACGCGATAAGAAAAGCCATAGCTGATGCCAAGAAGAACATAATAACAGTCCCCGTGGTGAACGGCACCATACCGCACGAAGTGATCGGAAAGCAGGACGCTTCGAAAGTGCTTCTCAGACCTGCCGCACCTGGAACTGGAATAATCGCTGGTGGGACTGTGAGGGCCATTGTGGAACTTGCCGGCATCCAGAACGTCCTCACCAAGTCCCTCGGTTCCACCAACCCCCTCAACCTGGCCCTCGCCACCATCAACGGGTTGAAACAGCTCATGGATCCTAGAAAGGTTGCGTGGCTCAGAGATATAAGTGTCGCCGAAGTGTTCAAGGGAGTCAAGAAGGAGGGTTAAAGATGGCGAAGAAGTTGAGAATAAAACTTGTGAAGAGCCCTATAGGTTATCCTGAGGATCAGAAAGACACGGTGAAGAGATTAGGACTCAGAAGGCTTAACCATGTCGTAGTTAAAGAAGATTGTCCCCAAATCAGGGGTATGATTCGAAAGGTGAGACACCTGATCGAGGTCGAGGAGATCGAAGGAGGCGATGAAGGATGAGATTGGAAGATCTCAGGCCAACACCCGGTGCCATGAAGAAAAGGAAAAGGGTTGGAAGAGGACCTGGTTCTGGTTGTGGAAAAATGTCGGGAAGGGGAAACATGGGACAGAAATCTAGGGGAGAAGTACACCCGTGGTTTGAAGGAGGGCAAACTCCCTTACACAGGAGGCTCCCAAAGAGAGGCTTCAAGAGTCTAGAAAAGAAAATCTACGCCGTTGTGAACGTTGGCGTCTTGAACGAAAAGTTCGAAGCTAACGAGGAAGTCACCCCACAAAAACTTCTTGAAAGAGGGATAATAAGGGATCTCAAAGATGGTGTTAAGATCCTCGGAGATGGTGACCTCACAAAGCCTTTGACGGTGAGGGCACATGCGTTCAGCAAGACGGCGAGGGAAAAGATCGAGGGTGCCGGTGGCAAGATTGAGGTGATCTGATATGTGGCAGGCTTTCAAGAACGCTCTCAAGATCCCAGAGTTGAGGGAAAGAATTCTTTTCACCTTTCTGGCCTTGCTCGTCTTTCGAGCGGGGATCTACATACCGGTTCCAGGGCTGAACCTTCAGGCGTGGGCCGAGATCTTCAAGAACATTGCAGGAACGGCGGGCGTCGCCGGTATTCTAAGTTTCTACGACGTCTTTACGGGGGGAGCTCTCAGTGAGTTCTCCGTATTCACGCTGAGCGTCACACCCTACATCACAGCTTCCATCATCCTACAGTTACTTGCCTCCGTCATACCTTCTCTGAGGGAGTCCATCAGAGAAGGGGAAGAAGGGAGAAAGAAGTTTGCGACTTACACTAGAAGGTTGACGATAGTGATCAGTGCGTTTCAAGCATTTTTTGTTTCTTTTTCTCTCGCCAGATCTTATCCAGACATGGTATCTCCTTACATAAACATCCTTCAGTTCGTGCTGCTCTCAACGGTCTCCATGCTGGCAGGAAGCATGTTCCTCCTTTGGCTAGGTGAGAAGATCACCGAAAGAGGAATAGGAAACGGTATATCCCTTTTGATCTTCGCGGGTATAGTGGCGAGATATCCTTCTTACGTGAGGCAAGCGTATCTTGGAGGTCTCAACTTCTTGGAGTGGGTCTTCCTGGGGATTGTTTCCTTGATCACGATACTGGGGGTTATACTCGTCCAACAAGCTGAAAGAAGAGTCAACATACAGTACGCGAGGAGAATAACTGGTGGGAAAGTTTACGGTGGGGCCAGCACGTACCTTCCGGTCAAAGTCAATCAAGGCGGTGTGATACCAATAATTTTTGCAAGCGCGATCGTTTCGATACCATCGGCGATCGCTTTTATGACCAGAAACGAGTTTTTGCACAATCTCTTCAGGGCGGGGAACTTCCTGTACCTTACCCTTTATGGACTTTTGGTCTTCTTCTTCACGTACTTCTACAGCGTCGTCATATTCGACCCAAAAGAGATCTCAGAGAACATACAGAAGTACGGAGGTTACATACCAGGGCTCAGGCCGGGTAAACCGACAGAACAACACCTTCATAGGGTTTTGAATAGGGTAACCTTCATAGGAGCGGTCTTCCTGGTTGTGATAGCGCTACTACCTTATCTTGTGCAAGGTGCCATACGGGTCAACATATGGATCGGTGGGACATCAGCTTTGATAGCCGTCGGCGTGGCCTTGGACGTTGTCCAGCAGATGGAGACACACATGGTGATGAGACACTACGAAGGTTTCCTCAAGAAAGGGAGAATAAGGGGGAGAAGGTGATGGCGTACCTTATCTTCCTGGGACCTCCAGGAGCGGGGAAAGGAACGTACGCACAGAGGGTACACGAAATTTTGCACATACCTCACGTATCAACTGGGGACATATTCAGAGACATTGCGAAGAAGGAAGACGAGCTCAGCAAGAGAATAAGGGAGATCATGGAGAGAGGAGAACTCGTCCCGGACGAACTCGTGAACGAAGTGGTGAAGCGCAGGTTGTCCGAAAAAGATTGCGAGAACGGTTTCATACTTGACGGTTACCCACGAACGGTCAACCAAGCGATCTTCCTAGACGAATACCTCTCCACGGTTGGAAAGAGGCTCACGGCTGCCATTTTATTTGATGTTCCCGAAGATGTTGTGGTGCAGCGTCTCACTTCCAGGAGGGTCTGTCCGAAATGTGGGAGGATATACAACCTCGTGTCTCTCCCCCCTCAAAGGGATGAGTTGTGCGACGATTGCGGTGTGAAGTTGATACAGAGAGACGACGACAAGGAAGAGACGGTGAGGCACAGGTACAGGGTGTACCTTGAGAAGACCAAACCAGTGATAGACTATTACTCGAAAAACAACGTTCTCCATGTGGTGGATGGCACGATAGGTATTGAAAACGTGGTATCGAAAGTCCTCGAAATCGTCAGGCGGGGAAAGAATGATACGTGTGAAGAGTAAAGAAGATATCGAAAAAATGCGCGTAGCTGGGAGGGCTGTAGCGGCTGCCCTCAAAGAAGTTCAGAAGGTCATAAGAGCAGGTGTGAGTGCTTGGGAAGTTGAAAAAGTCGTGCTTGAAGTCTTCAGATTCTACAAAGTCAAGGCTGCTTTCAAGGGTTACAACGGTTATAAGTACGCAACTTGTGTGTCCGTGAACGAAGAAGTCGTCCATGGACTTCCACGAAAGGATAAGATCTTCAAAGAGGGAGATATCGTGTCTGTCGACACCGGTGCCGTGTACGACGGGCTCTATTGTGATGCGGCTGTTACCTTCATCGTTGGAGAAACGGACGAAAAAGGAAGGAAACTCGTGGAGGTAACGAAAACCGCACTCGAAGAGGCTATAAAGTTTATCAAACCTGGCATCAGAGTAGGAGACCTTTCCCATTTCATACAGACTTTTGTGGAAAACAACGGTTTCAACGTCATAAGGGATTACGTTGGTCACGGGATAGGTGTGGAGCTTCACGAAGAACCCCAAATTCCGAACTACGGGTTACCGAAGACGGGTACGATCTTAAAACCGGGGATGACGATAGCCGTGGAACCCATGGTCAGCGAGGGAAGATGGGAAACGAAGGTGTTGAACGATGGTTGGACGGCTGTGACGATCGATGGTTCAAGATGCGCGCACTTCGAACATACGTTGTTGATAACCGAAGATGGTGTGGAGATATTGACCAAGGAGGGATGAAATGGGGAAGGAAGACGTGATCAGGATGGAAGGGACCATCGTGGAGGCTTTACCTAACGCTATGTTTAGAGTAGAATTAGACAATGGTCATAAAGTCCTCGCTCACGTTTCTGGGAAAATGAGAAAGAACTTCATCCGTTTGGTTCCTGGAGATAGGGTAGTTGTGGAGCTCTCCGTTTACGATCTCACGAGGGGACGAATAATTTACAGGATGAAACCCGAAAAAGGAAAGGAGTGATCACCGTGAAGGTGAGAGCTTCCGTGAAGAAGAGGTGCGAATACTGCAAAGTTGTGAGGAGGAAGAAGAGAGTTTACGTGATTTGTGAAGCGAACCCCAAACACAATCAGAAGCAAGGTTAAAGGAGGGAAATGAATGGCCCGTATCGTTGGAGTCGAGTTGCCGAGCAACAAAAAAGTTTGGGTTGCGTTGACCTATATCTACGGCATAGGAAGGAGTAGGTCTTTCGAAATCCTCCGCAACACCGGTGTAGACCCTGAAAAGAGAGTAGGAGAACTCACCGACGAGGAAATCAGCAAGATAACTAAATACATCCAAGATCACTTCAAAGTGGAAGGGGAACTCAGAAGTGAAGTGGAGAGAAACATCAGGAGGCTCATAGAGATAGGTTGTTACAGAGGGATCAGGCACAAACTCGGCCTACCGGTCAGAGGTCAGAGGACCCGTTCGAACGCGCGAACGAGGAAAGGCCCACGCCCCAGCAGGATAAAGACCAAGAAGAAGTCCTCTTCGTGAAGGAGGGAAGAAAATGGCAAGAAAGAAGGGTGAAACGAAAAAGAAAAAGAGAGTTGTGGGTGATTATGGGATCGTGCACATAAAGTCTTCTTTCAACAACACGATAATCACCCTCACCGACAGAGACGGCAACACCCTCGCTTGGGCGAGCGGGGGAACCGTTGGTTTCGAAGGTACAAGGAAAGGGACTCCTTACGCAGCCCAACTCGCAGCTGACAAGGTGGCGAAAGAAGCCCTGAAGATGGGGATAAAAAGAGTTGATGTTTTGGTGAAAGGACCTGGCCCTGGGCGAGAGCCGGCGATCAGGACGCTTCAGGGAGCGGGTTTGGAGATCAACCAAATCAAGGACGTCACACCCATTCCGTTCAACGGTTGCAGACCGAAGAAGAGAAGAAGAGTGTAAGGAGGGACTGAAATGGCGAGGTACACGGGACCTTTGTGTAGATTGTGCCGAAGAGAAGGGATGAAGTTGTACCTGAAAGGCGAAAGGTGCTACACGGACAAGTGCGCTTTCGAAAGAAGACCTTACGCACCCGGTCAGCACGGACAAGCAAGAAGGAAGCTGACTCAGTACGGAATACAGCTTCGCGCCAAACAAACTGTCAAGAGGATATACGGTATACTCGAGAGACAGTTTGAAAGGTACGTGGAAAAAGCGATGAAGAAGGCTGGCGATACGAGAGAAAACCTCATACAGCTTCTCGAAGCAAGGTTGGATAACGTCGTCTACAGAATGGGGTTCGCTATAAACAGAAGGCAAGCTAGACAGCTTGTGAACCATGGCCATTTCCTGGTAAACGGCAAAAAGGTCGACATACCCAGTTACCTTCTGAGACCAGGCGATGTGGTGGAAGTGAGGGAGAACAGCAGGGACTTGGAAGTGATAAAGAAGGCCTTGGAGTTCAACAAGGAGAGAAATGTGGCACCATGGCTTGAAGTGGATCGTGATGGTTTCAAAGGTGTCTTCTTGAGGTATCCAAAACTCGAAGAAGTCACCGATCTGCCGGTTGATCTGCAAGTCGTTATCGAGTTCTACTCGAGGTGATCAAAATGGTGGGATTTGTGATGCCCAAGAGATTGAAACTGGAAGAAGAGGCGGAAGAAAAAGATTACTACTACGCCAAATTTTCCCTCGCTCCCCTCGAAAGGGGTTACGCCATCACGATAGGCAACGCCCTTCGAAGGGTGCTGCTTTCCTCCATCCCGTCCCTGGCCATCGTGGGGATCAGGTTCATCAAGCCGGAGAAATACCACGAGTACGACACGATAGAGGGTGTAAAAGAAGACATCTTGGACATCATACTCAACTTGAAAAAGGTTCAGTTCAGGGTCAGCGTTCCGGTGAGGGAAAGGGTGAAGATGGAAGTCGAAAAGAGAGGGCCGGGAGAGTTGGTGGCTGGTGACATAAAGACCCCTGCGGGTATCGAGGTGGCTAATCCAAGCCTTCACATCGCTACTCTGAATTCGAAAGCTGACCTTCACTTTGAGATCTACGCAGAGGTTGGAAGGGGTTTTGTGCCAGTTGCCGAAAGGGAAGAAAGACCCGAGATCGGGTGGATCCCAATAGACGGAGTCTTCAGTCCCGTTGTAAAGGTGAACTTCCTCACCGAAAACGTGAGGGTTGGGAAGAGAACCGACTACGACAAGCTCATACTCGAAATATGGACGAAGAAATCCATAAAACCCGAAGAAGCACTCAGGAAGGCCACGGAGATCCTGATCAACCACTTCAAGATAGTCATGGAGGGCTTGCCCGAGTTCAAGATTTCCGAGGAAGTAATCATCACCCCTCCGGAAGAAGAGGAAGAAGAAGCCTACGTCGAAACAGAAGAACAAAAGCAAGAGGTTCGAGCGGACAACTCCGATGTGTACGGTAGAAAAATTGAAGAGTTGGAACTTTCCGTTCGTTCTCTGAACTGCTTGAAGAGAGCCAAGATAGAGACAATAGGAGATCTCCTCAAAAAGACCGAAGAAGAGTTACTCAAAATAAAGAATTTTGGTCAGAAGTCCTTAGAGGAAGTGAAAGAAAAGTTGAGAGAGAAATTCGGGCTTGAGTTCAGGAAGGGGGAATGAGCGGTGAGGCACCGTGTGAAGAGGCACAGACTCGGGAGATACGGTAGTCACAGGAAAAGTCTACTCAGGAACCTCTCTCGAGAAATTGTGGAACACGGAGCTGTGGTAACCACGACGGCCAAGGCAAAAGCAGTGAAGATCTTCATGGACAAACTCATGGCCAAAGCCGTTGAAGCTGTGACAACCGACGATAGAGCCAAAAGCGTTCATCTGAGAAGACAGATAAATGCGGTACTGGGCGACAGGAGGCTCACGAACAAGTTAGTCGATGAAATTGCGAAGAGGTACGTTGGAAGGAAGAGCGGTTTCGTGAGGGTTTTGAGGCTCGGTTACAGGAGAGGCGATGCAGCGGAGATGTCGCTGGTCCAACTCGTGGAGGCATCGGGAGAACAAGGCTGATGCCTCCCCTCCTTTCCCCTCCGTTTGTTCTTTTCTCTCTTCCTTTCGTCAGGGGGTGAAACGTTGACAGACAACGAGATGAACGAGATGAAGGAAGAAATAAAAGAACCCGTGAACATATCCCAGCTTGAGTCCATGAGCATAAAGCAGCTTTACGACATAGCGAAAGCGCTCGGGATTCCTCGTTACACTTCGATGAGGAAGAGGGATCTCATATTTGCTATACTGAAAGCCCAAACGGAATCTTCCGGCTACTTCTTTGGAGAAGGTGTTCTGGAAATACACCCAGAAGGTTTTGGTTTCCTTCGCAGAATAGAAGACAACCTTCTACCGAGTAACGACGACATCTACATCTCTCCTTCGCAGATCAGAAAATTCAACCTGAACACGGGAGACATCATCTCCGGTGTGATCAGAAAACCGAAAGAGGGCGAAAAGTACTTTGCTATGATAAAGATAGAAGCTATAAACTACAGACCAGTCGAAGTGGCAAGCGAAAGGGTAAACTTCGACAACCTAACGCCAGACTATCCAAGGGAGAGGTTCATCCTAGAAACAAGGCCAGACATATATTCCACAAGACTCATAGATCTCTTCGCACCCATTGGGAAAGGTCAAAGGGGCATGATCGTTGCCCCTCCAAAAGCTGGGAAGACAACCATCTTGAAAGAAATAGCCAACGGCATCGCCGAAAACCATCCAGACACGATAAGGATTATCCTCCTCATAGATGAAAGACCCGAGGAGGTCACGGATATAAAGGAATCCACCAACGCGATCGTGATCGCAGCTCCTTTCGATATGCCGCCCGACAAGCAGGTGAGAGTGGCAGAGCTCACCTTGGAGATGGCGAAGAGACTTGTGGAGTTCAACTACGATGTGGTGATCCTTCTGGACAGTTTGACGAGGCTCGCCAGGGTTTACAACATCGTGGTACCACCAAGTGGAAAACTGCTCACGGGAGGAGTGGATCCCGCTGCTCTCTACAAGCCAAAGAGGTTCTTCGGAGCTGCTCGCAACACCAGGGAAGGTGGAAGTCTGACCATAATAGCGACCGCCCTCGTCGAAACCGGTTCGAAAATGGATGAGGTGATCTTCGAGGAATTCAAAGGAACCGGTAACATGGAACTCGTTCTTTCGAGACAACTCGCAAACAAGAGGATCTTCCCGGCCATAAACTTGCTTCTTTCCGGCACGAGAAAAGAAGAGCTGCTGTTGCCAGAAGACACCATGAAGAAAGTTTGGGTTTTGAGAAGGATGCTCGCTGCCATGAACGAGGAAGAGGGGTTGACCCTCATCCTCAGAAAGTTGGCTGAGACATCCTCTAACGAAGAGTTTTTGAACCTCATAGACAAGGAAAAGGCACGTTATTGATCGACTAATCACAAGAGTAGTCGCAGGAGGTGTGCGCTTTGAAACTCATAGGGGTAGACCTCGGAGGGACGACCTTCTCGGTTGGCCTCGTTTCAGAGGAAGGAAAGATCTTGAAAAAGATCACTCAAAAAACTCACGTTGAGAACGGAAAAGAGGACGTTCTGGAGAGGCTTTCTGAAGCCATCCTGGAGGTATCTGAGAGGGAAAATGCGCCCTTCGTGGGAATAGGGTCTCCGGGTTCCATCGATAGAGAAAGAGGTGTGGTGAGGTTTTCACCCAATTTTCCTGATTGGAAAGATGTAAGTCTTGCTGAGGAGATCGGTAAGAGAACGGGAAAGAAGGTTTTCGTGGAGAACGACGCCAACGCTTTTGTCTTGGGTGAAAAGTGGTTCGGAGCAGGTAGGGGTTACGAGCACATAGTTGCGTTGACGCTTGGAACGGGCATAGGGGGAGGGGTGATCACGCATGGTAAACTTTTGACGGGTAAGGATGGCATCGGCGCGGAACTCGGACACGTGGTGGTTGAACCGAATGGGCCGATGTGTAACTGCGGGACGCGGGGGTGTTTGGAAGCCATCGCTTCCGCTACCGCGATCAGGAGATTTTTGAAGGAAAGTTACAAGAAGTACGGCGGATCACTCGTGTACAAGCTAGCCGAAACCCCAGAGAAAGCCGATGCAAAGCATCTCTTCGACGCGGCAAGAATGGGTGACAGGTTCGCTCTGATGCTGCGAGATAGAATAGTCGACGCACTTGCGAGGGCTATAGCTGGATACATTCACATATTCAACCCAGAGGTGGTCATCATCGGCGGTGGTATCTCGAGGGCTGGTGATGTTCTCCTCGAACCGCTTCGAGAGAGAGTACCAGACTACTTGATGCCTTCTTTCCTTGGAACCTATCAAATCCTTCCCAGCCCTCTCGTAGAGGATGCGGGTATCCTTGGGGCAGCCTCAATAATCAGAGAGAGAATGGGGGGATGAGGGTGAAAGTCAAGATCTTGGTGGACAGCACGGCGGATCTTCCTTTCTCGTGGTTTGAGAAATACGATATAGACAGCATACCGTTGTACGTTGTTTGGGAAGACGGACGAATGGAACCAGACGTCAGGGACGAGAATGCGATAAAAGATTTCTACGAAAGAATCAGGAAAACGCCTACGATTCCGAAAACTTCCCAGCCGAGCGTGGAGGATTTCAAGAAGTACTACACCAGATACGAAGAGGAAGGGTACGATGCGGTGATGGTCTTCACCATATCCTCTGAACTTTCGGGAACTTACAACTCTGCCGTTCAAGCCTCCAAAGAAGTCAAGATACCTGTCCACGTTCTCGATACCAAGCTCGCATCTGGGGCGGTCCCGCTCCCCGCTCGTGTGGCGCGAGAGCTGTTGAACGAGGGAAAGAGTCCTGAAGAAGTTTTGAAAGTGATAGAAGAAAGACTGAAGAAGGGTGATTTCAAGGCTATATTCTACGTTTCTGACTTCAATTACCTTGTCAAGGGAGGAAGGGTTACCAAAGTACAGGGTTTCTTGGGGACCCTGTTGAAAGTGAGGGTGTGTCTGGACATCGAGGATGGGAAACTCATTCCCTACAGGAAAGTCCGCGGGGACAAGAACGCCATAGAGGCGTTACTCGAGAAGCTCGCCGAAGACACGCCTGCTGGTTCCAAGATAAGAGTCATCGGTGTGCACGCCGACTGTGAAACCGGTGTGGTGGACCTCTTGAACGCCGCAAGACAGAGGTACGAGATCGTGGACGAGATAATATCGCCCATGGGAAAGGTGATCACGACTCACGTCGGACCTGAAACCGTTGGCTTTGGTGTCGAGGTTTTAGAACGAAAAACAGGATGATACCGATGAAGATGAGTACGTCACCTATGCTGATGATGAACCTCCTACCCCATGGGAAGGAGACGGGGATGTAGTCAGCCAAGAAGGTTCTCCAAGAGAACTCCTGGAAAACCGTGTGTTTGAAATCGAGATCCATTCTCAAAGCCTCGAGCACGGGTTGCCAAACCGGCATTTTTCCACCATTCACGGACATCGCGAAACCGTTCATCACCGCACCTATCGCCATCAACTTGAAACCCGGCAATTTCCTGTTCGCGTAGCAGATGAAGAACAACAGAAAAAAAGACAAGGGCACAAGGATCCTCTCCCAGGGCAGAACTTGTAGGAGAAATGGTATTGGGAAAAGGTAAAGCATCTTGTACTCATATTTGAGCACGTTCCAGAGGTTTCTGAGAAGCAAGGAAAGGAAGAGACCTATCAAAAAGACCTCAACGATCACACTCTCACTTCCTCCGGTCTCATCTCTTCTTCAACGATTTCTAAGAGGATATCCACCAATCTGGGATCCAAAACTGTCCCTTTCATTTCGTTCATCAGGATCCTTTTGGCTTCGTCGTGTGAGAGGGCTTTCCGGTAAGGTCTGTTGCTCCTCAAAGCTTCGTAAACGTCCGCAACGGCTATTATCCGAGACGGAAGAGGGATCTCTTCCCCCTTCAAACCGTCGGGGTAACCTTTCCCATCCCACCTCTCGTGATGGTGTCTCACCCATCTGCTTTCACGGTTTCTGAATATGTCAACCTCTTTCAGAATCTCTTCACCTTTTTCGGGGTGCGTCTTGACGATCGATATCTCTTCTTTTGAGAGGCTAGAAGGTTTCTTCAAGATGTGGTCTGGTATACCTATCTTCCCAACGTCGTGAAGGAGGGCGGCGTTGTATATTCTGTCCACCAATCTAGGGGAGAGTTTCAACCTTTTGGCGATCTTTTTCGCCAGCTCAGCTACCCTCTCACTGTGTCCCCTCGTGTACTCGTCCTTTTCTTCTAGGCTCTTCACCAGAAGCTTCAAGTGTTCGAGTTTCGCTTCGTAGTACTTGTACCTGTAAAAGTTTCCGACTTGGATTGAAAAGACAACCGCCAAGGACACCGGGATAGCTATGAACCCCATGTAAACGTAGAGGATGTAGATTACCGCAATGACAGGAATCAGAAGAGCAGAACCAAGGACGGGACCGGAGATGACTTTGGAAATTAATTCTTGAACATCTGTTCCGGATAAAATGTATATTGCAATTATCATGAAGAAGTTGTTCAGAATGAAAAAAACAAGACCACAGAGGAGGATCACAAAAATGTTCAACAAATAGTTTTCATTTTCTAGAGAGTGAAACAGAAAACTTGTAAGGTACGAACTTAAACCTATCTGAGCGAAATTGAAGACGTACCGACTGAACGGACTTCTCTCCCCAAAAAAGGCTTTTGTGAGTTTCGGTATTATCGCTACGGAGGCGTTTATCAAGGAAGCTTCAACTGGATTCAGAATGGCAGCTATGAGGGTGTTGACAATGAAACCTGCGGATGTGGCCACATAACCTCTGTTGAATTTATATGCGGGAATTTCAATCCATTCAAACAAAAGATCTATTAAGAAAAGTGTGAGGAAAAGATTTAGATTTAGAGTGAGAATGGCTCTCATATCCTTAATCATGAGAAACAAAAAGACTGAAAGAAGAATTGAGGAGTAAACAAAGAACGCTTTCTCTTCTTTATGTTTTACAACCATAACATTCTCTCCTTCTGTAAGGGGTAGGGGGCAAGGGTGGACGATTCGTTGATAAGGTTACCAAACTTTGTTGCTTCCTACCATTGCTATCAAAGCTCCGAAGAGGCTTCCAAGCACAAGGATCATTCTGAGGATCTTTTTCATAATTTCCCCCCCTTTTCATTGCTGAATCTCAAGGCTCCGCTCGCTGCCAAATCTCCGCTCACCACAACATTTAGCGAGTCTTCGCTTTGATAGAGTTCACCCCTTGCCCCCTTACCGCTGATTTTATCACCTGAAAAGTGTGAAAATCAAATCCAAGACTTTGTCAATTCCTTCACCTGTGATGGCTGAGGTGGGTATGATCGTGTACTCCCCGTACTCTTCGAACACCCTTTTACGTTCGTCCAACACCTTCTTCCTGTCCGAAGGTTTCACCTTGTCCATCTTCGTAAGAAGTATGGTGAAAGGAATCCGCAGCTCTTTCAGCCACTCTACCATCATCAAGTCGTTCTCTTGAGGTGGTATCCTTCCGTCCACGAGTAAGAAGACCATCTGTAAGGACCACCTGTTCTCGAAATAGTCTTCAACAAGCTTCTTCCAGTGAATTCTTTCCGCCTTCGAAACCTTGGCGTAACCGTAACCTGGTAGGTCCACGAAGTAGAACTCCGAGTTCACAAGGTAAAAGTTTATGGACCTGGTCTTCCCTGGGTTTTTGCTCACGTAAGCTATTTTTCTGTTGAAGAGTCGATTCAGAAGGGAAGATTTTCCCACGTTGGACCTACCGGCGAACGCCACTTCCCCTTTTAAGGGAGGAGGGTAATCACCTGGTTGCGTGGTCACTTTCACGAGTTCAACGGTTCTTATCAACATGTTTTCACCCCTCCCGTTTATGCTAGCATATTAGCTGGGTGGTAACAAGATGAAAGGTTACATCCAAGTCTACACGGGAGATGGTAAGGGTAAGACGACGGCTGCTATAG
This sequence comes from Thermotogota bacterium, assembly GCA_030550515.1. Lineage (GTDB taxonomy): Bacteria > Thermotogota > Thermotogae > Thermotogales > Thermotogaceae > JAUQPE01. The sequence goes on along the minus strand of JAUQPE010000029.1, from coordinate 126,925 downwards.
GTCTGGCAGTGCGGGCTGCTTGTGCCGGCCTGAAGGTTTTCGTGGGACAGTTTCTCAAAGGGATGGAGAGCTCTGAGGTGAAGATACGGGAGTTCCTTCCGATAGAGATCGTGCTCTATGGTAACGGGAAATTTGTGAGAGACCCCACGGATCCCGAACACAGGAGGTTGGCACGAGAAGGTCTTCGGGATGCGAAAGAGAGGTTGAGCTCGGGGAAGTACGACCTCGTGGTACTCGACGAGTTCAACGTGGCGATACACTTGGGTCTTTTGTCAAGAGAAGAAGTCGAAGATCTCTTGGATTCAAAACCGGAACACGTGGAACTCGTGATCACCGGAAGGTACGCCCCAGATTGGCTGATAGAAAGGGCCGATCTGGTGACAGAGATGAGAGAGGTAAAACACTACTTCCAAAGAGGTGTCACCGCCAGGAGGGGTATCGAGTACTGATGGTGGGTTTGAGAATCGCTGAGCACGTGAGAAAGGCCATCGAAACGCGGGAACCCGTGGTGGGAATGGAGACATCCGTGTTCGTCCAAGGACTCCCCCGGGAAGTCTCGGAGGGGTTGTTCGACGAACTGATGGAGGTGTCCAAAGGGAAGGGATTTCACCTGGCTATCGTCGGCATTTTGGATGGGGAGATCGTCGTCGGAATACGAAAGGAAGAACTGTTAAGAATGATAAAAGAAGGTGCCGAGAAAGTTGGAACCAGGGAAATCCCGATCGTTGTGGTGAAGGAGTGCCATGGTGCTACCACGGTGAGCGCTACTCTTTTCATCTGCAGGAAAGTTGGGATCGAGGTGGTGGTCACCGGCGGTATAGGCGGTGTTCATCCTGGGGGACGTGACATCTCCCAGGACCTAATTGAACTGGCGAACGGAAGAGCGGTACTTGTCTGTTCCGGGATGAAATCGATCTTGGATGTCGAGGCCACAAACGAACTCCTCGAGACCTTGCAGGTTCCGGTGGTAGGATACGGAACCGACGAATTCCCGGTGTTTTACTCCAGGAGAAGTGGGATAAGGGTTCCCAGGGTGAACTCGGTTGAGGAAGTGTTGAGGATCGCGGCGACGATGAAAGAACTTGAGCTCGAAAAGACACTTCTGGTTTTGAATCCTGTGCCCGCAGAGTTCGAAGTACCTCTGGAAGAAGTGGAAAGATACCTTTCGGAAGTGAAGATCGAAGGGGTCAGGGGAAAGGAGTTGACACCCTACCTTTTGAAGGAACTCTCTGAAAGATCGAGGGGGAAGACGCTCGCAGCGAACGTGGCGCTTTTGAAAGAGAACCTCCTGCTCGCCGGTGAGATATCGGTTGGTATGGCGAGGAACTGTGGTACAATATTCTCTGTCGAGAAAAACTGAGAAAGGGAGGAGTGGCTGATGAAGAGGACCTACCAACCTTCGAGGAGGAAGAGAAAGAAGACCCACGGCTTTTTGGCCAGAAAGAGTACACCCGGAGGCAGAAGGGTCCTCAGGAACAGGAGGAAGAAAGGTCGCTGGAGACTGACGGTGTGATGAGCGAGAGGTTTCCCAAGAGAGAGCGCCTGAGGCTCAAAAGAGACTTCGAGAATGTCTTCGAAAATGGTAAAGTGGTTCAAAACGATTTTTTTGTGTTATTTTACACGGAGAACGGTCTTGGTTACCCTAGGTTGGGGATTGTGGTGAAAAGGAAGTTCGGAAAAGCGTGGACAAGGAACAAGCTGAAGAGATGGGTAAGAGAGATTTTCAGGAGGAACAAAGCGAAGTTTAAAGAAGGCTACGATTACGTGATTCTTCCGAGAAAGAGGCTATCTGAAAGTTTCGATCGGATGGATTACTGGTTCGTGAAAAGGCTCATCGAGGAGTTGTTGGAAAGGGTCGAGGCATGAAAGGGTTGATAATTTCTCTCGTGAGGTTTTATCAAAAGTACATCTCTCCCCTTAAACCTCCCACGTGTAGGTTTATTCCTACGTGTTCAAGTTATTTCATAGAAGCCCTGGAGAAGCATGGCCTGATGAAAGGAACGCTTTTGGGCCTCAGGCGCCTTCTCAGGTGTCACCCGCTTTCGCGAGGAGGTTACGACCCGGTTCCCGAGGAATTTTCCTTCACCTTTAAGTTGAGGAGGCGGTGATTTTGAAAAGGATAGCTTTCGTCCTTGCGATAACGATGACCATCTTTGCCTTCTGCGTGGAACCCATAAGGGTCACAAAAACGAGCGATGGGATCGTCGTACTGACGCGCTTCGAGGAGTATCATTTCGATTTGAAACACGGCGTTTTGAAGGACTTCTACTCGCTTGTCGACGGTAGAAAGCACGTTTTCACTCATGCGGGGGATGGTTTCGATCTGCTCTGGGACAAAGGTACTTTGGAAGTCGTGGAGGAACCGCTGGTAAGTGGGGCAGGGAGGACGAAGGATGGTTTCTTGGAAGAGGTTTGGCTGATCTACAACTACGGGATCGCCAAGAAGACCTTCATCATCAAAAACGATGAGAACTACACTTTCACGGTATCCGTGGAGACTTCTGTTCCCTTAAAGATCACGTTGCCACGCATATCTTTTGACGTTACGACCGATAGGTTTGTCGAAAATTACTTTGTCTCGTTCAACCCAAAAACGCGAGGGTTGGTGGTCGTTCAGCACGGGAAAGGTTTGGTAGTGGACGACGTCGTCGACGTTCTGGGGAATTGGAGGGTGAACGTTTACCTTGGTCCAGCCAAGAAGGTCCTCCTGAAGAAGGCTTTCCCTCAAGATTACGACTCGCTCGTCAAGACACTTGGGAGCATCCCAGGGTTTAACAGGTGGTACGATCCTGTCTTTTACCCCTTGGTGTGGTTCTTCTGGTGGCTGAAAGGGATCACGGGAAGTTTCGGATGGGCGATCATCCTGTTCACCGTGATCGTCAGGTTGGTTCTCTATCCCATGTACCACGCGCAGACAAAGTCGATGATCAAGATGAGAAAGATACAGCCGGAGATAGAGGCGATAAAGAAAAAGTACAAGGATCCCACCAAACAACAGGAAGCCCTTTTGAAGCTCTACAAGGAATCTGGTATAAATCCTGCGAGTGGTTGTCTGATGATCCTCATCCAAATCCCCATCTTTTTCCTTCTGTGGTCGGTCATCAGGTACTTTGTGGAAGAGTTCGCCTATGGGGGGAGCTTTCTGATCTGGCGTGACCTGTCGGCTGGAGGGTTTAGACACAACTGGTTGTTCATCTTGATCACGATACTGGCAAGTTACTACACCACACTTTTGACGAGTCAAGACACGAGAACCGCCTGGCAAGGTATCGTCATGTCCGTGATCTTCCCACTCTTGTTCGTGAGTCTTCCGAGCGGTCTGTTCCTCTACTACACCGTCAACACCTTGATACAACTCTTGGTAACTTATTACGTTTACAAGAGGTACAAGATCAAGGGTATCACAACCAGGGAACTTTTGGGGCTGCCTCGAAGAGACTGAGGAACGGGAGGTGAACCGATGAAAAAACTGATCGAAAAAGGTAGTTCCGTGGAGGATATCCTGGAGAGAGTGAAGGAGAAATACGACTTGAGGGAAGAGGAGTTCGAGTACAACGTTATCGAAAGAGGTTTTCCTGGTATATTCGGTTTTCTAGCGAAAGATGCTGTTGTAGAAATCACGTTGAAGAAGACCTATTTCGAGAGGAGATTGAGGGAATTCCTGGAGGATATCCTTAAAATCGTGGATGCGGATGTGCGAGTGACTGTGAAGTCGTCTGGAAAGGCTTTCTTCGTGGATATCGACAGTGATCGCGTGGGAAGGCTCATAGGAAAGCATGGGAAAACCTTAGGGGCGATTCAACACATAGCCATGATTTTCGTGAACCGCTTGAGCGACACGAAGCTGAACGTGGTATTGGACATGGGTGAGTACAGGAAGAGGAGAAGGAAGTTCATAGAGAAGATCGTTCAAGAGGCCGTTGCGAAAGCGTTGAAGGAAAAGACCAAGGTGGTCCTGGATCCCATGTTCGCTTTCGAGAGGAGACTGGTGCACGAAATGGTCAAAAGGTACAAAGGTGTCATCAGCTACTCCGTTGGTGTGGAACCTTACCGAAGAGTGGTGATCGAGTACGTGAACTCCAAGCGAGAGGGGAGAAGGAGAGATGATCTCAGGGAAAGCCTACGAGGTGAATCCCAGGATCGTGGAGACAGATAAAGTGAAAGGGGTTCTGAAAAGGGTACTCATAGGTCTCAACGTGGCACCAAATTTCGTCATGAGGTTATTCACGATAAAACCCAACGGCATCATAGAAAAGCACACACACCCTTGGGAGCACGAGATCTTCGTTTTGAAAGGGAAATTGACGGTTATCGGGGAAAGCGGTGAGGTCGTTTTGGAAGAGGGAGATTTCCTGTTCGTCCAACCGAATGAAGTACACGGCTTCCGAAACGACGTAGAAGAAGAGGTCGAGTTCCTTTGTTTAATACCCAAAGAGGGAGGAGAATAAACAGTAACTTAAAGAAAGTGAAATGATGGAGTAGTAAAATGTTCCTATTGCGTGGGGTGCGTTCCGAAAACCCCATTTGGGGTACGTACCCCAGCGACTGTGTACATCTTGTTCCAAGGAGGGTTGAAGCATGTACGCCATCGTGGAAACTGCGGGTAGGCAGTACAAAGTGGAAGAGGGAAAGGTCCTCTACACGGAAAAGCAAAAGGAAAGCCAGCCGGGAGAGACGATCGTCTTCGACAAAGTCGTGTTGATCAGGAAAGACGAAAGTGTGTTGGTTGGCAGGCCTTATGTGGAGGGTGCAAGGGTTATCGGAAAGGTGATCGAGCATGCGAAAGCAAGAAAAGTGAAGACGGTCAAGTACAGGCCGAGAAAGGGTAGCAGTAAAGTGGAGAAGAACCACAGGCAGTGGTACACCGCCATCATGATCGAAAAGATCGAGCTATGATCGAGTTCTTGCTGACTGGAGAGTACTTCGAGGTGAGAGGGCACTCTCCAAAGAAGAAAGATCACATTTGCGTGGCAGTAAGCGTGCTTACGCAACATGTCACAAATTTCTTGAAAGCAGAGTACGGCGTGAGCGTCGAGAAAGAGAAAGGATATCTGAGGGTTTGGTTTCCGCAGAAGAGAGATGAGTGTTCGGCGAAAGTAATCTCCGCCTTGGTTAGATCTTTGAAAGAACTGGAAAGACTCTTTCCTGATTCCCTGAAGGTGGAGGTGAAGTGCGATGGCCCATAAAAAGAGTGGAGGCGTTGCGAGAAACGGAAGGGACAGTCTGCCGAAGTATCTCGGTGTGAAGGTGGGAGATGGAGAACTGGTTAGGGCGGGTAACATTTTGGTGAGGCAGAGGGGAACACAGTTTTACCCTGGAAAGAACGTCGGCATGGGTAGAGATTTCACGCTCTTCGCGCTCAAGGACGGGAAGGTGAAATTCGAGGTGAGAAACAACAAAAAGTACGTGAGCGTGTACGAGGTGGGTGATGCTTCTTGACCAGAACGAAGAAGGTCGCTTTCATCGGGATATTTTCAGCGCTTGCAACGATTTTGATGTTCCTTGAGTTTCCCATATTTCCGCAAGCGAGTTTTCTAAAGTACGATCCAAGCGAGATCCCTGCCTTGATTTTGAGCTTTCTTTTCGGACCAGGGACGGGCATGTTGGTGGTTCTGGTCAAGGACATACTCTTTTTCCTCCTGAAATCTGGTGATCCTGTTGGGATTGCGGTGAACGCCGCTGTTGGTATGATGTTCGTGGGAATAGCTGGGCTCGTGTACTCCCAGAAGAGAACGAAGGTTAGCGCCGTCAAGGGAATGATCTTGGCGACCCTTTTCACCACCGCTTTCGCGCTCGGTTTGAACGCGTTCATCGTGCCCTTGTACTTCAAAGCACCTTTTGAACTGTTCTTGAATCTCTTTGCGTTCATTGTGGCTTTCAACTTGATAAAGTTCGGGGTGGATTCTTTTGTTACTTTTTTGGTGTACAAGAGAGTCTCGTTCCTTTTGAAACTCGAAGTGGTGGAAAGGAGGCAAAGAAATGGCTAGATATTTCCCTATCCAGAAGACCACGATGGTGAAGAAAGAAGCTGTTCAGAGAAAGTGGTACGTCGTTGACGCTTCGGGAAAGGTGCTTGGAAGGCTCGCTTCCCAGATAGCGAAGATCCTCATGGGCAAGCATAAACCCAATTACACCCCGCACGTAGACATGGGGGATTACGTGGTCGTTGTGAACGCAGACAAGGTGGTTTTAACGGGTAAAAAGTGGAAACAGAAAGTTTACTACTGGCACAGCGGTTATCCAGGTGGTCTCAAATCCATGACGGCCGAGCAGATGCTCCAGAAGCACCCGGAAAGGTTGGTGTGGCTCGCCGTGAGAAGGATGCTCCCGAAGACCGCCTTGGGAAGAAAGATGTTGAAGAGGCTCAAAGTTTACGCTTCGCCGACGCATCCTCACGAAGCTCAGAAACCTGAGCCGATCAGTCTGTGAGCGAGGAGGTAAGGAGGATGGCGGAGATCATAGGGTACCACGGGACCGGTCGTCGAAAAACGGCAGTCGCCAGGGTTTATTTGAGGCCCGGCACGGGGAAGGTCAAGATAAACGGCAAGGAGTACAAAGACATCAACGAATACTTCAAGAACGTTGCGTGGGCCAAACACGCAATAGAACCCCTCGTCGTCACGAACACGCTGGGGAAATTCGATTTGCTCATCAGGGTGAACGGAGGGGGACTATCGGGACAGGCGGGAGCCGTAAGGCTAGGCATCGCGCGGGCTCTGGTGCACTTCGACGGAACTCTCAGGTCGGTCTTGAAAAAACACAAGATGCTCACCAGGGACCCCAGAATGGTCGAGAGGAAGAAGTACGGTTTGAGAAAAGCAAGAAGAGCTCCTCAGTACTCCAAGAGATGAAAGTTACCCCCAGAGAGAGCGTGGTCCGGTTCTGCCGGACCATTTTTTCCTGTCCGGGTGGTTTTGCCAGATGATTCCCCGCGAAGTGATCGACGAAATAAAGAACCGTGTGGATATAGTGGAAGTGGTTTCGGAATACGTGAACCTAGCGAAGGTGGGGTCCTACTACAGAGCCCTCTGCCCTTTTCACGCCGAGACCACACCTTCTTTCTACGTTCATCCTGGCTTGAAGATTTACCACTGCTTCGGATGCGGGGCAAGTGGAGACGTGATAAAGTTCGTTCAAGAGATGGAAGGTCTAAGCTTTCAAGAAGCTTTGGAGAAACTCGCTAAAAGGGCGGGAGTGGACCTCTCCGTCCACAAGTCCTCGAAACCGTCCGAGTACGGAAGGTACGTTGAATACCACAACTTGGTTTGGAAGGAATACGTGAAAAACGTTGAGCGTTTTCAAGAGGCTAAGAGGTACTTAGTCGATCGTGGTTTCACGGAAGAGGAGATCAAGGAGTTCGGTTTTGGTTACGCACCACTTGGTTCGAAAACAGCTTTGGAAGTGGCGGAGAAGATAGGACTTTCGGAGGAAGAGTTGACGGAATTTGGACTTTTGGTCAAGAAGGGAAACGAGTTCGTGGACAGGTTCGAGGGGCGCCTGATCATACCTGTGAAAAACGATTCCGGCCACGTTGTTGCCTTTGGTGGGAGACTCTTGGGCGAAGGTGAACCGAAATACCTAAACTCCCCTGACACGAAGTACTTTTCAAAACGGAAAGTGATGTTCTTGTTCTACGACGCAAAAAAATGGGCAAAGGAAGTTGGGTTCTTCGTGCTGACGGAAGGTTATTTCGACGCCATCGCTTTCAGAAGGGCTGGGGTCCCCACGTCTGTGGCCGTTCTTGGTACAAACCTATCGAGGGAGGCCATTTTGAAGCTGTCCGCTTACTCCAAAAACGTCATCCTCTGCTTCGACAACGACGCCGCCGGTGTGAGGGCCACGCTGAAGACCCTCGAAGATCTCCTCGAGCACGAGTTCAACGTGTTGGTTGCCAGTGTGGCCCCTTACAAAGATCCCGATGAACTCTTGCAGAAAGAGGGAAGGGAAGCCCTCAAAAGTAGACTCAAAGACTCCAGACCTTTCGAAATCTTCTTGGTCGATCGAGCCAGGGATCTCTTCGATCTCAAAGTTTCATCTGGGGTGAGAAATTACCTGCTCTTCCTAAAGAAGTGGGCTCAGAAGATGAGGGAGAAGGGATACCTCAAGAATTTCGAGAACATGGTGAGGGAAGCCTCAAGAATCTTGAGCACAACCGAATCGGATGTCTTGAACTTCTTCTCGTCCGAAAAGTCAAAAGAAGTGCTCGTCAAAAGGGAAGCCAAGAAAATCTTCGATGTGGGGGAAGCTCTCGCGTTTCTCTTCATCAACTACGAACACTTCAGGGAGAGAATCCTATCGCTAGACCTGAGCGTTCTAGATGGAGAAGCGAGGAACTTCTTCGATTTCGTCTCGAAAGACAAGACCGTCGATGAGGTGATGGTGGAGGCGCCCAAAAATCTGAGAGATTGGATCTTTTCCGTCCTTGAGCGGATCCCTCCCCCAAAAGACGTGGAAAAGTTTTTTAACGACGTGCTACATCGGTTGGACATGTTACGTACCGAAAAACGTATAAAGGAGATAGAGAAGATGATGGAAAGTGCCACTGAGGAGGAAAAGAAGGTCCTCATGCAAGTACGGATGGATCTCCTGAGAAAGGTCAGAGGGAGGTGAATCACATGCCAAGAAAAGCGAAAAACACAAAAGAAGAGGAAAAAAAGGTCCAGGAACTGAGCGTTCATGAACAACAGCAAGAGGTTGAGAAGGAGATCGAGGGAGAGAAGAAGATGGAGAGTGTTTCCTCTCAGATAGAGAAGCGCATAAAAAAGCTCATACAACTTGGAAAGAAGAAAGGATACATCACTTACGAAGATATAGACAAAGCGTTCCCCCCAGATTATGAAGACTTCGACACGAACCTCATAGAGAAGATCTACGAGGAGCTCGAAAAGAACGGGATAAAGATCCTAGAAGAGGAGGTGGGAGAGGAAGAAGAAGAGGGCGTGAACCTCGAAGACGAAGTGAAAGAGTTGTTGGAAAGGGAATCACCAGAAGTCCACGATGCGAGCAATGTGAGAGATCCGATAAAGATGTACTTGAGGGAGATCGGGAAAATACCCCTTCTCACGCCAAGACAAGAGAGAGAACTCGCCAGGAGAGCTCAGATGGGGGACAAGAAAGCACGTGAAAAACTCATCGTATCGAACTTGAGACTGGTGGTTAGCATAGCCAAGAGGTACATGGGACGTGGCCTTTCTTTCCTGGATCTCATACAGGAAGGGAACATCGGACTTCTCAAAGCCGTTGAGAAATTCGATTGGAGGAAAGGTTACAAGTTCAGCACCTACGCGACTTGGTGGATAAGACAAGCCATCACGAGGGCCATCGCCGATCAGGCTAGAACCATCAGGATACCGGTCCACATGGTGGAGACCATCAACAAGGTGAACAAGTTGAGAAGGGAATACTACCAAAAGTATGGAGAGGAACCTTCTATCGAAGAACTCGCCAAGATGCTCGGCAAACCACCAGAAAAGGTGAAGGAGATCCTAGAGGCTTCCAAAGAAACGATATCCCTCGAGTCTCCAATAGGTGAAGACGAAGACTCCTCCATAGAAGATTTCGTCGCCGACGAAAGCATACCTTCCCCAAAGAAGGAAGCCATGAGAATGCTGATGAGAGAAGAACTGGAAAAAGTTCTGAAGACCCTCAGTCCCAGGGAAGCCATGGTGCTCCGCATGAGGTACGGATTGTTGGATGGGAAACCCAAGACGCTCGAAGAGGTGGGGCAGTACTTCAACGTGACTCGCGAGCGGATCAGGCAGATCGAGGTTAAGGCCTTGAGAAAGCTGAGACACCCGTCGAGGAGCAAGTACCTGAAATCCCTCCTCTCCCTCATGGACGAAGACGAACATTTAGGCTGAGGGAGACCTCCCTCGGCCCTTCTCTTTCAAAAAGTTCATCAAAAATTCCACGAGATCGCCCTTTGGATGGAGCACGATGGATCCGCTGCGAGAGTTATAGCGTGGATGGTTCACGAAAGGAGATCTTTCGTCGACGTAGAGTTCCACCAAATGGTGATCGAACCTGATCTTTTTGATTCCAAGGGAGTTCGCCCTGATTCGGATCCTGAAGTACTTCAAAAGCAGTGCGACTTCCTCTGGGATGGGACCGAACCTATCTTTCAACTCTTCTTCGAGTTCTTCGAGCGCTTCTTCGTTCTCGGCGGATGCCATCCTCCTGTAGAGATGTAACCTCTCGACGGGGTTTTGGACGTACTCTTCCGGTATGAAGAACCTTCCCGGTGCGTTTTCCATTTCCACGTCCGCAGTCGTTTCTTCTTTCAACCTTGTCCCCCTCAATTTGTGCAAGGTTTCCCTTAAGATTTCGTTGTAGAGCTTCAAACCTATCGATACAACGTTACCGTGTTGTTCTATCCCCAGGATGTCTCCAATACCCCTCAATTCCATGTCTTTCAAGGCTATCCGCAAACCGCTTCCAGGTTCCGTGTGCGCTCGTATGACCTTCAACCTCTCCAGGGCGCTCTTTGGCGTCCCTTTAGGATAGAAGAAGTACGCGAAAGCCCTTCTGTCGCTTCTTCCCACTCGTCCTCTGAGCTGGTAGAGTTGTCCAAGGCCGTACCTGTGTGCGTCATCGACGATCAACGTGTTCGCGTTGGGAACGTCTATTCCGTTCTCCACGATTGTGGTGCACAGCAACAAATCGAGTCTACCTTCGTAGAAATCTCTCATGACCTTCTCGAGCTGTCTTTTTGGCATCTTGCCGTGGGCGTATGAGACGGTGAGACCTGGAAAGAGCTTTTTCAGGCGCTCGTAGACTTCCGGGAACTCTTCCACCCTGTTGTGTACGTAGATCACTTGACCTCCTCTGTTCACTTCGCGCAGCACAGCAGCCTTCAAAACATCTTCGTTGTACTCCATGACGTAGACCAAGACAGGTTTTCTTCCGGGTGGAGGAACGTTTATGACGGACATGTCCCTCATCCCAGACAACGCCATGTAGAGCGTTCTCGGAATAGGCGTTGCGCTCATCGAGAGGACGTTCACAGACAGTCTCAACTTTTTCAACTTCTCTTTCTGTTCCACACCGAATTTTTGCTCTTCGTCGATGACGATAAGTCCCAAGTCGAAGAAAGACACCCTATCGCTCAGAAGAGCGTGTGTGCCCACCACCACGTCCACTTCCCCGTTTTTCAGCTTTTCGAGAACTATTTGCTTTTCGGCAGTTGTTCGGGAGCCATCCAAAAGTTCAACTTTCACCCCAAAAGGTTCGAGTCTCTCCTTGAAATTCTCGTAATGTTGCCTGGCCAAGACGGTGGTGGGAACGAGCACGGCCACCTGTTTCCCAGACACCACCGTTCTGAAAATGGCGCGTAAAGCCACCTCAGTCTTTCCAAAGCCGGAGTCGCCACACAGCAGACGATCCATAGGTTTTTCTGAAGCCAGATCTTCCAGGACCTCCTCTATGCTTTTGAGCTGATCGGATGTCTCTATGTAAGGAAAAGTTTGGGCGAACTTTTCTTCCAGTTCTGGGTCACCGGTTAAGGACAACCCACGTATCGTTTGCCTCTTCATGTAGAGCTCCACGATCTCTCTAACGCGTTTTTCGACATCTTCCCGCACCCTCTGAACCGTTTGCTTCCACCTGGTGCTGTTCAGCCTGTCCACGTTCACCTGCGAGGGATCTCCCACGTACTTGTGGACTTTTTCGATCCTCTCCACCGGAACGTACAACACGGCATCTTCGTACTTGAGTTTGAGGTAATCTTTCTCCCCTAGAACGTTCTTCAACCTAACCACACCCTCGAAAACCGCTATTCCGTGATCTTTGTGTACAACCAAATCCCCTTCTTTGATCTCGTCCAAATCGTACAATGACAGAGGGAGTGTCTCTTCTTCCCTTTCCACGCGTACAAAACGACCTTTACCGGTGTCCATTTTCAGTTCCTTGGCTTCTTTCAGAATCTCCTCCAATAGTTCTTCCTTGAAAGCTTGTTTGTATCTCTCTCCGACGAGATTCTTCATTTCCCTACGATATCTCAGGTACTCTTCAATCACCGCATCCTTTTTCACCACGAAGAGGAGAGAGTTGTTGGAGTAATCCCACAAGGTTGCGTCTCCCGAGATGTCCTCGAACGGGAGGACGAAGAGCTCGTTCAGTTGTTCCACGGACCTCTGCGTCGACACGTCGAAGAGCCTGATCTCTTCAACCTTGTCGTCGAAGAGTTCCAACCTGGCGGGTTTCGGATAACCTGGAGTGAACACATCCACGATAGAACCTCTCACGGAGAACTCTCCCACCAGCTGGATCATGTAAGTCCTTTCATAACCAAGGGAAGACAGGAGCGCCTCCGGTTCTTTGAGAACGTCTCCCGGTTTCAGGTGAAGGGCGAGATCTTTGAACTTTTGAGGATCCATGATTCTTTCCAAGAGTGCTTTCAGGGTTGTAACGATCTTCACGTTTTCTCCGTTGAGGACTCTCCACAAAATTTCCACCCTTTTCTTCTTGACGGGAGGGGAAACGGGTATCTCCTCGAGGGGCAGGACGTCCCTCGGGGGGTAGTGCACGTAACCGAGAGACTGGTATTCCTCCGCTTCTCTTTCACTCGGTACCAAGAGAATTTCAACCATCTCTCATCAGTTCTTTCACCAATCTCTTCTGGTCCTCGTTGAGGTCGTCCAGGGCATCCGGTTCGTGTAACTTCAACCTACACAGAGCTCTCAAGATCTTCACTTTCTCGTCCATCAGTCCAAACTTTTCCGCTTTTTCTATCATCATCAAGGCTTCAAAATACTTTCCCATCTGATACAAGGCGCATCCTAGGTTGAAGAACGCCTCGGGCATATCGGGTCTCAGCTTCAAGGCTTCTTTGTAACTCTCCACTGCCTTTCCCATGAACCCCATCCTGCGGAATATGTTCCCAACGTTCACCCATGCCTCGGGAGATGGCTCCTCTCTCAGGAGCTTGGAGAAGAGGTCGAGCGCTCTATCCAGGTTTCCACTCGTCATTTCCCTGTAAGCCTCTTCAAAAACCTCCCGAGAGTCCAAGTTCTATCACCTTCTTCGTTATATAGACTGTGTCGGAGAAAGTTTGTTTGGAAAGCTTGTACACCACTGAAACCGGTATGATCTCGTCTCCGACGGGCTTCAAGTGGGGGAAAGAAAAGATCCACACGTTGTGCTCGAGGGGGTAAGGCTCCCCCACGCCACCACCGGATCTGTAACAGATATCTTTGAGTTTCTCTGATGCTTCGAGTGTCGTCCACAGCTTCACGTTCTTGAACCTCAGCATCAGGAGAGCTTCCAGGGAGTGAGGGGTTTCCGGTGGCACCATCACGTGGTATCCTTTTCTGTCGTTCACCTCGAACAGTTTCTTGGTCAAGAACTTCTCGTCGCTTATGTAGAAGGTGTACTCCCTGGTTTCGAGATCCACGTCGAACGGGATTTTTCCCCTCGCCTCCAGAACTTCCGAGAACAGATGAACGAGGTTCACATCCTTCCCAAAGGCGTTCTCAACTCTCGCATACAGGTAGATCCTGTCCCTCGAGATCTTGAACTGGTCTATGTGAACGAAGATGGGTTCTTCGGACTTCAGAAAATTGATCTCGATGGTGTTTGTTAACCAATCGAAACCGATGAGGTACGGGTAATCGTACTCCACGTCGTAGTAATGGGGTACTTTTGCCAAAGTCGTCAACATCTTTCCATCAAACACGCACAGCTCTCCCAAGTGCGTCAAAAGGATAAACCTTCCGTCGTAGAAGATTTCGAAGGACCTGGTAGGGAGGGGTAGTGGGATCCTCGAAGTTTTACCGGTTCGAAGATCAACGGAGATCAGAGAGTTACCCCACAAGTCAAGTAGAAAGACATTTTCCCTGAAGATCTCTCCATCGACTACCAACGGATGTCCCGCCACCGCGTATTCCCGTCTTTCTGGACCGAGAACGACGACCCTGTCAAGGTCGAAGAGGACGAAGTTACCTTTCTCGTCAAAACCACATCCGATAGGGTTGCGAAACTTCTCCAATTTTTCGTCGTTTTTGAGAACCCATCCATCGTTGGTTACCACGTACCTTTCCCCTTCCCTCAACACGAAGACCTGTTTGGGCTGATACTGAAGCACCTCTACCTGAAAAGTCCTACCATCGGTTCTCACAATCCTTCTGTTCTTCGAATCGACCACGTAGATGTGCTTCCCCAACACGCTGGCACTCGTGGGAGAGAAGAAGTATTCGATTCCGTTTTGAAAACCAGATATGGTGTAAATCCGCTCGAAAGAGAAGGAGGAAGATTTGGCACTTCCTTCCTCCAGGATGAACCGAACGTTCTCGAGTAAGCTGGTGATTTCAGGTTGGTTGGGAAACACGAGTAAGATGTTCTTCAAAGATTCGTGGGCCTCGCGGACTTTACCGGCTTCTATCAAGAGCTTTGCCCTCATGTACCAGAATTCCGGCAAATTCTCGGCGGGAATTGGTTTGTAGAAGATCTGCTCGATTTTCTCCAAGGCTTTCGGAATGTTTCCTCTCGTCCAAAGCGTTAGGACTTCGGAGAATTCTTCCCGTACGCTTTGCGTGAAAATCATTGCCGGAAGTAGGAGGAAGAAAGCAAAAAGTTTGCGCCTCACTTCCTCCACCTCTTGAAGAGTTCCACCTTCTTCTCCTCACCGCGAGCCAACCTTTGGATGTTCTCGGAATGCCTTAGCGTGGAGAGAACCGCCAGGATCAGTACGAGCATGCCGGCGTCGTATCCGAGGATGAGAAAACCCAAAACAGCACTCAAGTACAGCGCTGTGAGCGAACCAACGGAGGCGTACTTCGTCACGAACACCAACACGGTCCAAACGGCAGCGAAGATGAGTCCCAAAAGCCAAGAGAGTGCGATCACGACCCCGAAACTCGACGAGACCCCTTTTCCACCTTTGAACCTGAGGAAAACGGGAAAATCGTGACCGAGCACAGCGGTTATCGCCGCCAAAGCGACGAGTTTCGGCTCGCTGAAGAGGGACCTGGTGATGAAGACGGGCAGGAAACCCTTCATAGCATCCAAGAACAAACACAGAGCCCCCACACCCGTTCCGACGTTCCTGATCACGTTCGTGGCGCCAACGTTTCCACTTCCCATCTTTCTCACGTCGACACTTTTCCACCATTTTGGGATGATGTAACTGAATGGGACCGATCCAAACAGGTAGGAGAGGATGGAAACGAGTACCCACTCCATACCATCACCTACTCTCTTTGAATTTCAAAAAGATAGGGCTCCCCTCAAACGGGTGGACGTACTCTCGAATGAGCCTTCTCAGGAAAACCTTCTGAGGTTCTTTCACCTTCTCGATCTTGTTCACAAAGAACAAAAAGACGGGCGGTTTCACGTCCACTTGAAACCCGAAGTAGATCTTCAATCCCTTGGGAAGGTTTGTGAACGCTAAAACCTTTTGGAGGGCGGAATTGAGAGCGCTTGAAGGTACCTTTGTTGTGAGCGACGCGTACGCCCGATCTATCGCCTCCAAGACTTGTCCGATACCCCACCCCTTGCTGGCGGAGGTGAAGACGAGGGGGCTGAAGTCCACGAAGTACAATCTTTCCCTGAAGAGGGTGGTGTACTCGTCGATCCTTTTTTCCCGATGTTCCACCAAGTCCCACTTGTTGAACACCACAACGATGCCTTTTCCCCTTCTCTCGATGAGCCCGGCTATCTTTTGGTCTTGGCGGGTGATCCCCTCGGTGGCGTCCAAAACCAGGACTACCACGTCGGCTCTCTCTATACTTTCGACCGTCCGATAGGTGCTGTAGCGTTCCACTGTTCCCGGTTCCACCCTCGATCTCTTCCTCAACCCCGCCGTATCCACGAAGAGGTACCTCTTTTCGTCTATCATCACCTCCTCGTCCACGGGATCGCGGGTGGTCCCAGGTATGGGCGTCACGAGCGCCCGTTCCTTGTTCAAGATCGCGTTGAAAAGAGAAGATTTCCCAACGTTCGGCCTTCCGACGATGGCCACTTTCACCGCATCTTTGAACTCTGTTCTTTCGTCTAGCTGCAATCCCTTCCCTTCCAGGCGTTTCACGATGTTTTCCAAGAGGACGTCCAAGTTGATGTTGTGTTCAGCGGAAACGGGTATCGGCTCCCCAAAACCGAGCGAGTAGAGCTCTGATTTGATCTCTCTTTCAAACTTCTTCATGTTTTCAGCCTTGTTTGCCACAAGGAGCACATCAACCTGTGATTTTCTGAGAAAATCCGCGAGGTTCAAGTCTTCGGCCGTGATACCCTCACGGCCGTCGACAACGAACAGCACAAGATCAGCTTCCTTGACCATGTTAAGGGTGACTTCTTTCATCTTCTGGGAGATGACGTCTTCTGGTTTGTCGAAAACGCCGCAAGTATCGACGAGTTTGAACTTTTTTCCGTACCACTCTACAACGTCCTGAACGGGGTCCCTGGTGACCCCTTCTTCATCGTCGACGATGGATTTGCGTTTCTTGATAAGCTTGTTGAAAAGCGTCGATTTTCCAACGTTCGGCTTACCGACGATCAACACGAGAGCCATACTCATTTTTCACCTTTTTTCAAGATGTCTTCGAAGCTCCTCTGCGTTTTTTCGTTTTGAACGCTCTCCCTGTACTCCTCCAAGTTCTTCTTCTCTTCGTACTCTCTTTCACTGAGAATAAGCCTTCCGCCGGTTCTCTCGTTCTCGTCTAACCTGAGGACGACGAGGTGGACCTTGTCCCCGATGTTGTGGGAACCCAGGACGTGGCTGACGGGAACAAAGCCGTCCACGTCGTAATCTTCGACCCTAACAACGATACCAGAGTTCAGCACTTTTCTAACAACACCGGTGACAATCGAACCTTTTTTCAGCTCGTTGAAAACCCGTATCCATGGGTTTTCAGATGCTTGTTTCACGCTGAGGGTGAGTCTTCTGTTCTCCTTGTCCAAATTCACTATCTTCGCTCTGACTTTGTCGCCCACTTTGAACAACTCTTCAGGTGACTCAACGTAGTTCCACGAGATCTCCGAGATTGGAACGAACCCTTCCAAGCCTTCTTCGAGTTCCACGAAGATCCCCTGCTTTATGATCTTCGTCACCTTTCCCGTGACCACGTTCCCAACGGGATACCTCTCTTCCACTCCTTCCCACGGATTTCCTTTCGCTCGCCTATAGCTCAAGGTGATCTTTTTGTTTTCGGGATCCACTCCTATGACTTCAACCTTGACCACGTCTCCGGGTCGGACCACTTCTTCCAACTTCCTACGAACGTTCCCCCAGAACACCTCCGAGTACGGGACCAATCCTTCAACGCCAGGTTCCAGGGTGACAAAGAAACCAAACGGGTGGATGGTTTTCACCACTCCTGTCACCACTTTTCCGACGGGGTATTTTTCGACGATCCTCTGCCAGGGGTCCGGTAGGAGCTGTTTCAGGCTCAAGACAACCTTGTTGTTCTCCGGTTCAAGCCTGATGATCTTTGCTGAGATCGAATCTCCCACTTTCACCAAATCGGCAGGTCTCGTGGAAGGGTCATAGCTCAGCTCACTCCTCGGAATGAAACCTTCTATCGATTCGGCGATCTCCAGAACGACTCCAGCATCCTGGATCCTCTTCACCCTACCTTCCACCACGTCCCCTACTTTCTTGCTCGCGAAGAAAGCCAGGATCTCTTTCTCGATCAACGCTTTTCTGGAGACCACCACGTTTTGCCCTCGCTTTTCCTCGGTGAAGTCTACGATTAAGACATCGAACTCTTCCTTTGGAATGGGTTGGTTTCTCTTGAATGCAGAAAGGGAACCTGGTAAGAACGCGGGAATCACACCCTCGAGTACGACCTTGTAACCCCCTTTCACTTCGGACACGACTCTGGCTTTAACGGGTGTTTCCTCTTCGTATGCTTTTTTCACTCTTTCCAAGGTCTCCCTGTAAGCGGGTCTTCTCTCGGAAAGGATCGTTCGATCTTCATCTCTGAGCTGTATTATCTGAAGTGTTAGCACGTCTCCCACTCTGTAACTTTCGAGGGGTTTCAAGAGTTCTTCTTGGGGAACGAACCCCTCGCTCTTTCCGCCGAAGTCCACAACCAATCCCTCTTCTTCCTTCCCGATCACTCTTCCCGTGACAACCTCTCCTCTCCTGAACTCCGGAACCTCGAAACTGTTGAGGGCGTGTTCATTGAATTCTCTCGATTCCATGGCTCCTTCCCTCCATCTCTTTCAGTTTTTCAACCACTCTG
This sequence comes from Thermotogota bacterium, assembly GCA_030550515.1. Taxonomy (GTDB): domain Bacteria; phylum Thermotogota; class Thermotogae; order Thermotogales; family Thermotogaceae; genus JAUQPE01. The sequence continues at coordinate 108,749 of JAUQPE010000029.1, read as the reverse complement.
AGGACAGTGGTGTTTGGCGTGGAAGTCCCACTGAACACACACACCGTTTCATATTCTACTATGTCTTCGGGTAGCTCATCCTCCCTCTCTATCCAAACAACCACGCCGTTCTTCGAAGCGATCCTAACCAACTTTTCCGTGTTCGCACTGTTCCTGCCTCCTACCACGATCGAAACATCACAGTTCTTCGACAACTCTTCCACTTCTCTTTCCCGCAAGATCGTGGCAGGACAGATCGTGTTCAGCATCAAGGCCTTCTTGAAATCGTTTATTCTAATCGTTTCCGCAACAAAAGCCTTGTATTCGTCGATGGAGGAAGTGGTCTGAGAGAGGAAGACTACCTCTGGGGCATCTACCCTCTGGGGGGAGAGGGTGATCAACGCGCCTGGGACGTGGCTCTTCAAGGCGACCATCTCAGGATGGTTCTCCTTTCCGAAAACGACGACTTTGCCTTCTTTGGAGAGTTCTTTTGCGATCTCGAAGAGTTTGAGAACGATAGGGCAGGTGAGGTCGACCACTTCGCGAAAGTTCCTTTTTACCCTCTCGTATTCGCTTTGAGGAATTCCGTGTGCTCTCACCGCGAAAACGGCATCCTCGAAGACCGCATCTTTGCTCACCAAAAGGCCCAGACTTTTGAGTTCCTCCATGACTTGCGGGTTGTGAACCACGTCCCCATCGGTGACGACCCTTCTGCCTTCCACCAAAAGTCTCTTGATCGTGAGGTATGCCCTCTCGACGCCAGAACAGAAACCGATGTGTTTCGCCACGAACAATCTCAAACCTTTCTCATCCTCTCTTGAACCAGTCTCAAAACCTTCTCAAGAACCTCTTCTATTCGAAGGTTAGTGGTGTCTATTATCACGGCATCCTCCGCCGGCCTCAAAGGCGCCACGGATCGAGCGCTGTCTTGCTCGTCTCTCTCCACTAGCTCTCTCCTCACCGTTTCTCTGTCCACGTTGATTCCCTTTCTCAAGTAGTCTCTCAGTTTTCTTTCCACCCTTTCCTCGAGAGAAGCCGTGAGGAATATCTTGAGGTGAGCGTTCGGTAGGACGACAGTTCCTATGTCCCTTCCGTCGACGACCACATTTTTTTCGTCACAGATCTCCCTTTGCACTCTCACGAGATGTTCGCGGACGACTTTCAGTTTCGCGAAGTCCGAGGCTAAGAGACCTGCCTGCGGTGTTTGTATCCTCTCAGAGTAATCTTCCCCGTTCACGAAGACTCTTCCGTTGGAATAATCGATTTTCAAACTCGAGAGGACTTCTCCCAAAACGTCGGTTGGACTGTTTGGCGTCAAACCTGAGTCGTGGAGGAAGACCGCAACCGCGCGGTATATGGCACCGCTGTTCACGTGCTCGAAACCGAGTCTTTCCGCCAGCAACCTTGCCACAGTTGATTTTCCAGATGCGGCCGGTCCATCTATCGCCACTTGAAATCCCATCTCACGCCTCCTCCAAGGTGTCCACGATCTTGAATATCTTGTCGAGATGGGTGATTTTGAAGATCTTCATGATGCTCTCTCTGAGTGAACTGAGGATGAATTCTTTTCCGTTCATCTTTGCGTCCTTCAGTATCACGACCAGAGTTCCGAGCCCTGCACTGTCGAGGTAGGAAACGGAGGACATGTCGAGCACGATCTTTTTTTTGTCCGTCGAACTGATAAGTTTCTTCAGCTCTTCCTTCAACTTGGCCGAATTGTAAGCGTCCACGTCTCCCCTCACCGTCACCACCAATTTGTCCTGTAAATCCATGAGATCGAGCCTCAGATCTTCCATCTTTTATCCCTCCCGAACGCTGATCCTGAGCTCTTCAAGCTGCTTTCTTTCGACTTCGGATGGGGCCCCAGTCAAGAGGCAGACACCGTTTCCCGTCTTCGGGAAGGCGATCACTTCCCTGATAGAGCTTTCACCCACCATTATGCTCACAAGTCTGTCCAAACCAAAGGCGATACCTCCGTGCGGTGGGACCCCATACTTCATGGCTTCCAAGAAGAATCCGAACTTTTCCTGGATGGCATTTTCGTCCAAGCCAAGCAACCTGAATACCTTTTCCTGGACATCCCTTCTGTGGATCCTAATACTTCCGCCCCCTACCTCGTATCCGTTCAACACCAAATCGTAAGCCTTTGCCCTCACCTTCGAGATCTCCTTGGTTTCCAAGTCCTCCAAGATTGGCATCGTGAAGGGATGGTGTCTTGCCACATATCTTCCCTCTTCCTCGCTCCATTCGAAGAACGGAAAGTCCACCACCCAGAGCACGTCGAACCCTTTCGCCAGGTGCTGGAAGTGGTTTCTCCCTATCTCCAACCTGAGAATGCCCAACGCCTCGTTCAACGAGTCTCTGTTCTTTGAGGCGGCGATCACGCACACGTCTCCTTCTTTCATCCCTAGCGATTTGGATACCCTCTCAAAGACACGTTCCAGAACCTTTTTCTGTGGGGAGACGATACCGTTCTCCACCTTGAACCACAAGATACCGCCAAGTCCCAAGATCTTCGCTCTTTCAGAGATTTCGTCACCCTTCTTCCTGGACATCTCCTGGGCAAAGCCAGGGATCACGAAACCTTTGACGTGCCCCCCTTCCTCCAGGATGCTGTCGATCACTCTGAAACCGCTGTTCTCGAAGAACGCCCCTAGATCGACGAGTTCCATACCGAACCTTCTGTCAGGCTTGTCGCTCCCATACTTTTCCATAACCTCTTCGTGGGAGAGCCTTTCGAAAGGTACCTTCAATTCGATTCCGAGAACTTCCTTGAAGACGTAGGCGATCATTCCCTCGCTGACGCTCAAGATGTCGTCCACATCGACGAAGGACATCTCGACGTCCACTTGGGTGAACTCGGGTTGCCTATCCGCCCTGAGGTCTTCGTCTCTGAAACAACGAACAATCTGGAAGTACCTGTCGAATCCCGCGATCATGAGGAGTTGTTTGAAAAGTTGAGGAGACTGTGGGAGCGCGTAGAACTTGCCTGGGCGTAGCCTAGATGGAACGAGAAAATCTCTCGCTCCTTCGGGAGTGCTCTTGGTGAGAAAGGGTGTCTCCACTTCGACGAAACCAAGCTTGTCGAAATAATCTCTGATCGCTTTCATCACTCTGTACCTCGTGATTATGTTGTTCTTCATCTTCTCCGAACGCAGATCTATGTACCTGTACTTCAACCGAATCTCTTCGCTGGGCCGTTCGTCTGGGTAGAAAGGAAGGGGGTCCGCCTTCGAGAGCACCTCCAACCTTTCCGCTCTCACTTCTATCTCACCGGTTGGGATGTTGGGGTTCTCGGTACCGGCTGGCCTTCTCTCGACCGTCCCCTCGACGAGTATCACCGATTCCCTGGTCAAGTCCTCAGCTTTTCTGTAGGCCTCACTCGAAGGATCGCAGACGACCTGCGTGTAGCCGTACCTATCCCTCAGGACTATGAACCTGATGCCTCCCAGATCCCTCACCCTGTCGACCCATCCACAAAGCCTCACCCTCTTGCCGACGTCCTTCACCCTCAGCTCTCCACAAGTGTGAGTCCTCAGCATACCGTCCCTCCTTCAGGGTCAGTCAAAATGGCCGTTATGAGCTTCGAAGGTACTCTCTCGAACAGTTCCGTCTCTTTGGGAAATCTCTTTCCAAACTTACTCGGATCCGCCACAACAAGGAACGGTTTTCTGAAATGTTCGCACAAAACAGCCAACGTGGCAGACCCCACTTTATTCAAGACGTCACCAGAAGGGTAAACGTAATCCGCACCGATCACGCATGCATCGACCTCTCTCAGATACCTGAAACACAAAGCATCTGGGATCAAGAAGGCTTCAATCCCATTTTCTCGTAAAGATTCGAACAACACCTTCCCTTCGCCACCGGGTAACGATTCCTGAACGAACACGGAGATTTCTTTTGCCTTCAGGAAAGTATCCCTCAACGTGACGCTGTTGCTCAACGTTAGGACAACTTTGCCTCGAAGTAGCTTCGCGGCATAATCTGTGGTCCTTTCGAGAGATTTCTCTGTGCTCTTTAAAAAAATTAGAATCGCTTCCTCAGTCCATTCCCTTTCCAGCTTCTCCTTGAGTCTTTCAAGAGATGCCATCGGTTTTTTCGCCAAGAAACGTTCCAGATCGTCTATCACTTCAGCTTTCTTCATCTTTTCGAAGTTCTCAACCAAGAAAGAACAAAAAAACTTTAACACCTCAATGGAACCCTGAGCCGCCAACCCTTCGAGTACCTCCAGGCATCTTCCCATCTTCCCGCTCCGGCTCCCCACTCTCAACCTTACAAATTTTTGTGATCCTGCAGAAAAGCAACGTATCGTCCATAACTTGCGTTCACACAATATTCTACCTCATCCTTCCCTGAACAACATCGTGGGGGGAAGGTCGAACTTGCGAATCAGTTGTAATGGGACTTTTTTTGATGTTTGTGTCAATTATACCAGTCCAAAGACAAATTTACGCACTTTTCGCTTTTTATTTCGTGTTTACAACTCAAAGATTGGGCGTTATAATTTTTTAAAAGTAGATTTAAGACAGGGAGTGAGAACATGCAAAAAGAGGATCTGCTGAAGTGGCTCGAAAGTTCTCCATCCATTCAAGAGCTGAAAAAGTTCGCAAAAAGCATGGGACTTCGGGTCAGAAAGGCCATGAAGAAAAGAGACGTCATAAGGATCATAAGAGAAAGGTTGGAAGAATGCGAACACGTTTCGAGCACTTCTGTTCCATTCACCACCCTGTCTTCGAGTACCCACGTCGAACTTCCCAAGACTTACAACAGAGACAAACTCGTTCTCATGCCTGTGAACCCCCATCTCGCTTTCGTTTACTGGGATCTCAGTGAAAACGTGAGAAACACGTTGTTACAGAAGGCGAAGGAAGGTAAAGCTATCCTCAGGCTTTACGACGTAAGTTTTGTGATGTTCAACGGGAAGAATGCCCATCGTACGTTCGAACACAGGTTGGACGAAAACACCCTTAATGCGAAGAACTTTTACTTCCACGTACCTTCTTCGAGGGCCGTTTACCTTTCGGAAATGGGCTATCTGGAAGGGGAAGAGTTTGTACCGGTCCTCAGGTCCAACGCGGCGAAAGTGCCTTCGGACTCGCCTTCTCTCTCTTCGAGGGAGAGATGGGTGGACTTGAGGAGCAGGAGGCGTTGGGTTTCCGTGTCCAGGGGTAGCCTCGTAAAGCCTGTAGAGAAATTGAGCGTTTTGAGTTCTTTCCAGGAGATAGTCTCAGGATCTGGGATTGGAAAAAGCACTCTAGACAGAAGGTGATCGTATGAGAGGGAAGATACTTCTGGTGCTCCACGCCCACCTTCCTTACGTTCATCATCCGGAGTACGGTTCTTTCCTCGAAGAGAGATGGCTTTTTGAAGCCATCACGGAGACGTACATACCTTTGCTCATGATCTTCGAGGAAATGAAGAACTTTCGCCTCACCATGTCTTTCACGCCTCCCCTTCTCGAAATGCTGAAAACCAAGGACCTTCAGGAGAAGTACAGAAGGCACATGGAAAAACTCATAGAGCTTTCGAAGAAAGAGGTAGAAGTCACCAGAAACGAGGATTCCAGAAAACACAAAATGGCCAGATACTACCTCGAACACTTCCAGAGGGTTCTGGGTGTCTTCGAAAGTTTCGGAGGGGACATCGTCGAGGGTTTCAAAAAGTACCAACGGGAGGGAAGGCTCGAGATCATAACATGTAACGCTACCCACGCGTTCCTTCCTCTCTACCAGATGTATCCTCGTATCGTGGACACACAATTGAGTGTTGCCGTTCGAAACTACGAGAAACACTTCGGGAAGAAACCCAGGGGGATATGGTTGGCCGAGTGTGGTTACTTTGAGGGGTTGGAGGCCTTCCTTTCGAAGCACGGTTTGGAGTATTTCTTCGTCGATTCCCACGCATTTTGGTTCGCCGACGAGCAACCGCGTTACGGCGTTTACCGTCCCGTGATGACACCTTCAGGTGTGTTCGCCTTCGCCCGCGATCCGGAATCCAGCGAGCAGATCTGGAGTTCCACGGTTGGATATCCAGGTGATCCCAGGTACAGGGAGTTCTACAGGGACGTTGGGTTCGATAGGGAGTACGATTACATAAGGGACTACATCGATCCTTCCGGCGTTAGGGTGAACACCGGTATAAAGTACCACAAGATAACTTCGAAAAGCTTGGATCTCTCTCAAAAGGACTACTACGACATAGACGAGGCCATGGAAGCCGTCGAAGAACACGCGAGGGATTTCCTCAGGAAGAAGGAGAAACAGGTAGAGCGCTTGATCGAAGTCATGGGTGTCGAGCCGGTGATCGTGGCCCCGTTCGACGCAGAACTGTTCGGACACTGGTGGTTTGAAGGTGTGTTCTTCTTGAAGAGGTTCATGGAGCTCACCTTCGAGTCGAAGGTCCTGAAGCTAGCCACACCGTCGGAGGTCTTGGATACTCTGGATGAAGTTCAGGTGGTGATGCCCGCTTCTTCGAGTTGGGGAGCTGGGGGCTATTACGACGTTTGGCTCAGCGGCAAGAACGACTGGATTTACTTTCACGTCCATGAGATGGGAGAAAAAATTTTGGAGCTTGCAGAAAAATACAAGGACAGTTGTGATCCGTTGACGGAGAGAGTTCTGAACCAAATGCTCAGAGAGCTCCTCTTGGCGCAATCCAGCGACTGGGCCTTCATCATGACGACTGGCACGAGCGTGGAATATGCGACCAACAGAGTGAAAACACACATAAAGAGGTTCCTGGATTTGCACGAACAGCTGATCAAAGGAAGGATAAACGAAAAAGTCCTGGAATACTACGAGTGGGTCGACGCGATATTCCCAGAGCTGAACTTCAGGATCTTGGTGGGTGATGGGCAACCTTGAAGACATCGGATTACTTGAAGAAGTACAACGTGAAACTGAAGAAGCACCTGGGACAGGTCTTCTTGTCAGATGACAGGATTGCGAGGAAGATAGTGGAGCTCTCGAACATATCACCAACGGACACAGTCGTGGAGATCGGAGCAGGGGCCGGCACGCTCACAGAAGAACTCGCAAAAACGGGCGCCAAGGTTATTGCGTACGAGATCGACAGAGACTTGGAGGAATTGCTCAGGGAAAGGTTGGCCTCCTACTCCAACGTGGAACTTCGATTCGAAGATTTTTTGAAGGTCGAGAGTGTCCCTCCCGGTGCTGTCTGCGTTTCCAACCTTCCGTACAGTATCACGGGTCCATTGTTGGAGAAGATTGTAAGGCTTGGCTTCCCGAAGGCGGTCATCATGGTCCAGAAAGAAGTGGGAGATAGGATTCTCTCCGAAAGCGGAAAGAAGACATTTGGGTTCCTCTCCGCTTTCGTTCAGACCTTTTACAGGGTGAGAAAACTCCTTCACGTCTCCAAATCGCATTTTGTGCCCAATCCAGAAGTGGACTCGGTGGTGATAGAACTTTTGAGAAAGGACGTGAGTGTGGATCCAAACGAATTAAAGGAGTTTTTATCGATCATCTTTGGCAAGAAGAGGAAGACGTTGAAGAACAATTTGAAACCTTTTCTACACGCGTTCGATGGTGTGGATCTTTCGAGGAGGGCAGAGCAACTCACACTCGAGGAGATAGCGGAACTCTTCGAGAGGTGGAGGAAGGTGAGAGGTTGTTCAAGGGAATAATCGCGGCTGTGTGGGATCCGGAGAGCATAGGTGAGATTCCTGTGGAGACGGTGTTTTTGTTGAAGTCAGACATCCTGAACCTGAAGTTCCACCTCAAGATTTTGAAAGACAGAAACAAACAGGTCTTCGTCGACGTGGACTTCGTTGAAGGATTGGGGGAAGGGGAAGAGGCCGTCTCGTTCGTCAAGAGAGCCGGGGCCGATGGGATAATAACCGTCAAGCCGAAAAACTACTCGGCTGCGAAGAAGTTGAACATACCATCCGTTTTGAGGATCTTCGCGCTGGATTCCAGGGCTGTCGAGAAGGGTCTCGAGCAGATCCAAACCCTTGGGGCAGAAGTGGTGGAAATATTACCGGGTCTCGTCGCTCCGAAGGTGGCGAAGAAACTGAAACCCGCCAGAACGGTGATCGCCGCGGGTCTGATAGAGACGGAGGAGGAGGCGAGAGAAATCCTGAGGTACGTGGACGCCATCTCCACAAGTTCCAGAAGTCTTTGGAAGATGAAGCTTTAGCCTTTTGCACGTCTCACCGTTCTGGTGGCGACCAGATCGGCCCCCGTTCCGAGGACGTCCTCAACCAGCACGGAACCACACTCGATGGGGGCTTCCACCTTTAGGTTTCTTATCGTCTTCATCAGCTCCGGTATGAGGCTTTTTGGAACCGGTTTGTTGGTCTTCACCGATACCAAAGGGTACTCTCCGTTCAACACGCGCACGCTCGTGGTGAGGACCCTTTTGGGATTTTCGAGCTCGTCCCTTGCGTACTCCTCACCCCTTGGACACCTGTTCCCAACGATCGAGAGGATCCGGTTCGTGTCCGACAGTTCCACACTGATCTTGCACCCCAAGGGACATTGAACGCAGACCAAGCGTTTCAACGCGCTCATTCTTCCTTCACCTCCACAACTATCTCGCTCAAACCGTTTAAGTGCCTCCTTGGAATCTTCACCCTCAACATCTCGCTTGGCACGAGTTCTTCAAACGTCTTTTCGAAGGATCCGACCACGAGCCTGCCCTTTTCGATGACCTTTCTGGTTCGCACGTAGAGAGTCAGTTCTTCCGAAGGGTCGTACCAGTTGGGTTGGACCACCATAACGTTCTCGCCAGCCTTCACGGCGACTTTGGGGCCGAACCTTTCACCTTTGGCGTAGAGAGCGGCGTACTTTCCGGCCATTTCTCCCTCGTACGTCACGTAATCCACGAGATCGTAGATCGCGGTGCAGTTTCCAGCGGCGAAGATCCACTCTATAGAAGTCTGACCCAGGTTCGAAGTTGCGATACCTTTCGAGGTTGGATTCACCTCGACCAAATCCTCCAAGAGCTCGATCTGCGGTATCAAGCCAACCGAGAGGATCAGCGTGTCGACTTCAAACACTTTCTCCGTCCCAGGGATGGGTTGAAAGTTCTCGTCCACCTTCGCCACCACGACTTCTTCCAACCTTTCCCTTCCCCTCACCTCGACCACCGTACTCGAGAGGAAGAGAGGGATACCGAAATCTTCCAAACATTGGATCACGTTCCTGAGGAGCCCTCCTGGATAGGGCAAGCGTTCGACTACTCCCACGACTTCGACGCCTTCGAGGGTCAGGCGTCTCGCCATGATGAGTCCGATGTCACCGGATCCCAAGATCAGAGCCCTCTTTCCTGGAAGCCTGTTCTCCACGTTCATGAACCTCTGGGCCACACCCGCGGTGAAGATGCCTGACGGTCTGTCACCGGGTACCATCAAACTGCCGAACGCCCTCTCCCTGGCTCCCGCGGCGTAGACCAACGCTTTCGTTTCCAAGATCCTTATCCCGTCTTCCGAAACCACCACCAACTTTTTTTCCCTCACGTCCAACGCCTTCACGAAGGTGTTGGTCAAAACTTCTATGTCCTTCTCTTCCAAGGCTTTTTTGAACCTTTCCGCGTACTCTGGCCCCGTCAGCTCTTCGCGAAAGTAATGGAGGCCAAAACCGTTGTGTATGCACTGGTTCAAGATACCTCCCACCCTTTCGTCTCGCTCCACGAGAACGACCCTCGCACCCTGTTCGGACACCTTCAGAGCGGCAGCCATACCCGCGGCTCCGCCCCCGATCACCACCACGTCCACTTTCATTCTCTCACCTTCCCATCCACGATCCAGCTGTTCTCCGACTTCAACGTCAGGGAAGACATGTCCGTTCCGAGCTCTCTCTCCAGTATCTTCATGATGCGTGGCATGCAGAAGTTCCCCTGACACCTTCCAAACATGGCCCTAGTCCTGAACTTCACTCCATCTAGCGTCCTTGCGCCCCTCTTTATGGCCTCGATCACCTCTTTTTCCGTCACCTCGTTGCAGAAGCAAACGATCTTCCCCGCCCTCGGATCTCTTCTTATCTCCTCTTGCCACCTCTCCAAGGACAAAGATGCGTAGTGGACGATTCCCTTCCTGAACGGGTTGAAATCCTTCCTTCTTGTCAAAGAAACTCCGATCTCTCCCTGGATGATCTCCTCCACCACGTACTTGGCCACCGCCGGCGCTGCCGTGAGCCCAGGAGAGCGGGTTGCCATCACGTTTATGAAGTTCCCCACCAGTTTGGACCTTCCGATGTAGAAGTCCCTCCGAGGACTCTCGGGCCTGAGTCCCGAGAAAGTCTTCACCACGTACGAGAGATCCAGCCTTGGAAAGAGTCTCTTTGCGTTCTCTTTGACCTTCGAAAGACCTTCCCTCGTCGTCAAGGGTCTGTCCTTCATCACACTGGGTAAGTCTTCCGCGGTTGGTCCCAGAAGGATACCCCCATCGACTGTTGGTAGCACCAAGATGCCCTTCGATGTCTCGGTTGGTACAGGGAAGACCACGTGCCTCACGTGACCTCCCAGTTTCTTGTCCAGAAGGATGTACTCGCCCTTTCTGGGGTATAAGTCCACGTGCTCGGCACCCGCCATCTTCGCAATCTCGTCGGCGTGGAGTCCCGCGCAGTTTATCACCAGATCCACTTCGTAACGGTTCCTCGTGGTCACGACTTTGACGATCCTTCCGTTTCTTTTCTCGAATCCAACCACGCCCTCTCCAAGGATCAACTTCGCCCCGTTCTCCATGGCGTTTTCCACAGCGGCTATCGCCACCATCCAAGGCTCTGTGATGCCAGCGCTAGGGGCAAAGAGCGACATCTTGACGGCCGGATTCAAGTTCGGTTCCATGGCTAAGGTTTCCTCTCGTTCCAGTATCCTCAGACCCTCAACTTTGTTCTCTTCTCCTTGTCTCAACAGTTTCATCAAAACCTTCACCTCGCGATCGTCGAAGGCGACCACAAGAGATCCGATTTTCTTGTACTCGAAGTCCAGCTCCTTGGAGAGGTCTTCGTACATCGAATTCCCCAGGACGCAGAACTTTGCCCTGACGGTTCCGGGAGGATCATCGTACCCTGCGTGGACTATGGCGGAGTTGGCCTTCGTGACACCCATACCCACGTCCAGATTTTTTTCAATGAGCGTCACGTCCACGTCGTACTTCGAGAGTTCCCGCGCTATGAGAGAACCAAAGACACCTGCTCCAATCACCGCGATCCTCACGCGAACACACCCCCAAAACAAAAAAGAGCCATACCCCGCTCATCGGGATATGGCTCTCTCGCTCTCTCCACAACTTTTATTATAACAGAATCATCCGACCCATCTCAGACTTCTCCGCACCGCTTCTTTCCACGTAGAGTAGAGTCTTTCCCTTTCCGATTCTTCCATACTTGGTTCGAATCTCTTGTCCAACTTCCAAAGACCTTGGAGTTCTTCAAGGCTCCCCCAGTAACCCACCGCAAGCCCCGCGAGAAAGGCAGCCCCAAGCGCGGTGGTCTCGCTCACGAGAGGTCTTTCAACAGGTATACCGAGCACATCCGCTTGAAACTGCATGAGAAAGTTGTTGACGCTTGCACCTCCATCCACCCTAAGCGTGACGATCGGTATGTTCGTTTCCAACGCCATCACGTCCAAGACGTCCCTGTTCTGGTAAGCGATGGCTTCCAAGACGGCTCTAACAATGTGTTCTTTCGTGACACCTTGGGTGAGACCGATGATCAATCCCCTCGCGCGCATGTCCCAATAGGGAGCTCCCAAACCCACGAAGGCTGGAACGAAGTAGACGCCACCGTTGTCCGGCACACTCTTGGCTAACTCTTCCGTCTCCCTCGCATCCTTTATCAACCCCAAGCCATCCCTAAGCCACTTCACCGCCGCACCAGCTATGAAGACGCTGCCTTCCAAGGCGTAGAAGACGTCGTCCCCTATCTTCCAGGCCACGGTCGTCAAAAGGCCCGTCTTCGTTGGGAAGACCTTTTTACCGGTATTCATGAGTATGAAGCAACCTGTGCCGTAGGTGTTCTTCACCATCCCAGGTTGGAAACACGCTTGCCCGAAGAGGGCTGCCTGCTGGTCTCCAACCACGCTGGCGATGGGTATCTCCCGTCCAAAAAAACCCTTTTCCGTGAAACCGAAGGTTGCGCTGGTGGGAAGAACCTCAGGTAACATCCGTTTGGGTACATCGAAGAGTTCCAGCAGCTCATCGTCCCAGTTCAACTTGTGTATGTTGAAGAGCATCGTTCGAGACGCGTTGGAACAGTCGGTGGCGTGTACCTTTCCACCCGTGAGTCTCCAGAGCAACCAAGTGTCCACGGTACCGAAGAGTAGATCGCCCTTTTTGGCTTCCTCTCTGGCACCTTCGACGTTGTCCAGGATCCACTTCAGCTTTGTCGCGGAGAAGTAAGCGTCCACCACCAACCCTGTCTTCTCCCTGATGAGTTCTTCGTGATCTCTCCTCAACTCTTCGCACATCTGAGAGGTTCTCCTACACTGCCAAACTATCGCGTTGTAAACAGGTTTTCCCGTTCTTCTGTCCCAGACGATGGTGGTCTCCCTCTGGTTGGTGATACCCAAGGCCACGATCCGATCGGCGGTCACCCCGGCCTTCTCCAAGACCTTTCTTGCGACTTGGATTTGAGAGCTCCAAATGTCTTCGGGGTCCTGTTCCACCCAGCCAGGTCTTGGATAGATCTGCTTGAACTCCTCGTTCACCATGCACACCATGCGTCCCTCTTCGTCGAACAGAGCCGCCCTGGAGCTTGTGGTCCCTTGATCGAGAGCGAGGATGTATCCCTTCATCACCCCTTCCCTCCTCGAAAAGAAAATGACCCCAGAGGAACGCCCCCTGGGGTCTCTCCTTCTCTGGAAGAGATTATATCACTTTTTCCTGGACAAAAGGTATCGCTTCATGTCCAACACTCGAGTCGAGAAGTCTTCGTCGACCACCAGGACGTCTTCCGGAACGCTCAACCTGACACCCGTGAAGTTCCAGATCACCTTCACTCCTAGTTCGATCAACTTCTGTGCCGTTTCTTGCGCCACATCCGGGGAAACGCAGAGTCCGCAGATCTCGACCTTGAACCTTCGAACCACCCTCTCGAGAGCACCTATCTCCCTCACCACCAGGTCTCCCACGCGTTCTCCCACGTTCCTCTCGTCCGTGTCCAGTATCGCCACGACTTTCACCCCAGCCCGTTCGAACGGCTTGTACGTGGCCAGAGCCTTTCCAAGAAAGTTCGCTCCAACAACGACCATCGAAGTGAAATCGTTAACGCCGAAAAGATCGTTGAGTTCTTTCTTCAACTCTGAAACGAGATATCCCATCTTTGGTTTTCCGTGAGTTTTCAAGTACGAGAGATCTTTCCTCACGAGTTCTGGGTTTATCGCCAAAATTTGTGCGATCTCTTCAGAAGAGATGTACTCCTTTCTTACGGATTCCAGTACCTTCTTGTACATCTTCAACCTCTCCAGGGTAGCCTTGGGAAGGTAGATCATCTCACACATCTTCACCCAACTCCTTTAAGACCTTCTCGAAAGTCGCCTCGCTCAACAACTTGCCGTCCACCAAAACGTTCGGTGACTTCCCGCAGTTCTCCAGGCAAAAGGTACCGAGCACTTCCACCCTTCCCTCGACGTCGCTTTCTTTCACGTGATCGATGAGTTTTTTGAGCAGCGTGTAGGAACCTTTCGTGTAACACGACGTACCGAGGCACACCTTCACCGTCTTCTTCGAATCGCCGGGAACTGGAAGGAGCTCCACGTCCTTCTCTGGATACCTCCTCCTTGGTTTGTAGTTGGTGTGGATCAAGTGGTGCCTGGCCTCTTCGTCTCTCAGATCCTCCTCGTAGAGCTTGACGAGGTAGTAGTTCTCGTTTGGTGAAACGAGGGTTTTGATCCCCATGGTGCTCCTGAGGATCTGCGCCCTGAACTGTCTGGTCTTGGTGTCGTTCGGATAGGGTTGACCTCCGCCTCCCACACATCCAAAGTTGCACGCCATTACTTCGACGATATCGAAATCTTCCAAATGTCTCATCAGTTCTCTGACTTTGCCGAGACCGTACACGATCGCACCCCTGAACTTTGTACCATCCCTCAGAGAGATGTTGGCGTATCTGACGCCATCCATGGGTGTCGAGTACTCTTCCTCGACCACACCCACTTCCTCTCTCAACACTTCCAACACGCATGCGAAGACACCACCGGACCTCCCGAAACCAAGTCCCGCTTGCGAGGAGATCCCGTAAGGCCTGTCGAAAGGTTGTGGAACGACCGTGTTGAGGTCTACCCTACTCATCTTGACGAGCTGTACCAGCTCCCTCGTGGTGAGGACGAGATCGACGATCCCTCTGTGTTCTTCCCTCTGCGCCTCGAACTTTTTGGCCGTGCACGGCATGAAGGACACCAGGAAGATTTGATCCTCGGAAACGCCGATCTTCTTCGAGTAGACCTTTTTGATCACCGTACCAAGGGCTTGCTGCGGCGATTTCACGGTGGACAGGTTTGGCAGAAGGTGCGGGTAGTTGTGTTCCACGAACTTCACCCAGGCGGGGCAGCAGGAGGTGAACTGGGGCAACCTTTCCCTCTTTTTGAGCCTTTCGTGGAACTCGTGAGCCTCCTCGTAGGCGACGAGATCCGCCCCGAACGAAACGTCGAAGACTTTGGAGAAACCCATCATCTTGAGGAAAGCGACGAGCCTTTCCGCCATCGCCACTTCGTCCCTTATTCCAAAAACCTCTTGTATGGCCGTCCTCACGGCCGGTGCGATCATTCCCACGACCATCTTTCCCTCTTCCAACGCCTCCATCAACTTGTCCAAATCGTCCCTCACGCTCAAGGCACCGGTTGGACAGTAGGCCACGCACTGACCGCAGAAGACGCATTCCGTTTCCCCCAACGGTGTGTCGAAGGCCGTGGTGACCTTCGTCTCGTGTCCCCTCTTGGCGAAGTCTATGACACCAACTCCCTGGACCTCCTCGCAGACCCTCACGCAGTCGCCGCAGAGTATGCACTTCGAGCTGTCCCTCACTATGGGGGAGGATTTGTCCACGCCGTTTTCTTTTTTCATCGGTTGGAACCTGATCTCCCTTATACCGAAGTCTTCCGCGTACTTTTGAAGTTTGCAACTTCCGTTCTTGTCGCAGGTTGTGCAATCTCTGTTGTGGCTTGCGAGTATCAACTCGAGTATGGTTTTTCTCATTCGATGTATTTCTGGCGTGTTGATCTTCACCTTCATTCCTTCGTAGGGTTTCGTGGTGCAGGAAGTCACGATCTGTCCGTCCACTTCTACGAGGCACATTCTGCACGCACCGTAGACGGATACCTCCGACAGATAGCAGAGGTTCGGAATCTCGATTCCGACTTCTCTCAAGGCCTCGAGGAGATTTCTCGCGTTCGGGTTTATGCTCAACTCTCTTCCGTCGACCGTTATCTTCATCTTCACCCCTCCTCACACCAATTCGATCGCCTTGAACCTGCATTTTTCCACACAGAGACCACACTTGGCACACCTTTCCTGGTCTATCTCGTAGGGTTTACCCCTCTCACCCGTGATCGCTCCCTGTGGGCAAGTTCTTGCGCACAAACCACAACCTTTGCAGAGGTTCTTGTTTATGATGTACTTTTTGAGGGCGGTACACGTGCCACTCGGACAGCGCCCCTCGATGTGAGCGATGTACTCGTCTTTGAAGAGCTTCAAGGTACTGAGGATGGGGTTTGGGGCGGTCTTCCCAAGGCCACAGAGCGAGGCCACCTTTATAGTCTTGGAGAGCTCTTCCAACGTTTGCAAGTCTTCTTTGATTGCTTTTCCGTGCGTGAACTTCTCGAGGATCACGTAGGCTTGCATGGTCCCTTCCCTGCAGGGGACGCACTTTCCACACGATTCCCTCTTGGTGAAATCCAGGAAGAACCTGGCCACCTCCACCATACACGTCTTCTTGGTGATGACAACGATGCCACCGGAACCCACCATCGCGTCGGCCTTCTTGAGGGTGTCGTAGTCGAGCGGCATGTCCAGAAATTCTTCGGACAGGCAAGCCCCTGACGGCCCTCCTATTTGAACGGCCTTGAACTCTTCCCCTTCCGCCATCCCTCCGCAGATGTCGTATATGATCTTTCGGAGCGTCGTACCGAACTCGACCTCTATTATCCCGGTGACTTTCAGAGGACCCGCCACCGAGAACATCTTCGTTCCCGGTGAGCCTGCAGTTCCTCTCTTCCTATAGTTCTCGACCCCGTCCCTTATGATCCTAGGTACGTTGGCGTAAGTTTCCACGTTGTTTATGAGGGTGGGTTTGCCCCAAAGGCCCGATTGGGCGGGGAAGGGTGGGCGAGGTCTGGGCATACCCCTTCTTCCCTCTATCGATGCGAGCAAGGCGGTCTCCTCACCACAGACAAAGGCCCCGGCACCTTCTTTGACTTCCACGTCGAAGGAAAAACCCGTCCCAAGTATGTTCTCCCCAAGAAGTCCCAACTTCTTGGCGTCTTCTATCGCCTTCCTGAACATCCTGACGGCCAACGGGTATTCCGCCCTTATGTAGGCGTACCCCTTCTGCGCGCCAACCGCGTAGCCAGCTATGATCATACCCTCCAACACGAGGTGTGGATCCCTCTCGAGTAGGGTCCTGTTCATGAAGGCACCCGGATCTCCCTCGTCACCGTTGCAGACCACAAACTTGACGTCTCCGGGGGTCTTTCGAGTCAACTCCCACTTGAGACCTGTGGGGAACCCGCCTCCCCCTCTACCCCTAAGACCGGAGGCCTTTACCGTTTCGATGACCTCTTCAGGCGTCATGGAGCTCAGCACTTTTGCGAGGGAGGAGTACCCACCTCTTCCTATGTAGTCTTCGATGCTTTCACACTCGCTCGCGCCGATGTCTTCCATGATGTAAAAGTTCTGGTTTTTGAACAGGGACGTGTCCTCGAGCCTTGGTACCCTCTGCCCAGTCTTTGGATCTACCAGGAAGAGCCTTTCAACTGGCTCTCCCTTCAGGATGGTTTTCTCCACGATTTCTGGAACGTCTTCCACCCTGACGTTCGAGTAGAAGAACCCTTCCGGCGTCACTTTCACGAGAGGGCCAGAAGAACACCTCCCGCAGCACCCCGTCCTGTAGAGGTTCACCTTTTCGTCTTCCAGCTTGTGAAGTTCCACGTTCAACAAGTTGCGCTTTCTCAACTCTTCCTCGAGTGCCGCAAACACCTTCAAAGCGCCTTTCGCGGTACATCCAGTTCCCACGCAGACGTACACGCTTCTCTTGTTCAGCTTTTCCTGCCTCACCTGTTTTTGTTTTTCCGCGTAATCGAAGAATTCTCTCACGCTCTCAAGCATTGGCCATCTCCCTCTCTTTCTCTTTTATCCCTTTGAGGATTTCTTTCACCTTCTCTCTGGTCAGGTTTCCATAGACCTCGTTGTTTATCACCATCACGGGTGCCAGGGCACACGCTCCAAGACATCCAACCTGGTCCAAGCTGAACATCAGGTCTTTGGTCACTTCACCCGGTTTCAAACCGATCTCCTCTTCTATACCCTTCAAAACCTCCTGAGAACCAGCCATGTGACAGGCGGTGCCGTCGCAGACCATGATTGTGTACTTCCCTTTGGGTTTTAAGGAAAACTGGGCGTAAAAGGTGACCACTCCGTAAATCTTCGATGGTGGTATTCCCATGGCCACGCCCACGTAGTTGATCACTTCCTCCGGGAGGTACCTGTAGTGTTCCTGGATCTCGAGCAGGATCTTTATGAGGTTTTCTCGCTTGTAACCGTACCTTTTCAACACTTCTTCCACCTTTTCCAAGGTCCTCTCCACAGACCCCACCTCCAGTTTCAGCAGTATTCAACCTTCACGATCTTTCCATACCCCTCTAGTATCCGGGCGATGTCCTTCACGATGCGGAACTTCAAAGAAATGTCGTGACTGAACAACGGGTTCTGATGGGCTGGGTTTATGCTCCTGCCAACGAAGAAATTGATCTCGTCAGCGTCCAAAAGCGCCTCCACGATGTATCTCGCTCCGAAACCCACCTTTTCCGTCTGCCCTTCCAAAAAACGGAACACCTGTGTGAGCGTGACGATGCCCTCCGTCACCAAGTCCACCCCTTCCATGTAACCTATTGGTGGAGAATCCTCGTCCATGGTGCTCATGTCGATCTCCACAGTTTTCCCCGTGATCCTTTCGAAGATCTTTCCGGTGGTACCCCCGCAGACGATCTTCTTACCGGGAAGCGAGAGAAACTTCCAGACCATCTCCTCGTCCCTATTTCTGTCTTCCGGGGGGCCAACGAAGAGGTTGGTAATCTTCTTGGGCCTGAAGAACATGCAGAGCACCAAGGCATCGTCTCCCCTTATCCCTTCGTCCAACTTCTTCGCAAACCTCACAAGATGCCTCACTATGTCCGCAGGTTTCACCCTGTGCCTGAGAAGTTCTGCTATTTCTCTCTTCGTGTTCTCGACTCCAAAACCGAACGGGAAAAGGTCCGTTCCCATACCGGCTTGTGGGAGACCATCGGTTGCCGCGAACAAAAAGGTGTTCTCTTCGATTTCGAACTCTCCCACAAAGATCTCCCTTCCCTCCACGACCAAACGCTTTTTCCCGATGGATACGTCCCTGCCGTCTTTGAAGAGCAAAAGCAGTGGAAACTCGTACTCGACAGTCCAGCACCTTCTCTTTTCGAAATCGCACACCACCGAACAGAGGTTTGCGTAACTTATACCTCTGACCTTGCAGACGGGAAGTGTCGAGAGTATCGCCTTGAACACTTCCTCTATCGGGAGATCTTTGAAAAGCATCGTTGTCGCCATCGAGGTCGTCAGCGTCGACAGGATACTCGCCTTGATACCGCTTCCGAGTCCGTCAGAGATGCTGACGACAACCCTTCTATCGCTCTTTTTGACGTTGATGGAATCTCCACAAACCTCTTCTCCTTCCTTGTTCTTGAAATCGTAGTGAATCTCACAGGTAATCATTCTCTCCCTCCAATGACCTCTTCAACTCGAAGAAACTGCTCTTCGTCTCCGCTATGGATTCACCGAGGATCCCCGCAATCTCTTGAGCGATCCTCATCTGCTTTCTGAGCATCTCTTCAAACTTTTTCAGCGTTTCCAACTTCAACCTGTTCAACTCTTCTTCCCGCATTTTCTCTCTGGTGATGTCGATCAACATCAACACTTCCTCTCCATCCGGAAGGTGAAACTTCTTCACGATGAAGTACCTTCTCTCGCCATCGTCCAACGTGAGGGTCTGGCCGAGGTTCTCTTCGACTTTTTGGAAGATACCTTCTCCGTACTTTTCCAGGAGTTCCGTTGCAACTTTGTTCTTGTAGATCGTCTTTCCCTCTTTCTTCACGAACACAGCGTTCGGGGATTCTTCGACTACCCTGTAACTGGAAGACCGCACGAGGTCCAACAGGTAGGTGAAGCACATCTCCCTTTCTGCCTTTCCCAAGACGACCGCCTTGGCCTTCTCCCTACAGGTTTCGTAACCACACGCTTCGCAGTTCAACTCTTTGGAAGGATCATCTTTTCCTATCGAAGTAAGGATCTCTTGCACCTCTTCTTCGGCTATCTGGACCTTTTTGGACCTGTCCGAGAACGTCCTGGTGATCTCCAGATCGTGTTCCCTCAAACACGGTTGGGTCGGCAACTTCTTCATCCAAGACTTCAACCTCTCCTTCCCGGGTACGCGGTTCGACATGATGGGACTGCCCAAGCACCCGCCAACGCAAGCGGAAGCCTCCACAAACAATCTTCCTTCTATCTTTTCCATTTGTTCGAAGAACCTCATCAAGTTCTCCACACCTTCGATGACGACGCTTTCTTCCCACGAAACTTCCGACGTGATCCCAACCCCGCCGGTGGACGGGTAAGAACGTGCCCTGTTCGGGTATGGGCCGTCTGGAAGCGTTTCTTGAGCTGTGTTCAGATCCGGTAAGATCTCCTCGAGTTCCTCGAACGTCAACACCACGTCGACGTGAGCTTTTCCTTCCTCTTTCTTCGCGATACATGGTCCCACGAAAACCACGGGAAAATCTCCATAGCGTTTTTTCATGAACTTCGCATGTGTCACCATCGGTGAATCGAACGGGAACAGGCGATCTCTCAGCGTTGGAAAGTGCTTTTCAACGAGGTTCACAACGACAGGACAAGCTGTCGTGATGAAGGGCCTTTCTGCCGTTTCAAACAATTTCTTGTACTTCCTCGAGACTATTTCGGCCCCAACGGCTGTCTCCTGCACGACCAACGCCCCCATCCTCTTAAGCGCTCCCACAACCTTTAAAGGCTCTTCGAAGTACGCGAAGAAGGAAGGGGCGATGGACACGAGAAAGGGTTTTCCAAGATTCAGAAACTTCCCCACATCTTTCCTGTAACTTCGCGCGTTTTGCGGGCAAGTCTTCAGACAGGTGCCACAGTGGATACACTCTTCGTCCAAAACCTTGGATTTGCCGTGCTGGAAAGAGATCGCCTTCACGGGACATTTCCTCAGGCACTTGTAGCAATACCTGCAATCGGTCTCTTTCGAAAAGATGAGCTCGCTCACTCCCCACACTCCTTCCTCACTATCTCGACCACGTTCTCAGAGTTCACACCGGTGTAAACCTTCCCGTTCACTTCAACGCATATCCCCTCCGTACACCTTCCAAAGCAGAGAGCACCGTAGAGCTTGAAAGGTAACTCTTTCTGTAATTCCCTTAACTTATCCACCACTTTCGCTGATCCCTTCAAATGACAGGAACTCCCCATGCACACTCGGACGATCAACCTCTCACCTCGTGAAAAAAATATCGTGACTTCTTTCACGTTATATTTTTCACAATACTGCGGTCCTTGTCAAGAACCTTCCACGTATCGTTACATTTTTCACAAGAAAACTGAAAGAAAAGTTCTTTTCGCCGTAAAGTGAACTGTCTGTGTTAAAATCTCCCAAGAGGTGAAAAGATGCTGGCGCTTGTGGACGTGTGGTACGAATCGGACGGCAAGGCGATACTGAAGAACATCAACATGACCTTCGAGCCCGGCAAGGTTTACGCGATCTTGGGCACGAACGGGGCGGGAAAGAGCACGCTCGCCTACGTGATCATGGGGCTAGAAGGTTACAGGCCGACGAGGGGAAGGATCCTGTTGGATGGAGAGGACATCACAGACTTTCCCGTCACGGAAAGGGCGAAGAGGGGTATCACCCTCATGTGGCAAGAACCGGCTAGGTTCACGGGACTCAAGCTGAAAGATTACCTGACGCTTGGGGGAAAAAACAAGGTTTCGGACGAGGAGATCAAAAGAGCCTTGGAGATGGTGGGACTCAACCCGCATCTGTACCTGGAAAGACTCGTGGACGAAAAGCTCAGCGGAGGGGAAAGGAAGAGAGTGGAACTCGCGAGCGTGATCCTGTTGAAGCCAAAGTACGTCGTGCTAGACGAGCCGGATTCCGGTATAGATATCATGAGTGTGGACATGATCGATCACGTGGTGGAAGAACTGGCCGAGAAGGGAAGTTGCGTGGTACTCATAACCCACAGGGAAGAGATCGCTTTGAAGGCCGATCATTCCTACCTGCTGTGCAGAGGTATCGTGCTGAAGGAAGGCCATCCCGGGGAGATAGTGAGCTTCTACAAAGCGAGCTGCGACAAGTGTGACCATCCGAACGAACCCACCGAAAGAGTCGGTGAGGAGTTGAGAGCGTGATCGTCAAAGACTTCGAGAGAGAATTCGAAGCCCTCGCCAGGGCTTACGAGAGGGCGGGGGGAGACGTCTCGAAATTCCTCGACAAGAGGATAGCCTCTGTGATCATAAGTGGTGACAGGGTCATAGGTCTGAACGGCGTGGAAGGGGTCGTTTTGAAACCGTCGAAGATAGAGAGCGGTGTGCAAGTGGACATGGAGATCGGAGCGGGTGTCGTCTTGGAGCACCCCGTACACGTGTGCACGGGTTTTCTGGAGAAGAAGGGGTACCAAAGGGTCATCTTCAACATTACCTTGAGGAGGAACGCAAAGGCGATCTTCACAGCCCACTGTGTCTTTCCGTGGGCGGAAGAGTTCACACACGATGCCCTGATGAACGTGAGATTGGAGGAAGGTGCGTGGATGGAGTACCACGACGAACACATGCACAGCGAGACGGGATCGATAAACCTCATCACGCGGTCGATCGCCGATGTCGGGATGGGGGCGTTCTTCAGGAACACCTTCACCCTCGTGAAGACGAGGGTTGGCAAGTTGAAGGTCTTCATGGAGGCCTCTTTGAAGGAGAAGGCAATTGCCGAACTCTTCACGAAGGTGAAAGCCACGAAGGATGACGACGTCGAGGTGCGCGAAACTATCAAGCTTGATGGGGAAGGTGCGAGGGGATTGGCAAAGACAAACGCGGTAGCCTTGGACAGGGCGAAGGTGTCGGTGGTGAACGAGATGTACGGTAACTCCCCGAACACGAGAGGGCACGTGGAGTGTGTTGAGATCGCTAAAGGTGACGGTGTCGAGGTGAGCGCCCTTCCGATCCTCATTGTGAAAAACGACCTTTCAGAGCTCACCCACGAGGCTTCGATAGGGAGGGTGAACGTGAAGCAACTGCAGACGCTCATGGCGAAGGGTTTAACGGAAGAGGAAGCGACGGAATTGATAATAAAGGGTATTTTGACATGATCCGAGAACCGTTGTAAAATAGATAAGGCGGTTGGGTGCGTAGCTCAGGGGGAGAGCGCTTCCCTCACGAGGAAGAGGTCGCAGGTTCAAATCCTGCCGCACCCACCAGCGAGGGCTCCCTGGAGAAGGGAGCCTCTAATTTTTTGAGGAGGGATGCGGAGTTGGACAGGTTGGACTTTTCGATCAAACTGCTGAAGAGGGTGGGATACTTCCTCATGCAGCATTGGGGAAAGGTGAATCAAGTCGACTTGAAGACGGATTTCAAGGACATTGTGACGGACGTGGACAAGAGGGCGCAGGACATGATCGTCGAGGAGATCAGGAAGCACTTCCCTGGGGAAAAGATCCTCTCCGAAGAGGGAATAACGGAGGATGGGGATAAATTGTGGGTGGTCGACCCGATAGACGGTACCATCAACTTCGTGCACGGGCTTCCAAGCTTTTCTATTTCGCTCGCCTACCTCGAGAACGGGGAAGCGAGGTTAGGTGTGGTGCACGCTCCCGCGCTGAACGAGACTTTCTTTGCTGAAAGAGGAAGAGGGGCCTTTTTGAACGGGGAAAGAATAAGGGTCTCCGAGAACGATAGGTTGGAGAGGTGCGTAGGGTCCATAGGAAGCTACGTGGACTTCACCGGGAAGTTCATAGAGAAGATGGAAAAGGTGACCAGAAGGATAAGAGTTCTAGGAAGCGCCGCTTTGAACGCTTGCTACGTCGCCGCAGGGAGGGTGGACTTCTTCGTGGCAAAGCGCGCCAATCCATGGGACGTGGCGGCGGCGTTTTTGATAGTCGAGGAAGCCGGTGGAACGATCACGGACTTTCAAGGAAGGAAGGTCAAAACCTTTGGAGGGGACCTCGTCTTTTCGAACGGAAAGATCCACGACGAAGTGTTGAGGGTAGTAAGAGAAGTTTTGGAGCGGGAGGTGGGGTGAGGTGGTCTACAAAGAGCTCGGCAAGACGGGAAAGATGATACCGGCTATCGGTCTTGGGACTTGGGGGATAGGTGGTTTCGAGACACCGGATTACAGCAGAGACGACGAGTACGTTGAACTCTTGAAGAAGGCGATAGAGATGGGTTACACCCACATAGACACGGCGGAGTACTACGGTGCAGGGCACACGGAAGAACTCGTGGGAAGGGCAATAAAGTTTTTCCGTAGGGAAGACTTGTTCATCGTCTCGAAAGTCTGGCCCAACCACCTGAGGAGGGACGATCTGTTGAGGTCGCTCGAGGCGACTCTGCGAAGGCTCGACACGGACTACGTGGACCTCTACCTGATACACTGGCCCAACCCCGAGGTCCCCCTCGAGGAAACGTTGGATGCCATGGCGGAGGGCGTGAGGATGGGGTTGATAAAGCACGTGGGTGTTTCCAACTTTGACAGGGATTTGCTCGAAGAAGCGGTTCACAAGTCCAGGGAACCCATCGTCTGCGACCAGGTCCTCTACAACATAGAGGACAGGGGACCGGAGAGAACAGGACTCCTTCAGTATTGTCAGGAAAACGGCATCACGCTTGTGGCCTACTCCCCCCTCAAGAGGACGAAGCTTTCAGAAGAAGCAAGGAAGGTCCTTGAAAGGGTAGCTTCGAAACACGGTGCCACGATCTATCAGGTGATGCTGGCGTGGTTGATATCGAAACCTGCGGTCGTTGCGATCCCGAAGGCTGGCAGTCTGGAACATCTGAGGGAAAATCTGGAGGCTTTGAACTTGAAGCTTACAGAGGAAGAATTGGCCGAGCTAGATGAACTCGGAAAGCTCTCCTAAATCTTTGAAGACGTAATCTGGTTTCAGATCGCTTTTTTCGAGATCGGACGGCGTTGTTTCACCCGACAAGACCAGTATCGAGACGATGCCGGCGTTTTTCGCCACTCTCACGTCCGTGTACAACCTGTCGCCCACCATGGCGATCCGTTCCTTTCTCACACCTTTTTTCTCGCTGATCATCTCTATGACCATTGGGTTGGGTTTTCCAACGACGAAGTCTGGTTTCCTACCCGTCGACGCTTCGATCGCAGCCATGATGCTGCCGGCATCCGGGATGGGGCCCTCTTCGGAAGGACAGTTGATGTCGGGATGCGTGGCGATGTAACGCTTCCCCTTCCTCAAGAAGAGACAAGCCTTCCTCAGCTTCTCGTAAGTCAGGGTCTTGTCGAATCCTACCACGACGAAGTCTGGATTCTCCTCGTCCAGGACGTGCCCGATGGAGAGGAAAATCCTCTGGAGTTGGGGTGTTCCGAGCAGGTAAATCCTGCATCTACCGAATTCCCTCAGCATGTAAAGGGCGGTCGCTTCGCCTGAGGTGAAAACCTCGTCCAGGCTCACGGAAACTCCCATTCCCTTCAACTTTTCCACGTAATCTTCGGGCCCAAGCGAAGAGTTGTTGGTGAAGAACACGTATCTTTTCCCTCTCCTTCTCAACTTCTCCAGGAATTTCAGGGAACCAGGAAGGGGTGTGTTGTCAAGGTAGAAAGTTCCGTCCATGTCAAGCACGAAGAGTTCCACGTCAGCCAGAGACATTCTTCAACCTCCTCTGCCTCACAGCCTCGAACAGGACGATTCCAACGCTCACCGAAACGTTCAAAGAATCGATATCACCCTCCATAGGGATGGTAACCACCTTGTCACACCTTTCCCTCACAAGCCTTCTGATACCTTCCCCTTCGTTTCCAAAAACGAAGGCGGTTGGAAGTGTGAAATCTTCGTCGTATACGGGACTCCCGGAGACATCCGCAGCGTACACCCATATCCCAGCCTCTTTCAGTTCTTCAATGGCGCGAGCGAGGTTCGTGACCACCGCTATCTTCGCACGAAACACGGTACCCGCCGAGACCTTTATCACCGTTTCGGTGACCTTCACAGACTTGTCCTGGGGGATCACGATGCCGTCGACCCCTGCCCCGACCGAGGTTCTCACGATCGCTCCAAGGTTGTGAGGGTCTTGGATCTGGTCCAAGAGCACTATCAACTGGGGTCGCTTGCATTCAACAATCTCACTCAGCGTCGCGTATCGGTACTCGCCTATTTCGAAAACGACACCTTGGTGTTTCTTCGTGCCGACGAGATTCTTCAAGCGTTCTTCCGATTCGAACACGTAGGGGATGCCTCGCTTTTCCACTTCTTCGATCAACGAGAGGAAATGAGAACCAGGATTCTTCATCTTTTGGAAGTACACTTTC
The DNA here is from genome assembly GCA_030550515.1 of Thermotogota bacterium. Lineage (GTDB taxonomy): Bacteria > Thermotogota > Thermotogae > Thermotogales > Thermotogaceae > JAUQPE01. Next base: position 83,013 of record JAUQPE010000029.1, on the reverse strand, counting down.
TTCACTTGTACATCACTTCTTAAGGCTTCTTCCAGCACTTTTCGACCGTATGCTCTCATCCAATCCACCGCCAACGATCCGTCTCCTTCGCACGCCAAGTTCTCACTCCGACGCCTGTCATCTTGGTGTTAGCAACTCTTCTATTCTCCGAAGGTCACCCTTAAGGTACAGGTAACCGATCAACGTCTCAAGCCCCGTGCTCTTCCTGTAGAGGAGATCGTTACCGTGTTTCTTAGCCGTCTTCGAGTTCATACCACGCTTCACGATACCCTTTTCTTCGTCCGAAAGGATCTCCCACACCGTATCCAGTAACCTGGCTTGACCGTGTTTGGAGGTGTTTTCCTTCACCTTCTCGTGGATAGCGGAAACCCTTCGACTGCTCAGAAACTCCACCCTGAAAAACAGTTCCATCACGGCATCTCCGATGTACGCCAGAGTCGAAACGGGAAGTTCTTTTGGATCCAAATCACTCTGCTTCAAGCTCTCACCTTCTGTGAAAAGCCAGGATCTTCGTTATCATGTAGTTCCTGTCGGTCAGAAAGTGTGAGAGCTGTTGTTCGAGGAACTGTATGGGGAAGATGTCTTCCGGAAGCCTTGGAATCGGCAAATCTGCTGTGAGGCTCGGCAGAGTGACGGCCAGCTCGTTGAACAACTTGCTCAACTCTTCTATCTTCCAGTCCTCGTCCACAAAGCTTTCGACTTTTACAATGCCCCTCAATCCCTCTTCGTCTATCAGTTTCAAATAGGTACCGACTCTCTTCAGCTTTCCTTTCCGCTCGCAGTAGATCTTGTCCCACCTCTCACCTTTCCTCAACCTGGACAACTCTTCGAGTTGATCCCTAGGCAAACCAAAAAGCATGACGTTTTTGATGAGACCGATCGGACCTACACCTGGTTCGAACACATGATCTGGTATGGCGGGGCCATCCCTTACGACCAGCACACCATCTCTCAAACGTTCGCGAACTACCTCCGCTTCTAAAGCTTTGAGTTCGTTGTCCACGGATTCCATGGCATCTCTTCCCGTCTTCACCACTTTGAAGGTGAGGTCGGCCACTTTCTCTTCTTCACCCTCTTCTGGATAATCCCTCGAGAATCCCACTACCTTGACAACTTTTGGAGGAACTCGCGGAGAGAAGAGAGGTTTGGTACCCATCTTTCTGCTCCAAAGAACGGCCGCTGCGGATACTTCCGAGAAAACGCCGACGTAACCGTTCGTGGTCATGAGACGAACGAAGCTCCTCCTCTTGCCGTCGACGAAGATGATGGAATCCAAACCTTTTTTCGCGTTCTCATAGGCACGGTCTGGGAACACCTCGTAACTTTGCGAAAACGAGGGATCTTCGTATCTCTCTTCGAGTTCTTCCAAGACGGGTTCCATCTTGGCGATCTTCATCACACCGCATCACCCCAAAGCCACATCGAAGATCGCCATGGCGAGGAAGCCCGCCAAAATGCTCCAGGTGGCCAGAAACTCGTTTCCCTTCGAATGAGTTTCTGGGATCACCTCATCGCTCACCACGTAGACCATGGCGCCAGCGGCGAGTGCGAGGAGATAGGGGAGCATCTTTTGACTGATTAAGGTGAGCATTATCCCGATCAAACCTCCCAGGATTTCCAGCACGCCCGTCAAGAACGTCAAAAAGATCGCCTTGCCCTTCTTGTATTTTGCAGCCACCAACGCAGCGATCGTTGCGGCGCCTTCCGGTATGTTCTGAAAACCGATCGCCATGGCAACGGAGAAGGCGTGGGGGGTATCGGAGGAAACCCCCACGGCCATGCCCTCCGGCAGGTTGTGGATGGCCATGGTGATGAGGAAAAGCCAAGCCCCTCTCAACCTCTTCGCGTCAGGACCCTCGTGTCCTTTGAGTAAGTGTTCGTGAGGCGAAAACCTGTCGGCGAGACTGGCCACTACTCCTCCAAGGAAGAATCCCACCGTGAACCGAATGATCCCGCCCGTTTCGATCGAGGGGACGGTGAGGCTGAAGGCGCTTATCGCCAGCATGATGCCAGCGGCAAACCCCATCAGCGCGTCTATTGCGCGATCTCCCAACTTTCTATGGGCGAAAAAAAGAAAAGGCAGGGCTCCACCCATCGTCGCCATGCCGCTGATCAGCACGTAAGAAAACCTTCTGAAGAAATCGTACACGTTCAAACCTTCCTCACCACTTCAAAGATGATCTGTGCGATCAACCTACCAGTTTTTTCAGCCACTTCGAGTACCTCTTCGGCGGTCAAAGGCTTGAGGTCCTCCGGAACAGCTCGATCCGTGATGGCCGAAATCCCTAGGACCCTCATCTGGGCATGCCTTGCGACGATGACTTCTGGCACCGTGGACATGCCCACCGCATCCGCCCCCAACCTTCTGAGCATCCTCAACTCTGCGGGTGTCTCGAAGTTGGGACCTGCGACCGCCACGTACACCCCCTGGTAGACGGGTATACCGAGCTCTTTTGCTGAATTGTACGCCAGCTCTACGAGTTTCTTGTCGTAAGGTTCCGACATATCCGGAAACCTCGGACCCCACTCGTCCACGTTCGGTCCTATCAACGGGTTGTCTCCCATGAGGTTTATGTGATCGGTGATTATCATGGGCCTACCCACTTCGAAATCTGGATTCAAACCACCGGCAGCGTTCGTCACAACGAGTATCTCCACACCCAACAGTTGCATCACCCGGATCGGGAAAGTCACTTCTTTCATGCTGTAGCCCTCGTAGTAGTGGAACCTGCCGTTCATCAACATGACATTCTTCCCGTAGAGCTTTCCAAAGATCAACTCCCCTCTGTGACCGGGAGCCGTGGAAATGGGAAACTCTGGGATCTCCGAGTAAGGAATTTTGACGGCAACGCCAGATTTTTCCACTTCTTCCGCTATCACGGAAAGTCCCGAACCGAGTATGATGGCTATCCTTGGGTTTTCCTGGATCTTCGACTTCAGGTACTCGACAGCCCTCTCCACCCTCTTTTTGTAAGTCTGCACGTCCATTCCTCCACACCTCCTTCATTCAGAGAATTTTATCATGCACGTAGTCCGGTTCGTAGAAGGTCACGGTCTTTGGGTTGAATATCAGAATTATAGTCCCGACGGGGCCGTTCCTCTGTTTCCCTATTATGATCTCCGCCTCGTGTGGTTCGTGGATCCTGCTCTCTCCCTTCTCCTTTTTGCTCTTGTAGTATTCCTCCCTGTATATGAATATCACCGTATCGGCATCCTGTTCGATGGCACCGGATTCCCTCAAGTCGCTGAGCCTAGGACGTTTGTCTTCGCGCTGTTCAACCGCCCTGGAGAGTTGGGAGAGGGCGATGACTACTATATCTAGCTCTCTCGCCAACAGTTTCAGGGATCTCGATATCTCCGATATCTCCTGTTGTCTGCTCTCCTTCTGCCCCCTCAGGTGCATCAGCTGCAGGTAATCAACGAGTATGACTTCCACGCCGTACTCCCTCTTCATCCTCCTCGCCTTTGCCCTGAGAGTCCTCGGGTCGAGCAACGTTTCGTCGTCCACAATGATGGGGGCTTTGTAGAGTCTCGAGGCCGCAACGGTGAGCCTTTCCCATTCTTCCGACGTCAAAAAGCCCGTCCTGATGTTGTAAAGGTCAACACCAGACTCCATGCTCAAGAGACGCTGGGCGAGTTGTTCCCTGGACATCTCGAGGCTGAAAATCCCTACAGGTATCTCGTAGTTCACGGCCATGTTCCTGGCAATCGAAAGCGCAAAGGAGGTCTTTCCCATCGAAGGCCTCGCGGCGATTATGACGAAATCTGACTTGTGGAATCCCGTGGTCTGCTTGTCCAAACTCTTGAAACCAGTGGGAAGACCCGTCACGAGCACCCCGGGTTCTATCACGTTCACCCTCTCTCGAAAACTCTCCAGGTTCTCAAAAACTTGGTGCATGATGTTCCTCATGTGATCGTAAGACTTTGTGGTCTTCATCTCCGATATCTCAAATATCATCTTCTCTGCTTCATCCAGTAGTTCGTCCACATCCCCTTCCATGTACGCGTTCTCCGATATCTTTCTCGAAACTTCTATTAGCCTTCGAAGGATCGCCTTTTCTTTTACTATCTCGGCGTAGTACACGGCGTGTGCGGAACTCGGCACAGCATCGGCAAGTTTGACGACCTCGATCTCGCCTCCCACCTCTTCGAGCTTCCCCATGGATTTCAACTTGTCGCAGACGGCCACAACGTCTATTGGCTTGCCCTCATCGTAGAGGGCCTCCATAGCCTGGAATATGTACTGGTGTTTCTTCAAGTAGAAGTCTTCGTGGCTTATCACCTCCATGACATCGTTGATCACGGAGGGATCTATCAATACGCTCCCAAGAACGGCAACTTCCGCTTCCAAATTGTGAGGAGGAACTCTCATCCTCTCACCTCTCAGATCAGAAAAGGCTCAATCCCACCGTCTCCCCGCTTCCGAAATTCAACACCTTGTCTGGAAAATCCCTGATGTAAAAGCTGATCGAAAAAGCCTCAAGGGTGAAGCCCTTTCCGAAGGACAAAGAAAACTTTGCCCCAAGACAATGGAGATCTTTTTTGAGAGCAAAAGTCATCCTGTTGAGTTTCCATTCAACTTCCTTCTCAAAATTCGCTGAAACCTCGATTTCCGGATCGCTCTGCGACAAACTGTAGGAAAATTCGATACTTTTAGGTGTGGCGTCAAATTTCAAGACGTTCTTGGCATCATCTTTGAAGAAGCTCCCTTCCACTTTCAAGCTCTCGAGCTCCAAGGTCGTCACGTTGAACTTGAGATGGGCCGTGATGTTTGGATCCCTCATGAAGAAGAAGTCTCTTCCGTATATTCTGAGGGTATCTTCGACGGTTTGAACGTACGGTTCCGCGCAACTCAAGGTTATCGAAAACTTGTTCGTCAGGGCGTTCCACCTTTGTGTGAAACTCCAAGTAGTTTGACTCCCACGTGGCTCATCCAGATCGAATCTCGTAACCGTCTCCACGGTGTGTTTCCATCCTCCCAGAGAAAAGTGCTGGGAGGTTCTCAAGATGGGATCAGAAAGCGTGTCTTTCAAAAAATCGTAAGAGCTTTCGATAGAGACTTTGAAGTTTCCAGAGTCGTACATCGCTCTCATCAAGAGTTCGTTTTCTAGCCTGTTCTGCGTGAAAGGGTCGACGTTTTCTCCGACCATAAGAAACAGTTTGTGGCTCAGGTTGAACGAAAACGGCTTCAGCGGGATCGAAAGGGTGCTCGTCGTGAGGTTTCCTAGCCTGTAGCCGAACTTCTCTTCGGAGAAGAAGAGACCTCCGTACAACTTATCGTCCAAGGAGAAATACCTTCCCAGCTTAACGTTCTTCACGTCCAAGACGTTGTCGAGCAACAGACGATAAGAGGCACTCGAATCGATGCTTTGGAGCTGAAAAGATGTGTTCAAAGAAGATTTGAAACTGTCGAAAAAAAGGAATGGCTTCGAAAGGAAGGAAGAGGACGCGGTCCCTTTACCTGAATAGACCCCTTCTTTGAGTTCACCGAGGTACTGAACGTTCTGCACCGAGAGCGTCCCCAAGTTAGTCCGTAGAGCAACGTTCTTGAGCGAAAGGTTTGGAAGCTCGTACGAGTCTTTCCCTCCCAGATCTTTCTTCTGGAGCGAGATCGTGACCCTTCCACCCGAGACGCTCTGGGTTTTCGAAAGGAGATACACCCTCTCCAAATCCTTTTGGGAAAAGAAAACTCTCAAACCATCGGCCGTTTTCACATCGACCGAAACACTTCCCTCTCCCAGTCCTTCTTCTCTGTTTAAGCTCGCGGTGAAACCCTTTCCTTCGTGTTCCAACAAGAAGATTCTCCTGGTTTCTCCGCTTTGGGAAAGCTTGGTCGAGAACGTTAGCTTTCCACTTTGATAGTAAACCCTGTACACGCTCTCCACCATCCAACCATCTCTTCCGAATTGTGCGGCTAAGGAGAAAGGTTGCTCTCTTTCGGAGAGGGAGGAGAAAAAGACGGGTTGGTAGAACACGGGGATGTCCAAGATGTAGAACACGACATCCTGGGCCAAGAGGTACTCGTTTTCCTGTATCTCAATCTTCCTCGCTTTCACTTTGTAATGAGGTTTTTCCAGCGAACAAGTCGTGAAAGTCGCAAGTTCCGCCAGAGTCTTTTCCTCTGTCATTTCCATCTCTTCTCCGGAAATAAAGATGCGCTTCTTTTCGTCAGAAACTGTCAACTCTTTCGTGCCTCTGACCCTGTAGAGGAGTGCCTTCTTCTCCTTAAAGGAGAGTACGAGTTTCTCGCAAGAAAGTAGTACGTCTTCTTTCCTGTACGTCACCCTCCCTTCGGCGGTCAAGAGCCGAACTTTCCCCTCTTCGCTCAGGTCCAAAACGACTCTGTCCGCAGTTACGGTGGTGTCTTCCTGAGTCAAGATGACGTTACCTTGCAGGACAAGCCGTGATTGGGTCTTGAAGACCTCGTCCGAAATCGTCTTGATTTCTGCACCGAAAAGCTGCGATGATAAAAGAACCAGAAGGACGATGAAAAACCTTCCAAACTTTTCCCTGATCCTTTGAGCGGAGGAGGTGTCGAGTATGAGAAAGAGAATCCCACCTATTCCCGAAAACACAATGTTGGGGATCCAAGGAGCCAGAGATGGGGTAAGCAGTCGCTCCTTTCCCATCGCGCTCAACCAAGCACCGCTGCCTTGGTACAACACCACCAAAATGAAGGTGAAAATCACCCCCCAAGACTTGCTCCTGAAGTTCAAGAGGAGCGAGATCGGGATCCCTACCAAGACTATGATCATGGGTGCAAGCGCGTTGGCGTGACGTCCCTGCAGTTCCACGATCCACGGGGCGGGATCTATACCGACTCTCTTGAGCATCTGAATGCGCCTTTTGAGTTCCTTACCGGTCATCTCCCTTGGAGTTTTTCCAACCCTGACGAGCGTCTCCAAATCTTCCTTGAGGTCGAACTCCATCTCGTTGAATTTGACGTCGAGCTTCAAAAAACCCTCCTTGTCCACGGAGTAGAACTTTCCGTCACACAGGTACCACTTGTTTCCCCTCTTTTCCACCCTTCGGGCCGTTATTATCTCTTCCTCCTCGCCGTACCTGAACAGAACGACGTTCAGAAAGATTTCCCTTTTCTCGTCGTACTTTTCGACGTACAGGTACTGGTTTTCACCCAGCTTCGTCAGAACGTTTTCCACAACGAAGACCTGGGGTTTTTTGAGGACGAACTGCGCCAAGACCTCTTCAGCTTTCGAGTTCGACTTTGGTACGATGCTGTCGCTCAAGAGGTAAGCGCCTACGGAAAGAACGGCACCCAGAACGAGGAAAGGCACTATGAGGCTCTTCTGAGAAACCCCATGGACCTGCAGAGCCATCAGTTCTCGCCCTTCATGCAGTTTGGAGATCGTCCAGAAGATGGCGAGGAGTACCCCTACCGGTATCCCCATAGTCACGAAGTAAGGGGTGTAGTAGTAGAGCAGAAGGAAGAGCTTCTCTATCCCAACACGGTGCCTCACGATCAGGTCTGAGAGCTGGTAGAGCACCTCCACACTCACGAAGATGACGAACCCGGCGATTCCGACGAGAAAGGGTAGGGCAGAAAGTCTCAGCACGTACTCAATCAGAACTCTCAAAGAGCACACCTCCGGATTTTCTGAAGAGGAGGAGGTCGTCGTGGTAACATTTGTAACTTTCTCCTTCCACCATGTAGACGGAAACTTCCACTATGTTCGTCGCAAGATCCGCCACGGCTTCTATGTGCCCCGCTATCTCGAGAAGTAAGAGGGCCCTCTTAACGTACTTCGGGGACTCCATCATGTAGAGAAGCAACTCTTCGCGGACCTTCTCGTACAGGTCGTCCACGATCGAGTCCATCCTGCACACCTCGAACGCTTTCTGCGTGTTCACGTCGGCGAACATGCGGAGGGCAAACCTCAACATCTCCGAAGTCTGGTTCGCCATGAGGGGGATGTCCTCGAGGGGTTTGAGGGGGGGCTCCTCCAAGAGTTCCAACACGTTTTTCGAGATGTCGAAACACCTGTCTCCTATGTTCTCTATGAGCTCGGCGACCCTGATGCCCGTTGTGACGGTCAAGAGAGGGGAACCTATGGGAGAGTAAAGCCCCAATATCTCCATGGCCTTTTCGTGTATCTCTACCTCCATCTGGTCCACCACTTCTTCATCCGCGATCACTTCCCTGGCGAGGGACTGGTTCCTCTCGATGAGGGAGGATATGGAGTTGTGGAACATCTTCTCGACAAACCAACCCGCCTTTAAAACGCCTTTCTTGAATTCTTCCACTCTCTGAACCAGATCGGGATTCACTCGATCTTCCTCCCGTAACCCAGTTTATCTTTCACCACTTTCACGTAATCGTACCCGTGTGGTCTGAGTATCCGCACGTACCTCTCCGCTTTCTCAACCGTGAGGTTTTTCACTTTCCCAACCATCATCCCGTCGGCGATGAGGTTTATCTCCCTCTGACAGCGAATATCCACCCTGAGCCACGACGGCACGACCACACTTCTGGTGAAGAAGAACTGCGGGGCAATGGGGGATACAACCAACACCTCGCTCTCTGGGAATATTATGGGGCCTCCGATGGACAGAGAATACGCTGTTGATCCTGTTGGAGACGCCACCACGACCCCATCGGCGAGGAACCACATGCTCGAGTGCCCCTCCACTTCAACCTCTATCTCGACCATCTTACCGCTGAGGTCCCTCTCCAACACCACGTCGTTCAAAGCGAGTACCACGTCGCCGCCCACCTTGGCCTTCAAGAACCACCTTTTCTCTTCTCTGAAGTTCCTGTCCCGCAGGTCCTCAAGGAAACGGTCCACGTCGTCCACCGTGTAAGACGTCAAAAAACCTATTCTGCCGGCTTTGAATCCAACGAGGGGAGTTGCGTTCGGTACCACCCTCGCTGCCCTGAGCATGGTCCCGTCTCCTCCCACGACGACGACCAACTCCGTTCCCTGAGGAGGTGTCACAAAGACTCTATCGAAGAACACCACCTCATGTTCCTTTGAAATCTTGTCCTTCACGAAAATCGCTTCTTTCTCTTTTTCTTCTTTGTAAAAGACGGCTACCTTCACACAAGCCTCACCGCCAAATCGAGCAACAGTTCTACCAAGAAACCGTCCAAGAATGTCAGGATGAGGATAGCGACGGCTGGGGAAACGTCCACGATTCCTATAGGTGGGATGACCCGTCTGAGCGGTTCCAACACGATGGACGAGAGAGCGTCGAAGAACTTACGAGCAGGATGGTACAGGTGAGGGGACACCCAGCTGAAGATAACGGAGACGAAAACCGAAACGAGTTCCACGTAAATGAACACCCTGAGCGTGATGGCGATTGCCTTGAGAAGATGTGCCAACACTAACATTCATTTCCCTCCCTCGAATATGGCGCTTCCAATCCTCACCATGGTTGCGCCTTCTTCCACGGCAATTTCGAAGTCGTTGCTCATGCCCATGGAAAGTTCCCTCAAGAAGACGTTCCCACCGTTGTGTTTCGACAGCTCTTCAAGCATCTCTCTAAGCCTTCTGAAACCCCACCTCACGTTTTCTGGGTCTTCCACGTAAGGGGCCATGGTCATGAGACCCAGCACCAACACGTGATCGTACTTTTTGCACAGCTCAAGAAACTTCTCCACCTCCTCTGGTCTCACACCGGCCTTTGTCTCCTCACCGAAAACGTTCACCTCTACAAGAATTTTTTGAACCTTACCTAGGGCGGAAGCTCTCTTTTCGATTTCCTCCAATTCCTCTTCCCTGTACACGGAGTGTATCCACTCACATCGGGGAACGATGTACTTGATCTTGTTCGTCTGTATCCTACCTATGAAGTGCCAGGTGACGTTGGGATCGTTGACCTCGTCGTACTTCCTCACCAAATCCTGCGCCCTGTTTTCTCCGATGTCCTTCACTCCCAACCTCACAAGCTCTTTCACCACACTCGAGTCGACGTACTTTGTGACCACGACGAGTTTCACATCTTCCGGTTTTCTTCCCGCTCTCTCCGCAGCCCTTCTTATCCTCTCGTGCACCCTTTCGAGGTTCTCCTTGAGGCCCATCCCATCACCTCAAAACAGTCTGTCTTGGGGAAACTCGTAACCAAGATGCCTGTACGCTTTTTCCGTTGCTATCCTGCCTTTCGGTGTCCGCGCCAAAAAACCAGCTTGAAGCAGAAAAGGCTCGTAAACCTCGCTGATGGTGTCTGGTTCCACACCAAGCGAAGCGGCGAGGGCGTTTATCCCAACCGGCCCTCCTTTGTACACCTCTATGATCGTCCTCAAGATCTTCCTGTCGAACTCGTCGAGCCCCTCTTCGTCCACGTTCAGTATCTCCATGGTCTTCAAAACGAGTGGAACGTCTATCTTCTTCGCGTTCTCGATCGTCAACAGGTCCCTCACCCTTCTCGTCAACCTGATCGCTATTCTCGGCGTTCCACGGGACCTTTTCGCAATCAAACGGGCCGCTTCTTCGTCTATTTCCACCTCCATCAGTGCTGCCGCTCTCTTTATGATCTTTTCCAGCTCTTCCACCGTGTAGAAGTCCAGCTCCAAGACGATACCAAACCTGCTCCTCAAGGGAGAACTCAAAAGACCACTCCTTGTGGTGGCGCCTATCAGGGTGAACGGTTGTATATCTATCCTTATGGACTTGGCGCTCGGACCTTTCCCTATCATTATGTCTATCTGGTAGTCTTCGATGGCTGAATAGAGGAGCTCTTCCACCGCTTTGTTCAGACGATGTATTTCGTCTATGAAGAGCACATCTCCGCGTTCCAAGCTGGTGAGGATGGCGGCCATATCTCCCTGTTTTTCCAGCACAGGCCCGCTGGTCACGTGGAGGTTTGCCTGAAGCTCGTTCGCTATGATGTGCGCGAGTGTGGTCTTCCCAAGACCAGGGGGTCCTACCAACAACACGTGATCGAGGACCTCTCCTCGCATTTTCGACGCCTTCAGCGCGAGGGCGAGCTTTCTCTTCACCCTTTCCTGCCCTATGAACTCTTCCAATTTCTTCGGCCTCAGGAATTGTACGCCGCTGTCGTAGACGGTTCTTTCAGACGTGAGAAACCTCTCCACGCTTCCACCTCAGGGATACACCCTGTATAGCGTCCTCGGAAAAGGAATCGCTTCTCTTATGTGCTCCAAGCCGCAAATCCAGGCTATGGTCCTTTCGACACCAAGTCCGAAACCGCTGTGCGGGACGCTTCCCCACCTCCTCAGATCGAGGTACCAATCGTAAGCTTCGATGGGTAGGTTGAACTCCTTCAACCTCTCCACCAGTAGATCGTAATCGTGAATCCTTTGGGAAGCGCCGATGATCTCCCCGTAACCCTCGGGAGCCAGAAGGTCGTCGCACAACACGACTTCCGGGTTGTTCGGGTCCGGTTGCATGTAGAAGGCTTTCGCCTTTCTCGGATAGTGCGTCACGAAAACGGGTTTTTCGAACTGCGAAGCTATGAACGTTTCTTCATCCCCACCGAAGTCGTCTCCCCACTTTATGTCGAAACCGTTGTTCTGCAAGAGTTTCACAGCTTCGGTGTAGGTGATCCGTGGAAAAGGCGGTTCAACCTTCTCCAGTTTTTTCAAATCCCTTCCCAACGCGATCAAATGATCCGAGGCCTTCTCGAGAACCCACCTCACTATGTAACTCACCAGTTCTTCCTGTAACCTCACGTTGTCTTCGTGCTCGTAATAGGCGACTTCCGCTTCGTTCATCCAGAATTCGATGAGGTGTCTCCTTGTCTTGGACTTTTCGGCCCTAAAAGTGGGACCAAGGTTGAACACCTTTCCGTAGGCAAGACACGCGGCTTCGAGGTAGAGTTGTCCGGTTTGGGCGAGGTACACCTTCCCGTAATCGAAATAGTCCAACTCGAACAGGTTGCCCGCAGTCTCACCTATGGCACCGGTGAAGATGGGAGTGTCTATCTGGACAAAACCCCTTTCCCAGTAGAAGTTTCTGATCGCCTTCAACACTTCGTTTCTCACCATCATTATGTGAAATTGCCTTTTCGACCTGAGCCAAAGGTGTCTCCTCTCCATGAGGTATTCGATACCGTGATCCGGTTTGTTTATGGGGTACGGTTCTTGAGGGATCTGAACCGGCGTGACCCTCTCCGCCAAAACTTCCACACCCCAAGGAGACCTTTTGTCTTCCTTCACCACACCGTGGATTATCACGCTGGACTCCATCTTCAACTTCTTGCAGTTCGCGAAGGATTCTTCGTCGACGTTGTTTTTCTCGACCACCACTTGTATGAATCCGGTTCCATCCCTGAAATCTATGAAATGGATCTTTCCGCTACTCCTCACGTTCCTAACCCAACCTCTGAGTTCCACGTGTTCTCCCACGTGATTTTTCAAATCTCTCACGTAGATCCACACGTTCGGAACCTCCCTTCCATGGGAATTATACCCCAACGGAAAGAAGAAAGGGGGCAAAAGCCCCCTCGTCGGTTCTGGGAAACTCTGACGGATCACTTGCCGAAACTCGCAAAGCCTATTATCATTCCGATTATTCCAACGGCGATGCCCGCTATTGCGAGCGTCTGAACTTCCGAGATCTTCCTTCCAAGAGTAGAACTCACGCTGTTCACGTCTTCCATCCACGGTTTGTTGGCCACCACCTCGTCTACTTTCTGCCTGAGCTGGACGTTTGCGCCCTCGAGTTCTTTCATCTTGTTCTCAGCGGACGTCACTCTAGCCGTGAGGGCTCCCAAGTTCCTCTCCAGCGTGTCGATCCTCTCGGTGTTCCTCTCAACCTGTGTCACTCTCCTTTCGAGGTTCTCCACTCTGGTGTTGAGGGCCGTTACTTGCCCCTCCACAACGCCTATTCTCGCATCCAAAGCCCGCGTGACCTTTTGCTGGGCATCGAGGTCGTTCTGCAACTTCGTCACGAGTACCTTCACGTTACCCAGTTCTCCGAGGACTTCGCTGTAATTTCCTGTCGCACCTATTCTCGCGTAGATCTCTTCTAACTTCTTTTCAAAGTTCTGCGTGTAAACTCTCAACGTTTCTTCCACGTAGGATTTGAGAGTCGTTTCCGTGTTTCTGACGGCCGTCTGAAGGTTGATGAAGTTCATCTCCAATGCGCCGAGTCTGTTTTCCAGAGTGGAAAGCTTTGCTTGCACTTCCTGCACCTTCGCGTCGACGTACTTCTTCTCAGCGTACTCCACCGTGACTTGCTGTGGGGTTGTCACCTGCGGAGCTGAGGGCTGAGCAGGGGTTGGGACGGCTCCTATTCTGGCTTCGAGCGAAGAGATTTTAGAAGAAAGCTCTGAAATTCTTTGATCGAGAGACCTCAGAATATCAGCCTGGCCTTGGAGTTGGCTGGCCACCTCCATCCTGATGTTCTTCACGTCGATGAGAGTTGCCTTCAGGTTTGATACGTCATTTTTGAGCGTTTCAAGATCGGAGGAAATCCCCCTGTAGTCCTCTGAAACTTTCTGAAGTCTCGTCATCGCGGTACTGAGGAGGTCTTCGAGGGTGGACACCCTGTTTATCAAATTCGTCACGTTCGCTGGTACCGCTTGCTGTCTGAGTAGAGTGTACAACCTGTACAGCGCCACAGCGGCTTGGTATCTGGTGAGAGGAGAATTCCCTTGGAACGTTCCGTCCGGCATCCCGCTGATGACACCTAATTTTGACATCTCCACCACCGCTTCGTAGGCCCAGTGATTCACAGGCACGTCTTTGAACTGCGAAAAACCTAGGACCACGGCCAGGATGAGTAAGAAGCCCAGGAGTTTCTTCATGAAAACACACCTCCTCATATGGTTGTATTGTCTCCCTTTTCAAGATTTGAAAGTGTGTTCTTCCCCTGGGAAAACTCCATTTTTCACTTCTTCTTTGAATCTTTTCAAGGCCTCGACTACGATCGAATAGAGGTCCACGTACTTCTTCGAAAAACGAGGTGAAAAATCTGGGTTCAATCCCAAAAGGTCGTGCCAAACCAAAACTTGACCATCACAATGTTTACCGGAACCTATCCCTATGGTGGGGATCGACACGCTCTCCGTGATCTCCTTTGCGACGTCTTCTACCACGAGTTCGAGTACGATGGCGAACGCACCCCTTTTCTCGAGTTCTTTCGCGCTCCGAACCAAGTAATCTCTGCTCCCCTCTGTTTTACCTTGGACTTTGTATCCACCGAAGCGGTTCACAGCCTGAGGTGTCAAACCTATGTGTCCCATCACCGGGATGCCGGAATTCACCAGCCTCTCCACCAAGTCTCCAAATTCCTCTCCTCCTTCGATCTTAACAGCGTTGGCCCCCACTTTCAAGAACGTACCAGCGTTCTCGACGGCTTTTTCGATGGAAATCTGGTAGGAAAGAAACGGCATGTCCGCCACTATGAACGCCTCGGGTGCCCCCCTCCTAACTGCAGCCACGTGGATGATCATCTCCTCCATCGTGACGGGTATCGTGTTCTTATAACCGAGAACGTTGTTACCCAGGGAGTCACCCACCAGTATCACGTCTATACCAGCATCGTAGGCCATTCTGGCGCTTGGGGCATCGTAAGCGGTCACCATGACGATTTTTTCCTTACCTTTCATTTTCTTCAGTTTTTCCACGTTCACCCTCTGCCACCTCCTTCAAGATTGTGACGACTCCATCGTATACAGTCCTTTCCCCAAAGAGCTTTTCAAAAACTCTTCCCTCTTCCTCAACCACCAGCCAGTCTCCTCTCTTCACGGGGCCCGTGAGTGCCCTCTCCACTCCCATCTCCTTGGCACTCTCCAAGACCCCCTTCAGCAGTGTGTAAATGAGGTAATCGGGATCTTGCAAACCTAGCTGGGAATAGATCTTTTTGGCCAGGTACATGAGGGCGACGGGGAAATTTGAAGCCATCACCGCAGCGAGGTGGTATTCCACCTTTCTATCCGTTGGGACGATGAAGAACCTGCCTGAAATATCTTTTGCAATCTGTACGGCTACCTTAACACCTTCTTCGTCACCTTCCACTCCGAAAATGATTTCATGTCTCGCCTCGAGAGCTTTTTCTAAATTTGAGAAAGAAAAGTTCGGATGTAAAGAGGCTCGATGCTCCCTCGAAAACACGGTCGATGGAAGGAAGCCGGAGCAATGTATAAGGACCGTGTTTGGCTTAACTCTGAGCTTCTTGGAAACTTCTCCTATGTACCTATCAGGCACCAGAACGAAAACGGTCCCTTCGAGCTCCTCTCCATAATCCAACGCAGAAGGGATGGCCTCGTACCTTTCGGCGAGCGACTTCGCCCTGTCGAAATTTCTCGAAAGTATGAAACCAAATTCGTACTTTCCTCTCAAGCACTCGAGAAAGAACCTGGTCAAGTTCCCAGTTCCGACGAAGTTCAACTTCATGACAGGAAATCCCTCAGATCCTCCATCAATTCCTTTGGATCTATCCCCACAAGAACTATTCGGTCCCTACTTCCTCCACCTTTGATGGTGTTGTGTCGCCTCTTCACGTACTCGAAAAAGCCAGGGCAGTCCAACCCTTTGGAGATGACCTCAACTTTACCCTCGAGCGACAGCACAAGTATCACTTTTTCGTCGTCTCCCAAAAATTTTGGAAGAAATCTCCCCACCTCTTCGTACCCTTTGAAAGAGATCACCGAAAAGTCGCAAATTTGTTCCCTAGGCAAATGTTTTGAGAGAAATTCGGCGAAATCTTCCGCCATCTTTTCGAGTTTAGAGTGGGCTTTTTTCACGTCTTCCAAGAGGTTTGTCACTCTCTTCTCCGTCTCCTCCACGGACGTGGTGAGAATGGAGGAAATGCTTCTCAAGATTTGATTCTTCCTCCTGTAATCTCTCAAAGCCCTCTTTCCTGCCACAAAGTACACCCTGGTCAGAGAACCTTTCACTTTTTCTCTATCCAAGATCTTTATCAAACCGATGTTTCCTGTATTTTCGACATGGAACCCCCCGCACGGTGTCACATCGAAGTCTCCTATCTTGACGATCCTCACCTCTCCCTCCGCCTTTTCAGAGACGGGTTTCCTCAGGTTCAGTCTCTCTGAACCTTCTCTCCCAAGCGTTAAGATCTCAACTTTCAAACATTTCCTCACGACCTCATTGGCGAGATCTTCTGCTTCCTCTATCACTTCGTTTATGACGAACGGTGCGTTCAAATCGATTGTGGAATACTCCTCACCCATGTGGAAGCTCATCGTTTCGAGGTCGGCCACTTTGAGAAAGGAGGCGGAGAGTATGTGTTGTGCGGTGTGCTGACAGGCGATGTCTTTCCTTCTCTCCAGGTCTATTTCGTACTCGTACTCGCCGGGTTCGAGCTCTCCGTCGAGGTAGTGCAGGTAAAGCCCCTGTCGTTCCTCCACTTTCAACACGCGTAATCCACCAATCTTTCCCCTGTCCCCGAGTTGACCACCTTTGCCGTCGGGATAGAATGGGCTTTCCCGAGATATGGCGATGAAGTTGCGTTCATCCCTCATCACCTGTTCTATCCTTATCAAATCCTCACCTCCCGAGTCCCATTCTACACCAAAATGATAAAATATTCCGGAGAAAGCAAGCGAAGAAGGGAGATGAAGAAAATGAGATTGGAAGGAAAGGTCTGCATGATCACGGGAGCAGGTAGCGGTATAGGGAAGGCCGCCAGTTTGATATTCGCCCAAGAAGGAGCGCTGGTTATCGCCTGTGACATATCCGAAGAAAATCTCAGGCTTCTCGCGAAAGAAGCGGAAGGTCTTCCCGGCAAGGTGGAAACGTACGTGCTGGACGTGACGGACAGGGGACAGGTGAAAAGGGTGGTCGACGAGGTGATAGAGAAACACGGTCGAATAGATGTTCTGGTGAACAACGCCGGTATAACGAGGGACGCTCTCCTTGTGAGGATGACCGAAGAGGATTGGGACGCTGTTGTCAGCGTCAACCTGAAGGGGGTTTTCAACGTTACACAAGCGGTGGTACCTCACATGATGAGACAAAGGAGTGGTTCCATCATAAACACCTCCTCTGTCGTGGGATTGTACGGAAACCCGGGTCAGACGAACTATGCCGCCACGAAGGCTGGCGTCATAGGTATGACCAAGACGTGGGCGAAGGAGCTTGCGGCCAGGAACATAAGGGTGAACGCGGTGGCGCCAGGTTTCATAGAGACACCGATGACCGAAAAGTTGCCCGAGAAGGCGAAAGAACAGGCCCTTTCCCGAATCCCGCTCGGTAGATTCGGAAAGCCCGAGGAGGTGGGTTACGTTTACCTCTTCCTCGCTTCCGATGAATCGAGTTACATCACGGGTCAGGTGATCGGGGTGGACGGTGGGCTGGTGATATGACCGTTTTTTCCGCCGAACTGCCCAGCGCGAGAGAAGCGAGCATGAAGATCGCCCCAAAAACTTGAAGAGTTGCCGGTCTTTCTCCCAGAAGCATCATCGACAGGAAGAAAGCGAAAACGGGTTCAAACATGAAGACCAAAGCGGATCGGTTGCTTCCAAGGATTTTTTGGTACCTTGCTTGCACGTACACGGCGACAACCGTTGCAAAGATCGCAGTGAAAAAGGCTGTGAAGAGCAGAGGATAGTTCACTTTCCAGTCGAAGAAAACGTTGAGAAAAAGGTTCACCAGTGAAACGATGAGAAATTGGGGGAACATGAGTTCCCTCTCTGGGATGATCCTGGAGAATTTCGTGATCAACACGACGTGGAGCGCAAAACTCACCGCACACAGAACAGTCATCAGATCGCCTACGTTCACTTCCCCTATTCCACCAGTAACGAGGTACAGTCCCACCACTCCCAAACCGAAAGCGAGGAGTTCCCTCTTCGATATCCTCTCCCCGTCCAAAAAGTGGGCGAAAAGTGGCACGATCACCACGTAGAGAGAAGTTATGAAGCCGCTCTTGGATGAAGAGGTGATGGAAAGGCCAAAACTTTGAAAGCTGTAGGCGGCAGCTAGAACGAGCCCGAGCGCCCCTCCGTACTTCATGTTTCCCAACCCGAAGATGGGGAGAGATAGCGCGGAGGCTATAGCAAACCTCACGAAGTTGTAGAGAAACGGAGAAGCGTTGAAGAACACCATCTTTTGAACGGGGAACGTGAGCCCCCAAACAAACGTTATGAGTACGAGGGCGAGGGTTGCCTTCATTTTCATCTCCGTATCACCATCGCTTGCATCTCGTGTAGAACTGGAAGGACTTCTCAGATTTCTCTGAAACTTGGATATCGAAAATCATTTTGTTTGCTTCCTCAGTAGAAGGTTTCACATCGCTAGAAATCAGTTCCAAATCGTACCCCAACACTTCGATCTTGACCAAAACCTTTTCGGTCTTCTCGTTCTTGACGGTCACTTTCCAAATGTATTCTTCGTACCTGTCATAGTTCCTCATCCTCAGTATCTTTCCACTCACCACTACTTCAGGGGACTTACACTCGTAGATCTCCACCAAACTTCCAGCGGGAGCGTCGAAGATCTCCGCGCAGAAACTCGGAAAGTCAACGTCTCCAACCCTTGAAACGTAGTGGAGGACACCACGCGGCATATCTGCGGGCGCTCTGAAATAGATGAAGCGATCAGACCATTCTCGATCAAATCCTTTCTCTCTAACATCGAAAGCGTACTTGTAGTACCGCCCGTGTTCTTCGACGTTTTTCCGAAAGAGATTCACAGTTGGATTCTTATCGAGCTCTCGTACCTCTCCAACTCGGTAAACCCTCGCCGTTTCGCTTTGGAGGATTCCTTCCTCAAGGGCTTTACAGACAGATGCACTCACCAGGTAGACATCTCCCGAGGGGACTCCTTGAACAGACAAAGTTACGTCCCCCTCAAGGAATCCGTTTTCGAAAAACCTGTACTGCGCCGCCCATCCCCCGGGTGAGGAGAAGACCAAACGTACGGTCCCTCTGCCCTTTACGATTAGTTTTCTTCTGGGTTCCTCGATTTCGAAAGTGATCCATCTGTTCAACTCAGGGTTGTAGAGAAAAAATCTGTTTTTGTCTCGTATCACTAGAGGTTCAACGCTCACAATTTCCCCATTCTTCGGGGCATCGACTAGCCCTATCCTTTTTCCCCTGAGACTTTTTTCGAGATCCGTAAAATTAAGAGGGTCTTGAACATACCAAAAATCTGCTCCCCACACGCTTTGCACGTTCATTCCCTGGGGAATTTCGACAACCATTTCTCCGTCCAACTCACGGTTCTCAACGTACAGTACCCCATTCGAATAGAAGATGAGAGTCCCTCCAAGAGCAACACACGACAAGATGAAAACACCGAACGAAAGGAACAACCTCATGTCGACACCCCCTCCTGTGGGAAATTCTAACATCCAGGATTAAAATATCTGAGAAGAGGTGAGAAGGGATGAGTGTGGTGTTCTTCAGGGTAGACTCCCCTTTTTTCTCCAAAGCGATCCAGATACGTAGGGAAGTTTTCGTTCAAGAGCAGGGTATTCCCGAAGAAGAGGAAATCGATGGTAGAGACCCCGAGTGCGAACACGTTCTGCTGGAGGAAGACGGAAGACCCATAGGTGCCGCTAGGATCAGAAAGATAGGGGATGGAATCTACAAGGTCGAAAGGGTGGCAGTGTTGAGGGAAAAGAGGGGAAAAGGGTTTGGAAGTTTCATGATGAAGGAGATAGAGAGAAGGATAATCTTCGAAGGCGGGGAGAAGATAGTTTTGAACGCACAATTTCACGTTAAAGGTTTCTACGAACGACTCGGGTACAAACAGGTAGGGGAAGTGTTCGTGGAGGCGGGGATACCCCACGTGAGGATGGAAAAGGTGGTGGACGGTAAGTGAAGGTGACGCCTCTCATGGAACAGTACTTCGAGATAAAAAAGAGGTACAAGGACTGCATCTTGCTCTTCAGATTGGGGGACTTCTATGAAGCGTTCTTCGAAGATGCCAAGATTGTCTCCAGGGTCTTGAACATAGTTCTCACCAGAAGGCAGGATGCCCCTATGGCTGGTATACCTTATCATGCCCTCAACGCTTACCTCAGGAAGCTTGTAGAAGCTGGTTACAAGGTGGCCATATGTGAACAGATGGAGGAACCATCCAAGGCGAAAAAACTCATAAGAAGGGAAGTAACGAGAGTAGTCACCCCTGGTGCGATCGTTGAAGATGAGTTTCTAACCGAGTCCAACAATTACATGATGGTTTTGAAAGAAGGTACGGAAGGGTATTGTACCATATTCTGCGATGTTTCCACAGGTGAGGTGGCCGTTTTCGAGCACGAAGAGCTCTCGGAGATTTTCGATCTGGCAAAATCCTACCTCGTCTCGCAGGTTCTGTGTCAAGAGGGGATGAAGAAGGTTGTGGAAGAGAAGTTACCTGGTGTTTACGTGGAAACCCTTTCGGATTGGCATTTCTCCAAACCAGAAGAAGAGATAAAGAGTGCGTACGGAGTTGAGGATGTCCACCACTTCGAACTTTCAAACTTGGCGAGGGAGACCCTAGGCGCACTCATAAAGTACGTGAAGTACACTATGATGTCTGAGCGTTTGAATTTGAGGCCCCCGAGCACGATCTCAAGGAACAAATCGATGATCTTGGATGTGGCCACCGTCGAAAACCTATCCTTGGTACCTGGAGAGAGGGGAAAGAACCTGTTCGACGTTCTCAACCATACGATGACGTCAATGGGCGCAAGGCTCTTGAAGAAGTGGATCTTGCATCCCTTGATCGATCGGGAAGAGATAGAGAAGAGGTTGGACGCTATCGAAACGTTGCGATCGGATCAGTTGAGACTTTCTCTTCTGCGCGAGTTGCTATCAAAGGTGAGAGATGTGGAAAGGATCGTTTCCAGGGTTGAATACGGTAGGGCCATACCCAGAGACCTCGTTTCCTTGAGGGAAACGTTGAGAGTTCTTCCCGAGTTGAACGAAGTGTTGGAGGGGTACGAAGGAATCTTCCAAAAGTTAGACGTTCCGATGGAACTCTTCAAACTCTTGTGTGAAGCCATAGAGGACGAACCCATCGGTGCACCTGGCGAGGGGAAAGTGATAAAGAGGGGTTTTTCGAAAGAGCTCGACGAGTACAGGGACCTCCTGGAACACTCGGAGGAAATGCTGAGAGAGTTTGAAGAAAGAGAACGCACGAGGACCGGCATACAGAAGTTGAAGGTGGGTTACAACCAGATCTTTGGATACTACATAGAAGTCACGAAGGCGAATCTGGACAAGGTACCCAGTCACTACGAAAGGAAGCAAACACTGGTGGGGGCTGAAAGGTTCACCACCCCAGAACTCAAGGAATTCGAGATGAAGATCTTAGCAGCGAAAGAGAAGATAGAAGAGCTTGAAAAATCGTTGTTTGAAAGGGTCTGCGAACAAGTCAAGGTTGAAAAAGAAAGACTTGCGCTCGTATCGGAATCTCTGGCCTACTTGGACGTTTTGAGTACACTGGCGTACGTTTCCTTGATTTACAACTACACCCGTCCCGTCTTTTCCGATGACGGAAGACTCGAAATAGTGGGCTCCAGACACCCAATCGTGGAAAGGTTCACCGAGAATTTCGTCGAGAACGACCTCCACATGTCCACCAAGGAGAGGTTTGTGATAATAACGGGTCCGAACATGAGTGGGAAGTCCACCTTCATCAGACAGGTTGGCTTGATAGCTTTGATGGCCCAGATGGGTTCCTTCGTGCCAGCCAAAAAGGCCGTCCTGCCCGTGTTCGATAGGATCTTCACCAGGATGGGTGCCAGGGACGATTTGGCCGGCGGTAGGAGTACCTTCCTCGTCGAGATGAACGAGATGGCCCTTATCCTCCTGAAGGCAACCAAGGACAGCCTGGTCTTACTGGATGAGGTTGGGCGTGGAACAGGTACGAGGGACGGTGTGAGCATCGCTTGGGCCATATCCGAAGAGCTCATAAACAGGGGTTGCAAGGTTATCTTCGCCACCCACTTCACCGAACTCACGGAACTTGCGAAATATTTCACGGAAATAGTCAACAAGACGATGTTGGTTCACGAAAAAGAAGGTCAACTCCTTTTCACCCATAAAGTCGTCGACGGAGTGGCGGACAGAAGTTACGGAATAGAGGTTGCTCGCTTGGCGGGGATACCCGAAAACGTCGTGAGAAGAGCTTACGAGATCTTGAAGAATCTCTCAAAAGAGAAAGAAAAAAGCAAGAGGGGTGAAAAACACTTCACACCTCAAATTCCGCTCTTCCCGATTTGATTGTTGCGATGAGTTTCTCGTAGTTCTCGTTCCTGAAGATCCCGTAACCCATAACGAGTATCGTTGCACCGTTTTTGACCAGGATTTGTGCGTTTTCTTCGTTAACTCCTCCATCCACCATGATCTCCGTCTCAAGCCCTTGTTCTCTTATCATCTTGTGAAGATTTCTGATCTTCTCCAAACTTCTGGCGATGAACCTTTGTCCGGAGTAACCTGGGTTCACGCTCATCACGAGCACACCATCCACGTCCACTATTATCTCGGAGAGTAAGGAAATGGGGGTGTGTGGGTTGATTGCGACGAAGGCCTTCGCGCCACGATCCTTGATCTGGTGAACCAAACGATGCAAGTGGTGTGTCGTTTCGTAGTGGACAACCACCACGTCCGCACCCTCTTCGATGAACCTATCGACGAAGTCTTCTGGGTTTGTTATCATCAGGTGAACGACGATGGGAAGTCTCGTCTCCTTTCTCAAACACCTCAGGACGGGTAGACCGAAGGAAATGTTCGGAACAAAGTGCCCATCCATGACGTCAAAGTGGATCATGTCGACCACGTGCTCCACTCTCTTCACCTCATCCGCAAGTCTTGCCAAGTCACACGCCAAGATGGATGCGGCTATCTTCACCATTTTCTCTTCTCCTTTCCCAACAACTCTTGGAAGAGCCTCACATAGCTCTCGTAACGACTCGCAGCGATCTTCCCTTCAGAGATGAATTCTTTCACCACACATCCTGGTTCCTCTACGTGGTTACAGTCGGAGAAGAAACACACCAAACCGCGAAATTCCTTGAAGTATTTCTTCAACTCTTCCGGATCCATCTCTCCCATCTCCAGGTTTGCGAAACCTGGTGTGTCGACCACGTAACCTCCGAAATCGAACCTGAGAAGTTGGGCGGACGTGGTCGTGTGTCTGCCCCTCTGGAGCTTTTGAGAAATCTCTCCAACTTTTAACTTCAAACCAGGGTTTATCGCATTGAGGAGGCTACTCTTTCCAACACCGGAAATACCGGCCAGGGTGCTCACCTTTCCTTTGAGATACTCCTTCAACTCTTCCAAACCAAGACCTGTCACAGCGCTTGTTTTCAAGACAGGATAGAGCGGAGAGTATATTCTTTCCAATTCTTCGACTTTCTTGAGCGTTTCACCATCGTAGAGATCCATTTTATTTACTACAATTACCGTATCGAGCTGGTTCTTCTCAGCCAACACCAAAAACTTGTCGATGATGTAAGGAGAAACCTCGGGCATCTTGACAGTCACCACGAGGATCACTTGATCTATGTTCGCCACGTGCGGTTTTTCGAGGAGGTTTTTCCTGTTCAAAACGTTCTCTATCACCCCAGAACCGGTGCCATCAGGGGTGTATTCCACGCGGTCTCCGACGTAGATCTTCAGGTTCTGGAGACGGAACCTTCCCCTCAGCTTGCAGAGAGTACGTTCGCCGGTCTCCTCATCTTCCACGGTGACCATATTCGAGTGAAAACTCACCACTATCCCTCGCTTCCTCAACATCACCCCTCCTTCTTCCTTCACTCACTCCCCGGCCACCAAAACAACCTCGCGCGCTATGGAACCGGGAGGCGGATACTGGGACACGATCCTTTCACCTTCCCCCGTGATCACAATCCCTGGTCTTCCTACAACCTCATCCACTCTCTTTCCCACGAAATCTTCCACCAAGAAGTACTCTTCTTTCTCCCCCGAATCGACGAGGAGAAACACTTCTTTCGTCTCGTCGATCACACTACCTGCGGGTGGATAAACCGCTAAAACTTTTCCTTTCTCCTCCCCGTAAGGGAAGTAGATTATCCTGTACCGAACGCCAGTTCTCTTCAAGATCTCCTCGGCCATACCAACCTCTACTCTGTTCAAGTTTGGAACGGTGTCCTTCTTTCCATAGTAAAGTTCCACCACGCGCCCTTTCTTCACGACTGTTCCTGCTTCCGGGAAAGTCTTCACCACTTTGTCCTCTTTTCTGACGTTCGAACACCTCAGACCCACTTCTTGAAGTTTCTTGCAGGCTTCCTCGCCCGTCAAGTTGGTGACATCCGGAACCACAACCGTTGTGGTCTGCATGAACGAGTTGAAGATCAAAAAAGTGAGACCTCCTAACACGATACCGAAACCGATTCCAAAGAGGATTAAAAAGGCTTTTTTCATGGTCTGGTCTTGATCTCCTGCTTTCTCAACCTCAATTGACCACAGGCAGCCTCTATGTCGCTACCCTTCTCTCTCCTTATTTCAGCTTCGATACCGTTCTCCGACAAGATTCGTTTGAAAGCCAACAACCTCTCTCTTGAAGGCTTCTTCAAAGATTCGTCGACAGGGTTGACGGGTATCAGGTTCACATACACCTTGAGCCCTCTCAGTATCTCAGCCAACTTTTTCGCATCGCTGATCTCGTCGTTTAAACCTCTTATGAGCACGTATTCTATAGTCACCCTTCTTCCCGTTTTGGATTGATAGAAACGAACAGCTTCTAAGATCTCCTCTATCGAGTACTTCCTGTTTATCGGAACCAATTCGTCGCGTTTGAAGTTCGAAGGAGCATGCAAAGAGATCGCAAGGTTTATATCCAGACCCTCGTTGGCAAGTTGAACTATCTTCTCCGGTATACCAACGGTGGAGAGCGTGATGCGTCTGATGCCTATGTTACCCATCTTCCTGTGGTTGAGGATTCTGATACTTTTTACGACGTTCTCGTAGTTGAGCAAAGGTTCACCCATCCCCATGTAGACCACATTTCCTATCTTTTTCTTCTCTTCCTTTTCCATGGAGAGTACTTGCGCTACAATCTCGGCCGTCGAGAGGTTTCTCACGAAACCACTCTTCCCCGTGGCGCAAAAAACGCATTTGATTGGGCATCCGACTTGGGTGGATATGCACGCCGTGATCCTACCGGGATGGTAGAGGAGGACTGATTCTATAGTTTCACCGTCTTCCAGTTCCCAAAGGAACTTGGTGGTCCCATCTATCTGTGACACCCTCTTATCCAAAAGCTTCAAAAAAGGTATCTTAAAACGTTCCTTGAGGAACGCCCGGTGTTCCTTCGAAAGATTCGTCATAGCTTCGAAGTCATTGACTTTTTTGTCGAAGACCCAGTCGAGAATCTGATCCGCTCTGTAACGTTCGAGCCCCAGGTTCAAGATCTCGTCGACGAGTTCTTCGTAGGAAAATTCCAAAAGATTCTTCAAGGTCGCACCTCCCAGTGAAATTATATCTTATCGTTCACCATCCATTTGATCTTTACCCCCATCACCACTTGTTCGTTTCGATTTCCTTGGCTAACATATTCCTGGAATGGGGGGAAATGACATGGACGAACTCTTCGAAAGGTTCTTCTTGGAAGGTTGCGAGGTCAGAAAGAACGAATCGATGGCTTGCCACACGAGCATGAAGGTGGGAGGTCCAGTCAAGTATCTCGTTCTTCCAAACCACATGTACGGGTTTGAGAGGGTGGTGAAAGAGTTGGAGAGTACCCAAGTTCCATACAAGATCATGGGACTTGGAACGAATTTGTTGGTCCAGGACGGGTACATGGACGTGGTAGTGGTGAAGACAGAAAGGCTCACCAGTTTCGAGGTTGACGGGCGGAGAGTTACCGTGGAAAGTGGCATCGCCTTAAAGAGACTTTGTGAGATCTGTGCCGAATTGGGTTTGAGTGGCTTGGAGTTTGCGTACGGCATACCTGGAAGTGTGGGTGGGGCTGTCTTCATGAACGCGGGTGCTTACGGAAGAGAAATAGGAGAATTCGTCGAATCAGTCGAGGTTATGAAAGAGGGTAGGACTTACGTGGTGTCGAAAAGTGAGGCAAGCTTCAGTTACAGATCCAGCGTCTTCAAGCATGAGAACATGATCATAAAGAGGGTCACGTTCTCGCTGAAGGCTGGGGAAAGGGAGAGGATAAGGAGAGAGATGCGCGAGCACTTGTTGAAACGCCTGGAAAAACAACCCTTAGATCTCCCAAGCGCGGGAAGTGTCTTCAAGAGACCAAGGCCAGATTTCTACGTCGGGAAAGCTTTGGAAGAGCTCGGTTTGAAAGGGTTTAGGGTAGGAGGGGCGCAGATCTCCGAAAAACATGCCGGTTTCGTAGTGAACGTAGGGGGAGCCCGTTTCGAGGACGTGATCTCCCTCATAGAGATCGCGAAACGGAAAGTAAGAGAGGTCTTCGGGGTAGAACTTGAAACGGAAATAGAGATCTGGAAAAACGATTTGTGAGAGGGGAAAGAAAGTTGTGTTAAGATAGAGATTGAACAAAAACTTGGAGGGATCATTCGTGAGGGAGCTGGAAGAATTCGAAAAGATGTTGGATGCGTTAACAGAAAGTTACAAAAAACTTAGGGAAGAGAACAAGGAGCTTTGGTCAAGGGTGAAGAGCTTGACCGAAAAGGTGAACAACCTTGAAAGGGAAAAGAAAGAGCTTGAGGAACTTTTGGAAAATCAGAAGAAAGCGTTGGGTGCTCTGGTTGAGAGACTCCAAAGGTTTCTCTCCATAACGGCGGAACAGGGGCTGATCTGGAATGAAAAGGAAGATAACCGTTAAGCTAGGTAGGAGGGAATTTTCGCTCGTAACCGACGAGACTTCTGAGGTGATTCAAAAAACTATCGAGAGGATCGAGAGGGAATTCAAAAAGTACGAGCCTTACTTGGAAGAAGCCGGCATGGAAAAGATCCTCTTTGTGATGTTGGCGAACTCGGTCTTGGAGAACGTGAAGTTGTTGGAGTCTTTGGAGAAACTGAAGAAAAAACTCCACGACTTCGTGAAGAGCGGTGGTGAACTCTTTTGAAGGAAGTGATCATCGTCTCCGGAATGTCTGGAGCGGGTAAGACCACTGCGATGGGATTCCTGGAAGATCTAGGGTATTATTGTGTCGACAACGTCCCGGGGTCTGTTCTGGACGAGCTTTTGAAACTGTTTCTCAATTCAAACCTCGAAAAGTTGGCTTTGGTTGTGGACGTGAGAAGCGAAGCGCTCGGAGATCCAGTTGGTTCCGTGAGGAGGCTGAAAGAGAGCAGGGAACTGAGGGTGATCGTGGTTTTCCTTGAAGCCTCCAAGGAGACTCTCGTGAAAAGGTTCGCCTTCACAAGGCGCAAACATCCCCTTCAACGAAACGATGTGGGATTGGAAGAGGCCATAGACAAAGAGAGGGAACTTCTCGCACCTTTGCGGGAGATCGCCGATCATGTCGTCGACACGACCAACCTCACTACTCATCAACTTCGAGGGGCACTTGGACAACTCTTAGGAAGGCTCGAAGAAAAAGGTGTCGTCAGGATCATCAGCTTTGGATACAAGTATGGGATACCTACGGACGTGGATTTCGTCTTCGATGTTCGCTTCTTACCGAATCCGTATTACGTACCAGGACTTTCGCAGAAGACCGGGTTGGACGAAGAAGTTGAGGATTTTTTGAAGAATTACCCGTTGGTTGAGGAGTACGTGATGGATATGTACAGAATTTTGAAAAAGGCGGTGGACAGTTATTTCAAGGAGGGAAAGAAGATAGTAAGCGTTGGTATAGGTTGCACGGGAGGACGACACAGATCCGTCTACGTGGCCCGTAAGTTGTCGGAAATACTTTCAGAAGAGGGAATCAGAACGGTGGAGATCCACAGGGACATCGAGAAGGTGTGACGATGAAAGTCGTGGCCATCGGCGGAGGAACGGGTCTTTCCACGTTGCTTAGAGGTTTGAAGAAGTACGACTTTGAGATAACGGCAATAGTCCCTGTGACCGATGAGGGTGGTAGTTCTGGTTTGTTGAGGAAGGAGTTGGGTATACTTCCCCCGGGGGACATCAGGAACAATATAGTGGCGCTCGCAAAGGAGGAGGATTTGCTCGCCAAATTACTCGGTTACCGTTTCGAAGAGGGGTCTTTGAAAGGTCACAACCTTGGAAACCTCATGATCGCGGCCCTAACAAAAATGCAAGGAAACTTTGTGGAAGCCATAAAAACCCTGAGCGACGTGTTGGCGATAAAAGGTAGGGTGTTACCCGTAAGCGATGCGCAGGCCAGGTTGGTTGCGGTGTTCGAAGATGGTGATGAAGCTGTAGGAGAACTCGAAATCGTGAGACGCAGAAAGAAGATAAAGGAACTGAAACTCAACAAGCAGATAGAGGCCCTACCGGAAGCTGTAAAGGCTGTCCAAGAAGCAGACTTGATAATTCTCGGTCCCGGCAGTCTTTACACCAGCGTGATAGCGAACCTGTTGGTTTCGGAGATAAGTGAGGCCGTGAGGAGTAACCGTAACTCCACAAAGGTCTACATCTGTAACTTGATGACCCAACCGGGCGAAACAACGGGTTATCGCGTGTCCGATCATGTCAGAGAAGTGGAGAAGTATCTGGGAGGCGGTGTGGACGTGGTGATTGTGAACACGAAAAAGCCCTCGCCGGAGACCTTAGAACTCTACAAAGCTGAAGGAAGCGAACCTGTAGAGTTGGATCTGGAGAACATCCAGAGAACGATAGTAGCCGAGCCGCTGCTGGTGGAGGTTTTAGACTTTTCGGATGGCAAAAAGAAGATAAGGCACAATTCTGAGGCCCTGGCAAAGCTGATAAAGAGGATGACGGGATGGTGATCGGTTGAAAAGACCTTCTTTCTCGGAAGAATTGAAGAGAGAGTTGGCGATTTTGCCGTTTGGAAGTAATGAAGAGAGTAAGGCCGAGCTTTTTGGATTTGTGAAAGCCCGGGGTGACCTGAACGTGAGGGAAGGGGCCGTTGTCTTTTCCCTGTTCTCTCTGGCAGCCTCGAGAAGGCTTTTCTTGCTTGCAAAAAATCTGGGAATCTCGATCTTGGAAATAACTGTTGAGGAATCACACAACATAAGGAAACGATCGGTGAGGGTGAAGACGAACTTTCCCGATGAGATCTTCTCCGTGGATCCGTTTGAAGATGTCGCCGTTTTCTCAGCTTTTCTAAGGGGGTTGTTCTTGGCGAGCGGTTCTATGGCGGATCCGAGGTACCATTACCACCTGGAAATAAACGCATTCGACGAGGTCGTCCTCAAAAAGACAAGGGTTGTTTTGAAAAGATTTTTCGGCATAAACGCGGGCGTTGTGGAAAACAGTGGCGTGGTGAAACTCTATGTGAAATCTGTAAGAGACATCATCGCCTTCTTGGAGGCAATCGGTTCTCACGAAAAGGTGGGGGAGTTGGAAAAGTTGTACGAGGAAAGGAAACTGAAGAGTGATGTGAACAGAGTCCTCAACTTTATAAACGCGAACGCCAACAGGACAGGGGAGAGCAACGTCAAACAAATAAAGGCGATAAAGTTGATTCAGGAAAAGATCGGCTTGGACAAGTTACCTGATGAATTGAGGATGGTGGCTCTTTCAAGGTTAGAGAACGAAGAGTTGACGCTCAAAGAACTAGGTGAAAAACTCGGAATGAGCAAGAATCAGGTTTACGCTCGTTTGAGAAAGATCATGAAGCTCGCCGAGAGGTTCGGTGAGGAGAGATGAGGTGCCCATTTTGTGGTTCCATCGAAACGAAGGTTTTGGACTCTAGGCCAACATCCGATGGTTCCGCAATAAGGCGGAGAAGGGAATGCAGCAATTGTGGCAAAAGGTTTACAACTTACGAAAGATATGAAGAAGGTCCCGTTCTTGTTGTAAAAAAGGATGGAAGGAGGGAGAGGTTCAACAGGGACAAGATAAAGAACGGAATCCTCAAGGCATGCGAGAAACGTCCCGTAACCTACGATCAAATAGAAGAGATCGTGAACCGTGTTTGTGCGAGATTGAGAGAAGAGGAAGGGTTCGAGGTGGAGAGCAGGAAGATTGGTGAGCTGGTGATGGAAGAGCTGAAAAAAGTGGATCAGGTCGCGTACGTTCGCTTTGCGTCCGTGTACAGGGATTTTAGGGAAATAGATCAATTCCTTGAAATCGTGAAAGAACTGAAGAGGGAAAAGGAGGGTGATAGAGGATGAAAAAGATCTACCTCACGCGTGAGGGATACGAAAAGCTCGTGAGAGAACTCGAAGAGCTCAAGAAGAAGTTCATGTACGAGATCTCCGAGAGGATAAAAGAAGCGAGGGAACTCGGTGACCTTTCGGAGAACTCTGAGTACGAAGCGGCCAAAAACGAGCAAGGACGCGTCGGAAGTAGGATAATGGAGATAGAACAGATCCTTAACAACGCTGAGATCATAGACGAAACGGGAGAAGGTAACGAAGTGAGCCTTGGAAAATGGGTTGTGATAAAGGATCT
The DNA here is from genome assembly GCA_030550515.1 of Thermotogota bacterium. Taxonomy (GTDB): domain Bacteria; phylum Thermotogota; class Thermotogae; order Thermotogales; family Thermotogaceae; genus JAUQPE01. The sequence goes on along the minus strand of JAUQPE010000029.1, from coordinate 52,697 downwards.
GGACACCGAAGAAGAGTACAAGTTCAGGATAGTGACACCGCAAGAGGCAGACTTTTTCAGTGGAAAGTTGAGCGCCGACTCCCCACTTGGGAAGAATCTCCTCGGAAGGAAAGTTGGAGAAATCGTGAAAGTCAAGGCGCCGGGAGGAATAAGAAGGTACCAAGTCCTCGCGATAATGAACGGCTGATGGAGGTGATCCAGTGCTCAAAGAGATCCGTGAGCAACGTATCAAAGAGATAGAAGAGCTTCGATCTTTGGGCGTTGAACCCTATCCGAACCACTTCTCCAAGGAGATGACAGTTGAAGAAATAAAGAAAAAGTATGACCGATTGCAAGCTGGTGACGTTTTATCGGAAGAGAAGATCAGGTTCGCGGGAAGGGTCATGTCCATAAGACACCACGGGAAGACGGCGTTCTTCCATTTGAAGGATACCACTGGGAGAATACAGGCCTACATCAGGATGGATACAGTAGGAGAGAGCGCTTTTTTGTTTTTCAAAAAACACGTGAACGTAGGTGATTTCCTTGGAATCGAAGGTTTCCCTTTCAAGAGTAAAACGGGAGAACTCACTCTGTACGTGGAAAACTACAAGCTATTGAGTAAGGCCTTGAGACCCCTTCCGGAAAAGTGGCACGGTTTGAGGGACAAAGAGATCATATACAGACAAAGGTACCTAGAGTTGATCATGAGTGACGAAGCCCTGAACCGCTTCAAAAAGCGCTTCGAAGCGGTTCGTGTGATCAGGAACTTTTTGGACAGCAGGGGATTTTTGGAGGTGGAGACACCGATACTGCACTACGTCACAGGTGGGGCAGAGGCAAGACCCTTCGTCACGCATTTGAACGTTTTCGACATGGATATGTACCTCAGGATAGCACCGGAGCTGTACCTGAAGAGATTGATCGTTGGGGGATTCGAGAAGATATACGAGATAGGGAAAAATTTCAGAAACGAGGGTATCTCCTACAAGCACAACCCTGAGTTCACGAGTATAGAGATCTATCAAGCTTACGCGGACTACAACGACATGATGAAACTCACGGAGGAGTTGATAGCGGAGGTGGTGTTGAAAACGTGTGGAAAGCTGAAGATCACCTATCAGGGTGTTGAGATAGACTTCACACCTCCGTGGAAGAGGGTCAGAATGAGGGAACTTTTGAAGGAGAAACTGGGTGTGGACATACTGGAGGACGAAGACGATGTGTTCCTGCAGAAGTTGAAGGAACATGGAGTGGAGGTCGAGATAAAAAACAGAGCGCACTTGATAGACAAGTTGAGAGAGCTGGTAGAAGAAGAGATCATCAACCCCACTTTCGTTGTGGATCATCCGGTCACGATCTCACCTCTCGCAAAAAGACACAGAGACGATCCAAGGTTGACGGAACGCTTCGAATTGATCATCTTCGGAAGGGAGATAGCAAACGCTTTCACGGAGTTGAACGATCCGATAGACCAGTACCAGAGGTTTCTGGAACAGACGAAACTCAGAGAAGAAGGAGACGAAGAAGCTCACATGATGGATTTGGATTTCGTCAGAGCGCTCGAGTACGGCATGCCTCCAACAGCCGGATTGGGGATAGGGCTCGACAGGCTTTTCATGTTCATCACGGATTCTCCAAGCATCAGAGACGTTATACTTTTTCCTCTCGTGAGGCCCAAGAAGTTTGAGGAGGAAGAAATCGAGTTTGAGGGAGGTTTTGAAGGATGAGAAAGTGGATGAAAAAATGGCAAGGGTTGATAATCTGGGTGGTCGCCATAGCGTTCGTAGTTGGGATGATTTGGTGGTCAGTGGCGGTGATCAGGAACCCGGAAGTCGAAAACTACACGATCGAACAGGCTGTTGCTTACCTTGTGAAGGATGGGAAACCTATCGAGAGAAAAGATTACTGGTTGATGCCGTGGGAGATAGATGATTTTTACACGAATCTCATCAATCTCTACCAAGTTTCGTCCCTGGACACCCTCTTCGATGAACCCCGCTTAAAAGCTTTGATAGCCGATGTTTTGCTCCAACAAAAGGTGGTTCTTTACTATGCGGAGAAGAACAACGTGAAACCTTCTTCCAGGGAAGTCAAGAAAGAGATAGAGAACACCATCAACACGATAAAGAAGGACAAGAACCAACTCGCTTTTATAGAGAGAAGGTACGGAAGTCTGGCCCGCTATCAGGAGAAGTACCTTAAACCACAAATTGTTACCCAGCTAACCGTGAAGAAAGTTAGAGAAAAAGTGGCAGTCGTTGGCGAGGAGAGGATGAAGGAGTACTACGAAAAGAACAAAGAAAAGCTGCAGTTGGAGTATGACAGAGTGGATCTGCTGGGTGTATCGTTCGAAAGTCAAAAAGAGGCAGAGGAGTTCTTGGAAAAAGCCAAAAAAGAAGGATTCGAAGATACCGCTTCTTCTCTCAACTTGCCCACGGAACCTCTCATGAACGTTGGGAGAGGACTCCTTCCGAGGGACATTGAGGAACAAGTGTTTTCTGTTGCTCCGGGTTCTATTGTAGGTCCTTTCTCCTTCCTGAACAGATGGTACGTTTTCAAAGTGACTGCGTCTCAGGTGTTCTCAAGTTACGAGAACTTCGCTTCCTCAGACGTTTACGCCACTCTGAAGAATCAAGTCGAACAAGAGGAACTTCAAGCATGGCTTCAGAGGTTCTTAAACGAAGAGAGGATATCGTATGCTTTCAACGATCAAGCCTTGAGGTATTGGTGGTACTACGCAGCGGGGAGGAATTACCAAAACCTCAACGTTGAGGAGGCTTTCAGAGAACTCGAAAGTGTGCTGTTCGAGGATGGGGTTTTCGACGCGGCGGTTCAGGACAGCTTGAAATCCCTCTACGTCCTGTTTCTGGAAGACAGGATCAACGAGCTCACTTCGGAGACAGGAAGGTTGTCGGTGTACGAGGACATCTTGAAACGAGGATTGGAACCAGACAAAGATTTGGTGGAAAGGTTCGGGAAGATGTCCCTAGAAGAAGTGGTGGCGAAGAAGACGGCACTCGAAGAAGAAAAGCAGAGGTTAGAGAAACAGAGGGAAGAACTGGTAACTCACTTATACCAGGTCTATCCTAACTCCGTATACGTAGTCGAGAAGATGTATTCGATAAAACCAAACGATCCCAAGGTACGATACGATTACTTCTCCACGCTGTACAACGCGATAAAACCTCTACTTTCTGGAAGTCATGACAGTTCTTCTTACTTCAATTACCTCGTGCAGATCATGTTGAACCTGTACACGCTCGCAAGTTCCACGAACGTTCCAACGGACATCAGGGTGGAGTCTTACTACCTACTCTACGACATGAGCCTTCTTTTGAAAGACGCAACGTCTGCGGAGCTCTACGTGGAGGAGATGAAAAAGTTGAAACCCGATTTCATGGACTACGAGGTCGCGTACAACCAAATAGAGTCCTTGAAGAAGGAACTTCAAACTCTTTCCGCTACCGAGACCAACATCGCTACGGAGAATTCAGGTAAGTGATATTCGTGTTGAAGAAGGAAAATTTTTCGATATTAATAGCATTGCTCTTTTGCGCAAAAATTACGTATTTTCACTTCTTGACACTCTACTCGTTTAAGTTCTCCGTCCTTTTGAGTTTGGCGGGATGGATGGTTCTTTTGTGCTCTCTGATCGTCGGATTTGAAAAACTATCTTTTGGCCTCTACGTAACCTTCTCGGTGTTGCTCTTCGTGGATCACCTGCATTTTATGAACTTTGGGAATCTCTCTTCCATCAGAGAAATCGTCTTGATCCCACAAGTTGGAAAGCTGGGAGGGAACATCCGCTACTTTCTGAACGTTCCCTCCCTTCTTTTCATCGCCGACATACCATTTCTTTCAATCTTTCAGGTTCGAAGAAAGCGAATCGTTAACCTATCCGCCCCACCCAAGGAATCGAAGGGAAGGTGGGGTTGGATCCACATCTTTGTGGTAGCGTTTTTTTGATTTCGCCCTTGTTGGCCGAGTCATCGGAAGGAAAAATCGTGTTCAACAAATACGGTTTCTTCACGTATCACGTCCACGATCTTTTGAGACTCTTTTCCCCTCCCCTCAAAGGTGAAGAACCCCACGAGATGAAGGGAAGTTCTCTTGGAAACGGATCCCAAAAGAAATACCACGGAATAGCTGCCGGCAGGAACGTGATCGTGATCCACTTCGAATCGCTCCAAAACCTTCTCGTAGGTCTCGTCTACAACGGCCAAGAGATAACACCCAACCTCAACAAGATCTTGAAGAAGGACACCATATACTTTGCGAATTGCTACCAACAGGTGGGAAGCGGGAACACTGCTGATGCGGAGTTCGTCTTCAACACGTCGCTTCATTGCCTGAGGGACGAGGTCGTGTACGAAAAGTACCCTCGTATAAACCTCCCAACTCTTCCAAGGATAATGAGGGAGAAAGGTTACTATACCGTAGCCATGCACGGGAACTCCTCTTGGTTTTGGAATAGGAGGGAAGTCTACAGTTACATTGGTTTTGACGACTTCATCGCTTTGGAAGATTTCAAGCAAGACGAAATGATCGGTATGGGTCTTTCGGACGAATCGTTCCTCACCCAGGCAGTGGGAATCATGGAAAAGTTGCGCAAACCGTTCTACGCCTTTCTCATCACCCTGAGCAGTCTTTCACCTTTTATCCTGCCGGACTCCCACAAAAAGCTTGTCCTTCCACCAAGGGTAGCCAACTCGGTCGTGGGGAATTACTTTCAAGCTGTGCATTACGCCGATGCGGCGCTCGGGCAATTTCTGGAGGAGCTCAAGAAAATCGGATTGTATCAAAATTCTGTGATCGTGATCTACGGGGATCACGCGGGGCTTTATCCCTTCAACAAAGAAGCCAAAGACATCATGACTGAAATATTAGGCCGAGAGTACTCTTTTCTCGACGCTTTCAACGTTCCTTTCATCGTTCACATCCCGGGATCTGGTTTGGCGGAAAGGGTTGAAATCACAGGAGGGCAGATCGACTTCTTACCCACTTTGCTGAATCTGTTGGGAATAGAATACGAAGGAGAGATCTTCTTGGGGCAGGACCTTTTAAACGCACAGCATGGGTTCGCAGCGCTCAGATACCACGTTCCCGAGGGCTCTTTCGTGGACGACGAGCGCGGGTTCATCGTTTCATGGGACGGGATACTTGAGAGAAGCGAAGCTTGGGATCTCAGAACGAAGAGGAAGGTTTCTTACGTTTCCTGTCTCGACGGTTACGTGAAGGCCATTCAGCAGGTGGAGACGCCGAAGTACTTCATCCTGAAAGGATGCGAGGGAAGCCTTCAAACTTTACCTACCGGTGCCAAGTAGATCACGAGTTCTCTCTCACCATCGACACCAACCAACTCGTCCATCTTCTCCTGATCGTAAGCGGCTACAGCGCAAGTACCGCACCCCACACTCTCACAGGCGAGGTATAGATTCTGACAAACGTGTCCGGCGTCTAGAAGTATGAGTTTGTAGGAGGCGGAACCGTACCTCCAGGAAGTTCTGTAAGGTATCGCCGTCCAAACGAACACCACAGCAGCTTCTCCCACAAATTTTTGACCAAAACAAGCTTCCACAATGGGCTTTCTGAAATCACCCTCTTTTTCCAACACCAGCGCGTTTTCCAGGGGAAGATACCTGTACAATCCAGCCCGCAACCCCGTCACGCGGAACACGAACAGATAAGTTTCGAGAGGATGACGGGCACCGGCGGATGGTACCGTCCTGAAGGATGTATTCCCAACGACCTTTCTGATTCCCTGCGTGGCCCAGAGTAGGTAGGCGAGCTCTCCCAACTCCATTGGAGAGTTTTTGAATTCCCTTCGACTCTTCCTACCTTTCAACACATCAACAAACGTTTTCTGACCGTATCTTTGAAGGAGGGTGTCGATTGAGGGAAGTGAAACCAATTCACGTCCCCTGTCGCAAGGTTTCTCGAAAGGAGGAGGGGGAAATCCCCTCATCTGATCGGTGATTTCTCCGATCAACCTCTTCCAGTTCGATTTCAGGACGTTTTTGAAATCCTCGCTCAACTCATCTGCTCCTCCTCAAAAACGACCGTAACGCCATTCTCCTCAAAAGCAAGTTTCGAAAGGCGAACCCCTTCCAGTATCTTCGATAACCTTTGCGGATATATCCTCATTTCGGATCCAGAGATCTCAACCCCATCGCGTTTTATGTACTCTTTCAACAAACCCAGCAGGAACCCAGGTATTCCCAGTTTCAAAACAACCGGATCTTCGGAGGTGCTTTGTACCGATAAGACATCCACCTTCATGGAAAGAGAGAAAGGAAAAGAACCGTGCCTCACCTTCACGATCGCGCTGTTACCGCTTACTCGGGCGATCGAGAAGTCTGCTAAACCCTTCACAACCCCCAACACTAAGCGTTTGAGAAGTGGATAAGTGATTTCCAACTTCAACACGAGAATACCCCCTTCCCTTCTGTTAGATTCTAGCATACGGAACGAGACTTCTCGGTTTGCATTCCCTGACCTTGATAAAAGACAGCCCATGTGTTAAAATCCTTAGGGAAAAAGAGGTGAGCGGGTGTAGCTCAGGTGGTAGAGCACCAGCTTCCCAAGCTGGGGGTCGCGGGTTCGAATCCCGTCGCCCGCTCCAGTTTCCCGGCTCTGCCGGGTTAAATTTTGCAAGTTGGTATGCTATAATTCTCTCTGACCTCAACCTGGAAGTGTTCTTCTGGGTTGAAGGAGTCTGGAGTTGGAGGTGTGACGACGTGTCTTTGGATCCGGAAAGGAAGGCAGAAATCATCAAGGAGTTTCAGATTCACGAGAAAGACACGGGTTCGGTGGAGATACAAGTGGCCCTGTTGACAGCGAGGATCAGGTACCTGACAGAACATCTGAAGAAGCACCCAAAGGATTTCCATTCCAGACGTGGTTTGATGAAGATGATAGGAAGGCGAAGGAAACTGTTGAAGTACTTGAGACGAACCAAACCTGAGGTCTACAGAGAACTGGTTGTGAAACTTGGGTTGAGGAAATGAAAGATGGGGGAAGCGGGCACACGCCCGCTTCCCCGTTTGAAATGAACGCAAGAGGTGGTAGAGAATGAAGGTTTGGAAAACGAGCATCCTCGGAAGAGAACTCGTGGTGGAACACGGCAAAGTCGCCAAGCAATCGAACAGTGCCGTGTTGGTGAGGTTTGGTGATACCGCTGTCTTGGCGACGGTCAACGTCTCCGAAGAGGCCGTCAAAGGTGTCGATTTCGTCCCACTCACCGTTGAGTTCCAAGAAAGGTTTTACGCCGCCGGTAAGATCCCTGGAGGGTTCATAAAGAGAGAAGGGAAACCAAGCGAAGCGGCAATTCTCTCCGCACGTCTCATCGACCGCCCCATAAGACCCCTATTCCCAAAGAAGTTCAGAAACGAGATCCAAGTCATAGTGACCGTTCTGTCGGCTGACCCCACGGTTCCCCCTGACATGGTCGGGATCTTTGCGGCTTCTCTGGCCCTCAACCTTTCCTCCGTTCCTTTTGAAGGGGTTGTGGCTGGCGTGAGGATAGGTTACAGAGACGGTCGGTTCATAGCCCTTCCCACCGAAGAAGATATCGAGAAAGGTCTCATGGATATCGTGGTCGCTGGCACGAAAGAGACGGTTACGATGGTCGAGGGCGAGGCCAAAGAAGTCTCAGAAGAAGAGATGGTGAAAGCTCTCAAGTTCGCGCACGGTATCATAAAGGAAATGGTGGCCTTTCAGGAGAGTATCTTGTCGGAATTCAACGTGGAGAAAATGAAGGTGACCGAAGAACCTCTACCAGAAGGTTTCGTTGAGTTCTTCAACGAACTGATCAACAAAGAAGAACTCGAGAGAAGGATCCTTGCCAAGACAAAGAAGGAGAGAGAGAAACTCTTGAAGGAATACGAAGAAGCAATCTTCGCCCAGATAGTCGAGAGGTTCAACGTGGAAGATCCTGAATCTGCCAAACTTCTTGTGGGCGAGTTGTTCGAGACCGCCTTGAAGAAGACCATGCGACGCATGATCGTGGAGAAAGGAATCAGAGCCGATGGGAGAGGGCCGAAGGACATCAGGCCCATCACCTGTGAGGTTGGACTCTTTCCGAGAACTCACGGTTCCGCCCTGTTCACGAGAGGTGAGACTCAGAGTCTCGGTATCGTCACGCTAGGGGCACCGATGGATGTGCAGATCATTGACACGCTCTTGGAAGAAGGCGTCAAAAGGTTCATGCTCCACTACAACTTCCCGCCCTTTTGCACGGGAGAAGTGAAACCGTTGAAAGGCCCCAGCAGGCGCGAGATTGGGCACGGTCATCTGGCGGAGAGGGCCTTGAAGAACATGTTACCACCTGAAGAAGAATTCCCGTACACGATAAGAGTGGTCTCGGAAATCTTGGAATCCAACGGTTCCTCCTCCATGGCCACGGTTTGTTCCGGTTCCCTCGCACTCATGGATGCGGGGGTCCCCATCAGAAAACATGTAGCCGGTGTGGCCATGGGGCTCATCGTGGAGGAAGACGCCGAGATAGTTCTCACGGACATCATAGGCATGGAAGATCACTACGGAGACATGGATTTCAAGGTTGCGGGAACGAGAGACGGGATCACCGCCTTCCAAATGGACTGCAAGATCTCTGGGGTCTCAGAAGAACTGCTCATGAAGGCACTACTTCAAGCGAGAGAAGCGCGGATGTACATCCTCGACAAGATGTACGAAACCATCTCCGCACCACGACCACACCTCTCCAGGTACGCTCCAATCATCAAGGTCACGAAGATCGATCCGGAGAGGGTTGCAGACGTGATAGGGCCTGGTGGAAGGGTGATCAAGAAGATAATCAAAGAGTACGACGTGAAGGTGGAGATAGACGACGAAACGGGTCTTGTGAAAGTCGTCGGAAGTTCTGAAAACAACGTTGACGGAGCGATACAGGTGATAAGGGAGATCGCGAAAGAGATTTCAGTGGGTGAGATACTCGAAGGTAAAGTCACCAGGATAGAACCGTACGGTTTGTTCATAGAGGTGAGGCCTGGAAAAGTTGGGCTTCTCCACCAGAGCAAAGTGGGAGAAGACATGAAGCAGTTCCTCAAGAAAGTCAAAGTCGGGGACATCATAAAAGTGGAGGTCATAAACATAGACGATTTGGGAAGGTTACAGTTCAGAAGGGTCAAAGAAGGGGAAGAAGTAAGGGATGGAGTCGCTAAGGATAAATGACGTGCGGGTCCTCGTCGTACCTTTCGATCGCGTGAAGACGGTTTCTTGCGCCTTCCTCGTCAAAAGCGGATCGGCCCATGAACCCGATGAATTGGCGGGTATATCCCATTTCATAGAGCACGTCGCTTTTCGGGGTACGGAGAGATACGATCAGTTCTCTCTTAAGTACTCTGTGGAATCCGTTGGAGGAACGTTGAACGCCTTCACGGATCGCCTTGCCACAGTTTACTACGTCAGGGTTCCGGAGTTTCATTTCGAAAAAACGCTCGATGTACTGAAAGAGATAACTTTCTTCCCAACGTTCGATGAAGAGGACGTGGAAATAGAGAGAAGGGTGATCCTGGAGGAATACAAAATGTCTTTGGATGACCCCCCCACGCGCCTCTTCGACACCCTCGTAGAGACGGTGTGGCCCGGTCCCTTCGGGAGGGCGATCATCGGACGAAGGGAAACCATAGAGAAGATCACTTCGGAGGACCTACGTAGCTATCACAAAAAAAGTTACGGAAACGATAACACGGCGATCCTTCTAGCTGGGAAGGTGTCGGACAAAGAGTTGAAGAGGATCGAAGAAGTCGTGGAAGAGTTGGGAAAGAGAACCACGGAGCTGTGGTTACCCGACGATCCCATCTTCAACAGCGTGAAGAGTTTCTACCTCAAAAGGGAGGATCTCGAGCAAGTCCACGTCGCCTTGGTGAAGCCTGTACCGGGTAGAAAGAGTCCCGAATACCACACTCTTGCCGTGCTGAACACTGCCCTGGGAAGTGGGATGAGTTCGATCCTGTTCAACGAGATGAGAGAGAAAGAAGGGTTCGTCTACGAGATCAGCTCACAGGTTTATTCGTTGAATGGGACGGGAATCCTTGTTGTATACGCTGCGTTGTCACCCGAGAAAATCGAGGAATTCTTCCAAAAGCTCAAGAAGGTCCTCTCGGATCGAAGTCTTTTCTTGAGGAGCTTCGAATACGGTAAGATGAGGTACTTGGGGAAGCTTGAAATGCTCACGGACAGCCCGCAAGGTGTACTTTCCTTCATCATGGAAGGTTTGATCTTTGGGGAAGAGGAAACACCTGAAGGAGTTATGGAGAAAGTGAAGGCCGTCGAAAAAGAGGATTACGAGAAACTCTACGAGAAGATCTTCCCCGGCGAGTGGAGCGTCTTTGGGATAGGTCCAAGCCAAGGTGAGATCCTGCGTTCGTACGAATTCAAAGTGGAATGAGGAGGGATTCGATGAGGGAAGCCCTTACCTTCGACGATGTGCTACTCGTTCCGCAGTACAGCGAGGTGCTTCCAAAGGATACCGACATAAGAACGAGGCTCACAAGGCAGATAACGATAAACATCCCAATACTCAGTGCGGCCATGGATACGGTGACGGAGGCAGAGCTCGCGAAGGCCTTGGCGAGAGAAGGTGGTCTCGGGGTGATCCACAGGAATCTCTCGCCCGACGAGCAGGCTCGACACGTTTCCATCGTCAAAAAGACGGAAAATGGAGTCATCTACGACCCCATAACGGTCACCCCTGACACGACTGTGAAGGAAGCTGTGGACCTGATGGCGGAGTACAAGATCGGAGGTCTACCAGTGGTGGACGAGAACGGAAAGCTTGTGGGCTTGCTCACCAACAGGGATGTCCGGTTCGAGACGAACCTTTCGAAGAAAGTGAAAGATCTTATGACCCCAAGAAAGAAACTCATCGTCGCCCCTCCCAGCGTGACGTTGGAAGAGGCCAAGGAGATCCTCCACAAGCACAGGATAGAAAAGCTCCCGTTGGTGGAAAAAGACGATAAGTTGGTCGGCCTCATCACCATAAAGGACATCATGAGTGTCATGGAGCATCCCAACGCTGCCAGAGACGAGAAAGGAAGGCTCCGTGTGGGAGCAGCGGTAGGAACAGGTCCAGACACTTTAGAGCGCGTGGAAAAGTTGGTCAGAGCGGGTGTGGATGTGATCGTCATCGATGCCGCGCACGGTCACTCGAAAAGGGTTATGGAGACTTTGAAGATGATAAAAGCGAATTTTCCGGATCTTCCCGTGATCGCTGGTAACGTGGCAACCGCTGAAGGAGCCGAGGATCTGATAAAAGCGGGGGCGGACGCCGTAAAAGTGGGTGTGGGACCCGGTTCCATCTGCACCACGAGGATCGTGGCAGGGGTTGGGGTTCCACAATTGACGGCCATCATGGAATGTGCTGCTGTTGCGAAGAAGTACGGGGTTCCTGTGATCGCGGATGGAGGTATAAGGTACTCTGGAGACATCGTCAAGGCTCTTGCGGCGGGCGCCGAGAGCGTCATGATAGGGAGCATATTCGCAGGTACGGAGGAAGCGCCTGGTGAAACGATACTCTACCAAGGCAGGAAATACAAGGCTTACAGAGGAATGGGAAGTCTCGGAGCCATGAGATCCGGCAGTGCGGATCGGTACGGACAAGTCGGGGAAGGGAAATTCGTACCCGAGGGAATAGAAGGAATGGTACCGTACAAAGGTACTGTGAAGGATGTCATATACCAACTCGTGGGTGGCTTGAGAGCGGGAATGGGGTATCTTGGTGCGAGGACCATAGAAGAGTTGCAGAAGAAGGCGGTGTTCGTGAGGATCACACCAGCTGGTGTGAGGGAAAGCCACCCTCACGACGTTATCATCACGAAAGAGCCACCCAACTACTGGATTTCGCAGTCGATCTAGTGTCTCTCCAGGAGAGGATTTACGAAACTCTTCCAGAGTATCTTGAGCACCAGAGCAATTGGAACACCGATGAAGGTTCCGAAGGTACCGAAGATCTTACCAAAAAAGAGTATGGAGAAGATGATATAGAGGGGATTGAGTTTTTCCAAACCTTTCATCATGTGGAGGAAGATGAGGAAGACAACGATGTGAATTGCGGAAGCGAACAGCATCATCATTATCAGACCTTCCAAACCTAAACTCAGGGAGAAAAGGAACACAGGTATAAGTTCCAGGATCACACCGACGATTGGGATGAAGTTGGTGACGAATCCCCAAAATGCTATTATGCCACTGTACTGCAAGTTGAAGATCCTGAATACGACGAAATAAGCTACCCCAACGATGATAGAGTTGACGAATATTACCCTTATGTACCTTCCGAGGCCCCCATGGACCTCTTTCAGCACTTCTCTCATCGTATCCCTGCAAGTCTTCGGATACATGGAGAGGAAGAAGTTTGCGATTTCGCGAGTGTAGAAAATTCCGTACATCAGACCAAGTATCGTGAAAACAACGATACTTACGATTCTAATGGCGTTCGAAGCTAGAACAGAGAGGATAGTGTCCAAAACACCCAAAACCCTTGGCTCAAAGAATTCTATTACCCTGTCAAGCAGGAAAAGTAATGAGGGATCTTTGACGTAGTTTCGCCAAAGTTTGTTCTCTAAAACGTTCATCACGAAGTTGAAGAAATTGCCAAACTCACTTATGACTATCGGTGTTATCAAATAGAAGGCGTAACTGAAACCAAAGAGTAATATGACGACGGACAAGATCTTCGAGAGTACGTCGCTACGAAAAAGCTCCCTCAAGAAATTTGCAAGAGGTTCGATTAGGATGATGAAAAAGAACACAAGTGAAATCACTACAAACACATCTGGAAAGATCTTCGCGATCAGGAAAAAAAGAAAAAGGTAGATTAGAGTGAAGAAGAAAGCCTTGTTCTGCAGTACCTCTTTCAACATATGGTGCACCCCTCACTTCGTAGCTTCCTCAAAATCCAGTCCGACACCATTTCGTGGAAAACGTTTTGGTATTCTGGATCTTCAAAGATTTCGTGGTAAGCTCCAGGAAACTCCACTTTCTCTTTTTCCACTTTCAGAAGCTCGAAGAACCTCCGGCTGCCCTCAGGAGGTACGACCTTGTCCTCCGTTCCCAAGAGGAGGAGAGTGGGGACCCTCACTTGTTCAACTTTCTTGAAGGCCTCTTCTATGTTCTTCAGGATCTCCACGACCAGTGCGAGCGAGATCTTTCGATGGACCAAAGGGTCCGTTTTGTAAGCCTCGACAGCCTTCTCGTTCCTCGAAAGGTGGGAAGGATCTATCCCGTTGTCCACAGTCAAGATGGGCACGAGGGTTGCCGCAACTTTCAGCAAGGTCTTGGTGATTTGGGAAACTTTCCTTGGAAAAGTCAACGCAGGAGCGGAAATAACGAGCCCTTTCAGATCACCGTGGTATCTCTCTTGAACGTATCTTACCGCTATTAAGCCACCCAAACTGTGGCCGAAAAGCACGTGGGTCCCGACGTTTCTTGTCAATTCGTCCAAGATGTCGAACACATCGGAAAACCGAAGGTGCCCCCTCACACCGGGTGATTTCCCGTGCCCAGGCAAGTCGAACGTCACGACTTTCAACCCTTTCTCGGAAAGCTCGCTCACAAATCGGGCGTACCTACCGGAATGCTCTCCAAGACCGTGAACGACAACGACTGTTCTACCCACGGAACCGTTGGATGGGGTCATCTTCCCCTCACCCCTTCGATCGCCCTGGCCAACCTCTCGACAAACCTTTCTCTCCCAAGTAAAGATATGATGCTCACAAGCTCTGGCCCCTCGTTCCTCCCGGTGAGCACTCTTCTCAGGGTTGGGTAGAAATCTTTTGGCTTCACACTGTGCTTTTTCAAGAGCGCTTTGAACACCTCGGACAACTTCTCTAAGTTCCAATCCGTCAGTTTTCTCGCTTCCTCCAGTAGCTCTTCAAAGGTTCCCTTGAGTTCCTCGGGGATCTCCTCCACTTCCGGATCTGCGAAAAAGTAAATGGACTCTTTTGGAAGCTCGGAGAGCGTGTCCGCTCTCTCTCGAACAACGCTCAGCACCTTCATCAAATATCCTTCGTCCTCCACGCGTAGTCCCTCTTTTTCGAAGAAGAACTTTGCCCTTTTGGCCAAATCTTCCACGGGTATGTTCCTCATGTAATGACCGTTCATCCACTTGAGCTTTTGGGGATCGAAGATGGCAGGGTTGGGGCTGAGTCTGTCGAGTGAAAACGCGTCAATCAACTCCTCCATCGCGAGGAGTTCTTTTCCTTCCGGGTGGGACCACCCAAGCAAGGCCAGATAGTTCACCATGGCTTCCGGGAGGTAACCCATTTCCCTGAAGGCCTCTATGGAAGTGGCTCCGTGTCTTTTGCTGAGCTTTTTCCCGTCTGGGCCAAGTATGGTCGAAACGTGCGCGAACACTGGAGGGGCTTTCTCGAACGCTTCGTACAGGGCGAGCTGTCTTAGGGTGTTCGAAAGGTGATCGTCTCCCCTTATGACGTGCGTGATCTCCATCGAGATGTCATCCACAACACAGGCGAAGTTGTAGGTGGGAAGTCCGTTGCTCCTTAGGATCACGAAATCACCTATGGCTCCCTCTTTGAAGACGACCTCTCCTTTCACCACGTCGTGCAGCACGTAATCCTTTCTGGGCATCTTGAAGAAAATGGCGGGAGAAAGTCCTCTCTCCTCGTACTCTCGTTTCCTCTGAGGCGTGTTGAAGCGTTCGAACATCTCTTGAGAGTAGTGTGGGGGGTTCCCTTCGGAGAGTAGTCGTTCCCTGAGCTCTTCTATCTCCTCAGGGTACGCGTAAACGCGGTACGCCTTTCCTTCTGAAACCAGTTTCTCAGCGAATGCTCTGTAGATCTCCATCCTTTCCCTTTGCCTGTAAGGTCCCTTCTCTCCCCCGACATCCGGTCCCTCGTCCCAGAACAATCCAAGCCACTTCAGCGAGTCCATCAGCATTCTTTCGTACACGGGATTCGATCTCTCCAAATCCGTGTCTTCTATTCTCAAGATAAACTTCCCCTTCTCCTTTCTCGCGAAGAGGAAGTTGAACAACGCGGTCCTTGCACCACCGACGTGTAAGTAGCCTGTGGGACTTGGGGCGAACCTCACCCTAACCAAGGACACACACCTCCCAACCTGTACTCGCCTCTCAGTATGCTCTCGAAGATCTTTTCTATTCTCTTCCCCTCGCAGCTTATCTCTATGTAACGCTTCCCTATTTCTTCCGGTCTGTGGGCATCCGAAGCAACTATGGCGCGCAATCCAGCTTTTTCCGCCAGGATTTTTCCTTCTTCGCTCACCACTTCTGCCACGTACACTTCTAGCTCTGGGAAAAAACCCAACTGGAACAGCACACCAAATCTCCTCTCGGCATGAGCGTATACCGGAAATCCCCCGTTTTTGACCACCAGTTCGACCACTTCTTTCAAGGTGAGATCCGTGGGCATGTTGAGGGGATGGTCCTCGTATCCCGTGTACTCCCCTTTCTCGTTCACCAGAAGCTGATACCCTGCCCTCTCGTGATCGTGCCTTATCTTCGGGAGGTGTTCGTAAACGATCTCCGTCACCTTCAGGGCGTTCTCAATTTTGGTGAAAAAACATAAAAGGTGCACGTCTTCCACCGTCTGTATTTCTAAACCAGGTACGACGATTTCCTTGACCCTCGAGAAGGCACGAACGTTCTTGGCACTGTTGTGGTCAGCTATTCCGAGTGCATCCAACTTTTCGGAAAAATCTTTCACCACGTCCGGTACCATCAAGAGATCAGCACATGGAGAGAGGCAGGTGTGAACGTGAAGGTCCAACTTCATCTCAAACCAAGTTCGTAGATCTTCCCAGAAACCAGGAACGAATTTTCTTCACTCTTCAGAAGTACGATCCCACTTTGTACAGCTTTTTCCACGGTTTCCTTATCGTACTCGTGACCGTTGCAGAGCACGATTCCCTTTATGCCGACCACTGTGGCGACTGCCACGATGTTCACGTGCGTTTGGACTGTGATCCAAAGAGTTCCTGGCTTTGCCCTCCCGAGTACCTCGCTCAGCAGATCACAGGTGAAGCCGTACTTAACCTCTTCATCGAGATTCCCACAGACATGTTTCAAACCAAGTTTCTCAGCGATCTCCCTTATTTTCATCCTTCTCCCTCCTGAAGAACATGAGTTCAACAACCACTCCCTTGCCCACTTCAGAGATGATCACCATCCTGTCGGAGTAGCGCTTCATGTTCGGAAGCCCCATCCCGGCGCCAAAACCAAGCTCTCTGATGTGATCGGGGGCTGTAGAATAACCCTCTTTCATTGCTAGTTCTATGTTCTCAATGCCTTTTCCCCTGTCTTCAACTCGGACGGCGATCTTCTCGTCGTCCAAAAAACAGTAGATGTAACCGTCTGATCCGCTGTGTATCACCACGTTTGCCTCAGCCTCGTAAGTAGCGATTGCGACTCTCCTCACCAGTTCCTCGTCCAATCCTTTCTCCATCAAAAACCTCTTCAGTCTCGCGGCACCAATCCCGATCTTGTTCACGTCGAAGTAGTCTATATGGAACACGAAGTCTGCCTTACCCCTTTCGAGCGCTTCTCCTGTCACGAGCGATGTGGATCTCTCGAGGACTTCTTCCATCCTCCTATCGTGTAAGTATATCAGACCGAGCTTCGTCAAGAGAAAATAGATTATGTCGTGCTTCGTCACGATACCCACAAGTTTGTTCTCGTCGTCCACAACGGGAAATCTGCCGTAACCGTACTTCTCAAAGGCTTTGAGGGCATCTTGAAGGGTATCGTTTTCGTGAAGACTCACCACGTTCTTGGTCATCCTTTTCTCGACGCTTTCTCTTATGTAATTACCTTCCAAAGCCTTTATGATGTCCTCAAGGCTCACTATACCTATCACCCTTTTTCCATCGTCGACGACTGGCACACCCGATATCCTCTTTATCCTCATGATCTCCTTCACATGGAGGAGAGTCTTATCGGGTGTGACACAGATCACATCCCGATTCATGAATTCGTAGACCTTGGAATCGCGGAAAAACTCCTGGAGCTTTTCCAAGAGCGCGTCTTGAACGTTCATTCCATCTCTCTCCTTGCCGGCTTGATGCCCCTCATGTAGAGTCTCCCGCAGGTTTCGAACATGGAAAGCTTCGTTGCAATTAACGTTACACCGGACTCTTTGGCGAAATCGATGACACTCTCTGGGACATCGATCTTTCTGACCATCAACACCACCGGGATACCGACGACGAGAGCGGTCCTTATCACTTGGGGAGAATGCAGGCCCGTTATCAACATTATGCCCGGTTCGGCGAAAGCCAGCACATCACTCATCAAATCTGAGGCCATCGCTCGCTCTATGTTCACGTTGTTGTCGTCGCACAGTATCACACCTTCAACTACTTCTCTGATCTCTTCTATCGTCAAAACCATCCCTCCTGCTGTCACAGTTTCTTAACAATGAACGGTTCCCTTCTCTTCTTCCTGCGGAACAAGCCGAAGGTCGCGTAATACAAGAAAACGCCAGATAGCCCGAGGAGAAGCGAATAAAGCTCGCTCAATGACAGAAGACGACTTCCCACCAACAACAGGGACAAAAAAACCAAAAGAGGGACGAGATAAGCAATCACAGCCACCCTTGTAGGGGATGCCCCTTGGATCTCCACGAGCACCTCATCTCCCACCGAAAGTTCCAGACCCCTGCGGTCCAGAACCAGCGAAATTTCCTCTTCGGAGGATGTGCAGAGGTTCTTTGCGGGACACTTTCCGCAAGCCGATTCTCTCTTCTTCGAAACCACTACCTTGTCACCTTCTAGTTTCCTCACCGTCATCCTTTCCATCAATCTCGATCACCCCATTCTCATCCCTTCACCACACCGATCGGTACCATCCTTGCCACTTTCCTGGAAATTCCAACTTCGTGGACAATGTGGACGACCCGATCCACGTCCTTGTAAGCCTCGGGGGCTTCCTCCACCAGGGTCTTTTTACTCTTGCTCATCACAACGATTCCCTTTTCCCGGAGTTCTTCTATGACTTCCTCGTAATCGAGTTCTTTAAGCGCCTCAGATCTTCCCATCACCCTTCCCGCACCGTGCGCCGTGGATCCAAAGGTTTCTTCCTCGGCTTTCTTCGTTCCAACGAGCAAATAGGAAGCTGTCCCCATGTCGCCTGGTATGATCACGGGTTGTCCCACCTTTCGGTACAACGGTGGGATTTTTTCGTTTCCGGGCCCAAGGGCGCGGGTCGCTCCCTTCCTGTGCACGACGAGCTTCCTCTTCTTTCCGTTCACCTCGTATTCCTCGACTTTCGCTATGTTGTGTGCCACGTCGTACACGAGCTCGACTTTCACGCTCTTTCCAAAAACATTCCAAAAGGCTCTTCTTATCAGATGTCCTAGGATTTCGCGGTTGGCAAAAGCGTAATTGGCCGCACAGTTCATGGCACTGTAGTAGGCTTGCCCGAGGGGATGTTCGAATGGAGCGTTTATCAGTTGTTTGTCCGGCAAGTCCTTGTTGTGGTCTTTCAGTTTGTCCCTCATCAACTTGATGTAATCGGTGGCCACTTGATGCCCAAAACCTCTGCTGCCGCTGTGTATCATTACGGTAACCATGTCCGGCTCGAGCCCAAAGAACCCCGCAAGTTCCTCATCGTATATCTCTTGTACCCTCTGTATCTCTATGAAGTGGTTCCCAGCGCCCAGCGTCCCGAGTTCATCACTTCCCCTCTCCATCGCTTCTTCGGAGACGTTTTCCGGATCTGCGGGCTCTATCCTTCCCCCGTCTTCTATGCGTTCTAGGTCTTCTTCCAAGCCGTAACCTGCCTCCACCGCCCACCTGGCGCCTTTCGTGAGGACGTTCCTCAACCCCTTCTTGCCGAGCACGATATCACCGCGTGCGCCCACACCAACAGGGACAGTTCTGTATATCTCTTCGACGAGCTCCTCTAATCTCTTCTTCACTTCTTCGTACTTCAAATTGGTTTTCATAAGTCTTACACCGCAGTTTATATCGAAGCCGACGCCACCAGGTGAGATGATACCTTCTTTCGCATCGAAAGCGGCCACGCCACCTATAGGGAAACCGTAGCCCCAGTGGATGTCGGGCATGGCGAGGGCGTACTTCACTATTCCAGGGAGCGTGGCGACGTTGATCACCTGTTTAAGGGCTTCTTGGAACTGCGGATCGTTCACCGTTTCAGTGTCCGTGAAAACTATCGCGTCCACGAGCATCTTGCCCTCTTTTGGGATACGCCACACGTACTTTCCGAGTCTCTCCACTTTCATCGTCTCACCCCTCTCTCGTAAGTTTAACACCGTCTCGTGAATATCTTTTTTCATATCCTTTTGACTCACCATTCAATTTCTAGGAGTAATGTTGAAGACACCATGATAGAATTCTGTGTGGGGGAAGTCTCGTGGAAGCGAAGTTGATTGTGGATGCGACGCTCGTCAAACTTGGAAAGAAGTTGAGAATCGTTGGATTTGACGTGGAGATTGTTCTCTCCAAAAACGTCCTCGAAATTCTGAGAAGGGGTAAAGTTGAAGGAAGGTTGATCGTCACCAAGAATTCGAAGCTCTTCCAAAAAGCGCGGAAATACGGTATCGCTTGCGTGCTGTTGCGGTCGAACGATTCGGAAGAGCAAATGCACGAACTGTTTCTATTTTCCAAACTCAAACCAGGTGGCTCACCGCGCTGTCCGGATTGTAACACAAGGTTGAAACCGATGCCCAAGAAAAAAGTGTTGGGGAAGGTACCTTTGTTCGTCTTCATGAGTCACGAAGAATTCTCCGCGTGCGAAAGGTGTGGTCGGATCTATTGGAGGGGAAGTCATCTTCGCTCGATGGAGACACTTTTCAAGGAAGTGAAGGAAGATGGAAAAACTGGAGAAACTGGTGAAAGAACTCATATCGCTTGATGGCGTTAGGTTGCTGGATGGTCACCCCCAAGGGCCGTCGAAGCTGTACCGCGTGGGGCGGTATTCTTTCGCCGTGGAGAAGCAAGATGCCATTCTCGATGCGCTCTTTGTGGCCTGTGAAAGACTGGCCATGCTTGAGGCCATCAACTCTTTCTTGGAATTTTCGTTGGTTTCGAGTGAAAGAGAAAAGATACTCAAGAAATTTTTAGAAAATCTCGAAGAAGCTTTGGGGGTTGATGGGTTACTCGTGAGGATCAAAGGCGAAAGTGCTTTTTCCAAAGAGGGAACTTTCGAGGGGGAACTCCAGGCCTTCTTTTCGTATGAGGTCTCCCTTGAGGAAGGATTCTCTTGCGAGTACTTTTTCCCCCAGAAGGTCGAGTTGGACCAGAGAAGGGTGGATTTCCTGATTCACGCCGCCAGAGTTTTGAAGTGCGTTCTTGAGAAATTGAAGGGAAAGGAAGAAATCCAAAAGTTAAAGCACTCGCAAGAAGAACAAATGAGGTTGATAGAGTTCCAAAGAGAGTACATAAAGCGCATGCGGAACATCTACTACATGAGCCAAGCCATGAGATCCGTTTACAGCTTGAACAGCCTCTACAGCATCATCCTTTTGTCCCTCGTTTCCGATAGGGGCTTCGATTTCGATAGAGCTGCTCTCTTCACCAGAGAAAAGGAGCGACACGTGCTGGTTGGTGTCGCTTGGCTTGGGGGAGAAGACGAAAAGGAACAAGAAGAGTTTAAGAGGAGACTCAAGAGTAAATCCTTGAGGTACACCGATGCCGTGCAGTTTCTCAGAGAGGAAGCCGTCACACTTCCCCTTGAAAACACCCTGACCGAGAGAATCAAAGGAAGACTCATTTACTACCGTGGACATCCCATATTCGAAAGGGTGGTACTTCGAAAAAGCGTGCTCAGGATCTCGAAAAGGGTCATAAAGACTCTTGGTTACGATGCGGAAGATATACTGAACGTCATCGACGCGGAAGAATTTGCGGTCTTTCCACTCGTCGGGAGATGGGATACGTTGGGAGTCGTGATCGTCGACAACAAGTTCACCGGTAGGGAGCTCACCGATCTCGACCTGGATTCACTCAAGTTGTTCTCCGAGAGTGCGGGATTGGCTTTGGAAGGTGTCATTAACTACGAAGAACTCAAGAAGAACGCGTTGGACCTGCAAAGGCAACGCGATTTGGTGGAGTATCTCAGAAACTTTAGCGAGAGCATCTTGGAGAGTTTGGACTCGGCGGTGATCGTTCTAAACAGCGAAGGCAGGATCGTGGAATGGAACAAAAAGGCAGAAGAGCTCTTCAACAACAGAAAAGAGGCGTTGCTCGGTAAGAGATTCAGGGATCTCGGTGAGAACTTCGAAGAGATATCGTATATCGCTGAAAATTCCCTGGAGAAGCTGGAAAAGATCTCGTTGAGTTTCTACAAGTTCGGCGAGAGGTACTTCAACTTGAAGTTCACACCCTTCAGGGACTTGAAAACGCAGAGGGTGGAGGGCATCATAATAACTGTGGACGACGTGACCGAGGTTTACAAGATGGAGGAAGACAGAAGAAGAAGGGAGAAGCTTTCGACTTTAGGGGAGATGGCAGCGAAAGTCGCACACGAGATCAGAAATCCTTTGACAGTCATCGGTGGCTTCGTGAAAAGGATGAGGAAGCACTTAAACGACGAAGAAACTCTGAAAAGGTACATCGACATCGTTCTCGACGAGTTGATGAGGCTTGAGAGGATCGTGCAGGACATTCTGAACTTCAGCAGAGAAAAAGAAATAGCGGAGTTTTCAAACTTCGATCTGAACGAACTCGTGAGGGAAGTTTTCGTCCTGTTCGAGGGAAAGTTCTTGGAGAAAAGGATAGACATCTCGTTCAACACGAACAACGCGAGAATAGAGGTGGTGGGAGATAAGGTGGCTTTAAAACAAGTGTTTATCAACCTCATACAGAACGCAATCGAGGCGACCGGTGATAATGGTAAGATAATAGTAACGACGGAGGACTTAGGTGAGAAGGTACGGGTGAAAGTTTGGAACGCTGGGCCCACTATCCCTTTGGAAATAAGGGAAAAAATCTTTCTTCCATTCTTCACAACGAAAACGCAAGGCACGGGTTTGGGACTTGCAATATGCAAGAAGATCGTTGAGGACAGGCACAAGGGGAGAATATGGGTCGAGAACGTGGAAGAAGGGGCCCTTTTTGTCTTCGAACTCCCTAAAAAACCGGGGTGAGGTGATCGAGGGATGAAAAAGAAGATACTCGTTGTCGATGACGAGCCGAATATTAGAGATCTCTTGAGAGAAGAACTCGAAGAGGAAGGTTACATCGTAGACGTTGCGGAGAACGGAGAAAAAGCCATCGAAAAATACTTCTCGGGAGATTACGACCTCATCGTGCTGGACATAGAGATGCCGGGCATGAACGGTCTCGAGGTCGCAGGCTTGATACGTGAGAGGAAGAAAGACGCGAAAATTTTGATTTTAACCGCTTACTCGCACTACAAGTATGATCTTTCCTCCTGGGCGGCGGACGAGTACGTGGTGAAATCGATCGATTTCACGGAACTCAAAGAAAAGGTGAAAAAGCTTCTCTCGTGATGGGAAGGGCAGGAGGTGTATGGGATTGGACTACAAATACACTTTGAACCTCCCACAAACCGACTTTCCGATGAAGGCAAACCTCACCAGCAAGGAAGAGAAGATTTTGGAATGGTGGGAAAGCATCGACCTCTACCACTACGTCCTCGAGCAGAGGGAGGGCTGTCCAGTCTTCGTACTTCACGATGGTCCCCCTTACGCCAACGGTCACATACACATCGGAACTGCGTTGAACAAGATCCTTAAAGACATCGTGGTGAAGTACAAGACGATGAGGGGTTACAGGACACCTTACGTTCCCGGTTGGGACACGCACGGTCTGCCCATAGAGCATCAGGTTTCTTTGGAACTCGGCGAGAAGATAAAGACCATGTCCCCTTCAGATATAAGGAAAAAGTGTGAGGAGTTCGCGTTGAAGTTCGTCGATGTTCAAAGAGAAGAGTTCAAAAGGCTCGGTGTGAGGGGCGATTGGAACAACCCTTACATCACCCTGAAACCGGAATACGAAGTGAAAATCCTGGAGGTCTTCAAGGCGCTGGTCGAGGCGGGTAACGTGTACCGATCCACGAAACCCATCTATTGGTGTCCCAGGTGTAGAACAGCCTTGGCGGAGGCCGAGATAGAATACAAAGATCATGTGTCCCCATCCATATACGTGAAGCTCAAGTCCGTCGAGGAACCTGACCTTTTCGTCGTCATATGGACCACCACCCCTTGGACCCTGCCGGCGAACGTCGGTATCGCCTTACACCCGGACTACCCTTACTCCGTTGTGAGAGTCGGAAAAGAGCGCTGGGTGGTGGCTCGCCAACTCCTCGACGCCTTCTTCCGAGAGGTGGGTGTGAATTCCTACGAACCCGTTGGAGAGCTGAGGGGGCAAGACTTGGAGGGTAAAGAGTTCGAACACCCACTGTTTGAGGACAGAAGGTCGAGGGTGATCCTGGCGGATTACGTCTCCATGGAGACGGGTACAGGGTGCGTCCACATCGCCCCGGGTCATGGAGAGGAAGACTTCGTTTACGGTCACCTGCGATACGGTCTGCCGGTGCTCTCTCCCGTCAACGAAGAGGGCGTGTTCACGGAAGGGGCAGGAAAGTACAAAGGGATGTTCATCGAAAGTGCCAACGAGATCATAGTGGACGATCTGCGAAAGAAAGGCCTGTTGGTGCACGCTTCGAAAGTGACGCATTCTTACCCGCACTGTTGGAGGTGCAAAGGACCTGTCATCTTCAGGGCGACGGAACAGTGGTTCATCTCGGTTGACAAGAACGATCTCAGGAAGAGGGTTCTCGAAGAGATAGAAAAGGTGAAGTGGATACCAGAGTGGGGTAAGAACAGGATAAGATCGATGGTGGAAGAAAGACCGGACTGGTGCATCTCCAGACAGAGGGTATGGGGTACGCCGATCCCCGCCGTCAGGTGCGGGGAGTGCAACGAAGCGATCCTGGACGCCAGGATCATCGATCACTTTTTGAAGTTCGTCGAGAAAGAGGGGGCGGACGCTTGGTTCGAAAGGAACTTGGAAGAACTCTTGCCGAACGATTTCCGATGTCCCAAGTGCGGTTCTTCACGTTTCGAGAAGATGCTCGACACGTTGGACGTGTGGATAGATTCCGGTTCTTCCTTCGAGTACATCGTAACCCGGGAAGACCACCCCTTCCCGTTGGACATGTATCTGGAGGGGAGTGACCAGCACAGAGGGTGGTTCCATTCCTCGATATTCCTCTCAGTTGCCAAGAGAGGTAGAGCACCCTACAAAGAGGTTTTAACGCACGGGTTCATAAAGGACGAGTTGGGAAGGAAGATGAGTAAGTCCCTCGGTAACGTGGTCGATCCGATGGAAGTGGTTCGAAAGTACGGAGCCGAGATTTTGAGGTTGTGGCTGGCCAGCAGCGATTACTTCAACGACATAAAGATATCCATGAAGATCGTCGAACAGCAAGCGGAAGTCTACAAGAAAATCAGGAACACCTTCAGGTTTTTGCTTGGAAACCTTTACGACTTCGATCCCGAGAGGGACAAGGTGCCGTACGATCGATTGCTCCCCATTGACAAATGGGCGTTGGGAAGGCTCCAAGAAGTCATCAGGCTTGCCACCGAGTACTACGACAGTTATGAGTTCTCGAAGGTCTACAACCTGATCGTCAAGTACTGCACGGTCGAGCTGAGTGCGGTGTATCTGGACGTTGTGAAGGACAGGTTGTACGTGGAGGCCAAAGATTCCTCGTACAGGAGGTCAGCCCAGACGGTCCTGCACGAGATACTGTTGGCTTTGATGAAGATCCTCACCCCTATCATGACTTTCACGATGGAGGAGGTTTATTCCCACCTCCACGAGAAAGACAGGAAATACCTCACAGTGCAGGCCGAGTACTGGCCGGAGTACAGAGAAGAGTTCGTGGACGAAAAACTCTTGGAAGACTTCGAAAGACTTCTGGAAGTGAGAGAGGACGTGCTGAAAGCGCTGGAAGAGAAGAGGCAACAAGACGTCATAGGACATTCCCTCGACGCGGAAGTGATCCTGAGACCTAAAAACAGAGAGATCGAGCTTCTTTTGGAAGAATACAGGGACACCTTGGAAGAGCTCTTCATCGTCTCGAAAGTTCGGATCGTAGAAGGAGACGAATGTGAATTTAAAGGGAACGCGGTAGAGGTCACCGTGAGGCACGCAAGCGGGGAAAAATGTCAAAGGTGTTGGAAGTACAGCGAGGAAATTTCTTGGGGCGATTTCCCGGGTGTGTGTCCAAGGTGCGCAGCCGTGCTGAGGGGAGAAAGAAGGTGAAAAATTGCCCACATCCTTTGTGAGAATGCTCTCGGAGGCTTACAGCTTGAGAGCGACTGATGTGCACCTTTCCGTAGGTTGTCCGCCGTACTTTCGAATAGACGGTGCGTTGGTGCCGCAGAAGTCTTACGGGGAGATGACCCGTGAAGACATTTTGGGGGGAGTGAAGGAGCTATTCGTGGAGATAGGACTCCCATTTCCTCCAAAGGGTAAAGAAGTGGACTTTTCCTTCGGGATAGGCGACGCCGTAAGGGTGAGGGGGAACCTCTATTTTGAGAGAAAAAACCCGGCCATCGCTTTCAGGTTGATACCAAAAAAGATCAGGACCTTCGAAGAGCTTGGCCTTCCGGAGATACTGAAGACGTTCGTGGAGAGAAAGTATGGCTTGATCCTTGTGGCGGGACCAACAGGGAGTGGGAAATCCACGACCCTAGCCGCGATGATCGACTACGTAAACGAGAGATACCCTTACCACATCATCACCATAGAAGATCCCATAGAGTACGTATTCGCGAACAAAAAAGCGCTCATCCACCAGAGAGAGCTTGGAAGCGATACGGATTCCTTCTACAACGGTTTAAAGTTCGCGCTGAGGGAAGACCCAGACGTGATACTCGTTGGAGAGATGAGGGACTTGGACACGATGGCACTCGCACTCACTGCTGCCGAGACGGGACACCTCGTTCTGTCTACGATCCATACGAATTCTGCCGCTTCAGCCCCCGAGAGGATAATCGATGTTTTTCCAGGACACCAGCAACGCCAGATCGCCATACAGCTTGCAAACACGTTGGTGGCCGTCATCTACCAAAGACTCGTCCCAAAGGCCGCTGGTATAGGTTTCATCCCGATCGTGGAGATCATGGTGGGCACACCCGCGGTGAGGAACCTAATCCGCGAGAACAAATTGCACCAGTTGGAATCCGCTATTCAAGCTGGAGCAAGGCATGGGATGATCCTGTTCGACGACGCACTCGTGAGGGCCGCTCTGAAGGGTGAGATCTCCAAGGAGAGCGCCCTCGAGTTTGCGAGAGACCCAGAGGAGGTGGCCAGAAGATTAGGTTTGAAGGTTTGATAGAGAAACTCTCGCGCTTTGCTGAAGGGAAAAAACGCGAGATAGAAGAGAAACTTTCAAGTGGGGACCTGAGCCCTGACGAGATGAGGGAACTTGGAAAGGAATATTCAAAAGCAGAGAAAGTAAACGAACTGGTCCAGAGGATAAGGGAGACGGAAGAGTTCTTGAAGCTCCTTCGAGAAGATGGGGAGGATCCTTTGGAAATCGAGAAATACGAGAAAGAACTGGAAAGACTCCTCAGGGAACTCTTCTTGTTCATCTCACCGGATGCCGGTGATAGGGCCGTCGTGGAGATAAGGGCTGGGACAGGAGGGGAAGAGGCCGCACTCTTCGCTCGCGACCTTTTCAGGATGTACACGAGGTACGCGGAGAAGAAGGGATGGGATGTCGAGATAGCAGACCTGCACGAGACGGACCTCGGCGGAATAAAAGAAGTTATCTTCTTCGTCACCGGGGAGAGCGCTTACAGCCTGCTGAGGTACGAGAGCGGTGTCCATCGGGTTCAAAGAATTCCGGTGACTGAATCCGGTGACAGAATCCATACTTCGACCGCAACGGTGGCGGTCTTGCCGGAGATAGGAGAAGAAGAGATAGAGATAAAGCCAGAAGATCTAAAGATAGAGACTTTTCGCGCCTCCGGGCATGGTGGGCAGTACGTGAACAAGACGGAATCCGCTGTTCGCATCACCCACATACCAACTGGAATAGTCGTGACATGTCAGAACGAGAGGTCCCAGTACCAGAACAAACAGACCGCGCTCAGGATACTGAGGACAAGGCTTTATCAACTGCAGAAACAGAAGTTGGAGGAAGAGATTTCGAAGAAGAGGAGGGCCCAAATCGGAAGTGGTGAGAGGAGTGAAAAGATCAGAACTTACAACTTTCCCCAAAACCGTGTCACCGATCACAGGATAAACTACACGACTTACAGGTTGAAAGAGATACTCGATGGCGATCTGGACGAAATCTTAGAAAAGCTTGTGGAACACGACATCGAGAGCAACTTGGAGGTACTCCTAGGAGTCCAGGAGGCGGACAGAGAATAGTATCAACTGGGGGGTGCAGGAGGTGTTCGGCAGCAATTTTTACACGATAAAACAAGCGATGGATGTAGCGCTTCTGAGGCAATATGTTCACACCACGAACATTGCGAACGCTAGCACTCCTGGCTACAAGAGGAAATACGTTTTATTCGAAGAGTTGTTGCGGGAGAACGGGGGACGTTTGAAACTGAAAACCACCCACGAAAAACACATCGATTCCCACTCGAGGGTGGTTGAACCGAAAGTGCTCGTTCAGAACGGTACAGCGTTGAGAAACGATGGAAACAACGTGGATCTGGACTTCGAATTCGTTCGGATGGTTGAAAACGGCTTGAGGTACCAGGTTCTGTCCAGACTCATCTCCAACGCCATCGATCGGTACAACATCATCCTGAGGGGTGTCCGGTGATGAACGAGTTCAAGATCATGACGGTGAGCGCCACCGGCATGTCCGCCCAGAGGTTGAGGTTGGACGTCATATCGACGAACATCGCCAACGCTGAAACGACCAGGACGGAAAGAGGGGAACCTTACAGAAGGAAGATACCCGTCTTCTCCGAGTATTTGAGAAGAACGGTTGATGGTAAAGTGGAGAGCTTGGGTGTGAGGGTTGTCAGGATCGTGGAGGATCAAACGCCGTTCAGGTTGGTGTACGATCCGACCCACCCAGATGCAAACGAAGACGGGTACGTGCAGATGCCAAACGTCAACGTCTTGCGAGAGATGGTGGATTTGATGGATGCCCAAAGGGCGTATGAGGCGAACGTCGCGGCCTTTAACGTGACCAAGAGCATCGTGAACAGCGCTCTCCAGATAGGGAGGGTGTGATGAATGGTGGACAGGATTGAGGGCTTGGGGCCCATAGATCCCAGGGGTTACCAGAGGAAGGACGCCAAAGCCGACTTTTCCGAGATACTGAAGGAAGCTCTCGAAAAAGTGAACGAGATGCAAAAGAAAGCTGAGAAAATGGCGGACGATTTCGCAACGGGCAGGATAAGCAACATCCACGAGGTGATCATAGAAGCCGAGAAGGCTTCCATAGCCTTGAGACTCACCCTCGAAGTGCGGAACAGGATCGTTGAGGCTTACAGGGAGATCATGAGGATGCAGCTGTGATCGAGACTTCTTCTCCATCCTTTACCGAATGCAAATTTTCCATTCCCTCTACGATCCTGCCGATCACGTCCACCGTGCTGGCAGGTCTTATTTTGTCGTCGCTGATAGGGGTCTTCCCGAAGAACAAACACAGTGCCCTCCCAGGAGGCCAAAACCCAACGTCTCCTTTCTCCACCACGTCTTTTGGGTTCTTCATTTCCCTGCATTGAACAGGGATGGAGAAGTAAATCTCTTCTCCCCAGGTGTTGACGGTCGATTTGATCGGCAATTTTTCCAACAGTTTTTTCACAACTTCGTGCTCGTCATCAAGTTCAATCGTGCACCTTACGTTTTTGAAGGTTAGCGTGAGTCTCATCCCATCACCCCCCAATTCTTTAAAAGATAGAGCACCCCCATGGGGTGCCCTGGTGCCGGGGATCGGACTCGAACCGACACGGGGGATCATCCCCCAGCGGATTTTAAGTCCGCTGCGTCTGCCTGTTCCGCCACCCCGGCCCGCCATAATTATAACACACTGGCGGTTTTCCATTCCTTAATTCTCGAGAAAAAATTCAGCCATTGAATTTACAAATCTTCTTAAATTCAAAGAATATAAACTTGTTTTGGTGATTGTTGAAGGAACGTGAAATTCGATTCTGAAGAGGGGGTGGTAGGGTGAAGAAATCCGTTCTCTACACGATCATAGGAATCGTTGTGGTGGTCGCCGTAGTCGTCATAGCGCTCGCAGTTGGTAGGAAAAACACTCCTCCAACTCTCACGTACCTGAGTCCCGCCAACAACGCCGTGTTTCCCAGCGATACGACCAGCGTGACGTTGAGGTGGTCCGCCACGGATCCGGACAAGAAGGACACCGTGAAGTTCGACGTATACTTCAAGGAAGGTTCCGAGCCCTCTGAAACTGACAAGGTAGCGACAGACATCACCACGGACTCCTACACGGTGAACGTTGAGCCAGGGAAGGAGTACTACTGGTACGTTGTCGCCAAGGATAGGAAGAATTCCGTGAAAGGTGATGTTCAGAAATTCTCCGTCGAACAGGTTGTTGAGACATTCCCGGAGGAAACTCCTGAAGCGACTTTCGAAGAAGAGCAGGTGTTTCCTTCTTTCTGATTGTTCGGGCGAAATGAAAAATCCCCGCGTTTTGCGGGGATTTTTATTTTATGTTCTTCACCGATCTCAAAAAGCTTATCAAGTAACCCTTCAGGTACGAGGATACCTTTCCTACAAGCTCGACGGTGTAGAACTTGAGGCTGTCGAGGGATCCATTCTCGTAGAGCGACCTGAACTCTTCCGGAGAAACCACGGAGAAGGCCTTCTCTGATGGTTCTCTCTTTTTTAGGGTATCTTCGAAGACTCTCTTCATCTCCTTGTGCACGGTGGGAAAGTAAGACATGGCGAGTCCTCTCACCACTTGAACCAACTCCCACTCGTTCTTTGTGAAGATCGGCTCCGCTTCTTCTATTGCTTTCAGTATATCCTCGTCTCCAGAGTAGATCAAGAAAGCCAGAAAATCGTCGTACACGAAGTGGGCGTTTGCCAGCATCCTCTTCGTGGTTCCATCGAACAATCCTTTCAGTACTTCAAGGATTTCGCCTGGAACGTTGTGGTAGGGTTGGGAAAGATCCTGTATGTAGTGGAGTGCCCTCGCGAGGAATCTGTATCCCCAATACCTGTCACCCCGTTTGAACGCCTCTTTGGCCATGTCGTGAAAGTAATAGAAGCTCTCGTCACCCTCGAAAAAGTCCAAACCCAAGAGCCTGTACTTCATGTGTCTGACACCCTGACTGTTGCCTATCAGAACCTGGTGCGGTGACAACGAGAGATCTTGGTCCATGCCCCAATCTGGCTCGGAGGAGTAAACGGTGAGTATCTGCCATGCGGGGACCCTTCCGTTTGAAGGCGTCGGGTCGGGGGGCACGAGTGCCCCATCCCACGGTGGAAGGATCGCTTTTCCACAAACGTCTCCCAAAACAAGTTTTGACACGTTGTAGATCCTTTTCTCTTGATAGCTGTACTCTCTGATCTCCACCAACTCGTCTGGTACAATATTCTTCACGAGGTGGTAGGTGAACCCTTCGTGCCCACTCCACGAGAAATGCGTCCCAACGAGCACCATCAAAAATACGACTGTGAGGACTATTTTCTTCATCTACATCACCTCCTCTGAGAAGTTTATCATCTTTGGGAGGAAAAGCCATGTACTTGTACCTGGTGAGACACGGCGAAACCGAGTGGAACGAAAAGGGACTGTGGCAAGGAATCACCGACGTCCCTTTGAACGAAAAAGGAATAGAACAGGCAAAAAAGTTGGCCAAGAGGCTTAAAAGAGTGGATGCGGTCTACTCGAGTCCCTTGTCCAGGAGTGTGATGACGGCTCGTGAGATCGCCAAGAGGTTTCAACTCGAAGTGAAGGTAGAGGAAGGTTTGAGAGAATGTGAGATACGTTTGTGGAACGGTCTCACCGTCGAAGAAGCGATGAGGAAGTTTCCATACGAATTCACCGAATGGAACAAGAACCCGCATTTCGAGACCAAAGGGCTGGAATCCACAGCCAGCGTTCAGAAGCGGATGGTGGACACCGTTTTGAAAATTGTAGCCAACGAACGTCTCAACGGTTCAGAACACGTGGTGATCGTTTCCCACGCAATTTCCCTCAGGGCTTTCATCTGCTGGGTGTTAGGATTACCACTCCATCTACGCTACAATTTCAAACTTGACAACGCGTCACTCAGCGTGGTCGAGTTTGAGAGTAGGCCGAAGCTCTTGTCGCTCAACGACACGTGTCATCTGGAAGATTGAAAAACACACCCTCGTGTGGTATCATTCTGTTGGAGGGGCGGCGTAGCCAAGCGGTCAAAGGCGGGGGTCTGCAAAATCCCTATTCGTGGGTTCGAATCCCACCGCCGCCTCCAGGAAAGCCAGGCCATCCTGCCTGGCTTTTCATCTTGGAGGGAGGTGAAGAAAGTGAAGAAGTCGTTGATCCTTCTCCTAACGATTCTTTTGACCTTCTCGGCGTTCGGAAGGGCCACGCTCTACATTTACTCGTGGGCAGGATACGTTCCCGAAGAGATCATAAGAGATTTCGAGAAGAAGTTCAACTGCAGGGTAATCTACGACACCTACGCTTCGAACGAAGAGATGTACGCCAAGATCAAGGCCGGCAAAGGAAAGGGTTATGATGTCATCTTCCCGTCGGGTGATCACGTGTCCATAATGATCAAAGAGGGTTTGCTTCAGAAGATCGATCACTCGAAGATCCCAAACTTCAAGTACTTGGACAAGGAAATTCTCAATAAGACCACGTTCGATCCGAAGCACGAATACAGCGTTCCCTACATGATGGGTGCGACCGTTGTTGTTGTGAACAAAAAATACGTCAAGAACTACGAGAAATCTTGGTCCATCTTTGAAAGGAAGGATCTGAAAGGTAAGATGACGCTACTCGACGACATGAGGGAGGTCCTTGGAGCGGCCCTGAAGTACCTTGGTTACTCCGTAAACACGAGGAACCTCAAGGAACTCGAGGAAGCCAAGAAGGTAGTCCTCAGGTGGAAAGAGAACATTCTCAAGTTTGATTCCTCTTCTTACGCGGACGGCGTGGTCACCGGTGAGTATTGGGTCGTCCACGGTTACGCGGAAGACGTGTACCAGAGGATCCCAAAGGGTGAAGAGAAGAACTTCGATTTCTTCATACCGAAAGAGGGAGGAACACTCTGGATCGACAGTATGGTGATACCGAAAGGAGCTGCGAACGTCGATCTGGCGCACAAGTTCATAAACTTCATCCTTGATCCCAAAAACGCTGCCAGGATAGCGGACTACCTTGGTTTGCCTTCCCCAAACGTTGAAGCCAGGAAGTACATGAAGACCAAGCCCATTTACTCTTTTGAAGATCTCTTGAAATGTGAGTTAATAGAGGATCTTGGAGAGTTCTTGGAAGTCTACAACAGGATCTGGCAAGAGATAATAATGTGATGGAGTGAGGAAGAGTTGGTGGGAGGAGAGATCTCAATACTGAATGTGAACAAATTCTTTGGCGATTTTCAAGTTCTGAAGAATGTAAGCCTGGAGATCAGAAAAGGAGAGTTCTTTTCCATCCTGGGACCATCTGGTTGTGGCAAGACAACTCTTCTGCGCGTTATCGCCGGTTTTGAGGACGTACAAGAAGGAGATGTACTCTTGGACGGGGAGAGTATCCTGCACCTTCCCGCCAACAAAAGACCCGTGAACATCATATTCCAAAGTTACGCGTTGTTTCCTCACTTGACAGTCTTCGAAAACATCGCCTTTCCGTTGAGGTTGAAGAAGTTCACGGAGAGTGAGATAAAAGAACGTGTTGGAAACCTCTTAAACCTCATCAGAATGGAAGAACACGCCTTCAAGTATCCCTCCCAACTTTCCGGTGGTCAAAAGCAGAGGGTAGCCATCGCGAGGGCCCTTGCCAACGAGCCAAGGGTTCTACTTCTCGATGAGCCTTTGAGCGCCTTGGATGCCAAACTGCGTCAAGAACTCCTCATAGAGCTCGATAACTTGCACGACAAAGTCGGCATCACCTTCGTGTACGTCACACACGATCAAACGGAAGCCATAAGCGTGTCCGACAGGGTGGCTTTGATGAACGACGGTAAGATCATACAGATCGGCACGCCTTACGAGATATACGAGAGCCCCGTCAACGTGTTCGCCGCCACCTTCATAGGCGAAACTAACCTGATGAAGGTGGACGTGCTGGAGGTGGAGGAAGAGTATTACGTCGTCGAAGCCCCAGGGGTGGGCGTTTTCAGGTGTTACAAAGATAAGGAAGCGAAGGCGGGAAACAGGTTAATCCTCACCCTGAGACCTGAGAAGATAAGGATATCCAAGCAAAAACCCATGATTTTCGAAAACGTCTTTCATGGGATCATTGAGGAAGAGATCTACATGGGGTATCAAACGAAGTATTTTGTGAGGTTGGACGAGGGTTACATCATGAAGGTCTACAAGCAACACGTGAGGTACCTGTTGGACGAGCCGATCCTCCACTGGAAAGATGAAGTCTACGTCTCTTGGGATCCCAACGATAGTTTCATCGTAGAGGTGCTGACGTCATGAAGTACACCGCTGTCTACGTGCTCTGGTTGCTCGTTCTCTTTTTGGTCCCACTATCCATAGTGGTTCTCTTCAGTTTCCTTGAGCCGAGGGTCCACGGAGGAGTTCTTTGGTCTTTCTCTCTAAGGTCTTACTCTTACCTTCCGCAATACCTCAGACTCATATGGCGATCCGCATGGATTGCTGGGGTCTCCACCATCTTGACGTTGGTCCTGGCGCTTCCCGTGGCCTTCTACATATCGAAGAGCGGGCACAAGAATTTCCTGCTCTTGTTAGTGGTGGTACCCTTTTGGACGAATTCCCTGATAAGGATATACGCGTGGAGGGTGATCTTGGGTAACAACGGTGTGATAAATCAGTTCTTGAACAGGTTTGGTTTGGAACCCGTACAGTTTCTCTACAACCCCTTCGCGGTAATACTGGTCATCGTCTACACTTATCTTCCCTTCGCGATCTTGCCCCTGTTCTCTTCCATGGAGAAGGTCGACGAGAGCATACTGGAAGCCGCACTGGATTTGGGAGCGAACAAGAGGGAGGTCTTCGTCAAAGTCCTGCTACCAAACGTAAAAGCGGGACTTTTGTCCGCTTTCGTGTTCGTCTTCATACCCGCGTTGGGATCTTACGCCATACCAGATCTGGTGGGTGGCCTCAACTCGAAGATGATCGGAAACGAGATAGCCCGTCAGCTCCTCATCGTGAAGAATTGGCCTGTGGCATCCGCCATGTCCAACCTCCTCATCGTGGTGTCGCTCGTGGGGATTCTTCTGATCATGAGGAGGGAAAAGATGAAGTGAAACCAGGCAAATTCGTGAAGTTTTTGACATTTGTGACCTTTTTGTTCTTCTACGTACCACTTTTCGTGGTGGTGCTCTTCTCTTTCAACTCCTCCAGGTCTCCAGTTTGGACTGGTTTCACCTTGAAGTGGTACGTGGAGCTCTTCACCCGCTCCTACGCCATCTGGCGCGCTTTTTGGAATTCCATAATGGTCGCGGTGCTCTCGAGTACGACGGCTACCGTCTTAGGCACGATGACAGCCATAGGGTTGTACTGGGTGAAGAACGGAAAGAAGAAGTCCACTGGGGACACCTTTCTTTGGTTCCTCACGTACCTTCCCTTCGTGGTCCCGGACGTGATAATTGGGATATCGCTTCTACTCTTCTTCAGCTTGTTGCAGTTTCGGTTAGGTTTTTCCACCATCGTGTTGGCCCACGTGACTTTCTCCATACCCTACACGATGATGGTGGTCTACTCCAGACTGCACGATTTCGACAAAAACATAGTCGAAGCAGCTTACGACTTGGGAGCGACGGAGACCCAGGTCCTCTTCAAAGTTTTGATACCTAACCTGGTTCCCAGCATCGTGGCGGCGTTTCTCCTTGCTTTCACCCTCTCGATAGACGACTTCGTGATCACCTTTTTTGTCGCTGGTCCTGGTACCACCACCCTCCCCATTCAGATCTACTCCATGATAAGGTTCGGGATCTCCCCCACAATCAACGCGATTTCCACTTTCATGATCGCGGGAACTGTCCTCATAGGTTTTGCCCTCAGAAAGTTCGTCAGGTACATATTCTGATACAATTGAAAGGGAGGGATTCCATGATAGATATAAAACTGATCCGCCAAGAGCCCGATCTCGTCATGAAGGCTCTGGAAAAGCGCGGGGAAAGTCCCACTGTACTCGAGGAAATACTGAAACTCGATGGAGAATGGAGAGAACTCCTCACGGAGATAAACAATTTGCGAGCCAAGAGGAACGAGATATCCAAAGAGGTGGCGAACTTAAAGAAAGCCGGAAGAGAGGAAGAAGCCAATGAGTTGATCGAGGAAGGAAGGAGGGTGGGGGACAAGATAAAGGAGCTGGAAGAAAAAGTGGAGGAATTGGAGGAAAAGATGAAAAGTTTGCTCCTCAGGATCCCGAACATACCGCACGAGTCGGTACCGGTGGGTAAAGACGACAGCGAGAACGTCGAGGTGAGGAGGTGTGGGGAACCTAGGAAGTTCGATTTCACGCCCTTGGCCCATTGGGATCTGGGGCCCGCCTTGGGGTTGATGGACTTCGAGAGGGCGGGGAAGATCAGTGGCTCCAGGTTCACGGTCATGTACGGAAAACTCGCGAAACTGGAGAGGGCTCTCGTAAACTTCATGCTGGACGTCCACACGAAGGAACACGGTTACACGGAGGTGTGGGTACCGCACCTCGTGAAGAGAGAAACGATAACGGTGACAGGACAGCTCCCGAAATTTGAAGAGGAACTTTACCTAGCCGAGAAAGACGATCTCTTCCTCATTCCGACCGCTGAAGTCCCATTGGTTGGACTCCACATCGAGGAGATCTTCGAAGAGAAGGAGCTCCCGAAGAAGTACGTGGCCTACACGCCGTGTTACAGAAGAGAGGCAGGAAGTCACGGAAGGGATGTCAGGGGAATGATCAGACAGCACCAGTTCGACAAGGTGGAGTTGGTCTGGTTCACCACTCCCGAGAGGTCTTTCGAGGACCTGGAACAGTTGGTCCGTGACGCCGAGGACATCCTTCAAAGGTTGGGGCTCCCCTACAGGGTGGTGGCGCTCTGCACTGGCGACCTCGGTTTCGCTTCGGCGAAGACTTACGACATCGAAGTGTGGCTTCCTTCTTACAACGCGTACAAAGAGATCTCCTCCTGCAGCAACGTGACGGACTTTCAGGCGAGAAGGGGAAACATGCGCTACAGAAGAAAAGACGGAAAGCTTGCGCTGGTGCACACTTTGAATGGTTCTGGCATCGCCGTTGGGAGGACGTTGGTGGCCTTGCTCGAAAACTACCAGCAACCTGATGGGAGCGTGAAGATACCGGACGTTCTGGTACCTTACACGGGGTTTGAGGTGATTCCTTGAACATGCCTCACCTATTCTTCGGTGTCGTTGAAGGTGATGAGGTCCTCTTCGACGAGCACGAGACCAGGCACATGAAAGTGGTCCGTGTGAAGCCAGGTGACGTGGTAAGCGTCACGGACGGTTTGGGAGGGTTTTACCTCTGTGAGGTCTCGACGGTTGGAAAGCGTGAATCAAGGGGAAAGGTGCTGGAAAGGCGGGAAGTGATCGAGAAGGCAAAAGGGGAACTCTCCGTAGTCGTACCACACGCGAGATGGGAGAGGATGCGTTTCTTGGTGGAGAAGTGCGTGGAACTAGGGGTGGACGAGATTGTAGTTTATCGTTTCGAACGTTCTCAAATGGAACACGGGATGGAGAAGATTGAAATGGTTGTGAGGGACACCGCGAAACAATGCGTGAGGTACGTTTTTCCCAAGTTGAGAAAGGTGGATTCTCTTGAGGAATTCGTCGACGAAAACACGCTGGTTCTGGAACTTGGAGCACCAACGTCACTTTTGGAAGTGCCTTTGGAAAGGGAGTGTGTGAGACTCGTGGTAGGACCGGAAGGGGGATTTTCCGAAAGAGAGAAAGAATTTCTCTCCAAGAGAACCCTATTCGTGAGTCTTGGAAAGAAAATCTTGCGTTTCGAAACAGCCGCGCTTTTGGCGGTGGGTTACGTGGCTCTCAAGAAGGGAAAAATATGACGTCGGAGGTGTGTTCGATGAAGAGAGGAGAAAAGGTATTGTCCTTTGTGAAATACGAAAAGGAGTTAATCGAGGATTACAGAAGAAAGCTCCACGAGGTGAAGAGAAGCGATGAAGTCGGGGACGTTTTCATAGAGTTCGCGTTGAAACTCCTCGCAAAAGTTATAGAGGGTTTTAACCATGAAGAGTACGTAGAAGATGTATCTTTTGAGCCGGAAATCGAAGGTTACAAGCTCAGCGAAAGGCTGGAAAAACTCGTTGGGGAAGAGCTCATGAAGAAAAGCGACCTTCCGGCCATACTGAAGAGGTTCGCCGAAACGGCCGCTCACAGGTGGAAGCAGTTGAAGTCGGACGAAGAGAAAACGGACTTTTTCAAAAGACCCGGTCACGATTTGGGGAAGGAGTAAACTGGCATGGAAATGGAAAGGATCTTGGTCGTTCCAACAGATGCGTTGTACAAGAGGTACGGCATTTTTGAAGGTTTCCTAAGAGTCGAACTGCGCGATTTCCTTGATTTTCTTGAGGAGAATGGTTTTTTCGTTGATCGTCCCGATGCAGAGCACGATGAGGGCAAGAAACAGGTGATACCGTACTTGGTCTTCCTGGAAGACGGGAAGATTCTACTCGTGAAGAGGACGAAAAGGCAAACGGAGAGAAGACTTCACGATCTCTACTCTGTCGGTTTGGGTGGGCACGTGAGAATGGAAGACGGTCAGACACCCGTCGAGGCCTTCTTGAGAGGTTTGGAGCGAGAACTCAAGGAAGAGGTCGTCGCGAAGGTGAATCAGATCGACTTTTTGGGATTGATAAATTCCTTCCAGGACGAGGTGAGCAGGGTACACCTTGGGGCTCTCTTCGTAGTGAAGGGAGCGTTCGAGAGGATGAACGAGGAGGAATTGTTCGAATGGTGGTTGGTGGGGCTGGAAGACTTGAAGAAGTACGAGAACACGATGGAGAGTTGGTCGAGGATAGTGGTTGGAGTCCTCCCCTCGTTTCTTTCGCGAAGGTGAATCTGTACCTGGACGTGTTGGGGAAGAGGCCGGATGGGTACCACGAGATAGTGGGGCTCTTTCAGACCATCCACCTCCACGATCTGATGTGGGTGAAGTTGTTAGATAGGGGGTTCTTTCTGGAGGGCAACGTTACCCTCCCGGAAAACAACACGTTGAAGAAGGCTTACGACGTCTTCAGAGAGAAAACAGGCTACGATTTTGGCCTCGCCGTGAGGTTGGAAAAGAGGATCCCCATGGGATCGGGTCTAGGCGGTGGAAGTTCCAACGCAGCGACTCTCTTGAAGTTCCTCGGTGAGAAGTTCAAGGTGTCGCTGGGAGACCTCAAGGAGATCGCCTCTTGTGTTGGTAGCGATGTGCCCTTCTTCCTGATTGGTGGCACAGCCCTTGTCCGTGGGAGAGGGGAGATCGTCGAGAAGGTACAAGACATCACGGGATACTCGGTTGTTCTCTTCGTGCCGCCCTTTGGTTCGAGCACGGCGGAGATGTACGAAAAGATCACCCCAGAGCTTTACGGGAAGGGCCCAGGGAAAGTGAGAGAGCTCCTCGAAGCCTACCTGAACAAGGACTACGATACCATCAGAACCCTCTCTTACAACGTTTTCGAAAAGGTCTTCTTGAGAGAACACGAGGAAATCGTATCAAAACTGGAGGATTTTGGAAAAGGTGCGATCGTCAGGATGCTCACAGGATCGGGTAGCGCATTCTTTGCGGTTTATCCTGAAGGCAAGGGAGAACACCCTTTCGTGGGAGGTGTCCAAATTGGATCTGAAGAACTTCATCAGGGACATACCTGACTTCCCCGTCAAGGGGATCATCTTCCGCGACATCACACCCCTTCTGAGGAACAAGGAGGCGTTCGGAGAGGCGGTGAACCGTCTCTGCGATGCCGTGAAAGATTTGGACTTTGAGCTCGTGGTGGCCCCGGAGGCGAGGGGATTCATCCTCGGTTCAGCCATCGCCTACAAGCTCGGAAAGGGATTCGTGCCCGTCAGAAAACCAGGCAAACTCCCCTACAAGACCGTCTACGAGGAGTACCAGCTGGAGTACGGTGTCGAGCGGCTGTACGTCCACGAAGACGCCATCGAGAGAGGGCAAAGGGTCCTCATAGTCGACGACGTCCTCGCAACGGGAGGAACAGCCGAGGCCCTGATAAGGCTCGTTCGAAAGTTGGGAGGGGAGGTCGCTGGTTTGGCCTTCTTGATAGAACTTTCCTATTTGAACCCGCGAAAGAGGTTGGAAGGCTACGAACTGAGGACACTCATCGTGTACTGAGGGGGTAACATCCATGGGTTTGAAGTTCGATTTCTCGAACCTTTTCGAGCCAAACCTTCCTGGAGGTTTGAGGGAAGAGGAAATCGACGCGTGTGTCCAAAGGATGGGAGACGTTCTGAGACGGTTCAAAGAGAGGAGGCCAGACTTTTCCAAGCTGGATCCCAATTGGATTTCGTCGGTGAAGGCGTACGAGGACTGGGTGAGAAAGTTCGACGCGGTGGTGGTTTTGGGAATAGGGGGATCCGCGCTGGGAAACCTTGCCCTGCACACCGCCCTCAGACCGCTGAATTGGAACGGCATGACCAGGGAGGAGAGGAACGGATACGCCAGGGTATTCGTTGTGGACAACGTTGACCCCGATTTTTTTGCATCCGTGCTGGACAGGGTTAATCCCAGAGAGACGCTCTTCAACGTGATCTCGAAGTCTGGCACCACCGCCGAGGTCATGGCCAACTACTCTGTGGCTCGTTCCTTGGTGGAAGCTTATGGGTTGGATCCGAAGGAACACTTTTTGTTCATCACGGACCCACATAAGGGTGTCTTGAGAAAGATCGCCCAGGAGGAAGGGATCAAGACTCTCGAGGTTCCCCCAGGTGTGGGTGGACGTTTCAGCGTTCTCACACCGGTGGGCCTTTTCTCCGCGATGGCGGAAGGTATAGACATCGAAGAACTCCACGCAGGTGCCAAGGATGCGATCGAGCGTTCTCTCGACGAAAAAATCTTTGAAAATCCAGCTGCCATGATCGCGCTCACCCATTACCTCTACCTGAAGAAGGGTAAGACGATATCCGTCATGATGGCCTACTCGAACAGGATGGTCCATCTTGTCGATTGGTACCTGCAGCTTTGGGCGGAAAGCTTGGGGAAGAGGTACAACGTGAGGGGAGAAGAGGTGTTCACGGGGCAGACCCCTGTCAGGGCTTTGGGCGCTACGGATCAGCACTCTCAGATACAGCTTTACAACGAAGGGCCAAACGACAAGATCATAACTTTCCTGGTGTTGGAGAACTTCGAAAGAGAGATCGTGCTCCCAAAGATGGAAGGCGAAGAGTTCGAGTACCTTTCCGGGAAGAAACTCTCAGCGCTTCTTTTGGCGGAACAACTTGGGACAGAAATGGCACTCACGAGAAACGGAAGACCCAACATGAAGGTCATATTCGATCGACTCACTCCCTACAACGTGGGACAGTTCTTCGCCTACTACGAGATGGCGACCGCTTTCATGGGAGACCTGCTGGAGATAAACCCTTACGATCAACCGGGTGTGGAGCTTGGAAAGAAGCTCACCTTTGCCTTCATGGGTAGGAAGGGCTACGAAAGCTATAAGATCGAGATCGCGAAGAAGAAGGTGACCATCGAATGATCGACTTTTCTGGTGTCTTGAGAGAAGACGAGAAGGTCTTCTACTTGGAGAATGGACCGTTTGGAAAAGATGGTGTTTTCATCGTTGTTTCCAACGATCCCACCGTCGAGGAAAGGATATCTGGGGTCCTGGAAGAGTTGGATGTGTCCAGCTTGATTTTGTTGAAGAAGGAAGAGTTCGAAAGGTTCAGGGAAGAGATAGAGAGAAAGGCGAAGAGGATATGGTGATCGGCGTAACGGGCAAGATGGGAAGTGGAAAAACGACGGTGAGCACAATACTGGCTCGCAAGTATGGGGCCGTAGTCGTGGACGTCGACAGGATAGGTCACGAAATTCTGGAGGAGAAAAGGGAGGAGTTGAAAGGGATCTTCGGGGAAGAGATCGTGAAAGAAGGCAAGGTGGACAGGAAGGCCCTCGCCGCGATCGTTTTCTCCTCCGAGGAAAAGTTGAAAATCCTCGAAAGGCTCCTTCATCCGAGGATGTGTGAGAGGGTGAAAGAAATCCTGGAAAAAATTTCTCGTGACGAGTTGGTGGTCGTGGAAGCAGCCTTGCTCAAAAGGATGAATCTTCACAAACTCTGCGATCACGTCATCACGGTTGTTGCGGATGAGGAGTTGTTGATATCCAGA
Organism: Thermotogota bacterium; assembly: GCA_030550515.1. Lineage (GTDB taxonomy): Bacteria > Thermotogota > Thermotogae > Thermotogales > Thermotogaceae > JAUQPE01. The sequence goes on along the minus strand of JAUQPE010000029.1, from coordinate 11,312 downwards.
AGTCCGATGGCTTCGGAGAGGTTGAGGTACCAAGAAGATGTTGTGCCACAGGGTGTGGTGATCCCAAACAACGGGAGCGTATCAGAACTCGAAGAGAAGATCGAAAAGGTCATGAACCTGCTATGGGGGAAACGAGGATAACTGGCGGAAGGTACAAGGGTTTGAAACTGAAGACTGCCGATTTTTTGAGACCGACGATGGCCTTCGTGCGTCAGGCGTTGTTCAACGTCGTTGACGTTGGAGGAAAGAGTTTCCTAGATCTTTTCTGTGGAAGCTGTGTCGTCTCCGCCGAGGCGATCAGTCGCGGTGCAAGGGAAGTGGTCGCGGTCGACAATTCCAAACGAGCGGTTCGACTGTGTGACGAGAACTTGAGGAAACTCTCAGAGGGAATTTACAGAATCTTGCACATGGATTGCGTGGACTATCTCAAGAGCGTCGAGAGGACCTTCGATGTCATTTTCATGGACCCTCCCTACACGAGCACGAACCTCGCGGAGCAGGTCTTGCGCTTGCTCCCCAGAGCGATGGAAAAGGGGAGCCTCGCCATCTTGGAAAAGAGCAAGAGGGAAAGATTGGTTGTGCCGGACGAATTGGAAGTGGTGGAAGTGAAGGAATACGGCGAGACACAGCTTGTCTTCCTGAGGGTGAAAGGGTGGAGATGAAGGCGTGGGAGTACTACGATGGAATCGCACGAGACTACGACGCGATGTACGAATCACCCAGGTGGATCCTTCACCACAAGTTGGTCGAAAGGTTCCTGGGAAGGTACTTGACCCCTCGCATGCGGGTACTCGACCTAGGCGGTGGAACGGGCAGGTGGACGCTCTTCTTCGAAGAGCACGGTTGTGACGTCCTTCTCGTGGATCCTTCCGAGAAGATGTTGGAGGTTGCGAAGAAGAAAGGTGCGAAGAAGTCGATGAAGGCGTACGCGGAAGATCTACCCCTGCCGGACGAATACTTCGACGCCGTGAACCTTCAAGGTGACGTTCTGAGCTACGTCGAAGACCGAGAGAAAGCGATTTCCGAGATTCGTCGCGTTCTGAAGAGTGGGGGGCTCGTGTTCGCGACGGTGGACAACTTCTACTCCTTCGTTCAGCAGATTCTCCTCGATTTCTCCTTGCCAGATCTGAAAAGGCTCCTGAGAGACAGAACCGCACGGGTGGGAACGCCAGACCGTTACTTCAGAACGTACACCTTCAAGCCTGAAGATCTTCCCTTCGAAGGTTTCGAGTTGCTGGAAGTGAGAGGGGTTTTGGTCTTCGAGCACAGGGAGGAGACGATAGAAAAACACTTCCAGGAGATCTTTGAGGTGGAGTACGAGTTCTCTGGGGACAGGAACATACTTTGGAGGGCGGATCACATATTCTTCGTCTTAAGAAAGAAAGAGAGGGGTGACTGACCCCTCTCCTGGTGGGTGCGGCAGGGATTGAACCTGCGACCTCTTCCTCGTCAAGGAAGCGCTCTCCCACTGAGCTACGCACCCAATCTCCTTGATAATTATAGCACACTTGTCACACGTGACAAGGGATCACTTTATCCCAAGCAACCTGTCGATCTTCGCTTTGTCAAAGCCTATGACTATGTTGTTTCCGATTTCGATGACGGGAACTCCAAGTTGTCCCGTTTTCCTGAACATCAGCTCGGCTTCCCTCGGATCCCTGGAGACGTCAACCTCTTGGAACTTCAGTCCCAAGGATCTGAAGTATTCCTTCGCCTTCCTGCAGTAGGGACAGGTCGGTGTGGTGTAGATCTTTATCCTGACGTGCTGCATCCTCCCACCTCCTTGATTTTCGACTTTTTATGTCAAAATTTATTTTAACACTTCTGAGGAAGGTTTTCAAGCCAGCTCAACGAGTGGTTGTGTTTCTGAAGGGTGTTGGTTAAAATCATACTTGGTTCGTAAAACCAACTTTCGAGGTGACATGGACATGGACAGAGAGTGGTTGATCCTGCAGTTTTTACTCTACGGATTGATGGCGATGTCTTCCCTGCTGAGCCAGTTCTTCGCCGTGGAGGGTCTAACCAAAACTCAGATAGGGATCTTGATGGCGATTCCTCCACTCTCTTCGTTGTACGCCAACCCAATTAACTTTGCGATCGCCACGCGCTTGGGAAGGGTGAATTGGCTCAAGAGAGGGGTGATCCTCTGTGGTGTGTTTTTCTTCGCCCTATACTTCTTCAAGAGTTTCCTCCTGAGGTTACTCGGTATGGTCTCGTTTGCCTTCTTCTTTTCCGCGATTACCCCTCTTTCTGAATCCGTCATGGTCGACGCGGCACACAGGGCAAGGAAAGACTATGGGAAGGTCAGGTTTCTTGGAACTCTCGGTTTCTCCGTCACAGCGGTGTTCATGAGCTTTTTGGTGAGGATACATTTTTTGTTCGTCTTCGTTACGTTTCTTGTTTACACGACACTTCTGTACCTGGTTTTGAGAAACGTGGACGAAGTGGAAGTGGAAAAAGAGGGTGAAGGGAGCAAAGGTAACACCGTTCCGAGGTTCTTCTGGTTGATCCTACCTGTGGTGATCTTTGGGATCGTCGCGAACAGCTTCAACTTCATCTTCTTGCCGGTTCTCATGGAGGAGAGGAAATACGACGTCTCTCTGGCGAGCGTGGCCCTCTCCTTGATGGCCATAACGGAAGTTTTCTTCCTCTTCAACTCTGAAAAGCTGATCAAAAAGCTTGGATTTTCCTTCCTCTTATCCTCGAGTATCTTCGTGATCGGTTTGAGAAACCTGCTCGTGTCGTTCACGGAGCGTCCCAGCACGCTCCTTCTGGTGCAACTTCTCCAAGGTTGGACCTACATAGTGATATACTACTCCGTCATAACGCTGACTCGTGACTTCGGAAGGGCCAGGATAAAAGCTCAAAAGTACTTCTGGATGGCGATGGGTGTCGGTCCATTCTTTGGTTCCTTGCTTGGAGGGCTCCTCTCGGAGCGCATAGGTTTGCTGAATACCTACAGGTTGTTCGGAGTGGTTCCCATGATAGTCTCTTTCCTCAACTACCATCTCCTGGTGAGGTTGGAGGGTGGAAGGTGAGTCGGTTGATCAGAGTTCTCAGCGTGTTCGGAACGAGACCGGAGGCCATAAAGATGGCACCCCTTTTGAAAGAGATGGGGAAGAATCCCCACATCGAAAGCCTCGTTTGTGTGACGGCCCAGCACAGAGAGATGCTGGACCAGATGCTGGAGGTCTTTGGAATAAAGCCCCACTTCGATCTCAACGTCATGAAGGAGAGACAGACCCTGGTGGACGTGACGGTGAGTGCTCTGACAAAGTTGCACGATCTACTGGGTGAAGTTAAGCCGGATCTCGTTCTGGTACAGGGAGATACGACCACCACGTTTGTTGGAGCGTTGGCGGCCTTCTACAACAGAATTCCAGTTGGTCACGTCGAAGCGGGTCTTCGAACGCACAACAGGTATTCCCCTTTCCCCGAGGAGATCAACAGGAGACTCACGTCGGTTTTGGCCTCTCTCCATTTCGCACCCACGAGGCTCAGCAAGGAGAACCTCCTGAGGGAGGGAATAAGGAGTGGGATATACGTCACCGGGAACACGGTCGTGGACGTGTTGAAGTACACCGTGAGCGAGGATTACGTGTTCCACAACGATTTTTTAAAAAACTTTGATTTCTCTGGAAAGCGCGTGATTTTGGTGACGGCCCACAGGAGGGAAAACATAGGAACACCGCTTCGAAACATCTGCAACGCCCTCAAAAGAATCGCCACCGAGTACGAGGACGTCCACGTGATATTTCCCGTGCACATGAATCCAGCTGTGAGGGAAATCGTCTTTCCTCTGCTCGCTGGGACCGAGAGGGTTCACCTCCTCGATCCCATCGATGTCTTCGACACGCACAACCTCATGGCGAAGTGCTACATGATCCTGACCGATTCGGGTGGCATACAGGAAGAGGCCCCTGGTCTTGGCAAACCCGTCTTGGTGTTGAGGGAGAACACGGAAAGGCCGGAGGCGGTGATGGCGGGAACGGCAAAGATCGCCGGTGTTGAGGAAGAAAGGATATACGAAGAGGCGAAGAAGCTGCTCGAGGATGAAAGCGAATACCAGAGGATGGCGCGCGCGAGAAATCCGTTCGGTGACGGCAGGGCCTCCGAGAGGATCGTGAAGGCGATCTTGCACGAGTTCGGCCTCTCCGAACCACCTGAAGAGTTCGAGTGAGTCACCTTCTGCGTCTCGCCAACTCTTCCATCACGTCTTGGATCGTGATCCCGGAGTCCACCATCAAGACGGTCAAGTGGTAGACGAGGTCCGCTATCTCCCAGATCAGGTTCTCCCTGTCCCCCGAAAGGTATCCACCGATCACCTCGATGGCTTCCTCGCCGAGTTTTTTTGCGATCTCTCTCTTCCCTTCCCTGAAGAGCTTTGCCGTGTAGGAACCCTCTGGCATCTCTTCCTTTCTCCCCTTCACCACCCTGTACAACTCGAGCCAGGTGTTCACGGTTGATGCCGTCCCCTCCAACTCCACCTTGAAGAAGCACGACCTGTTCCCCGTGTGACACGCCACCTTTTCTTCCGGAAAGTCCACGAGGTAAAGGTACGCATCCTCATCGCAGTCTTTCCTTATCTCGACCACTCTCATCGTGTTCCCAGACGTTTCCCCCTTCATCCAGATCTTCTGCCTCTCGCGGGAATAGAAGTGGGCGTACCCGGTTTTTTTCGTGAGTTCCAAGGCCTCTTCGTTCGCGTAGGCGAGCATCAGCACCTCGCCCGTCGTTCTCTCTTGGACCACCACGGGGAAGAGCACGTTCACACCTCCAATCTCACGTTCACACCGTTTCTCCTCAAGTATTCCTTGAGGGAGCGCACGTCTATCTCGCGGAAGTGGAATACGGAAGCGGCAAGAGCGGCATCCGCCCCCGCTTTGAACGCCTCCAAAAAGTGCTCCATCTCGCCCGCACCGCCAGAGGCTATTATCGGGATGTTCACCAAGTTCCTGACGAAAGAGATCATCTCCAAGTCGTATCCCGCTTTCGTGCCGTCGTGGTCTATGCTGGTGAGGAGTATCTCGCCAGCTCCCCTCCTCTCCACCTCTCTCACCCAGTCTTCGAGTAGGATACCCGTGTTCTTCTTGCCGGAATAGGTGAAGACCACGAACTTTCCGTCCACGCGCTTCGCATCCACAGCCACCACCACGGCTTGACTTCCGAACGTCTCCGCGATTCTGGTGATCAGCGACGGATCTTCGACCGCAGCCGTGTTGATGCTCACCTTGTCAGCTCCCCTCAATATCAACTCCGCCGCCGTCTCGAAATCGTGTATCCCACCACCCACCGTGAACGGTATGTCGATCCTCTCGGCGACCCTCTCCACCAATTCCAACATCGTCCTTCGTTTTTCCACGGACGCGGTGATGTCCAGAAAGACCAGCTCGTCCACACCTATCTCCGAATAGAACTCGCCTAGCTCGACGGGGTCTCCGCTGTCCCTTAAGTTTTCGAACCTGGTTCCCTTCACCACCCTACCGTTTTTGACGTCAAGACACGCGATGATCCTCTTGGCAAGCATACTTCTTCATCACCCCTAAGCTCAGTTTCCCCTCCAGGAACGCCCTTCCCACTATCACACCTTTCATCAGACCTCTCGTTTCAACGTGAACCGTTAAGGCTTTCTCCAAAACGACTTCCGAAGAGATCCCTCCCGCCCCTATCACGTAAAGTCCCGTCCGCAAGGCGAGCTCTTTCGTGAAGCAAAAGTCCCTCTCCGTCAACGTCCCATCCTTTTCCACGTCCGTGTGGATCACTTCACCCAATCCCAGTTCTTTCAAACGCTTCAGCAAGTCGAACGGATCGATCTCTTCTTCACTCAACCAGCCCTTGATTGCGACCTTCTTCCCCCTCGTGTCGAGGCTGAAGATGGGTGTTACACCTTCTTCTCTCAACTCGACCAAAAACTCCGGTCTTTCGATCGCTATCGTGCTCACGATCTGCCTTTTGAACCCCATGTCCAAGAGCTTCTTCGCGCGTTCGATCGTTCTTATTCCCCCGCCGACCTGCAGGTGTTCCGCGAAAGGTGATAACTTCTTTAAAACTTCGAGGTTCTCGTCTGTTCCGTCGATCGCCTTCGAGAGGTCCACCACGTGGATCAGGCGAAAACCTTCGGTCAGAATCTCTTCCACGAGTTGTACTGGATCCTTTTCGTAAACCAAAAGCTTCTCCTTTCTTCCCCTGATCATCCTCACCACCTTTCCGTCGTACAGGTCTATCGCCGGTATCACAAGCATGAGATCACCCTCTTTAAAAGCTCTCTCCCGACCTTTGAACTCTTTTCAGGGTGGAACTGAAACCCCAACACGCCGTTCCCGGAGACGGCGGACGGGAAGATCTCGCCATCGTACTCGGTGACACCCAGCACGGTTTCTTCGTCGCAGACGACTCGGTACGAGTGGACGAAGTAATAGTAGCCGTTCGGAAGGTCTTTCCTCTTGAAGACCACCTCGTTCCAACCCATGTGCGGGAGTCTTATGCTTTTCAACCTCACGACTTCTCCTTCCAAAAGTCTCAGCCCCTCGATTCCCGGTGCTTCTTCGCTTTTTTCAAAGAGGAGTTGCATCCCAAGGCAAACTCCAACTATCTTCCTTCCACCAGCCACGTGCCTCCGAATGTAGGAGTCCAGCCGGTTCTCCTTCAACCGCTTCATACCTTCTCCGAAGTGACCGACGCCTGGAATGAACAGTCCATCGAAGAGAGCGTCCTTCGGTTCGTACACCAGCTCCACTTCCGCCTCCAATCCCAGTTCCCCCACCGCCCTCAGGACGCCTCTGTAGAGGTTCATCACGTTCCCCGGCCCGACCGCCACGATCCCTATCCTCAATCTATCACCCCTTTCGTGCTGCTCCTGTTGGTTGGTTCGAGGGCCCGTTTCAAGGCGATCCCTAGGGCCTTGAACATGCCTTCGACGGTGTGGTGAACGTTTCCGCTTCGAAACACCACAAAATGCAAGTTGATCTGGGAAGTCCTCACGAACCCCCTCAGAAATTCTTCGAGGGCTTCCAAGGGCAAGTCTTCCACGCTTCCTCTGAAATCGTAGCCTCCCTCGAAGTGGCACCTACCCGACAAGTCCAAGAAACACCCCACGAGCGACTCGTCCATCGGAACGGTCGCCTCTCCGAATCTGGAAAGCTTCGAGTAGTCGAAGAGTTCCCTCAAGCCCGCCCCCACACACATCCCCAGATCTTCCACGAGGTGGTGCAACACGTCGTCTTTGCTTTCGCACCTTTCCAACTCTATCCCCAAGCCGGAATAATGGCACAGCGTGTTCAAGAGGTGATCGAGGAACCTCAAAGTGCTCGTGCCGGAAAAGGTGCCTTTCTCCGAGAACAGAAGGGATATCTCCACCTCTTTGGTCACCCTCTCCACGCGCACGCCGTCTCGCCCTCTCTCGACCTTCATTCACATCCCTCCCAAAAGTTCGAGGACCAAGTCGTTCTCTTCTTTCTTGCCGACGGTGATTCTGATTCCTTCTTTGAAATTCCTCACCACCACGCGGTTTTTTCGAAGGAGTTCCAACGCCCTCTCTTTTTCTTCTTCAGCGAGCGTTATGAAGACGAAATTCGCGCGGGAGTCGGTGACGTTGAAACCCTTTTCCCGCAGACGTTCCTTCATCCTCTCTCTCTCTCTCACAACGAACCTGATCCTCTCTTCGAAGATTTCCAGATGCTCCAGAGCGACCTTTGCGAAGATCTGAGAGACGTAGCTGACGTTGAAAGGAAGCCTCACCCTGTTGTACGCATCTATGAAATCCCTCGAGGATACGACGTATCCGATCCTCTGGGCCGCCAGCGAGAACGCCTTCGAGAAGGTCCGAACGACGGCGAGGTTCTCGAACCGCTTCAACAGATCAACGCAGCTTTCCCCATGAAACTCGTAATACGCCTCATCCAACACCACGAAGGCGCCCTTTTCGAGGAGTTTCACCACTTCTTCTCTTTCGAACACGTGACCGGTCGGGTTGTTGGGATTCGGCAGGAAGACCACATCCCCTTCTCCCAGCGTCACGTCTGGAACTTTCAAACCTTCCTTCAACGGGATTTCGAGATATTTCACCCCCAACGCTTTTGCGAAGACCTTGTAACAGCTGTAAGTTGGGGGGAAGAACACCACCCTGTCGAACATGAGCATGGTGACGTATATGATCTCGTCCGCCCCGTTCCCTATGGAGACGTTCTCGAAGGAGAGAAAACCTCTGTCCAAGTATCCCAGGATTGCCCTCAGGAGTTCCCTGTTTGGAGAATCGTAATAGGTCTTCAACTTCTCCGTCTCAACCCTTCTGAAGACCTCCTCGACGAGTTCTTCAGGGAAAGGAAAGGGATTCTCGTTCAAGGCCAGGTACGTTCCTTCCCTCTCCTCCGTTTCGTAGGGGTACGCACGCCTTTTGATCAACTCCAGAGGTCTCATGGTTTCCTCCTCCTCACCTCGATCGCCTTGGCGTGTGCCTCGAGCGATTCCCACCTGGCCATCTTCAGGTACCTTTCGGACTTTTCGACGAACTCCTTTTCTGAAAAATACGTGAAGAACACCTTCTTGGTGAAGTCCGATACCCTCAAACCCGAGGAGAACCTGGCCGTGCCGAAAGTCGGCAGCACGTGGTTTGGTCCCGCCCCGTAGTCCCCAACGGGCTCGCAGGAATACGCTCCCAAGAAGACCGATCCCGCATTCCTCACCATCCCGAGGTATCTGAACGGATCTTTCACCATCACTTCCAGGTGTTCCGGCGCGATGAGGTTGGAGATCTCGAAGGCCCTCTCCAAACGATCGACGAATACCAAAAGTCCGAAGTTCTCGATGGCCTTCTCAGCCGTGGCCTTCCTTTCCGTCGGTAGCGCGTTCAGTTGCGATAGGAGTAGTGACGGGAACCCTTCGAAAAGTTCCTCCGAGGTCGTTATCAACACGCTCATGGCCATCTCGTCGTGTTCCGCCTGTGAGAGAAAATCCGCCGCCACGTAATCCTTCGGTGCCGAGTCGTCCGCGATTATCGCAATCTCACTCGGGCCAGCCACCGAGTCTATGCCCACGTCCCCGAAGACGATCTTCTTCGCGAGGGTCACGAACCTTCCGCCCGGCCCCACGATCTTTTCCACCGGCTTCACCGATTCCGTTCCGTAGGCCAGGGCGGCTATCGCGTGCGCCCCACCCATCTTGTAAACCTCTTCAATTCCCAACATCTCGCAACACTTCAGGATCAGCGGGGAAACCTTCCCGGTCTCGTCGGGAGGGGTCGCCACCACGATCCTCTCCACCCCTGCCACCTGGGCCGGAACGGCGCACATGAGGAGGGTGGAGAAATACGGTACTTTTCCGCCGGGCACGTATATTCCCACGCTCTCCAAGGGCACCACCATCTCCCCGAGCACGCTTCCCTTCTCTGTGGTGAAGAACTTCGATTCTTCCCTCTGCAACAGATGGTACCTCCTGATGTCCTCCACAACGCGTTCTACGGTCTCCACGAAATCTTCCGGAACGATTGCTTTCTCGATCTCCTCTCTAGAGACCCTCAACTGCTCGACGCTGATGGGACACTTCTCAAACTTTCTCAGAAACTCTCCCAGGGCCCTGTCTCCCTCTTCTTTCACCCTTTGAACGATCTCCGCCACTTCCCTTTCCAGTTGTGAGAGAGAAAAACCCCGCAACTTTAAAAATTCCACGATCTGCTCATCGGACGGGTTCCTGAAAACCCTCATCTTCCAACACCCTCCTCAACCTCGAGAGAAAGTCCAACACCACTCTCCTTTTCGTCCTGTAGGAGACGGGGTTCACCACCACGTGCGTTCTTATCTCGAAGATCTCATCCAACACTTCCAAGTCGTTCTCTCTGAGAGTCCTTCCAGTCTCGGTGATGTCGATGATCAAATCGGACAAACCGGAGATGGGTCCAAGCTCCACGGATCCTTTGAGGGGGATTATCCTGCAACTCAACCCCCTGGACTCGCAGTACCTCCTCGCGATGTTGGGAAACTTCGTCGCGATCCTCACCTCACCCGTGGGTATTCCCTTTCCCCTTGGACCAGCCAGGACCATCCTGCTCCTTCCCGAGGGAAGGAAGAAGGGTTGGATGAGGCTGACTTGCGACTCTATCAGAACGTCCGTGCCGCAGAACCCCACGTCCGCCGCCCCGTTCACGAGGTAAGTGGGCACATCGAACGGCCTCACGAAAAAGCAAACAAGTTCTTGACTCTTGAAGACCAAGTCGGAGACCCTATCGAGATCGTATCCCATCTTCTTCAAGAGGTCCACGATGCCTTCTTCCAGCCTTCCCTTCGGTACGGCGATCCTCAGCATGTTTTCCCCTCCAAGTAAATGGTCCCGCCCACTCCGATCTCGCCGTTCGACGAATACTCTCCTCCGGCTGCCACGAGTTTCGAGGTGTTCGAGTCGTAGACTATGAATATCAAACCGTTGTACTCTTCGACCGTCCTCGCGAGCGTGAGATCGACCTCCACCTCCACCTCTGGAAAGTGGTCCTTCAGGAAGGACGCGGTTTCTTTCAACCTCTCCCTCACCTCAGGTCGCACGTCCAAACTTTCCAAGTGTTCGATTTCCCTCCTGTAGAAGCTGTCCTCTATGATCTTCTCTATCCTGCTCAGATCGAGCCTTCTCACCCTCGACAGGAACTCTATCTCCGCGAGGTTTTTGGAGTCCACGAGATCGAGAACCGTTTTGTGAAGTTCTTGCGGGACTTCCTTCAACAAGTCTTCGTAAACCCTGGTGTCTGAGATCTCCACGATCAGTGAATTTCCAAAGAACTCGACGGCCGCCGAGACTATGATTTCCAACACCTCAAGCGTGTCCTTCGGATCTCTCCGTGGTATCTTCTCCACCCCAAGTTGGTACTCGGCGGTGAGTTCGTCCATCGTGTACCTGTAAACGTAATCGGCGTACCACACCTTCACCATCGCAAGTCCAATCCTTTTCTTGTAATCTACCACACTCTTCGTGAAGTCCTCCCTGAGGGCGTAGAAGTTTCCCCTCCTGTCGAAGAAGACGACGGTTTTGTCTTGGAAGTGGTTGATCTTTTCGAAAGCGGGCGAAAAAAACGCCTGGTATCCTTTCTCCGCAGCTCTCTTGTAGAAAGAAACCACCTTCTCGAATTCCAACGCCTCCACCTCCTCGTTTTAAAAAAAGGGCCACGTCTCTTCGACGTGGCCCGTACGATTTCCCACCATCACGCCCCCGGTGGAGAAACCGCCGGGCCCGCGCGATGGTGGTGATGCGAAAGAATCGATATCACGATCCTATTCTCCTCTCTCACCAACACGGAGATTCAACCCCAAACCTTGTTTCTTTCATTATATCAC
>JAUQPE010000013.1:4866-17507 GCA_030550515.1 Thermotogota bacterium | reverse complement strand
TTCCCTTCAAAAGAGAGTTTCCTTCAAAAAATACCCTCAAAAAAACCCCCGGGGGTTTTTACCCTACCGGAGGTTTTAAAGTTAGTTTAGTATAACGAACCATTTCGAAAGAGATGTTATCAAAGCTTCTCCGTCACGCTCTTGAACGGTTTTCCTGAGATATCCACAGGGAAGATCTTCCCGTCGTAAGGAATCGGTAGAGTTTTCACTACCTGATCCAAGATACACTTGATAGCGATCTCAGTCTAGGTTGGGGTATTCCCGGGAGAATACAAGCACCACAAGTGTGTCTATGATACTCGAGTGGTAGGCTTGGCTCCAGTGTCTTTGGGGAAGGGCTCGGGCTGGAGTGTGAAAAGGTATTTGGTATCATTGAAACGAGAAGGCGTGGTGAGATCGTGTGGATAGCGGCGTTAACTGTCGTGGGATTCACTCTTTACGCTTTTTACGCCTGGGCTTTCCTGATAAGACACAGAGTGAGGATAAGCATCTTGGAAAAGGATTACTACGATCTTGAGGAGAGAAGGTCGAGACTCCTCATGGAACTCGAGGAAACGAAAACAAACGAACAAGGTGAGGTCAGGAAAGAATTGGAAAGAATCGAGCTTGAATTTGAGAGAGTTCGAAACACTTACAACGAAGAGGTAGAGAGGTTCAACAGAAAACTCAAATCCCCCGTGTTTTTCATCCCCGCGAAGTTGTTCGGAGAGAAACCTATCGACAAGATGGATTAACCTTTCTTCCCTTCTTTCCTCTGATTCCAAATCCTGATCGCTTCTTCCAGCTCTATCCTCTCATCCCAAAAAAGCCAAGGCTTTCTGTACGAGATCTTATCGACCACTCTCTTGATCGCTCGTTCCAGGTCGACACCGTAGTCTCTACCCGCCACGGCCGCCACGAGGAAGACGTCGTAGACGAGGTCTCCTATCTCCTCTTCCAAGTTTTGAACGTCACCGCTCTTGACCGCCCTCTCTACCTCGTCGACCTCCGAACGAAGCTCTCTCAAGAGATTTTCTACGCTTTGTCTTTCAAGCCAAGGACACCTTTCGAGACTCCTCTTTATGATGTCGAAAAGTTCCTCCACAACCTAACTCCCCTTGACGAGGACCCTCAAAGCTTTTGGAATCACTTCAAACCTCGCTTTTTTCGCAAAGAAAGACTCCCCATCCAACTCGAAAGGTTCCTCTTCCTCGAACTCTACCTCCACAGTCTTTGCCTGGTAACCCTCGACGCCAGGATGTTCCAACAAAGTTCCGGTGAACACCCTGTAGACGTTCATCAAGATTTTCAGGTTTCCAATGTCGTTTATGAGCGTGACAGCCAAAAGGCCATCGTCCGGTATCGCGTGCGGGGCCTGCATCATTCCCCCACCGTTGTACCTGCCTATCGCGACGTTCATCGAAAAGAGTCTTGGCTCCATTCGAAGATCGTCTAAGACGAGCCTCACTTTTTTACCGCGATAACGTAAAAGGCACGGAAAGATCTTCGCAAAGTAAGAGAGACGCATCTTCCTCTTCAACCTGTTCACCTCAAGCGTGACGTACCCGTCGAACAGAAGGCCAGCCATGTTCACGAAAAAACGTTTCTTTCTCTCCCCAAGCCTTGTTTCGTACTCCGCAACACCCACATCCTGTTCAAAAATTTCCCCTTCCTTCAAAACCTTCACAGCTTCCTCCATTTCGAACGGCACATCGATGGTCCTACCCCAATCTTTACCGCTTCCGAAAGGGATCCAACCGAGGACGAATTCTCTGGGGTCCACCTCGCTCGCGAATATACCGTTCACAACCTCGTTCACCGTTCCGTCTCCACCGAACACCACGATCTTCCTGAAACCATTCATCGCGGCCTTTTGCGCTAACAAAGCGGCGTCACCCTGTCTCGAAGTGAAGACTATCTTGTGCTCGATCCCATATTTTTCCAGCAATTCCTTGAATTTCTTTTTGAACAACTTCGCTTTCCCGTTACCGGCCGTTGGATTGTATACGATGTAGAACATGTTCTACCTCCCCGAGGACAGGAACGCGAAGAGAAACGATACACCAAACGACACGATACTTCCAAGCAAGAAATACCTTCCTTTCCTATCGTACGATTTTTTCTTCGTTTCGTTCTTGTTCTTCAAAGCCCTGGTCCCAAGGTCAAACATCACGATGGAGACGATGAGGGTTGAAAAACCCAAAAAAAAGAAAACGTCCGATACGGCCCTCAAAGCATCGCACCCCGTGGTGAAATTCTATCAAAGCAGTATTGAATGTATCCTATATTTCCGTGAAGGAATGGAGAAGTTCAGGTGAGATTTGGAAAGATCTTCCTGTACTCTTCGAAGAAGGCGTCGAGCAAGGCTTTTTCTCGTTCCAGAGTTTTTGCGAGTTCTTGGAGGTAAGACATCCCAAGAGGGGTGATGGAGTAAACTTTCTTGGCAGGCCCGGCGTCTGGGAAGTTCCACTGAGATTTCACGAGACCACAACTTTCGAACCAGTTGAGCAGTCTGTAAAGCGCTCCCATTTCGGCTACATCGGAGAAGTCAAAGCCAATCTCCGAGAGCTTTTTTGCGAGATCGTAACCGTGGCACGGCTTCTCGGACAAAACCAAAAGAACGAAACCACCGACCAAATGCTTTATCCATCCTCTCCTTCCGCGCCCCTTCATGGTCTCTCCTCACCAGCAGTACCCGTTAAGCGGCTCAGGACCTGGGAGAGAGTGTCTTCTGTGACGTAAACCACGCGAACGCCAAAACTGACAAGTTTTTCCCTAGCGTGAGGCCCGATGTGCCTGGTGAGGACGAGATCCACACCGTGTGCGATCAGGTGTTCTGGAACCGCTCCGTGCTCCAGCGTGTTTTTCTCTATCTTCCAAGACGTTACTTTCCCTTCCCTTATCTCGACGAAGGCAAAATGTGGTGCCTTCCCGAAATGCTCGCTCAACCTGGAATCCAAACCCTTCTCTTCTTCAAGTGGAACCGCAACAAGCATCACCTTTCGTCCTCCTTTTCCCTCAAAGCTCGATCCATCGTTTCCGATTCCCCTTCGACCCAGCGCCAGCACCCCCTCACTGGGGCTTTGTTACCCCACCTGGGACACCGCGTCCATCGTCCTCCACCGAGTTTGCGTCCTCTACCCTTTCCGAAGCCTCTCCACCTGTTTCCTCCGCCCCACACGATCTTCGGTCACCTCCGTCACACTATATATGTTCAAGCATATTATATGACAATATCATATACTTGTCAACACGAAGAGCCCCCAAGAGCGGGGGCCCGAAACTCATCTACTCTTCTTCCGGTCGAACAATTTGACCAACTCGAAGAGAGGCACGATCATGAAGGCCGCAACCGCGCTGATCACCAACTGGTGACCCTTGAGGGTCGTCGTTCCAAAAACGTCCTGGAGCCAGGGAACGTATATAACGGCCAACAACATCAAGAAAGAAACGACTGCAGCCAATATAAGTTTTGGATTGTTTCTTATACCGACTTTGAAGAGGGAATGTCTCAAGGATTTGGAATTGAAGGAGTGGAGGAGCTGTGCGGTGCTAAGCGCGAAGAAGACCATCGTCCTCAGAAGCCTGATCTCGTCGTGCTCCATAAGAGCCCAAGAGTACACGAAAATCGTCAGAACGGACATTATCAAACCACCGATCATTATCTTCCTCAAGACTTCCCTGCTCATGATACCCTCTTGTGGATCCCTGGGAGGCCTCCTCATCACGTCAGGTTCCGCTGGTTCCACACCAAGCGCTAGCGCGGGAAGACCATCCGTGACCAAGTTCATCCAGAGGATCTGAACCGGTATCAAAGGTAACGGAAGCCTCAGCAAGATGGAGATGAATATCGTGGCGACCTCGCTGATGTTGCAGGACAGGAGGTAAAACACCACTTTCCTTATGTTGTCGAAGATCTTCCTTCCTTCTTCCACCGCCGCCACTATGCTGGCGAAGTTGTCGTCGGTGAGAACCATGTCGGAAGCGTCCTTTGCGACATCGGTTCCCGTGATCCCCATGGCAACGCCTATGTCCGCTCGTTTGAGAGCGGGCGCGTCGTTCACGCCGTCACCGGTCATGGCGACGATCTTACCCTTCTTCTTCAAGGCTTCCACGATCTTCAACTTGTCGCTGGGAGAGACCCTGGCGAACACCCCAACCTCTTCGACGACTTCCGCGAGATCGTCGACATCCATCTCCAAAAGCTCGCTTCCCGTCAGCACTTTACCCTTTTCGTCCATGATACCTATTTCCTTCGCGATCGTTTGCGCCGTTGCCTTGTGGTCGCCCGTGATCATGATCACCTTTATGCCGGCGGTTTTACACTTTTCGAGTGCGTCTTTCACTTCGGGACGCGGTGGATCTATCATGCCGACGAGCCCCAGGAAGGTGAGGTCTTCCTCCAAACCATCCAACATTCCTTCTTCAACGTTTTTGAAGGCCACCGCGAGGACCCTCAAACCCTCTTGAGCCATCTTCTGGTTGGCTTGAAGGATCGACTCCCTGTCCTGTTCGGTCATCTCTTTGATTTCTCCGTCAGCCGAGAGGTACCACTTGCACCTCGTGAGGACCACGTCTGGCGCCCCTTTGGTGTAGGAAACGACTGTCTTGGTTTTCCTGTGCACCGTTGTCATCATCTTCCTGTCCGAATCGAATGGGATTTCATGGATTCGAGGCATTTCCTTGTCGAGCTCTTCTTTCTTCAAACCGAACTCCCAAGCAGCCACAACGAGTGCGATTTCCGTTGGATCGCCCGCGGTCACTTTCTTCCCGTCTTTGAGAGCCAAGAAGGCGTCATTACAGAGTGCGGATCCAATGAGGGTTTCTTTCAGAACAGGATCGTCAATCGACGTGATCTCTTGGTGGTTCAGCCAACGGTTCGGGTGTAGGTAGTACCTGACGACCGTCATCTCGTTCTTCGTGAGGGTTCCCGTCTTATCCGAACAGATCACGTTTACGGAACCGAGCGTTTCAACGGATTGAAGCCTTCTGATGATCACGTGCCGCTTGGCCATGTTGTAGGTCCCCAGGGCGAGCACGATTGTAACGACCGCTGGGAGACCTTCCGGAACGGCGGCGACCGCCAAACTCACCGCCGTCAGGAACATATCGAGAATGGGGTTTCCTTCCAGTATACCAACCAAGAACACGATGGCGCATATACCGAGTATGATGAGACCAATCTGCTTTCCGAGTTTCTCCAAGTTCTTCTGAAGGGGTGTTTCCTCTTCTTCTATCTCAGTGAGCATCTTGGCGATCTTTCCAATCTCTGTTTCACCACCAGTTGCGACCACAACCGCCTTTCCACGTCCCCTGCTCACGATCGTGCCAGAAAAAACCATGTTGACCCTATCGCCCAACGGCAGGTTCGGCTCACTCAACGGTTCCGTGGCCTTTTCGACGGGCTGGGATTCCCCGGTTAGAGCCGCTTCGTTTGTGGACAAGTTCACGGACTCCAAGACCCTAGCGTCCGCCGGGACGTAGTTACCTGCCTCGAGGATCACTATGTCCCCAGGTACGATCTCTCTGGACGAGACGGTCTGTATCACACCGTCTCTGAGTACCCTGGCTGAAGGTGCTGCCATCTTCTTCAGAAGTTGTAGGGCTTTTTCCGCTTTCGCTTCTTGAACAGTCCCAAGCACGGCGTTGAGCACGACGATGGCCATGATCAGTATTGCGTCGATACCTTCACCAACGAAGAGAGAAATTCCTGCGGCGACGAGTAAGATGATGATGAGGAAATCTGTGAACTGCGATAAGAACATCTGGAGGATGGTCCTTCTCTTCCTCTCGGGTATCTCGTTTGGACCGTACTCCCCTAGCCTTCTCTTTGCTTCTTCGCTGGAAAGTCCCTTCTGAGGGTCCGTCCTGAGTAGCTCACAGACCTCTTTCACATCCATGGTATGGAAGGGTTTCAACCGCCATCACCTCGCTTTGAAAGGTTTCCCCCCAAGAAAATTCTAAAGCAATTCAACCATTTTTCATTCTCAAGAAAACAACTCTCAACCTTTCAAGTCCCAAAATTCCCTCTTCAGATCCCTTTTGAGCAAGTCTTTCACGGACTGAAGCGGATGTTTTCCCTCGTAGACGATCCTGTAGACTTCTTCGGAGATGGGCATCTCCACGCCTTGTTCTTTGACGATTTTCATCACCGCCAAAACCGTGAAGGCCCCTTCAACGACGTACTTGGTGCTCTTCAAGAGTTCTTGCGGGTTGTGACCCTTCGCTATCATCTCACCGAACCACCTGTTCCTGCTGTGCTTGCTGTTACAGGTCACCATGAGGTCTCCGATACCAGCAAGCCCCATGAAAGTTTTGAAATCAGCCCCAAACTTGACACCGAACCTCGCGATCTCGTATATTCCCCTCGTCTCGAGCGCAGCCTTCGCGTTGTCCCAACCCCCAAGGCCATCGAGTATCCCCGCAGCGATGGCTATCACGTTCTTGAGGGCACCGGCGATCTCTACCCCCACGACGTCTTCCAACGTGTACACGCGAAAGTACTCGCAGGATATCTCGCTCTGGAGATCGCGGGCGTAATCTCCCGCGATCGTGACGGCCGTTGGGAGCTTCATGGCGACTTCTTCGGCGTGAGAAGGACCCGATAGAACGGCGTACGGACATCCCAACACTTCCTTCACGATCTCGGAGACTCTCTTACCCGTGCCTACCTCGATGCCTTTCGACAAGTTCAGCACCATGAAAGGTCGCTTGGGAAGACGAACCAAGTGCTCTCTGATGTGCTGGCAAGGGATGGCGATAACGAGAACATCCGTGTTCTTGAGCTCTTCGAGGTCGTTCGTCACGGTGACGGTCACTTCCAGGTCATTGATGTAGGGACTTCTGTGTTGGGTGTTCACGTATTCAACCAATTCTCTTCTTCTCGCCCAAAGAATCACTTCTTTTCCGTTATCCTTCAACATTTGAGCGAACACCGTTCCCCAACTACCAGCCCCCATCACGAAGAACCTCAAGCGGATCACCTCTGTCGAAACAGCTTCTCCTATGATTATACAAACATGTACTGAAGCACGATTCTGGAATAAAAAACATCAAACGCCACTTCACTGTTCTGATAGGGGGGTTAGGTATGAGAAAGTTGCTCGTTTTGGTGCTGTGTCTTGGATTTCTGGTGTCCCTTTATGCTTTCCAGATAGTCTTAGAAGTGGGCACACCTTTCCAAAAGGGTCACGTTTTGGCTCAAGCCGCCGAAAGGTTCAAACAGTTGATCGAGGAAAGGACTAACGGTAGGGTCTTGGTCAGACTCAGGATAGCGGAGGCATCGGAGGAAGAAGTGAACACGCAATGCGCCAAAGGGATCATCGACATCCAATTCACGGGTGGAAGACCTGTTGAAGTTTTCGCGCCACAGTACTTCTTCGTCAACGCACCATTCGTGATAAAGGATTACGAACATTTCCTGCGCGTTTGGAACGGTCCCCTCGGTGCAAAGGCAAAGGAACTCATTCTCAAGAACGGTAACATGATCTGCCTCGCGACCGTATACAGGGGTTACAGACAGTTCACTTCAAACAAGGAGATAAAATCGGTGGATGATTTCGCCGGTGTGAAGCTCAGACTGCCGGTGGTACCAACGTGGGTGAAGATCTGGGAGGCCGTGGGCGTTCAGGCGGTTCCCGTACCACTCCCAGAACTCTACGATGCCTTGAAGACTGGAAGGGCCGAGGCTTCCGAAGGTGACCTCACGCAGATTTACTCCTTCAAGCTCTACGAGGTGCAGTCGTATCTCACCATCACCAACCACCAGTGTGGTGTTGGTTGGATCACCATGAACAAGACGGCTTTCGACTGTTTGTCCAAAGATCTGCAGGACCTCATCGTCAAAACCATAAACGAGGTTGCGGAGTGGGCAACACAACAGATCAGAAACAACGAGGCCAACATTCTCAAGGAGCTCGAAGCCAAGGGTATGAAGATCGTAAGATTGGACGAGGCCACTCTTTCGGCGATCAGAGCGAAGGCATCTCCCGCAGTTGAAGAGCTCTTCAAAACAGAATGGCCTGTCACGACCTGGGCAGAAGTGCTGGCTCAGTGATCAAATCTCGACGGATCGGAGGGGCCCCTCTTGGGGCCCTTTTCGTTTTGCCGAAAAGTGTACAAGTATGATGTGGAGGTGGTGAGTTTGGTCACCGTTCTGGTGTGGATTGGATGGGTGATCACCGTTGCCCTCTTGAGCGTGACGATCGTGCGCCTGCAGAAGAAGTCCCACGATAGCGATTTGATGCGGTTTCTAGGGGAGTTTCGCGATCGAATCGAAGAGTTGGAAAAGATGAGGAGCGAACGTGAAAGGATGATCGAAGAAGAGAGGGCGAAGCGGTTGGAGAACTTCGAAAAATTCCTCCTCGAACAGGGTCGAATGCGCGAAGAGATCGAGAAGAAGAGAGATCAACAACTCTTCGAGACGAGAAAGATGATCGAAGAATTCGTGAAAACTGTCTCCGGCACGAAAACGAGGGGAAAAGTTGGCGAAGAGATCCTTAAAGAGGTCTTGAAACACCCTATAAGAGTAGGTTTGGTGAAGACCAATTTGAAAACCGAAGGGGGAGAGGTGGAGTTCGCGTGGAGTTTGGGAAACGGAAAATTCATCCCCATCGACTGCAAACTTCCCGAAGTGGGAGAGTTGCTGAAGGAAATAGGGGAAGGAGAAGAACTCGAAGTGGACAGAAAACAGATCGTCGAGAAGATGAAAAGAGAAATAGAACGGGTGAAGAAGTACAGGAACTCCTACAACACGGTCGATAGCTGCATATTGGTTGTCCCCGAGATCGTTCTAGAAGCTGCGCCGGAATTGATCACCGTTGCCAAGGAAGAAAACGTTTACATTTGTACCTTCAAAGACGTGATCTTCGTCGCGCACATGCTTCAAGAAAGATACGAACTTCTCGAGAGGATGGGGCGAACAGGTGAGTATAAGCGCTTCGCTGGTGTCACGATGAATTTTCTTGCGGAACTGGAAAAAAAGATCGATTCCATCGGGAAGGCTATCAATACCGCTCAAAACGCTCTTGAAAAGATTAGAACGGAAATCGGCAGAATAAAGCGTGAATGGTATAAGCTCGAGACAGCTGAAGGCGTGATGGAAGAGAGCGCCGAAGGGCAATCCATGTTTGGGGCTTGACTTTCCCTACCTGTGAGTCACCCACCTGAAAGTGTACTTACATGCTTTCGGGAATGGTGACATGGAGACTGCCGTGCCGACCTGCCAGGTTTGGGTCAAAACGCTCAACTGCCGGAAAGTGTACATAAAGGATTCGGAAACAGCCCAAACTGAAAGAAAGGGGGTGAAAGAATGTTCGTGCTCTGGTGGCTCCTGGGACTTGCCATCCTCACTGCTGAACTCCTGTCCGCCATATACAACCTCATCAAACACTTCAAACTCCTGGGGACCCTCGCGTGATTGGAGGGTCCCTCAACGATGGAGGGAGTGGTGACGTGGCCGTTCTCTACACGGCGGTTTGCGAAAACTTCCAGCAAGCAAGAAACACGGTCGAAAGTGTGCTTCAAAACGTTAAAAAACAAGAACTCTCCAAAGTTTTGAGAAGGATCGAGGGCTACCAGAAGAAGATCGTCGCCATCCTCCCAGAAAGCCACGATGGGACCGCTCTTGAGGTGACGATCGCGTGGAGAAAAGAAAAGGATCGAGTCTTGCTCTTCATGAAAATCGACTCCTGCGCCCACAGAGGAGACTTCGGGGTGTTCTTCGAGTCCAAACTCGCTTACCACGATCTGGCTGTCGCCTTTCCAAAGATCAAGAGAAAGTTGTTCGAATTGTGCACCAGGTTCCTGAGGATGAAGGGTTACACGGTACCAACCCCCATCGTGCTCTACGATTACAGCGAGGTTTTGGACGCCTTCGCGGCGTACGACGAGAGATGGAACCTATGGCTGATAACGAAAAATGCGAGCGTGCGGGTCGATACGTACCCAAGACACGAGCCGTGTGTGGAGAGTCTCGTGATCCACCTTCAACGTTCCTTGGGCCTGAGAGTATCCCTCACGAAAGAAGCCCTTCTAGACTTGCTTACCCTGATATTGACGAAAAGATCGCTCGAATGAAAACCGCTCCATCGAGGAGGAAGAGACGATGGTGACCGGTTCCGCCGTCCTGAGCCTCACCGTATGCGAAAGGGAAGCATGGCTCATCGCTCACCAGATAGAACCCGATCAATCCAATCCCTACTTGGAAGTGGGAAGGTTCATACACCAGGAAAGTTACCCCAAGAGAGGCATACGCGAAGTTTCGCTTCCAGGCATGAAGATCGACATGATCTTCCAGCAAGGAAAAGTCACGATCGTCGGTGAAATAAAGAAATCATCAAAATTCTTGGAAGGGGCAAGAATGCAGCTCTTGTACTACTTGTACGAGTTGGAAAAGAGGGGCGTGAAGGCCTCCGGAAAGATCATGATACCGAGAGAGAGAAAGCAAGTAGAGGTGAGGCTCGGAGAAACAGAGAAAGAGGAATTGGAAAAATTCCTCGAAAAAGCCGAGCGGATCCTGTCCTTGCCGAAAGTTCCAGAAAGGAAGAAAACAGGTTTTTGCAGAAAGTGCGGTTACGAACTGTTTTGCTGGTCTTGAAGGAAAGTGTACATGTGGAATTGGGGGGCAGAGAATGGCCGAACCCGTTTACATCTTCAGCGGTGGAAGGTTGAGGAGAGAAAGCAATTCTCTCGTCCTGGAGACGGAAGAAGGAAAAAAACATATACCGGTTGAAAACGTCGCTGAAATAAAGGTGTTTGGAGAGGTTGACCTCAACAAGCGGCTGCTCGAGTTCCTCACGGAGAAGAACATCGTGCTTCATTTCTTCAACCACTACGGCTACTACGTGGGAAGTTACTACCCTAGGGAATTCCTCAACAGCGGTCTCGTCCTGTTGAAACAGGCAGAGCATTACCTCGACTCGTCTAAAAGGCTGACCCTTGCCAAAGCGTTCGTGGAGGGAGCTATAAGGAACTCCATCTGCACGCTGAAGAAACACCAAAGAAAGGGTGAAGAGGTTTCGAAGGCTATAGAAAAACTTTCACAACATCTCCTCAGCTTGAAAAGCTGCGAAACGATCGAACAACTCATGGCGATAGAAGGCAACGCGAAAGAGGTTTACTATCACACCTTTGATGAAATAATATTATCGGAGGGTTTCAAGTTCGAGGTCAGAACGAGAAGACCCCCACGTAACGAACTCAACGCGTTGATCAGTTTCGGAAACAGTCTCCTGTACACGACGGTCCTCTCCGAGATCTACAAGACTCATCTGGATCCTAGGATAGGTTTCCTTCACGCCACAAACAACAGACGCTTCACGTTGAACTTAGACGTTTCCGAAGTGTTCAAACCCATCATCGTGGATCAGACGATCTTCACCCTTTTGAACAGGCGACAGATAAAACTCAAAGATTTCCACGAAACGGTAGAGGGCATCGCCTTGAAAGATCACGCAAAGAAGGTCTTCGTTCAGGAGTTCGAAGAGGCACTCGAAAAGACCGTCTACGTGGACTCTCTGAAGAGGAACGTTTCCAGAAGAACGCTCATAAGGATGGAGATGTACAAGTTGGAAAAGCATCTGCTCGGTGACGATACTTACAGGCCTTACTTGGAGTGATGGGAGATGTACCTGATCGTCACGTACGACATAGAGGAAAAGCGCGTGGCGAAAGTTTTGAAGACTTGTAGGAAATACCTGAAGTGGGTTCAAAACTCGGTTTTCGAAGGTCCCATCACCGAAGGAAAGCTCGAAAAGTTGAAGCTCGAGCTCGAAAAGATCATCGACGAAGAGAAGGATTCGGTGCGTTTCTACGTGATGGACAGCGAATCCGCTTTTGAGCTCCAAACGATGGGAAAGGTGAAAGAGGAATACGGTTTCGTCGTGTGAAAGGGGGGACTTTCTTTGATCACCAAGGTCTTGGAGATAGGAAGGCTCTTCTCGCACGCGGAGGACTACAGAAACTTCGCTCAAGACGTTAACGTCGAAAAAGGCATAGTAGTGGTCTTGAAGGCACCACCCGAGGCGCAACTGATGGAAGTCCGTGTTGAGGAAAAACCAAAGGACCACGCGCTCCTGCTCTACGTTCAGCAGGCGGGAAACGTTCAAGGGAGATCACCGACGGTTTTGCTGAAAAAAGAAGACACCATCGAAAAATCAGTGGAGAAATCCCTCAAGAAATTCTCCGCCTTTCTTGAAGACGAAGATTTGGAGGAGATCAAGAAAGTGTACATGGAAAACGAGGGAACCATCAGGGAGCAGATCGAAAGCAAAGCGAAAGAGATCTTTTCGGAAAAGAAAACGAAGGCTGTCTTCATCACCTTTCGCATCGTTCAAGATGAGGAAGAGTTGTTACCCGCTCAGTACGAACCGTTCAGGAAGGTCTTCGTGAAGAGGATGTACGAAAAATTCGAAAACGCCGAAAAAGGCGTCTGCGCGTTGTGCGGTCAAGAGAAGGCGGTCTCCGCCACGGCGAACGAGGCGTTCAAGTTCACCACGTTCGACAAACCCGGTTTCTGTCCAAACCTTGACAAAAGGCAAGCCGTCAAAGTCTTCCCGGTGTGCGACGAGTGCCTCGAACATCTAAAAAACGGTTCCAACATCCTCCAAAAGGACCTGTCCTTCAAGTTCTTCGACCTGACGCTTTGGGTGATCCCTTCGCTT
>JAUQPE010000013.1:0-4579 GCA_030550515.1 Thermotogota bacterium | reverse complement strand
AAACCTCTTCGTGCTTTACAGCAAGGGATCGGGCAAGGAGGTGGGAATGAAGGATTACCTATCCTTGATCAGATGCGTGTTCCAAGCTGAAGAATACAGTCCACACAGGTTCCTCTGGTACTGCATGAGGACCATCAGAAAGGCCTTGTGCGAGGACCTCCGAGAGTTTTCCCGAATGGTTCTTTTGAGTTTCGCTCACCACATCTTCCTGTACGAGATCGGGGTCTTCAGGGCGAAACTTGAGGAAAGGAGGTGTCAGAACTTGGACGTCTTCGAGGAGTTCTTCGAGCGCTATCCGGAGTTCTTCAACGAGCCCTGGAAGAAAGCGGTGTTCTTGACGGGCGTCCTGACTGGGAAACTCCTAGCCGTCCAACACGCCAAGAGAAAC
The DNA here is from genome assembly GCA_030550515.1 of Thermotogota bacterium. Lineage (GTDB taxonomy): Bacteria > Thermotogota > Thermotogae > Thermotogales > Thermotogaceae > JAUQPE01. Next base: position 4,191 of record JAUQPE010000013.1, on the reverse strand, counting down.
TCCGCTCCGTTTTTCAAAAAGCTCAAGGGGTTGAGGATGAACTATCAGGACATTCAAGGCCTTGTACCCGAGATCAGGAACAAGTTCGAGCAGTACAGAAGTTACGGGAAAAAGATCGACGAATTGATCAAAGCGGCTGGATTCTACTACATGCAATCACCAACGTGCAAAGCCACGGTCGACGAGCTCAATTTCGTGTTCTCCCTTGGAATGACCTTCGCCAGCGAGGAACCATTCAAACAAGTGCAAGCGAGCGATGAGGGAGGTGTTTCGGATGAACCAGCCCTTCAGGAACAGGTCTGAGATTCTCTTTCTGTACGACGTGAAGTGGGCCAACCCGAACGGCGATCCACTCGACGAGAACAAACCAAGGATCGACGAAGAAACGGAACGCTGTATCGTCACCGACGTGAGACTTAAAAGAACCATACGCGACGAGTGGCAAAGTCAAGGGGAAGATGTGTGGGTTTCCGGGGAAGCCGTTAACCCAGAAACCAGGCGAAAGCAACTCGGCATCGAATCGAAAGAAGACGCGCTGAAATTGATCGACGTCAGGCTCTTCGGAGCGGTCATCCCGATCAAAGAAAGAGGCGACACTTCCTACACCGGGCCGGTGCAGTTCAGGTTCGGCACATCCCTCCACGCCGTCAAGGTCGTCTACCAGCAAGGAACGGCCGCCTTCACAAGCGAAGATAAAGCGCAGCAGAGGAGCTTCAGGGAAGAGTACGTGGTACCCTACGCACTCATATGCTTCTACGGGATCGCGAACGAAAACGCCGCAAAGATAACAGGTGCGACAGAAGAAGACATGCAAAAGCTCCTCACAGCGATGTGGAACGGCACAAAGAACCTCATCACGAGGTCCAAGATGGAGCACAACCCGAGGCTCTTGCTGAGGGTCGTTTACAAAGAAGGCTTGAACTGGCACATCGGCGAACTCGACTCCTACGTGAAACTGATCACAGATGTGGAGGAAAAGAGCATCAGGGATGTCTCCCAGATCAAACTCGACATCACACCCCTCCTCGAAAAGTTCAAGGAGCACGTCGCAAAGATCGAGAAAGTGGAGTACAAGGAAGACGGTAGGCTCGAGCTGGTGAAAGAGGGAAAGACCGTCAAACTGGAAGAAGCTCTCACCGAAGCAGGCCTTCGGGCCGTGAGACTGCCATGAAAGTGTTGGTCTTCGACGCACGCGGAAAGTACGCTCTTTTCAGGAGAAGCTTCACGACCACGAGCTCCACTTCCTACGCCTTCCCACCGAGAACCGCTCTCTGTGGTCTGATCGGAGCGATCCTCGGCATAAAGAACGAGAGAAGTTCTTCCAGCGAACACCTAAGGCACTTCGATTCGGCACACATCGCCGTCAGGCTCTTGAACCCTTTGAAGAAGGTCAACATGGTGATCAACTACATCGAAACCAAAGAGGCAAACACGGGTAGGACCCAGATAGTGGTCGAGTTGATAAAGTCACCAGCCTACAGGATCTACGTACACGCTCCCGACCTCCACGAGAAGTTGAAACACCACCTCGAAAACAAGCTCTGCGTTTTCACGCCGTACTTAGGGCAAGCTCAGATGATAGCGGATTTCGAGTTTGTCGGGGAATACGATCTGGAAGAGGTGGAAACACCTGTTGAAGTCCACACGGTGTTGAAACAGCTTGAAGGGATGAAGATCGAACCAAAGAACGGGAGCGTGATGATCACGGAGCGGATGACCCTCAACATGGACAACGAGAGAAGGCCCACGAGCTTCGCCACCTACTGGTTCGAGAAGAACGCCACACCCGTCAAGCTGTTGAGCTACCCAGAGGCCATCTACAGGGTCAAGGAGCTAGGTGACGTGATATGTTGGATGGATTGAGGTCTCATCCGGACAGGCTTCTGGTCGATCACCTCCTCGGGACGGCTCGCAAGGCAGAGAAAAAAGCGGATAAGATCCCCTGGAAAAAATTTGGGATCGAGCACGAAAGGGGTTTGGAACTGATCAAACTTTGCGCTCTCTCACACGACTTCGCAAAGGCGAGCGGGGCGTTTCAAGATTCCCTGATGGGGGCGGGGAAGAGGAAGGTCACCCACGCCCCCCTTTCTTCCCTGATCACCTTCCACGTTCTGAGAAGTCGTGGCTTCGAAGAAAAGTTTCGACTTTTCGGCTACTTCGTCGTGAGACACCACCACGACGACTTTCCCAAATTCGGCCTCTGCGAGGAAGGGTCGTCCTTGAAGGAGTTGGAGGAGCAGTTTCGCAGCGTGCCGAAAGAGTTCGCGGAGTGGTTCGAAAAAGTCACCGAAACGAAGCTCCCGAGCGATTTGAATCAGGTCTTCGAACGATTGGACAAGGAAATGGCTGTTTTCCAATTCGACAACGACTTCTCAATAGAAGATTACCTTCTCTTGCACACGATGAGTTCCATCCTCGTTTCCTCCGACAGAGAAGACGCCGCCTTGAAAGATTTCGAGATATCCCCCCAAAGAAAGCTCACGATCGACCTACTTGAAAGGTACGTATCTCGCCTTCCGAAAGACACCCCCATCCATCCCTTCAGGGAAGAATTCCAAAAGAACGTCAAGGAAAGCGTGGAAAAGATCGACTCGAACATACTCTCCCTGACCGCCCCAACCGGGATAGGAAAGACCCTCGCCAACCTGAGACTAGCCCTATCTTTGTCTTCACGGGATTCCTTGCTAGTCTACGCCCTACCCTTCATAAACATAATAGATCAAACCGTGGACACGGTCTACAAGGTTATGGAGGGAGTCGATTTCGACGCTCTAACCGTACTCCCGTATCATCATCTGGCCGATCCAGAATACAGGCGCGATGAGATCCAACGCAAAAAGTCCATCCAGTGGGTGTTGATGGAAGGATGGAACGCGCAACTTGTGGTGACCACGTTCGTTTCTCTATTCGAATCTCTGTTCACGAACAAAAGGGTGCCGTTTTTTTACAAGCTCTTCGATTCGGTCATCGTGTTGGACGAGGTTCAATCGATACCTCACAAGTACTGGGAACCACTTTCCAAACTCCTCGAAACCTTGAGTAAATTCGGTAGCAAGATCGTTCTCTCAACGGCCACCCAACCCATGATGATAGAGAACACGAAAGAGGTTTTTGGAAAGAACCTGGGTTTGAACAGAACGAAGGTTTCGTACCACGGCGAGGTCACTTTCGCGGATTTCTTGGAAAGGTTGAGAAAAATAGCTCTCGAATCGAAAAGAAAGGGCGATAGGTTACTCGTCGTTCTGAACACCGTCAGGGAGGCGAGCGAAACCTTCAAAAGTTTGAAAGGGTCCCTCGAGGGTGTCCCTATTTACTACCTATCGTCCCACGTGATACCGAAACAACGACTCTCAAGAATACTCAAGATGAAGCAAAACAAGGAAAGTTTCATCTGCGTGAGCACCCAAGTCATAGAGGCCGGCGTCGACCTTTCGTTCGACACGGTTATCAGAGACGAGGGTCCGCTCGACAGCATCGTTCAAGTGAGTGGAAGGTGCAACAGAACGTTTGAAAGACCCATTGGAAACGTTTACGTCTACAAAGTCATCGACGACGCGAGCGAAAGACGAAGAACCTTCGCCAGTTACGTGTACGACTCCTTGTTACTCGACATCACAGAAAAGATCTTGAAGGAGCGTTCCGATATCGAAGAAAAGGATTTTGACAAGTTAACTTTTGAGTACTTCTCGAAACTGAAAAAGAGAGCGAACCAAGACAAAGAGGAATTGATGAGGTTCCTGAAAAATCTCGATTTTCCAGAAATACAAGGAAGGTTTCGAATAATCGATCGAAAACTCCCCACGGTCGCCGTTTTCATAGAATACGACGAAGAAGCTATGGAATTGAGGAGGAGATTCAACGAAATTGTTGAGGCCAAAGAAATCGATAGGTACGAAAAAGTTGCCGAGATAGCGAAACTGTTGAAGAAGATGTCGATGTACACCATCGATATCCCCGTCGACGAGGAAAAATTGGGCGGAGCGTTGATACAAGAGAACGGTCTCTTGGTGGTCACCCACGATAACCTGAAGTACTGGTACGACAAGGAGATTGGTTTCTACAGGAGTGAGGATGTCATGATGTTCTGATTTGGTTCGTTAGTCTAACTAATTCTAAAACCTCCGGTAGGGTAAAAACCCCCGGGGGTTTTTTTGAGGGTATTTTTTGAAGGAAACTCTCTTTTGAAGGGAA
>JAUQPE010000022.1 GCA_030550515.1 Thermotogota bacterium | reverse complement strand
TATGTGGAATATGGAATAAATTCTGAAGTTCCCTTCAAAAGAGAGTTTCCTTCAAAAAATACCCTCAAAAAAACCCCCGGGGGTTTTTACCCTACCGGAGGTTTTAGAATTAGTTAGACTAACGAACCATCGTAAAAAACGGCAGGTAAGAAAGCCGCGGCAAAGCGTGATGGCTCTCGTCGAAAAATCAACCTTGGCCGATTTTTTGGAAACGTTGACGATCAAGTTGTGGGTGAACCAGCCATCGTTCGTCTTGAAACACTGAAGCTTTGAAGAGCGGCTATCCTTGAAGAAACCTATACCATCGGTCACTCCAGTTTCACCGCAAGTTTCAAAATCGCCTCGCTAGAGGTTTTGGCGTATCTTCTTGTGGTGCTGATCGAAGCGTGTCCCAGCACCTCCTGGACCACGTCTATGGGGACTCCTTGGCGGAGAAGGGTTGTCGCCACGGTGTGCCTGAGCCTGTGGGAGCGGAAATTTATCCCCGTTCGCTTTTTAATCCTCCAAGCCCACCAAAGGGCTGTGGATTGTTCGATCTCGAAGATCCTTCCCTTCTTTCGCTTGAGCTCGACCAACTTCTTCGCCACTTCGCGGTCCAGCACGGGCACGATCCTCTCCTTCGATCCTTTTCCTATCACTTTCAAAAAGACCTTGCCGTCCTCGACAAGGATGTCCTCGGCTCGAAGACTCAACGCCTCCCCTATACGCATACCCGTCGCCAGCATCAACTCGAACAGGAAACGTACGTGTCCAGGCAATGTCTCGAAGACTTCCCTAAGTGTCTTCAACTCCTGTTCGGATAGGAAAGCGGGCTGTCTTTGAGGGGTTTTCACGAACGCGCGTGACGTGATGGGATTTCCCCTCATGTAACCCTCCTCGACACAATAGGTGAAGAAACCCGAGAGGGCAGAGATGATCGTGTTCACGCTCGACGCGGACAACCCCCTCGAGAGCAAAAAATTACGGAAATCCCTCACCTCTTTGTTGTTGAAGTTGGACAAGTCAGAGATGCCGTTCTCCCTGCAAAAAGTCAGGAACTTCTCGAAGTGTTTGGCGTAGTTCCTCAAAGTGTTCGCGCTCTTTCCTTCTGCCCTCAGTTCGTTCAAGTACTCCTCGATCAACCTCTCAATGCTCACACGACACCCTCCCCACTTCGTCTCCTCCAAATATAATGATATCTTATATTTGGAAAAAGTCCAGGCGAAAGGTTGGGAATTTGGGCTCAAGGTTGCGCGCAGCGTCACTTTGGTTGTATCTCAAAACACGCTTGGGATGAGAGAAAGCGTGTTTCTGTACTATCTGATCTCAAGCTTGACAATTTCCAGCGGTGAGCCACTTGGCCAGATCAAAGAATCGCATCGAATAAAGGATGACAAATTGCGGTTATTCTCAAATTCGCTCTTGACAATATTCGAAACTACTGATATACTTGTGATGTAATTCACTTAGAGGCCTGCGAGAAAGGTGGGGGATATAAAATGCAAACCGAAAAGGTGGAAAAATCGATAGATTTGGAAAATATTGCGGAGATAATGAGGATAATTTCCCATCCAACAAGATTACGGATATTGTACAAACTGCGCGACGGAAAAAAGTGTGTATGTCAACTTTTATCAGAAATTCCAGTGAGTCAGTCAAATTTGTCACAGCATCTGAGCGTTCTAAAACTCGCGGGACTCGTGAAAGACAAAAGACAAGGTAACATGGTTGAATACGAATTAAGCGATGATAAGTTCATCCAACGGATAATTTCTTGCATTGAGGACATGATCAAATAAGGAGATGAGGTCGAATGCGAGACTTCATAATTATAACCTTAGTCTTTTTGATATTTTACTTCACGCCGTTCGATAACGCGACAATCAGTGAGAGTGTACTCAACGGCTTTAGGATGCTCAACGAATATGCGAGGCAGCACGTGTTGTTGTGCCTTGTTCCAGCATTTTTTATCGCAGGCACGATAACCGTTCTTCTGAAAAAAGAAGCCATACTCAAGTTACTTGGTCCCGATACAAAGAGAATCGTTTCTTACCCAATAGCAGCTGTCAGTGGTGCCGTGCTAGCTGTTTGCTCTTGCACAATTTTGCCACTTTTCGGTGGGATATACAAAAAAGGAGCTGGCGTTGGTCCCGCAACAACATTTCTCTTCGCTGGTCCTGCGATAAATATAGCGGCGATTTTTCTAACCGCAAGAGTGCTTGGATGGGATCTCGGGCTTGCGAGAATGATCGCCACAATAACCGCGGCGATAATGATAGGACTAATTATGGAACTGGTCTTTCAAGAGAAAGGTGCGGGAGGGTTTGTAACTTCTTCGGAAAATGACAACAACGCGGTTAAAGGTGTTATATTTTTCCTTCTCCAACTCATATTCCTCGTGGTCAGCGGTTTAAAAATTAATCGAACAATTAAGACATCTACAATGGGTGTACTTGGAATCTCTGTACTTGGAATGGCGTTATTCGGATTTGAAAAATCCCAAACCAAATCTTGGCTTGAAGAAACCTGGGATTTTGCCAAGAAAATACTGCCATACTTATTCGTGGGCGTTTTCTTGGCTGGTGTAATAACTAAATTGCTGCCTGAAAATATCGTCGTAACGTTGCTTGGTAAAAATAACGTGTTTTCTTCTCTCGTTGCCTCAGTAATTGGTGCTCTGATGTATTTTGCAACACTCACCGAAGTACCGATAGTGCAAGCCTTAACACAACTTGGCATGGCGAAAGGTCCAACGCTTTCATTGTTGATGGCTGGAAACACTCTCAGTCTGCCAAGCATGATAGTTATAACAAAATTGCTCGGCAAAAAGAAAGCGTTCACCTATTTTGGATTAGTAGTGGCTTTCTCGACGTTGTTCGGCTTTCTATACGGGATTCTATAAAAAATTTCGGGAGCGCTCGGGAGGTGTGTCGATATGAAAAAGATCGAAGTGCTTGGTAGTGGGTGTCCAAAGTGTAAACAAACAGCCAGGATCATGCAGATGGCTGTGGAAGAACTTGGTATACAAGCAACAGTGGAGAAAGTGGAGGATATAAACGAAATCATAAATAGGGGAATTGTAGCAACACCGGCAGTCGTAATTGATGGTAAAGTGGTTTTTTCGGGGAGGATCCCAACACTTGATGAGGCAAAGGAAGCGCTAAAACGAGAATGATGGTTTGGAAAAAGTCCAAAACGAACAAGACCGGTGCCGAGGGCACCGGTCCTCCTCGAATCGATCAAACTCTCAAACCTTGAACTTGCTCGTGATTTCCCTGAGGGTTTTGACGACTTCCGCGAGTTTGACGGCTGATTCTTTGATCCGCTCGAACTGCTCTTTCTGGCTTTCCGCCTCTTCGCTCACCTTGTCCATCTTTTCCGCAACGCTGACGATCGCTCTCGAGGCCGTGTCTATCGCGCTGCTCATCTCCTGGGCCGCCGCGCTCATCTCCTGAGAACTCGCCGCCAGGTTGTCGACCATGCTCGAGATGCCTTCTACCTGTTCCAAGATCCTCATCAAGGTCTTTCCCACGTTGTCAGCTTCGGCGCTCGTCTTTTCCACCGTGTTCATCATCTCGGAGGTGACTTCGCTCACCACTTCCGAATTCCTCTGGATCTCCAGCAACATCTCCGCTATCTCGTTTGTTGCTTTCTTACTTTCTTCCGCGAGCTTTCTGATCTCGTCCGCCACGACGGCAAAGCCCCTTCCCGCCTCACCGGCCCTCGCGGCTTCGATGGCGGCGTTCAACGCCAAGAGGTTCGTCTGTTCCGCGATGGAGTTGATGGTGGTGACTATTTCGCGGACGTTTTTGACGCTTTCGGACAATTTGCGCACGGCTTCTTCGGTGATCCTCGCTTTATCTCGCGTCTGAAAGATCACGCCGGTGACGAATTTGATCGCTTCTTCACCACTTTTTGCCGCGCTCGCCATCTGGTTCGTCCTGTCAGCCAAGTTCTGGGCGGCGTTCGCGATGTTCTGAGCCGTGGCTGAGACCTCTTCAACACCGCTCGTCAACTCCTCGACGGAGGCGGAAACGCTCTGCACGGCTTGATTGACCTCTTCGGCCAAGATCGATAGATCTTCCGCCTTTTGGGAGAAATCCTCGGCCAACGCGTTCAATCTTTCGGACTCGTGTGTGATGATCGATGAAGCTTCAAAGATACCGTTCACCGATCTCTTCAGACCCTCTCTCATCTTTCTCATTTCTTCGACGATTTGGTCGAACTCGTCTTTCACGGCATTCACTTCGAGGTCCTGAGTGAAGTCCCCTTGAGCCAAGCGCTCGAAACTGCCCAGAACGCCCTCCAGTTTCCTCGACGACACCCTCGAAAACCTCACGCTGAAGAGCAAAACGACGAGGACAACGGCGGCGGTTACGGCGACCTGTGCCATCACTTGCTGTCTTTGGACGGAAAAGATCTTCGACATATCCAGCTTGCTCAAGAGCAAGCCGAGCGCCTCTCCTTGGAAATCCGTCAGGGCGATGCCCGTGTAGAGGTAGTCTCCTTTCAGAAAGCGGGTTTGCCCTCCCTTCGACAAGACCTCTTCTGGATCGAACAGGTCGGTGAAGTCCTCAGACGCGTCCGATTCCTTGATAACTTTCCTTTCCGGCGAACCCCTTTCGTCCTTCAACAACAAGAGCACGTTTTCCCCGGGGAGGCTTTCAAGGAAAGTCTTTCCGAAGAACTTGGTGCACTCAACGCTTCCAACGTACTCGTTCTCGTAGAAGATGGGATATATGACCCTGATCCCGAAACCAGACTTCCCGATGGAGAACGTCTTCAAAGGCTTGCGACTTGCCGCCACGTGCTGGACGTCTTTTCGAAAGTCCAGCAAGTCCCCGTACTTGGTTGGATCGTTCGTCCTCAGGTAGGACTTGAGGTCTCTCGTGTGGAAGTGCAGCTGATCCACGCCCTTCGTCTCGGAAAGCCTTTTTGAAAGTTCTGAGACGAGGGACAACAATCTGTCTCTATCGTCTCTCGCGAAAGCTTCGACGACTTCGTTGTTGTGAGCGAGGGTGATCAGCGCGGCCTCTAAGGTACTGTACGTTTCGGAGATTTCCCTTCCAAAACGCTCAAGGAAAAGCTCTACCTCGCGTTCCAAAAGGGACTGCCTCTCCCTTTGGAAGAAGAACAACTGAACTGAGAGGAAAACGACGAGCAAAAGTATCATCACTCCTGGCGTGAAGAATCTGATGTAAGTCTTGAATTTCACGAACACCACCTCCGTCTACGGTGCGTACGTTCTACCTTCCAAAACCAGATTTTACGGGGGTTTCATTAATTCCATTTTTTGAACAGACAAATTTTAGCGAATGCGACAGGTTGTACACGCTAATGCTATGATAGTGGTGAATTTTCCAAAACCACGCGACACTTTGGGGGGAAGAGCGATGGGTATCAGGTACCAACCTTCCTGGTCCTCTCTTCGAGGTCACGTCCTTCCTGAATGGTTCGACGACGCGAAATTTGGGATATTCATCCACTGGGGGATCTACTCGGTCCCTGGCTGGGCCACCCCAACGGGGGAGTTGGGGAAGGTCCCGATGGAGGAGTGGTTCTTCAAAAACCCCTACGCCGAGTGGTACGAGAACTCCCTGAGGATAGAGGGGAGCCCCACCTGGAAGTACCACGTGGAAAAGTACGGGAAAGACTTCAAGTACGAGCAGTTCGCGGACCTGTTCAAGGCGGAAAAGTGGGACCCGTACGAGTGGGCGGAGCTGTTCAAAAGAGCCGGTGCCAAGTACGTGATACCAACCACCAAACACCACGACGGTTTTTGCCTTTGGCCGACGAGGTACACCGACTTCAACGCCTTCAAGAGGGGTCCAAAGAGAGACCTCATAGGAGAGCTCGCGAAGGCTGTAAGAGACGCTGGACTTCGGTTTGGTGTCTACTACTCTGGAGGGCTTGACTGGAGGTTCACCACAGAGCCCATCAGGTACGTGGAGGACCTCTCTCATATCAGACCGCACACCTACGAGTACGCCGATTACGCCTACAAGCAGATCGTGGAGCTCATAGATCTCTACACACCGGACGTGCTTTGGAACGACATGGGATGGCCCGAGAAGGGGAAGGAGGACTTAAAGTACGTCTTCGCCCACTTCTACAACAAAAACCCCGAAGGTGTGGTGAACGACAGGTGGGACGTGCCGCATTGGGACTTCAGAACGTCCGAGTACCACGTGAACTTCCCCGAAGAGACGCCACCCTACAAGTGGGAGTTCAACAGGGGAATAGGCTTTTCCTTCGGATACAACCAGAACGAAACGGAAGAACACATGCTCTCCGGTGAACAGCTGGTCCACACCCTGGTCGACGTGGTGAGCAAAGGTGGGAACCTCCTCTTGAACGTCGGGCCAAAGGCCGATGGGACGATACCGGAGGCCCAAAAGGAGAGACTACTCTTTCTTGGAAGGTGGCTAGAAACTTACGGGGACGTCATCTACGGTACGAGGCCTTGGAGGAGGCATTCGGCGAAAACAAGGGAAGGTCACGAGGTCAGGTTCACCAGAAAAAACGACAGGCTCTTCGTTTTGATCTTTGGAAAGCCTTGCGGGAAGGTCTCACTCCCCGTAGACGTCCTGCCGGAAAACCCGGTGGGTTTGAACGTGACGCATTTTGTCACGGGAGTGACTCTCGAGTCCAGGCCGTCCAACGGGTACTTGGAGATAGTTCTTCCGGCGAACCTGGTGGAGAAAGACGATGTCACGGTCGTGTTGGAGATGAGAGCATGAGGTTCAGAGAGGGACTCTGGAGACTGAGGGAAGGCGTTCGGATTTTCGAGCCCGCGCAGGTTTACGAGTACTCCATCGAAGAGGGAAAGCTGATCATGCGCGCGACCTTCCAGAAGATCACAAGCCGGGTACAGACGCTCCAAGGTCCGGTGTTCACGATCACCGTTTCCTCTCCGTTCGAGGACGTGATAAGGATCCAGTTTGAGCACTTCCTGGGAAGCGAGAAAAAAGGACCCCACTACGAGCTCTATCAGAAAGAAGGGTTCGAACCCACCATCGTGGACGACGGGGACGTCTTACGCGTTCGTTCCGGGAAAATGGAGCTGGTGATAAACAAACACCCCTTCAAGATGGAGTTCTTTCACAGTGGGCGCTTTCTGACGCGTTCCAAACCGGGCTACGCGATCGCGCCGGAGGGAAGGTTCTGTTACGCCAAGGTCCACCTGAGTGTGGGCGAGCTGGTGTACGGGCTTGGCGAGAGGTTTTCTCCTTTCGTGAAGAACGGCCAGAGGGTGGTCATGTGGAACGACGACGCGGGAACGGTCTCCGACCTTGCCTACAAAAACGTCCCGTTCTACGTGACCAACAGGGGGTATGGGGTCTTCGTCAACGATCCGGGGAGGGTGGATTTCGAGATCGCGACGGAAGACGTCGAAGCCGTGCAGTTCAGCGTGAAAGGCGAGCGTTTGGACTATTTCGTGGTTGGAGGAGGGGACTTGAAGGAAGTTCTGGAAAACTACACGCTCCTCACGGGAAGGCCTAAGTTGCCTCCAGTCTGGAGCTTTGGTCTTTGGCTCACCACTTCCTTCTTGACGGACTACGACGAAGAGACCGTGATGAAGTTCGTCGAGGAAATGGAGAAAAGAGACATCCCACTCAGCGTCTTTCACTTCGACTGTTTCTGGATGAGGGAGTTCCGCTGGGTGGATCTGGAGTGGGACAGGAGGAACTTCCCGGAGCCGGAGAACCTCCTGAAAAGGCTGAAGGAGAAAGGCCTCAAGATTTGCGTGTGGATCAACCCGTACGTTTCCCAGCTCTCGAAGATGTTCGAAGAGGGTCTCAGGAACGGATACTTCTTGAAGAGACCAACCGGAGAGGTCTGGCAGACGGACGACTGGCAGCCTGGGCTCGCGATCGTGGACTTCACCAACCCACGCGCAAGAGAATGGTTCTCCTCCAAGCTCGAAAGACTCGTGGACATGGGTGTGGATTGTTTCAAGACGGATTTCGGGGAGAGGATACCGACGGACGTGGTGTTCCACGACGGATCGGACCCGGAGAGGATGCACAACTTCTACTCTTACCTGTACAACAAGACGGTCTTCGAGACACTCGAGCGAAAGCTTGGGAAAGGCAACGCGGTCGTCTTCGCTAGGTCCGCCACCGCTGGAGGTCAGAAGTACCCGGTCCACTGGGGTGGTGACTGTCTGGCGTCATACGAGTCGATGGCGGAGACCTTGAGGGGAGGGCTCTCACTGAGCCTGTGCGGGTTTGGTTTCTGGAGCCACGACATAGGCGGCTTTGAAGACGTCACCACACCGGACCTGTACAAGAGATGGGTGGCCTTTGGGTTGCTTTCCTCGCACAGCAGGCTCCACGGCAGCTCCGTGTACAAAGTCCCCTGGATCTTCGACGAAGAGTCGGTGGACGTGCTGAGGTTTTTCGTGAAGCTCAAGTGCAAGCTGATGCCCTACATCTTCCGTCACGCCGTCGAGGCGAGCGAAAGAGGTATCCCGCTGCTTAGACCGATGATATTGGAGTTCCCGGGCGATCCCACCTGTGCCTTTTTGGACAGACAGTACATGTTGGGTGAGTCGATCCTGGTGGCACCCGTCTTCTCCGAAACGGGAGAGGTGACGTATTATCTTCCCGAAGGGACCTGGACGCACCTGCTCACGGGAGAGAGGGTCATCGGGGGAAGATGGTTGACGGAGAGGTACGACTACTTCGGGCTTCCACTGTTTGTGAGGCCCAACTCCATCGTCCCAACAGGCTCGGTGGACACCAGACCTGACTACGACTACGCGGATGGCGTGACGCTGAACGCCTTCGAGATCACAAACAAAGCCGTCGAAGTGAACGATCCCACGGGTGAGGTCGCCCTCTCGGTGAGCGTGGAAAGGGAAGGCGACGAGATCCGCGTGCGGGTTCTGAAGGATTCGGGAAAGAGCTGGAAGATGCTCTTTTGGAACGAAGAACTCGAGGTGGTCGAGGGGGCGGAAGCCAGAAGGGTGCGGGAGGGGACCGAGGTCTTCCTGAAGGCGTCGAAAGCGACGCTGAGGGTTGTGAGTCGATGTTGAACGGTGTTGCGTTTTTGTGAATTGGAAACGAAAGATCAAAAGGATGATATAATTTAAAAAACTGTCCCCGAGGAGTCGATCGAGAGGGTGGATCTTTTCAGGCAAATCTTGATCTTTCTTTCTTGGATCTTTGGGTGGTTCCTATTTTGGAAACTCAGGTTTCTCGCCAAAGAGAAGACGCCTTTTTCTCCGAGAGTTTCCGTGATCGTTCCCGCCAGAAACGAGGAAAAAAACATCGGCAGACTCCTTCGCTCGCTGGAAAGGCAGACCTACAAGAATTTCGAAGTGATCGTTGTGAACGACAACTCCGAGGACGCGACGGAGAAGGTCGTTTCCAGTTTCGACGTGAAGCTCGTGAACCTCCGAGGAGACCCTCCAGAGGGTTGGGTGGGTAAGTCTTGGGCTTGTTGGAACGGGTATCTGAGCAGCGAAGGTGACGTCTTGATCTTTTTGGACGCCGACGTGGAGCTTCAGGAGGAAGCGTTGGAGAGTTTGGTCTCAACTTTGTTGAGGGAGGGTGGATTGGTTTCTGTTTGGCCCTACCAGAGGTTCGAGAGGCTGTACGAGCACCTGACGCTCCCGTTCAACCTGGTCGCGATCGGCGCGATGGGAAGCTTTTCCGCCTTCAAGACCAAACCCACGGGGGCTTACGGTCCCGCGATGGCGACGAGCAGGAAGGATTACGAAGAGGTGGGTACCCACGAGGTTTCGAAGGATTCCGTGATCGAGGATGTGACGCTCGGGAAGAAGTTCCTCGAGAAGGGCTACAAGGTGAACAACTACCTCGGTGGAGAACTCATCAGGTTCAGGATGTACCCGAACGGTTTCAAGGAGCTGTTCGAGGGGTTCACGAAAAACATGGCGCTTGGGGCGGCCTCGGCGGGCTTGAACTCGCTGTTCTTGTTCCTTTGGATTGTGGGGCTCTACTCGTCCCTGTTCAATCTCCTCGAGTTACCCCACTGGTACCTGTTGTTCGCCGCTCAGTTGTACGTGGTCTCCAGAAGGACCGGCGATTACTCCCTACTGGATGCCTTGCTCTATCCCGTGCACTTTTTGTTCTTCCTCTGCGTTTTTCTCTTTTCCATCTTCCGTGTTCTCTTCCTCAAAAACGTCGCGTGGAAGGGGAGGAGGATCCGTGTTTGAGGCTTTCGTTGTGGCGCTTCAGTTCCTGTCCGGGTCCGTGATGTACGCCTACGTTTTGGCCAGGATCGCGGGGGTCGATCTTCGAAAGGTGAGGGACGGCAATCCCGGTTCTTCGAACTTGTGGCGCGCGAAGGGGGCGAAGTGGGGGATCGCGGCGCTCGCGCTCGACTACTTCAAAGGTACCTTCCCGCTCTTTCTCTTCGTGTCGCTCGGCAAGGTCACCAACGGGTACGTGATCGCGCTCGCGGCCCTTTCCGGCGTGGCTGGGCACGCCTTCTCGCCCATGCTGAGGTTCAAGGGTGGCAAGGCCATCGCCACGACCTTTGGGGCTTGGTCCGTCCTCACCAAGTGGGAGGCCCCGGTGATACTTGGCGCCGCCTTCACCCTGTTCAGCATCTTCAAAAAGAAAACGTCCGTCGAAGAGGACGCCTTCCGAGTCCTCCTCGGAGTGCTTTTCCTGCTTCCTTACGTGCTGTACAGGACCGCGCAAGGGCATTTCCACGTGCCACTCTTCTACGTCGGCAACGCGACGATCCTGAGTTTGAAGCACTGGAGGGATTGGAGGGGGTACTTTTCCAAACGGGTGGGGTGGGGAGGACGATGTTGAATTGAATAAAAAAATTCGAAAATATAACTGTCGAATAATCTAGAAAAAATCATTAAATTTCAAACATTTTCCAAAATTTACGTTTTTTATTTGCCATAACTAAGCAAATCAGAAAAACATTAGATCTTTTAAAAATTCAGGCACAATTTTGAGATTTTTTTCACAAGTACTCCCGCGTTCCCACGTCCCACGCCCTTGGGTTTTTCCTTGCCGAAAAAAGAACAAACTCTTTATCGAGATCTTCGAGAACGTCTCCGATGGGGTCTACGTTCTCGATCGAGACAGGAAGATCCTCTTTTGGAACAGGAAGGCGGAGGAGATGACGGGCTACACCAAGTCGGACGTGATCGGAAAGAGGTGTCAGGACAACATACTAAAGCACATCGACGAGAAGGGAAACGAGCTGTGCCTGGAAAGTTGTCCTCTGGTCAAGGCCATGGAGGAGAAAGAGGTGAAAGAGGCGAAAGTCTTCTTGCACCACAAGGAAGGTTACAGGGTACCCGTGTTCGTGATAGGGATCCCCGTCTTCGACGAGAAGGGTGAGGTCATCGGTGCCGTCGAGATATTCAGGGAAAACTTCAAAGAGAGGGACTTCGAGGAGGAGATAAGGAAGCTGAGGGAGCTCGCCTTCATCGATGAGTTGACGAAAGTCCTCAACAGGAGGGGGCTCGAGTATTACTTGAGGATGAAGCTGAGAGAGGCGAAAAGGCGCAAGAGAACGATAGGGATTTTGTTCGTGGATGTGGACGATTTCAAGCGTATCAACGACGACTTCGGGCACGTCGTGGGAGACGAGGTTTTGAGGTTCGTCGCGATGACCATTCGAAAGAACATCAGGATGGGCGACGTGGTGGCGCGGTACGGGGGCGACGAATTCGTGGTCATAGTGGATTTGGACGAAGAAAAGTGGAACGGTTGTTGGAGAAAGGGAAAGGCCCGAGGAGATCTTGAAGCGCGCGGACGAGCTCATGTACGAGAGCAAAAGAAAGGGAGGAAACGCTTGCACCATCTCGTGAACACCACATCGCGTCACGCAAAAAGCGGGCTTTCGCCCGCTTTCTGTTCGGACACGCCTTTTCTCACCCTGGAACGTCGTACCAGTAGACCGCGTAGAAACCGAACGGGATACCATTCCACCAGGTGATCCCCGCCATGGCCCTCTTGGAAGGCGTCCTGATCGTTTGGGTGAAGACGTATCCCTCGAAGCGCTGATCGTCTTCGGCGTTCGGAGTCTGCGCGAAATCCACAAGGAAGACCACGCGGTGGCCGAGGTTGCTATCCTTACCGGTGTAACCAGGTCCCTTCATCCCGGCGACGTCGTTCTGCGGGTTCTTCAGGATCGCGTAGCTCAAGCTGTACCTCTTCCCTTCCACCTCGACGTAACCTGTCCCGTTCTTGAAGAACACCAGTGTCCCTTCCCAACCGTCCCAATACACCTTCCACACGGAACCGTACGGTCCGACGATGTCGACTTCGCGGATGTCGCTGGTGAGTAGCGGCGTGGAAGGTACGGTGGGCTTGAGCGGTTGAAGCTGGGCAAAAGCGATTCCCAGGGACAAGACGAGCACCAGCAGCGCAAAGAACTTACCCATGTCCGTGCCTCCTCCGTGAAATTGAACGCCCAGTTTTGAACCAAGCGCCCTCTTGACCACGTTGCCATCCCATTGTAGCGCCCGCGATGAAAATCGGATGAAAAGGTGTACAATGCTCGTCCTCGTCCCAGACTCTATGGTGTTCCTCTCCGGAGTTCCCCAAGAGAGGGAAGTGCTCCTGTACAACTTTGGAAACGTGCCGGTGAAGTGGTCGCTTGGGTCCGCCTCGAAGTTTTTGAGGATCGACGCGTCAGGCGTTCCAAACCCTCTTCCTCCAACTCAGGGGGCCATGTTGAAGGTGAGCGTGAACTGGGAACTCGTACCCGATGACGCCGGAACGATCCAAAAACCTGGAAGCCTGATCGCGATCCTGGAGAAGCTGCTTAACGTCGACATCCCGGACAGCTACAAGCACTTTGGGGTCGGCGTGTTCAGCGTCAGGAACGAGACCACGAAAGGCGTTCACATCGTGACGGTGTTCACGGTGATTTATTGAGAAATCAAAACGCGTTCCTCAAAAACGTCCCTCATGGCTTACGGGCTGTCCATCCGATCCAGCGCGATCAGGATCAGGGGATAGGACTTCGCCAGGTCGAGCACTTCCTCCGAGAAACCAGCCTTCGAAAAGAAGACGTAGTACTTTCTTTTGAAATCGAACAACGAACCTCTTTCCATCAACTCGTTCACCTCTTTTAGGCCAACCGGCTCATTCTGCCACTTGCACTCGCAGAGTAAGACGTTCTCTTCGTCGTACGCCACCACGTCCACTTCTTCTTGTCTTCTCTTGATGGGATTGTTTCCCCACCATTTGCCGATCCTCTCGAAACGAAAAGGCAGCGCCCCCTTCTTGTTCAACTCCCAAAGGTACTGAACGGCGATGTCTTCGAACACTCTTCCAACGTACTCGCCGATGTGCGGCCTTAACTTCTCCTCCAACACTTTGTCCGCCAACCCTTGCTCGATCAACTCCCTGTTCGGGAACACGAACCTGTACCAAAACTTGAAGAAGTTATCCTTTATTCGGTACAGGCCTTCCCTCGCACTCTTGCCAAGCGGAAGCGGCGAGACCCTCTCGATCAACTTCAAACCCATGAGGGTGTCCAAGTATTTGGAAAGTTTCACGACCTCCACACCGATCTTGGTCGATATCTCGTTCAACCTTGTCCTTCCGCTCGCGATCGCTTCCAGGATGGAGTTGTAGACCTTCGGTTCCCTCAGTTCCTGTCTCAAGAGAAACAACGGTTCCTCGTAGAGGTAAGAAGACTTGCGCAGCACGTGCAACCTGACGTTCTCGAGCGGGTCGACCTCGTCGCTGAAGGTCTCCAAGTATTGAGGGGTACCACCCAAGATCGCGTAGGCCACGACCCGCTGTTCGATGGAATATTTTGGAAAGAACTCCTTGGCCTCCAAGAAGCTGAGGGGGTTGATCTCGAACTGAGCCGTGCGCCTTCCGTACAGGGGGCTTTCGTATCCGAGCACTTCCTTCTCCATGAAGCTGACGTAAGAACCGCAAAGGATCAAGAAGAGTTTGGTTTTCTTGAACTTCAAATCGATGCACCTCTGCAACACGGACGGTAGCTCTTTACAAGCGTTGGCAACGTGTCGAAACTCATCGATCACGAGCACCAACCTCTCCGATCTCGCCTTCTCCGCCAAAAACTCGAACGCGTCCTCCCACGAGCGAAAACTGGAAACGCCTTTCAACCCGAAATGTTGAAACACATCCCTTGAGAATCTCTCCAAAGCGACGCTCCCCACCGTCTCGTCGGCGACGTGAAAGATGGTGGGCTTGCCCCTGCAAAATTCCATCAACAGGGTGGTCTTACCCACCCTCCTCCTACCGTAGACCACCACGAACTGAAACTCGTTCGTGTCGTAAAGCCTGTTCAACTCGGCAAGTTCGAACTGTCTTCCCACGAACATCGTTTCACCCCTGCCCATGTATAATCTAAAGTAATATACTCTAAAGTATTATACTCACGAGTATAATGACGCGAAACGTCGCCAAGCGAAACACGGGATCGTGTAAAATAGTGTTGAACCGACACTTCGTGTTGCGAAAAAGGGGGAAAGACCATGGGGAAAACGTTGATCGCGCTCGGACTGTTGTTCATCTTGGGTGCGTGCGCCGTGGTTGTTTCCGTCGAATCAGGAAGTCTCGAGGTGGTTTTGAAACTTTCCCAGCAAAAGGGGGTAGCCCCAAGGGCCGATTTCCAATTCATCGTCAAAGTGGAAAGTGCTACCGAGTCGTGGACGAAAACAGTGCCAGTCGGTTATCTCGACCGACCCGTCCCTGTGAAGTTTGGAAACCTACCACCCGGCCGCTACACGGTAGAGGTGGAAGCCCAAGTTCGCGACAGATACGGTGATTGGCGTTTTCTTTCTTTTGTGAGAGTTCCGAACGTGCTCGTCGAGCCCAGAAAGGTAACGGTAGTGGAAGTGACGATAAACCCGTATCAAGTCCAAAAATAGTTCACGATTGACCGGCTTTCTTCTTCGGAAGCTCCGCCATCTTCGTCATGGCCCTTATCAGGAAGAAGACGATCAGGGCGACGATGAGAAAGTCGATGCCCGCCGACACCACCTTCCCCCAGTAGATGGCCTTGTACTGGAGCTGCTCGATGGACTCGACTTTTGCGGCCCTCAGCGCGGGCTGGAAGACGAGCGGCATCAGGAGGTCGTTCACGAGCGACGTGACGAACTGGTTGAGCTTTCCACCTATGATGATCGCGACGGCCAGTCACGTTGTACTGCTTGAGAAACGCCGCGAACTCCTTGAGAACCTTCATGATATCGCCCCTTTCGTGAAGGTGGGATCACCTTCCGTCCCCGAACTCGAAACGATCCACGTCGAACATGTCGCCCTCTCCCTTGAAGACCAGGTACAGGTCGTGGAAACCCCAAGCGCCGTCGACGCGGTTCGTGTCTATCAAGGTGGAAACCTCCTTCCAGACGGGCGAGGACGATGGCTCGATTTTCATGGTACCGACCAATTTGCCGGTTCTTGGATCGTCCAACCTCACCTCCACGACTCCCCCGCTTTTCGGTCTCACCACCGCGCTCATGCTCAGAACGTGCGGCTTGTCGCCGCTCGCCGTTCCATCCGCGAAGTTCACGTTTCTGTACCTTAAGAAAGCGCCGTCCGAGACGTTCGTCACCACGGTTCTACCTTCGACGACGGCCACCCTCAAAGTCTCGGACATGCCGTCGTTTTCCTCCGCCTCGAAAGTGGAGAACACGTCCTTCATGTCCGGGAGGGGAGGGAGTTCCGCGTCTTTCGACACGAAGGTCGTCACGCTCCTTCCCCTGAGTTCTACCGTGAAAAGACCCCCGACGACGGGAACGTCGGGAAGCCTTTTGAGGTTTTCGCTCGCGGACGTTCTGTAAGGGACCACCGCTTCGACTTCCTTTGGGACGTTTCTGAGCTCGAACGCCACCCTCCGCGAAGACGGTTTGTCGTTGATCGCGACGACGACGAACGATCCACTTCTCGGGTCCTTGAAGGCCGTCACCGTCACGCCATCCACCGGGTGTTTCTCCGCGCGCACCCTGACGTAACCGGGTCTCACGAAGCGGCTGTAGTTCCCGAAGGCGTAAAACCTCTTGAAGACGCGAAAGAGCCCGTTCTCCGTAGGGCGCTCGGATTGCCTGTTCCCTTCGTTGCAGAGTCTGATCAAGTTCGATCCGTCCGCGCCGCTGTTGGAGACCGGCCACCACCAAAGGTAGGCGCTCACGTTGGGGATCGTGAGCATGTCGGCGATGAGGAGGGCGTGCCTTATGGCGTCGTCAATCGTGTTGTACCTGTAGGAGTTCTGCATGTACCTTTCCCCGTTCATGTGCTCCGTCTGCCACACGACTTTCCCCTTCGACTTCGATATGGGAAAGTCGGGAACGCCCCTTTGCCTCTCTATCCCGTACGCGTGCGCGGCCACGACGTCCACGTATTCCACCGTCTTCTCGTCCAAGAGCGCCGCCACCACGTAATCTTCCCTGAAGGACGAATCCTCTCCGAGCGCGATCTTGGCCTGGACGTTCCTCTTCCTGAAGGTTGGCCCGAGGTAGTCCCTGACGAACTCGTTCAGCTCCCAAGGCGTCCAAAGGCAGCTCGAGTACCTGGTCTCCAGGTTTGGCTCGTTCGCCGGCGAAACGTGAGTGATCTCGATTCCGAAGTGCTCCCTGTAGCCTTGAACGTAAGACGCGAGGTATTCCGCGAAATCCTGGTAGCGCTCCCTCTTGAGTTTCCCACCGATCACGCTGTTGTTGGTCTTCATCCAGGCGGGAGGGCTCCAAACCGTGGCGAGGAAGGTCTCGACACCGCGCTTTTTCGCCTCCCTCATCCCCCAGATCTGGTACCTGTCGAACGAGTCCTCGTCCCAGTTTGGATCGTCCCAGACGAACTTTCCAGGTTGCGGCTCTATCGTCTCGGCCGGCCCGTCGTAGTGCGGGTCACCCCACTCGTTCGATCCCCCATCTCCGACGACGACCCTCACGATGCTGAGCCCGATTCCCCTCTCCCTCGAAAACACCAGATCCAAGATTTGACTTCTGACGGGCTCTGGAAGCCTCATCACGCTTCCAGCTTTGTGGAAGGCGATGGATCCACCGAACCCGTCGATCCTTTGGTGCGTCACGTCGAAGTCAACAAGGCAGGTCACTTCCTCGCTTCTTGCGCTGGAAAAGTTGACCCAAAAAACCACCAGAAGACTCAAAAACACCAGGATCCCCCTCATCTCCCGCTCCCCCGAGTCACCTTTTCGTGCTTTTTCGGAGATTCTACCACTTTTCGATCGTTTTTCGCGCGCGAGCCTGTTCGGATCGCTTTTCTTGAAGCGACACGGCTTTTCGTCTCGTTTCGAAGCGATTCGTGGTAGAATTCGCTCAAGAAAGAACGCGTTCGCGTTTCGAAGGGAGTCGAATGGGCGGGGGGCGAAGTTATGAAGTTCGTTGGGATCAGGCTCATCCTGTTCGTCCTGGTCCCGATTTTGATAGGTCTCATCATCCTTGGATTAATAACCTTTCGGCAGGTGAACAAAACGATGACCAGCCAAGCGGGGAAAGTTAGGTTGGAGACGCTGTTGAACGCCACAGACGTGGTGAACGAATTTTTGGAAGGCCCCGCCAAATGATGCCCGCCAAATCGCGCCCGAGACGAATACTTCAACGCGTGGCGCGCGGTGAAGGCCCAAGCGAGCGCGTCCCAGAGCGCGAGCGACCTAGCTCGAGTGTTGAGTTCCACAGCAGAAATCAAACTATGAAGTTGGGGCTTAAAACCACGATGAAGCGTTTTGGCACTTCATCCTCTTTTTCACACCCTCTCCATGACCAAGAGGTGCTCGGTGGGCGTTCTTTCGTCGGCTAAATTCGTGGCTGGGTTTTTTTCGGTCTTGAAGAGCCTTCTGGCGACGATTTTGTCTATCAAGGTCTCCACGTGGCGAAAGCCGATCTTTTCCAGGTGCTCCTTCAAGATCGTGTCGATCGGGATCCTGATGTTTCTGATCTTCGCGGGACCAACAAAGATCGCGACTT
>JAUQPE010000004.1 GCA_030550515.1 Thermotogota bacterium | reverse complement strand
TCGCTTATCATGATCGACGAAAGAATTGCGGCTCCGCGCAAGACAACATCCCTGTTGTTCAGGGATCCTTTCTGAACTTCCACTCCCTTGTCCATAGGGTGCACCTGCCTTACCACTTCTTCTTTAACCCTCTGGAACAGATCTTCTGGAAGGAACACACCTTCTCCCCCAACGATGACGATCTCCGGACTCAGTATGTTCACGAGGTTCACTATGCCATCTATCAAGATGTTCGAGAACTTGTCGAGAACTGCCTTGGCGGTCTCGTCTTTTTCGTAAAGCTCACACAAATTTTCGAACTTCTGATATACGGTCTCTCCAGGCAATTTTTTCTCGCTCTCGTACTCTCTGACACAATGGAGGATCGACGTGTTGGCCTCCCAGCAACCAACCCTTCCACAGAAACAGGAACCCGTGTCGTACATCTTCATGTGTCCTATCTCTCCCGCTGCGTTGAAGCTTCCCGTGTAGAGGTTCCCGTTGATGACGATGCCACCTCCTATACCCTCTCTGACCAGTATGTAAACGACGTTCTTGGACTCGAAATGATGTTTGTTCAGCATGGTCTCGGCTAAAACTCCGAGGTTCGCATCGTTTTCTATGTAAACTTCGTGCAGTTTGAAATAACTGCTCACGTCCACGTCACGCCATCTACCCAAGTTCGGCGCGAAGGCAATTTTCTTGTGAGTCTTGTCCACTGAACCAGGAACGCCCATAACTATGAGAGGAAAAACGCCAGGGAATTTTGAAATGATCTCGTTCAACGTCTTGAAGCAAACATCCGAATTCTCAGGTGTTTCGAATTCTTCGAGAATTTCCACGGCACCATCGAAATAGGAGAGACCTACTAGAGAATGAGTCACGCCAAGGTCTACTACGATGGACTTGGAAAAATCCTTGTTCACAAAGAGCTTTTTTGAATGCCTCCCAAGTTTCGATAAAACCACACCTTTTTCGTAAATCATCCTCTTTTTCTTCATCTCGTTGACCAGTTTTGTGACGGTGCTGCTGTCGAGTCCTGTCCTCTCCGAGATGACATTTCTGGTGATTCCGGGTTCAAAGCGTATTGCGTTCAGGATACGAAGTTTATTTGAGATTTTTAATTTCTTTATCGTTGACATTTCCTCGAAGTTCGACATTCTGAAAGCCTCCTTTGTATGGAAATTATCATTATCCCTATCCTTTCATTGCTCCAGCGCTTAGGCCCGCTATTATCCTATTTTGAAAGATAAGAACCAGTATGACTAAAGGCATTGTAACTACCACGGCAGCCGCCATAAGTTGACCCCAAGGAATTTCGTACTGCGAAGCTCCCTTGAATAAGGCTATTGCAACAGGGACCGTGTAAAGGTTAGGCCGCTGCATGAAAGTGAGCGCAAACAAGAACTCATTCCAGGAAGCTATGAAAGTCAACAATCCCGTTGCCACCAAACCTGGAGCGGACATCGGAAGAACGATAGACCATAACGTCCTAAACTTCGAGGCACCATCTATAAAAGCTGCCTCTTCTATCTCTTTGGGTAATTCTCTGAAAAAGTTCTGAAGTACCCAAACTGTCAAAGGGATGTTCATAGCTGTGTACGGTAAGATCAACCCTGTGTACGTGTTGATCAGTTTCAACGCTCTTAAAATCAAGAAAATGGATCCCAGTATCGAAATCTGCGGAAACATGCTAACAGAAAGTATTAAAGACATAACGATTTTCTTCCCTCTGAACTTTATTCTAGCAATAGAGTAAGCCGATAGCGAACCCACAGCTAGTGACAAAATTGTGGTGACACCGGCCACTATAATACTGTTCTTTATGTTCACATGGAATGGACGTTCCTTGAAAACCTTGACATAGTTTTCAAATGTGATCCTCCTAGGTATGAAAGTGGGATTCTTCTCGAAGAGATCTCTGTCGGGTTTTATAGAAGATACAAAAGCCCAATAGAGTGGAAAAACACACCAAACAAATATCAAAATTACTAATCCATAAAACAAAGTTTTTCTTACCACGTTCATGATTTCAGCCCCTCAATCTAATCTTAATTTTAGTGACTTTATATAGATGATCGCAAATATCATTATCAGCATGAATATAAAGACCGATATAGCAGAACCGTACCCGAACCAGGCTCCTGTGAAAGCCCTATCCATCAACACATGTCTGTTGTACACAGCAAGAGTTTCGGTGTTCACAGCACCTCGCGTCATTATGTAGACGACATCAAAAACTCTCAGTGCATCCAGGGTTCTGAATATGAGAGCCACAGCTATTGTTGGTGTTACAAGAGGAAGGGTTATTTTAAAAAACCTCTGGATAGAATTTGCACCGTCTATTTTGGCTGCTTCATAGATGTCTTCTGGTATGACTTGAAGTCCCGCAAGAATCAACAAAGCCATGAATGGAGTAGTTTTCCACACATCAACGAAGATAATCGCCCACATCGCTAAACCTGGTCTACCAAGTATG
Source organism: Thermotogota bacterium (assembly GCA_030550515.1). Taxonomy (GTDB): domain Bacteria; phylum Thermotogota; class Thermotogae; order Thermotogales; family Thermotogaceae; genus JAUQPE01. Next base: position 16,688 of record JAUQPE010000004.1, on the reverse strand, counting down.
GGAGTACCAGGAGTAATGATGCCTATTCTTTCCCATAACCTAGTCATGATTCCAAACTGATCGTGAAACATCCATCTCCACATCTGGGAAGATATAGCGGTTGGTATGGCCCATGGAACCAACATGGCCGCTCTCACAATTCCTCTCAGGGTGAACTTCTGGTGAACGATCAAGGCAATGATCAGACCAAGTACTGTTTCTATTGACACAGAGACAACTGTGAAAAAGATGGTATTTTTCAAAGCGTTAACAAATCGAACATCACGAAGAAGGTTTTTGTAATTTTCTAACCCAACGAATCTTCTCTCTATTCCTGGTCTCAAACTAAAAGAAAAGAAACTGTCATAGAAAGTTTTGAATAGAGGAAAAAAAGCAACAATTGAAATGATGAGTAATGTAGGGAAAATCATCCAATAAGCTGCGGATCCCTTTATCTTCATGGTAGACCTCCTTAAACCAAGTTTCAAAGTTTCAACTGAAGTGAAAAGTTGAGGTGAAGAAGGGGGAGCAAGCCCCCCTCATTTGAGTAGGAAATTGAGTTCGCGAGCGATGTTCTTAATAGCTTGTTCGGCAGTCATCTGCCTCGTCAAAGCGGCGTGTACGTATTTTTGAATAACATCTGAAAGCTCACTGTAATTAGCTGTTCTCGGTCTTGGGAGAGCGTTTACAAACACGCTTAGAAGTTCCACCATAAAGGGTGCTGCCTCTTTCAATTTTGGATCGTCGTAAGCTGCTTTCCGTGTCGGGTTCTGGCCTGAATGTATCGCTTTATAGAGCTGTTGCTCGTAGCTCGTTAAGAACTTTATCAATTTCTTTGCAGCTTCTTTCTCTTCCTTCGAAGAGAATTTGTTTATACCTAGGTTCCATCCGCCCAATGTTGCTGCTCTTCTCCCACCAGGTCCCAACGGAAGAGGTGCAACCCCTACCTTTCCCTTTACAGGAGAGTCATCGCTGTTTAGAAGAGCCCAAGCGTATGGCCAGTTCCTCATGAATACAGCCTCGCCCTTTTGAAAGACTCTTCTTGCGTCTTCTTCCATATAAGTAACAACACCTTCAGGGGTGATCCTATGCTTGTAAATGAGGTCCACCATGAACTGCAAAGCCTGAACTGCTTGTGAGCTGTCTATGACGACTTTGCCTTTTTCATCGATAACTTCGCCACCGAACGACCACAAATATTCGAGGAAATTGCACACGAGACCTTCATATCTCGCACCTTGCCAAACGAAACCAATGATACCTTCTGCTTGAGAGATTTTCTTCGCCATCTCCACCAGTTCATCCCAAGTTCTTGGAGGATTCTTGTAACCGTACTTTTCAAGCAAATCCTTTCGATAGTACAGAAGTCCCGCATCTGTAAACCATGGAATGGCAACTATTCTGCCGTTCACAGTTACCGACATAATTGTTCCTGGTAAGAACTCCTTCAATTCAAAATAATCGTAATCGTCTGTCAAATCTTCGAGGAAAGGTGCGAACTCGGCTGACCAAATCACATCGAGCATTAGTACATCTGGGTCTTTTTCACCTGCAGCGAAATATGTCACATACAGATCGTGCCTTTCTGTCGCGCTGTCGGGCATTGGTATAACCTCCACCTCGATGTCTGGGTACAATTGTTTAAACATCTTCAGCTGTTCTCTGAGAACTTCCAGCTCTTTACCTACCCCACCAGATGTCATAGTTATCTTGACCGAGAAACCTACCGCAATGGCTGTCAACACTAACAATAAGGTCGCCAATTTTTTCATACACACCCCTCCTTTAATTAAATGACAATGTCCGGAATTTAACCACAAGATATTTTATCGCACTATACCGGCACTTTCCAACAATTATTTTGGGAGAAAAAGCGAAAAAATTGAAGAAAAATGGAAATAAATTTCGATAAAATTGAATAGATTGCTTTTTTTGCTCAAAATGGTTGAAAAACGTGAATCATATAGGTTGGTTATATTAAGTGATTGTATAACTAAGTTCTTAATCTCATCATGGTTAAGGATGATTTCGAAGATGCCGTACCTAGATTCTCTATCTGTTGTTTCGCAAACCTTCCCACCTCAGCACGTTTTACATTTTGTGATATACTTCATAAAAAAGGAGGGGTGAAAAGCGATGGGTATGAAGGTATTGTTGGTGATTTTCTCAGTATTTTTGGCGTTAACAGCCTTTCCACAAGCCAGGATGGGTGCTTTTGTGGATGAAGTAATAGTCATGATGGAGCCGACTCCAGAGGCTGCCATTCGGAGAATGGAAGCAGGTGACTTCGACGTTTACGCCATGACGTTGACTTCTCCGGATTTGTTCAAAAGGGTTAAGGAAAGTCAAAATCTTGGTTACGAAGTTTCTTATGGCTCTTACAACGAACTCACCTTCAACCCAGTTGGTCCAGTATTCCCGGATGGAAGGTTGAATCCATTTGCCGTTCCGGAGATCCGTGAAGCGATGAACTGGCTTATCGACAGAAACTACATCGTCAAGGAGATTTTAGGTGGCTTGGGGGTTCCTAGGTTTCTTCCGATCAACACCGCATCTGCGGATTACGTCGAATTAATAGACTTAGTCAGAGCTCTTGAAAATAAGTATCAGTACAACTTTGAAAAAGCCGAAAAGATCATCACAGAGCAGATGCAGAAGCTGGGAGCTAGAAAGGTTGGAGGAGTGTGGACTTACAATGGCCAACCCGTTGAAATAATCGTTTTAATAAGGATTGAAGATCAAAGAAGACAGATAGGGGATTACGTAGCAGATCAGCTCGAAAAACTCGGGTTTAAGACGGTACGGGACTACAAGCGCGCCGCTGAAGCCTCCCCCATTTGGTACGCAGGCAATCCTGCAGATGGCAAGTTCCACATCTACACCGGTGGTTGGATCACAACGGTCGTACCGAGAGATTTAACGGCAAATTTAGATTTCTTCTACACTCCGAGAGGCCTTCCAAGCCCCCTGTGGCAGGCGTACAAACCTTCCCCAGAATTCGACAGAATATGCGAGATGCTAGCAAACAAAGAGTTCACAACGATGGAAGAAAGAAGAGAGCTCTTCGCTAAAGGTCTCGAGTTGGCTATGAAGGATTCGGTGAGGGTTTGGACCAACGACAATATGGCTTTCACACCGAAACGGAAAAATGTCCTTGTTACGGCGGACTTGTACGGTGGTGTATCCGGTTCTTGGCTTTGGCCGTACACGATCAGGTTTGAGAACAAGATTGGTGGGACGGTGAAGATAGGGTTACCTTCAGGTTTGACGGAACCGTGGAACGCGATAGCCGGATCCAACTGGATTTTCGACATGATGTTGATACGTGCTACCGGTGCCGCAGCTTACATACCAGATCCTTACACAGGTTTGTACTACCCGTATTCGTTTGAGAAAGCAGAGGTTGTTGTGCAAAAAGGATTACCTGTCAAGAAGACCTTGGACTGGGTTGAACTGAAGTTCGAACCCGAAATAGTGGTCCCGTCTGATGCTTTCATAGATTGGGATGCGAAAGAGCAGAGGTTCATAACCATCGCAGAAAAATACAGCAACCAGAAAGTCACCGCTTTGAGGAAAGTTACCGTTCGGTTCCCGAAAAACTTGTACAACTGGAAACACCATGATGGAAGTACCTTTGATCCCGCAGATCTTCTCATGAAAGTGATACTCACTTTCGACAGAGCAAAGCCAGAAAGTCCGTTCTACGATGAATCGACGGTTCCCGCGTTTGCCAGTTTCCAAAAGACCTTCAAAGGTTTCAGGATCCTCAGCGTTGATCCGTTCGTTGCGGAGTACTACTCCGACATCTGGTATCAAGATGCTGAGGTGAACGCAGGAGCAGCCGCGAACTTCTTCTGGCCATATTATGATCAGGGGCCTGCGCCGTGGCATGTACTCGCCATCGGGCTTTACGCTGAGATGCAGGGTAAGGCGGCCTTCTCAAGTGCGAAAGCAAAAGAAAAGAATGTAGAATGGTTGAATTATGTCGCTGGACCGACGATACCGATTCTCAAGGCTGCTCTCGATGAAGCGATCGCAAAGAGGTGGATACCTTACGAAAAAGTTTTCACGAGTTATGTCTCGAAGGAGAAGTTGATAACGAGGTATCAAAATCTATTGAACTGGTACAACCAGAAAGGACACTTCTGGACAGCTTGGGGGCCGTTCTATCTGGAGAAGGCTTATCCAATCGAAAAAGTCGTTCATTTAAAGAGATTCGACCAATACCCGTTCCCAGCGGATAGGTGGATGAGATTTCAGAAAGCTGCCGTTCCAGAAGTCATCATTGAAGGGTCAACGACCATCAGGATAGGCGAACCCGCTATTTTCGAACTGTTCATCGATTTCGAGGGTAAACCGTACCCATTGAAGGACATCAGCAGTGTTGTCTGTCTCCTCTTTGCTTCAGACGGAACATTGGTTCTGAAGGGCAACGCTAAGGCTGTCAAAGATGGTTTGTTCACCTTCGAAATACCCGCTGCAACGACGAGAAATCTTACTGCGGGTGTTTACAAGTTTGAGGTCGCTGTGACATCCATCAGAACCGCTCTCCCTGGCATGAAAGCGATTGACGTGGTGGTGAGAGGAAGATAACGCTAGAGGAATGCCGAGATAAAAACTCCGAATGGGGGGTCTTACCCCCCATTCGTTAAATCCAACGAAAGGAGGATACCGCCAAGTTATGGAAGAGATGGGAATGACTTTGGCTTCAAACCTTAAGAGGATACTCAAGTATTTCCTTGTCAGGATCATCATCATGGCTATAACGCTGTTGATAGGTGTGTACGTGGTGATTCTTGTTGCGAACATGGGTGGTGCCGTCGATGAAATAAGGAAATCAGAGATTAGGGAAGCGGTGGGCAGGAGACTTCTTGGCGACGAGAACTACAGGATAATGAGTTCTGAAGAAAGGCAAAAGTATGCCAAGATGTTGGAAGAGATTGAGTTTAAAAGGTTTGGACTCGATCAACCTTTTTTGATCAGGAGTTTCCTGTACCTCAAACAAGCTCTCACTTTGGATTTGGGGAACGCTGAGCGGTTGACCAGCGATACCGGATCGAGGAAAGTTAAATTGATAATACTCGAAAGGTTGGTTCCCACGTTGGTTTTGATGATGACATCTTTTTTGATCCTCTTCTTTTCCGCTTTGACTTTCGCTCTATTTCTGTCGCGACGTTACGGAAGCTTTTTCGACAAAATGATCATCGCTTTAGCTCCGCTTTCTGCGGCTCCAGCTTGGTTTTACGGCATATTTCTCATTCTCATCTTCGCGGCGATTTTGAAGATTCTTCCGTTCGGTGGGATGGTCCGAGTTCCCCCACCGGACAACGCCTTCGAGTACTTTTTGAGTCTCCTCAGACATCTCGTTCTCCCCGTTTTTTCTGTTCTTCTGAGCTCGATCTTTATCTCTACCTACAACTGGAGGACATACTTCTTAATCTACTCCAATGAAGATTATGTAGAGATGGCCAAAGCAAAGGGGCTCAGTTCAGCAATGATAGAGAGAAGATACATTTTGAGACCAACGATGCCTGCTATAGTGACCTCCTTTGCCTTGTCCTTGATCACTCAATGGATGGGTAGCATAACGCTTGAGACTGTCTTCAACTGGCCCGGTCTAGGTAGAAGGATTTACGAGGCTATCAGTAACTTCGATTCTCCAGTTATAGTAGGTGCCAACGTCATCTACGCTTATCTCCTCGCGACAACGGTTCTCGTGCTTGACGTGATCTACGCGATACTGGACCCGAGGGTAAGGGTTGAAGCCACCGGAGGTGTCGAACAATGAGTTCGATTCTTCGAGGACTGAAAGAATTGAAGAATTATCCATCTGCGATGGTTGGATTGGCTATCATCGCCTTTTTGGTGGTTCTTTCAATCTACACAGTGATAACGATACCTTATTCCGAAGCTGTCAAACTTTGGCGCGGGGCAGATCAGATATGGATTGAAAATCCAAGATTTGCCCGTCCCGTGTTCTTCGATTGGTTCACACCGAAAAAGCTTGCGAGAACCATCATCGTCGATTCTAGAAACAACCCAAATGCCAAAATCGTGAACCAATATGGGGAAGACGTGGAGATAATCATAACGCTCGAGTTCGATTTTCTTTACGACGAATTTCCAACGGAGATCACACTTTTCATGAACAAGAAAATTCCAGGAAGCGACATGTACGCAACGTTTTATTGGGAAACTCCAGATGGAAGAAGGATAAACCTGCGAAGGGGTTCTATAAAAACGAGAGATTCTTACGAGATTTCTCAAGATACAGCTTTGAGAAGGCGATTGGGTGGTAAGGACGCCCACGTAGGATTGTTCTCCGCAGGGGACAACAAAAAGCCGCTGAAGGGAAAGTACAGATTCGTCATCGAAGCCGTATCTTTCGATCCTGAAGATGATCTAGATGTCAGATTGATCGTCTACGGCACAATCCATGGCATAGCCGGTACAGACCACTTAAGGAGGGACCTAAAGATCGCGTTGTTCTGGGGAGCACCTATCGCTTTAATTTTCGGCTTGCTCGCAGCTGTGGGTACCACTGCGTTGACAATGCTGATAGCGGCAATTGGTGTGTGGTATAGGGGAGTTGTGGATGGTCTCATACAGAGGATCACCGAGGTTAGGATGATACTACCCACCCTGGTGATACTCATCATGGTGGGGATGTTCTATTCCCGAAGCATCTGGGTGATCTTGGGTACCGTCGTCGTGCTCGGAGTCTTTGGATCGGGAATAAAGGTCTACAGAGCGATGTTCTTACAAGTAAGAGAAATGCCTTACATAGAGGCCGCCCAGGCGTACGGAGCGAGGGGTGGAAGGATCGTTTTCAAGTACATGTTACCGAGGATCATTCCCATGCTCATACCAGCTTTCGTTACAGAGGTTCCTGCTTTCGTCTTCTTGGAGGCTACGTTGGCCTTCTTGGGTATCTCCGACCCGGTCGTACCGACATGGGGAAAGATACTGTACGACGCCCAAAGTAAAGGAGCGTTGTACATGGGACACTACTACTGGGTAGTGATCCCGTCCGTTTTGCTGATCATCACGGGGTTGGGCTTTTCGATGTTGGGATTCGCCCTTGACAGAATATTCAATCCGAGACTGAGACGGATGTGAGAGCATGGCGAGGAACGGTGTGCTGCTGGATGTCAAAAACTTGAAGTTCTATTATCAAACTAAAAGAGGAATAGTTCAAGCTGTCGACAACATCAGTTTCTCCATTCGACGCAACAGTTCCCTCGTCTTCATAGGGGAGTCTGGGTGTGGAAAGACGTCTCTGAGTAAGGCCATTTTGAGGCTTCTTCCCAGGAACGTGGCGGAGTACAGTGGTCAAATCTATTTCGATGGTGTAAACGTAATGGAATACGACGATGAGAAGTTCAGGAGAGAGATTCGTTGGAAGAAGATTGCTTTCGTTCCACAAGCAGCCATGAACGCGCTAAATCCAGTTTTGAAGATAGAGGACCAGTTGGCTGAACCTTTGCTCGTCGGTGGACTAGCGAGTACGAAGGGTGAAGCTTTGGAGAAAGTCAAGGAAGCACTACGTGTGGTAGGGTTTCCTTTGCAGTTCATGAAACGTTATCCCTTCGAGTTGAGTGGAGGGATGAGACAGAGAGCCATAATAGCCATGGCGCTTGCCGCCAAACCTGACCTGGTGATCCTCGATGAACCGACTTCCGCCTTGGATCTATTGACACAGGCAAACATTATGAACGAGTTGAAAAGAATAAAGAAAGAGTTCGGTTTGACGTACATTTTGATCACCCACGATGTTGGCACGGCCAGCGAGATTTCTGAAAACGTAGCCGTTATGTACGCTGGACAGATAGTCGAGCTTTCTGACGCAGAAAGGTTCTTCTGCAACCCGCTGCATCCGTACTCAGAAAAGTTGCTTGAGAGTATCCCAAGGTTGAGACAGAGAAGGGATGTGTTGGAATACATTCCTGGTCAGCCACCGAGTCTGATCAACCCACCGAAAAACTGTAGATTCTCTGATAGATGTCACAGGAGATTTTCAAAATGCGATCATGAACCCCCTGTATTCGAAGTCGATGGAAGAATTGTGAAATGTTGGCTCTACGAAAGAGGTGAATGACATGCAAGAGAAAAGCGTCCTGTTGCGCGTGGAGAACTTGAAAGTCTATTACGAGTTGAAGAAGTTCGGCCTCATACACGTTGGTTACGTTAAGGCTGTTGAGGGTGTGTCCTTCACGCTCAACAAGGGAGAAGCTTTATCAATCGTCGGTGAAAGTGGATGCGGCAAGACGACGTTGGCGAAGACTATACTCGGATTGATTAGACCGTTCGCTGGAAAAGTCGTGTTTGACGGGAAAGATATCACGCAACTTGATAGGAAGGCAAGGCTTTGGTACTCCTCACAGGTGGGATTCGTCCAACAAGATCCGTATGGGGCATTACCTCCCTTCATGACCGTCAAGAGAATCTTGCAGGAACCTATGTTGATACACGGGATAAGGGATCCAAAAGAGCAGATGGCTCGTATGACAAAGATTCTGACGGAGTTGAAGATGACACCCGTTGAAGACTTCCTTGGGAAATTCCCTCACATGCTGAGCGGAGGTCAACAGCAGAGAGTTGTCATTGCGAGAGCAACGATACTCAACCCAAAACTGATAGTGGCAGACGAACCAGTTTCGATGTTGGACGCCTCCGTCAGGGTGGAAATTCTCCAGCTCTTGAGGCAATTGCAAAAGGAGCACGGCATCGCCTTGATATACATAACACACGATCTATCCACGGTGAGTTACTTCTCCGAAAGGATAATCGTGATGTACGCAGGGTGGGTGGTGGAAGAGGCGCCGACACAGAAACTGTTGGATAACCCTCTCCACCCATACACGAAGGCGTTGCTCGAAGCTATATCCGATCCTACCGCCGAAAATTTGAAAACCTTCAAGAGGGTGCCACCAGGAGAACCGCCAAACTTGGTGAATCCCCCGAGTGGTTGCAGGTTCCATCCAAGGTGTGAGATGAGAATAGACGGACTGTGCGACAAGGAGAAACCTGAGTATTTCTGGATCGATGATCAGCAGAGGGTTCTCTGCTGGTTGTACAAGAGGTGATCGATGAATTACAAGCGGAAGATCCTTCTCGGAGGTTCTTTGCTTGTTGGAAGTTGGTTAGTGGTGGTTCTGATGTTTTTAAGGATAGTACCTCTATCCTTTGTTCTGTCGTTCGTCGCTTACTCCGCGGCCGTTTGTGGGTTGTTCGTAGGCTTGATCGGAATATTCGAGTACATCAGGATTCAACGTCAAAGAAGAGGGAAGGATGAATCCGACGATGAAAACTTCTAATTTACCCGTGTTGAAGGCAACTCACCGTGTAAAAGAGACGGCGCCGCCGAACGGCGGTGCCGCTTTTTCCTTTCACTTCAATCCGTTTTCTTTTACAACTTCGGAGTACCAATATCCGCTGCTCTTGATGATCCTCTTTTGGGTTTTAAAGTCCACGTAGACTATCCCGAAACGCTTCGTGTAACCCTCCGCCCACTCGAAGTTGTCGAGAAGTGACCAGACAAAGTACCCCTTCACGGGGATCCCGTCTTGAATGGCCCTCCAAACCTGCTCTATGTGGGCTTTCAGGTATTCTATTCTTTCGGGATCGTGGACCCTTCCGTCGACGACCTCGTCTTTGAAGGCGGCACCGTTCTCCGTCACGTACACCTCTGACGGGTTGTACTCTTCCTTCAAACTCTTCAACAGCCTGTACAATCCCTCTGGTTCTATCTCCCATCCCATCTCAGTTTTTGGGATGTTCCTCGACACGAAAGACACCTTTGTGGGAGAATCCGGGTCGTACTTCACCAAATGGCCCGCGTAGTAGTTCATCCCCACAAAGTCTAGAGGTTGTCTTATTTCGTCCATGTCTTTCTCGTAATCCCTTGGGAAGAACTCGCCCAACCTTTCCAAAACGAGCTCTGGATAGTTACCTTTGTAAATTGGCTCCAAAAAGAGCGGATAGTTGTTGAACTGGTGTAAGAATTTCGCGGCCAAAACATCTTCCGCTTTCTCACTCGCCGGAGAAAAGGCCCCGTTGTTGAAGACAAGACCTATTTTTCCGTCTTTGACAGTATCCCTGAAGATTTTCACGGCCTTTGCGTGAGCTCTCAAGAGGTTGTGGACCACGTGAAATGTGACGTAGATGTCCCTCGTGCCTGGAGCGTGCACCCCAAAGAGGTGACCTACCACCGCTACGACCCATGGTTCGTTGAAAGTTGCCCAGTACTTCACCCTGTCGCCGAGACGCTCGAACAAGACTTTCGCATACTCCCCGAACCACCAGGCGCTCTCCCTGTTGGCCCAACCTCCTTTCAGCTGGAGCTCAAAGGGAAGGTCCCAGTGATACAACGTCACAAAAGGAACGATCTCGTTTTTCAAAAGTGCATCGACGAGTCTATCGTAAAAATCCAACCCTTTTTGATTCACCCTTCCCGTTCCCTCCGGCAACACTCTTGGCCAGCTTACGGAGAACCTGTAAGCCCTGACACCGAGCTTTTTCATGATTTCCACGTCTTCTCGCCATCTGTTGTAATGATCGCACGCCACGTTTCCGTTGTCGCCGTTCTTCACGTTCCCGGGTGTGTGAGAAAAAGTGTGCCAGATGGACATCCCGGCTCCGTCTGCGAAAGGCGATCCTTCGATTTGGTAAGAAGAGGTTGCAACACCCCAGAGAAAACCCTCCGGAAACTTTTTCATGTTCTTTCCCTCCTCCGCGATGGTTAGTTTCCCGAACCAAACACTCACCAAAAAATGGGGGCTATCGAAGGATAGCCCCAACCTTGGAGTCTATCAACAAAGAAGGGATAGGGTTCGTAGGGTTCTCATCCCATTATAACATCAACCCTGTGGACCTTTCCATCCCCGAAAACGGGCAAGATTTTCCCCTCGATCCGCTTCCCATCGACCCAGATCTCTTTAACGCCTTTGGAAACGTGGTTTGGGTTTTTCACCACTATCTCGTAAATCGCTCCCCTGAACTTCCTCACGACCCTGTACCCTTCCCAGTCTTTCGGGATGCAAGGATCTACCTCGAGGCCATCGTAGTTTGGTCTGATTCCCAGTATGTACTGGGTGATGGCGACGAAACTCCAGGCGGCCGTTCCGGTGAGCCAAGAGTTCTTGGCCTCACCATGCCTCGGCGCGTCTTTCCCCGCCACCATCTGGGCGTAGACGTACGGTTCCGTTCTGTGGATTTCACTTATCTCTTCCAGATACGCGGGCGTGATCTTCCTGTATATCTCGAACGCACGATCTCCCCTTCCTATCACGGTCTCCGCGATGGCTACCCAGGGATTGTTGTGACAGAAGATACCGGCGTTCTCCTTGTATCCTGGCGGGTAACTGGAAATCTCTCCAAGTTCTATGTAGTACCTGCTGTAGGCGGGCTGTTGTAGAACTAATCCAAAGGGCGTCTCGAGGTACTTCTTGACCGAATCCAAGGCCTTCTCGGCGTAACCTTCTTTCACGCCTATCCCCGCCATCACGCACATGCCTTGGGGTTCTATGAAGATCTTGCCCTCCTCGCACTCCTTGCTTCCCACTTTCCTTCCGAACGCATCGTACGCCCTGAGGAACCACTCACCGTCCCAACCGTACTTCAAGGCAGTCTCGATCATCTTGTTCACGTGTTTCTCAGCTTCTTTCGCTTCTTCGATCAATCCACGTCTCTTACAGATCTCGACGAACTCCTTACCCGCCAGGACGAAGAGGCCCGCTATGAAGACCGATTCTGCGACCCTCCCGTCGAGTGCGTTCTGTGTGGTCTGGAAGGATTCATCTGGATTTTTGGAGAAACAGTTCAGGTTCAAACAATCGTTCCAGTCCGCTCTTCCTATGAGCGGAAGGCCGTGTGGTCCAAGGTTGTTCACGGTGAAGTAGAAGGACCTCCTCAGGTGTTCGAACAACGGGGCTTTCCTGTTGGGGTTGTTGTCGAAGGGGACTTCCTCGTCCAATATGGTCCAATCCCCGGTTTCTTTTATGTAGGCACTCGTGGAAAGGATGAGCCAGAGCGGATCGTCGTTGAAGCCACCACCTATCTCGTTGTTTCCTCTCTTCGTGAGGGGCTGGAATTGGTGATAAGTGCTGCCATCTTCGAACTGGATGGAGGCGAGATCCAGTATTCGCTGTCTGGCCTTTTCCGGTATCATGTGGACGAAACCCAATATGTCTTGGTTGGAATCCCTGAAACCGATTCCCCTGCTGATACCCGATTCGAAGTAGGAGGCGCTTCTTGCGATGTTGAAAGTGACCATGCACTGGTACTGGTTCCACACGTTCACCATGCGGTTCAACTTCTCATCGTGCGTTTGAACTTGGAACCCGCTCAGAAGGTGGTCCCAGTACTCTTTGAGCTCCTTTAAAGCGCGTTCCACGTCTTCACCGCTTTGGAACTTTGCGATCATCTCCTTGGCGCGTTTCTTGTTTATCACACCGGGGCGTTCCCACTTCTCTTCCTCGGGATTCTCCACGTAACCGAGGATGAAGATGAAATCCTTCTCTTCGAGAGGTTCCAATTCCACGACTATGGAGTGTGAGGCGATGGGAGACCAACCGCTCGCGATGGAGTTTCTGGACTTCCCCTCTACCACCACTTGCGGTGCCTCGAAACCGTTGTACAAGCCGATGAAAGATTCTCTGTCGGTGTCGAAACCATCCACGGGATGGTTCACAGAATAAAAGGCGTAATGGTTTCGCCTCTCCCTGTACTCCGTCTTGTGGTATATCACAGATCCTTCCACTTCCACTTCACCCGTGCTGAAATTCCTCTGGAAGTTAGTCATATCGTCGAGGGCGTTCCACAAACAGAATTCCACAAAGGAGAAGAGGGTGATCTTCCTCTTGACGGGGGTTCTGTTTTCCAGCTTCAGGTGGTGCACTTCTCCTGTGAAGCGAAGTGGCACAAAGAACAGGATGCTGGCTCTCAACCCATTTCTTTCTCCCGTGATTTTCGTGTATCCAAGGCCATGTCTGCACTCGAAAAAGGACAGTTCCCTCTTCACAGGCATCCAGGTGGGTGACCAAAAATCCCCATCCTCTTCTCTGATGTAGAAATACCTACCGCCGGCATCGGTTGGAACGTTGTTGTACCTGTACCTGATGATCCTCCTGAGGCGTGCATCCCTGTAGAAACAGTATCCCCCCGCCGTTTGAGAGATAAGAGAGAAGAAGTCCTCGGTCCCGAGGTAGTTTATCCAGGGATAAGGGGTTCTGGGAGTGACGATCACGTATTCCCTGTTTTCATCGTCGAAGTAACCGAATCTCATACGCCCACCTCTTTTCTCGCTTTTTCTGGAACTCTTTTTCAATTGTATTGTGAAAATATTTTCATTACAAACCACAAATCGGCTGGTTGTCTTCCTTTTTCTTTACTCAGTCATCGATTTTGGACTAAAAGAGGCTTCTGGAGGAAAACAAAAGTCTAGAAAGGCGGGGTGTTGAGGAAAGAGGGGAGGGATCGCTGGAAATCTGAATGGAAGGATTGGAAGTAGTTGGAAAAGCTTTCTCAGACGCCGACGGACTCTTTCTTGGTGGCTCTCCTTCTGGAGCTGGAAGGGGCAGAAGCTAATTTGACCTGTTGGAGTTCCTTCTCGAGTTTCACGGCTTTGAGGTTTTCCAGTGCCTCTTTCACCCTCTCCTCGTGGATCATCCTGACAACTTCTGGCGGTATGAACAACACCATAGTTTCACCTCCTCCTTTCGATCTTCCTCTTCAACCTTTACCACCTTAAATATAGCACACTTTTGAGAAAAATTAAGAACTTTTCTGGAAGATTTGGAAACATAACCTAAAATTTTCTCTTAAGTGGCTTTTTGACTTGATTTACAACACGTTAATTAGAGGAAACGAAAAAAGAGAGGAAAAACCAAAACGGTGAGCCTAACGCTCACCGTTTTGAGTGAAAAAGCTTATGAGATGACGAACGTGAAGATCTTGAAGGGTGAGAAATCCAAGGGAAAAGAGATCTCTTCCATCTTCTCCTCGAGCACTTCGCTTGAAAACACCTTGCCTTTCAGCCAAGGGATCGTTACGCTCAACTTACCGGAGGTTCCAAGAACCTCGACCATTCTCAACACGACACGCCCTATCGAGTCTTTTCTAAAGGAGGTGACTTTGAAGACGTGCGGTGTGACCTTCAGGATTTCTCCGGGCAGGTCAAGTCTTCCCAACCGCACTATGAGGGGTTTGTTGAGCTCTTCAGCCTCTCTCACAACGTTCCTCAATTCATCCCCGGGATGCACGTAGACGGAGTAGGTGAACTTGTGAAGACCCTCGTCGGCGAAGAAATCCGGGTAAACACCGGCCTTGATCAACGAAACGGCTATCACGTTTTCGTGGACGCTGTAGCCGTATCTTCCGTCGTTGAGAATGGCCACGCCGAAATCAGCTTGGGAAAGATCGGCCCACCTGTGAGCTGGTACCTCGAAACGTGCTTTTTCGTAGCTCGTGTTCCTGTGTGTGGGTCTCTCCACAAAACCACCGGAGATGTCGAATCTGGCCTTTCGAGTCAGGACGTTCACGGGAAAGTACGCCCTCAAGAGTGCTCGTCTGGTGTGCCAGTCGACTTCCGTTTCGATGTCTATCCTGCGAGAGCTCCTGTAGAGAACGTAGCGTTGGACTATCTTGCTTCCCTCCGCCTCGTAGACGACCTCAACCACCTCTCTCACTGGACCGGTTTCGATCTTTTTTGCGCTTGAAGCCACCAGCGTGAAACCAGTTTTCTCCACCCCGTCCGCGATATCCCAGTTGTCCCAATAAGCCGGAACGTTTTTGTGTAGTTTCAGCACGTTCGCGGGGTTTTTGAAGGCGTACCTTTCCATCTCTTTATCGTACACTTGGAAGGTTCCATCTTCGTTCACCTCAACCACCAAGAATTCGTTCTCCAGGCGCAAATCCTCTCGATTTTCAAGGGGTTGATCCACCTCTCCTGTTACCTCCAACTCGACCTTCGAAAAAGGCGCTATCTCCTCATCCAAGAGGTACACGTATTTCCCATCGTGAGTCCTCTGCGCGAGGAATTCCTTTCCCCGAAAGGACAGTTTCAAACCTTTGTCCATCTGAAAGACCAACTTCTTTTCGAAAGAGGACAAGTTGAGAACTGACAGGACACTTTCTTCGCTCGTGAGCGATCTCAACACTTCCTCCGCGATCCCCCAGGCCCTTTTCTTGACTTGCAGTAGCTCGTTTTCGGCCTCTTCGTGCACCTCTCTTATGGAGGATCCCGGCAGGATGTCGTGGAATTCGTTTCTCAAGAGCGCCTTCCACAACTCGTCTAGTTCCTCGGAAAAGTCCTCTTCCGAGAAGACGGAGAGAAATTCAGCGAAATAGAGAGCATCCTCCGCCTCTTTGTGAAGCTTCTTCGTCCTGGACTGGGAAGTGTAGGTCCCCCTGTGGCACTCCAGGTACAGTTCTCCATCCCAAACGGGCAGTTCCTTTTCTACCTTCAACGTTTCGAAGAATTTTTCCACCGGTCCCATCTCGAGTTTCGGCAAGCCGGGCATCTCCCTCAGTATCCTGTAATTTTCAACCATGTCCGCAGTGGGGCCTCCACCGCCGTCGCCATACCCGAACGTGAGGAGTACCTTGTCGCACAGATCTTTTTGTCTGAAGTTTTGCCACGTCCTGTAGATAGTATCGGGCTCGACGTTTCCGTTGTATCCACCGCGCGGGTTGTTGAAGCTGAAGTACAAAACCTCCGTCCCATCTATCCCGCGCCACCTGCAGAGATCGTAAGGGAATTCGTTCGTGTCGTTCCAGTTGAGTTTCGTCGTCACGAAAAACTCTATGCCGGCCTGCTTTAAGATCTGTGGCAAAGTCCACGGAAAACCGAACACGTCGGGTAGCCAGCACACCTTACTCTTTTTCCCAAACTCCCTTTCGAAGAATTTTTGGCCGTAGTAGAACTGCCTGATCAGGGACTCCAGAGAAGGTATATTGCAGTCCGACTCCACCCACATACCACCGATGGGTTCCCACTTTCCTTCCTCCACGAGGGTCTTTATCTCCTCGAACAACCAAGGTTGGCTTTCTTTCAAATCTTGATACATCTGGGCGGACGACTGGGTGTAGACAAACTCAGGGTACAGCTTGGAGAGGGTGACAGCGTTTGCGAACGTCCTCAAGATCTTCCTCTTGGTCTCTTCCACCGGCCAGAGCCACGCGTAGTCTATGTGCGAGTGACCGACCAAGTGGACGCTGCCAGATGGTTCATGCTTCTCTCTCAACTTTTTGAGCTTTGTCTTGAAGGTTTCGAAAGCTTCCAAGAGCTTTTCTCTGTGTTCTGAGGGCATCTCTATACCTTCGAATTCCTCCAACTCCGGCACTTTCCACACGCTCGTCACTTCACCGAACATAGCAGGATCCTCTTGGATAGCCCTTCCGTACACGCTTGTCTCCCTTGGCGTCCACACGCTCGAGAGGAATTCTTCGGCGACGTCCAGAAGTTCCTTGAACACGTATTCGTTGTTCAATGCTTCTGCGGTCTTGAGCACTAATTCGAGCGTTCGAACGATTTCGGCGATCTCCTCGTCCACGATGATCAGGTTCGCTTCTGAGAAGATCGGTTCCTGAGGTTTTCCGAAGAGTCCCCTCGGTACCACCTGAATTTCCACGCAATGGTTCTTTCCGTCGCAGAAAGGTGTGACGTCGAGCGTTCTGTGATACTCGTTTATCTCCCCGTACGGCTTTCC
>JAUQPE010000005.1 GCA_030550515.1 Thermotogota bacterium | reverse complement strand
TGAGGGCGTCGGCACCGGGGTGTTGTAGACCATCGGGGGCTTTTTGGTTCACGGTCTTCACCCTGATCGGAACGAGGGACACCAAACTTGGGACGTCCGGCTCCGAAAGGGCGTAGTGAGACCCAACTGCGCCATACGACAAAAGCCCAAGTGTCTTCGAAAGATCAACCACGATCTCTCTTGCGAAGAGTGTCGAGGCAACCATGAGAATTATCACCATCCATCTCACCTTTTCTCTTTCCAGAGAGGTACGTGTTGAGATAACCGTCTTCATCCTGCGCGTCTTTTATCTCCAATATCACCGCATCCATCGTTTTTTTCAAGTTGGGTACCTTCTTCGTTGCCAAAGCGAACGAGACCGCCTCTATCCACTTGTAAGCATCCGTGTCGTCGAAGGGAAAGTAAGTTTTGTAATCTCCTTCCATCTTTCCTGCGGCGATCCTGAAGTTATCTATCCGCCCTGTTTTTTCCAACAGTTCGTACTGAGTTGGAAGCGTGACTTCAACGAGTCTTTCGAGGTAACTTCCCATGAAGCCTCTCACTTTCACGGATTCCACTGGTACTGTTTTCAGTTTTGCGTATGGGCTCTTGTGAACGCTTAAGACCTCGCTCATACAAAACCCTCCTCGAAGGATCGCGGCAGAAGAAAGTTCGTTAAAACACTAGTCTAGAGGCAAAATCCTTGTTGTATGTACGAAGCACTGGTTTTTGGGAAAAGCACCTGTTCAACCGAACAGCCAACACTTCACATAATGTTTTGGACCTACCTCCAAAACGGGAGGATTTTCCGATAAACATTCCTCTTTGACGTAGGGACACCTCGGATGGAACCGGCAGCCTGGTGGTGGATTCGTGAGATCGGGGGGATGACCGAAGGTGTCCCTGTACACTAATTCATAATTCACCAATTCATTATATCATATATGGTACATACAATTGAGTCAATTTTGGAAGAACACTTTCCAATTTATGTGAACATATTCTTTCTAAAGGGTTAGAAAAGATCTTCGGCACCTCTGAAGAAGATAGGTATGACGTTGAGAGGTGCTTCCGTTTCTATCCAACGTCCACCTTCGAACGTCCTTCCAGTGTGTCTCTCTTTCCACTTTGCTCCCGCTGGTAGGTACACCCTTCTGGACCTTGCGCCCTCTTCTAACACGGGAGCCACGAGGACCTTCGAGCCGAACATGTATTCGTCTTCCACCTCGTATGCGTTTCCGTCCTCTGGAAAGTCAACAAAGAGAGGCCTCATGAGGGGTATTCCTTGTTCTATCGAGACCTTCATCTGTTCCACAATGTAGGGTTTCATCTTCTCGCGTAGAAAAACCAGATCCCTCAGAATCGTGTAAACTTCCTCTCCATAGGACCATATCTCGTTTGGACCTCCCGTGAGCTCCTCAGGAGGGCAGGTGTTGGCATCTTCCGGGTAAGGTAACCTGAACCCATGCAATCTGAATATTGGACAGAAGACACCAAATTGGAACCACCTAACCAGTAGTTCTCTGAAAGTTGGATCTTCTGGATTCCCCCCGTAGAACCCGCCTATGTCGGTTGTCCACCAGAAGATACCAGCCAGTGAAACGTTCAAGCCTGCTTTAACTTGCCTTCTCAAGGACTCAAAGGTGGAAGGTATATCTCCTGACCAGACAACAACACCGAGTCTTTGACTTCCAATCCAAGCACAACGGATGAGGTTCACAACCTCTTCTTCTCCCTCTCCTCTTAGACCATCGTAGAAGGCTTTGGCGTAGAAGAAAGGATAGATGTTGCTCACTTCGAGACCGTTACCTATGTGATAGCGAAGGTTTTCATAGAAGTACGGCGAGGCGTTCTCGTAGTGGAAACCCTGTGCGCCGAGTTCAGGTTCGGCTTCATCCAACCAGAACATCTTTACTCCGTATCTGTAGTAGTTGTTCTTAACTTTCTCCCAAACGTATTTTCTCGCTTCTGGATTCGTGAAATCCACGTAGGTAGTGATACCCCTAAAAGTGAAAATCGTGGGAACTCCCGTTTCTGTCCTCACCAGGAGGTTTCTCTCCACCATCTCTTTGTAGTTTTCACTCGTTATCTCAACGGTGGGCCAGAATGAAACCAAAAGTTTTATTCCCATCCTCTCCAACTCTTCAACCATGCCCTTGGGATCAGGCCAGAATTTTTCATCGAACCTCCAATCGCCTTGGCGAGGCCAATGGAAGAAGTCTATCACTATCACGGAGAGAGGAATTCCTCTTCTTTTGTACTCGCGCGCTACCTCAAGTAGTTCTTCTTGACTTCTGTACCTCAGCTTGCACTGCCACAAACCGAGGGCCCATTCGGGAATTGGCGAAGGTTTTCCCGTTATCTCCATATACCTCTGGAGGATCTCTTTCGGGTTCTTACCATGGATCACCAGGTAATCTACCTGCTTCGTCGCTTTAGCAACCCAGCAGGTGTGATTTCTGGCGAGTTCAGCTCTCCCAACCGAAGGATTGTTCCAGAGGAAACCGTAACCTTTGTTCGACAGCAGAAAGGGTACGCTGATCTGTGTGTTTTTTTGAGCGAGTTCCAACACGCATCCCTTCAAGTTGAGGAAACCATTTGCATACTGTCCCATTCCGTAGAATTTTTCATCATCGAACGCCTTGAAATAAAGTTCCACCTCAAACAACTCACCACTCAGCGGTTTGTAGTTTCTGGCTTTCAAGACGGAGGCGTTACCTACTCGGTGGTCGATCCACAGTTCTTCCAGGAGGATCTTTCCTTCTCTTGAGAAATATCGTACCCTTCCATCTCTGGTTATCTCCGCAACTAGATTCTCATTTCTAACGATTGCTTTTTCTCCTTCAATTTTCATATCCACGTCGACGTCTTGCTGGGGTAGAAGAGTCCAATCTTGGTCCTCTATCCATCCCCTTTTGGTTGACCTGAAACGTAGACAATTCCTCCCCCACGGTTCTATTTGGATGAGCTCTCCTTCACC
>JAUQPE010000014.1 GCA_030550515.1 Thermotogota bacterium | reverse complement strand
GTGTACTCTCCTATCTTCGGTCTTTCGTAGAAGATCTCCTCGACACCCTGTATTATCCACACTTCCGCTTTTCCGTCTTTTATGTTGATGAACCTGTCTTTCGCCACGTCTTTTGCCGCCCATTCCCCCCGCCTCACGATGATGCCCACCTTCGTGAGCTTCATCGGCAGAACGACCGTCGCCTTCACCCCGAAATCGTCTTTCTCGGTGAACTGATAGGCCTTGCCTTCTTGGGAGATCGGTTCGACTGGCCAGATCCAGAGGTTCCAACCTTCGTAATTCCCATCGAACCTGTGGTAGTGGACCACGATGGTTGTCTCGGAAGAAGCAGGACGGCAAGAATACGCAAGTAAGAAAACCAACAACAAAAACACAAGGAAGAAAAGCCCTCTCTTCACAGTTATCGTCCCCTCCTATAGGAAGATTGTTATTCAGTTCCTCAATCCGAGACCGGATATGGTTCTGTGTCCGAGTCCTGAGATGGTTCTATGTCCGAGTCCTGAGATGGTCCTATGTTCGGTCTTTCGTAGAAGATCTCCTCGACACCCTGTATTATCCACACTTCCGCTTTTCCGTCTTTTATGTCGATGAACCTGTCCTTATCCACGTCTTTTGCCTCCCATTCCCTCAGCCTCACGATGATGCCCACCTTCGTGAGCTTCATCGGCAGAACGACCGTCGCCTTCGCCCCGAAATCGTCCAAATCTGTGAACTGATAAGCTTTGCCTTCCCCACGAATTGGCTCCACTGGCCAGATCCAGAGGTTCCAACCTTCGTAATTCCCATCGAACCTGTGGTAGTGGACTACGATGGTTGTCTCGGAAGAAGCAGGACGGGAAGAACACGCAAGTAAGAAAACCAACAACAAAAACACAAGGAAGAAAAGCCCTCTCTTCACAGTTATCGCCCCCTCCTATAGGAAGATTGTTATTCAGTTCCTCAATCCGAGACCGGATATGGTTCTGTGTTCGAGTCCTGAGATGGTTCTGTGTCCGAGTCCTGAGATGGTTCTATGTCCGGTCTTTCGTAGAAGATCTCCTCGACACCCCATGTATGAGATGGTGAGTTTCAACTGCGACGCCCCTTTTTCTGTGACCGGTTTCATGACGATAATATAACGAAAAAGTGTCCGATTTCAAAACAACGCGAGGGTAATTTTTCCACCAAATTCTCCTATTTTCGCTTTTTAGGACTTATTGGAGGAGAAAATGGCCTTTTTTCTTTTGTTTTCTCCGTGATAGTCCAAAAACGTTGCCTACACCATCTTCACGATTTGCGATAGATCCCTCCTTAACCTAGGTCTTCTCTCCGCTTCGAGGTGCTTTTCGCTCAAATGGTCAAACTTTCCCCATTTGCCGACAGCGATCAGCGTTATAACGTTGCCGTCGATGCCGAACAACTCCTTCAGCCTGATGGGATCGTATCCCGCTATCGGATGCGCCACCAAACCCATCTGCGTTGCCTGGATGAGCAAAAAACCCACGGCAATGCCCGTGTCGAACAAGGCGTAGTTCCTGTTATCGTCCAGTTGGCAATCCAGCTCGTCCTTCGTGTAGACCAGGATGACTGCGGGCGCGTGCTTGGCCCAGTAGTTTCCTCCCGAGAGGGTCGCATGCAACTTTTCCAAACCTTCCTTACTCCTCACCACGAGAAACCTCCAGGGTTGGTTGTTCGAACAGGAAGGGGCAAGGTGGGCCGCTTCGACAAGTCTCAAGAGTTTTTCGTCTTCGATGGGATCCGGCCTCAACCCTCGGAAGGCCCTCCTCTCCAAGATGAGGGGGTTCACCCGGAGGTCTTCTTCGACGATCTTTTTGAAGTCATCGAGCACTCGTTTGGCGTGGCCCAGCACTTTCACGTCGTACCATTCCTTCCTGATCCTTCCCCAAGGATCGACGATGAACGTCGATCTCACCAATTTGCCGTCCTTCACCGCGCTCAAACCACTCGCCAGTTCTTTCTTGGTATCCGATAACAACTTGAATTTGAGACCGTGTTTTTTCTTGAACGAGGCGATCTTCTCAGGGTTGTCCGGTGAAACCGCCACGATGAATCCACCGAACTCTTCGAAGAGTTCGTTGAATTCCACAGCCTCCAGGGTGCAACCCTGCGTTCCAGCCTTCGGGTAGAGGTACACGACCCAATAGTTTCCCAGCAGGTTCGTCAGCGGGAAGTCCCGACCGTCTTCGTCTTTCAAGATGACGTCGGGTAGTTTCCTCATGGCGTCAACCCCCTGTAGGCGACGGGTGTCCTGTCGTTCTTGTAGGCAACCAACTGCTCTTCAAAGACGGGTTTGTTCGGGTTCTTGTATATCACACCGAGGGCGAACTTTTTCGTGTCCATCGCTACCTTGAACGCTTCCATCCTGTCAGTCGGATCGTAATCGCTCGGCAAGATGTAGGTGTTCTCCCTGTACCACTCGTAGGTGTTCACCTTGTTGAAGGTGACGCACGGTTGGAACACGTCGACCAACGCGTATCCCTTGTGTTGGATTGCCTGTTTGAAGATCTCCACCGTTAAATCGAGGTAGCCCGAGAAAGTCCGAGCCACGAAGGACGCATCGAGGGCAACTGCCACCGCGATAGGGTTGAACGGGTCGACGATAACGCCGTCTATCTGAAGCGTGGTTACCTGACCTCTCATGGTGGTTGGGGAGGCTTGTCCTTTCGTCAAGCCGTATATTTGGTTGTTGTGGACGATGTTCGTGATGTCTGGGTTTCTACGGATGGTGTGGATGAAGTGATTTCCTCCCTCTCCGTAGGTACATCCATCACCGCTTTCAGCGATCACCACAAGGTCGGGGTTGACCATCTTTATCGCCACGGCCGCCGGGAGCGACCTTCCGTGCAAGCCGTTGAACATGTGCGCTTTCACGTACTGAGGCATCTTCGCGGCTTGTCCTATTCCGGAGACGATCACCACTTTCTGTGGCGGCAATCCAAGTTGTGCGAGCGCGATCTTCAAAGCCTTCATGATACCGAAGTTACCGCACCCCGGGCACCACGCAATGTCGGCGTTGGGAACATCGTAGTCGCTTGGCTGGAACATTCACATCACCTCCAGTCTCTCTTCGATTGCCCTCGAGATCTGTTCCACAGAATAAGGGAAGCCGTCGTATTTGAGGATCTTTTCGAACTTGTCGACGCAGAAATTTTGCTTCACCAAATTCGCGAATTGACCCGTGGCGTTCTGCTCCACGAAGATGATCTTCTTGGCCTTTTCGAAGTATTCCTTCACCTCGGGACGGAGGGGGTAGACTTGCGAAAAGTGTAGGTGTGCGATTCTTTCGTTCCCGAGCCGTTCCAAAGCCTCCCGGACGATCAAGAAGGTGGATCCCCAACTCACCACCAAAACCTCGTAATCCTCCCTTCCGAAGAACTTGGGAAATAACGACTCTTCAACGATCTTTTTCATCTTCCTGAGACGCTTCTCCACCATCGCCTTCCTCACCTGAGCGCTCTCGGTGATGTGGCCGAACTCGTCGTGCTCGTCGCTGTCCACCCGCACCAAACCATCGCCGTAACCCGGTATCCCCCTTGGAGAGATACCGTCTTCGGTGATCTCGTACCGCCTGTAATTCGGATCCGTCTTGACGACGTACCTTTCAACGGGAACCTGCGGCAAGTCGTCCACGAGGTAATAAGAATCGAGGAGGTACTGATCCGTCAGGACGAAGACGGGAATTTGAAACTTGTCGGCGACGTTGAAGGCTCTTGCGGTTAACTCGTAAGCCTCCTCCACGCTACCAGGTGCGAAAACGACACGAGGGAACTCCCCGTGCCCGGCGTACAACACGAGGTTCAAATCAGCCTGTTCTGTCCTCGTGGGCAAACCAGTCGCCGGACCGGGTCTCTGACCCAAGTGCACCACGATGGGCGTTTCGATCATACCAGCCAAACTGATCGCTTCGCACATGAGCGCGAACCCCCCACCGGACGTGGTCACCAAACCCCGCGCTCCTGCGTACCAAGCCGCGATCACCATGTTCGCCGCGGCGATCTCGTCCTCGGCTTGTTCGACCAACAAACCGTGATTCCTAGCCAGCTTGGCAAGTTCCGTGAAGACGGTCGTGGAAGGCGACATGGGGTACGAGGAAACGAAGTTGCATCCACCAGCAATCGCGCCGAGCGCGACCGCTTTCGAACCACTGAGCAGGCGTTTCCTCTTGACCTCCTCGCATCTTCTCAGTTCAAAGCTCAAACCGAGTGACTTTCCCACGTCGTAACCTTTCAAGGCGGCGGCGACGTTCGCCTCCCTCACCTCCTTAGATTTGTTGGAAAAGTGTTCCTCTATGTTTTTCCTCAGAGCGTCGACGCTCAAATCCATGATTCCGGCCAACACGCCCGTGGCCACCGAGTTGGCGTAGATGCGATTGCCGAATCCTTCCGCTATCTTCGAAAAATCGACGACGACATGGTTCGGCTCGTCTTTCACGAATCTCTCCTCGCCGAGTACGATCGTTGACTCGTCCATCCTCCATCTGAGCCTGTCCACCGCGCCCTCGTTCAGTACAACCAGCAGATCCACCCGATCGACGTTCGCGTAGACGGGTCTGCAGGATATCCTGAGCGTTGTGGAGTTGTTCCCACCTCGCACGCGCGACATGTACTCCTTCGTGGCGAAAACGTAGAGGTCCGAGTCTTTGACCACCCGGGCGAGTATCTCCTCGACCGTCTGTATGCCTTGCCCAGCTGCCCCGCTCAGGACGACGCAGATTTCTTCCCTACTCTTCATGATTGCACCTCCAAAAGGCTCAACTTTTTTCAAATTTTATCATGAAATTAAACCAATTTACCGTCCTTTCGAAATCCAACACACGACCTTCCCGTTCTGCTATCATATTGTTGGAGACACGGTGCGAGAGGGGATTTCACGTGATGTACGTCGGTGTCGACATCACGCGCGGAGGATGGGTCTTCTGCTTGACGGATGGGAGGAGGGTATTTTTCGAGCTTTCGAGCACCTTTAGACCCCATCCCTTCCCCACCCTCGTCGACGTGCCGATCGGTCTTCCAAAAGACAAGGAGAGGAAATGCGATGCCATCGCTCGAAAGATCCTCTCGAAGAGGGCGAGCACGGTCTTTCCCGTGCCCTGTAGGGATGCCGTTTACCAGCGGAACTACGAAAGGGCGTTGAGGGTGAACAGGAAGATCCAAGGGAAAGGGTTTTCAAGGCAGTTCTGGAACTTGGTGACGAAGGTGAGGGAAGTGGATCGGCTTCTGAGGAGGAAGAGGGAATACATCGAAACCGTTAAAGAATCGCACCCGGAGATATGCTTTCTTTTCTTGAAAAAGGGCCCCTTGCCTTCCAAACACACGGTGGACGGCGTGAGGGTGAGGTTGGAGATCCTGGAGAGGTATCTGAAGAACTCAAGGGAGAAGATCCTGAAGTTCCACGAAGTGACGAAGGTGCCCATCCACGATTTGATCGACGCGTGCGTGCTCGCGATTTCTCAGACTTTCAAGCTCCGCTCTATCCCGGAGGAGCCCGAGTACGACGAGTACGGCCTTCCCATGTGCATCTTCTATCCTGTGGTGGAAAAGCCAAGGTATGATTGACGTACTCATAGTGGATAACTTCGACTCCTTCACGTACAACCTGTACAACTACTTCCTGAGGCTCAAAAGGAAGACCCTTGTCGTCAACAGGGACAAAGTGAGCGTTGAGTTCGTGGAAGGATTGAACCCTGCGGTTATAGTCCTTTCCCCGGGACCGGGAAGACCCACGGACGACGAGATACTGTTCGAACTCATAGACGCCTTCAAGGATAGGAAGAAGATCCTTGGGGTGTGCCTGGGACACCAGGCGATAGGTGTCTTCTTCGGTTGCAAGCTGAAAAAGGCGAGAAGACCCATGCACGGTATAGTGGACACGGTGTTCCACGACGAAAGAGGCCTCTTCCGTGGCCTGAAGAACCCTCTCCACGTTGTGAGGTACCACTCCCTCGTGATAGACGACGTTGACGAAACTCAGCTTGAGGTCACGGCTGTAACGAAAGAAGGCGAGATCATGGGGATAAGGCACAAAAAATACAAGATAGAAGGTGTTCAGTTCCACCCGGAATCGATCGCCACGGAGTGTGGGTTGAAGATGTTGGAAAACTTCCTGAAGGAGTGATTTCGCGTGCGGGTGGAGGTGTTCCACGAAGAGATCGAACCGTTTTGCGTCTTCTGCCGAACTAGGGATAAAGCTCGCGCCCTCCTCGAGAGCAACCTCTTCCACGAGAGATACGGTAGGTACTCCTTCGTCTTCTTCGAACCGAAGGACATCTTCGTGTGTGGAGAGGGAGACAATCCCGTGGAATACCTGGAGGAACTCTCGAAGGTCATCTCGAAGGCGAAGGAGGACTCACCTTTGGTGTTCAACGGAGGGTTGGTGGGTTATCTCTCTTACGACTTCGGAGAAGAGCTGATGGGTATAGAGAGGGAAGACGGCGAGACGGCGCTGCCGAAGGCCTTCTTCGGCTATTTCGAAGATTTCCTGATAGTCGATCGCTTGAAAAAACAGACCGTTCTGGTCTCTTCTTTTTCGTGGTTGGAGAAAGAACTGTCCTCACTTTTGAGATCCGGCTGTTCCAACTGCGAGTTCGATGAGCCGGTTGTGAGCGAGTGGTGGGGAGAGTTCGAAAAGGAAGAGTACATGCAAGCTGTCGCGAAGGTGAAACGCTACATCGAGGAAGGCGACGTTTACCAGGTGAACCTCTCCCAGCGGTTTCACGCTAGGGGTTCGATAGATCCGCTCGGTCTTTACAGGATACTTCGCAAGGCAAACTACGGGTCATACCACGCTTTCTTCTCGCTTCGTGACGCTTCGGTGGTCTCGACCTCTCCAGAGCTTTTCTTGAGAAAAAGGGGTGACACGATCGTCACAAGACCCATAAAAGGCACCGTGAGGCGTGGACGCGACGAGGTTGAAGACGAAAGGCTCAAGGAGAAGTTGTTCAACGACGTGAAGTGCAGGTCAGAACTCCTCATGATCGTGGACCTTGAAAGGAACGATCTGGCGAAGATTTGCGTGCCGGAGTCCATCGAAGTGGAGAAATTGTACGAAGTTGAAGAGTATTCTTCCGTCTTCCACTTGGTTTCCACCGTAAAAGGACAACTGCGGGAGGGTGTGAGTTTCAAGGACATAGTGTTGGCGACCTTCCCCGGTGGTTCCATAACCGGTGCCCCAAAACTGAGTGCCATGAAGGTCATAGCGGAACTGGAGAAGTCCAGGAGGGGTGTGTACTGCGGTTCCATCGGTTACGTCTCGAGGAATCAGAACATGGAGTTCAACATCGCGATAAGGACAGCCGTTTGGGAGAAGGGATCGGTGTACTTCAACGTGGGCGGAGGGATCGTTTGGGACTCGGACGAGGAAGAGGAATGGTGGGAAACCATACACAAGGGTAAACCCTTCTTTGAAGCCCTTGGGGTGATGGAGTTTGCGGGGACCAAGTGAGGGGTTCTTCCTGTTCGAGACGTTCTACTTCGACGAGAGGGGACCCCATCTGCTTCGGAAACACTACGAACGTATGAGAAGGAGCGCGGTTTCCCTGGGGATACCCTTCGAGATCTCGTTCGAAGAGTTCGATTCCTTCGTGAAAAACTCGCTGAAACAAGTGAAGAGGGCGTTCGGAGCGTTCAGGGTGGAACTCCGTGATGGGAATTTGTTCTTCAGGGAAAGAGATGTCAGCTACAGTTCCTCACTCTTCGAAAAAGGTCTCGAACTCGCCGTATCCGAGGCTAGGAAGTGGTCAAAAGACCCCATGAACTACCACAAGACGTCGAGGATCTTCTCGCACCTGGAAGAAGAAGAGAAGGCCAAAGGGAAAGGCTTCGATAGTTGTCTCTTCCTGAACGAGAACGGCTTTGTCTGCGAAACCGCCTTCGCGAACATCTTCTTCAGGAAGGGGAGAACGGTTTTCA
Organism: Thermotogota bacterium; assembly: GCA_030550515.1. Lineage (GTDB taxonomy): Bacteria > Thermotogota > Thermotogae > Thermotogales > Thermotogaceae > JAUQPE01. The sequence goes on along the minus strand of JAUQPE010000014.1, from coordinate 12,161 downwards.
CACCGACCGTTTCGTGCGGTCTACTCCCCGGTTTGATGAGAGAGGGGGTTATGGAGGTACTCGAGAGGCTCGGCTGGGAAGTGGTGGAAGCGTGTTTGAGGCTTGAAGACCTGATGGGAATGGAAGAGTGCTTCGTCACCAACTGCGTGATGGGACCTTTCCCCGTGTTGAGAATAGAAGACGTCGTGTTCAAAGACAGATCCTTGGTTTGGACTTTGGTGAAATTGGAAGGTTTTCGGAGACCTTGGAACAACTGAAAAAAACGAAACCGCCCTTTTCGGGCGGTCGTCTTTTCATTGTGTTCACATTTTGTATTATACCACATCTTTCAAAGGAGTGCAAGTTACTTTTTTGTTAACCAAGCGATGCTCGACAGTGTTTTCACAGCAATTTTACCCCCTCCCGTACCCAAAGTCAAGTGCGAGCACCTCACTGCAGGAACCTGAACCTGTAAAACCCCAGAAAGTACGGGTTGAACCTGATGGGAGCCCAAGATGGGTCGTATTCGACGAGCTCTGAAAACCTGACAAACCTCAACTCGCCTTGTTTTCCATCCAGGGGACCCGTGTGGTAGGCGAACCAACCTTCGTGATCAGCGGCGTTCAGGTTTCCTACGTAGATCATCAGGTGGTAAGGCATCTCGAAATCTTCCGGATGATAGAAGACCGCTACGTCGCCCGGTAGGGCTTTGGTGACGTCCTTGGTGACGAGCCTCATCGAACACTCAACGAGTATCCTGGCGACGGCGAAGTTCGAAAAATCCTCTGGCCCACCGTACTTTCCTCCTCTTATCCTGAAAATCCTCGTTCCAACGAGAGGAACGTTCGGATAGTTGTACTTCTCCACGTCCTCCCAGAGGGGACCTTTGTAGTTGGAGAACGAAAGCCATGCGGTATCGTGCTTTTTGAGGGCTTCTCGCGCGCAGTACCTGATGAAACCCGCACAGTCCCTCTCAGCTTCGTCCCAGGACTTGGGATTGACTTTGAAGGCGGACAGGGCGATCCAGACGAACCGCTTCCTGAACCTTTCGCTGTCCGTCTTGCCCAGTTCCAAAGAGTCGGGATACCCGTCGCCGTCGGAATCCTCCTCGCTGGCAAGCGCCAACACTTCGACTACCTTTCTCCTCTTGAAGACGCCACCACTCTCGAAGGTCAGCGCGACCCTCTCCCCAGGTCTCACACCCTTGAGAACGACACATTGTTGAGCTGGACCTCGGAGATGAGGGGATCCTTCGGTTTCACTTTCAAGAAGGCCAGATGATCCTCCTGCGTAACGATCTTCAAAATCTTTTCCAAGTGCTCTCTCGATACCATACTCAGAAAGACCAGGTCGGTCTCATCCTCGGGTTCGTAACCTTCGTGTTCCACCCCGTAGAGGTTCAGAACGTAAGAACCGTAGGCGAATGGATGCTCGATGAGGTATCCGATCCCACGCCTTATCACGCTCTCCGCAACGTCATACCCTGCTTTTCCAGCGAAGTACAACCCTTCCATCACGTAACAGGTCATAAAGTTGTTGCTCTCGTCGAACTTCCACCATCCCCAACCCCCGTCGTGATGTTGGTAGTCGTACAACTTGAAAAGCCCCTTCCACACGATCTCGTCCAAATTCTCCACCTTCAAACCCAAATTCGCGGCGACGACCGCCGGGAAGAAACTGCTCATGGTCTGCTCGACGCATCCGTACGGGTACTTGATGAGTTTTTCCACGCTGTCCTTCACGAGGGGTACCAAATCTTTAAAGACCCTGAGCCTTGCGAAGACGAAAGAGCCACTGGGAAGGGTTACGGACTTCTCGCCATCGATGGATTCCAAAAGGTAGAATTGTCTTTCGAAGGCGAACGGCTTCACAGGAAGTGTCAAGGACACTGCGTCGTCCCCTTCTTCGCCGATCGCGAGGATCTTGACCAAACTTCCTTCAAATGGTTGGATCGCCTTCACGAGCCAGGTTTCAATCCGGGAGGAATTTGGTCCGATGAGGAATTCCCTGGTTTCCGTTCCCCTCGACAAGAGCAAGTTGTCCGAGAGCTCCTGCCACATCACCACCCTCTGCTCCTTCCCGGTCCTGTTGAACAGCGTCGCGGAGAGCTGGACGAGGTCACCTTCCCTCAGAAACGTTGGCAGGTGCGGTCTCACGTAAAAATCCTTCGAGACAACAACTTTTCCTTCCGACTGAGCGAACCTGCGTCTCGAAAAGCCGTAAGCTGTAGCCCTGAAAGTCGTGATGCTGTCCGGAACCTTAAAGCCCACCTTCGCGATGCCGTTTGAAAGTTCGATAGACGGTATCCAAAGGGCGGTGTCGGGAAAATACTCCCTGACGTTCACCTTGGAGGCGAGGGCAGTCCTCTTGAAGTCGGCGAAGCTCTTCTCCGATGGGAGACTAGCCAGTTGCAATTGCAGGGAAGGCCTCGAAGTGTACAACCTCCAGGTATCCGCGAACTCGAACATCACCCCCGGAAACTCCAAGGAGGGATACAGGAAACTCTCCAAATCCATTGGTTCCGATCTGGTCAGCGCGTAGATGGCTTCGTCCACCAGCATCAGACAGACCTTATCGACGTCCGCCTCTATCGTGAGTAGCGCCATCTCCCCCGGTTCGTACCGGTCCCTGTCGAAACTCAGCTTCATCTTCGTCACGTTCGTGGAAAGCGCAACGTCGAGTTTTTCAAAGCGAGAGATCGGCTTATCCTCTTGGTATCCGATGAAGGTCAAGAAGAGATTCTTCTCGAAAACGCCCTGCGGGACTTGTACGTCGAGCTCGAGGAAGCCCACAAAGGACACCGGTAACGTCTGGTAGATCTTGCCGGACACCAGAGCCAACACTCCCATCGTTCGTCCTGGAGCGAGAACCTGCACGCGAAGTCTCTCACCTGGCTTTACCGTTCTCGTTGCTGGAAGGATCACGAACTCACCGCTGGCTTTGGCTCCCTGGTACGCGTACACGTAGAGGTACTTTTTGGCTCTTCTGAAGGATAACTCCAACCTGTAACTTTTAGCCTCTTTGGGAACAAAGACGAACCGCGCCTTCCCGTTGGTCACCTTCACCTCTTCCACAACTTTTTCGTACTCCACCTTGAGCACGCCGTCCAAGGGTCTACCCGAGAGGTCCGTCACCTTCACGTCGATGCTGACGGGCTGCCTCGGGGCGGCGGTGAGGAACTCTTGGTCGAGCTTTATCAGCACGTCGTCTGCCAGTATCTTGACCTCTTTCACCTCTTCGATCTGCCTTTGGCTCTCGTCGGTGGCCGTCACCTCTATCCTGTACAAACCGTCGAATCCTTCCGGGATCTTCACACCGAACCTTAAAGCACCGTTTTCGTCCGTCAACCCCATCCCCCTGTACACCAGATAGCTCTCCTCGTATTCTGGCAAGGCGTGGACGTAGTAGGCTACCTGCGCCCTCACCACAGGTTGCTCGTTGAAATAACTCACCTTGATTTCGTAATCGACGACTTCCCCGGGCAAGTAGGTGTCTTTGCTCGTCCTCACTTCGATCTTGTATTCTGGTTTTCTGTACTCCTCCACAAGGAACGTCTCGAAGTACTCCCTTCCGTCATGGTCGACACGTACCCTGTACATCCCGAGCTGGGCGGTCTCCGACAGGCGGAAGGAACCGTGAAATCCTCCCAGTTCATCCATTTCGAAAGAGAACCTCTGGATTTCGTTGTTTTTGGTGTCAAAGATGGTGACGGCAACCTTGGTCTGGCCGAAGGCCTCGTAGAACCCTTCGCTGACCTTGAAGAGCTGCCCTCTGAAGTGGACGGCGTCCGACGGTTTGTAAATGGGTCTATCGGTGAGAAAGAAAAGTTTCTCGTTTTCGAAGGCGGTGTGGTATGGCAGGTAGACGTTACCCAAGAACCGCGATTCTCCATATTTCACGTAGAAGACGTCACACGGTTGATCCAGCACAACCTTACCGCTTTCGTCGGTGAAGGCTTTCTTTACAAGCTTCGAACCCCTGAAGAACGACACCTCCGCGCCTTCGGCGAAGCCTCTTTCCTGGTCGAGAACGTAGAATACCAACTCGTTTCCATCCGAGAAGTAGACCACACCCAAAGTTGTGACGACGAAGAGCGCCTTATCCAGAAGTATCTCTTTGTCCTTTTCAACGTAAGTCAAGGTCGCAAGATACGTTCCTTGTCTTTTCAGCTTTATCGAGAAGTCCTCCAGGATCTTCTTGGGTGTGTAATAACCCCTATGAACGGGACGTTCCAGTCTGTAACCGACGCTCTCGGGTGACGGCTCTTCGAGTACGGCCTTGAGGAAGTCCTCATCCTTCAATTCCCACACCGTCAGGGTGACACTTTTCAGCTCGGAGACGACGAAAAAGATCTCTTCGTTGGGACGTAGAATGGGTCTACCGTAAAAATACGCGTAGCGCTCGGCAAAGCTTACGGCTACCCCCCGAGGAGAACGAGTAGGAAAAACCACCTCTTCACGACGTGTCCCCCTCTCTGGGATCCCCCCCACGCGACGAGGGTTTCATCGTTGCTCGGAGAGAGCCCTTATGATCTCCTGACAGAACTCCGGAAGGTCGTCCGGGACCCTGCCCGTGATGATGTTACCGTCTCGAACCGCGGGCACGTCTAAAAATTCCGCCCCCGCGTTGATCAGGTCGTCCCGCACGGCGACGTAGCTGGTGACCTTCCTTCCCCTAACAAGGCCAGCCGAGATCAAAACCTGAGGACCGTGACAGATCGCGGCGATGATCTTTCCCCTTTTGTGGCACTCCCTGGTGAACTCCAAAGTTTTCTCGTGACAGCGCAGGGCGTCCGGGGAAAAACCTCCAGGAAAGATGACGCAATCCACTTCATCCGGATTGAGATCTTCAAGCTTTCTGATCTTGTACCTCTTCCCCTCGGCCATGACGGGAATGGGAACCGTGTGGCCGAAACGTCCGGTGACGGGCTTTCCGGGAATGTAGGGCCTCGTGTGCAGGCCTTCCTCCACGGGAACGACGAAGACTTCGGCTCCTTCTTCACTCAACCTGAGTATGGGATACAAAAGCTCTATGTCCTCGAACTCGTGGGCGACAACGATGACGACTCTCTTTCCCTTCAGTTTTCCTTCCACTCCCTCCACCCCCCCAAACCAACGACTTTCACACTCCCATTATATAACTTTTTAGGTCTTAGTAGGCGTAAAGCCTACCGTAAGGTCTGTGCGTGTAGGGTTTCAGCAGCACAAACTTTTCCGACATGACCTCCTCAAAGTTGTAGCCGAACAGGTCACAAAACTCTTTCACGTAGGGCGTTACGCGGTTCATGTCGTCGATGGTTGGTTCGAAGATCTTCACCTCTTTTCCAAGCTTACGCTCCTCCACCGGCCCTCTCACGAAGATCTCCCCACCGTGCATTCCAGTCCCCACGAAATCCCCCGTGACGTTACCATCTTCGTCCCTCTCAAGACCTAGTATCAAGATGAGTCCACCCGCCATGTATTCTCCCAGGAAATCTCGCACGAAACCACCCACAACGATCACCGGATACCTCTCTTTGTAAGCCTTCATGTGAATTCCCACACGGTAACCGGCGTGTCCCTTGACGTAGATCTGACCTCCCCTCATCGAATAACCCAAGATGTCACCCGCACAGCCGTGGATGACGATCTTCCCAGAATTCATGGTGTTTCCCACACCATCCTGACAGTTTCCGTACACCACGATCTCCGGCCCGTCCATGAAAGCTCCCAAATCGTTTCCCGGAACCCCGTTCAGGAGTATCTTAACCTTCCTTTTCAGGCCAGCGCCTATGTAACGTTGCCCACACACGTTTTCGACGATTATCTCGTTCTCACCTTCCCCCACAGCTTTCCAAATCGTCTCGTTCAGCTCTCTGTAGTGCCAACCCTTGGCGTCTATTCCAACCATATCCTCATTTCCCCCTCCAACATCTTCTTTCTGAACTCTCTGGGAAGGTAAACTAACCCAAAATCTTCGGCAAGGAGCTTTTCCTTGAAGGAAGAGGCGTCGAGCTTCTGCAGGATCAAACCCGTGTAAATCCCAGCCCTATCTATGTCGTTCACGAATATGGCTCCCACAAGTTTGTTGTCCTTGATCACCACCTTTTTGTAAGTCCTCCCATCCTCGTACGTGAAAATCTCGTACTCCTCACCTTCGACGTTGGAATGTCCCACGGAAACGGTTGGAACGCCCGCGATTTCAACGGAATTCATGGGGATGCTGCCGGGATATCTCACGTTCCTGCCAGCCATGTTGTAACCGGCCACGCGACCTTGGGCGACGGCGACGGGCCAGATGGCGATGACCTTCCTTTGGCCATCCACCAAGTCGTAAAATTCCGCACAATCCCCCGCAGCGTATATACCCTCAACGTTCGTTTCCATCCTCTCGTTGACCAGTATCCCCCTGTTCACTTCTATACCTGAGCCTTTGAGGAACTCGACGTTTGGTCTCACCCCAATCGCTATCACGAGAAGCCCTGTAGGGATCTCTTTCCCGCTCTTCAACACGACCGAAGAAATCGCTTTTCTGCCCCTCACTTCCACCACCGTGTCGTTGGTTATGACCTCACAACCGAGGGTCTCAAGGGCACGTTCGATCATCTCCGAGGCCTTTTTATCGAAAGTAACGGGGAGGATCCTATCCGCTACCTCCACGATGGTGACTTTCACACCGAGATCCATGAGCGCCTCCGCCGTCTTGAGACCGATCAACCCACCACCCAGAACGACCGCTTTGGTGATCCCACGCCTTTTGACGTACTCTTCGATCCTTTCCTCGTCTTCCCACGTGGTGAACGTGAAGATCCCCTCTTTCTGGTCTAAACCTTCGATTTTTGGCACAAAAGGTCTTCCCCCGACGGCGAGCAGGAGTTTGTCGAAGACCACCTTTTCTCCTGTGTGGGTAACGACCGCGCGCTCATCCACCAACACTTTCTCCACCTTGGTCGCCGATCTCACCTCGACGTTGATCTCTCTCAAGCGTTCCTCTGTCCTGTAGTACATGTTCTCCTTCGTCACCTTTCCTCCCAAGAGGTAGGTGATCAAAGGTTTCGAATAACCCACGAACTTTTCCGCCGTTATCAGGATCACTTCTCCCTCGCCATCCACTTCCCTGATGGCCTCGATGGCGCTCAAACCGGCGGGCCCGGATCCAACGATCACGTACCTCATTCTCTCACCTCGATCAAAACGAGAGCTTCGTTGGGACATCCTTCCACGCAAGCGGGAGATCCCCTCTCAGCACAGAGGTCGCACTTTGAGGCAACTTTCTTCTTCTTCACGTTCCTCTTCACCACGCCGAATGGGCACACCATCACGCACATCCAACATCCCACGCATTTCTCTTCGTTCACGGTGATCGCACCAGTTCTTGGATCCCTGTGCATGGCACCGGTCATGCAAGCCTTCAGGCAGGAGGCGTCGTAGCAGTTTCTGCATTGGAGCGCGAAGGTGATGTAATCGTGTTCTTCCACGATCACTTTTGGTTCCGGAAGTTCGGGAACGTACCTGAAGATCTTGATGAGGTTCTCGGTACCCACTTGCGCCGCCACGCAGTTGATTTCACAAAGCTTACAACCCATACAGTACTCCTCTCTGATCAGTATCTTCCTCACGCCGATCACCACGCTTCCCCCGCGGGTTTTATTCCCAACAACTTCAATTCGTACTCGTGGAGGCCGACGCCCCTGAGCATGTCCCTGTTACCTCTGAGAGACTCTATCGCGTTTATCCCCATGCCACCGAGTATCTCCTTTATCTCGTGTTCCCAAGCCCTTAAGAGGTTCACCAACCTCCTCGCCCCTATCTCTGGATTCAGCCTCTTCGTGAGCTTTGGATCCTGCGTCGCGATACCCCAATTGCACTTCCCGAGGTAACACCTCTGACACAGATGACAACCGAGGGCGACGAGCGCCGCCGTACCTATGTAAACCGCGTCGGCTCCCAGAGCTATCGCCTTGATGACGTCAGCGCTGTTTCTGATGCCCCCAGCAACAACCACGGAGGCCATGTGTCTTATGCCTTCCTCCCTCAACCTTTGATCCACCACCGCTACGGCGAATTCTATCGGGATTCCAACGTGGTCTCTGGTGACTTTCGGAGCGGCACCCGTACCTCCCCTTATCCCATCGATCACGATGTAATCCGCCCCTGCCCTCACCATTCCAGCCGCGATTGGAGCAACGTTGTGAACCGCCGCGATTTTTACACCGACGGGTTTCTCGTAACGAGTGGCCTCCTTTATGGCGTAGATCAGCTGCCTGAGATCTTCTATGGAGTAGATGTCGTGGTGCGGAGCCGGTGAGAGCGCATCGGTTCCCACGGGTATCATCCTGGTCTCCGAGATGGCCTCCGTTACCTTTTCTCCCGGTAGGTGACCTCCTATTCCTGGTTTCGCCCCTTGACCGATCTTTATCTCGACCGCCGAACCAGCGTTCAAATAATCAACGTTCACCCCGAAACGACCAGACGCGACCTGGACTATCATGTTGCTTCCGTACCTTTTGAGTTCCTTAGGAAGTCCACCTTCTCCCGTGTTGAAGTAAGTGCCCACAGTCTTCGCAGCCTCCGCCAGGGAGAGCATGGCGTTCAGGCTGATGGAACCGTAAGACATGGCGGAAAACATGACGGGAACTTCCAGTTTCAACTGCGGCGCGATCTCCGTCTTGAGAAGCACCCTTCCTTCCTCGTCTTCTTCCAAGTCGAGTTTCATCTGCTTCCTACCCAGATAAGTTCTAACTTCCATGGGCTCTCTCAAGGGATCTATCGAAGGGTTTGTCACTTGGCTCGCGTTCAAGACGATCCTGTCAAAGTAACTGAAGTACGGCCTGTCGTTCCCCATACTGGTGAGGAGGACCCCACCCGTTTCCGCTTGCTTCATGATGTCGATCAAGTGTTCGGAAGTCCAATGGGCCAGCGGTTTTATCTCGAAAGGATTCCTCATAACCGTGATGGCCTCTGTGGGACACATCGCTTCACAGAAGTGACAGCCGACGCACTTGCGATTTTCCGTGTACACACGCTTGGCGTTCTCGTCGTAGTAGTTCGCCCCATAAGAGCACAACCTCACACACGCGAGACACCTTACACACTTGTAATCGTCGCGCTCCACCAGGAATTCCGGCGGAATCTTACCCTTTGCCATCCCCATCACTCCTACACCTTCAAGCTCACGCTCTCCTCAGATCTCAGAACACCCACCACGGGTTCCCCAGCTTTCGGCGCCCAAACAATCTCTGGGTCTGGACAGACGATCCTGATGGCCGCTTCCTCCGAGGCTATGTAGAGGAAGTCTCCTTTCACCGCCGCAACGAGTGGCCTGAGTTTAATCCTGTCGTTCAAACCCATCATCATGTTCCTGTTGGCAACGATTATCGCGAAGGGCCCGTTCAAAAGGGCACCTCCATAGTTCATCCTCAAAGCGGAGTAAAGTAACCTCTCCTCTTCTGGCATCGAGTCGATGTCTTTCCAGAAAGGAGCCGCCAGTATCTTTGCGGTGATCGCTGGGCTGTATTTGAACCTTCTCATGAAGAGATCCACCAGGTACGCTATCACTTCCGTGTCGGTCATGAGGGTGCACTTGTAACCGTACGACTCCAGGAATCTCTTGTTCACGCCATAGGAGGATATCTCGCCGTTGTGGACCACCGTCCAATCCAGAATGCTGAAGGGATGAGCACCACCCCACCATCCAACGGTGTTGGTGGGGAACCTGTTGTGGGCCGTCCAGATGTATCCCTTGTATTCGTCGATCCTGTAAAAGTCCCCTATGTCTTCTGGGAAACCGACACCCTTGAACACGCCCATGTTCTTCCCGCTGGACATCACAAAGGCTCCTTCGATTTTTTCGTTTATGAACATCACCGTGGAGACCACGAAATCTTCTTCTGTGACCGTTTCGGGAAACTTTGGTTTCAGGAAATAGCGCCAGAGAATGTGGACTTCTTTTATCCTTGGGTTCTTCCTGGTGGGTATGGGTTCGCTTTCCACGATTTCGTAATGGTTGGCGAGGTACTCCTCCGTGTTTTTCTTGGCGTACGCGCTGTCGTACAACATGTGAAAGCAGTAGTAATCTTTCAACTCTGGATATATCCCATACGCTGCAAAACCCGCTCCAAGACCGTTTCCTCGTTCCCTCATCACCGACATGGACGTTACTACAACTTCACCACTGAACCTTTCTCCAGACGTGTTCATTATCCCTGAAACGCCACAAGCAGAGGGGACCCTGAAATGTTTATCAGGGATCAACGAGGAGAGAGAGTAAGGCAAGAGCACCACCTCCTCTCGTCTCCCAACAGGGGAGACGAAGAACCACACAATCGTTGAGAGTGTTAAGCTTATTATACTAGCGTCCTTTTCGTCTTAATTGAAAAGTATCCCTACATTTTCTGAAAGGAAACAAAGGGTGGGGAAAAACTCACCGTTTCCTCTTGATTTTTACTGAGACCTGTTTTAAAATTACATTCGGTGTGTGGCCCCATAGGATAACGGCCAGTCCGCCGGATTCTCAGTCCGGAGGTCGGGGTTCGATTCCCCGTGGGGCTACCAAAGAAGGAGGGGCACGGAATGTGCCCTTCCTTTGTTCTTTTTGTACCTCGCACGGAAAATCGATGTCACCTCAGGTAAACTGGGTTCGTCAGCGCGTAGACTGGAAATTCCCCTGAGACTTCAACGATGAGCCAATCACCGTCTTTCGGATCCACTTCGAGCGTGCACTTCAGAGAGTGTCTGTCCGGAAAGTTCAAAAGGTACACAGTTTTTCCTCCCTGGATCACTCTCAAGGAGTTCACCGGGACGTTGCTCGCGACAGTTATGTTCAGTTGAAGCCTGTCGGACGCGGGAACAACTTCTCCTGGTCCCATACCGTTGACATCCACGAGCAAGATCGGTCCATTGGTCATGAAGCTCCTCCCGTTCTTGAGGGATTCGAGAACGTTTTCTGGCGTGAGTTCTTCGACTCTCACGTACGTTCGAGGCGTGCCTGGAAGGAGACCATAAAGTACCCATTTTCTCATCCATTCTTCGTTTTCAACGATGTACCCTAACATTTCCTGATCGCCGATTTCCTCCTGCAACATCTGAACGACCGTCTCGATGGGCAAAAGCCCAAGCATCGAATAGGAGCTGAACACATCGTGGCAGTCGCTGTTAGCGATGCCTGGAATCCTCTTTCCCTTGTTCAGCAGACTATACCAGTACTCTACCGCTTCCACGTTTCCCATGCGCCTCACCAAAGGAGGAGCGCCACCGTTCCAGATTTCGATGAGATCAAAATCTTGAGCGTGGAGCTTTTCGAAAGGATTTTTTGGATCGAACGGATGCGCGATCATCACCAATCCACCTTGAGAGCGTATTTTAGAAAAGATTCTTTCAAAATCCTCGTCCGTGTCTGCGGGTTCCCATTCTACCAGTTCCTTTATCCCGAGCGCGTTGAGGTGTCCTCTCTTGGTCGTCACTTCTTGACCCAAAATGGTGAGGATACCCCTGTTCGAGAGGGAAAGCCACTCGTTTTTGCCCATCACGGTGTTGTGATCGGTCAAGAAAGCCCACGACAAACCAACCGCCGAGCAAGCCAAAACCACTTGTTCTACACCTTGCCTTCCATCACTGTAAGTTGTGTGAAGGTGGGCGTCTCCTCCAAACCATCCCATCCTGCGCAAGTCAACGATCCTTTTGAGTTCCACCCAGATTTCCTTCTGATCGTCTTTCTCTACCTTGAGATCGATGGTCATTCGCTCGTACTCTGGTCCTTTTGACACTTCTAGCTCGTAAACGCCTCGGGGAAGTTCTATCTCAAACTTGCCGTTCCAATCGGTGTAGGTTGTTTTCAGAAATGCTTCGGACTTCACCCTCACACAAGCGGTTGTGAGTGAACCGTACTCGTCCGTGACGTATCCCACGATCTTTCCAGCAATCAAGAGTATTGCCAGCGAGAATATCAAAGAGGCTGTGAAAACTCTCCTCATAGAACCACCCTCCCTTCTTCTCGTTTGCAATGCGAGCGTACCCAACAGCTTTGCGCGAAAGACAAAGAAACGTCAAGAAAAGTTTGGACATGGAGGGACCAAATAGTTCGTTAGTCTAACTAATTCTAAAACCTCCGGTAGGGTAAAAACCCCCGGGGGTTTTTTTGAGGGTATTTTTTGAAGGAAACTCTCTTTTGAAGGGAACTTCAGAATTTATTCCATATTCCACATA